>PKFB01000064.1 GCA_002919305.1 Actinomycetales bacterium
AAACCGGGGTCGTGGCCCAGCTGGGTGACGTGAGCCCGGAGCGCGGCCACTTTAGCGGGGAAAGTGTCGGTGATATCGACGTAGTGGTTGGGGGACGGGCCGCCCATGAACCACACCTCACGGACCGTCCAGGGTTCTAAGCCTTCGTGCTGTAGCAGTTCCGGGTGGGCGAACGGGTTACGGGCGTCGGGGTACACGGCAGCACAGGTGGCCTCGCCCACCGCGAGATGGTCAGGGTGGTTTGGCCCACCCAGCCGGTCCCACCGGCGTACCGGGGAATTGGTAAGGACTCGGTCGGGCCGGAACTGACGGATCACCCGGGTGAGATCCCGGCGCAGTTCATGGGTGACATACACCTGACCGTCGGCGTAGCCATCCAGGAACTGAACCGTGGTGACCCCGACGGCGGCGGCCGCCGCCCGCTGTTCGGCCTCCCGCAGTACAGGCATCTGATCCCGAGGGGTGTCGTCGAACCCTCCGGCGTCCCCCCGGGTCACCACGAGGTAGGCGACCTCAATACCTTGCGCCACCCAGTGCGCCACCGTGCCGGCGGCGCCGAAGTCGATGTCGTCCGGGTGCGCGAAGATGGCCAGGACGCGGCGCACATCGTCCGCTGGCAGTGGCGACTGTAAGGTCACGGATTCCGATAGTAATGGGCCATCGTCGATGGCCCTCACAACGCGGTACGGCCTCGGCCGGTCCGGCCGGACCGTGAGTGAATCATCACAGTGGACCCCGCCCAGCCCGCAGGACAAGCAGGCCCAACTGGGTACCGTCCGCGCCCAACGCGCGCCGGTAGCGTTCCAAGATCTCCCGCTCCCGCGCGAGCACCAGACGGGTACCGCCCGAGGCGAGCCGCGTCTTGCCGACTTCACGTGACAAACGCGCGCGTTCCTGCCACAGCTGGATGATCTGGGAGTCGATTTCGTCGATTCGCTCCCGCAAGGAGCCAATGGTCTGGGAGGCCTCCACGTCGCTGGTGCCACTGTTGGTGGAGGTGGGAAGGGCCGTGGTCATCGTGCTCTCCTCGTGTTCCTCGAGGCCACGCTCCAGGCCCGGAACGCATAACCCCGGGCCTTGGAGCCCGGGGCTGTGGTGGTCTTGGGATTTCAGACGTGACCGCCGGCTGCCGGACTCCCGGAGCCGTAGGTAAAGTAGTGCCACGCCTGACAAGTCACGCGGCAATTATGCCATATAAAGGCTGAGCCGTGGTGATCGACTCGAGGCACTATCGAGTGAACGTGAAGCTGAGGAGGCCGGCCGGCGGCTAGGCGATGAGGCGGTATCGCATCGCGTTGATCACGCTGAGTTACCTGAACGCGGGGGTTGTTACATAGTCGGACATCGATGGCCGCTAGCCGGACGTCGGTTCGGCTCCCCGTGTCGTCTCGGCTCCGTCCCGTCTACGTATCGAGTGGGTAACGGTACTTTTCGGCTGGCGTCCTGCGGGCCATCGTGGCCCACAGTTCTCATCCCTCCACGAGCGCCTTAGGAGGCAGTTCATGCGCGGGTCTCATAAGACATTGCGCCTCACTGCGGGAATAGCCGCAGTGACGCTTTTCGCTACCGCCTGTGGCGGTGATGACGGCTCTTCCGGGTCGGAGGAGCAGGGTGACACCATGGTCGTCCAGATCGGTGACCCGCAGCACCTGCTTCCATCGAACACCAACGAATCTGAAGGTGCTGCTGTTCTTCAGGCGGTCTACAGCACCCTGATTACCTACGATCCCGAGACGAACGAGCCGGTCAACCTGATCGCGGAGTCAATTGAGTCCGAGGATCAGACCACCTGGACAATTACCCTGAAGGAAGGCTGGACCTTCCACAACGGAGAGCCAGTCAACGCTGAGTCCTTCGTACGAAGCTGGAACTACGCGGCGTACGGCCCCAACGCTCAGCTCAACGCCCACTTCTTCGACCGCATCCAGGGGTACGAGGAGGTAGCGCCGCCGGACCCGGACGGTGAGGAAGGCCCGCAGCAGGCCCCCGAGCCCACCGCTGAGACGCTGTCCGGTCTGCGGGTTATCGACGAACTCACCTTCGAGGTGACGCTGTCGGCCCCGTTCGCCAGCTTCCCGATCATGCTGGGTTACACCGCGTTCGCGCCGATGGCCGAGGAGTGCCTCGCCGACGTTGAGGCGTGCGAGCGGCACCCGATCGGTAACGGGCCGTTCATGTTCGCGGAGGACTCCGAGTGGATCCCCGAGACCCAGGCTCGTCTGGAGCTGGTGCGGTTCGAGGACTACGGCGGTGAGCCGGCCAAGCTCGACCGCCTGATCTTCCAGGTCTACGACGACATCGTGACCGCCTACGAGGACTTCGAGGCGGGCCTGGTTGACGTGGTCCGTAACGTCGACCCGTCCCTGATCGAGCAGGCGCGGCAGGACTACCCCGACACCTTCATCAACGTGCCGATCGCCACGATGGGGTACCTGGCCTTCCCGACCTACGACCCGCGGTACGCCGACCCGCGGCTGCGGCACGCGATCTCCATGGCGATCAACCGTCAGGAGATCATCGACGCCATCTGGAACGGCACCTACGAGCCGGCGACCTCGGTCGCGTCCAGCCTGGTGGCGGGCCACCGCGAGGACGCCTGCGGTGAGCTGTGCGAGTACAACCCCGACGAAGCACGGCGACTGCTCGACGAGATCGGCGGCTTCGAGGGCACCATGGAGCTGTGGTACAACGCCGGCGCTGGTCACGACCAGTGGATGGAGGCGCTGGGTAACCAGATCCGTGAGGAGCTCGGTATCGAGTTCGAGCTGCACGGTGAGCTGCAGTTCGCCCAGTTCCTCGACCGCCGCGAGGCGCTGGAGATGACCGGGCCGTTCCGCTCCGGCTGGATCATGGACTACCCGTCGCTGGAGAACTTCCTGCGGCCGCTGTTCGGTACTGGCGCGTCCACCAACGACACTGGTTACTCCAACCCCGAGGTCGACGCTCTGATCGACATGGGTGACCAGGCCGCCACGCTCGAGGAGAGCATCCAGTACTACCAGCAGGCTGAGGACATCATCCTGCAGGACATGCCGATGATTCCGCTGTGGAACTACGCCGAAGCGCTGGTCTACAGCCCGGAGTTCGAGAACGTGATCTACAACCCGGTCGAGCAGAACCTGGACTGGGCTCAGATTACCGTCGCCTGATAACGCGAACCGGGCGTAGCGAATAGGAGCGGAATCGATACACGATGACAGCCGGCGTCACCCGTGGGCGCCGGCTGTCATCGTGAACCACTAGCGGAGGCCCGCGATGGGGCGGTACATCCTTAAACGACTACTTCAGTTCATCCCAACCGTCATAGGATCGATATTCCTTCTGCATTACCTGGTAGTCCTGGGAATCCAGATCAACGGCAACCCCGCCCGGGCGATGTTCGGGGAACGCACCCCAACCCCCGCACAGCTGCAGGCGCTGGCGGAGGTTTTCAACACCAGCGATCCCTGCCTAGAGCAGACAGGGAATCCGTGCCTGGGGTTGTTCTGGGAGCGAGTCAGCAACCTGGTTCAGGGAGAACTCGGAGTCAACTTCCAACGGATTCCCATTACTGAGCTCATCTCCCACGCCCTGCCCGTCACGCTTCGCTTGGCTTTCCTGGCGTTCGTGCTTCAAGTCGTCATTGGACTTTCCACGGGCGTCATCGCCGGTCTGCGGGGCGAGGGCGTTGTGGACTACCTGGTGAAGGTCAGCACCGTATTGTTCATCTCGGTCCCGGTCTTCGTGCTCGGCCGGCTCGTGCAGGTTTACCTGGGGGTCGAGTTCGGTGGGGTATTCCGGGATTCGAGTTGGGCGCCTGATTGGCTGACCGCACTGTTCGGGGTGCGTTACACCCCTGATCATCCATGGGCGAGTCTGATCCTCCCCGCGGTGGTGCTCGCGGCGCTCGGTCTGGCCACCACAGCACGCCTGACCCGCACCAGTCTGATGGAGAACCTCCGCGCGGATTATGTCCGCACGGCGATCGCCAAAGGACTGCCGCGGCGTCGTGTGATCGGGGTTCACGCTCTGCGTAACTCGCTGATTCCAGTGATCACTGACCTGGGTTACCAGATCGGTGTGCTGATGAGCGGCGCGGTGGTAACCGAGACTATCTTCAACATCCCCGGCATCGGCGGGCTCGTCATCAATGGAGTACGCCAGCAGGACGCCTCTGTGATCATTCCGGTGGTCACTTTCTTGGTGCTGGTGTACCTGGTGATCAACCTGCTCGTCGACCTGCTCTATGCCGTACTCGACCCGAGGATCCGCTATGAGTGACTCACACAACGTCACCCCTGAAGCGACGGAGGTGGAGAACAACTCGACCTCGGTGGAGGACAGCACCACCTCGCCCTCCCTGAAGGCGGATACGGCGGGCCAGGGGGACAAACCGCGTCGCAACGCCAGCCTCTGGATGGACGCTTTCCATGATCTGCGGCGTCGCCCCACCGCTATCATCTCCACCCTCTACATTCTGCTTATGGTGTCGATGGCCGCATTTCCGTGGCTGTGGACGCGTACCGATCCTCGGGATTGCGACATCGGGGAGGCACGTCTGCATCCCAGCAGCGAGCACATCTTCGGCACCAGCGTGACCGGCTGTGACTATTACGCGCAAGCGATTTACGGTGCACGACCGTCCATTCTGGTGGCCCTGTTCGGGACCCTCGGTGTCGTTCTGATCGGTGGAGTCTTTGGCGTTCTGGCTGGCTACTTCGGCGGCTGGATCGACGCCCTGCTCATCCGGTTGAGCGAGATCGTGGCGGGACTGCCTTTCCTGCTCGGTGGTGTGGCTTTCCTCACCCTGGTGGGAACCCACTCGGTGTGGGCGATCGCCAGCGTTCTGGCCGTGCTGATTTGGCCGCAGGTCGCTCGAATTATGCGAGCGAGCGTAATCTCCGCCAAGAACATGGATTACGTGCAAGCCGCGCGGTCGTTGGGAGCGTCCAATACCCGGATCATCCTGCGGCACATCCTCCCGAACGCGGTGGCGCCTACGATCGTGGTGGCCACCATCCTGTTGGGAAGCTTCGTCGGCGCTGAGGCGACCCTGACCTTCCTTGGAGTCGGGCTGCAGCCGCCCACGGTCTCCTGGGGAGTCATGATCAACCAGGCTCAGAACTTCGTTCTGACGGGGTACGCCTATCTGCTGATCTTCCCCGCTGGGCTTCTGGTCGGCACCGTGCTGTCGTTCATCCTGCTCGGTGACGCCGTGCGGGACGCCCTCGATCCCAAGCTGCGCTGAGGTACGCCGTGACTGTTGAGACTGAGGCAAAAAAGGGAGCGGTGGCGTTCGACCCCAACGCACCGCTGCTTGAAGTTGAGGACCTACAGGTCGAATTCCGTACCCGTGACGGGGTGGCGAAGGCTGTCAACGGCGTGACCTTCTCCCTCTCCGAGGGAGAAACGCTGGCGATTCTGGGCGAGTCCGGCTCCGGTAAGAGCGTCACCGCCCAGGCGATCATGGGGATTATCGACAGCCCACCCGGTTTCGTTACCGGTGGACAGGTGCGGTACCGCGGGGTGGATCTGCTCACTCTCCCCGAGGAGCAGCGACGCCGGATCCGGGGCGCCAAGATCGCGATGATCTTCCAGGATGCGCTGTCGGCCCTCAACCCCGTCTTCACCGTTGGTTTCCAGCTGGGGGAGATGTACCGGATCCACCGGGGCACCTCCCGGGCGGAGGCCAAGCGGCGCGCCATCGAGCTGCTGGAGCTGGTGAAGATCCCAGCCGCTCGGCAGCGAGTGAACGAGTATCCGCATCAGTTCTCCGGGGGGATGCGGCAACGCGTCATGATCGCGATGGCGCTCGCGCTGGATCCCGACGTGCTGATCGCCGATGAGCCCACCACCGCCCTCGACGTGACGGTGCAGGCGCAGATCATGGGGCTGCTGGCGGAGCTACAGCGCGAACGCAACATGGGTCTGATCCTGATCACCCACGACATGGGTGTGGTGGCCGACGTCGCCGACCGGATCTCCGTGATGTACGCGGGTCGGGTGGTGGAACGGGCGCCAGTGCACGACATCTACGCCAGCCCCGCCCACCCGTACACCAAGGCGCTGCTGGAATCGATTCCCCGCGTGGACCACAAGGGGAAGCGGCTCAACGTCATCAAGGGTCTGCCCCCCGCCTTGACCAACATCCCACCGGGATGCCCGTTCGCCCCCCGCTGCGCAGTCGTTCAGCAGCGGTGCCACGAGGAGAGACCGCCGCTGTACGAGGTGAACAGTGAGCGGGGCAGCGCCTGCCACTACTGGGAGGAGGTCATCGCCCGATGAGCACTCCAGAGCCGACCACGGTGTCCGAAACCACGGGCGAGGCGGGCACCCCTGACCGTCTCAGTTCCGACGCGGCCGGCGCCTCCGCGGCCTCGACCGGGGACGGCGAGGTAGTGCTGGAGGTTCGTGACCTGGTTAAGCACTTCCCGATCACCCGGGGCATCCTGTTCCGGAAGAAGATCGGTGAGGTCAAGGCCGTCGACGGTGTGAGCTTCACCCTGCGACGCGGCGAGACCTTGGGGGTGGTCGGCGAGTCCGGATGCGGCAAGTCGACCCTGGCCCGGCTGCTGGTGGGGCTGGAGCAACCCACCTCGGGCACGATCCTGGTGCGGGGAGAGAACATCTCCCAGTTGCGTGGCGCGGCGCTGAGCCGGGCCCGCCGCAACATCCAGATGGTGTTCCAGGACCCGTACACCTCGCTCAATCCCCGGATGACGGTCGGCGACATCGTTGGGGAGCCGTTCGCGATCCACCCGGATGTCGTGCCCCGCAACAAGCGCCGGGAGGCGGTGCAGGAGCTGCTTGAGCTGGTCGGTCTCAACCCGGACCACATCAACCGCTACCCGCACCAGTTCTCCGGTGGTCAGCGGCAACGTATCGGTATCGCCCGCGCGTTGGCGCTGCGTCCGGAGATCATCATCTGTGATGAGCCGGTCTCGGCGCTGGACGTGTCCATCCAGGCGCAGGTGGTCAACCTGCTTGAGGAGCTCCAAGACGAGCTGGGCCTGTCTTACATCTTCATCGCCCACGACCTGTCGGTGGTGCGGCACATCTCCGACCGCGTCGCGGTGATGTACCTGGGCAAGATCGTGGAGACCGGCAATGATGTCGATATCTACGATCACCCGACCCATCCCTACACCCAGGCGCTGCTGTCGGCGGTGCCGGTTCCGGATCCGACGTTACGTGGACACCGGGATCAGATCGTGCTGGAGGGCGACCCGCCTTCCCCAGCGAACCCACCCTCGGGCTGCCGGTTCCGGACTCGTTGCTGGAAGGCGCAGGACATCTGTGCCGAGCAGGAGCCGTTGCTGGAGATTCGGTCCAGTTCAACGCACCCGAGCGCGTGCCACTTCGCCGAGGAGCGGGACGTGGTCCACGCCGTCGACTGACAACGTCAAGCACTGGTTTCCTCCGGGAGCTCACGTTTTCCACGGACAGCCCCAGGCCAGCAGAGTGAAAAGCGCGAGCTCCCGGAGAAGCCCACCGGGTACACGCGACGTTGTCGGCTTGCGGGCATAGACTCCGCAAGCGATGCACGCCCTATTCGACATTCCTCCAGTCAGGCCCGATCGCGCGGCGGACGACACCGGTGCGAGCGCTTCGGCCGCGCCGCCACCCGCCCCTTTTGACCCTGAGTCGCTGCTGGAAGGGCTCAACGAGCCTCAGCGGGCCGCGGTTCTGCACGCTGGTTCCCCTCTGCTGGTGGTGGCCGGCGCCGGCTCCGGCAAAACCAGGGTGCTGACCAACCGGATCGCGTACCTGTTGGCTGCCCGTCACGTTCACCCCTCCCAGATCCTCGCGATCACCTTCACCAACAAGGCCGCCGGGGAGATGAAGGAGCGGGTCACGTCCCTGGTGGGGCGTCGGGCCCGGCTGATGTGGGTGTCGACCTTCCACTCGGCGTGTGTCCGGCTACTCCGCGCCGAAGCCACCAGGCTAGGTCTGAAAAGCACCTTTTCTATCTATGACGCCGACGACTCGCGCCGCCTGATCCAGATCGTGGCGCGGGAGCTCGACCTAGATCCCAAGCGATACCCGCCGCGTTCGCTGGCCACTCAGATCTCAAACCTGAAGAACGAGCTCGTCGATCACGAAACGTTCGCGGAGCGCGCCAGCGGCCCAGCCGAACGCGCTCTCGCCGAGGCGTACAGCCTCTATCAACAGCGCCTGTGGCAGGCGCACGCGTTGGACTTCGACGACTTGATCATGACAACCGTGCACATGCTGCAGGCGTTCCCCGACATCGCCGACCGCTACCGGCGGCGGTTTCGGCACATCCTGGTAGACGAGTACCAGGACACGAACCATGCGCAGTATGTACTGATCCGGGAACTGGTCGGCTCTGGGGTGGATGACCTGCCCCCCGCTGAGCTGTGTGTCGTTGGCGACGCCGACCAGGCCATCTACGCCTTCCGAGGCGCCACCATCCGCAACATTCTGGAGTTCGAACGCGACTTCCCTGACGCCCGCACCATCCTGCTGGAGCAGAACTACCGCTCCACCCAGACCATCCTCAACGCCGCCAACGCCGTCATCACCCGCAACACCCAGCGCAAGGCCAAGCGGTTGTGGAGCGACGCCGGGGACGGGGAGCCGATCGTCGGGTACGTCGCTGACACCGAACACGATGAGGCGGCCTGGGTGGCCGCGGAGATCGACCGGCTCGCTGACACCCACGGGGTACGCCCGGGCGATATCGCGGTGTTCTACCGCACCAACGCCCAGTCCCGGGTCTTCGAGGATGTCTTCATCCGGGTTGGGTTGCCCTACCGGGTGGTCGGTGGGGTGCGGTTCTATGAGCGCCGTGAGGTCCGTGACGCCCTGGCGTACCTGCGGGCCATCGACAACCCCGACGATACGGTGAGCATCCGCCGGATCCTCAATACCCCGCGGCGGGGGATCGGGGAACGGGCGGTGGCGTGTGTGGAGGCGCTGGCGAGCCGGGAACGGATCTCCTTCGGTGCCGCCCTGCGTCGGGCCCGTGAGGCCCCTGGGATCTCCACTCGCGCCGCGAACGCGATCGCCGAGTTCATCAGGCTGCTCGACGAGTTGGCGGAGCTGGCCCGGACCGAACCCCCGGAGGCGGTCCTGGAGGCGGTCCTGGAACGCACCGGGTACCTGGCTGAGCTTGAAGCCAGCGATGACCCGCAGGACGCGGGGCGGATCGAAAACCTCCAGGAGCTGGTCAGCGTGGCTCGGGAGTACACCGAGCGCGTGACCGCGGCCCAGCTGGCCGCTCCCGGACGGTCGGGTGAGGAGGAGGACACCGAGGCCGCGGCGACCGCGCCGGAGGACCCCACGCTGGCTGGATTCCTGGAGCAGGTGGCCTTGGTGGCGGATGCCGACGAGGTCCCCGACGACGATCCCGATCACGCCGGAGTGGTCACCCTGATGACCCTGCACACCGCCAAGGGGCTGGAGTTTCCGGTGGTGTTCCTGACCGGGATGGAGGAGGGGGTCTTCCCACACCTGCGTTCGCTGGGGGACCAGCGCGAGCTGGAGGAGGAGCGGCGGCTGGCCTACGTGGGCATCACGCGTGCCCGGCAGCGGCTCTATGTGTCCCGAGCTGTTACCCGCTCGGCGTGGGGGCAGCCTCAGTACAACCAGCCTTCACGGTTCCTGGAGGAGCTGCCTGCGGAGCTGGTGCGCTGGGAACGTACCGAGGCTGAGTACACCAGTTGGTCGGGGACCGGCGGCGGAGTCGGTGGCCGAGCCAGGGCGCTGGACAGTGAGTCGACGAGCCGGTTCGGGTCGCGCGCCGCCTCGCCGCGTGCCGGAGCGGCGGCTGACCGGGCTGTGCCGACGCTGTCGGTTGGGGACCGGGTCAACCATGACCGGTGGGGACTGGGCCGGGTGGTGGCGGTGCAAGGGCAAGGCGCCCGTGCCCAAGCCCAGATCGACTTTGGCGACCAGGTGATGTGGCTGGTGTTGCGGCACGCGCCGATCGAGAAGCTGTAAATCGAGAAGCTTTAAGACGCGTGGGACCTGCGGGCGCGTAAGGAGCCCTGGGGAAAGCCCAGCCCAATTTGTCTCATTGCGGCCCACGCGCGGGGCGTGAGGAGGGGACACGCGCCGGTCGGCGCCTGGACGGTTGTTCCGGGGTACGCCGGCGCGCAGCCGTTCCAAGGCACGGGCGCTCGACGGACCGCGGTGGCTTCGCCTGGGCAGAGGGATCAGATGTAGGGGGAGTCGGTGTGGTTGACGACGTCGACACCGCGCTCCAACAGGTAGGGGACGGGGTCGATGCGCTCGCCGTTGATCCTGACCTCGAAGTGCAGGTGCGGACCGGTTGAAAAGCCCGTGGATCCCATCTCGGAGATCTGTTGACCGACCGTGACCCAGTCACCGACCTCGACCAGGATCTCGCTGTTGTGACCGTAGTAGGTCACGACGCCGTTGCCGTGGTCGATCTTGACCAGGTAGCCGTAGCCGTCGGCCCAACCGGCGTAGATCACCCTGCCGTCGTTAGCGGCGTAGATAGGGGTTCCGGTAGGACCTGCGAGGTCAATACCGCCGTGGAGCCGGCCCCAGCGTTGACCGAACTCAGAAGTGAAGGTGTAGTCCTTCACGGGGAGCACCCAGATGTCGGGGACCTGCTGTTCGGCACCCACCGGAAGCTCCTGGGTGCGGCCGGAGCGGGTAGAGCGATCGGCCAGTTCAGCGCGGTCTTCCGACATCCCACCGGCCTGGCCAGGTACCGGCGTGTACTCAGGAGTCAGCGCGGCCAGTTCAGAGGTATCGGGTGAAGAGGCGCTGTCCGGCAACGCGGAGCTAGCGCCCAGGGCCACGATTCCAGCGCCCACAACGGCACTGGTCACAACCGCGGCATACCGGCTGCGGGGTGGGCTAGGAGCACGGTGAACGCCGAGATAACACCCACGTCTGTTACGCCCATTGCGGGGATGCACGCACAGCCTCCGTTGTCGGCCAACAGGGTCGGGCATCAACTCCCTGCCGCCTGCGGGGGGCGCATGGGGCGAGGAGTCTGTGCCCTCGCGGGTGTTATGGCCATCCCCCTGTGGGTCTGGGGGCGGACCGTCACACCGCGACTGGCGGACACCGTAGCCAATCCGTTATCGACTCCTCAACCCGCCCCGCCAGTTAATTCCGTTATATGGTCGATTGTCTGGATTGTTTTGTTAAGGTTTGACCATAAAAATCCATGTTACTCTTCAGAGAGGCACCCGTTACCCACAGCGACATCTTCCGGTTTTGTCGTCCCCCGTTCAGATGGAGTGTGCCTGTCTATTCGACGAGCGTCCGGCGCCGGTCGGCGGATGAGGCGGGATGGGAACGGACGGTCCGCGTCGTGGACGGGCGGTGCCGGCGGTGGTGGGAAGCGGCGGGCTGGGCCGAGCTGGGCCGTGGTAGAGCCCGAACCCGGCAAGGGGCCGCGGTTGAAGAACGGGCGTTCTGGACTGGCTTTGATGCTGGTCTTGAGAGAGGAGTTCAGCGCCGATATGCAGGCGGCCTACCATGGCTGCTACCGGGCAGTAGGTCCGGCGGGCGAGCTCCTGGAGGGCGACGATGAGCTCACGCATTCGAGTGGTGGTGGCCAAGCCTGGGCTAGACGGTCACGACCGTGGCGCGAAGGTGGTGGCCCGAGCGCTCCGAGACGCCGGTATGGAGGTCATCTACACCGGGCTGCACCAGACGCCGGAACAGATCGTGGAGACCGCCATTCAGGAGGACGCCGACGCGATCGGCCTGTCCGTGCTCTCCGGCGCTCATATGACGTTGTTCCGGCGTGTCATAGAACTGCTGAAAGAGCGGGAAGCCGACGACATTGTGGTGTTCGGCGGCGGCATCATCCCCAATGACGACATTCCACAGCTGGAGGCGATGGGGGTCGCCAGGATCTTCACCCCCGGGACCTCCACGCAGTCCATCGTGGAATGGGTGCGCGAGCACATTGGCTCTCGCGTGGCGTCGCGGTAATCCAGCGTGATAATCCAGGACTCCTGGTCATTCAGGAATCCAGGGTTAAGCGGGCCCGTCAATAGAGCGAGACCGCAATAAGGTGAGGCCGGGCGCACCCCTCACACGCCCGGCCTCTGCGCACGACACCCCGCCGCCACCCCTCGACCGACGGGGCGTCGGCCGTCGACGCCGACACGGTGTGGGGATATCTCACCCGTCTGGGCGGTTCCTCACTTTTTGTCTCCCGTGTCGGCATGGGATTCAACGACCCCGTCGGCGGTTGGTAACGCCCCGTGTAAAAGTTCCGACGACCGCTTGTGTGCCCTTGGCGGGCGTACCTTTGGTGGTCTCAGGAAGGCGGCGAGTCTTGTTCTGAAAGGTAAATGTGACTCGTACCGCGCTTGGCCACCCGGCCCGCCGCATGGTAGGTCTGTGTCGATACGCTGCGGTGAAAATCCGCCGACCGGGCGGAACCGTTGGCGCCCACGCGTTGGTGTCCCTGGACAGACGACGCCGGCGGGGCCGGGCGAGTTTTCAACGGCGTCAAGTACGACGGAAACGGAACGCGCAGTGGACCTGTACGAGTACCAGGGGCGCGAGCTGTTCGCCCGGCACGGTGTGCCGGTGCTCGGCGGCGGCGTCGCCACCACGTCCCAAGAGGCCCGGGCGCTCGCCGAGCAGCTCGGGGGCCGAGTGGTTGTCAAGGCCCAGGTGAAGACCGGGGGCCGGGGCAAGGCCGGCGGGGTGAAACTCGCCGACGACGTCGACGAGGCCGAGAAGCACGCTCGCGCCATCCTCGGCATGGATATCAAAGGCCACACGGTCAAGAAGGTCATGCTGACCACCACGGCCGACATCGCCGAGGAGTATTACTTCTCCTTCCTGCTTGACCGTGCTAACCGCACCTTCCTCGCGATCGCCAGCACCGAGGGAGGTATGGATATCGAAGAGGTCGCCGCTACCACTCCGGAGAAGGTCGTTCGAGTCCCGATCGACGCCACGACTGGTGTGGACCACGCCAAGGCGCGCCAGATCGTGGAGCAGGCCGGCTTCCCGGCTGATGTCGCCGATCAGGTCACCGATGTCGTGGTCAAGCTGTGGGAGACCTTCACCGCTGAGGACGCGACGCTGGTCGAGGTCAACCCACTGGTTAAGACCCCTGAGGGGGCCGTGCTGGCGCTGGACGCGAAGGTCACCCTCGACGACAACGCCGATTTCCGGCACCCTGACCACGCCGAATTCGCCGACATCAGCGCGCAGGACCCGCTGGAGCGAGCGGCCAAGGAGCGCGACCTCAACTACGTCAAGCTGGACGGTCAAGTCGGGATCATCGGTAACGGCGCTGGGCTGGTGATGTCCACATTGGACGTCGTCGCCTACGCCGGTGAGGAGTTCGGAGGGGTACGCCCCGCCAACTTCCTCGACATTGGTGGTGGCGCTTCGGCCACGGTTATGGCCAACGGGTTGGAGATCGTGCTGTCAGACCCGGCGGTTCGGAGCGTCTTCGTCAATGTCTTCGGCGGGATCACGGCCTGCGACGAGGTCGCCAAGGGCATTGTGCAGGCGCTGCGGCTGCTCGAAGAGCGTGGTGAGCAGGTCACCAAGCCGCTGGTGGTCCGGCTCGATGGCAACAACGCCGCCGAAGGGCGCCGCATCCTCGACGAGGCGGCCCACCCGCTGGTGGAGCGTGTGGACACAATGGACGGTGCGGCCCGCCGCGCCGCCGAACTGGCTGCCCGGGGGGTGTGAGATGGCGATTTTTCTGAACGAGAACAGCAAGGTCATCGTGCAGGGGATGACCGGCTCTGAGGGCAGCAAGCACACCCGCCGGATGCTCGCCGCTGGGACCCGGATCGTCGGCGGCACGAACCCGCGCAAGGCCGGTCAGCAGGTCGATTTCGACGGCACCAAGGTGCCGGTCTTCGCGACCGTCGCCGAGGCGATGGCCGAGACCGGAGCCGACACCACGGTGGTGTTCGTGCCTCCCCGCTTCGCCAAGGACGCCGTGATTGAGGCGATCGACGCCGAAATCGGCCTGGCGGTGGTGATCACCGAGGGCATCCCGGTGCACGACACCGTCTCGTTCTGGGCCCACGCCACCGCTAAGGGCAACCGGACCCGGATCGTGGGTCCCAACTGCCCTGGGGTGGCCAGCCCTGGCAAGTCCAACGCCGGCATCATCCCGGCCGACATCACGGGGCCCGGACCGATCGGCTTGGTCTCCAAGTCCGGGACCTTGACCTACCAGCTGATGTACGAGCTGCGAGACATCGGCTTCTCCACGGCGGTGGGGATCGGTGGCGATCCGGTGATCGGCACCACCCACATCGACTGCCTGGCGGCGTTCCAGGAGGACCCCGAGACCAAGGCGATCGTGATGATCGGCGAGATCGGTGGTGACGCCGAGGAGCGGGCCGCGGAGTTTATCCGCGACCACGTCACCAAGCCAGTGGTGGCCTACATCGCCGGCTTCACCGCGCCGGTCGGCAAGACCATGGGACACGCCGGCGCCATCATCTCCGGTTCCTCTGGTACCGCCGAGGCCAAGAAGCAGGCCTTGGAGGCGGTGGGGGTACGCGTCGGCAAGACCCCGAGCGAGACAGCGCGGCTGATGCGTGAGGTGATCTCCTCGCTCTGAGGCGCGAGCCTCGCACGCCGGGTGCCTCGCTGGGCGAGGCCGGTACAAGGCGAACAGGTTCGCGGGAAGCTCAGCGTTTCCGCGTGAGCCTCATCGACCAGGCGGAGTGCTCCCGAGCTCCTCGGCTCGGGAGCACTCTGTTTTAGACGGACACCCCACAACCGGAATGACGGGATCCCGCGTGTCATGTCCGGGTGTCCGGTACGTCGCTGGGACAGTGACGGCTATGGCCCCGTATATCGCCGATCCGGCGACCGAGACCGTACGGTGTCACCAGCGGTGATGAAGACCGATGGGACACCTGATGAGACGCAACCGGACAACACGCCGCCCGACCCCTCTCAGTCGGCGGCCCGATGTGCCCCCGGAACGGTTACGCCCAACCTCGGCCCGTCAACGCCCGAGGCCGGGGACCCCATGGTGACCGTTGACTCCCCGGACACCTCCCGGGGATCGGTGTTCGTGGCCGCCGCCGCAACCGCCGGCTGGGCGGCCGTGGTCTCCTTCGCGCCCGTGCTGGCGTCCGTCCTGCTCCTGTGGCAGTTCTCCGGTACCGACACGTCGGCGGGGAACGCGGTCCGGTTCTCGCTGACCACCTGGTTGCTCGCCCACGGCATCCCCGTCGGGACCGCGCAGGGCACCATCAGCCTGGCGCCTCTGACCCTGACCGTCCTGATCGTGTGGCGGTTGGTGCGGGCGGGCGCGCATACGGCGCGCGCGGTCGGCCGCGTACCCCATGTCCTTCCCATGACGGTCGGCGCCGTCATGGTCTGCTACGCGGCGGTAGCCTGCGTTGCGGCACTGGTGGCTGGTACGTCGTACTGGCAGATCTCCCCGCTGCGGGCCTTTCTCACCGCTGGCCTGCTGGCCGGTCTGGCCAGCCTGCCCGGCGCCCTGACCGAACACGGTGACGACCGGCGACTGTGGCGTCGACTCCCGCCGGCGGTACGCACCGGGCTGTGGACCGGGGTGTACGCGGGAGTCCTCGTGGTGGCCGCCGGCGCGGTCCTGGCCGCGGTCGCCACCGTGAGCCGGTACTCCCAGGTCATCGAGATTTACCGCGCCTACGACGCCGGGGCGGTCGGCATCATCGGGCTAACCATGATCTGCCTGATGTACGCGCCCACCATGGCGATCTGGGGAGCCAGTTATCTCACCGGACCGGGTTTCGCCTTCGGAGTTGGTACGCGTATCGATGTTTTTGACGTGGTGGTGGGGCCGTTGCCGGCGGTGCCGAGCCTGGGGGCCCTACCGGCGGGGCCGGTGGCGGCCGCGGTGGGATTGCTCGTCGGATTCCCTCTGGTGGCCGGCATGGTGGCGGGGGTGCTCACCGCCCGGTGGAACCCGGATCTGCCTTCCGGGGTGCTGCTGGGGGGAGGCTTGTTGAGCCTGCCGACCGCCGGGGTACTGCTCGCCGCCGTCGCGTTCCTGGCCCGTGGGGCGTTGGGGGATGGGCGCCTGTCGGAGATCGGACCTCACCCGCTGTGGATGGGGCTGGTGGGCGCCGGGCTCATTTCAGCGGGAGGGGTGATCGGGGCGCTCGCAACGCGCGGGCTCGCGCGGCGCGGCTAGTCGTCGTCCGGCTCCTCCCACCACGGCATCTGCTCCCAGTCCATGTGGAACCACCCCATCGCCCCGTAGACGGCCAGGACGAAGAGGGTGAGCAGCAGGGTGAACGCGCCCAGTGCGATGCCGGTGAACGCCGCCCAGCGATTGCGGGATCCCCGGGTAAGGCCGATGCCTCCGACCACGATCGCCGGGATCCCCAGCCAGAACCCACCCCATACGCAGCACAGCACCAGCGAGGCGACCCCCAAGCCGAGCGCGATCCAGCTGAGCGAGGAGCTGGCGCGCTCCGGGCCTGGGGTGAAGGCTCCGGAGGGCGGAGGCTGATACGCCATGCCGCCATTGTTCGCCCCGTGTCGCGGTGAGATCCCCGTTTCAGGAAAACCCGTCGGGTCGGCGTCGGCGGGCCAACCGGGTCACGCTAGGGTGATGCCGCGCCACGGACTTGAGGAGGCCGCGCGTTGACCGCCCGCCTGGTCGTGTTGATATCGGGAACGGGGAGTAATCTCCAGGCCCTGCTGCAGGCCTGTGCCGACCCCGCCTACGGCGCCACAGTCGTCGCGGTGGGGGCCGACCGCGATGGGATCGCGGGGTTGGAGATCGCCGCGGCAGCAGGGGTACCGACCTTCGTGTGCCGCGTTCGGGACTTCCCGCAGCGGTCGGAGTGGGATCGAGCGTTGACCGACCATGTGGCCCGCTATCGACCGGATCTGGTCATCTCCGCCGGATTCCTGAAGCTGGTCGGGGAGCACTTCCTGGCCGCGTTCGAGGGCCGGTACATCAACACCCACAACGCTTTGCTCCCGGCGTTCCCCGGAATCCACGGGCCTCGGGACGCCCTGGCGTACGGTGTGAAAATCACCGGAGCGACGCTGCACTTCGTCGACGCCGGCGTGGACACCGGGCCGATCATCGCCCAGGTCGCCGTCCCGGTCCTGGACGACGACACCGAAGAGACCTTGACCGAGCGGATCAAACAGGCCGAACGGCGGCAGTTGGTCGAATACGTGGGGCGCATGGTCCGAGAAGGTTGGACCATCCAGGGAAGAAAGGTCACCATCCCGTGAGTGCCGAGACCTCGAACCCCGACATCCGTCCCGCCGGTGGGACCGACGATCGGCGTCCAATCCGACGGGCGTTGATCAGCGTCTACGACAAAACCGGCCTGGTTGAGCTGGCCCGTGCCTTGGGCGATGCCCAGGTCGAGATCGTCTCCACCGGCAGCACCGCTGCCACCATCGAGGCGGCGGGGGTGCCGGTCACCCGGGTGGAGGAACTCACGGGGTTCCCGGAGTGCCTGGATGGGCGGGTCAAGACCCTGCACCCCCGGGTACACGCCGGGCTGCTGGCCGACCGGCGTCGCCCCGAGCACGTCGCCCAGCTGGCGGAGCTGGAGGTAGCTCCGTTCGATCTACTGATCTCCAACCTGTACCCGTTCAGCCAGACCGTGAGCTCCGGGGCGGGGTTCGAGGAGTGCGTGGAGCAGATCGATATCGGTGGCCCCGCCATGGTGCGGGCGGCGGCCAAGAACCACGCCAACGTGGCGGTGGTCGTCGACCCCGCCGCCTACCCCGAGGTGGTGGCGGCGTTGGCCGAGGGTGGCTTCACCGCCCAGCAGCGGCGTCAGTTGGCGGCCCGGGCATTCGCGCACACCGCGGCCTATGACGCCGCGGTGGCCTCGTGGTGGGCCGAACAGGTGGCCTCGGAGACCGAGACGGATAGCGCCTCGTGGCCGGCGTACCGGGGCTTTGGATTGAACCTGGTCGGGGTGCTGCGGTACGGGGAGAACCCCCACCAGCAGGCCGCGCTCTACCGGGAGGTGGGCGCGCCGGCCGGTCTGGCGCAGGCCGAACAGCTGCACGGCAAGCCGATGTCGTACAACAACTACGTCGACGCGGATGCCGCGTGGCGGGCCGCCAACGACTTCAGCGAGCCCTGCGTCGCGATCATCAAGCACGCCAACCCATGCGGTATCGCGATCGCCGCGGACGTCGCGGAGGCGCACCGTAAGGCCAACGCCTGCGACCCGGTCTCTGCCTTCGGCGGCGTGATCGCCGTGAACCGGACCGTCACCGCGCAGCTGGCGCGGCAGGTCTCCGAGATCTTCACCGAGGTGATCGTCGCACCGGACTACGAGGACGAGGCGGTGGAGATCCTGCAGGGCAAGAAGAATCTGCGGATCCTGCGGGCACCCGCCTGGCAGCCACCCGCGGTGGAGCTGCGTCAGGTGTCCGGTGGGGTGCTGCTGCAGCGCCCTGACCGCATCGACGCCCTAGGGGACGACCCGGAGGCGTGGCGGTTGGTCTCCGGTGAGGCCGCCGACCCGGCGACCCTGGCGGACTTGGCGTTCGCCTGGCGTGCGGTGCGGGCAGTGAAGTCCAACGCGATTCTGTTGGCCCGTGACGGCGCCACCGTGGGCGTCGGGATGGGGCAGGTCAACCGGGTCGACTCGGCCCGACTGGCGGTCACCCGGGCCGGGGACCGGGCCAGCGGGGCGGTGGCGGCCTCCGACGCCTTCTTCCCGTTCCCGGACGGCCTGGAGGTCCTCATCCAGGCAGGGGTACGCGCGGTCGTGCAGCCTGGGGGATCGGTGCGGGACGAGGAAGTGATCGCGACCGCGAAGGCCGCGGGTGTGACGATGTACCTCACCGGTACCCGTCACTTCTTCCACTGATCCCAGTCGTGATCCCGGTCGTGGTACCTGGCGTCCTCACCCTGTGAGGGCGCGTCCTCGACGCTGGTACGCCACCGCGCCTCCTGAGCCGCGCGCACCATGCGCTCGGCGAAGTGACACGCGCTGATCCGGTTACCTTGCAGGGGGTGCGGGGGCGGCACCTCGCGCGTACACACCGGTTCCGCGTGCGGACAGCGGGGATGGAACGCGCATCCCGGTGGGATCTGGGCCGGATCCGGGGGTGTCCCCGCGATGGAACGCAGCCGGTGCCCCTTGATGTCCAGGCGGGGGATCGAGTCCAGCAGACCGGCGGTGTAGGGATGGGCCGGGGTGGTGTACAGGTCCTCCACGTCGGCCCGCTCCACCACGCGCCCGGCGTACATCACCACGACCCGGTCGGCGATGTCGGCGACCACACCCAGGTCGTGGGTGATGAGGATCAGCGCCATGTTCAGCTCGCGCCGCAGTTCCTGCAGCAGATCCATGATCTGCGCCTGCACTGTCACGTCGAGGGCGGTGGTGGGCTCGTCGGCGATCAGGATCGCCGGGTTCAGCGCCAAGGCCATGGCGATCATGACGCGTTGCCGCATCCCCCCGGAGAACTGGTGCGGGTACTCGTTCACCCGTTGCCGCGCCGCAGGGATCTTGACCAGATCCATCAGCTCTATGGCGCGTTGGTGCGCCTCATGGCGACTCATTCCCAGGCGTACCCGGAGCGTCTCGGCGATCTGCCAGCCCACCGGGAAGACCGGGTTGAGCGCCGACAACGCGTCCTGGAAAACCATCGCGATCTCTCGGCCCCGGATCTGGCGGCGTTGCGTGTCCGAGGCTTTCAACAGGTCGTTTCCCCGGTACCGGATCTCCCCTTTGACCAGGTACGCCGGAGGCGTGTCCAGAAGGCCCATGATCGCCTGAGCCGTTACGCTTTTGCCGGAGCCTGATTCGCCGAGGACCGCTAAGGCTTCGCCGGCGTTGACGTCGTAACTGACTCCGTTGAGGACCCGCACCCGACCGTTACGGGTCATGAACTCCAGATGGAGGTCATCCACCTCAAGCAGGGGGCCGTTCCAGTCGTCATGGAATCGGCGTGGTTGATGGCTGTCGAGGGTTTGGATACCCATGGCCGCACGGTAGTCGCTTTCGCCATGATCGGTGATCGCGCGAACAGGCACCTTATGAGGTGCGAGTGACCCGTTCCCTAAATCGGATTTCTTGTTGATCATGAATTCTTTGGGGCGTCGTGTGGCGATTCCATGATCAATCTAACGGGGCAGATCACGTAAACCCGTCTAAGCTCGCGGTGTGGCTGAGATAGTGATCATCGTTGGACTGGTCGCGACCGTCACGGCTGTCTCAGCCATGGCCCGGCGGCTAGGGATCCTGGCCCCCATCCTGCTGGTGTTGGTCGGGATCGTGGCCTCGTACATCCCGGGCGTACCCAGTATCCAGCTGCACCCTGACCTGGTCCTGATGGGCTTTCTGCCGTTGCTGCTCTACGCGGCCGCCATCGAAACGTCGGTGCCGGCGTTCCGGTTGGAACTGCGCGCCATCCTGCTGCTGTCGGTCGGGCTGGTGCTGGTGACGGCGATCTGCGTGGGGGTGATCCTGCATGAGGTGGTTCCAGGCTTGCCCCTGTCAGCCGCGTTCGCGCTCGGCGCGGTGGTCGCCCCACCCGACGCGGTGGCGGCCACCGCGATCGCCCGACGCGTCGGGCTTCCCCGACGCATGGTGACCATCCTTGAGGGAGAAAGCCTGGTCAATGACGCCACGGCCCTGGTGACCCTACGCGTGGCGGTGGCCGCGGCGTTAGGCGAGACGGTGACGGCGACCGAGATCGCGTTCGATGCCCTGCTCGCTGTGGTCGGAGGGATCGGTATCGGGCTCGTCGTGGCCTGGGGGGTTGCCCAGATGCATCGACGGATTACCGATCCGCTGATAGGCAACGCCGTGTCCTTATTGACCCCGTTCGTGGCGTATCTGCCGGCGGAGTTGATCGACTCCTCCGGAGTGGTCGCCGTGGTGGTGTGTGGGCTGTATCTGGGGCATCACTGGTCGTCGTTGACCTCTGCCACCTCCCGGCTGCAGATGAGCGCAGTGTGGCAGATGACCCGTTTCCTGCTGGAGGGTGTGGTCTTCCTGCTGGTCGGGCTGCAGCTTCGGGAGATCATCAGCAACCTGACGATCCCCACGTCGACGTTGATCTCCGCCACCGCGGCCGTGGTGGGGACCGTTCTGGTGGTGCGGTTCGTCGTGGTCTATTCAGCGACCTATCTGATGCGGCTGGTGCCGTGGAAGCAGGACTCGGTGCCTCCCCTCAGCATCCCCACGGTGATCGGCTGGGCCGGGATGCGGGGTGTGGTCACACTCGCCGCGGCGTTCACGCTGCCGGTCGCCGAGGCCGACGGACCGTTCCCCTACCGCTCCCTGCTGATTTGGCTCGCCTTCGCGGTCATCGCCGCGACCCTGGTGCTCCAGGGCAGCACCCTGCCCACCGTGATCCGGTGGGCGAAGGTTCCACCCGATGATCCGCGGCAGGATGCCCTCGCCGAGGCGGTGATCCAACACGAGGCCAGACAGGCCGCGCTCCTCCGCTTGGACGAGGTGGCCGGCGATGCTCCGACGGTGGTGGTCGAGCAGCTGCGTCAGGCGGTGGAGAAGCAGGCCAACCATGCGTGGGAACGATTAGGTCGGCCCAGACAGGAAAACCCTTCCAACGCCTACCGGCGACTGCGTCGGGAAATGCTGCAGGCCGAGCGGGAGGTGTTCCTGCGAGCCCATGCGCAGGGGCGGATCCCCGAGAGCGTGCTACATCGGGTCCAACGGGAGATGGATCTGCGAGAGGCGCTGCTGTACCGAGAAGAGGGGGAGCGGTGAACAGCTGCGAGCACTTACAAAACGCGGTTGATCCGGATCCAACCGCCGAGGCCGGCCCCGACGACGGTTGCCCCGACTGTTTGGCGCAGGGATTTCACGGCTGGGTGCATCTGCGGATATGTCTCAGCTGCGGATACATCGGATGCTGCGACTCTTCGCCCTACCGGCACGCCACCCGGCACTTTGAGGGCACCAGCCATCCGGTGATGCGTTCCTACGAGCCGGGTGAGCGGTGGCGGTGGTGTTTCGTGGATCAGCGGATCGGCTAGTGACCTGGATGACTGACGATGTCACAGTACAGGCGTACTGATATGGTGCGGTGAAGCTCTGTCCTCATCCCGGGGAGCGATCCGAATGAGTACCGCTTCTTCATCTCACAGCACCGTGGCCAACAAGGTCACCGTCGTCGGCGCGGGTTTCTACGGGTCCACCACGGCCCTGCGTTTGGCGGAGTACAACATCTTCGACACGGTGGTGCTCACCGACATTGTCGAGGGCAAGCCCGAAGGGCTGGCGCTCGACATGAGCCAGTCCCGTGCTATCGAGGGCTTCGAGACAAAGATCATCGGAAAGACCACCGGCCCGAACGGCGAGGGCTACGAGGTCATCGAAGGATCGAAGATCGTCATCATCACCGCCGGGCTGCCCCGCAAACCGGGCATGAGCCGGATGGACCTGCTGGAGGTCAACGCCAAGATCGTCCGGCAGGTGAGTGAGAACGTCGCCCGGTATGCCCCCGACGCGGTGGTCATCGTGGTGTCCAACCCGCTGGATGAGATGACCGCGTTGGCCCAGATCGCCACCGGTTTCCCGCGGGAGCGGGTGATAGGGCAGGCCGGTGTCCTGGACACCGCCCGCTTCACCACGTTCGTGGCCGATGAGCTGGGTGTGCCGGTGGCGTCCGTGAAGACGCTGACGCTGGGGTCACACGGGGACACCATGGTGCCCGTGCCGTCGCAGTGCACGGTCAACGGCAAGCCGCTGAGCGAACTGCTGCCAGCCGACCGGATCGAGGCGCTGGTGGAACGGACCCGCAACGGTGGCGCCGAGATCGTGGGGCTGCTGAAGACCGGGTCGGCCTACTACGCGCCGTCCGCGGCGGCGGCCCGGATGGCCCGCGCGGTCGCCGAGGACTCCGGAGCGGTGATGCCGGTCTGCACCTGGGTGGACGGCCAGTACGGGATCTCCGGCGTCTACCTGGGTGTGATGGCTGAACTGGGTGCTCAGGGCGTACGGCGGGTGGTCGAGGTCGATCTCACCGACAGCGAGCTGGAATCCCTGCGGAAGGCCGCGGAAGCGGTCCGAGCCAAGCAGGCCGACGTGGCGAACCTCTAAAGCTCTCTCAAGCGTCTCTGAAGCGCCGAGCCACGAACCCGGCCGATCGTTCCAGGCCTTGGTGAGGGTCTCCTGGCGACGATGCTGACAGATCTCCTGACAGATCTCATCGTCGCCAGGGGACCCATACGGTGGGCATCGGCGCGTTCTGAGGACGGCATGATCGAACGGCCGTACGTGCTCCTCAGCTGTGCCGTGTCCATCGATGGATACATCGATGACACCGGCCCGGAGCGGCTGCTGTTGTCAAATTCGGAGGACCTCGACCGAGTCGACGAGGTCCGCGCCGAGGTCGATGCGATCCTGATCGGCGCCACCACGGTACGCAGGGACAACCCCCGCCTGATCGTCAACTCGGAACAGCGTCGAGCCCGACGCGTGGCGTACGGGCTGCCGCCGTACCCGCTCAAGGTGACGTTGACCGCCTCCGGGGACCTGGACCGCGAGCTCCGGTTCTGGCATAGCGGTGGAGAGAAGATCGTCTATTGCCCGGACCCGGTGGTGCCGAAGGTACGCGGGATCCTCGGCGATCTCGCCACGGTCGTCGGCACCGGGCCGACCGTGGGGTTTCCCGCGTTGCTGAATGATCTGAAGGCGCGTGGGGTCCGGCGCCTTATGGTGGAGGGCGGCGGCAGCGTCCACACTCAATTGCTCACACAAGGGCTGGTGGATGAGATCCACCTCGCCATCGCGCCGATCTTCGTAGGTGACTCGGCGGCTCCCCGATTCGTCACCGATGGGAGTTTCCCGGGCGGCCCCAGGCGCCGCCTGTCGGTCGCCGAGGTCCGCCAGATCGGCGATATGGTGCTGATCCGCTATCTGCTCGGATCAGACCGCGGGTGAGGCGGTCCGGCGCGGTCGGGACACCGCGGCCGCGTACCCCTCAATGGCCTTACTAAGGCTCCCTTGCTCCTTTGCTGATGCCCCCTGGCCGGGGCAAAGCCTATGGCCGGTGTGTGACGAACCGGCCAGCGCTGGAACACCCGATGGGGCGCTGTCAGGAGACCCGCACCGCGGGCTGCCCTTTCGGCGGGGCAGGCCACACGGTGCGGGTCTCTGCGCGGGTTCAGAATTGAGGCTGGTCGTCGTCGACGTCGTAGCGGGGCTCACCGGGCGGCCGGGCCCCGAAGGAACGGGCCTGCGACGACGGTTGCTGACTGACCACCGTTACACCGGGACGGTCGGCCTCCACCAGGAATTCCGCGGCCGTGGCCACCGTGGTGTCGGTCGGTTGCCAGACCGTGCTGACCACCCGCAGGCTGCTGAGCATCCGCTGCGGGGTCACGTCACACACGATGTAGCCGCGCCGGTTGTCGATGTACTTCCAGTGTGGGCTCTCGGCCATGATCGGGTCGTAGGTGTTGTGGAAGGCGACGGTGTCGGAGTCGCCGCCCGAGGAGATCGACGTGCCGGTGATCTCCACGCCTACCACCGGCGAGTGAGGGTCGTCGAAGTCAGGCTTGAGGTCGCTGGCCCAGGTGCAGTGCCGGTCACCGGTGATGACCACCGGGTTAGAGGTACGCCCAGAGCCAAAGAACTCCAGCAGGCGCCGCCGCTGAACCCGGTACCCGTCCCAGTTGTCGAAGTCGAAGACCTGTTCCGGGCCGGCCCGCCGGTCGTTCTGGGCCCACATCACCTGGTTGGCGAGGAAGTTCCAACGCGTACCGGACCGCTCCAGACCCGCCAATAGCCATGCCTCCTGCTCGTCACCGGTCATGGTGCGCGACGGATCCATGGCCTCCTCAAGGGTGGTGGGCTGATCACTGCGGTACTGCCGGGTGTCCAGGACGTGTACCGTGGCCAGATTCCCGAACCGGAGCCGGCGATACAGCTGCATGTCCAACCCAACCGGCATGGACTCCCGCCGTAGCGGCATGTGTTCGTAGTACGCCTGGAAGGCGGCGATCCGGCGCGCCCGGAACGCCTCAGGGCTCTGCTGGTCGGGGTCCTGGGGGATCTCGTCGGCCCAGTTGTTGTCGATCTCGTGGTCGTCGAGGGTGACGATCCACGGGAAGGCGGCGTGGACGGCCTGCAGATTCGGGTCGGTCTTGTACTGAGCGTGTCGGTTGCGGTACTCAACCAGCGTGTACGGTTCACCGGTGCCCTCGTGCGTACGCACGGTGGTGGTACGCGGGACCGATTCGTAGATGTAATCGCCGAGGAAGGCGACGAAGTCCAAGTCCTCGGCGGCCATGTGGTGGTAGGCGGTGTAGTAGCCGTCCTGCCAGTTGTGGCAGGAGGCGAACGCGAAGCGCAGCCGGTTAAGGCGAGCGTTGACAGCGGGGGCGGTGCGGGTCCGACCCACCGGTGAGATCTCCCGTCCGGCTCGGAATCGGTAGTAGTACACCCGGTCGGGGCGCAGCCCGCGGACGTCGACGTGCACGGAGTGGCCGAATCCGGGATGGGCGGTCGCGACGCCCCGCCGTACGACCCGACGGAAGCGATCATCCTCAGCGACTTCCCACTGGACCGGTACCAGCTGGTTCGGCATCCCGCCGCCGTTCAGCGGGTCGGGGGCCAGGCGGGTCCACAGGACCACACCGTCGGGCAGCGGATCCCCGGAGGCCACTCCGAGCGTGAACAAGCCCGAAGGTAGGGAGGAGGTGTTGCCGGGCACCGGGACCGCCCTGCTCACCCCATCGGGGCCGATCAGGACGGGACCGATGGCCATCCCGGCGGTCGCGACGGCGGCCTTAGCGAGAAAACGACGACGCGGCTGGGGGTATTCGAACGGCATACGGCCTCCTTAGTGGGGGTATCGCGAGGATCGTGTCCGTACGCCAGTGAATAGAACGAGAAGCCATGGGAGTCTATGAATTGACCAATAGAAGAATATTTGTGTGTTCATGTGGGGGGCGTGGAGTGAAGAGGCGGGCCAACGACAGGACGTGGCCCGGATGCGGAGTGGGGCGCGGTAGGCAGGGCGTCGGCCAGGGTGTAGGCAGGGAGGAGGACAACAGCAGGGACGGGTGGCCCGTGTCAGGGCGGGCTTGAGGTTAGCGTTACGCTCGTACTGCTAGACACAATCCCGAGAGGAGAGCCCGGCCGATGGCCAAGATCAAGGTTGCCAACCCGGTCGTCGAGCTCGACGGCGACGAGATGACCCGGATCATCTGGCAGATGATCAAGGACCAGCTGATCCTGCCGTACCTTGACATCCAGCTGGAGTACTACGACCTATCCATCCAGAACCGGGACGCCACCGACGACCAGGTGACGATCGACGCGGCCAACGCCATCAAGCGGCACGGGGTGGGTGTGAAGTGCGCCACGATCACCCCGGACGAGGCGCGTGTCGCCGAGTTCGGCCTGAAGCGGATGTGGCGCTCGCCTAACGGCACCATCCGCAACATCCTCGGCGGGGTGGTGTTCCGTGAGCCGATCATCATCAAGAACGTGCCGCGCCTGGTACCGGGCTGGACCAAGCCGATCGTTATCGGCCGTCACGCGCACGGTGACCAGTACCGGGCCACTGACTTCGTGGTCCCTGGCCCCGGCAAGGTGACGATCACCTACACGCCGGCCGACGGCGGCGAGCCGATGGAGTTCGAGGTCGCCGAGTTCTCCGGCGGCGGGGTCGCGCTGGGCATGTACAACTTCGACGACTCGATCCGGGACTTTGCCCGGGCCTCCTTCCGGTACGGTCTGTCGCGCGGGTACCCGGTCTACCTGTCCACCAAGAACACGATCCTTAAGGCCTACGACGGTCGGTTCAAGGACATCTTCGCCGAGGTCTACGAGCAGGAGTTCAAGGCCGAGTTCGAGGCCAAGGGGCTCACCTACGAGCACCGGCTCATCGACGACATGGTCGCCCAGGCCCTGAAGTGGGAGGGCGGCTTCGTCTGGGCCTGCAAGAACTACGACGGTGATGTGCAGTCCGACACCGTCGCGCAGGGCTTCGGTTCCCTGGGGCTGATGACCTCGGTGCTGATGACCCCGGATGGCCGGACGGTGGAGGCCGAGGCCGCGCACGGCACGGTGACCCGGCACTACCGGCAGTGGCAGCGTGGGGAGAAGACCTCCACGAACCCGATCGCGTCGATCTTCGCGTGGACCCGGGGCCTGGCGCACCGGGGCACGTTGGACGGTACGCCCGAGGTGACGGCGTTCGCCGAGAAGCTGGAGCAGGCCTGCGTCGAGACGGTCGAGTCCGGCCAGATGACCAAGGACCTGGCGCTCTTGGTGGGTGGCGACACTCCGTGGCTGACCACCGAGGAGTTCATGACCGCGATCGCCGACACCCTGGCCCGTAAGCTCTCGGCCTGACATACGGGCGTTCGAAGGCGACACCGAGAAGCCGAGATGTCCGGGTCGGCTCCGCGACGGGGCCGACCCGGACAACCGAGGTCCCCACCGGCTTGTTGGGTAGTTCTAGGCCTTCTTCCGGGCACGGGTGTGTAACGCGTACCGAAGCGCGGTGATGAGCGCTTCGATGCCGTGATTGATATCGGTGACGCGGTACACCAGCCAGCCAGCGCTGGTCAGCGCCACGTTCTCCACGTGGTATCGGCCGGTGGGGTTTGTCTCGCCGTAGCGGATCGCGACCCGCTCCTCGGGCCAGGCCAGGCTGAGGGTGATGCTGCTGCCGTCCCAGAACCGGTACTCATACTGGGGTATCGGTACGGGCAGCCCGGCCAAGATCAGTCGGGCCCTCAGCCGTGATTCATCCGGACTGCCGGAACGGTAATCCACAAGGCTGAAGATCTGGGCGGCGCGGGACCGTGCGTTTCGGTGACCCGGTTTAGTGGCCAGGTAACGTTTTAGTTGTTCCACGGTCAGCTGGCCGATACCCGTGAGGGCGTCCAGAATCGTGATCGCCTCGACCGGCTCCATTCGGATCGCAACTTCCCATGCGGTCCGGAGTGGAAGGGTGAGGCGTACGCCGTCCAGCGTGGTGACTTCATCTTCCGGTATCGGCGCGGTGCGGGTTTCAAGTCCAGCGAAGCCTTTGAATCTGCTGCCCAACGGAGCCACCACGTCAACCGGATCTAAGCTGGTGGCGATCCGTGCCCCCCACAACCAGGCGGCGCTACGCCCGGTAATGGCGGCGCCCGGCGGAATCAGCAGCATCGCGGCGCGGGCACGTAACCCGTGATCGTCCGGGAGCTGGGCGTCGGCATAGATGCCACGAAACACGCGGCGCCATGTGGAGCTCCGGAGTTGTTCACGGGTGAGCAAGCCCCGTGCCATGGCATCGCGGCCACGGAATATACGACGTTGCAAACTCGGTGGTCGGGTAGCCGGATAGGGCATGCGCATGAGAGTGCATGATTCCTGTGTTCATTGCACCTCACCCTTCATCTCCTGTGGATAACCCCAGTTTTGGGGGTCTCCCGCTTGCCAATTTCGGTTTTCTTGTGCAAGATGCCCACTCGGCGTCACGTCGCCGGGGAATCATTGGTTGTCAGATGAGCCGGCCACGGTGCCTTCTGAGGCAGGCCCTAGAGCTGGTCATATGCTCTTTCTCACGATGTGGGCCGACGCTCAGGTGCGATGGCGTGGAAGCGCGACGAACCTTTGCGCTCTACCGCACTGATCCGGTTCACTATGCGTTTTCGTCGACGCACTCTCCGTAGTCGCTGATGTGATGGGATGAGAGTGGCGATATAGGTCCGCTCCCTGTACCGGACAAACCGTTGCCGGCGCCGCGCTTTTGAGGTCGGTCGCTGATTTCCAGCTGTTCACTGGTCGACGCGCCATCGACTGATATCACGTGACCGGCGTCGTTGCGTGATCGCTTTACAGGCAAGGTCGTAATGGGGAGAGCCGCTGGAGTGCGGACGCTCCTCAGACTGGCGGCGTTGAGCACGTGTGTGATTGGAATGATGCCTTGTGCGACACGCCCGTATCAGGGCGTTAACCATCCTTAGAGGTTTTCTAAGATGTCCTCATTCTTAACCTATGGTCTAGCGTCATAGGTGTCATCTGTTCATGCCCGTCATGATGGGGGTAACTCGAAATCTAATGATCCGTCACACGGTGCTGTTTAAGTTCCGGCCAGGAATATCCTGGGAAGATCCCCGCGTCGAGCGCGCCGAACAGATTACCCGTGCTCTTCCGATACATATCCCAGAGATCAAGAACTGGTGGGTCGGGCGCAACATAGCGAAGCGCGAGAACGCCTACGATCTCGTCCTCCAAGGCGACTTCGCTGATCAGGAGGCGCTGGCCCGCTACCTCACCCACCCTGAACACCAGCGCGGAGTCGCCGCGTGGCGTGAACTCGCCACGTGGGTCGTTGTTGACGCGGAGATTGATCCGGAGAGCTTTCAGGTCCGCGGCGTGGAGTCGACGGCGTGAGGCTCATCGTGCGCCACGCTCAACTCCTCGGCTCACTCCTGATCCCTCTCGGTCCGGGCGGTGTCGTCAGACTGACGAAGCTATTTGATCCCTTTTGATCTCGCAGTGAGCGAGTCCTCTTGAGCTGTGAGGTTCTGTTAGTGAGGAAGTGCTGAGATGACGCAGAGCGACAGTGTTGACTCACGGGTCGCGCAGTCGAAATGTGCGGTGGTACTTGATAACACTCTGCCGGTCGGGCTCGCCCTAATGCGGCGAGCGTCATTACCATGACGTTGAGCAACCGGGTGGATGGGCTCATAGGGCCGGATGTCAAAGACGCCGACGGGTGAGTGCACGCCGGAGTCGTCCTTATCCCAGTACCGATCCTGACGGCTGTTCCCGCGTGGTGCACGCCATTTGGAGCGAAGCGGAGGAGACCGTCGACATGGTGGTGGTCGGCTTCAGCAGCTTGGCACAGTCCTGCCGGACCTACCAGGAGTACATCGACCGGATGGCAGCCACCCCCACGTCACAACTGGAATTTGTGGGGGTCGGCCTCTTCGGGCCCAAGCGTGCCATCAATCGCCTGACCGGATCGCTGCCCCTGCTGCGGTGACCACGCCGCATCGTCCCGAGGACGTTGACAATTTTCGATGACGGGCGTGATGGGCCGCGTGCGACGACGGTGATCCGGTGTCCTCTCGGGTTTTCTGCAGGACACGGATCACCGGTCGCCAGCGCCGCAGAGAACACGTCGGCCGACGCGGGGCACATGGCTGCCGTCCCCGAATCTCAGCGCCGCACCTATCGCGCGGCGGATTCCCCACACGCCACAACGGGTGCTTAAACGTCGGTGGCGCGGGCAACCCCGGCGGCGGGGACGGCGACGAACGACGCGGGGGCCCGGAATCCCGCCTTCTCGAACGCCGCGGTCACCGCGTGGGCCACTCGGTCGGTGGCGTCGGCGTCGACGAGCGCCAGAACGCACCCGCCGAACCCGCCGCCGGTCATCCGAGCTCCGTACGCGCCGGCCTGGAGAGCGCTCTCCACCGCGGTGTCGACCTCGGGCACGGTGATCTCATAGTCATCCCGCATCGACGCGTGCGAGGCGGTCATCAAAGGGCCGATTCCGCGGGCGTCCTTGGCGTTCAGAAGCGCCACGGTCTGGCGTACCCGTTCGTTTTCGGTGACCACATGCCGTACGCGTCGGCGACTGACCTCGTCGGGCAGGCGGGCCAGCGCGTCATCCAGGTCGGTCACATCCCGCAGGGCAGGGATGCCGAGGGTCCGGGCCGCCTGCTCACAGGTCGCGCGGCGCGCCGCGTACTCCCCGGAGACCAGCCGGTGCGGCGCCCGGGTATCCACGACCAGAATCGCCAACCCCTGCGAGGCCAGGTCGAAAGGCACCTGTGTCATCTCGCCTGAGCGACAGTCCAGAAAGAGCGCGTGACCGGCCTGACACAGCGTTGAAGCGGTCTGGTCCATGATCCCGCAGGGGACGCCGACGTAGGCGTTCTCGGCGCGTTGGGCGATCCGGGGCCAGTCCGTGCGGGGCAGGTCAGCGTTCGCCAGCTCCACCAGGGCGGCTAACACCGCGCACTCCAAGGCCGCGGAGGAGGACAGGCCAGCGCCGAGCGGCACATCCGTGGCCAGGGCAAGGCGGGCGGAGGGCACAGCCACGCCGGCTTCCCGGAGCGCCCACACCACGCCGGCGACGTACGTGGCCCAGCCTGTCACCGCGCCGGGGGAGAGCTGGTCGGCGGTGAAGGTGACCTCCTCATCCGCGTACTCTGACCAAACCGTCCAGAAAGGACTGTCCTCTGTAGAGGTTGTTAGGACGGCGGAGGCGGCGACAGCGGTTCGCGCCGGGAGGGCGAACGGGAGAACAAAGCCCTCGTTGTAGTCGGTGTGTTCCCCGATCAGGTTGACCCGCCCCGGGGCGGACCACACGGTGTCCGGCGGGCTTGCGTACCTGTCGGTGAAAGTGCGGTACGCGCGTTCGGCGGCCGAGGTCATGATGCGTCCTTATGAAGACAGTCCTGGGTAGACGGACCGGTAGAACTCCCAGGCGCTGCTGATGATCTCGGGCAGCGCTGAGCGGCGGGGGTTCCAGCCCAGCTTGGTGCGGGCCTTCTCACTGGAGGCGACCAGAGTGCTGGGATCGCCGGGGCGTCGGGGCGCGATCTCCACCGGGATCGGATGACCGGTGACCTGTCGCACCACCTCCACCACCTGGCGGTTGGAGAACCCCGCGCCGTTGCCCAGGTTGTAGATCTCATGCTCCCCGGGACGCATCGCCTCCAAAGCCAACAGATGCGCCTCGGCGAGGTCGGCCACATGGATGTAGTCACGGATGCAGGTGCCGTCGGCGGTCGGGTAGTCGTCGCCGTACAACTGCAGCTTCTCGCGGTGACCAGCGGCCACCTGCAAGGCGATCGGGATCAGGTGGGTCTCCGGATCATGCCGTTCCCCATACCGGCCGTACGCGCCGGCCACGTTGAAGTAACGCAAACTGACCGCGGCCAAGCCATGAGCGGTGCATTCCCCCGCCAAGGCGTGATCGATGGCCAACTTGGAGGCGGCGTACGGATTGGGGGGATCGGTGCGGGCGTCCTCCCGGATCGGCACGGTCTCCGGGTCGCCGTAGACGTTGGCGGTGGAGGAGAACACCAACCGGCGTACCCCCGCCGCCCGCATGGCCGACAGCAGAGCCAAGGATCCGATGGTGTTGTTCTCCCAGTACTTCTCCGGGTGGAGCACCGACTCGCCGGCGGCGATAAAACCGGCAAAGTGCAAAACCGCGTCGAAGTCCCCCGTGAGTACCTGGGCGGCGTCGTGGACCCGGCCCCGCACCAGGGTGGCGCCCGGTGGCACCGCCTCGGCGTGACCAGTGGACAGGTCGTCGAGGACCACCACGTGGTGCCCCGCCTCCAGAAGCTGGGCGGTGACGACGCTTCCGATGTAACCGGCTCCCCCGGTGACCAGTAATTTCACAATGCCTCTCTCAACTGCCGCGCGGCCAGTTCCGGACGTACGTCATTGATGAAAACACCCATGGCGGATTCCGAACCGGCCAGATACTTCAACCGGTCGGGAGCGCGTCGGTTGCTGAACAGCTCCAGATGCAAGTACGCCAGGTCTCGATCGGTGTGGACCGGCGCCTGGTGCCATGCCGCGACATACGGCATGGGGACGCCGAACAGCGCGTCAAAACGCCGCAGGATCTCCAGGTAGAGCGGGCCGAAAGCATCCCGTTCGGCATCCGATAACGCCGGGATGTCGGGGACCTGCCGGTGCGGGTAAATGTGCACCTCATAGGGCCAGCGGGCGGCGGCCGGGACGAACGCGGTCCAGTACTCGTTGTAGGCGATCACGCGTTCGCCGCGCCGCTCGGCGGCCAGCAGATCCGCGAACAGATTCCGGCCGGTGCGTTCGGCGTGTCGACGGGCCGAGCGCAGCATCTGTCGGGTGCGGGGCGTGATGAAGGGGTACGCATAGATCTGGCCGTGGGGATGGTGCAGCGTCACCCCGATCTCCGGGCCCCGGTTCTCGAAGCAGAAAACCTGCTCCACACCCTCGATCTCTGACAGCGCCACGGTTCGGTCGGCCCACACCTCCACCACAGTACGTACCCGTTCGGGGGACAGATTGACGAACGACGCGTTGTGGTCGGAGGTGAAGCAGACCACCTCGCAGCGTCCACCCCCTGGCCGCAGGGAGACCAGGCCGTCGTCGAGCCACCCCTGGCTGGCTTCAAAGCGGTGGCTGAAAGAAGGGAACCGGTTCTCAAAAACCACCACGTCGTAGTCCTGGGCCGGGATCTCACTGGGACGCCCCGGCCGGGAGGGACACAGCGGGCACTGGTCGCTGGGAGGCAGAAAAGTGCGGTTTTGACGGTGGGTGGCGACCGCGATCCACTCGTCCAGCAGAGGGTCGTACCGCAGCTGGGAGGCGGGCGGGGGAGGCGGCAGCTCCCGCTCGTCAGGGGCGGTGCGGTCAGCGTCGTCCCGCTCGTCGAAATAGATCAGCTCGCGGCCGTCGGCGAGCCGGACCGGTGTGCGTTTCATCGGTTGCCCACTCCGGTATTCCCGGTTCCGGTGGTGCCCGTCGGTTTGGGATCGGCCACCACCAGCTTGCCTACCCGGGCCGCCAACTCCTCGCGGGCCGCGTCGGGCAGGCCGCTGTCGGTGACCAGCACATGGGCGTCCTCCAACCGGGCGATGGTGGAGATCCCGATCGTCTCCCACTTGGTGTGGTCGGCGACCACCACCAGCTGACGGGCGGACTCCACAAGCGCCCGGTCGGTCTCGGCCTCCATCAGGTTGGGGGTGGTGAAACCCACCCGAGCGTTCATGCCATGAACGCCGAGGAAGAGCATGTCCACATGCAGGGAGCGGATCGCGGCCACCGCCACCGGCCCGACCAGAGCGTCTGACGGGGTGCGTACCCCACCGGTGAGGATGACGGTCTGATCCCGCCGGCCGGAACGGTGCAGGATCTCGGCCACCGGCATGGAGTTGGTGACCACTGTCAGGCCAGGGATGTCGGTCAGGTGGGTGGCCAGGGTCGCTGTCGTGGTCCCTGCCGATAGCGCGATGGCCGAGCCCGGCTCGACGAAACGGGCAGCCGCCGCGGCGATGGCCTCCTTCTCCGCCTGCTGCCGTGTGGACTTCACGGCAAAGCCGGGTTCATCGGTGGAGCTGTGTTCGGCCAGGGTCGCACCGCCGTGCACTTTGGCCACTAAACCGCGTTCGGCCAGCGCCTCCAGGTCACGGCGGATTGTCATGTCCGACACCCCGAATTCCCGGACCAGATCACTGACCCGTACCCCACCGTGCCGCCGGACTAGTTCCGCGATCGCGGCCTGACGTTGCTGCGCCAGCATCGGCGCTCCCCTCATCCTTGTGCTCCCCCGCCTGCCTTTGCGGTATTGCGTCACTGTTGGAGAACCGCCACGTCGCCCGCTGGTAGCCGCAGCGGGGACGCGATAGTCCGACCGGTCAGGAGGTCTTTGCCCTCGACCGAAATCGTCACGTCGTCATCAGTGTGGTTTATCAAGAACAGGTATGTCCGACCGTCCGGATGGCGACGCCGTACCGCTTCTACGCCCGCCGGAGCCTCGACGGTCGGGCGTACCCCCGCGGCTTCGGTGACCTGGCTCAGCAGCTTCCCCAAGTCGTCGTCATCGAACCGGGTGGCGACGTACCACGCGGTGCCGGAGCCGTGCTGCTTGCGGGTGAGGGCCGGTGAGCCGGCAACGGGTCCGCTTGCGAAGGTCGCCAGTACCTCGGCGTCGGTGGCGCGGCCCAGTTCACTCCAGATCCGGCCGGTCGCGCCGTTGGACAGCGGTATCGTCTCGCCCTCCAACAGCGGGAAGAACTCCTCTACCCGGACCCCAAGCAGGTCCCGGAGGGCGCCGGGATAGCCGCCCAGCCAAATGTGATCGTTCTCATCAGCGATTCCCGAGAACGGGCCCACCACGAGCGAGCCGCCCTCGTGGACATAGGAGGCGAGTGCCGCGGCGTGCTCGGCGCTTAAAAGGTAGAGGGCCGGCGCGAGAACCAGGCGGTAGCGGGACAGGTCGCCGCCGGGATGAGCGAAGTCGGCGGTGATCCCGGCACGCCACAGCGTCCGGTGCCAGGCCCGGATCTCCTCCACCGCTGTCATATCCCGACTGGGATGGCTGTCCTGCTCCTGCGCCCAGATGCTGGAGTAGTCCAGCAGGATCGCCACGTCGGCCTCCACTGTGGAGCCAGCCACCTCGGCCAGGGAACGCAGGTCGGAGCCCAGCCGCACCACTTCGCGCCAGATCTTGGAGTCGGTCCCGGCGTGCGGCACCATCCCAGAGTGGAACTTCTCCGCCCCGGCGGCGGAGGCGCGCCACTGGAAGAACAGCGCTCCGTCGGCGCCCCGGGCGATGTGGGTCAGGGAGTTACGGCGGGCCTGGCCGGGCTTTTTCGCCACGTTTCGTGGCTGCCAGTTGACCGCGCTGGTGGAGTGCTCCATCAGCAGCCAGGGACGCCCGCCGGCCAAGGAGCGGGTCAAGTCAGCGGCCAGCGACAGGCCGATGTGGTTGTGGGGATCGGCCGCCCACAGATAGTGGTCGTTGGAGACCACATCCAGCTCACGCCCCCACGCCCAGTAGTCCAACTCCCAGGTCGACGCCGCCATCAGGTTCGTGGTGACCGGCACGTCGGGGGTGATGCGACGCAGGATGTCGCGCTCCAGGCGGTAGCACTCCAGTAGCTCGTCGGAGCAGAACCGCTGGAAGTCCAGCAACTGGGTGGGGTTCGGGAAGGTGGGAGTGGCGCGCGGTGGCAGGATCTGCTCCCAGGCTGTGTAACGCTGGGACCAGAACGCTGTCCCCCAGGCGCGGTTGAGGTCATCCAGGGAGCCGTATCGACGCCGCAGCCAGGTCCGGAAGGCCGCGGCGGATACATCGCAGTAGCAGCGCGGGTTGTGGCAGCCGTACTCGTTATGGACATGCCACAGCGCTAAGGCCGGGTGGTCGGCGTACCTGGTCGCTAGCTGCTCGACTAAAGCGGCCGCGGCTTGGCGATAGACCGGCGAACTGGGGCAGAAAGCCTGACGGCTGCCGTACCACAGGCGTCGCCCATCGGCGTCGACGGGGAGAGACTCGGGGTGGGCGTGGGAGAACCACGGCGGTGGCGAGGCGGTGCCGGTGGCCAGGTCCACGAAGATCCCGTGGTCAGCCAGCAGGTCCATCACCTCGTCCAGCCATCCGAACTCGTAACGGCCGGGGGCGGGTTCCAGGAACGCCCAGGAGAACACGCCGACCGTCACCAGGTTGACGCCGGCTTCGCGCATAAGCGCGACATCCTCCCGCCAGACCTCCGGGGACCACTGCTCAGGGTTGTAGTCGCCGCCGTAGCCGAGGCCGGCGAGCTGAAGGATGAGCGACTGCATGTGCTCAGACTCCATCCTGATCGATCAGGAGTCAACATAATCTGACGAAACAGCGCGTCACTCCGATGTGGATGCGCGCTGAGATAGCCTAACAGCGGTTGTAGGGGTTGACATAGATCACACCCGTCGCTGGAATGTGATTAATTTTGAAGGAACACGTTGACATGTGAACGGCGGATGGCCGCCATGATGGATACCCCTGACCGACGTTGACCTCTAACAGGCGCGGGAGGTTGTCCCCCATGTCCCCCTTCCCCTCCAGCAGGTTTCCTCATCCCCACCCTCATCCCACTCAGTTCGGCGTCCCCGTCCTGTCCCGCCGTGGCCTGCTGCGGGGCGCGGCGGTTGGCACGGGCGCGCTTGGGTTATCTGGCCTGCTCAGCGCATGTGGCGAGCGCCCCGCGGATGAGAACACCGTGACCTTTGGCTCTAACCAGTCCGACCCGGTGCCGCGGGAAGCCCTCGCTCAGGTGGTCGCCACTTTCGAAGAAGAGAGTGATCTGACTGTTGAAGTCAACACAGTCGATCACAACACGTTCCAGGAGAACATCAACCGTTACCTGCAGGGCACACCGGACGACGTCTTCACCTGGTTCGCCGGCTACCGGATGCAGTTCTTTGCCGCCCAAGGGCTGCTGACCCCGATCTCCGATGTCTGGGAGGACATTGGAGACCAGTACAGCGACGCGATGCGCGATCAGTCCACTGGGGAGGATGGCGAGCAGTACTTCGTGCCGTTCTACTACTACCCCTGGGCGATGTTCTACCGGCCGAGCGTCTGGGCCGAGCGCGGCTACACGCCTCCCACCACATTCGACGAGTACATCGCGCTGTGTGACCGGATGCGCGCCGACGGGCTGGTCCCGATCGCGTTCGGCAACGAAGACGGCTGGCCCGCCATGGGCACCTTCGACTACCTCAACATGCGGATCAACGGCTATGAGTTCCACGCCGCACTCATGCGGGGCGAGGAATCCTGGGAGGATCCGGCGGTCCGCGAGGTGTTCGCCACCTGGGCGGAGCTGCTGCCGTACTGCCAGGAGGGGGCCAACGGACGGATCTGGCAGGACGCCGCCCAGGCTCTGGTCAACGGCGAGGCGGGTATGTACCTGCTCGGGATGTTCGTTGGTCAGCAGTTCCCCGATGACCAGCGTGATGACCTGGACTTCTTCCCATTCCCGGAGATCAACCCCGAGCACGGTCAGGGTGCCGTCGAGGCGCCGATCGACGGGTTCTTGATCTCTGCGGAAGCCCGCAACGTGGACGGCGCTAAGGAGTTGCTGCGGTTCCTGGCCAGCGCCGAGGCCCAGGAGCTCTACCTCGCCTCGGACCCCAACAACATCGCGGCCAACAGCACCGCGGACACCAGCAACTACAGCGCGATGCAGAACAAGGCGGTCGAACTGGTCAGCAACGCCACCCACATCAGCCAGTTCATGGACCGCGACACGCGACCTGACTTCGCCTCGACCGTGATGATCCCCTCGCTTCAGCAGTTCATCAACGACCCGAGTGACATCGACGGGCTGCTCCGCCAGATCGAGGAGCAGAAGCAGAGCATCTTCGACGACGAGTAAGCCAACGAGCACAAGCACGTAAGCGAGCGAGCCGGCGGGCCCAGCGGGCCCGGCACGTCAAGGACGGATCGAGTACGGATCTGAAGGACGAACGGAAGGCAGTGGCGTGACCACGACACCCCTCGCCCCATCCGCGGGGGCCACCACGTCGTCGGATGGACCACCTTCGGGGAGCCGCCGGGCCCGTCGGGTCCGGCGGCTGGGGCCCCGGGATATCACGGTGCTGGCCGTGCTGCTCGGGGCGGCCCTGGTGCTGGATCTGGCGCTCGTGTGGGGTCCCACCGTGGCCTCGATCACGTTGTCGTTCACAGACTGGAACGGCATCAGCGACCTGAGGTGGGTCGGTACCGAGAACTACCAGGACATCGTCTCCACCTACCCGCCTTTCCAACGCGCGGTCCGTAACAACGTGCTGTGGTTGGCCTTCCTAGCACTGGTCGCCACTCCGCTGGGCCTGCTATTTGCGGTCCTGTTGGACCGGGAGATCCGGTTCACGCGGTTCTACCAGAGCGCCTTCTACCTGCCGGTTGTGCTCTCATTGGCGATCGTCGGTTTCATCGCACAGCTGGTCTACGCCCGCGACTACGGCGCGCTCAACGCGTTGCTGGGGCGCGAGAACAACCCGATCGACTGGCTGGGAGATCCCGACATCAACATTTGGGCGGTGTTGGGCGCGGCGGGCTGGCGTCACGTCGGGTACGTGATGATCCTCTACCTGGCCGGGCTGAAGGCGGTGGATCCCAGCCTGAAAGAGGCGGCCGCGATCGACGGCGCGAGCGAGGTACAGACCTTCTTCCGGGTGACGCTCCCGACCATGCGGCCGATCAACATCATCGTGCTCGTCATCACCGTCATCGAAGGGCTGCGGGCTTTCGACATCGTTTACGCGATCAACAACGGCCGCAATGGTCTGGAGCTGCTGTCGGTTCTGGTTACCGAGAACATCGTCGGTGAGGCGAGCCGGATCGGCTTCGGATCGGCGCTCGCGGTCATTCTGCTGGTGATCGCATTGGGGTTCATCGTCACCTATCTGGTACAGATCCTGCGGGAGGACCGCCGATGACCGCCGTCACCTCGACCTCACCGGCCACTCCGCCGTCGACGACCGGTGCGTCTGGGGTCTCCAGCGCCCAGCGGCGGAAGCGACGGATCACTCCCGCGCGGATTGCGCTCCATATCGTTCTGATGACGGCGGCCCTCGGGTGGCTGGCGCCGGTACTGCTGGCGGTGTACGCGTCGCTGCGCCCGTATGCCGACACCGCGGCCCACGGGTACCTGTCCTGGCCGGAGCGACTCACGTTCGACTACTACATCCAGGTCTGGCAGGACGCGGAGCTGCCGCGGTACTTCTTCAACACGCTGATCGTCACCGTGCCAGCGGTGATCATCATCCTGTTCCTAGCCTCGTTCGTGGCCTACGCGATCGCACGGGTGCGGCTACCCGGCGCTCGAGTGCTGCTGGTGCTGTTCACCGCCGGCAACCTCCTGCCACCCCAGGTACTGATCACGCCGCTGTACGTGCTCTACAACAAGTTGCCGTTGCCGTGGTGGATCTCCGACTCGATGAGCCTGTACGACTCCTACCTGGGCCTGATCGCGATCCACGTCGCGTTCCAGCTGGGATTCTGTGTGTTCGTCCTGGCCAACTACATGCGGCAGATCCCCACCGAGATCACAGAGGCGGCGTTGGTTGACGGCGCTGGGCTGTGGAAGCGGTACCTCACCGTCACCCTGCCGCTGGCCAGACCAGCCCTGGCGGCGCTGGCCACACTGGAATTCACCTGGATCTACAACGATTTCCTGTGGGCCCTGGTGTTGATGTCCTCCGGTGACAAACTGCCGATCACCAGCGCCCTGAATAACCTGCGGGGCCAGTTCTTCACCGACTACAACCTGCTGGCCGCGGGGGCGGTGCTGGTCGCGCTGCCGACGATCATCGTCTTCAACTTGCTGCAGAAGCAGTTCATCGCCGGGCTCACGCTTGGCGCCAACAAGGGGTGAGGCCTGGCACTGACGGGAGCAGGCTCGCGGTGCACGGCACGCAGCCCTGGGCATGGTACGCGGCGGGCATCCCGGGCCAGCCTTCTCACGGGGCTATCCCGCCCGGCGCCGGTTCGATCTCGTGGTTCGAGCCGATGCCGGGCGGAGTCGTCACGGCGTACCACCAGGTTGTCGCCCGGTCAGCGATTTTCAGGCATCTCAGATTTATCGGTGTTACCCCTACGATGCAGGCTTACCGGGCGATACCCGGACGGCGGCTGGGGTTAAGCGCCGCACCCCCACCGACCCTGTGAGGATGGGTGGGTGCTGCGTACCGCCGATGTCCCTGGCTCAGCCGGGCCCCGTGAGTTCACCGGAACCGTCGAAGGCGTCAGGTCACCTCGAAGTCGACTGTGGCGTCTGACCCCTTTGCCCGTTCTCCTGGCGGTCACCGGGGTGACTTTCCTGCTGGGGTGGCTTCAAAAGCGCCCCTGTCAGGAAGCGGGCTGGCGCGGCTACGACGTCATGATGGGGAAGCTGTGCTACAGCGACATCCCACTGCTATACCGTGACCGTGCCTTCGGCATGGGCGAGTTCGCGTACGCGGTGGTCGACGAGGTACGCACCCTGGAGTACCCGGTCCTCACCGGACTGTTCGCCGACGTCCTGGCGCGGTTGAGCCGGTGGCTGCTCGGAGTTGACGCGGCACAGCAGGACATCGAGTGGGTGTCGTTGACCTATTTCGAAGTCAACGTCCTAGCGCTGACTCTATTAGGTTTAGTGGCGGTGTGGGCCACCGCCCGTACTGCCGCTAACCCTTGGCACGCCCTGATGATGGCCGCCGCGCCCTCGTTAGCGGTCGCCGCCACTATCAACTGGGACATGCTGGCGGTGGCGCTCACCGCGCTGGCTCTCTTAACCTGGGCCCGAGGTCGTGCAGTGCTGGCCGGCGTGTTCATCGGCCTCGGGGTGGCCGCCAAGCTCTACACGGTTTTCCTGCTGTGGCCACTGCTGGTGCTGTGCCTGCGGACCGGACGGCTCAGGGAATTCTGGCGGACTACTGTGGCCGCGGCCGTGGCGTGGGCGGCGGTCAACCTGCCAGTACTGGTGATCAGCCCGGCCGGCTGGTGGGAGTTTTGGAGCTTCAACTCCGAGCGGGGCGCGGAGTTCGGCTCCCTGTGGTACGGGCTGCAGGTAGCCGGGTATCCGGTGCCCCACCTCAATCCGATCGCGATGGGGCTGCTGATCGTGGCCTGCCTGGGAATCGGGGCGCTGGCGCTGTGGGCGCCCCGCCGCCCCCGGTTGACCCAGCTGGCCTTTTTGACCGTGGCGGCGTTTTTGCTGTTGAACAAGGTCTATTCGCCGCAATACGTGCTGTGGCTGCTGCCGCTGGTCGTGCTCGCCAGGCCAGACTGGCGTGACGTCGTCATCTGGCAGTTCACCGAAATGATCTACTGGGTCGCGGTGTGGCGCTATATCGGCGGCTACTTCGGCGAGGAGCTGTGGCTGTACTGGGGAGCTATCGGGATCCGGATCGCCGGCACCCTCTATCTGGTCATCCTCGTCGTACGGGACATCTTGGCCCCGGACCACGACCCGGTACGCCGATCCGGTGCGGACGACCCCGCCGGCGGGGTCTTCAACTGGGCGGTCGACAGGCTGCGCGGTTTCAGGCCCGTGCCACGGCGGACCGCCACCGTGGCTTAAGGAGGGGACACAGGGGGTACGTGGGCCAGGTGTACCCCCTGTGCGTTCCCCCCGACAGTCAGTCGGTGGGATCCGGTACCGGGATCCGCTGCCAGTTCAGGCCATCCCTGGAGATGTGGAACGCGGTCGGATCCCAGGTGTAGAAACCGCCCTCCACCGGCGTCACATACGTCGCGAGGGCTGCGGTCCCCACCTCTCGCCGCAAGTCCACCCGTTCCCAGGTCACGCCACGGTCGGTGCTGAGGAAGAAGCTGTCGTACCTCGTGAGATTCATGATCAGCATCCCGCCGTCTTCGTGAACCCCGATTGGTGGCCTTCCAAGGCTTTCTCCGTTTTCGGAGACGGTGGAATCGAGCTGACTCCAGGTCGCTCCACCGTCGTCACTGTGGAAGAGCGCCACTAGCCTGTGAGAGGGGTAAACGTCCCAATTGGGGTAATCTGCGCGGACCAGAACGGCGTAGGCGGTCACGCCATCATGGGTGCCCACGGAGAACCGGTACGCCTCGTTCTCCGAATTCTGTCCGATCGGAGCCGTCCAGGTGTGCCAGGTTCGACCCCGGTCGTGACTGACGGCGATCGCGGGGCTCTGGGTGGCCGGATCGGTACCCGCCACCCAGAGCCCCGCCGAGGTGGGGATGTAGGGAGATGGGGACAAGTCAGTCAGGGGTGGCTGGTAAGCCAGCGGGGCGATCACTCCAGTGGCCAAGTCGATCGAGACGAGGGGGCAGCTCGCGCTGGTGAAGAACTCATGGCAGGCGAGTAACCGGCTGCCCTCGGGAACCTCATCGAATGGCTCGTCGCTGACGGTTACCTCCTGCCACGTCTCACCGTTATCGGAGCTGTATCTCCACTCGACACCAGCGACGAGGTCTGGGAATGACGCCTGAAGGGCCTGCTCGGAATCGGAGTCAGGGTGTGCGTCGGGCGCCTCGGGCGTACTGGTGCCGTTGGAGCTGGAGAAGGACAGCAGCAGGTGGTCATCGCCCAGAGGGACCACGGTGGGGGGCTGGTAATCAACCAGAAGTGAATAGGCATTCTGACTTGGGTCGGTACCGAGGCTTGGGCGAATATCCAGCTCCGGGAGGGGATTGCTATCCCAATTTTCGCCGCCGTCGGTGGTGACGGTTAACCAGCGCTCACACGTTGTCATCCGACATCTTTCGGTATAGGCGTACAGCTGGTCGATACTGGCGGCGAATAGTGCCTGGTGCAGGTACGTGGGGATTCTGGATGTCTCTTCCGCGATTGGCTCGCCGTCCCGGTTGGCGAGCACCACGCCGACACCGGCGACGCCGGCGATGACAGCGGCCCCTGTCAACGCAGCGGCGATCCGGTAACGGCGGCGGGTTTGAAGTTGGTGAGCGCGTGTCTGGATCACATCGAACCCCGGTTGGAGCGTGACACGTTCGATCTCCTCGCGGAGCCGGTTAAATTCCGGCTCGTACATGGCGTAACTCCCTGGTCACGGGCGTGGGCATGACAGCGCTGCCGTATGCCGAACCGTCCCAGGAGCTGCTGCTCCAGGAAGTGATCGGCGCGTCGCCCACCGCACTTTCCCGCTGGTCGTCATCCCGCAGCAGATCAGCGAGGGCCGCTCGGCCCCGATGGAGGCGGGACTTCACTGTTCCGGGGGCGATCTGAAGCGTCGCGGCGATCTGCTCCACGCTCAGATCGCCCAGGTAGTACAGGACCACGGCTTCCCGGATCGGTCGTGGCAGCCGCCGTAATGCGGAAACCAGAACGACTCGGTCGGCGGACAGCCCCGGTACCGAATCTGGCTGCCGTTCCACCCGCCCGGTGCGGACGAGCGTGTCGAACAGTAATCGCCGTCGCCGCCGGCTCCGGACAAGATTGATCGCGACCGTTCGCAGCCAGGCCTCCGGGTTGGTTAGTTCCAGGAACTCGTGCCGCTTCGCCAGCGCTCTGGCGAAGGTCTCCTGCACGATGTCTTGTGCCTCGGCGTGGTCACCAGTGAGCCCATACACGGTGACGACCAAGCGTCGGTAGTGCGCCTGATACGCCTGCCGTACGGCTTCGGGCGCATCCACAAGGTCTCCCTCGTTCATCGACAGCGTTTGAGACGCCGCTGACGGCGTCCCATGAGCAAGACCTCCGACCATGCGGTGTGGTTCCCGGGAAGTTCGATCACCGCTTCGCGACCAGCCCCGGCTGCACATGCGGCGAGCTAGCTGTCAGAATTCGGGGCATGTCCGATGCTCGTCCACGCGTGCTCTCCGGTATCCAACCCACCGCCGATTCTTTCCACCTCGGGAACTACCTCGGCGCGTTGCGTAACTGGGTGACGATGCAGGAGACCCACGACGCCTTCTACTGCGTTGTGGATCTGCACGCGATCACGGCCGGACATGACCCCCAGGTGCTGCGGCAGCGCACCCGGGTCGCCGCCGCCCAGCTGCTGGCGGTGGGGTTGGATCCTCAGCGGTGCGTGCTGTTCGTGCAGAGCCACGTACCTGAGCACGCACAACTCGCTTGGGTGCTCAACTGCCTCACCGGGTTTGGTGAGGCCAGCCGGATGACCCAGTTCAAGGACAAGGCCGCTCGGCAGGGCGCCGACCGGGCCAGCGTGGGGCTGTTCACCTATCCGATCTTGCAGGCGGCCGACATCCTGCTCTACCAGGCCAACGCGGTGCCGGTAGGGGAGGATCAGCGTCAGCACCTGGAGTTGACCCGGGACCTCGCCCAGCGCTTCAACACGCGGTTCGGGAAGACCTTCACGGTGCCCGAGGCGTACATCCCCACCGGGACAGCGAAGATCACCGACCTGCAGGATCCGACGAGCAAGATGAGCAAGTCCACCTCGTCTCCCAACGGGATCATCGACTTGCTCGAGGATCCGGCGCGGAGCGCTAAGAAGATCCGGTCCGCCGTCACCGACACCGGCCGCGAGATTATCTATGATCCGGTGAACAAACCCGGCATCTCTAACCTGCTCACCATCTACGCGGCGCTCGCCGACCGCACCATCGCCTCTCTGGAGGAGCAGTACGCCGGGCGCGGATACGGGGAGCTGAAGAAGGACCTGGCCGAGGTGGTCCGCGAGTTTGTCCAGCCGATTCAGGAGCGCACCCGCGCGTACCTGGATGATCTGGATGAGCTGGACAAGGTGTTGGCGATCGGAGCCGAGAAGGCGCGGAGCGTCGCCGCCGAAACGCTGCGGATCGTCTATGACCGGGTCGGATTCCTTCCCCCGGTGCGTTCGTGATGTGGGTGGGCTCGCGATGACCACCGACGCCGCACCTTTTCAACGGGGTATCTCGGGGCAGGCGCCGTGTCCGGCGACCCGCACCATCGGGGTGGCGATTCCCATCCCGGAACCGTGGGCCAGCCAGTTAACCGAACGACGCGCCGCGGCCGGGGATCCCCAGGCGGCGAATGTGCCGGCTCATCTGACCTTGGTGGGGCCGACACAGATCACTGACGAGCCGTTGTCGGATATCGAGGAACATCTGTGCCGGGTGGCCGCTGATCATTCGACATTCACGCTGCATCTGCGCGGCACCGGCACTTTCCGGCCAGTAAGTGACGTGGTGTTCATCGCCGTGGTAGCCGGGATCAGCGAATGCGAGGTGTTGGAGCGGGCGCTGCGTACCGGACCGCTGGACCGGGAGCTGCGGTTCCCGTACCACCCTCACGTCACGGTCGCCCACGACGTGGACGGGGCGATCGGACAGGAACGACTGGATCAGGTCTTTGAGGACATGGCGGGTTTCGAAGCCCGCTTTCAGGTGTCGTGTTTCACCCTCTACGAACACGGCGCGGATGGATGTTGGCGGCCACGACGCGACTTTCCCTTGGGGGGTTGAGCGTGATTACGTGTCGTGGTGGGTAGGTCTGGGAATGTGACGGTCAGCGAGGTTGCGCGGCGGGCTGGGCGGTACTGGGTACGCGCTCGGCATCGATACGCCTGGTTCGACCATGCGGTCCGCGCGATCGAGCGGTTTCAGGAGGTCAACGCGACGCAGTTGGCGGCCGCCGCCGCGTACTACGCCTTCTTCGCTGTCTTCGCGCTCGGCCTGCTCGGCTTCGCGGTCCTCAGCCGGACCCTGCAGGGCAACCAGGAGGTTCAAAGAGCCGTAGAAGACTACGTCAAGCAGAACCTCCCCCGGTTGGATGTGGATTCACTGATCGGCGCCAGCACCCAGGTCGGGTTGATCGCTGTGGCCGGTCTGCTGGTCACCGGGCTGGCATGGGTCAATTCCCTACGCGTCTCGGTACGCACGGTGTGGGGCCTGGAGGAGAACCCCGGAAACTTCGTGGTGCGGCGCCTGATCGACGTCGTGGTGTTGATCGGGCTGGGTCTGCTGCTGACGCTGTCGGTCGCGATCGTGTTCGGCGTCAGCGCCGCGTTGCGCTGGCTGGTGGATGCCGCGGGCGAAAGCAGCAGCCGGGGGAGCTGGCTGCTCAACGGGGCGGGGGTGCTCCTGGGAATGGCGGTCAACACCGTGTTGGCCATCGCTATCCTCACCGTCTTGCCCCGGCTGCGGATGCGGTTCGGTCGGGTGTTTCCGGCCGCGCTGTTGATCTCTATCGGGTTGGAGTTGTTGAAGGGCATCGGCCGGTTGTACTTCGAGCACACCGAGGCCAATCCGGCGTACCAGGCTGTGGCCGGCGCGGTCGGGCTGTTGCTGTTTATGTACCTGTTCCACAACGTGATCTTGTTTGCGGCGGCGTTGACCGCCACCAGCGAATGCGGCGTCGTCACCGAACACAGCGCTCGAACCGACGAGACCGCTGCCGGCCCTGGGGCCGCGACTCCACCGAGGCGGACCGGGTGAACCCACCACGCTCCGGTCAGACCGACCACCAACCGGTGGCCAGGCCCAAGGCGCGGGAGGGACGGGCTGAAGAAGTCAGCACGGGCGAGGGGTAGCGCCTAAAACTGCGCGGAAGCCCGCCAGATGGCTGCCTAAACCGCTGTCTCCGGTCAGCAGGTTCTGGACCATGAAGCCGATCACAATGGAGAACAGCACCACGCCAGCCTGCTCTGGATCACTGTCGGCGGGCAGTTCGCCTCGATCGCGTGCCAGCTGGGCGATCTCGACACAGAGCATCCGAAGCTGTTGGTGCCGCTCGGCGATACACGCGGCCAGCTGAGGGTTGCGTAACGCCTCACCCCACGCCTGGAGCGCGAGCCGGAAATGGGAATCCAGGCGGGACTCCGTGATCTTTAAAATCGCGGCGAGGGCATCGAGGAGAGGCAGGGGCGGGTCAGCGCGTACCACCGCCACGACGCTGTCGACGAGACAATTGATGGTGTCGGAGGCGATTTCCCGGATCAGTGCCTCCTTGCTGGGGAAGTACCGGTACACCGCCCCGGCGGACAACCCAGCCTCAGCCAGCACATCCTGCATGGATGTGGCGTGGAAGCCGTTGCGGCTGAAGCAACGGGCTGCAGCGTCGAGGATCTGTCGACGGCGCGCCGCCATATGGTCGGCGGTGACTCGTGGCATGGCCCACATCTTAAAACGAATATTCGTTCGCGACAGGATTCACGGAGGACACATTCGCCTCCTTAAAGCCCGGGGCGTCGGTGGAGGCGACACCTGGCGACCAGTCTTCCGAATGCAAGTCTTCCGAATGTAATGGCGTGCTTTCCCCGCAGCTTTTACCACACACGTCATCCAGGCCGGCCGGTACGACGCGGTGCCCCGCGAGTAAGGCGTGTGGGCTCGACTCCCCGTGCCCGCCCCTGCGTACCGCGCCCTTGGGATACCCGTCCTTGGACGCCGCGTGGCAGTGCCCGCCCCGCCGGGTTTCCGATGCGAGGAGGACCGGTGTGGGCTGTCCGGCGTCGGTCCCGCGCCACCGGTTCGCCTCTGGGGCCATAGATAGGGCTATAGATATCTGTCTCCCGGTGCCCATCGCCGCGTCGAGGCGCGTGGCGTCGGATTGCGCGAGGGCGTCGTCCCGGAAACAGCGCCAACCCGGTCAGCACCACCGAGCCGACCGAGAGCGCGACCTGCGCCGCGAACGGTACCTCCCAGGCAGCGATCATCCTGTCACGGTACGTCTTTTCAGATAAGACCGCCTGACCAGTGTGGGATACGGACGTAACCGATCAATATGTCGTGTCATACCGCCATAGCGGTACGTCGATGTCAAACCGGGCGTCGCCAGGCGCGTCGAGGCGTGTGTCGGACACGGCCGGTGGGGTGCTTCGACATTATGTAGAAGATCCTGGCATACTCGGCGACCGTGGTGCTGTCTCGACGATGGTCGGCCTTCCTGATGGCCGTCGGTGTGTGGACCTGGCTGATCTGGCCGCGGTTCGCGGTGGCGATCTGGCAGGACGCCAGGGCCTGGCAGGACGGGGATCCGGGGGGCAGTGCCCCAACCTCGTTCTTTTGGGTGCACGCGCTCCTTATCGTCACCTCCCTCGCCGTCGGGACAGCGATCGGTGTCCTCGGTATCCAGGGGTGGCGGTCCCACCGACGCGGAGAACGAAACCCGCGGCCTGAGATGTCAGTCGAACAGCTGAACCGGGAATCGTGAGGAGGAGCGCGTGGACGCGCAGGAAGCCGTACGGCTGGTGCTGCTTTATCTGCACCTGATCGGATTCGCGCTGTTGCTGGGAGGGTTCGCGGTCCAGTACTTCGCTGGCCGTTACCGGATCAACGCGGCGATACTGTGGGGATCGCTCATTCAGCTGGTGACCGGGATCGGGCTGGCGGCGCCGCTGCGGGACGGAAATGAACCCGACCCCGCCAAGCTGGTCGTCAAACTAATCCTGGCGCTTTTGATCGCCGGCGCTGTCGTGCCGATGCGCCGCCGTGAGAGTGTCAACCGAGGACATTTCCTCGCGATCGGTGCGATGACCCTCCTCAATGCCGGCGTCGCCGTCTTCTGGACCTGACGCGACGACCCACAGCCCGTACACAGAGAGGAAGACAGGGGGTACGCACACCGCGTACCCCCTGTTGATATGCCGAGAAACCGTCACTGTAGGTCGCGGCGGTGAAGCGAGGCGTTTCGAATAAGGCCTGCTATTTCTGTGGAGCGGGGGAGGAGTCGCGGAAAACACGCTAACGTGGTGATGTCATAACTTGGCACCGAGTAACGGTCAGTGGTTCTCGCTGGCCTGATGCATGCAGGTCACGGCTATGTGAAACCCTGCTGACGGAAGCTTTACCTGAGCCTTTCGGGAGTTAGGCTCCCCCCTTTAGAGCTCACGTGAGAGGTACAACCGCCGTGAGTTCGTACGCACCGTCGCGGGACGGTGAGACGAGGGAGGGAGATCAGCTTGCGCCGAGTGCGTGGGATCGGGATTACCGCGGCTGTGATGGCTTGCGGTTTGGTGCTGGCAGGCTGTGGCGACCCGCCGGCGGAGGAGGAAGAAGGCGGCAGCAGCGAAGAGGCCTTCCAAGCCTGTATGGTCACCGACACCGGTGGGGTGGATGACCGCTCGTTCAACGCCTCGTCCTGGGCGGGTATGCAGGCCGCCGCGGAGGAAGGCGACAACATCGAAGTCGACTACGTCGCCTCCGAGAACGAGCAGGACTACGAGCCCAACCTGTCGGAGTACGCCGAGCAGGAGTGTGGGCTGATCGTGGCGGTCGGCGGCCTGATGGCCGACGCCCTCACCGTGGTCGCCGAGCAGAATCCCGATCAGCAGTTCGCGATCGTGGACGCGCTTGTGGACCTGCCCAACGTCTACTCGATGCAGTTCAACACCGCTCAGAGCTCATTCCTGGCCGGTTACCTGGCGGCGGGTATGAGCCAGACGGGGGTCGTCGCCACCTACGGAGGGATGAACATCCCGCCGGTGACGATCTTCATGGATGGTTTCGTGCAGGGAGTGGAGCACTACAACCAGACCCAGAACGCGAGTGTGCGGGTGCTGGGTTGGGATGTGGCCAGCCAGAACGGCACCTTCGCGGAGAGCTTCACCGACGCGACCCAGGGGCAGGCCATCACCGAGACTTTCGTGGGTCAGGGCGCTGACGTCATCTTCCCGGTCGCCGGTGGGGCCGGGATCGGAACCGCCACCGTGGCCCAGGAGTCCAACGGCTCGCTGTCGGTGATCTGGGTGGACATCGACGGTTGTGTCTCCCTGGCCGACTACTGCGACGTGTTCCTCACCAGCGTGGTGAAGAACATCTCCGACGCGGTGCGGGACGCTGTCCTCGCCGCCGCCGAGGGTGAGGAAGGCGGTTCGTACATCGGCACGCTCGAGAACAACGGCACCTTCCTGGCCAACTACCGCAGCGACGTGCCGCAGGAGCTGCAGGATCAGATCGCGCAGCTGCAGGAGCAGATCATCGCCGGAGAGATCGAGATCACCTCGCCTTCCCAGCCATAACGGCACCGGAACGACCTGGGCCGATGCGGAGTGATCCGGATGGGCCCGGGTAGTCCGGTGGGATCCCCGAAAGGCGTCGGGGACCCAGGAGGATCGGTCACAAACCAGCGGCGTCACTGACCTGTCCCGGTACCCCGGGGGTGACGCCGCTAACGGCGCAGAACGTGAGATGGGCTGGTCCGAAGGGCGACGAATCCTCCGGACCGGCCCGCCGCGTCTGAGACGCTGCCAGTCGGCTCACTGCAATCCGAGCCGCTCGGGCGCGCGAGCGCTCTGGTACGGCGGTGTGGGTGGTGGTGGGCCACTGGCCCGGGCCTACAAGGAGAACCCGCTGAAGCTCGAACTGCGCGGCATCACCAAGAGGTTCGGTGATGTGGTCGCCAACGACCACATCGACCTGACGGTGGAGCCAGGAGAGATTCACGCGCTGCTCGGTGAGAACGGCGCCGGTAAAACCACGCTGATGAACGTCCTCTACGGGCTGCTGCAGCCCGACGAGGGCGAGATCCTGATCAACGGCGTACCCCGCACCTGTAACAGCCCGCGGGAGGCCATCGCCGCCGGCATCGGCATGGTGCACCAGCACTTCATGCTCGTCCCGGTGTTCACCGTGGCCGAGAACGTCATGCTCGGTGACGAGCGGATCCGCAGCAGACTGCCCTTCCTGGGCTTCCTTGATCGGCGACGCGCCCGCCAGGACGTCCTTAAGGTCTCAGCCGACTACGGTCTGGAAGTGGATCCCGACGCCATCGTCGAGGACCTACCGGTCGGCCTGCAGCAGCGGGTCGAGATCATCAAGGCGTTGCGGCGCCAGGCCGACCTGCTCATCCTCGACGAGCCCACCGCGGTGCTGACCCCTCAAGAGACCGATGAACTGCTCGCGGTGATGCGCTCGTTGAAGGCTGATGGCAAATCGATCGTTTTCATCAGCCACAAACTGCGGGAGGTGCGAGCCATCGCCGACCGGATCACGGTGATCCGGCATGGGCGGGTGATCGGCACCACCGGACCGGAGACCAGCGAAGACGAGCTGGCCGCGATGATGGTGGGGCGTGCCGTCCGGCTGCGGGTGGAGAAGAAACCCGCCACCCCTGGCGATGTGGTTCTAGACATCCGCGATCTGCGGGTGGTCGACGACCGCGGCCATCGTGTGGTGGACGGCGTCAATCTCCAGGTACGCGCGGGCGAGGTCCTCGGGATCGCCGGGGTGCAGGGCAACGGGCAGACCGAGCTGGTCGAGGCCGTGATGGGGCTGCGGCCGGTGGTTTCCGGCGTCATCTCCCTGGAGGGGCAGAACCTGATCGGGCGTACCACCAAACAGATCCTGCGGGCCGGCGTCGGCTACGTCCCGGAGGACCGTAGCCATGACGGGGTCGTGCGGGACTTCTCGGTAGCCGAGAACCTGGTGCTCGACCTGTACGACCGCAAGCCGTTCGCCTCCGGGCTCGCGTTACGGCCGCAGGAGATCGCCACCTCCGCGCGGAAGCGGATCGCGGAGTTCGATGTGCGTACCTCGTCGCCGGATACCCCCGTGGGCACGCTGTCGGGTGGTAACCAGCAGAAGGTGATCGTCGCCCGGGAGATGTCCCGGCCTTTGAAGCTGTTCGTGGCCAGCCAGCCCACCCGGGGCGTGGACGTCGGATCCACGGAGTTCATTCACGCGCGGATCGTGGCTGAGCGCGACCAGGGCACCGCGGTGCTGCTGGTCTCCAGCGAACTGGATGAAGTGCTGGCACTGGCGGACCGGGTCGCGGTGATGTACCGCGGCAAGGTGCTCGACATCGTCACCCCGGACGCGCCCCGGGAGCACATCGGGCTGCTGATGGCCGGTGTGACCGGCGCCGCCGGCCCGGACGGCGAGGCAGCCACGACGCCCACCACGGCCACGGAACACACGGATGCCGCCGCCCGAGAAACGGACAGTGATGAGCCTGGGGACGAATCCGGCGGGGAGGACACGCCATGACATCATCGACGGTCGCCGATTCCGGCGCCGCGGGCCCCTCGACCGGTGACGGTCCGGGGCGCCGGTCGATCGGGCGGGCGGTCATCGACGCGGTGACCACCGCCAACTCCTGGATGGTCACCATCCTGGCCATCCTGCTGGCTTTCGTGGTCGGGGGCGTGATCATCGTGCTCTCCGACCCTGGGGTGCTGCGCCGGTTTGAGTACTTCTTCAGCCGTCCGTCGGACGCCTTGGAGGCGGTCTGGGAGTCGGTAAGTGGCGCCTACAGCGCCCTGCTGCGCGGGTCGATCCTGGACCCGGAGGATCTACGCGAAGCGATCGCGGGGGAAGAACCCTGGACCGAGGTCTTCGAACCATTGTCAGAGACCTTGACCTACGCGACCCCGCTGATCCTGATGGGGCTGGCTGTGGCGCTGGCCTTCCGCGCGGGCATGTTCAACATCGGTGTGGAGGGCCAGGCGGTGCTGGGCGCCCTGACCGCCGCGTTGGCGGGCTTCGGGCTGTCCCTGCCGGCGGGCCTGCACCTGGTGGTGGCGTTACTCGCGGGGATCGCCGGTGGCGCCTTATGGGGGCTGATCCCCGGATGGCTGAAGGCGCGTACCGGGGCCCACGAGGTGATCACCACGATCATGCTGAACTACATCGCGGGCAGTCTGCTGCTGTACCTGATCAACCTCGACGGCATTCACCACCCGGAACGCAACGACGCCATCAGCAAGCCGGTCTACGACACCGCCCTGCTCCCGCGCCTGGCTGGTGATCAGCTTCGACTCAACCTGGGCATCCTGATCGCGTTGCTGGCGGCCGGTGGGGTCGCCTGGCTGCTGCAGCGGTCGACCATAGGCTTCGAGTTCCGCGCCGTGGGCTCCAACCCCGACGCCGCCCGCACGGCGGGTATGAGCGTGGGGAAGACCTACGTACTGGTGATGGCGTTCGCCGGTGGGCTGGCCGGACTGGGTGGGGCGAGTGTCTTGTTAGGGATCGCCACCAGCTCCGCGTTGACCCCGGCGATCATTGGCGGTATCGGCTTCGACGGCATCACCGTCGCGCTGCTGGGGCGTGCCCGGCCGTGGGGTGTGGTGCTCGCCGGCCTGCTGTTCGGTGCGCTGCGCGCCGGCGCGCCGGGGATGCAAGCGGTCGCCGACGTGCCGGTCCAGATGGTGACGATCCTGCAGGCGCTGATCGTCATGTTCATCGCGGCGCCGGCGTTCGTGAAGGAGGTGTTCCGGCTGCGGCAGTCCCGGGCCGGGGCATTGGGGCAGACACTGGCCAAGGGCTGGAACGGGTGAGACCGCGATGACGACTGAAAACCACGGGACATCCCCAGTGGGACGGACCGAGGGCGCGCACACGGCGTTACAGACCCGCCCCTCTCCACAGCCTGCGATCGAGGAGGTGGCGGAATCCACCACCGCCCGCGGATTCTGGACCCGCTCACACCGGGCGGGAACGTTGTTCGCCGTGCTCGGCATCGCGGCGGCGGTGGGGTTCGGTGCCCTGGCGCCGAGCGATCAGGACGCCCGGTTCCGGCTGTCGGAGTCCGCCGATGGCTTCACGATCCCGATCCCGGCGGCGGCCGGCGCCATCGCGTTCGGTGTGTTGTGCGCGGTGGCGGGTGTCTTGCTCTTCACTGGAGTCACCCGTCGCTTCTTCGGGTGGTCGGTCGGCGTGGCGTTGACCTCGCTGCTGCTGTCGTTCCTGTGCTGGCAGGTGGCGGGGGAGACGATGGCGGTGGTGACCGTCGCCCAGACCACGCTTCTGCTGTCGCTCCCCCTGATCCTGGGATCGCTGTCGGGGGTGCTGTGCGAGCGGGCCGGGGTCATCAACATCGCCATTGAGGGGCAGTTTCTGGCCGGCGCCTGCGCGGGTGCGCTGGTGGGGACGCTGGCCTCGAACCTGTGGGTCGGGTTGGCCGCCTCAGCGCTGGCCGGGCTGTTCATCGCATGGCTGTTGGCGATCTTCGCGATCCGCTACCTGGTGGACCAGGTGGTGCTCGGAGTGGTGCTCAACGTGTTTGCGTTGGGTCTCACCGGGTTCCTGTTCAGCCGCCTGATGCAGCCGGAGCAGCAGACCTACAACAACCCGGGCACCTTCAAGGAGGTGTCCATCCCGCTGCTGTCGGACATCCCCTTCCTGGGGCCGGTGTTGTTTGAGGCCAGCATGTTCCTGTACATCGCGCTGGCCCTGGTGGTCATCATCCAGATCGGCCTGTTCCACACCAGGTGGGGGCTGCGGGTACGCGCGGTCGGCGAGCACCCGACCGCCGCGGACACCGTGGGTATCCGGGTCAACCGGGTGCGGTACCTCAACGTGCTGTACGGCGGTCTGGTCGCAGGGATCGGAGGCGCGTTCTTCACGTTGGGACGGGTCGGACCGTTCCAGGAGAACATGACCGACGGCAAGGGCTTCATCGCGCTGGCCGCGCTGATCTTCGGACGGTGGAGCCCGACCGGCGCCCTCGCCGCGGCGCTGCTGTTCGGTTTCGCCGAGCAGCTGCAGATCTACCTGAGCGCGATCGGCAGTGAGATTCCGTCGGAGATCCTCGCGATGGCGCCTTACCTGGCCACTTTGCTGGCCGTTGCGGGTCTGATCGGTAAGGTTCGTGCTCCGGCCGCGGATGGGCAGCCCTATGTCAACCGCTGAGACGCCGGGCATTGATTGGGCCGCGCTGCGACGCGCGGCCACCCAGGTGATGCGGCGCGCGTACGCCCCCTACTCCCGCTTCCCGGTGGGGGCGGCGGCGCTGACCGATGACGGCCGAGTGGTGGTTGGCTGCAACGTGGAGAACGCCAGTTACGGGATGACCCTGTGCGCCGAGTGCGGGGTGATCTCCTCGCTGCACGCCACCGGCGGTGGCCGACTGGTCGCTTTGTCCTGCGTGGATAGCCACGGGACACCGCTGATGCCTTGCGGGCGGTGCCGGCAATTGCTGTGGGAGCACGGCGGACCGGAATGCCTGATCGACGCCGAGCCCCATCCCTACCGGATGGCTGACCTGCTCCCTGCGGCCTTCGGCGCTCCGGATCTAACGCGGGGGGAGAACTAACCATGGCGTTCAGCGCTATCGATGTGATCGTCACCAAGCGGGACGGCGGGCAGCTGTCCGAGGAACAGATCCACTGGATCGTGGAGGGCTACACGGCCGGTCGGGTCGCCGATGAGCAGATGGCGGCGTTGGCGATGGCCATCCTGCTGCGGGGCATGACGCCGGAGGAGATCGCCCACTGGACCGCCGCCATGATCGCCTCGGGGGAACGGATGGACCTGTCCACCGTTCCCCGGCCCTTGGTGGATAAGCACTCCACGGGTGGGGTCGGCGACAAGATAACGCTGCCGCTGGCCCCCCTGGTGGCGGCCTGCGGCGCGGCCGTGCCCCAGTTGTCCGGGCGGGGATTGGGGCACACCGGCGGCACCTTGGACAAGCTGGAGGCTATCCCGGGTCTGCGGACCCGGCTGTCCACCACCGAGTTCCTGGAGCAGCTGGCCACGGTGGGGTGCGCGGTATGCGCCGCGAGCGAGTCCTTGGCGCCCGCCGACCGCAAGCTGTACGCGCTGCGGGACGTCACCGGCACGGTCGAGTCGATCCCTCTGATCGCCAGCTCCATCATGAGCAAGAAGATCGCCGAGGGCACCAGCGGGCTGGTGTTGGATGTCAAGGTCGGCTCTGGCGCCTTCATGAAGTCGCTGGACGACGCCCGCCAGTTGGCCACCACCATGGTGGAGCTCGGCGCCGCGCACGGGGTCCGCACCGTGGCGCTTCTGACGGACATGGCCACGCCGCTGGGGCGTACGGTCGGCAATGCCGTGGAGGTCGCTGAGGCGCTGGAGGTGCTGGCCGGTGGCGGCCCCCCTGACGTGGTGGAGCTGACCGTGGCCCTGGCCCGGCGGATGCTGGACCTGGCCGGCCTGTCGGATGTCGACCCCGCCGACGCGCTCGCCAGCGGGCGGGCGATGGACGTCTGGCGGGCGATGGTACGCGCGCAGGGCGGTGACCCGGACGCCTCGCTGCCGGTCGCCCGGGAGACAGAGGTGGTACGCGCGCCCCGCTCCGGTGTGGTGACCAAACTGGACGCCCTGGCGGTCGGGATAGCGGCGTGGCGCCTGGGAGCCGGGCGGGCGCGTAAAGAGGATCCGGTGTCGGCCACGGCGGGCGTGGTGCTGCACCGCAAGGAGGGCGACACCGTGACGGCGGGGGAACCGCTGCTGGAACTGCGTACCGATGACCCTGACCGGATCCCGGCGGCGTTGGCCGCGCTGCAGGACGGGATCACCATCGGGGATACCGCTGCTCCGCGTCGGCCGTTGATTCTGGACACCATCGAGTGACGCCCCGCGTCGGCGGCGGAAAACCAGCCGTCGGCACCCAACCGGAACGGGAGGTTGAGGGGTAGACCAGATGTGTCCACCGTGCAGGAGCAGCTCGACTTCGCCGATCCGCGGCAGTTCGCCGACTGGGTGCGACCACATCTGGGCGCGATGGCGCGCCTCGCCGCGCGCCTCGCGCCTGGTGCCGACACCGAGGACATCGTCCAAGAGGCGTTGGTCCGTGCCTGGGTCAAACGCCGCCAATACGACCGGCAGCGTGGCATGCCCTCGGCCTGGTTGCTAGCGATCACCGCTGACCAGGCCCGGAAGGCGCGTCGACGGCGACGAACCGCTATTGAACTGGTCGACACGGCGGGGCCGGCCTTGACAGCAGACGACCGACTGGATGTGGAACGGGCCGTGGAGCGCCTGCCGGCCCGGCAGCGGTTAGCGGTCGACTGTGTGTATTTCGTCGGGCTGTCGGTGGCGGAGACCGCGGCGGTGATGCGCTGCGCGGAGGGCACCGTGAAGTCCACCCTCGCGGACGCGCGGGCGCGTCTACGCACACTGCTGGAGGTGTCGGCATGACCGACGATGTGGAAAGGCTGCTCCAAGAGGCCGGTGCCCGGTGGCGGGCAGCACAGCCGCCACCTCCCGAGCCGGACCTTTCACGGTTGACCCAGCGGCGCCCAGGGTGGCGGGTCCCGGCGTTGGCCGCCGCGAGCGTCGCCCTGATCACCGGGGGCTTGGTCGGGGTCGGTGTCCTCAGCACGGATTCTGATCAACAGGAGGAGCCAGCGAGTACTCCGCCCATCTTTGATTCGCTCGCCGCGGTGACGGTTCACGAAGGAGCCGCGGTCAGCGCTACCGGGATCCTGCTGGATCAGGGCACGGGATCGGTCGTGCTGTGTGAGCCCGCCCCGGAGCCGAGCATCATGTACCCGGCTGGACAGGAGCCGCCCCCATCCTGTTCACCGCTGGCGATCGAGTTGGCAGGGCTGTCGGAGGAGGACATCGCCGCCATCCCCGGGTGGACCGAGCGGCAGGGAGTGCGGTTCACCGGTCTGCTCACCGTCACCGGTACCTTCAGCGACGGACGCTTGGAGGCGGAGGAGTTTCAGGAGGCGGAGCCGAGCGGGCTGACCGTGGAGGAAGAGCGGTTCCCACTGCCCTGTGATCCCCCTGAGGGAGGATGGCGTCCGGCCACGGGGGACGAGGAGGCACAGCGGGCAGCCTTGCAGGAAGAGGTTGACGCGCATCCGGAGCTCTACAGCGGACTGTGGGTGGCCTATCCCGAAGGGGATCCCACCTCGCCCGAGGTGATCGTTGTCGGGGTGGCCGGTAACGCGGCCGCGCGTCAGGCCCAGCTCCAGGGGATCTACGCCGGGAACCTCTGCGTGGCCTCGGTGCCCTACAGCTACGCGGAGCTGTCCGACGTCGCCGAGCGGCTCACCGCCGCTCATACGGACTGGCAAACCGAGATCCAACCCGACACCGCCACTGTGGTGCTCCGGCTGCCGGTTTTCACTCCGGCGGATCGAGAGTTGATCGGGGACGACGCGGCGCTGCTCACCATTGAGCCCTTGGTACGCCCCATCGCGTCCAGCTCCGAGGACCTCACAGCCGACCCGACGACCACCCTGAACTGAGCGCGTGAAGCCGACGGACACACCGCTGTCCGGTTAACCGGCTGACCATGACGCCGCCGGCCGCGGCGGCTCCTCAAGGCCGCCGCGGCCGACTGAAGGGGAGGCGTCGGCCCGGCCTTATCGGCCGAACGGGGACGCTGGTGTGGGGCGTGGCCACAATCGGGGGGTGGCCGCACCCCACACCGTTTCAGTGACCGATGTCAAGACACTGCGGTGGCTTACCGGGGCGCGCCTGGGGCGCGGGTGAGCAGGGCATCGCGGATCGCGTACCAGGCCGGCTTGGGACGCAGGTTCTCGTCGAGCGGAGTTGCGGCGCCCTCACCAGGGAAGAAACCCGGCACCCAGGAGTGGGCATCGCTGACACCCCACAGGGTGAAGGAGACACAGCGAGCCACCGCCAGGCAGGCCGAGACCATCCGACCGAAGTATTCGGCTTGCCGTTCCAGCTGCTCTTCGGTGACCGGCAGCGGCATCCGTACGTCCGCCTCGGTGATGGCCACCTCAAGACCCAGGTCGGCGAAGCGCTGGAGTTGCTCGGCGAACCGCTCGGGATAGTCGTACTGGACCCCCAGGTGGCCTTGGAAGCCGACTCCGTGGATGGGGATGCCGCGGTCGAGCAGGTCCCGGACCAGCTCATACATACCGTCCGCCTTGGCGGGGTTGGACTCCAGGTTGTAGTCGTTGATGTAGAGCCGCGCGTTCGGGTCCTCCTCGTGGGCCCACTGGAGTACCTGGGCGATGTAGTCCGGGCCGAGCGCCCGATACCAGATCGTTTCACGCAGGCTGCCGTCCTCATCGATCGGCTCGTTGACGACGTCCCAGGCGTAGATCCGGCCTCGGAAATGCGCGACCTGAGTCCGGACGTGATCCTCGAGGAACTGGGCGAGTTGCTCGTTGGTCCAGGTCCGGCCGATCCAGGAGGGGAGCTGGCCGTGCCAGACCAGGTTGTGGCCGCGGACCACCTGGTTGTTGCGGGCGGCGGCCTGCATCAGCGGCTCAGCGGCGGTGAAGTCCATCAGGCCGTGCTCGGGTTCGACGGTGTCCCACTTCATCACGTTGCCGTGGGTGACCGTGGAGAACTCCCGAGCGATTAGCCGTTGATAGGCGCGATCCCCCAGCAGGGGCGGGTTGTAGACAGCGGTACCGATCAGGAGACCGCGTCGCGCGGCGAGCTGCCGCAGGCTGAGCGCCCCCCGCTCTGAGGCGTCATCAGCGGGTGTGGTTGTGTCGGACGGGCCGGGGTCAGCGGAGCGAGAGGGAGCGATCAGGGAGGAACCACCGAGCAACAGGGTCAGGACGAGCAGACAGATAACCAGCGGCGAGGAGGGTCTGGAGCGGCTGAGCTTCATCGAGAGTCCTTTCCGCCACGGGTGGGGTGAGGGTGGGGAGAGGGATAAGCGGGGAGAAGTAGCAGGTATCCGAAAGTTTCGGCCTGTGATTCGATAATCCAGAAAGCTAGTACTCGCCCGATTCCTGGTCAAGAGGTGGAATCAGTGATCGACAGGCCGGAATCACCGTGACGGTGTTGTCGCTCTGCAGCTCAGTAGCATCAAATCTGTGAAGGTCCCGGCTCCCGATCCCGCAATGATTCGCCAGGCCAGCCTGGAGGAACTGGAGCGGATGGGGATACCTCTGCCGTCAGAGAACTTTCCGTTGATCTGGGAGGCGGGGGATGAGGTAGAACTCCGACCGATCGAGGAGATCGAAGCCCGGGTCGCGATCCTCGTGGTGATCATGGAGCGGGTGTTCGGCATGCCCGGGGATCTGGCGGTCAAGTGGCTCCTGGACGCTGACCTCATCGACCATCTCACCCCGACCGAATGGCGCTTTATCGCCGGCGCCGGTGGTAATCCCGACGAATTCAGCCGACACATGGACGCGCTGTTCGCGTTCGCCTGGCTACTCGGCTTCGCTGATCACCTCGACCCTGGGATGCAAGCCCCCGAGGGCCTACCCCGGCACTTTCCCCAGCTCCGGGAGAACGAGTCGTACGCGGCCTGGCGGAGCAAGCACCTGCCAATGCCCAGACCGCCGGAGGAGGCAGCGGTCCTGTTGGACCTCTATTACTGCCTGGACCGTGTTAACTATGAGGCGTTGCGTGAAGGCCTCCCCCCGCCCGGGCCGGTGAAGCCTCACCAGATCGTGCAGCGGCGTTGGGCCCTGGAGTGGGCTGTGCTCTTCTCCGGTCCGTTCCATGAGCCCGCGCCCCGGTGGGAGGACGTTGACCTGTCGGTGTGACAGGGCACTCCGGCTAGGAGAGAGACGGAATGGGCCCGTGCCGGAAGCTCACCGGCACGGGCCCTAGGAACCTCAGGGGCGTAAACCCTGTTGGGGGTCAGACGGGTATCAGACGGATACCGGGTCACGCTCCTGAGGAGCCGCGGGGTAAGGGAATGCGGGGGTGGGGTCGGCTTCGTGTTCCCGCAGTCCGAAGCGAGCTTGGAAGCGCTTCAGAGGACCAGGCGCCCACCAGTTCCAGCGGCCCAGCAGCGTCATCGTGGCCGGTACCAGCAAGCACCGCACAACGGTCGCGTCGACGAACACCGCCACGGCCAACCCGAGGCCTAGCTGCTCGATCTCGCTGATGCGGGCGGAAGCGAAACCGGCGAAGACGATCACCATGATCGCTGCGGCGCTGGTGATGATCCAGCCGCTGTGCTGCAGGCCCCGCCGGACCGCGGTGTCGGTGTCGTGGCCAGAGCGGACCAGTTCAGTGATCCGTCCGAGCAGGAACACCTCATAGTCCATGGACAGGCCGAAGGCGAAGGCGAACATGACGACCAAGGTGAGCGGGGACAGCGCACCGGTCACCACGGTCTCCAGCTCCTCGGAGAGCCAGCCGTCCTGGAAGACCGCGACCATCACCCCGAAGGTGGCGCCCAGCGACACGATGTTCATCAGGATCGCCTTGAGCGGGATGACCAGCGAGCCGGTCATCAGGAACAACAGCACAACCATCGCCAGCAGGGTCACCGTGAGCGCCCCCGGCAGACCGTTGAGGATCGCGTCGATGACATCGCGGATCTCCGCGGCGGATCCAGCCACCCATGACTCTTCAACCGGCCGGTTGTCCCGGATGCGTTCGACCAGGTCCTGCGCGGTGGACTCGTGGGAGGCACCCGCGACCGAGATCTGCACGCGGGACAGGTTGTCGGCGAGCTGCTGAGCGGGGGTGATGTCGGTGACGCCCGGGGTGTCCCGCCAGCCGTCGGCCCAGGCCTGCAGCTGCTCGGCGTCGGTGCGGGCCACCACCATGATCGCGGGCTCGGCGTCCCGGCCGAAGCGTTCCCCGATGGTCGCCTCAACCCTGACCGATTCGATCTCGGTGGGGAAAGCCTCCAGGCCGCTGAACGCCAGATTCGCCCGCAGCAGGGGGAAGCCCGCAACCAGCAGCAGCGCCCCGACACCCAGGCTGGTGATCAGCGGACGCCGCTGCACGGTCCGCGCCAGGCTGGCGAAGAACCCGATCTCGGCGGCGTCACCGTACCGGTGCTGCCGGCGCAGCCGGCGCTTAGACGGCTTGATCCGCTTACGGGCCAGGCGGAGCAGAGCCGCGGTGAGGGTCAGGGAGGCGGTCATCGCCGCGAGGGTGGCGGCGATACCAGCGGAGCCGATGGCCTGCAGCGGCGGAATATCGGTGAACATCAACAAGCCGGTCAGGGCCGCGGCGACGGTTAGCCCACTGAACAGGATCGTCCGTCCGGCGGTGGCCCAGGCACGGCTGACGGCCTCCTCGGGGCTGAAGCCATGCGCCAACTCCTCCCGGTAGCGGGCCACCAGCAACAGGCCATAGTCGATCGACAGACCGAGGGACAGCAGGGTCACCACCGTCGTGACGGTCGGGTCCAGGGAGAAGAACTGGCTGAAGCCCAGCAGCACCAGGAATGAGAAGGCCGAGGTGGCGATCGCGGCCATCAGCGGCAAGCCCGCGGCGATGACGCCACCGAACACCAACACCAGCACCAGCAGCGTCACCGGCAGGGACATCAGCTCGGAGCGGGACAGGTCTTCCGACACCGCCTCATTGAGCTGCTCGTTGAGCAGGGCGCTGCCGCCGACAGTGACCTCGGCATTCGGTAACGCGTCGTCCAGTTCCCGGAGCCGATCAGACACCGCCGTGACGGCCGCGTCGTACTCCTCGCTGTCTTCGTCCATCCGCTCCAGGACGACTTCCAACAGCAGCGCCCGACCATCCTCAGCCAGGTAACCGGGCACTGCGTACGGGTCGACAACCTGGAGGACCCCGGACATCGCGCCCACATCCGCGGCGGTCTCCGTCACCACTGTCTGGATTTCGGGCGTCTCCACGTCGACCCCGTCAACGAGGACAGCCACCGTAGCGCCGTACTCGCTGTGCTCCGCAAGGACGTTGTACGCCTGGAAGGATTCCATGGAGTCGGGGAGGGACTGCTGCGATAGCTTGTCGAACACCGGCCCGGTGGCGAATACCCCTGCTCCGACCGCTACCACCCAGAACAGCAGTACCAGCCAGCGGTGGCGGTGGCAGAACCGGCCAACTCGCGACGTCATTTGCCTGCTCCATCACTGTGTTCGTTTCCGTCGTGTCATCGCTGAGCCTGCCGGTTACCGCCGGCTTATCCCATCCGGGCAGCACCCTGGTTCATCCCCAGGGAGACCCCCGAATTTGGGGTAGGGATAACCCGAACACGTTCCGACCCTGGCGTCCTGTGCCGCCGCTATGGGCGCAAGGCGCTACTGCGTCCCCGACGTGACATTTTTTCGGCAGCAAGAGGTTTTGATGGGTTTCGATGTCCTTGTGGCGCTGGGAAGCGCGTGTTTGCGGCGATCCGGGTAGATAAGGTGTGAAGATTTGAGAAGGAACGGGTGGATGGTCCCGTTGTGGCGGCGCCTCAACACCGCTCCCACTCGCCATCGGAGTTCAGAGCCTGGGGCGCGCGGTAGGGATTCTTATGGGATTTCATCCGCACGTACCGCTGACGTCAGCGTTCAACGCGGTGTTATGTGGCACAAGGCGTGCTCTTAACCGGAGTTCGCCTCCCATGACGCCTGACCAGTTCCGAAGCTCGGCGTCGGATACACGCACCGAGCTGGATGGCGCTCGCTGCCCCACAACTCCCTCGATCGAGACGACATTATGGTTTGCCCGGTTTTTCGACGGGAAACACCTAAGCCTGGGAAAACGTATAACGTGAGTAACGCGCGTACGCTCGGCGCCGCTCGTGGCCGTTTGCGTCTCAAGAAAGTTCAAGGCGCCGGGAAACGTGATCGAGAATGCCGAGCGTGACAAGCCGAAGAAGGTGGATGTGTAAATAGCTTGTGTGGGCTCGGTGACATCTTGCCCCTCTGCCCGTTGCGCAGGTCAGTAGGGGACTAATGTCTGTCCATGGCCGCATCGAACAGATCAGTACCGACCGAGGAAGAGATCCGGCGCGCCCCCAAGGTCCTGCTGCACGACCACTTGGACGGGGGCCTGCGCCCGTCCACCATCATCGAACTAGCTGACGCCGTCGGTTACGACCGGTTGCCTGCCCGGGAGCCCGAAGCCCTGGGGCGTTGGTTTGTGGAGGCCGCCGATTCCGGGTCGCTGGAGCGTTACCTGGAGACCTTCACGCACACCGTCGCGGTCATGCAGACAGCCGAAGCGTTGCACCGCGTGGCTGCCGAGTGCGCGTTTGATCTCGCCGCCGACGGCGTCGTGTACGCCGAAGTGAGGTTCGCCCCCGAACTGCACACGGAGGCCGGGCTCTCCTTGGAGCAGGTGATCGAGGCGGTGCTCGACGGCTTCGCCGACGGCACCCGTCAGGCCGCCGAGGCCGGCTATCAGATCCGAGTGGGGACATTGCTGACCGCCATCCGGCACGCCGCCCGTTCCATGGAGATCGCCCAGCTGGCGGTTCGCTACCGAGACATCGGCGTCGTCGGCTTCGACATCGCAGGGGCTGAGGCTGGGTACCCACCCACCCGACACCTGGACGCCTTCGAGTACCTGCAGCGTGAGAACGCGCATTTCACGATCCACGCTGGTGAGGCGTTTGGGCTCCCCAGCATCTGGCAGGCGATCCAGTGGTGTGGCGCCGACCGGCTGGGACACGGAGTGCGCATCGTCGATGACATCGTCCCCGGCCCGCAGGGCGGTGCGGAGGGGGCGAAGCTCGGGCGACTGGCCGCCTACATCAGGGACAAGCGCATCCCTCTTGAGCTGTGCCCGTCATCCAATGTGCAGACCGGCGCGGCTCGGTCGATCGCGGAACACCCGATCGGACTCCTCACCCAGCTGCGGTTCCGGGTCACCGTCAACACCGACAACCGTCTGATGAGCGGGACCTCCATGTCGCGTGAGATGGCGTTGCTGGCGGAGGCCTTCGGATACGGCTGGGAAGAGCTGCGGTGGTTCACGGTCAACGCGATGAAGAGCGCGTTCCTCCCCTTCGATGAACGGCTGGTCTTCATCAACGACGTGATCAAGCCCGCGTACGCCCAACTCATCCAGGGAACGGACTGAACACGTCACATCACTGTGGACATGAGCTGGAGACGGCCGGGCCGGTGGGTGTCGCAGAGCGTGTGAGCGTCGCCCGCACCGGTCCGGCCCTGGTGCTGTGCTGCGGTTCGGTACGTGGGATTCCACCGGCCTTGCCGGTCTGACAGGGCTGCTCCGGAAGCGGCGGTGTACCGCCACTGCGGTGGCGCGCTCATACTGATCTTCGCTGCAGGACCGGCGCCGTGGACAGGGAGCGCCAGCCTCCGCCGGCGCGGTTTCACTCCGGGTGGTGACCATCAACAATCCGCTACGCGGGAGCGGTTGCCGCGCTCGGAGCGGGGCCGACGGGAGCGGCCGAACCTGCTCGATGTCCAGACCTTCACCAGTGATGTGGTCATAGCCGATCCGGCACTCCCTCACCCCTGAGACCTCTATCGAGCACGAAATTGTCATATGTCGTTGACGGCAAGACGCCGCCTTTCTGATCGATAAGGGAAGGTGTGTAAGCGATACCCCGTCTGCCAGGCGTAACCGTAGGGCGTTGTCCGGGTGATAACGAATCGTGCGAGCCGCGGTGTTTCCTGATGGTCGCACAAAGGTTCACATGGGAGGACCGCTGGGCCGGTTAACGCGCTGTCAGGGAGATTGATGAGTGATCATGTCGAAGTGTGGGGCATCGGTTCGGTAACTGGCGGGATTGGTCCGTCGTTACATAGGTGAGATTTATTCATCAGTCACTGATTTTCGATTCTTGAAAGGTGTCGCAAGTGTGTGGTTTTTAGCGCTTTTAGTTCTGTGCTTACTGTAGAAATTCTGTGGTTACTCGATTGTGGAAACCTGGGCATGAAGATGACGCTTCGGATGTCCTGTTTGCGGAAATCGTGGATTTCTCACCTTGAAAGTTGATGTATTGGATCAGGCGGTGCTACGGGCGCCGGAGGAGGAGTGGTACGGGCTAGCTCCTTAACGCTTTCAAACGCGGAGTGCATCGGAGTGGACTGTCGGCGCCATGAGATGTGAACGCAATGAGATTGCGATTTCGTCGGCTGTGCGGTGTCGGCCCACTGATTCGTGGCTACCGCCGCGTTAAGGCCGTGACGGGGAAGGGGCGTAGCGCGCGTACCTATCCCTGGGATGCGCTGGGGTTTTGAGGGTTTTCGGGGTCGGACGGTATCTCGCCAAGGGCGATGCGGACCGCGTGGATCGCCGCATCTGACAGATCCGACTCCACCAGGGCGGCACCGGGGAATCGAGCCAGTTCCCGCTGGAGATCACCCAAGTGCACATGGCTGACCAAGAGGGCTAGTGCCGCACTGCCAGGAGGGACCGTTTCTCGCAATTGGCGGATCTTTTCGTCTCGAATCCCAGTATCGATGAGTTTGGCCAAAAGTGCCCCGGTGCCCGCAGTTGCGGCGCCTCCTACTAAACCACCGAGCGGGCCGCCCAGTAGAGTGCCGATAAGCAGTCCCCATACTCCACCAGAGAGGGCACCCCGTCCGGTGGAGATGTCTGTCGTTTCCTGCACCGTTGAACGACCGTCTGGGGCCCGCGTGATGAACACCGCGTCGTGTACGGTGATCTGCCCGTGCTGTTGCATCCGCAAAGCAGTAAGGAGGAACTCTTGGGCCTTGAGCGGATCATCAAATCCGATGACTAGCAACCGACGTGCGTCCTGGGGCACCACGATCACCTCATCAGTCGGTGAGAACGGGCATACCAAGAGTAATGTCAGATCTTGTGATGCCGCAGCGGACGGCCGGGGACGCCGCGGTGCGACTGAAGCGGTAAGGTGACCACCGCGGTCTTCGCAGTCGATGTCCCCATCCTGCGATCGACCGGGGCTCATCGACGTTTTTTACTCTCAGTAAGAAGTCGAATGACAGTAAGCGACAACCGGGCCACTCCAGTTGAAGAACCCCTCAACAGACTTGTCTCGACCAGCCATCCGCTCTTTCTCTTTGACACTGGCCGTGATGGAATCTCGGGGGTTCGATCCTGGTCAACTCGGCAGACGCGAGAACATCGGAGGGCGGCTACTTGAGCAAGCGGACCGAGACGGCTCGTGCTGCCTCCGCACGCCGCGGGCTAATGCGGCTGCGAGACGTGCGGATCCGATCGAAGCTCGGCCTCATCCTGATCATCCCGGTGTTGGCCATCCTCGGATTAGCCGTGATCCGATTGGTGGACATCGGGCAGCAGGCGCTCCAGGCTGACGAGGTTCGATCTTTGGCGCTGTTCAGCGCAAACGTCGCTGATGTGACCCATGAGCTACAACGGGAGCGTTCGCAGGCCGGTTTTCTGCTGGGGGCTAACCCAGAACCGGCGGCGGTGGAGCGGTACGAGACCCAGACCAGGAGGACCGACGCAGCAATCAATCGGTTCAATGAGCGCCGGGAACAACTCCCCGAGCTCCCTCGCGCGCTCCGGGTGACCCTGGATCGTGTCGCTAGGAACTTCGAGGAGCTGCTCCCTCAGCTCCGGCTCAGTGTGGTTGAGCAGCGCCTCAACATCTACGAGGCGACCTATGCCTACAACCCGCTGATCAGCGACCTTCTCACGTACCGAGAAGCGTTGGCGCAGTTGGGTATCGATTCCGACTTGGCGACCCAGGCGCGTGCCGCGGCCGCCCTGTCGCGGAACAAGGATGCTCTCACCGAGGAGCACATCGTCGGACTACGCGCCTACTGGTTGGATCAGTACACGCTTCAGCTGCAGCGGGAGTTCGTCTCCGCGATTTCCGGCCAGGAAAGCGCCCGTAACAGCTTCGTTGACGCAGCTACGCAGGGACAGTGGGAGCTACTCCAGCGGACCTACGCCGACAGCGACGTTCAGCAGGCGCTGATCATGGAGCGGAGCTTCCGCATCCTGAGCCCAGGGCCTCACTTCCGGGACGCCTATCCCGGCGGGTTCGACCCGGTCAGCTGGACCGAGGCTATGGAGGGTGCAGCTGACGCGCTGCGCGACGTCGAGCAGGAGATCGACCAGCAGATCATCGATGAGATCACCCACCGCCGGGACAGCCAGGTGCGGCAGGTCCTCATCGAGTCCGGCATCGTGCTGGTGATCCTGGTGGTGGCCATCCTGGTGGCGCTGTTCGTGGCTCAGTCCATGGCCCGCTCGCTGTGGCAGCTGCGGGAAGGCGCCCTGAAGGTGGCCTACGAGAGCCTGCCCGAATCCGTGGCGCGCCTGCGTGACCCAGAAACGCTTGGTGAGCTAACTCCCGAAGAGGTGGCCAACCAAGTCAAGGACCCGGTCACCGAACGGGGACGGGACGAGATTGGTGAAGTGGCTCGCGCGTTCAACACCGTGCACCGCGAGGCGGTCCGGGTGGCCGCTGAGCAGGCAGCACTGCGCGCGAACGTTGCCACCATGTTCATCAACCTGGCCCGTCGTAGTCAGGTACTGGTCGACCGACTGATCGGTCACCTGGACCGGTTGGAGCGGGGTGAAGAGGACCCCGACCGGCTCGCCCAGCTGTTCCAGCTTGACCACCTGGCGACCCGGATGCGTCGTAACGACGAGAACCTGCTGGTCCTCGCTGGAGCCGACTCCACCCGGGTGCAGCGGGAGCCCGCCTCGCTCAGTGACGTTCTGCGGGCGGCACAGTCCGAGGTGGAGCAATACACCCGGATCGAGTTCGGCATCGTGGACCGCGACGTGGATGTCGCGCCGCACGCGGTCAACGACGTCGTGCACCTGCTGGCTGAGCTGCTCGATAACGCGACCTCGTTCTCGCCGCCGGACACCACGGTGGTGGTCGACGCCCGACGCGCCGGTGACCGTGTGATCCTGCAGATTGAGGACCGCGGTATCGGGATCTCTCCGGAGCAGCTCGCTGAACTCAACGCCCGACTGGCGTCACCACCCCTGGTGGACGTGGCCGTGTCGCGGATGATGGGTCTGGTCGTGGTTGGCCGACTGGCTGCCCGGCACGGGATCCAGGTGGAGCTGCGCGCGGCGGCGGAGCGGGGCACCATCGCCGATGTGGTCTTGCCGGGAACGGTGCTGATCCTGCCGCAGCGGCGCAATCGCCAGCACACCCTTGGTCTCCCCCAAGGGCGTACCGCTGTGGCCGCTCTGGAAAGCACAGGCCCGGAAAAGCCTCACTCCGAACCGCAGCGGTCGGACTGGCTGGTGCGCAGCCAACCCAGCAAGGCGAGCACCGGAGGCAGCCTGCTCGAACCCCGTTCGGAGCCGTGGCGTCAGGAAGAACGGCGCCGGCCGGAGGAGCAGGCACCGGAGCGTCCGCAGGAGCGGCGCCCCGCCACCACGGGCACCACGGGCGGCCTAGCCACCACGGGCGGCCTAGTTCCCGAGCAGCGCCAGCCGGAGCAGCGGAGTACCCAGGCGGCACAAAGTTCGGTGTTCTCTGCCTTCGAGCGGCCGCGCGACGTGTCGGCGAACCGGTCAACCCCGGCCGACACCACGCCTCGGACACCGACGACCTCCAACGGTTTGCCCAGCCGCGGCGGTCTGCCGCAGCGGCGTCCCGGCAGTGCGATGCAGCCGTCGGCCTCCCCTGCGGAGCCTCCGACGACGCCGCCACCGGTGTCGCCGCCGCCTCCACCCGCCCGGCCGGCCCGTGACGAGCCCGCCGTTCCGCTGACCGGTGCGCGCGCGGCCTCTGAACCACGCACGGCTGCTGACGCGTCGCCGTCTCAGCCTCCCGCGGGGACATCCGCAACCTCGACGTCCGGAACGGGTTGGGAACCTGGCCCGGATGACACCGCGTTGATCCCCGCTAGCGTGGACGACACCATGGAGTTGCCCATCTTCCGGGAGGTGGAGTCGGCATGGTTCCGTACCCACAACAACCGGACGCAGGCAGCCTCCGCCGCGACGTCTGGTGGGCGGGCGGCGATGGCTGAGCGCCCAACCACCTCGGCGTCCATGTCCATGCCCGCGTCGTCGACGACCAACAGTGAGGCGCGTTCTGACGTTGGGCAGTCGTCGACGCCGTCCACGGCGGATCGCTTCCAGACTCCGGTCGGTCATTTCCAGCCATCGGCACCGCCTCCGGGATCGGTGCCTCCGCCACTACCGACGCGCTCTCAAGCGAAGAGCACGTCAACTCCGTCGACCGATGTGCCGCCACCGGCACGTCCCAGCGCCCCATCGGCGCAGGCCTCAACGGAGCAGTCGGCGTCCTCCGGTTGGCGAACCGCCGCTGACGAGGGTTGGCGGGCCGCCTCAGCGGCGAGCCGGCCGGAGATCGGTGGAATAACAAAGGCCGGGCTGCCCAAGCGCGTACCAATGGCGCAGCTTGTGCCTGGTGGTGTGGAGCCCACCACCCCCATCACAACACGTGCGCGAACCCCTGAGGCGGTCCGCGGTCTACTCTCGGCATACCACCGTGGGGTGCAACGCGGGCGCTCTCAGCATGCGAATTCGGCCATTCCCAATCCGCGGAACCGGTCCACCCACGGTGCATCAGGCAAGGAGCAGGAGGCATGACCACGCAGCAGATCAGTACGCAGGATCTCGGTTGGCTGTTGACGAACTTCGCCGACCGAGTCCCCGGCGTTGCGCACGCCGTGGCGGTCTCCGCGGACGGGCTGTTGCTAGCGGCCTCGCGGGATCTGCCGCGGGATCGGGCCGACCAACTGGCCGCTATTGCGTCCGGGTTGGTCAGCCTCACACAAGGAGCATCCCGCTGTTTCGAAGGCGGGGCTGTGCTCCAGACCGTCGTGGAGATGGACAACGGGTTCTTGTTCCTGATGTCCATCAGCGACGGCTCCTCGTTCGCTGTCCTGGCCTCGCGAAGCTGCGATGTCGGGCAGGTGGGATACGAGATGGCGTTGCTGGTGGACCGGGTGGGTGATGCGCTCACCCCGGCGCCACGTGCGGCGGCCCACTAAGGACGGGATTGCACGCGCGCAAGCGAGAAAGCTATACAGCTATCGAACACATGACGAGTGCGAATAGCCTTCGATGTAGGTGTCTAGACGACTCGGGGAAGTGAGCGACATGCTCGACGACCGTGACGAGCCAACGGGTGCGCTGGTCCGGCCTTACGCCGTGACGCGAGGCCGGACGCGGCCGCGGGTCGAAGTGGCCATGGAGGCGCTTATTGAGACCACAGATCGTGGTCGGCAATACAGTGCCTTGATCGGTCGCGAGCAGCAACTCATCGCCGGTCTGTGTGACGGCAACCTACAGTCGCTGGCTGAGATCTCGGCCCGGATGCAACTGCCACTCGGGGTGGCCCGCGTGCTTGTCGCTGACATGGCCGCTGACGGTCTCATCGCGATCTACGAGCCGACTGGCCTGGATGATGGCGATGGCGCTGTGGGAACAGAACTGCTGGAGAGGGTGCTGAGTGGACTTCGGAGGCTCTGACGTGTCCTATCGTCGGACCAACGGTCACGTCACCTCGGCGAAGATCGTGATTGCCGGCGGCTTTGGTGTCGGCAAGACCACGCTTGTCGGATCGGTCTCGGAGATCACCCCCTTGACCACCGAGGCGATCATGACTTCGGCCGGGGTGGGCGTTGACGACAATCGGGACGTCCCGGGCAAAACTACGACGACGGTCGCGATGGACTTCGGTCGCATCACGATCGATCAAGATTTGATCCTGTACCTGTTCGGGACCCCGGGCCAGACTCGGTTCTGGTTTATGTGGGATGAGCTGGTCCGCGGTGCGATCGGCGCCGTGGTCCTGGTCGACACCCGGCGTTTGGCGGACTGCTTCGCGGCGATTGACTTCTTCGAGCACCGTCAGCTGCCGTACCTGATCGCGATCAACTGCTTCGATGGAATCCGTTTCCACACCGTCGAAGACGTTCGAGAGGCGCTAGCCATCTCGCCCGAGACCCCCGTGATCATGTGCGACGCTCGGAGCCGTGAGTCCACCAAGCAGGTACTCATCACTCTGGTGGAGTACGTTCTGTCGCTGCGCAGAAACCGTGCTAACACACCAGACGCGACCCCGGTGCGTTAACACCGATCCGTTGCGCGATGGCCCGGTCCTCAAAGGACCGGGCCATCGCTCATGTGTCCTATACGTGCCTTAGGTGTCGGGTCAGGTCGGATGCGGACGCCCATAGCGTGAAGCCGCCCGCATCCGAGCGTGTTGTTCTTGCGTCTCTACGCGTCGTGTGTCACACCGAGAAGCGGCCCGACCTGGGAGATGAATATCCCCAGCTCGTAACCGAGCTTCTCCCGGTTACACCGGGCAGTCGCTAAGAGGGTGAGACTGAGCTCCGGGGCGATCGGTGTCGCCAGCAGTACCCCACCGGCCATTTCCACAACCACCTGGTGCGCCGCCCCCGTAGACATACAGCGCCCAGCTCCCACCGCGATACTCAACAGACCAGCGCCGATGGTCGCCAGCTGCTCAGCCCGTGTCGCTGGTAGCCCCGTCGAGGTGGCGACGGGTAGCCCCTGCGGCGAAAACAGCACCGCATGTGCCATGCCGGGGGTGCGCGCCACCAGCGACGCGAGCAGCAGCCCCAGACTGCGTCGGTAGACCTCCAGATCGCTCACCATGCTCCTTGCTTCCCACGTGCGCTGTTAAGGCGCGCGGGGGTGACCATACGCCTGTTACGCGTAAGGTCCGCTGGTGACACCCGTCCCCACGGCGCCACACCGGTGGGCTGACGGGCTTTCACCGGCGCCGCGCCGATAGGTATGAGTTGTCGGATGCATCCCCCCGGGCCCGGCTCCAGCCCCGGAAGTACCCAGCGGTGTTCGCGGCTAACTGGTCAGGGTCACGGACGATCCGTTGCTGACGCTCGCGTTCCGGATCGGGGGACGCCGTGCCAGGAACCAGGTTCGCCTGGGGTACTCGTCGGGGGAGGCCGCTGCGGGTGGTGCCGCCGATCGACGGTTGACGGATCGCCTCAGCGGCGCGCCAGCCAGTGTCCGCTGGGCTGCTCCAGTCGCTGTTTGACGACCTGCGCTCCCCATCGAACCATGCCGATGCCTGAGCGAAGATCAACAGATCCGAGTCGGCGTCGTCCACCGCCGGACGCGTAGGCGATACCGACGCGGAGCGTCGCCGCTGCGCCGGAGCCGTGTCGGCAGTCTCAGAGGGGGCGGGCCTGGACTCGGGGCCGGTGTCCAACCCAAAGGAGGGCGGACGGGTCAGCTCCTCCAATGAGGCCGGTGGCTTCGGCTCCCCATAGGACAGATCTCCCGGCGGTACCTCCCGGGCCGCCGCGGCCGGCTGGTCGCCGGAATCAGACTCACTGTCGTGGCGCGCTCGACGCCGCCTCGCGGCGGGAAACTCGATGACTCCACCACGCTCCTCACCGGCCGGGCTCACCCGCTGATGCGCACCGGAGCGTTCCGCGGCAGCCACGGAGGGCTCCGGATCGCGCTGTTGTGGAGATACACCCGTGTCGGGGGAGTGGTGGCGTGCGGCGCGGCTACGACGTACCGGCTCCTCCTCGGCCTGCTGGCGCTCAGGCTGCTGCGGAGCCTCCACGGGCTCGGATTTCTCCGGCGCGGCCGGAGCGGGCCGCTGCGACCCGCTCTCGCGCGTACCGTCGGCATCCCGGTTCCGCGGGGCGGTGCCACGCAGATTCGACGATGTCGGCAGCTCATCCGGCGTGAGCAGGCTCAGACTCAGATCCGAGTCGTCAGGGAGCTCCGCCACCTCAGCCCGCTTCGGGGCGGGTGGGTACTGCTGCTGCGTTCTCGCGGCCGGATCCACAGGAGCAGCCCCGGCCGAACCCCAGCCGCCGGAGTTGGCCGCCGGCGTCGACGGCGGCCCAACAACCTGAGGAGATCCAGTGCTGTGCCCCGACGGAACGGCCTGGGGGTGACCGCCACTGCCAGCGGATCCTGGTGAGGCCACGGGGGACGGGTACGCGGGGGACGGAGGCGCGGAGCCGACGGCGTACCCGGCGGCGTTGGGATAGCTGTTCGTGCCGAGTGGGCCACCCGCCGCGGGCGAGGAGACCGGTTGCGGCAGTGGGGGGACGGAGATCGGAGGAAGCGGCGCCGCCGGCCCAGCCGCCGGAGGGGCCGGGGCCGCGGCGGGGGCGGCGGACCCGGCACGGCGCTCCAGCCGTTCGCTGATGCTTTCCAGCAGGGAGTTGGCCGACCGGTCGCAGGACCGCACCGCAACCACCGCGTGGCGTACCGCCGGACCAATAGGGTCGGTGATCTCCCGCCGTGGGATGGTCTCCGCCACGGCTTGGCGAAGCGCCAGCAGCGCCGGCTCCACATCGCGATACCCAGCCGCGGTGAGCTGGGTTACCACGTCACCCTCCTGGCCCCGCGCGACCATGACGGGATCGGGCAGGGCCTCCAGCAACGCCAGCGCGGTGGGGTCCCCAGGATCGGGGAACGCCCGCAACGCGGCCGGATACAGCTCCCGGAGAACCCCCCGCAACGCGGCCACCAGGGTGACCCGACCGGCGATCACAGCGGCATGGGCCGACAGCAGTGGCGCGAGCGCCAGGATGTCCAGTCCGGCGTGCCAGGCCGTAGAGGGGTCATCGGTGCGGAGGATGCCCGCGTGGAGGGCACGTGCCAGCGCCGCCGCCCGTCGAACCGGGTCTGGAGCGTTCGTGAGGTCCCTGCTGAAGGCGGCGACCACGTTGGCGTCACCGAGTGCGAACGGCCGCCCTGAGGCGGCCAGCAGCAAGGGGACCAGGTGGCTGTCGTTCTCAGCGACCACCATGGTCTGACCGGTGCTGGCCCCGCCAGAACGCTCCGTAATCAACGAGCAGACGGCCGCGTACCCGGTCGCATCATCATCGATCTCATGGCTGACTAACAACCGGCCAGCGTCGTCGACGATTGCGACACACAAACGTTGTCCAGCCGACGCCAGACCGCAATAGATACGCACGTCGCCACCTCCCAAAGCCAGGAACGATGCTCCCTGCTCGGGGGTCAATCGCGCCAGTCCACAGCGGTAGAGATCTTGCCAATTATTGAGCGCCAAGCCAGGGCAGCTTGCTCTGGCCCGATCCGGCGGAGTCTACGGCGGGCGAAGAAGCCACGGACACCACCGGCTTCAGCGGCACGGAGCGCCTCGTCAAGCTCGTCCAGAGGGGATCCCGGGGACAACGCGCCCAGCACGCTCGCCAGTCGTAGCGCGTAACCAGCGTCACGGGCGAATTCTCCCGCCTTGATCACCAGCTCCGGTTTCCAGGCGTCGTGTCCACCGCGGAGGTTCTCCACCACCAAGTCCAGCTCGTAGCGGTCCTCCTCGACGGGGGCGATGTACTCGGGCTGGATCTCGGCGACGACCTTCGACCACTCCTTCAGCACCGTCAGGTCGTGCGGCTCGTCCGACTTGACGAAGTCGACGAGGCCTTCGGGGGACCGGAACAGCAGGAGCTTTCCGTCCTTGGCGAGGAAGACCGGCACCTCTTCAGGCTCAGGCTCCGGTTCCTCCTCCTCGTCCTCGTCCTCCTCGGCTTCGTCCGTGTCTTTTTCGGCTTTGCCGCGGGACTTGTCGTCCTTCTCCTCGTCCTCGGCTTCGTCTTCGTCGAGGTCTTCGTCTTCGTCGTCTTCGACGTCGTCCTCGAGGTCGTCGTCGAAGTCTTCGTCGTCGAGGTCGTCGGCGTCGTCGTCTTCGTCGAACTCGTCGTCCTCAAGGTCCTCGTCGTCGCGGTCATGTACCCGACCGCGTATCTCCTCCCGGCCGCCGGCGAGCGATGCCGGTTCGACCTCTACCAGGCCCAGCTCGGCGAGTCGATCCGGACCGGCCTCATCGGCCTCGATCTCCTCGGGCTCCTCCGTATGCTTCGGCCGCTCCGGTTTCGGCAGGATGGTGCTGAGACGGTACGCGCGGAGCGTGTACCCAACGCCACGGGGGAGCGCGACCTCCACCGGATCCACCCGGACCTCGGACCAGAAGGCATCCGCCTCAGAGGTACGGGCGGGCGTGTCGTCGATATCTTCGGTCGCGTCGTCGAGGTCATCCTCGTCAACATCTGCGGGTTCGCGCTCTTCCGCCTCGACGGCGTCGTCGAGGTCCTTCGAACCCTTGGCGCGGTGGCGGGCCACGGCGTCCTCCATCGCAGTCAGGCCGCTGACATCAGCGTGCTGAGTCAGACGGAACACACATTGCTGGAGCAAACCCTAGACGGAACGGCTCATCCCTGTGGCACCGGCCATACCCGTACCAGCGCCCTTGTCATCCTCGCCGTGCGAGCAGAACGCTGCCCTGCCTTCTGCGGCGAGTGCGAGAGCCGCCTGCCATGTGGGCGTACTCATGTGGGCGTACCGCCTCAGGGGACGGGGCGGGATCGGCCACAACAGGGAATACGCGACAAAACATCCAATCCGAGACTGTAACCCGCGTGCGGGTTATACGCCCACGACGCGGACGCGTTGGTGAACATGGGCACTTTACCCCAAGCCAGGATCACATCCCCTTGGGGTGCCAGACGGTCTTGGTCTCCACAAAGGCCGTCATCCGCTCCAGCCCGGGGTCAGCGCTCCAATCCACAGGGCCCTGCGGCGGGCGTACCACCCGTTTGAGGTTCTCCGCCGCTGCCCGTTCCGCCTCCGCGGCCAGCTCTGGGTCGGTGACGCCGGTCAAATCGATGGCGTTGACATCAAAGTGAGAGGCTAACCAGGGCAGCAGTTCAGAGACCCGGCCGGTCAACAGGTTCACCACCCCGCCGGGCAGGTCCGAGGTGGCCAGCACCTCGGCGAACGTGACCGCAGGCAGGGGCCGCTCTTCGCTGGCCAGCAGCACGGCGGTGTTACCGGTGACGATCACCGGCGCCATGACGCTCACCAGCCCGAGCAAGCTCGACTCGGCGGGCGCCACCACGCCCACCACGCCCGTCGGTTCGGGGGTGGAGAGGTTGAAGTACGGCCCGGCGACCGGGTTGGCGTTCCCCAGTACCTGGGCGATTTTGTCGGCCCACCCGGCGTACCACACCCATCGATCCACGCTGGCGTCGACCACGGCGAGCGCCGCTGCCCGGTCCAGGCCTTCGGCCTCGGCGACCTCCGTCGCGAACTGATCGCGACGCCCTTCCAACATCTCGGCGATCCGGTAGAGGATCTGACCTCGGTTGTACGCGGTGCGGCCAGCCCAACCTGGGAAGGCCTTCCGCGCCGCCGCAACGGCGTCGCGGACATCCTTCCGGCTGGCCAGGACAGCGTTGGCCATCCAGGTGCCTTTCGCGGAGTACACCGGATAGGACCGTCCCGACTCGCTGCGCGGGAAGGCGCCACCGACGTACAGCTTGTAGGTCTTGCGGACCGCCAGGCGGGATGTCTCAGACGGCAAGGTAAGCCTCCAGTCCGTGGCGACCACCCTCGCGGCCGTAGCCGGACTCCTTGTACCCGCCGAACGGGCTCGACGGGTCGAACTTATTGAAGGTATTGGCCCACACCACGCCGGCCCGCAACCGGTCGGCCATCCACAGGATGCGCGATCCTTTCTCGGTCCAGATACCGGCGGACAGCCCGTAGGGCGTGTTGTTGGCCTTGGCCACCGCCTCCTCCGGGGTACGGAACGTCAACACCGACAACACCGGCCCGAAGATCTCCTCTCGGGCGATCCGGTGCGCCTGAGAGACCCCGGTGAACACGGTGGGCGGGAACCAGAAGCCCCGGTCAGGCAGCGGGCACGGCGCTGACCAGCGCTCGGCCCCCTCCAGCTCTCCGATCTCCGACAGGGCCCGAATGCGTTCGAGTTGGGCGGCGGAGTTGATCGCACCGATGTCGGTGTTCTTATCCAGGGGATCGCCCAGACGCAGCAGAGAGATCCGACGTTTCAAGGCGGTCAGCAGCTCGTCATGGATCGACTCCTGAACGAGCAGCCGGGAACCGGCGCAGCAGACGTGCCCCTGGTTGAAGAAGATGCCGTTGACGATGCCCTCCACCGCCTGATCCAGCGGCGCGTCGTCGAAGACGATGTTGGCGGCCTTGCCACCCAACTCCAAGGTCAGACGTTTGCGGGTACCCGCCGCCGCCCGCGCGATCTGGCGGCCTACCTCGGTGGAGCCGGTGAAGGCGATCTTGTCCACGTCCGGGTGCTCCACCAGGTGCCGGCCGGTCTCACCCGCGCCGGTGATGATGTTGACCACGCCGGGCGGCAGGTCCGCCTGCTGACAGATCTCCGCGAACACCAGGGCGGTCAGCGGGGTGGTCTCGGCGGGCTTGAGAACCACAGTGTTGCCGCAGGCCAGGGCAGGGGCGATCTTCCAGGCCAGCATCAGCAGCGGGAAGTTCCAGGGAATCACCTGGGCGGCCACCCCCAGCGGTCGGGGGTGAGGGCCGAAGCCGGCGTAGGAGAGTTTGTCGGCCCACCCGGCGTAGTAGAAGAAGTGCGCCGCGACCAAGGGGAGATCCACGTCGCGGGACTCCCGGATCGGCTTGCCGTTGTCGATCGTCTCCAGGACCGCCAGTTCCCGGGAGCGCTCCTGGATGATCCGGGCGATCCGATACAGGTACTTGGCCCGTTCGGTGCCCGGCATCGTTCCCCACACCGTTTGGTACGCCCGCCGGGCGGCCTCAACCGCCGCGGCCACATCGCGTGGACCAGCGGCGACCACCTCGGAGAGCACCTCCTCGGTGGCGGGATTGATCGTCTTGATGGTGTCGCCGTCGATGGAGTCGCGGAATTCACCGTCGATGAACAGCCCGTACGACGGGCGAATGTCCACGATGGACGTGGACTCCGGTGCCGGGGCGTACTCGAAAGTCATCGGTCCTCAGTCCAGGGTGACGTAATCGTGGCCGCTGTAGTGCCCGGTGGCCAGCTTGGCCCGCTGCATCAGCAGATCGTTAAGCAGGCTGGAGGCGCCGAAACGGAACCACGCCGGATCCAACCAGTCAGGGCCGGCCGTCTCGTTGACCAGGACCAGGTACCGCAACGCGTCCTTGGCGGTCCGGATGCCTCCCGCGGGCTTGACACCCACCTGACGGCCCGTACGTTCCCGGAAATCCCGCACCGCTTCCAGCATCACCAAGGTCACCGGCAGGGTGGCGGCCGGCTGCACCTTTCCTGTTGAGGTCTTGATGAAGTCGGCGCCAGCGACCATGGCCAACCAGCTGGCGCGCCGCACGTTGTCGAGGGTCGCTAGCTCCCCGGTCTCCAGGATCACCTTCAGATGGGCGTTACCGCAGGCCTGCTTGACCGCGGCGATCTGGTCGAAGACCTCTGAGTAACGTCCGGCCAGGAAGGCGCCCCGATCGATCACCATGTCGATCTCGTCGGCGCCCGCGGCCACCGCCGCCCGGGTATCAGCGAGTTTGACTTCCAGTGGGGCCTGGCCCGACGGGAAAGCGGTCGCGACGCTGGCGACCTTGATACCGGTCCCAGCCAGGTACGCCGCGGCGGTGGACACCATGCTGGGATAGACACATACCGCCGCGACCTGAGGGCAATGCGGGTCGGTGGGGTCCGGCCGTCGCGCCTTGGCGCACAGGGCCCGGACTTTCCCGGGGGTGTCAGCGCCCTCCAAGGTGGTCAGGTCGACCATCCGGATCGCCAGGTCCAGCGCCCATGCCTTCGAGGTGGTCTTGATGGAACGGGTGGCGAGCATCGCGGCCCGCTGCTCGGCTCCGACCTGATCGACGCTGGGCAGGCCATGCAGCAGGGTCCGCCACGCCTCAGGCATGTTTACCAGGTCCGCCACCGCGGGCAGAGGCGTCGTGGCCGTCATACCGGCGAGTTTACGCACGCTGGGGCACGTCTGGTGATCACCAGGAGGGGTACGGGCTTCAGACTCTCCTTTCTTTTAATTTCTCTCTTTCCGCGCTCCCGGGTCTGAGGGTGACCACCACGGCATATGGGGCGGTATTCGGCGCGTCTCAGCCTGACTGTCACAGTCCGGCATCGCGTTCCGCAACGATCCACCGGGGCGGGCATCCGCGCCTTAGGCCTGACCAGTTAAGTTGCTGGCGTGGACGTACTCGTGGTGAATCATCCGCTGGCCGCCGCTCGTCTGACGACGCTGCGCGATGAGCGCAGCGATTCCGCTACTTTCCGGGCGACTCTTCATGAGCTGACCACATTATTGGTCTATGAGGCGACCCGGGACATCGCGGTCGAGGAGGTGGAGATCACCACGCCGGTGACGGCCACCAAGGGGCAGCGGATCGCTAACCCGCCGCTACTGGTGCCGGTGCTCCGGGCCGGCCTGGGGATGGCTGATGCGGCGCTGCGCCTCCTGCCGGAGTCCTCCATGGGCTTTGTGGGCCTGGCACGCGATGAGCGGACCTTCCAGCCGCGTGCGTACATGGAATCGCTGCCGGAGAGCCTGGCCGACCGCCCAGTGATCGTGCTCGATCCGATGTTGGCCACCGGAGGCTCCCTGGAACACTGCTGCCGGGTGCTCGCCGAGCGTGGCTGCCAGGACATCACGGTGGTGTGTGTGCTCGCCGCACCGGAAGGGCTGCAGCGTCTGGAGAACAGTGGTCTGCCGCTGCGGGTCGTGACGGCGGCGGTGGACGAGGGGCTCAACGAGCACCGGTTCATCGTTCCTGGGCTCGGGGACGCCGGGGACCGACAGTTCGGTGGCATGCCGCGCTTCTGAAAGCGGCCGCTGGAGGCGAGAGCGGCTGCTGAAAGCGGTAGCGGCTTTGCAAGGGCAAGGGGTGCCGGTCAGTCCCAGGAACGCTCGCCCTGCAACGAGATGATCCTGTCGCGTACTGCCCAGTGCCGCTGAGCTGCTGTCGCCATGGCCGCCACCTCCCTCTCGGGGACCGTGACCTCCTCTAGGCGGGGTGGACTGTCGATCCCGGTCGCCAGCGCCGCCGCGCCGCGGGCGCCCACCTCGGCGTCTAGACACCGCAGCGCGGTCCCACCGAGGGCCGCGGTGAGCCGCCGCGTGAACCACGCCGACGCCGCCACCGCGCCCCCGCCCAGCACCGGTGTCACCTGTGCGGAGGGGGCCAGGGAACGCGCCGCACCGCTGATCTCATGGCACACCCCCTCCAAGGTGGCGGCGACCACCTCGGTCGGCCCGGTGGACAACTTCAGGCCGTGCAGCGTCCCCACATCGGTCAACGGCAGCGGTGGGCGGTGCCCGGCGTGATAGGGCAGGCAGACCACCCCATGCTCCCCGGGCCGCAGGCGCGACAGGGCCGCTTCGGAGGCCTCCTGGTCACCCACCAGACGGCTCACCCACTCGTACAACGCCCCGCCCGCTGAGAAGGCGGCTCCCAGAACGCTGCGCTGGGAGTCCACGCGGTAGCGCCAGATCGATGGCGCGGGATCAGGAGCCCCAGGGGTGACCAGCCGGACCGCTGCGGAGGTGCCCACCGTCACCGACAACCGATCCGGTCCCCAGCAGCCGCTTCCTACCGCGCTGGCCGCTCCATCCCCGATCGGGGCCGCCCAGCGCGTCTGGGCCAGGTCAGGCCATCGGCGGGCGAATTGTGGGGTGAGCCGGCCACGCCAGTCGTCGGGCACCAGCGGGGGAAGCATGTCCTCGGTGACCCCCGCCAGGTCCAGCGCCTCCGCGTCCCACCGGCAGGTGCGGGTGTCCAAGACGCCGGTTCCCGAAGCCGAGGACACCGACACCCCCAACTCTCCAAGCAACCGCAGGGTCAGGTACTCCGGCAGCCCAATCCAGCGGCGGGCCCGCACCCCACGCCCCACCAGCCAGCCGATCTTGACCGGCCAGTAGAACGGGTGCCACCAGGTTCCGGTACGCCGGTGGAACGCCTCATCGTCGTGCGGGCCGACGCGCACGGCCTGGGCCCGAAGGTCCATCCAGGACAGTCCAGGGCCAGCGGGCCGGTCATGCTCATCCAACGGAACCAGCGAATGCCACTGGGAGGAGGCCGCGGCGGTGTGGACACCCGCCAGATGCCCCGCCGCCGACAGGTCATCGAGGCATTCACAGACCGCCTCTACGTAGCGGTCCGCGTCCAACTCCGCTGCTCCCGTCGCGTCCTGCCGCAGCGCCACCCGTCGACGGCTGACCGCGCCGGGGAGCGGATGGAGCTGTTCGTCAAGCACCGTGGCGCGCACCGAGGAGGAGCCAAGGTCGAAAGCCAGGATCGCCACGTCACACACCCAAGATCGTGGAGATGTCAGCCCGGAGCGCCTCCAACCCGGCGCGAGCAGCGGTTTCCGCGGCGGGGAGGGAGTCCGTCACCGGCTCCACCACCTCCAGGTACACCTTGAGCTTGGGTTCGGTGCCTGAGGGGCGGACCACCACTCTGGAGTGCTCTGTACGCAGAATGACCACGTCGGCCTCGGGCAGCAGATCGCGGGTCTCGGTGACCGGGTGACCACCCAAAGTGGACACTGAGGTCGCGCGCAGCCGCGCCATCGCCTGACTGATCACAGACAGGTCAGCGACCCGGACCGACGCCTGATCCGTGGCGTACAGCCCGTACCGGGTGGCCAGCTCCGCCAACCGGTCCAGAAGGGTCTGGCCATCCCGCGCCAGCTCGGCGGCCAACTCGGCGACGGTGAGCGCGGCGGTGATGCCGTCCTTATCACGGACGTGCCACGGCGCCACGCAATACCCCAGCGCCTCCTCGTATCCGAACGTCAGATCGTCCCCGGCCCGCACGATCCACTTAAAACCGGTTAACGTCTCCCCGTAGGGCAAACCACGATCAGCGCACATCGCGCGAAGCAGAGACGAGGAGACGATCGTGGTGGTGTACCGGCCGGTCCGGCCGCGCCGCATCAGGTGATCAGCGAGCAGAACCCCCACCTCGTCCCCGCGTAACAAGCGCCAACCAGTCGGGGTAGCCGGGTCGCCTCGGCGAGGATCAGGCACCGCCACCGCACAGCGGTCAGCGTCAGGGTCGTTGGCGATCGCCAGGTCCGCGCCGGATTCAGCGGCGGCCGCGATCACCGCGTCCATCGCGCCGGGTTCCTCGGGGTTAGGGAACGCGACCGTCGGGAAGTCGGGGTCCGGCTCCAGCTGAGAAGCCACCGTCACCGGCATACCGAAGCCAGCACGCTCGAACGCGGCGAGCGCGGTCGCCGCACCCACCCCGTGCAGGGGGGTGTACGCCAGGCGGATATCCCGGGGCCCGTCGGGGTCCACCACCGCCACCGCACCGTCCAGATAGGACTCCACGATGGACTCATCCACCACCTCAGGCGGCGGACCGAGCGGAACCGTACGCAGGGCGCCCACAGCGCGGATCGCCGCCTCGATCTGGCGGTCCGCCGGCGGCACAATCTGAGCCCCGGCGCCCGTATCACCACCCAGCCGTGCCCCTAGGTACACCTTGTACCCGTTATCGGCGGGCGGGTTGTGGCTTGCGGTGACCATGACACCGGCCACGGCCTCCAACGCGCGTACCGCGTACGCCAGGACCGGGGTGGGAAGCGGACGCGGAAGTAGCAGCGCACGCCGGCCAGCCCCGGTCACCACCCGGGCAGCCTCGGCCGCAAAAGCCGCCGATCCGTGCCGCGCGTCATAGCCGATTACCACCGGCCCGTCGGCTCCCTGGTCGGCGAGCCAGGCCACCAACCCGGCGGTCGCCCCACGGACCACCGCGAGGTTCATCCCGTTGGGACCGGCGCGTACCGGACCGCGCAGCCCGGCCGTGCCGAAGGTGAGCGGCCCGGCGAACCGGTCGGCCAGCTCTGACGCCGTGCCGGGCAAGCCGTCGAGAACGGCGCGCAGCTCGGCGCGAGTCGCCGGGTCCGGGTCGTCGTCCAGCCAGGCCAGCGCCCGCTGTCGTAGTGCCTCGATGTCGACCTCCACGCCGTCATGCTGGCACAACCTTCCCGCAACGGCGTTGTGAGGGAGAGAAACCGTGATCATTTAACGGTGCCGTCGGCGGCGTGATCGACGGTGACGCCCTAATGACACCATCGCCGGCCCCGCCAACAGGCAGGACCGGCGACCATGGTGAAGGGATCTCGACCCAGGGGTCTCAGGTGAGCTGGAAGGAATCAACCGCCGCCTGGAAGACAGGCAGGCTGTCGACGAAGAGCTCTTCGGGAACCGACAGGTAAACCTGGAAGGCCGTGCCGTCCACCACGATCACACGCCAGATGGCGTGCCGCGGTTGGTTGGTTTGAGTGCTGGTCGCGGTGTACTCCAGTTCGGCGGCCTCCCGACCAGCCATGGTGGCGTCCCGTAACTCCACCCGCTCGTAATCGGTGAGGCTGCAACACCCCTCTTCGAAGCGGCGCTCAGCGCCCTCCAGCAGGTCACGCGGCGTGGTGCCGGATGGCTCAATGTTGATCCGGAGCCAGGCTTGGTCATTGTCGGGGTTGTGGAAGTTCACCCAGGTGGTGTTCTCACCGCGGCGCTCCTCCCAGTCCACCGGGATCGCGACGCTCATACCCCGTTCGCTGAAGATCCTGGTCTCCAGTGGGGCTTCGGACACGACAGAGGAGGGGGAAGGCTGAGCCTCGGGCTCCTCTTCACCGCCACCGCCGAACCAGTTACCGCTGAACGCCACAAGCAGTAACAGCACCACCACGACGGCGGCGGCGCCCAACAGCCACGGGCCACGGAAACGCCCCGGCGACGCGGATGTCACCACGTTGCCCGCCGCGTACCCCTGGTCCTCGTATCCGTAAGACTCGGCCGCGGGTGGATACCCGGTGGGTTGACCCGCTGGGGGCAGGGTGACGACACCCCGCGAAACCCCCGGGGTGGGAGTCGGGGCCGACGGAGCAGGAGCCGGGCTGGACGGGAACGGGGCCTGCGTCGGGTACAGCGCGGTGGCCTTGGGGGTTTGAGAGGGCGCTGACGGTACACCGAACCCCGGTGGGGTCGCCGAGGCCTGGGGCGGTGCGGAGGTTGGCGCGACGGGGGGCGGCGTGGCCGGGAGCGGGGCGGTGGCTTCCTCACGGCGTTGCTGCGGCTGCGACTTGAGCAGGATGGCGCGCAACGCCTCGCGGGTGCGTTCCACATCCCAGCGCTGGGCCGGGTCTTTCTGCAACAGGCCAAGCAGGACTGGAGCCAGCTCGCCGGCGTTCTGGGGACGCTCCGGCGGGTCGTTGACCACCGCCTGCATGGTCGCGAGGGCATCTCCCCGGTCAAAGGGGGGACGCCCCTCGACGGCGGTGTACAGCGTCACGCCGAGGGAGAACAGGTCACTGGGGGGACCGAACTCCTTGCCGACCGCGCGTTCCGGCGAGATGTAATGGGGGGAGCCCAGCACCAGCCCAGGGCTGGTGATCTCCGAATCGGAGCGGCTCCGGGCCACCCCGAAGTCGGTGAGAATGCAGCGGCCGTCCGAGCAGATCAGCACGTTGCCGGGCTTGACGTCCCGGTGCAGAACACCGGCGGCGTGCGCGGCCTCTAAGGCGCCCAGGATCGCCAGTCCGATCTTGGCAGCGGCGCGTGGGCTGAGGGTGCCCTCGGTTTCGAGCACGTCAGCCAGGCTGCGGGCGTCAAGCAGCTCCATGACGATCCAGGGGCGCCCGTGGTCGGTCACCACGTCGTAGACCCGGATCACCGAAGGATGCGACAGTCCGGCGGCGGCGCGAGCTTCCCGTAGGGTGCGAGCGGTTAAGTCATCCCGCTCATTGGGGGCCATCCCCGGCGGCAGGATGACTTCCTTGATCGCTACGTCTCGACGTAGGAGGCCGTCGTACGCGCGCCAGACCGTCCCCATGCCCCCGCTGCCGATGCGATCTACCAGCGTGTAGCGGCCGCCGATAACGGCACCGATCCCGCCACGCTGCTCGCCGGCGGCAGGGGGCCGTGACAGGTTCTGGGTGTTCTCATCGTGATCGCCGCGTTGCTGAGTGTCGCTGTGGTGAGCGGCGTCGGGTGCGGCGAAGCCGGAGGGTGGGATCATCGCCCGTCCCTGCCCGTTGGATGCCGGTGTATGGGTCGTCACGCGGTTGTTCCCGTCTGTGTGCCCACTCGTCCCTTCGATAGTTGTCAACCTTAGAGGTTCTGAGAACAGGAATGGGCAGGGCAGCACGCCATACGATCAGTCGCATGGGTGAACAGCGACGGAGCGAGTCAGGATTCCCAGTTAAACCGGTGTACGGCCCCGAGGATGTGGCCCCCGGCCTCCCTGAGCGGTTGGGCGCGCCAGGGGAGTTTCCGTTCACCCGTGGCCCCTACCCCACGATGTACACGCAACGTCCCTGGACGATGCGGCAGTACGCGGGGTTCGGTACGGCACGCGAATCCAACGCCCGGTACCACCAGCTACTCGCGGCCGGTACCACCGGCTTGTCGGTGGCGTTCGACCTGCCCACCCAGATGGGGATGGACAGTGACGCCCCCTTGGCGCACGGCGAGGTCGGCAAGGTGGGAGTGGCGATCGATTCCGTCGAAGACATGCGCACCTTGTTCGACGGCATTCCCCTCGGGGATGTCTCGACATCGATGACTATCAACGCGCCGGCATCGGTGTTGTTGCTTCTCTACCAGCTGGTGGCGCAGGAGCAGGGGGTGCCGGGACATCAGCTGTCCGGCACGATCCAGAACGACATCCTCAAGGAGTACATCGCCCGCGGCACGTACATCTTCCCGCCGCGGCCATCGCTGCGGTTGGTCGCGGACACCTTCGCCTACTGCCGGGCGGAGCTGCCGCGGTGGAACACCATCTCCATCTCCGGCTACCACATGGCGGAGGCGGGCGCGACGCCAGTCCAAGAGATCGCCTTCACATTGGCCAACGGGGTGGACTATGTCCGGGCGGCGTTAGCAGCCGGGTTGGAGATCGACCAGTTCGCGCCTCGCTTGTCCTTCTTCTTTGTGGCTCGTACCACCCTGCTGGAAGAGGTGGCCAAGTTCCGGGCGGCACGTCGGATCTGGGCCCGCCTGATGCGGGATGAGTTCGGAGCGAAAAACCCCAAGTCCCAGATGCTGCGGTTCCACACCCAGACGGCGGGGGTGCAGTTGACGGCGCAGCAGCCGGAAGTGAACTTGATCCGAGTCACGGTGCAGGCGCTGGCCGCGGTCCTGGGAGGCACGCAGTCGCTGCACACCAACTCGTACGACGAAGCGATCGCGTTGCCGACGGAGAAGGCGGCGCGGCTGGCGCTGCGGACGCAGCAGGTATTGGCGTACGAGACGGATTTGACCTCCACGGTGGACCCCTTCGCCGGCTCTTACGCGGTGGAGGCGATGACCGACGAGATTGAAGCGGCCGCGACGGCGCTGATGGATAAGGTTTTCGAGTACGGCTCGGCGGTGGAGGCGATTGAGGCGGGCTTCCAGAAGCGGGAGATTGAAAAAGCCGCCTATCAGACAGCGCTCCAAGTCGACTCGGGTGAACGCGTCGTGGTCGGGGTGAACCGATTCGTTCTCGACGCGGAAGAACCGTATGAGCCGCTGCGGGTGGACCCGGCCATCGAGGTCGAGCAGGCGGCTCGACTGGCCAAGCTGCGCGCGGAGCGTGACAACGCGGCCGTTCGGTCGGCGTTGGCGGCGTTGCGTAAGGCCGCGGAGACCACAGACAATGTGCTGTACCCGATGCGGGAAGCGCTGCGGGCCCGGGCCACCGTCGGCGAGGTATGTGACGCGCTTCGGGATGTATGGGGCACTTACCAACCCCGGGAAACATTTTGATTTCATTTGACGGGGAGCCGGGACGTTGACTTCGCGCTTTTCCGACTTACCCCGGAAATCAAGAGGTTTCTGTCCTCGAAGCGTGACACTGTGTACGCGGGGTAATAACCTTCCATGCCCCGTCCATGACAATCAGTGACGTTCCGGATCGCGGGTGTACCCCGCTGGCGGGAGTGGCCCGCGTGACCTACTCGAGGGTCGCGCGTTGAAGTGAGGTGGAGCCCTTGAGCTACCAGCAGCGTGGCGATCAAACCGCTCCCGCAATCATGGAACGTAGTCGCCGGACCTACGGAGAGCAACCAGGTGCTGAGAACGTCCCTGCACCGCTGTTGCACAGAGTTAACAGTGTCGGTATACCCTTTTCCGGGTCCGCTCCATCATCATCAACAACACTCCCTGATCGAGATCGAGACCTGATCGTGACGACCTCGCCGACATTGGCATCTGGTACGCCGATGCCCTCCTGGCCCTCAGCTGGAGAGGCCGAGGAGCTCAGCCGTCCCCTGTCCGATCCACTCCCTGAGCTGCTGGACCGGTGGCTCGCCGCCCACGGCGCGGACTTGGTCGCGGTACGACGCCATATCCACGCCAACCCTGAACTATCGGGTGAAGAGCACGGAACAGCCGAGTACCTCGCTGCTCGACTAGCCGCCGCTGGGCTGACGCCCCGGTTCCTTCCTAAGGGCAACGGTGTACTTTGCGATATCGGCCCGGACAACGAGGGGCAAATGGTAGCGCTCCGAGCGGACTTGGACGCGCTCCCGCTACCGGATGTCAAAGACGTGCCTTACCGCTCCACGGTGGAGGGGGTCTGCCACGCCTGCGGACACGACGTGCACGCCACCGTGGTCCTCGGCGCCGGCCTGGTGCTGGCGAACCTTGCCGAGCAGGGCCGGCTCCCCGGCCGCGTACGTCTGGTCTTCCAGCCCAGTGAGGAGCGGTTCCCCTCCGGCGCCCCCGAGGTGATTGAGGCCGGTGGGCTGGAGGGCGTCAGCGCGATCTTCGCCCTGCACTGCGATCCCCGGCTGCCGGCTGGGCTTGTGGGCGTCAGGTCCGGCCCACTGACCGCTGCGGCTGACCAGCTGGAGGTGCGGTTGACCGGGCGCGGCGGACACACCGCGCGTCCTCACCTGACCGCCGATGTGGTGCACGCGTTGGGGCGGGTCGTGGTCGACCTTCCCGCACTCCTCAGCCGCCGGGTCGACCCTCGGGCTGGGCTGTCTGTGGTCTTTGGCGCCATTCACGCTGGTCAGGCGCCCAACGCGATTCCTCAGGAGGGGATCGCCCGAGGGACCGTGCGGGTCTTGGACCGCACCGCCTGGCGGGAGGTGCCGGAGCTGGTCACTCAGCTGGTGGATGATGTGGTGGCCGCCACCGGCGCCCAGGCGGAGGTGGCCTACACCCGGGGCGTACCACCGGTGGTAAACGACCGGATGGCCACGGCGATCCTGGCGGGTGCCGCCGCGGCGGCGCTCGGCCGCGACCATGTGGTCGAGACGCCGATCAGTATGGGTGGTGAGGACTTCGCCTGGTATCAGGAGCACGTGCCGGGCGCCATGGCGCGGCTGGGCGTTGGCCGGCCGGGGGAGGCCCTCGACCTCCATCAGGGCGGGTTCGATGTGGACGAACGGGCGATCGGCTACGGAGTCCGCGTCATGGTACACACTGCCTTGGGCGCCCTTGATACCTCGTTCCCGAGCCACTGAGCTCCACGACGTCGGTGAACGGCGAGCGCGGACGCTCAGAAAACCGCCGATAGACGGTGGTTGAGGCCGTGAACGAGCTGAACCATAAGGCGACGATCCGTCAGGATCGGCGTCTCTGAGCACCGCCATATACATAGAGACAGCAAGGCGTTGGCTGTCCCGCCCCACAGTGGGAGACCGGGCCAGCCAACGCTTGTTATGCCGGCTTGTCAGGCCATGCGGTACGCCGGTACGCGTCCTTTCCCCAGCCATCGGTACGCGCGGCGCTGCGAGCCTCACGCTCCTGGCCGGACACACCACGCGACCGGAAGGCGCGGGAGAAGGCACGGTCAGGCGGCGCGGGACGCCGAGGCCACGTCACCGTCGGCCTCGGTGATTTCCTCGGCCGGCCGCAGCGCCAAACGCAGTACGTCGGCCACGTCCGTCACGGTGTGCACGCGCAGCCGTTCCCGAACCTGCTGCGGCAGATCATCCAAATCCGGTTCGTTGCGGGCCGGGATGATCACCTCGGTCAGACCCGCCCGGTGAGCGGCCAGCAGCTTCTGATTCACCCCACCGATCGGCAGCACCCGGCCGCTGAGCGTGACCTCACCAGTCATCCCCACCTCGGCCCGGACCGGCCGTCCAGAGGCCAGGGACGCCAACGCCGTCACCATGGTGATGCCGGCGCTTGGACCATCCTTAGGTACCGCCCCCGCCGGTACGTGGATGTGGACGCGCTGGGAAGCCAAAGAGCTGGGATCGATACCCAACGTCGCACCGTGGGCCCGCAGGTAGGACAGCGCGATCTGGGCTGACTCCTTCATGACATCACCCAGCTGACCGGTCAGGGTCAAACCCGCCTCCCCGGGCATGGCGGTGGCTTCAATGAACAGCACATCCCCACCGGTGCCGGTCACCGCCAGGCCGGTAGCCACCCCCGGCACAGCGGTACGTTCAGCCGACTCCGGCGTAAACCGGGGACGCCCCAGGTAGCTCTTCACATCCGCGGTGTCCACCCGCACCGGCGTACCCTCGCTGTCTCCGTCGCCGGTAGCGAGCTTGACCGCGATCTTGCGCAGGATGGTCGCGATAGACCGCTCCAGCTGCCGGACCCCCGCCTCCCGGGTGTATTCGGAGGCGATGGTCGCCAGTGCCTCCTCCGAGATCGTGACGTCGTCCGGTGAGAGCCCAGCCCGCTCCAACTGGCGAGGTAGCAGGTGGTCGCGGGCGATCGCGACCTTCTCCGCCTCGGTGTACCCGTCCAGGGTCACTACCTCCATCCGGTCCAGCAGTGGACCGGGGATGGTGTCGGCGACGTTGGCGGTCGCCAGGAACAGCACGTTGGACAGGTCCAGGTCCAGCTCCAGGTAGTGGTCTCGGAAGGTGTGGTTCTGCGCCGGGTCCAGCACCTCCAACAGGGCCGCGGCCGGGTCGCCCCGGAAGTCTGTTCCGATCTTGTCGACCTCATCTAGCAGGATGACCGGATTCATGGAGCCGGCCTCCCGGATCGCGCGGACGATACGGCCGGGCAACGCGCCGACATAGGTACGCCGATGCCCCCGGATCTCCGCCTCGTCCCGAACCCCGCCCAGGGCGACCCGGACGAACTTCCGCCCCAGGGCGTGCGCCACCGACTCACCCAGGCTGGTCTTACCGACACCGGGCGGGCCGACCAGGGCCAGCACCGCACCCGATCCTCGGCCGCCAACCACCTGCAGGCCACGGGCGGCCCGACGGTGCCGAACGGCGAGGTACTCGATGATGCGGTCCTTCACGTCCTCCAGACCGGCGTGCTCCGCGTCGAGGACGCGCCGCGCCTCGGTCAGGTCGGTCCGGTCCTCGGTCTGGGTCGTCCAGGGCATCTCCAGGACGGTGTCCAGCCAGGTGCGGATCCAGCCCGCCTCCGGAGACGCCTCGCTGGCGCGCTCCAGCTTGCCGACCTCCCGCAGCGCGGCCTCCCGGACATGCTCGGGCAGGTTGGCCGCTTCAATCCGGGCACGGTAGTCGTCCCCGCTGCCCGCGTCGTCCTCCCCGAGCTCCTTACGGATGGCCTTGAGCTGCTGACGGAGCAGGAACTCGCGCTGGCTCTTCTCCATGCCCTCACGGACATCGCTACTGATCCGCTCGGCCACCTCCAGCTCAGCGAGGTGGGTGCGGACCCACTCGATCAACAGCTCCAGACGGGCGGCCACATCGACCGTCTCCAGCAGCTGAACCTTCTGCTCGAGTGTGAGGAAGGAGGCGTAGCCGGCGGAGTCAGCCAGCTCGCTGGGGTCGGTCACCCGACGCAGCGAGTCGATGACCTGCCAGGCGCCTCGCTGCTGTAGCACCGAGATGACCAGTGACCGGTACTCCCGGGCCAGCTCCTTGACGCGGCCGGGCACCTCCTTGCCGGCGGTGTCCACCACCGTCGCCTCGACCCACAGGGCGGCCCCTGGACCCGTCACCCCAGACCCCACCCGGGCCCGGAACAACCCGCGTAGGACAGCAGCCGGATCCCCGTTGGGAAGCCGTCCCACCTGTTCAATCACCGACACCGCACCGACCGCGCCGTACTGGCCGTCCCGACGCGGCACCACGAGGACCAGATTGTTACCCGCGGCCTGCGCGGCGTCGACCGCCGCCTGAGTCTCACTGTTCAGCGTCACCGGCACCACCATGCCCGGCAACAGGACAGAGGACGACAGAGGCAGCACCGGGAGAGTCAGCTTGTCTGCCGCGAGTACCTCTTTCGCAGTGGTGTAAGCCTGTAATCGTGAGCCTGACTCGCTCAACTCTGGGCGGGTGCCTGATGTTCCCATCGTGGTCCGCGTCACATTCTGTGGTGAATGGTCGTCCTGGGCGGTCGCGTCACTAGGTTTCTGCCTGATTTGTCGCGCCGCTCTGCACCCTGCAGGCGTTGAGGTGGCGATGACACGACGACCGCGGCGCCGCCGATGTCGAACGGACTTAAGCGCAAAGGCGCTCATCCCTGCGGCAGGCGTGACCTAATCGTCCAGTGGTGGTGGCGCGGGCTCAGTCACCTGACCGGTATGGCGAGGGCGGACCGGGTGAGTGAGCCCACACCAGGTGCGCAGCACCACGAACGACGCCTTGGTGAAAGAGAGACCAAGGCGGTCGTCGATGCGGCCGGTCAGCTACCGCTCCAGGACGCCGAGCCGGGGAGGACACCGGCCCAACATTCTGTGGTTCCCGATCACAGGCTTCCAATCAGTTCAAGCACCTCGTGGGCGCAGCCCCACGACAGGCTGATACCGCCGCCCCCGTGGCCGTAGTTGTGGATGACGTATCGACGCGGGTGTTCCATCTCCAACCGTTCCAGACGGATCTGAGGGCGGCTCGGGCGGAGCCCCACTCGATAGCCACGGACGCGGACGCGCCGCAGCGTCGGCTCGATGGAGGCGCACCGCTGCAGGATTCCGTCGATGGTCTGTGGATTAGGGGTCAGATCCTCGTATCCAGGTTCGGCGCTGCCGCCCAGGATGAGGTAGCCCTCATGAGGCAGGAAGTACGTAAGATCGCACTCCTGCTCGGCGTATTCGGCAAAGAACCAGTCGATCCCTGGATTGTCGGCCACAACGAGTTGCCCACGTACCGGGACCATGCTGGTATCCGGTACTAAGTCCCGAGCACCTAAGCCAGTGCAATTGACGACTATCGGCGCTATCTGGTGGGCTTCCTCGAATGAGGAGATCGTGCCAAGAGTGATCACGCCGCCGGCGGCTCGTAACCGCCGCATCAGATAGCGCAGATACACCGGCATATCGATGACCGGGGCGGTGTATCGCCAACCACTGACGAAACCCTCAGGCAGCTCATCCGGATCACAGGAGACGAAGTCGCTGGCCTCGGTAGCGCCTTTAGGAGGGAGCACCGGGGTACGCGCGGCTTCTAAACCTGTGATCATCCGAACCCCAGTCTCGGGCTGCTTGGCGAGCCGTGTGAATACCGCGAGGGTGTGCCGGCTCCAACTTTCGACACGATCATGATTAGCCAGATAGGGACCCCACACCGCGCCGGCGACTGCAGATGTCGTTTTCAGCGGTGGGAGTTGAGTGTGTACGCGTACCCGCAGGCCCGCTTCGGCGAGGCATACCGCGGTGGTCAAGCCGGATACGCCAGCTCCGATCACAAGAACATCAGTCATGGAGTAGGTCATCATTTGACGTTAGTCGGCTTGGCGACACTTCTACACGGTTCGACGAGCGTCATTTGAGCGACAGGGAAGTTATCGTTGCGCCCAACACGCCCCGTACGGTGGAATCGGTGAACCAGATCCAAGCAAGGCGGGGATGCGATGTTGATGTTGGGAGAGATCCAGACCGGCCTGCTACAGAACTCGGCATCGGTACCCCTGTTACTTTGTGTCGAGGCTCTTGGTCTTGTGCCAGGTGAGCGAGTACGCCACTCTGAGAGGCCCATTGGTTACGCGGTTTCTCCTGATCTCCTTACCGGTGTCGACTGTCAGCTCCCAACAAATTCTGGCGCGAAGGTCCGGGGAATTGGCACCGTCATCTCCCGCGCCATGATCACCGAGGGGCGTGTACTCCAAGGGTCTGCGTTCACGCGGATCCGTCAGGGGCGTGCGGGGCGCCGGCTTTCATGGTCGTACTACCTCTCCAAGCCCGGAGAGGTGGAAACGACTGGAAGATTCAACCCGGAAGATATCGCGGTTGGGTTCCTCACCCGTGAGCAAGAGATATCTGTCCTGGACCTCGGCGCGATCAGCGGCCGAACAATGGATGAGGTGCAAAAATCTCGTGATCTCGATCGAAGACCGCCTTTTCGGGGGGCGCGTACTAGGCTGCGTTGGGTCGCCATGCAAGGCAAGGGTGCCGCTGGCGATATTCAATTCTGCGTAGAGAGTCAGACTCTTCGTACTGTACGGATCGATGTTCCGGATAGCGCGGTCTGGGACGTGGTAGAACTGTGTGAAGATTTAGCTCTTCACGATTGGCTCCTGACCACGCTGAAGATTTTTATCGAACGTAGCAGGATGGGCGAAGGGTCGCGCTCCCAGGTCGTGGATAAGCTTCAGCCCGCTATCGATCATCTGCTGCACCTGTGGATGCCTGCTGCCAGGCTGGGTGAGTGGGGGGCCTCGATATGGGAGCGTCTGGAGCGACAGCCTGGCTTCAGTCGACAGTGGAACACCATGGTGCACCGGATCCGGGACCAGATGCTCATCAGTGCGATCGCATTGCTGAGCGATGCACTTGATGGCATAAGGCGATCGTAGGGGAAGGAAACCGGAATGCGCGGTAATGAGATCCCCCCTGTGCTTAGGAAGATTTTTTACGCCGTCATCGTTGGGAGTATCACGTATCTGGTGACGGAAGCGGCGGATCAACCTTACATCTGGGGTATCACCCTGTCGGCGTTCATGGGTGGGGTTACTCTAGTCGTACAGTTCCTTAGTGAATTTGAGGCGCGTCTGGCGAAGGTGGAAGGTGGGCAGGAAAAGCTTGATCAAGAAATGAAAAAGTTGGTCAGTGACCAATTTAAAAAGGTGAATAAAGCAACTGAGCTTTTCGGGCGAGCGGAGGAGCACGAGCTGCGGGAGGACGAGATAACGAAGCTGGTACAGAACTGGATTCATGTACAGCGCAACACGGTGCCGTTGATCAAAAACTTTGCCCATCTGGAGGTCACGCGGTTACTGGAACTGCTGAGAGAACTGGCTGAGGGGGCCGACGTCACCTATGACGGTGAGGATCGCGACTGGCTATTGGAACTGACCCGTGTCGCCGAAACCAGTATCGATGCCACCAGCCTTACCACGGTGGATGCAGGGAGCAGCGGTTACGCCGATGGAGGACTGTGGGGTAGTGATCTCGGCCAGCACTATCTGGATCTTCAGAGAGAAGCGATACAACGAGGAGTAGTCATCCGGCGAATCTTTATCCTGGACCGGATGGAGCTCCTGGATGATCCCGGTCTATTGCAGGTCTGCAGATTGCACGCTGATGTGGGGGTCAAGGTCAAGATCCTGACTCCGGAGGCGGTTCCAGGGACCCGAAAGGTCTCCCTATTCGACTTCATCCTCTTCGACAAGAAGATCAGTTATGAAGTGACCCCGGCTTCCCGGGTAGCCGATGTGACAAAACCAGCGATGGTGTACACCCGGTTAGCGTTACGGTCGACGCGGGTAGCAGAACGGGTCAAGCGCTTCCAAGATCTATGGGAGGCGGCCACGGACTTCGGTCAGCTCGAAAAGCGCGATGAGCAGAATCCCGACTTTCAGTGAGGCTGCGGGCGCTCTCTGTTCCTTATGCTGTATCAGCGTGTTTGTATCAGCTGGAGTGGTGGGCAGGCCAAGGCCCACAAAGGGGTGGGCTTTTGACCTTCCCGAGGCTTCTCAGCGAGTGATCTCCTACTGGTCACCGGTGAACACGTACTCGATCCGGTCGGTCAACTCAGCAGGTAGTTCAAGCCCTTCGGCCCGGGCCCGTTCAAGGGACTGCCGCAGCACGCTCTCCTCCACCCTAACCTGACTGAGGATCGTGTGAACCGCGTGCTCGATAGGGAGGAAGCGCCGAGCGAGAACCGACAAGGTGTGGTAGGCGCTGAATGGTGCGGCGGCCGGATTCAACTGGATGAGCGCGGGGAGCTCATCCCAGTCGGTCGGGAAGTCCCCCTCCCACAGCCGCGGGATCGACACTCGTTTCCCGAAGTAGCGGAGCATGCCAAGGCGAAGCAGCTGCCACACCGCCGCCAGGAACGGACAGGACCAGGTCCGCTGTCCGCTGTGTTCATCCCACAGCTCTACGTCCACAAAGATCGAATGTCGGTTAGCCGCGTTTTGGATCGGCGGCCGCCAGACCACCGTCTCCTCCATCGCCTCTGGCGCGCTGTTGGAGGGTGAGCGTTCACCGTTGCTGAGCCACCCGGTGACCGTCAGCGGAGGCCGGAACCCAGTCATGCCAGCCGGTGGTTCAGGGACGAGACGTCCCTCAACGAGCTGTGCGAGCGGTACCCCGTCAGCTTCGGCGCATCCCGACTCACGGGCCAGATAGTCGATGGTCAGGCCGTGCTCCGTCGCCGCTTCCAGCAGCTGGGGAATCACCACAGCCGGCGTACTGAAGCGCGTGAAGTAATCGTCGATCAGGAAGCAGGTACTGATCCGTGCCCTACGGCCGTTCAGGCGATGCTCCCACAGGTCTCGGGCGGCCTTCACCCAGAAAGCGACGTGGGCAAAGTGCCGTTTGAGGCGTTCCGGCCCAGCGGTGAAGTCCTCCATATAGAGGTGCCCAAGTTCGATCGACAGATGAGCCAGGGGCACCGACTCTACCCGTGGGTGCGCACTGCTTTCGCGGAAGACTGTCGTCACAGGCTCTCCCACGCCGCGTCATCGACAAGACGTTTGGCCAGTTCCTCAAAGGCGGCCACGGTTTGCTCGTTAGCGATCTTGCGGATCCACACGTCGGAATCGGTGATCAGCTGCTCCCGCCACTGCAGAACAGGATCGAGCGGAATGCTGCCGAGGAGGTTAGTCCGCCCCACCTTCATCTGCCCGGCCAGCTCCTGAAGCTTCTGATTGCAGGCGTGGAGCCAAGCAACCTGGGACGGGCGCAGCCCGGTCAGGTCTGAAGAGTGGGGATCGACGACCGCGGTGCGGACGAAGCGGATCGAGTCAGCCAGGGTCTGACGGTCATGGCCACGTTTGGCTCCGGTCTCCACCAGGCCGCGCTCGTCATGGACCAAGTTTGAGGCGGCGATGATGTGTTGGCGGGTCCAGCGGTGGAATACCAGCCAACGGCACGATACTTGACGCAGCTCGGGCTGAGCGGTGGCAGCCAACACGATGTCGACGGCGTAGGAGCGTCCCGCCGACAGGTCGATCAGGCATAGCTCGAACTCTTCGTTCAGCCGGAGAAACAACGACGCGCAGCGTTGCACGATGTCCGGGTTGGACGCGAATTCGCCGCCACCGAGATCCCCAGGGAACAGAACCAAGCGCCCCGCGCCCGGGGGTCGGTTTCGGAGGCTCGCCCGTTCAGACTCCGCCCATACGTCGAGGCGGCGGGGTTCTGGGCTCTTGCCCTGGAGATAGGAGTGCAGACCCCCATGGGTGCCATGGGCCGCATGGGTGATATGGAAGATGGCGCCAGCGGTCGGGGAGCCGAAGTCGAAATCTAGATAACACACATCGCTCCCCTGCAGCGCCCGGCGGTAGATCACGTTGCAGCTCGTGACCGAACGGCCGGTGCCACCCTTATCAGATGCTGCGAAGACCAGCATGTCGTCACAACCCGGTGGAATCCTGACGAGCAGCCGCGAAGCTATCAAGGTCCCGAAGGACGTCCTGGGCGATCACGGCGGCGGTGCCGGGACGTTCATGCATAATTTGTCGCGCCCGGCTCAGCCTATCCTCAATGTTCTTGAGCGTATCCTCTATGCCTTTTGAGTGGAACAGGCTGTTGAGTCGCTCTTGAGCGAACAAGTGCTCCGCCTCGGCGAGGAGATCAGACGCCTGGTGCTCCAGGCGCTCGTTTCTCACCGGCTGGGCTCGAACCAGATCTGCGGCGGTGATCAGGCAGTCGATGACTCGACGGGTGTAGTACCAAGACGGGCGCAGGTCACCGGAAGGGAGTGAGCGAAATACCCCATGAGGGTTATCCCACAGATTACGCCCATCTCCTTCGCTGATCCGACGCTGCAGCAGGTGCTCCCAGATGCGTCCGGCCAACGTCAGCATGTGGTCCCGCAGTGAGACATCCCGCAGCAACCCCGCAAGGTGCAATACCCGTCGGAGCAGTACCGGGGAAAAGTCGGTGACCGTCCAGCGCAGCTGTGGACCGCCCACCTTCTCACTGCCGAGCAGGTTGAAACTGACCCCGGGGTGGTGCAGGTTGAGGGCTGGATCCTCATCAAATGGGCGTCGGGTGATCCTGCTTCGGTTGGCCAACTCCTCGAGGACTCCTCCGACCCGGGCGAGTTCGGCGTCCGGCCGGCGTTGGGTCACCAGATGCTGCACCACGATCGAGGTGACCAGCAGGGTGAAGTAGTCCGACTCGACGTTGTCGGTGGTCCTCCAGGGAATGTCTTCCAGAGGCCAAATACCGGTGCCGAAGGTGGCGATCGTGGACCAGTAGGACTGGGTAAGCTCCCACCGCAGCTGCAAGGCCTGGGCCCACCGCTGCTGTTGTTCATCCAACAGGCCAAGCAGCCGGGTGCGCCTGGAGAACAGCGCCCGGATCCCGTCTAATGCTACGGCCGTGAAGTAGAGGTAGGGGGCGCTCTCAGCTACCCCCTCGGGCTGATCGCCGACCTCCTTCGGGACGTCAACACGGGGTGCGTTTTCAACGATGCCCCACGACCAGCCGCACTCAAACAGCTTGTTGGGGTTCTCCAGGCTCTCTGCTAGACCGGTGCCGGAACCGATGGTGACGTTCTCCCGTAGGCGGGCGTTAATTTCGCGTAATGCGTTTTGTAGATCGTCAACGACCTGACGACGCGGAAGTCCTACCTGGTTGACGGTGCGGCACAGGACCAGACCTGGTTCGGAGTCCACTGGGAACACGTTGACGGTAAAGCTGCGGAGCAGGCCGAGCATGGCGGCACTCAGACGCTTCTTCGCCAACCTTTCAAGGGTGTCGATCTCCTGGCGAAGATTCGGCCTGCGTACCACCTCACGGAACACCCGAACGAAACCGATAGTCGCCAATGACAAGGTCACCGAGATCGCGAAGGAGTCGACCACGCTCAAACGACTGAGCTGGGTGGCGGTTGGCTCCTGGCCAGGGGTGGTGGAGGTGAGATAGGGCCCCGCAGAGAAGATGGGGGTGCCGGTCTCATCGGTGTAGGTCTCCATGTACTCCGTGAGGACTCGGATCAGCCGTCGAGGCAACGCAACGCTGTCCCCCAGATTCTTCAGAGCCTCGAGGACGTCATCGGCGGTCTCGTTCGGCTTATCCAGCTTGAACATGGGGATCTCGGTGGCCGGCCGCATCAGACAGAGGAGCTGCTCGGCGTCACTGACGGAATTGGGCTGATCCCGTCCACCCCAGACCCATTTCTCATCCTGTTGGGAGGCCTTGGCGAACGCCTGCCAGATCTCGATGAGCTGTTGCCGTGGCTGAATTATCCTCATCGCGGATGAGTGCCCTCCTTAGAGGATCATTTGCGGCCGGCTCGTCCGGTAACCAAGATCATGCCCTCATAGCCGTCGCGGAGTGGAGTGGTGGTGTGGATCTGATGAAAGGTTAGTTCATGAGTAATGTTTTCCAAACACCTTCTGATATCGTCTTCATTAACCGCGACGGCGGGAAATTTGATCTTTCCTACGTTGTAACCTTGAGAGCGTTTCATGAAGGCGGCGGCGAATGGGGCTCGGCGCTTCAGGGCGCCAATGAAACGACGCGTCGCGCGAACGAACTCCCGACGGAGGGCGGTGATCGATTCGGCGACGAAGAACATCGTTCCGATATCCCAGCGCTCCTGCTCTAGATGAAAAATGCTTCCCTTTTCAACCGTGGCGGTGAACCTCACGAGCTGTCGAGGATCGGCGATCTTTTCGTAGGGAGGGCGACCATGGGACAGGATCTTCCAAAAGGCGTCCCAGGAGCGGCTGTATGACGCGATCTCGCTCTCCAGCCATCGCACATTGGAAGCGGCGTGCTCACGTAGCGTGATCTGATCGCAGAACGGGAGCATCGCCAACATCGGATAGAGGTTCGTGCCGGTGCCGACGTCCAGCCCAGCCGCCCCCTTGCGCGGTGCTTTGGCGGTGAAGAATTTGGCGATGAGCTCCATTATTTGGTGATCGTCATCCCGGACCGTCGCGTAGTTATGTTCGAGGTACCACAGGGAGTCGAACTCATCCCACGGGAAGGTTGAGTTGCTTTTCCCGGCCTGATCAATGATCCAGTCATCGGTCGAGGAGCCGGTAGGCGCGGGAGCAGGCGATGACTGAGCTGTCTCGGACTGAGCTGTCTCGGACTGAGCCGCTGAGGATTGAGGTGCGGACTGGTGTGTGGACATAACGGCTCCTAGCTCCTCACGGAAGGGGTTCCGTAAGGAATTCACGTTAAAAGGTATCTGCTCAGAGTACCGAACTCGAACTACTATCTTCTAGGTTACCTGCACTTGAACATACTTGTTTCTCGGATCGGCTAGACGCCGGGGGCATGATCACTGTTTGCGCTGGTGAGCGCGGGGTTGCCGGGCTGAGTCGCGGAAATCGGTCAGAAATCTCGCCCTACCTGCTGATGGCCGTCGAAACGAATGCTCCTCGGTGGACTATGTCGGTTATGAGCGTTCAGTGCTGACGAACTCAGTTTTTGATCTTGGTGTGGTGCGGCTCGAGGCAATCGGTTCCAAAGTGACTACTTGATGCCTCTGACCGATTTCTGAGAGTGAACGACCCTGGTAGCGAGCCTGAGGTGATGCCGTGAGTCGCGTCACCGTAAGTTGGGTCATCCGTCAGGGGGGTCAAATGTGGGACGGACCGCGCTAGGGTGCTTCGGAAGGAGCCGGAAACCCGCGTGAAATTTCAGTCCAACCTGCAAGATCTTTCAGTTGAGAGGAACCATGGAGCTTGACACAACGCCACCCACAGCCGGGCCGATGAACCCCGCCGAGACGTCAATCACTGCCTCGTCACGCTCTCGGCGGGGATGGTGGCGGGACGCGGTCATCTACCAGGTCTACGTCCGCAGCTTCGCTGACTCCGACGGTGACGGGGACGGTGACCTCACCGGTATCCGGCAGCGGTTGGAGCACCTGGCTTCCTTGGGCGTAGACGCGTTGTGGCTCACTCCGTTCTACGTGTCTCCGCTGGCCGATGGTGGCTACGACGTGGCCAACTACCGCGACGTCGACCCGCGTTTTGGCACGCTGGAGGATTTCGACGCGCTGTTGGCACGGGCTCACGAACTCGGGCTTCGCGTGATCATCGACATCGTGCCCAACCACACTTCCTCGGCCCATCCGTGGTTCGTGGAGGCGTTGGCGTCCGCCCCTGGCAGTCCGGCCCGGGACCGCTACATTTTCCGACCGGGTCGGGGCGCCAACGGGGAGCTGCCTCCCAACGACTGGGATTCGATCTTCGGTGGGCCGGCCTGGACACGGGTACGCAATCCCGACGGCACCCCCGGGGAGTGGTACCTGCACCTGTTCGATGTGGAGCAGCCCGATCTCAACTGGAAGAACCCGGAGGTCGCTGAGGAGTTCCTGTCGATCCTGCGGTTCTGGCTGGATCGCGGGGTGGATGGGTTCCGGATCGACGTGGCCCACGGGATGATCAAGCAGGATGGGTTGCCCGATGTCGGGCGACCGCAGGCCAAGCTGTTGGGCGCCCTTGAACTGCCGTACTTCGACCAGGACGGGGTACACGAGATCTACCGCAGTTGGCGTCGGCTTCTGGACAGCTACCCCGGTGAGCGGATCGCGGTCGCTGAGGCGTGGGTGAACGATCCGGTCCGGGCGGCGCGTTACCTTCGGCCCGACGAGCTGCATCAGGCGTTCAACTTCGACTACCTCACCTCGGATTGGGACGCCGAGGAGCTCCGGAAGGTCATTGACGCGTCCCTGGCCGCCAACGCTGCCGTGGACGCCCCGACCACCTGGGTGCTGTCTAACCACGACGTTACGCGGCACGTCACCCGCTACGGCGGCGGGGAGATCGGTCAGCGTCGTGCCCGGGCCGCGGCGCTGTTGACACTGGCGTTGCCTGGGTCGGCGTACATCTATCAGGGCGAAGAGCTGGGGCTGCCCGAGGTGACCGATTTGCCAGAGTCTGTGTTGCAGGATCCGACCTGGGTGCGTTCGGGGTACACCGAGCGGGGCCGGGACGGCTGCCGGGTGCCGATCCCGTGGGAAGGCGACGCGCCCCCGTTCGGGTTCAGCCCGCCCGGAAGCACCACCTGGCTGCCGATCCCTGAGTCGTGGCGGTCGATCACCGTCGCCTCGCAGGAGAAGGATCCAAGCTCGATGCTGCACCTGTACCGGCGGGCATTGGCGGTGCGGCGGCAGCACCCGGCCCTGGGCGACGGCACCCTGGAGTGGGTGGATGCGCCCGTTGATGTGTTGGCGTTCACCCGGGAGCCGGGCTTTACCTGCGTGGTTAACTTCCGGCCGGAGCCGGTGGAGCTGAGCGTGCGTGGCGAGGTGCTGGTGGCCAGTGAACCGGTCCAGATTATGGAGACGGGGGCAGGGTCACGTCTGGTGCTGCCCTCCGACACCGCTTGCTGGCTGTCTACACAACCCGTTCAGCTTCCGTGACCCGTCGCCGGGCCCCGGATCCACGGATCAGCCGGATCCGGGGCCCGGACCGGGCCTAATCACTGCTTGGAGGATCCTGACGGGCTACGCCGGTCGCATTCGGTACCGCGGATCCGGCTGTCTCACAAGCCCTGGAGTCGGCATCGGAGACGGGCGGGTGGTCTGACGGAGGCTCCGAGGAGCGGCTTTGGCGGCGCCGTCTCCACCACCAGGCTCCCAAGGCGTCTTCGATGAGCTGGCCGGTGACAGCCCGTCTTCGTCAGGCCCATCCGTCTCGTGTTCCATCGGAGCCATCACCGGCCCTGCGGTGTCAATACCCCAGGTGTTCTCACCGTCCGAGCCGCAGCCGGTCACCAGCGCGGCGGCCACTGGGGCGACCATGCGGAGGGAAGCAGTCGTATCCGCGTACCCATCGTCTTTGCCCTGAAAGGGAACAATCCCGTCAGATTGACGTTTGTTGATGCTTGTTTCGATGGGACGTGGTGTGTTCCCTGAAGGTTCTACAAGGGGCGGTAGCGGCGTCATACCCTCAGCCGGAAGATTCGTTCCCGAATCAGGGATGGAAGCACGACGGTCAAACGGGGCGGATATGCGGTTGACGAAGTACGGTCACGCTTGCGTCAGGTTGGAGAAGGACAGTGGCGTTCTGGTGATCGATCCGGGAGCGTTTTCGGACCCGCGTGTCCTCGATGGCGCTGACGCGGTGCTGATCACTCATGAGCACCTCGATCACGTCGCGGTAGATGTGATCGAGGCGGCGGTACGGGCGCGACCCCAGATGCGGGTATGGACGCACACTGCGGTCGCTGGTCTGCTCGGGGCGTTGGAGTCCCAGGTGACCACTGTGGACACCGGTGAGGAGTTCACCGCGGCTGGGTTCCGGGTGCGAGCGGTCGGCGGAGAGCACGCCGTGATTCACCCGGATATACCGGTCTGTCGCAATCTCGGATTCCTCATCGAGGAGGGCGCGGTCTACCACCCGGGCGACTCTCTCGCGCTTCCCGGCACTGAGGTCGAGGTGCTGCTGCTTCCGGTCGCCGCCCCATGGCTGAAGCTGGCGGAGGCGGCTGACTTCGCTCGGACGGTAGCCCCGAAACGAGCGCTACCCATTCATGACGCGATCCTCAGCGCCGCAGGATTGTCCGTTGTGGACAGACTGCTCGGTGGTCTGTTGCGAGAACACACCGAATACGCCCGAATCGACACCGATGAGGGAGTGGAGATCGCCTGAGGAGCCCAAGAGAGGGCAGGCGCTACCCGCCGTCGCAGGAGAAGTCGCAGGAGAAAGGGACGCGGGTGCGTACCGCTGGCCCGAATGACGCGACCAAAACCCCCTGGGTCGGGCGGGGTACCTCACCCGACCGAGTGCAGTAACGCTATGAGCCGGCGGCGCGCGGGTACGCCACTCGGCGGTTTGTCATGAACCGCTCATCACGCCCTGAAGGCGGAGGTCACGCCGGATCCGTCGGCCGGGCTAGCAAGGCGGCGACATAGTCGTCGGGGGCACCCGCCTTCTGGGCGGCATCAGCGATCTCACGGAGGTACCACTTGGTGGGGTGACCGCCTTCATAGCCGTCGAACACGTACACCCACGCTGCGACGTCGCCGTCCAACGTCGCCACCCGTACCTGGAGCCGGCGGTACAGGCCCGCCGTCGCGCCCTCCAGTTCGTCCAGTTGCCTGCGGTCGAAAGGATGGACATCGTAGAGCGAGACGAACACCCGCTCACCGAACTCTTCGACGATGGTGGCTAGCGGGCTTTCCCAGCCCAGATCTTCACCGGCGAAGGTCAGCCGCCAGCCCTCCAGCCAGCCGGTCCCTACCAGAGGGGAATGCGGACAGTAGGCCCGCATCCGGCTGGGGTCGAGATTCGAGGCATACGCAGCGTACAAGAGCACTCGATGACCTTAGCGTGAGAGACAATGCCATGGACGGATTGCGCCGCCGGACGTCACAAGACCGCTGATCGCGGCCGGTGCCTGACAGGGGCACACTGTGAGTTTCACCGGTGTGGCCGGTGGGGCCGACGGTGATGAATAACAGCCCAACAGGGAAGTGCGACAGGAAGGACCGACGGTGACACGCATCGTCGTGATAGGGGGTGGCCCGGCCGGTTACGAAGCGGCCTTGGTCGCCGCGCAGCTCGGTGCCGAGGTGACCGTGGTGGAGCGCGATGGGGCTGGGGGCGCGTGCGTGCTCTCCGACTGCGTACCCAGCAAGACCTTCATCGCGTCGGCCAACGCGGTGACCGCGGTACGGAGCGCCGAGATGCTTGGAGTGAGCGACGGCGACCTCGCCGATGCCGCCGTGAACATCCGTGCCGTGCATCAGCGGGTGAAACGACTAGCCAGGGCGCAGTCGGCGGATATCAACGCCAAGCTCGTCAAGGCCGGTATCGAGGTGGTGGCGGGAACCGCGCGCCTGGGGGAGGACACCCTCGGCCACACCCACCAGGTGGTGATCACCCCCGAGGGCAGTGGCGAGTCGTACATCGTCGACGCCGATACCGTGCTGCTGGCCACCGGCGCTACCCCCCGGATCCTGCCGAACGCGCGGCCTGATGGGGAGCGGATTCTGACCTGGCGGCAGGTATATGACCTTGACGAGTTACCCGAAAAGCTCATCGTGATCGGTTCCGGGGTCACCGGAGCGGAGTTCGCCAGCGCGTACCTGGCGATGGGTGTGGATGTGACGCTGGTGTCCAGCCGGGACCGGGTGATGCCGCATGAGGACGCGGACGCGGCGATGGCCATCGAACGAGTCTTCCGGAGCCGGGGTATGACGATCCTGTCCAACTCCCGGGCGGAGGCGGTACGCAGGACCCGCGATGGCGTGGTGGTGGAGCTGGTGGACGGGCGACTGATTGAGGGCAGCCACGCCTTGATGACGGTCGGCTCGATCCCCAACACCGCTGGCCTGGGGCTGGAAGAGTACGGCGTGAAGCTGGGGCGTGGCGGTTTTGTGGAGACCGACCGGGTCTCGCGAACCAACGTCGCGGGGATCTACGCCGCGGGTGACTGCACCGGGGTGCTGATGCTGGCGTCGGTGGCCGCGATGCAGGGGCGGATCGCGATGTGGCACTCCCTGGGTGAAGCGGTCACACCATTACGGCTGCAGATCGTGGCGGCCAACGTCTTCACCGATCCGGAGCTGGCCACCGTGGGGATCACCCAGCGGGACGTGGACACCGGCCGGGTGCCGGCACGTGTGGTGATGCTCCCGCTGTCGGGCAATCCGCGTGCCAAGATGGACGCCGTCGAGGATGGTTTCGTCAAGCTGTTCTGCCGGCCGACCACCGGCACCGTGATCGGTGGTGTCGTGGTGGCTCCCAAGGCCAGTGAGCTGATCCTGCCGATCTCCCTGGCGGTCCAGCATCACCTCACGGTCGACCAGCTTGCTCAAACCATCACCATCTACCCGTCGCTGTCCGGGTCGTTGGCTGAGGCGGGACGGCAGTTGATGCGGTACGAGTTCGACTGAACCGAGGACACGTACACGGTCGCGGCGGCTTGGTGCGGCGGGGTGTTCTCGCGCCCGATCCCCGGCGGCTTGAGAGCCGGTTGGAGGGTGGGCGTGGGGAGCGGCCGTCACCCCGCGTACCACGCCATGGCCGGTTTGCCGTAACCGGGTTACAGCCAGACCGCCAGGACGGTGCGGTCGGAGGTGGCGCCTCCGTGCGTGAAGCCGACCAGGTTCGCGAACTCCAGCGTGGCAGGGGGGCGAGCCCAACGCCGCACCAACTCCTCGGCCAGGCGGCTGGTTCCGTCTCCCAAAGAGGCGGCGAATCCGCTGGTGGCCAGGACCAGGACGCTGCCGGCCGGGGCCCAGAAGGTGGGGATCAGGGTCGGGCTTTTCTGGTTCGGCAGCACCTGGTCGTTACCGCGTTGCGAACAGATCGCCCGCCATACCCCGTCTTCAAGGAGCCAGCCCTCGGTGTCACCAACCACCCCCAGCGTCACCTCAGCGCCGCCAGCGGGGAAAGGTCTGACTACGCCCACCGCCAAGGTTGTGGCGCCGTCGACGCCGCTGTTGGATATCTCATCCGCGGCGGCGCCCACGGCATGAGGCAGATCGCTATCCAGGCCCTCGTACCGCTGCGTGAGCGTATCCACGGCGACTTCCACCGCGCGTTGGGCCGCTTGCCCTGACTGTGGTTTAGAAGCCAGCCCGTCGGCTACGGCCAGGAACAGGTGCCGGTGAACCCGTGACCACGACACTCCAATGCTGTCCTGGCGATCCCCACCGGCCTGTGCGGGGGTTTGGCCTCGCAGCGAGGCGCCCCGCAGAACCGGTCGTTGTCGGACAGTGGCCAGCTCCCGCTGGAAACGGCTCGCCGGGCTGAAGGCGCCCCCGAAGACCCGATCATCAGGGCCGTACCCACAAATTACCCGGTCAGGCAGGTAGATCGGCGCTTCCGCAGGCGGCTCACCTAGCACGAGTGGTCGAACCGTCGGTTCGACTGGGGCAGCTACCCGGGAGCGGGGTTGGACCAGGGTGGTGGTGACGTCAGCCGAAGGCGTGGGCGTCGTGAATGCCGGGGCCTGCGGAGTCGACACGGGCGGGTGCGGATCTGCGGCCGGTGAAGTCAGGGAGGGCTGCGGGGCCGGCGGGGTCGGTTCAGGAGCTGAGGGGGCGGCTGCAGCGGGAGACACCGGGTAATCCGGTGCGGAACGCGGTTCTTGCAGATCAACAACCGCGACCGGGTCGGTGTCGAACACCGTCCAAGCCAGTGCTGGGGCAGCGGCTCCGAAAATGATGGCAGCGGTGAGCGCGAGCCAAGAGGGGGTGTTTAATAACAACATCACGGCACCCACCACAACCGTGGTGCCGATGCCCAGCAGGGCATACCGACGGATCCGGCTGCCGAGCGTCCCTCGAGCTCCGGTATGAACCACCGTGTACCTCCACCAGTGGTCTGGCGGACACTACCCCTGAGTGTCCGGTCAACCACCCTTTGTCTAACGCGTGATCTACATGAACACCAGAGGCATGTGCCTCACTCACGACATGACCATGGACTCATGGCCGGGATCACGTGTCCGACATGGTGGAGACGCGGTGGATGACGATCCGGGTCGATGGGTCACAGCCCAGCGGCGGCGACCACGTCCTCGATCTCCACGGTGCGCAGCTCGTCGGAGGTCGGCATCCGCCCCAGCGCGCGCAGCCGCTGCGCCTGAGCCTTGCGGATGTTCTCGAAGAGCTTGCGCGCCTCCCGCGCGTTACCGAAGTTCTGGTCTCGCTCTATCCGCTGGAAGTACTCACCCACGGCCGCCAGAGCCTCCGGCGTACACACGTAGTCGTCGGCCTTGGCGATTCGCTGGATGATCAGGACGAGTTCGTCGTTGTTGTAGCTTTCGAACTCGATCGTCTTGGAGAAACGGGACGCCAGACCGGGGTTGGCGTCCAGGAACTCCGACATCTCCTTGCTGTACCCCGCCACGATCACCGCGATCTCGTGACGGTGGTCTTCCATTAGCTTCACCAGGGTGTCGATGGCTTCCTGACCGAAGTCGCCACCCGACCCGAAGGAACGCGACAGGGTGTATGCCTCGTCGATGAACAGGACGCCGCCCTTGGCCTCCTCGAACACCGCGGCGGTCTTCTCAGCGGTGTGACCGATGTACTGCCCCACCAGGTCCCGCCGACCGACCTCTTTGAACTGTCCCTTGGGGAGCACACCCAAGGCGGCCAGGAGCTGTCCGTAGATCCGGGCCACGGTGGTCTTACCGGTACCGGGGGGACCAGCGAAGATCAGGTGGTGGCTGACCGCGCCTACCGCGAGACCAGCGCTGCGACGCCACTCATTCACCTGGATCTCGTCGATGAGGGCACGGACCTCCTGCTTGACGCCGGCCAGACCGATCATGCTGTCGAGCTCTTTGAGCAGAGTCTCAACAGTGTCCTCTTTGTCGTCAGCAGCGCCAGCACCGACCTTCTTACGCTGCTTGGAGGCGTCCTCCCGTACTTCGGTGACGGTCACGTCGGAGCCAGGGGGGACCAGGACCGGCGGGGAGGCGGTGTTGGAGACGGTGCACTCCTCGACCGAGCCGCGGCAGTCTCCCGCGAAGGAGATGCCTACTCCCTGGGTGTCGTGCACCCAGCACCCTCGAATGACCGGCGCGGCACCATGGGCGACGGCGATACCGATGTCACCGGTCTGCGAGATGTCGCACCCCTCCAGGGTCGGCCGACCGTACTGGTAGACGTAGACACCCCGGAACTGGCAACCCGCCACTGTGCAGTTACGGATCGTGGGATTGGCGCCCATCCGGACGATGATGCCGTCCTCGGAGACGTCCCGGATCTCGCAGTCCTCGATTAAGCCGCTGACGTCATCGAGGACGAACCCGAACCGGGCACCGTTGATCCGGCAGTGCTGGATCCGGACCTCGATGCGGTCCTGGGCATCGACGCCGGTACCGAAGTCACTGCTGATCGTGCAGTTCTCGATCCGGAGCTTGCCGCCTCGGGCCTGCACCGCGGTGTGGTCCTGGCAGCGAATGGTCAAGTCGTGCAGGGCCAGCGAGCTGTTGTTGGACTCTACGGCGGGAGTCGCCGTGGGGGAACTGATGACGACGCTGTCGGGGCCTTCGGCCGCGAAGATGGTGAGACGGCGGTTGACGATCTTGAGAGCTTCAGAGTATTCGCCAGGGGCGACAGCGATCATCGCGTCGTCCGGGGCGGCTTCAATCGCGTCGCGGATCGTCGGAAACGCGCCACGCTCCGACGATGAGACCTTCAGTGTGCGCGCCATCGCTCCGGATTTTCCTTATGGGTTGCCAGACCTGAAATCTCATTATGGCGATCAGAGGCTAGCGAGGCCATCGGGTGTGGATCAGTGTGGTGCCGGATCAGTCCTTGATTTCACAAATGACGGCTCCTGTGGACACCACCGCCCCGACGGTCGCTGTCAACCCCGTGATCGTTCCGTCCTTGTGGGCCGACAAGGGCTGCTCCATCTTCATCGCTTCCAGGACCACGACCAGGTCACCGGCCGCGACGCGTTGCCCGTCCTCGACGAGGACCTTGACGATGGTGCCCTGCATCGGGCTGGTGAGCGCGTCACCGCTGACCACCGGCGTGGCGCGGGTGTTGCGGCGGGTACGCCGTGGCGCGGACCGCGGCTTGCCGCCGCCGGTGGCCAGGTCAGCGGGGAGGGAGACCTCCAGTCGGCGACCGTCCACTTCGACTACCACGGTCCGGCGGGGCTCCACCTCCGCAGGATCCGTGGCGGCGCCGTCCCAGGCGGGAAGGTCAGCCACCCACTCCGTCTCGATCCAGCGGGTGTGGACCCGGAATGGTTCGTCGGTGAACGCCGGGTCGCGGACCACGGCGCGGTGGAAGGGGAGTACGCTCGCCACCCCTTCGACGACCATCTCGTCCAAGGCGCGGCGGGCCCGTTCCAGGGCCTGTGCCCGGGTCTGACCGGTCACGATCACCTTCGCTAGGAGGGAGTCGAAGGCGCCGCTGACCACCGAACCGGTCTGGACTCCGGCGTCGACGCGTACCCCTGGTCCCGCCGGTGGGATGAACTGGGTCAGGGTGCCGGGGGTGGGGAGGAAACCCCGTCCGGGATCCTCGCCGTTGATGCGGAACTCGATGGAGTGGCCCTGTGGTTGGGGGTCCTCGGTCCACCGCAGCCGGCCCCCGGCGGCGAGGTGGAACTGCTCCCGTACCAGGTCAATACCGGTGGTCTCCTCAGTGACCGGGTGCTCCACCTGGAGCCGAGTGTTGACCTCCAGGAATGAGATGGTGCCGTCCTGGCCGACCAGGAACTCGACGGTCCCCGCTCCGTGATACCCCGCCTCTCGACAGATCGCCTTAGCCGCCTCGTGGATGACGCGTCGCTGGTCGTCGGTCAGGAACGGCGCGGGAGCCTCCTCGATCAGTTTCTGGTGACGGCGCTGCAGGGAGCAGTCCCGAGTGCCGACCACGATGACGTTCCCGTAGACGTCGGCGAGTACCTGGGCCTCGACATGTCGGGGCCGGTCCAGGTAACGCTCCACGAAACACTCGCCCCGCCCGAACGCTGCTTCGGCTTCCCGTACGGCGCTGGCGTAGCACTCGGGGATGTCAGCGAGGGTACGCGCGACCTTCAAGCCCCGGCCGCCCCCACCGTAGGCGGCCTTGATCGCGATCGGGAGGCCGTGTTCGGTGGCGAAGGCCAGGACATCTTCCACACTGCGTACCGGTTCCGGAGTGCCGGGGACCAGGGGCGCGCCGACGCGCCGGGCCAGGTGACGGGCGGTGACCTTGTCGCCCAACGCGCGGATCGCGGCGGGGGAAGGACCGATCCAGGTCAAGCCCGTATCGATCACTGCTTGGGCGAAATCGGCGTTCTCGGCCAGGAAACCGTAGCCGGGGTGGACGGCGTCGGCGCCCGCCCGGGCGGCCACATCGAGAAGCTTGTCGATGCGGAGGTAGGTGTCTTTGGCGGTGTCGCCTCCCAGGGCGAACGCCTCGTCGGCGAGGCGGGTGTGCGGCGCGTCCCGATCAGAGTCCGCGTACACCGCCACGCTGCCCAACCCAGCGTCCCGACAGGCACGGATGACGCGGACAGCGATCTCCCCCCGGTTGGCGATCAGAACTTTACGCACCCTGCCCCCTCTGTAGCCGCCGTCCACGTGCTGGTCATGCCGCGTCTGAGCGGTAGTCACTCTGACTATAGGTTGGGAGCATGTCTGCGACCCGACTGCTCATCCTTGGGGTAGTGCGCTTGATGCAGCCGGTGCACGGCTATGACGTGCGTCGTGAGCTGATGGCGTGGAACGCCGACAGTTGGGGCAAGGTCGGGCCCGGATCGGTTTACCACGCGCTGAAGAAGATGGCCGATGAAGGCCTGCTCGAAGCGGTCGCCACCGAACAGGTGGGGAATCGGCCAGCGCGCACGTCCTACCGGGTGACTCCGAAGGGCGAGCGGGAGTTCATAGAGCAGTTGTATCGCCTCTGGTGGACGTTCCAGCCACCATACGACCCGTACATCACGGCTCTGGCGTTCATGCCGGCGTTGCCTCGTCGGGAGGCCGCCGAGGCGCTGCGGCACCGCGCCCAGATGCTGCAGGCGACACTGACTACGACCGAGATGGCGATGTCTGCGCAGTGGTTGTCGCGCAAGCCAGATCACGTCAAGGAGATCATGGCCCTGGTCAAGGCGCGTGCCGAGGCGGAGTTGAAGTGGTGTGAACGCGTCGCGGCCCGAATTGAGAACGGCGAACTGCAGTTCAGCGACGACGCCCAAGAAGCCTGACCTCGTGGTGGTCGACGGGCCGGTCCGCTTCCCGCTGAGACCTGATCCTCACCCCGCCTCGCTTTGGCCGTCTCCGTCTCATTCGTCTTCACGTCATCTCTGAGCCACCCGGCGTCTGGGCCAGGTGTGCCGACTGGGCGACCAGTGTGGCTGTGTCGCGATCTCCAAGGGGTGAGGCGTGGTACGCGTGGCCTCTGCGCATGAGCCGGTCACACTGTTGGACGCGGCATCCCCACAGCGGCGTCACTGACGACCGCGGGCTGTAGTCCATCAGGGTCCATCCAGGCGCCGCATTCGGATCCTCGGTATTGAGGAAGCGCGTCCGGCGCACTTTCGTCCGATCCGTTCAGGAATCTGCTGTCTGCTTTCCATGTCGCGTGTCGCGCCTATGATAGTCAGCAAATAAATAGTCAAGTTTGACTAATCAAGATCAGTGTCCTATCGTCTGGAGCTCGGGCATCGTGATGTCATATATGACGTCAAAATGATGTCATAGGAGGCGCAATGATTCAGACACGGGGGTTGCGGAAGTCGTTCCGCACTCGACAAGGCCTCGTGGAGGCGGTCCGAGGGGTCGACCTCGACGTCAAAGAGGGAGAAATCTTCGGCTTCCTCGGCCCTAACGGGGCAGGCAAAACCACGACGCTGCGGATTCTGTCCACGTTGCTGCCGCCCGATGACGGTGAGGCGATTGTGGCCGGCGCTGACCTGCGGCGGGAGCCCGGTGAGGTGCGACGCCGTATCGGCTACGTCGCGCAAGGCGGCGGCACCTGGGACGAAGTCACCGCCCGCGAGGAGCTCGTGATGCAGGCCCGGTTGTACGGTGTCAGCCGCGCCGAGGCGAAGCAGCGCGCAGCGGAGCTGATCTCGGCGTTCCAGTTGGAGTCGTTCGCCGACCGCAAATGCCGCACCTACTCCGGCGGGCAGCGACGCCGGCTTGACATCGCCTTAGGGCTGGTGCACCGGCCCCGGTTGCTGTTTCTGGACGAGCCGACCACCGGCCTGGATCCGCAGAGTCGGGCACATGTGTGGGACGAGGTGCGGCGGCTCCGCGACGAGGGGATGACCGTCTTCCTCACGACCCACTATCTCGACGAAGCCGACGCCCTCTGCGACCGACTCGCGATCATGGATCACGGGACGATCGTCGCCCGTGGTACCCCCAATGAACTGAAGCGGGAGATCGCCGGAGACGTCATCACGGTTGGAGTCACCGGAGCGGGGGAGCAGGTGCTGAAGCTGTTCGAGGCCGAACCGTACGTCCGCGATCTAGAGCCGGTGGGGGACCGGCTGCGTCTCTACGTCGACGACGGCGCCACCGCCATGCCACGGATCCTGCGTGTCCTCGACGACGCGGAACTGTCACTGGCGTCAGTCGAACTGCACCGCCCCAGCCTCGACGACGTGTTCCTGCACAAGACCGGCCGTTCCCTGCGCGACGAAGCCGCCTGAGCCTGGCCCCGGAGGAAACGAACCGTGAAACTCGTCCGTGACACCTGGCTGGTATTCAGCCGGCAGATGACCCTGGTGCTACGCAACCCGATCTGGATAATCGTTGGGCTGACACAGCCGCTGTTCTTCCTGCTGCTGTTCGCGCCGTTGCTGCGGCCGTTGTTCGGTGATGACGCCTACCAGATCTTCATCCCAGGGCTGCTGATCCAGCTCGCCATATTCGGCACGATGTTCGTCGGCTTCGCGCTCATCGCCGAGCTCCGACAGGGCGTGATCGAGCGGATGCGGGTCACCCCCGTCAGTCGACTCGCCCTCCTGCTGGGGCGGTGTCTGCGGGATATTGTGCAGTTGCTGGTGCAGGCCGTGGCGCTGGTCCTGTTGGCGATCCCGTTCGGGCTGTCGGTGCAGGTCGAGAATCTACTGCTCACCCTGGCCCTGCTCGCGATCATCGCGTTGCTGTGTTCAGCGGTCTCGTACGGCATCGCCCTCGCACTGCGCAGCGAGGACGCGCTCGGGCCGCTAGTCAACGCCGTCAGTGTCCCGTTGCTGCTGCTGTCGGGCATCCTGCTGCCGCTGTCGTACGCGCCGGGATGGCTGCAGAACATCGCCGACCTGAACCCGTTCTCCTGGGCGGTAACGGCCGCGCGTGAGTTGTTCGCCGGTAACACCGGTGCGGACACGGTCTGGCAGGCGCTGCTCATTGTGGGCACGATCGCCTTCGCAGGTGTGGCCTGGGCGGCACGCGCCTTCGCTCGCGGTATCCGTTGACCGCACTCCGCTGGATCCCGCCGGGCCCGGCAGCGCGGCAGATGACGGCGACAGGGTACGCGAGAGGCACGGTCAACCCATCGCTTCCGCGTACCCTCAATCGTCGTTGACGTGGCGGGAGAGAACGGCGGAGACGCCTTGACAGGACAGGGAACGCGTCGACCCCGGTGGCGGTCACAGGCGTCGAGCGAGGGTCAACCCGTCGGCGATCGGCAGCATCACCGACTCCACCCGGTCGTCGGCGAGAACCTGCTCATTGAAGGCGATGATCGCCTCGGTGCTCGGGTCATGCGGCCCCGGCTCCACCACCGCACCATGCCGCAGCACGTTGTCGACCACGATCACCCCACCCGGCCGCATCCTCGGTACCAGCTCTCCCCAGTACGCCGGGTAGCCGGTCTTATCCGCGTCGATGAACGCGAAGTCCAGATAAGGCTCGGTGGGTAGCGCCTGCAGCGTTTCCAGCGCGGGGCCGATGCGCAGCTCAACGCGGTCGGACACCCCTGCCCGCTCCCAGTAGCGGCGGGCGACGCTGGTCCACTCCTCATTGATGTCGCAGCAGAGCAGGTGGCCCCCCGGACGCAGCCCACGCGCGATCGCCAAGGAGGAGAAGCCGGTGAAGGTGCCGACCTCGACCGCGTGGCCGACATTGAGCAGACGCACTAAGAAAGTAAGGAAACCGGCTTGTTCAGGGGCGATCTGCAGGCTGACGTTGTTAGGGAAAAGCCGTTCGGTCTCGGCGATCAGGTCCTGCGCTATCTCGTCTAAAGGCGCGCTATGAGCCACCAAGTAGTCCTGCAGCTCGGCGGTGATGGTGATCGACTTTCGTGTCATGCCGCCGACGCTACCTAGTGAGCGACCGTGCGGTAGAGATGTGATGATCCGTGATCAACGCCACTGGTGGATCTGGATCGAGACCGCCCCGTCCGAGAGGTCACAGCCGCCACAGCCGGGATACCGGAATATTCAAGGCATTGAGCATCCGGCGCAGCAACGGCAGCGACACCCCGATCACGGTGCCGACATCCCCGGTGATTCCGTCCAGGAACCAGCTACCGATTCCGTCGATCGTGAAGGCCCCCGCGACGTGGAGCGGCTCACCGGTGCCTACGTACGCGGCGATCTCCTCGTCGGTGATGTTGGCGAACCGGACCTCGGTGCTGGCCACCGCCTCCTGACGGCGGCCACTTCCGACGTCGATCAGGCAGTGCCCGGTGTGGAGGAGTCCGGCTCGGCCTCGCATCCGTTTCCACCGGGTGATGGCCTCCTCGGCGTCGCTGGGCTTACCGAAGATCTGCCCTTCGAACTCCAACACCGAGTCGCAGCCCAGCACTAACGCAGGCGCCTCAACACGCGCGGCGACGGCCGTGGCCTTCATCCGGGCCAACACCCCGCACAGATCCACGGCGGTGGAGGCCTCTACCGCGGACTCGTCCACACCGCTGACCACCACTTCTGGTTCGCAACCGGCGTCCCGGAGCGAACGCAGCCGGGCTGGACTGGCTGAGGCGAGTACGAATCTCATGGTGACGATTCTCAACGTCACTGGCTCCGGGCTTCTCCCACCCCCAGAGGTGCGTATCCGCGTACCGCGACAGGTACTGCATCTACCGCATCAGCGACGGTCGATCCGCGGGTCCGGTTGGCGTCTCTGGCGAGTAACTCGACCGGGAAGCAGCAACGAATCGTTGTTCACGGGCCTTCAAACGCAATGGTTTTTCAAGAACGCGCAATGAAGAACAATCGACCTTCGCTCAACTCGCGATCTAGCCTCTGAGTCAAGTTCTGGTACCGGGTCAAAGGCGCCCAGAAGCCCGGTACCCCTCCTGCTCTGTGGCCCGCTTCAAAGGCGAGGCGAGAACCGCCCTATAAGGAGGTCTGGATGCAGTCGTCCCTTTCCGGCAGATCGCGTCAGCGTCGTTTTCTTATGTGTCGTCCTACATATTTCGACGTGACGTACGCGATTAACACCTGGATGGATCCAAACGTGCCGGTCGACACGGGACTGGCCATCCAACAGTGGACCGCGTTGCGGGAGGTGTACCGCTCGCTGGGGCACGAGGTGCTCGAGATCGAACCGGTCCCAGGCCTGCCCGACATGGTGTTCGCAGCTAACGGGGCGCTGGTGATCGACGGCCGGGTGCTAGGTGCACAATTTCGCGCCCCGCAGCGGGCGGAGGAGGCGCCGCTGTATCGATCCTGGTTTGAAACGGCCGGCTATCCCGTCCGGACGCCAAAATATGTGAATGAGGGTGAAGGTGACTTTGTAGTCACCGACCGGTACGTATTGGCGGGTACCGGGTTCCGTACCGAGCACGCGGCGCACGCTGAGGCTCAGGAATTCTTTGGTCGCCCTGTCATCTCATTGCGATTGGTCGATCCGCGCTTTTACCACCTGGATACCGCGCTTTTTGCCCTCGACGGGGAAAATGTGGCGTACTTCCCTGGGGCTTTCTCGGAAGGGAGTCAGCGGGTACTCGCCCGCCTGTTCCCGGACGCGTTGTTGGTTGAGGAGGCCGATGCCGCTGTTTTAGGGCTCAACGCCGTATCGGACGGGCACCATGTGGTACTCAACGCCGAGGCCGTCACCTTGGCCGAGGCACTCACCGAACGCGGCTATCAGCCGATACCGGTGGACATGTCAGAACTGCGTAAAGCGGGTGGGGGGCCTAAATGCTGCACATTGGAGATTCGCTCATGACCACGGCGGTACCCGATGCGACCACGGCGACCACCACCGAAGAAGCGGTCGCCGTCGCTGAACGCTGGACGGCTCACAACTACCACCCGTTGCCGGTGGTCCTCGTCTCGGGTGAGGGGGCCTGGCTGATCGATGTGGAGGGACGCCGCTACCTGGACTGCCTGGCCGGCTACTCGGCGTTGAACTTCGGCCACCGCCATCCCGCTCTGCTCGCCGCCGCACGCGAGCAGCTGGATCGGCTTACCCTGACCAGCCGGGCGTTTCACCACGACCAGCTCGGGCCGTTCTGCGCCGAACTGGCGGAGCTCGCCGGCATGGAGATGGTGCTGCCGATGAACACCGGCGCTGAGGCGGTCGAGACTGCGATCAAGGTGGCGCGCAAATGGGGCTACCGCGTCAAAGGGGTCCCCCATGACCAGGCCACGATCGTGGTCGCCGAGAACAACTTCCACGGCCGTACCACTACGATCATCAGCTTCTCCACCGACCCAGTCGCCCGGGACGACTACGGCCCCTATACCCCTGGTTTCCGGATTGTGCCGTATGGGGATGCGGCGGCACTGGCCGACGCCATCGACGAGACCACGGTGGCGGTGCTTCTGGAACCGATCCAAGGGGAAGCCGGCGTGATCGTGCCGCCGCTCGGCTACCTGGCCGAGGTGCGGCGGATCTGCACCGAACACGGTGTCCTGTTCATCGCCGATGAGATCCAGTCCGGGCTGGGGCGTACCGGGCGGACGTTCGCCTGCGAACACGAGGACGTCGTGCCCGACATGTACGTGCTGGGTAAGGCCTTGGGAGGCGGCATCGTGCCGGTCTCGGCGGTGGTCTCCCGCGCCGACGTTCTCGGAGTGCTACGCCCCGGGGAGCATGGGTCAACGTTCGGCGGCAACCCCCTGGCCTGTGCGGTTGGTCGTGCGGTGATCGGCCTGCTGCGTACCGGCGAGTACCAGGAGCGCGCCCGTGTGCTGGGGGCGCAGCTGCACGAAGGCCTCAAGCAGCTCCTCGGTCGAGGCGTGGTCGAGGTGCGAGGCCGTGGCCTGTGGGCGGGCGTCGACATCGACCCGGCGCTGATGACCGGACGGCAGGCCAGCGAGCGGTTGGCCGCTCAAGGAGTACTGGCCAAGGACACCCACGGATCAACGCTGCGCCTGGCCCCGCCCCTGGTGGTCACCGAGTCTGACCTGGAGTGGGCCCTGGAACGCTTCGCCGCGGTGCTGTCCGACACCTGAGGCCACCTACTGAGCCAGGACAAGACACCCAACCGGCTTTGTTGATCAGACCGAACCACCGGCGGCGGGCCCACCTCGCGTGAGGTCCGCCGCCGGAGTGTCCAGCAGTGAGTAAGTACGTACACCAGTCAGCGGCGGGGGTGAACAGGTGCATCGCGAGCCTGAGCGAGACCGCCTGATGCAGGCCGCCAGGTGCCGGACTCACCAGCAGACTCCCATTGAGTAGTTCGATGCGGTCGGGAGTTTCGCCGAGCGCACGCTAGTCCTCCTCGGTCCACGGCCCAACGGTCCGTCCAGCCGGAGCGTGTTCTCGGCAGGGCGGGCCGCGTCGTGCCTGAGCATGGCCGTGCTCATGTCGCCCACCTCCTGGCGGTGGTGTGGATGCCGGGAGTCTTTCAGGGCATCCTGCCCGATTAGTCCGTCGGATCGGGGTGATCGTTCGCGCTGCGCACCCCAGTATGTGCCGTTCGAGGTCTGGTTCTCGGGTTCCCGGGGCAGGGGTACGCGCGGGCATCCGCTGGGTGACACGGGCGTCAGGGCAGACCCGAGGCCCACCACGCGCCAGGGCCCGGGCGGAGCGGTTGACGCAGGAGCGCGGCCCGATCCGCCCACCGTGAGGACCGTTGAGGATCCGACGCGGGGGCGTCCGTGGCACGGGACGCCAAGGCGGCCAGCACCGCAGTCAACGCCGCGACTTCCTCAGGGGTTGGATTGCCGCGTACCACACGTATCCAGGGCTCGGGAGCCGTATTCTCTGCGCTCACGCCGACCTCCTCCCGCCGTCATCCGTCTCTGGCGTCGCGCGAGCGGGTTCATGACTCGTGCGGACGTCACAAGAAACCAAGAGAACAAGAAAAGCTGTCACAGCGGGATGTTGCCGTGCTTGCGGGGCGGTGCGGTCTCACGTTTGGTCCGCAGGGTACGCAGCGCCTTGGTGATCGCCACCCGGGTTGTCCGGGGCGGAATCACCGCGTCGACGTAGCCGCGTTCGGCCGCGATGTAGGGGTTGGCCAGGGTGTCCTCGTATTCCTCGATGAGTTCGGCGCGGCGGGCCTCGGGATCGGCCGCGGCGGCGATCTCGCGGCGGTAGAGGATGTTGACCGCGCCTCGCGCACCCATTACCGCGATCTGCGCGGTCGGCCAGGCGAAGTTCAGGTCCGCCCCCAGGTGCTTGGAGCCCATCACGTCATACGCGCCGCCGTACGCCTTGCGGGTGATCACCGTGACCTTGCCGACGGTGGCTTCCGCGTACGCGTAGATCAGCTTGGCGCCGCGTCGGATGATGCCGTCCCACTCCTGGTCGGTGCCGGGTAGGAAACCGGGGACGTCCACGAAGGTCAGGATCGGGATGTTGAACGCGTCGCAGGTCCGGACGAACCGCGCGGCTTTTTCGGAGGCGTCGATGTCGAGGCAACCGGCCAGGTGAAGCGGCTGGTTGGCGACCACCCCTACCGGATGCCCCTCCACCCGGCCGAAGCCGCAGATGATGTTGGGGGCGAACAGGGCGTGGACCTCGCAGAACTCGCCATCGTCGAGGACATGCTCGATGACGGTGTGCATGTCGTAGGGCTGGTTGGGCGAGTCGGGGATCAGCCGGTCCAGCTCCTCATCCGCGGGGGTCACCTCCAGATCGACCGATGTCTCCAGGACCGGAGGCGGGTCCAGGTTGTTGTTGGGCAGGTAGCTGAGCAGCTGCTTGACGTACTCGATGGCGTCTTCCTCGTTGGCCGCCAGGTAGTGGGCGTTGCCGGACCGGGTGTTGTGGGTACGCGCGCCGCCCAGCTCCTCGAACCCCACGTCCTCGCCGGTCACTGTCTTGATCACGTCGGGGCCGGTGATGAACATGTGGGAGGTCTGGTCGACCATGACCGTGAAGTCAGTGAGCGCGGGGGAGTAGACCGCGCCGCCCGCGCACGGGCCCATGATCAGCGAGATCTGCGGGATGACTCCGGAGGCGCGGACGTTTCGGTAGAAAATCTCGCCGTACAGGCCCAGGGAGACCACGCCTTCCTGGATCCGGGCACCCCCTGAGTCGTTGATCCCGATGATGGGGCAGCCGATCCGGGTGGCCAGATCCATCACTTTGACGATCTTCTCGCCGAAGACCTCACCGAGTGAGCCACCGAAGACCGTGAAGTCCTGGGAGAACACGCACACCGTCCGGCCGTCGACGGTGCCGTAACCGGTGACTACCCCGTCGCCGTAGGGGCGGTGGGCGTCCATCCCGAAGGCCGTTGACCGGTGCCGGGCCAACTCGTCCAGTTCGGTGAACGAGCCTGGGTCCAGCAGCATCTCGATCCGTTCCCGGGCGGTCTTTTTTCCTTTGGCGTGCTGTTTCTCCACAGCCCGGGCTGAGCCGGCGTGCACCGCCTCGTGGTAGCGGCGCATCAGGTCGGCGATCTTTCCGGCCGTGGTGTGCCGGTCAGGGACGGCGCTCGGATCCGAGGTCACGTCCGACTTCCCAGGATCGCTCTCAGCGGCAGCGGTCATGCCGGGATGGTAACCATCGGGTCGGTGTCGCGATCGCTGCGAGCAGGCCTGAGCCGATGCGACGCGGCACGAGGCGGCGGGGCTGGTCGTGTGGGGACGGGTCTTACGCCCTGAACGGTGGAGCAAGGGGAGTCCACTGTGGTGGGTGCGGGGCAGGGCGGCTGTGAGACTGTACCGCCGGTTCGGGGATGGGGAGACGGTGGTGGACTGCCTACAGGTGGGACGTAGGGTGATCATGTGGCCGCCACCCCTGATTCACCGGTAACCGTCCGACCACCTCTCGACGAGGTGGCGTTGCGGGCAGCGCTGCTGCGCCCGGGATCGCTGTGGCGTGGCCTGCGTGTGCTGGAGGAGACCGGGTCCACCAACGCCGATTTGATCGCGGTCGCCCGGGCCGGCGCGGATGAAGGGGAGATCATCACCGCTGAACGACAGGTGACCGGACGGGGCCGGCTGGGGCGTTCGTGGGTTTCCCCGGCACGGGCCGGTATCGCCTGTAGCGTCCTGCTCCGTCCCACCCGCCCCAATCAGCAGCGAGGGTGGCCCGCCGCTGGTGCGCATCGGATCGGCTGGCTTCCCTTGTTGACGGGGGTCGCCCTGATGGTGGTGATTCGCCGATTGGGGCAGGTGGAGGCGTGGCTGAAGTGGCCCAACGACGTGCTGGTCGGGGCGGGGCGTGACAAGTGCGCGGGGATCCTCACCGAGGCGTTGCCGGACTTGGGCGTGGTGGTGGGCTTCGGGGTGAACGTGACGCTGCGTCGGGATGAGCTGCCCCGGCCGGACAGCACATCGTTGGCGCTGGCCGGTGCACAGTGTGTGGACCGCACACTTCTGCTGACGGAGATGCTGCAGGAGTTGGCCGCGCGGTACGCCGCGTGGCGCTCCAATCCCGACGGCGAGGAACTGCGGGTCGAGTACCGGCGTTGCTGTGACACCTTGGGACGGCAGGTCCAGATCATTCTGCCGAGTGGACAGTCGTTGCGCGGCGAAGCCGTGGATGTGGATGTCGATGGGCGACTGGTGGTGGCGGAGGCCTCAGGGCGTCAGGTAGCGGTCGCGGCGGGCGATGTCATCCACGTCCGGTGAACTGCCTGAGTACGCGCGGGGAGGCGCAAACACGGGCTGGCGCCTTCGACCTCACCGTGATCGCGCCGTGGAAACGGTGATCTGACCGTGGAAGCGTGACTGAGCGGTCGATGCCCTCAGTACCGACGCCTCAAGTAACACGACTTCGGAAGGCATACGGCTCCGGGTTGGCGGGCCCCCTCGTCCCGCATCTCCTCGACCAGCCCCTCCACGTGCGCGCGCACCTCGGGCGTCAGCCGCAGGATCGACGGGAGCATGAGCCACGGGGGGAGGGGGCCCTCCAGCCCGCAGACGGAGAACCGGACCGCGAGATACCGGACGGGCTGCTCGGGCACCATGCGGGCGTGGCGCAGCTGTCCCGGCTTCAGAAAGATCAAGTCGTTGGGGCCAAACAGTTGGGAACGGGAATCGATACTCCAAACTCCAAATCCCTCTTGCACCAAAATGAGCCGGAGATCCTGGACCAAGTCGGGCGTGCTCGACCAAGCGTCGGTGAGCTGGACGACGGACGCGTGCGACAGCTCAAGCCGCATGTGACAACCACCCCTCCTCGCATTCCGTCCATATATGGCCCGCTCTCTCCATTCCAGCCGCATCTAATTACTTCTTATAATTGGGACAAGTCCTCCCCGGGAGGAATGGTTGTGGCGCCTGTGAAACCAGCCGGCATTTTTCTAAACGATGAAGATGTGGCGCGCCTTCGGCAAAACGCCGGGACCGAGTGGGGACGGCGGATCGTCGCGCGCCTTGCGGCCCGGGCCCAGGAAATTCTGAAAGGCGAAGGCCCCCTGCCCAAGCTGGACCCCGCCTGGTTTCACTCGCGGTCGGGGAACATTCACGACTTTATCTCGCCGCTCAGCTCGTGGTGGGTCGTCCACGACCCGCGGGGTCCCGAGCACAGCCGCGATCCCATCTACGGAACGGCGATCGCTCCCGGCGACCGGGGCCTGACCACGGTGGAAGAGGCGTGGCGGGGGCTGCTCGAAGTGCCCACGGGCGGGCCGGGCATGCCGGGGGGGGGGGC
>PKFB01000059.1 GCA_002919305.1 Actinomycetales bacterium
GAAGCGGTACCCCGCATGTGTGGGGAGGAGGTTGAACGGGCCGTTGGGTGCCTGGGCGTCGTCGGAACACCCCCACATGCGTGGGGAGGAGTATGGGAGATCGGGCGGGGTCGACACAACACCAGGAACACCCCCACGTGCGTGGGGAGGAGAGAAAACGACCTGGGATTTTACAGAGCACCTTGCATAACTGGACCGCTTCTGTCCGCAATGATGGACGGCCGCCGTCCTCATACTCCAGGTGTCTCACCTTCCTTGTTATCAGTGGCTGCCTGGAGCCTGCTTCCTGCAGCGTCGAGCTGAGCACCCTTCAGGCTGGGCGCCTCTATCGCCGCCTCCTCGCACGTAAGAGGACGGGCCGTCTGCCGTGTAGGGTCTTCGCTTTCTGGCGATCCCACAAGCAGCCTGCTGACAGGACAGTCCCTTTTCAAGATTTTTAGAGATCCTGGCTCACCGTCTTGGTTGCATTCCGTGTTTTTATCGGACCCCTCCGTAACGTCAGGGGCGTGACCAGCCACAACGGTGATGCTCTGACTCAGGTGGCCCCTGCTTGGGGAGGCCACCTGGCCGCTGTACGGACTGACCGACACCGAGTTGGCGGCGCATCTAACCGCCACGGTGCGGGTGATCGCTCAAGCTCAGGCGGTGCTGTTGGCGGTGATCTGGGAAGCTGACAGCCGGGGCCTACTGGGGGCGGGTGGGCGTCACCTGCACCACCCGGTGGGTGCACGAGACTCTCAAAGTCACCAAACCACACGCCCGCACCCTGGTGAGGCTGGCCCGGGAACTGGATAAAGGCGAACTGCTGGTCACCCACGCTGCTCTCACTCAAGGCTTGATCAGCCTGGAGCAGGCCCAGGCGATCGCTGAGGCGGCATCACAGCTGCCGGCAGGGGAGGTCGTGCAGGTCCAACCCGAAATGGTGGAGATCCTGCACGTCGGAAAGGGATGCGGACGCCACCGTGGAAGCCGCTTTGGTGGCTTGGCGGGTCGCCGAGGTCAACCAGGGCATCCCCGCTGGGAGTGGGGATGATCCCGGTGGTGACGGTGATGGTGCTGGTGACGGGATGGGTTCCTCAAAGGAGGCGGGGCCCGTCGAGGCTGCTCCTCTGCAGGTGGGGGTGGATGCGTCCGGTCGGGTGTGGGTGGCCGGGCAGACCAGCCTGCTGCGTCAAGCAGCCGAAGCACAGTTGGTGAGTATGGTCCGGTGGCATACCCCTGAACGGCTGCGCACCGCCACCAAATACCTGTTGGCGGTCATCGCACCCCACCTGGCTGAAGAACACGGCCGCCAACACGCCGAACAGGCCGAACGCGAAGCCCACCGTGACCGGTACCTGATCCTCACCCCCTGACCCTGCAGCCAAAGGGGCGGTGGCTGCTGCGGAGCCTTCTAGGTTCGGAGGATGCCGTTGTGTCCGCGCCGCCTTAGACTCCCTTGCCGCACCCCTGCACCCACCTATCTGAACCAGTCGGGCGGCTGACCAGCATCAACGAAGAAGACCTAGCAAGTTTGTGGACACAGATGGCCCGGTTATGCACGGTGCTATATAAAAGTGCAGGTCGTTTCCTCTCCTCCCCACGCACGTGGGGGTGTTCCTCTAGTGCCGGCCTCTCGCTTGTCGTTGGCCGACTCCTCCCCACGCACGTGGGGGTGTTCCCCAGCACGTCGACGTCCCGTGGGAGCCGCAGTGCGCCTCTCCACGCACGTGGGGATATCCCGTGTTGGCCTTGATGATGGGCAGAGCGTTGTTCTCATGTCCCTGCATGTGGAAGGAGCGACTTTGAATGATCGGGCGATGTGGCTTGATCCTGCTTCTGCCTGCTTTCTTTGTCAGGGTTAGTTGGTGAGCAGCGGAAGTGGTGGTCGCCCGTGAGCGCGGCCGGTTTGCTGACTCCTTGATTGTTGTTTCTGCTACTTGTTGGACTCGATGGGTTTCGGGCTGTCGATGGCCGGGCTTCTTGATCTAGCTACCGGTTCCTTGGGCTAGGAGTTCGAGTGTTCGGGGTGGGAAGCTGAGCGGCTTCCGCTCTGCATGTCCGCTGAGTTCGTCTGTTCGGACAGCTGACGCGAAGAGTCTTCAGGAGTCTGCTGAAGCCAGGGGGGCGACGGTAGGGCGCCAAGCTGCATCCTGCCGCCGTATGCCGGGTCAAGCCGACTAGAGCCGATTGAGGTACGCGTGGATTTTCTTGAGTGTGCTGTTTTAGAGGGTATGTGGAGGCTTGGTGGGATGGTTAAGTGAAGGGCGGCGTCAGGCTGCTATGTGGGTGATATTTGGGGCGCTAGTGGCGTCGCTTCGTGATGTTGGTATGGCTTAACGCGAATGCGGAACACAGGTCTGATGGGTGGGGTGGGGTAATCAGGGGAGTGTGGGGAAAGCTTTTGGCGGTGGATTGGTGTCGTTGCTGGCGGCGCAGCAGGACCCGCAGCAGGTGTTCGCTGAGGTGCGGCTATCGGAGTTCGTCGGCCGGGAGTGGCTGATCAAACAGGTGGATCGGTTCCTCGCTGAACAGCCGTGTGGGTTCGTGATCATCCAGGCCGATGCCGGTCTGGGGAAGACAGCGGTAGCGGCCCACTTGGTGCGAGAGCGTGGGTATCTGTCGCACTTCGCTCGGCTGGGCAGCAGGTCTGCGACGGTGACGTTGCGGAACCTGGCCGCGCAGGTGATGACCCGCTTTGTGCTAGCGAAGGACCTCAAGCCTCAGGGTGTGGTGCCGGGGTGGGCACAGACCACCGGTGGCTTCTTCAGGTTGTTGAAGCAGGCTGCGGAGAAGGCCACCGCTGCCGGTAGGCGGGTGGTGTTGGTGGTCGATGGGGTGGATGAGGCTGAGCCGGCGGAGTCCGGGTTGCCGCTGGGGTTGCCGCCGCTGCTGCCGGAAGGGGTGTTTGTGATCGCCACTTGCCGGCCTGGGACTGCGGTGCCGGTGGAATCTCCCAGCCTGTGGGTGTCGATCGCCCGTGACCAGAGTGAGAACACCGCCGATGTGCGTCTGTTTTTAAGCCGTGTTGTGCGGGAGCCGGTCATCGCTGAGCGGCTTGCTACGGCAGGTGTGTCCACTGAGGAGTTCGTGACCACGCTGGTGCGGCGGTGCGGCGGGGTATGGCTATATCTGCGGTATCTGGTGGATGAGATCCGCCTGGGGCACCGCGGTGTGACCGACCTGGAAGGGCTGCCGCAGGGCCTTGGCGAGTACTACACGCAGACGGTACGCGTCGGGCAGGCTGACCAGCGGTGGGAGCAGGTTGGTCTTCCGGTGTGGGCGACTTTGGCCGCCGCTCAGGAACCCCTCACCCTGGAGGCGATCACCCGTCTGTCCGGCGTCTCGGACTACCAGGCGGTGCGACGGTGGTGCGAGTTCTCCTGTCGGCCGTTTCTCGCTGTCACCGACATTCAGCCGCGCCGTTACAGGATCTTCCATGACAGCCTGCGCGAGTACCTTGCCGACCGGTTCCCCGAGGCTGTCAGGGAGGCGCACTCCCGGATCGCCGACTATTACCTGACTGTTTTCGGTGGGCTTCAGAGCCACCTCGGTGGCTTGGCCGCGGAACCTGGGTTGGCTGGGCGGGATGACGGCTACCCGCTGCGGCACCTGGCCACCCATCTTGACCATGCCGGCCGTGTGGAGAACCTACACACCCTGCTGACGTGTGAGGGCATCAGTCGTACAGGGCGGGTCCGCAACGTGTGGGCCCAGGCGCATGAGTACGCCGGCACTCTGCATGACTACCTGGGTGATGTCTCTCGGGCCCAGGCACGCGCCCGCGCCGACACCGACCGGTATCTGGTCACCGGCCAGGCCACACCCAGCCTCGGGCTGGAGCTGCTGTACGCCCTCACCACCGCTGCGCTCACCAGCGACACCAACCAAGTCCCGACCGGTCTCGTCCCTCGCCTAGTCGAGGCCGGCCTCTGGGGCCCGCGGGATGTGCTTCAGCACATCCTCCGCATCACGGATGAAAATCTTCGCGTCAGCGAGTTGATAGATCTGGCTGAATACCTTTCGCCCGATCTGATTCCTCGCGCGCTTGACGCCGCTATCGCTGTCACCGGAGATGTCAGCCGCGTCAAAGCGTTAGGGGCGCTCGCCGCGTACCTCTCGCCTAACCTCATTCCCCACGCGCTTGACGCCGCCACCGTCGTTACTGACGACAGCGACCACGCCCAGGTATTCCGCTCCTCCGTGTTGGCCAGACTCGCGGTGAACCTTCCGCGCGATGAGGGGCATGAGGTTCTTCGGCAGGCTCTTGACGCCGCTATCGCTATCACCGATGAGTCCGATCGGGCCTGGGCGGTGGTTTGTCTGGCCGAGTACCTGCCACGCGACCTGTTTCTCCGGGCTCTTGACGCCGCTTGCGCCATCACGGACAACCACACCCGGGCCTATGCGTTGGCACACCTTGCTGCAAGCCGCCCGCCTGAGGAGCGTCGCCCCGTCTTACACCAGTTCTTCGAGGTCTTCACCGCTATCGATGAGGACAGTCGTTATGGCCTGCTGTTAGATGAGCTCGCTGAGCACATTCCGGCTGATCTGATTCCCCGTGCTGTTGACGCCGCTACTGCCATCAGCGATGACTACGGCCGCATCTGGGCGTTAACCGGTCTCTCCGGGCGGCTCCCACCCGAGGAGCGTCGTGGGGTCCTGCGTCGGGCCTTTGAGGGCGTCATCAACAGCCCTGACGAGGACGAACGCGTCCAGGTGTTAGGTGACTTCGCTCAATACATTCCAGCCGACCTGTTTCCGCGTGCTCTCGAGGCTGTCGTCGCTGTCAGCGGGGACGTCGATAACGGCCGAGCATTGGGAGACCTCGCGGAACATCTTCCATCAGAGTTGTTCCCTCGTGCTCGCGTCGCCATCACCGCTATCGCCGATGACTTCGACCGTGCTCGAGCGTTCGGCAAGCTCGCGACAAACCTGCCGCCCAATGAGCGGCGTGTGGTGCTTCACCAAGCCCTCGAGGCCGTCAGCGCTATCCGCGATCCCTCCGATCGGGCACTGGCGTTAAGCGGACTCGCTGAGACTCTCACAGGTGACCTGCTGCCTGATGCCCTCGACGTCGCCTCCACCCTCACCGACAACTTCGAACACGCTCAGGCGCTCAGGTCTCTCCTGGTGAGATTCCCGACCGGGGAGCTAGTGACACGCATCCCACAGGCGTCCCGTACCACCGTCTTTGACGGCGCGGGCGTGGAGCTGTTCAGGCACTGTGTGGAGGTGCTGGCCCACGATCCTCACGGGTTGACGGCTGTCGCACGTAACCTCACCAAGGGCGCTTCCTGGCCCACGGTGCTGGGGCTCCTCGCCGTCGCTATGCCCTTGATCCAGCAGCAAGGCGGGCCGACAGCGGTCCGTTACTGCCGCGACGCGGTCAGAACCGTGTATCGCTGGTGGCTGTAACCGCAGGGGCAAGCCTTCAGCGAATTTCGCGCTGTACGAGTCAAAGACCGACAGCGAGAGGCGCGACGTGAGGGGATGGGTGGGCCAATGTAGGCGCTGGTTCTTCCGAACCAGGGACGCTGCAGTGGACGGATATTGGGTGCGTCCGGCCATGCGGTGCTGGCTTCTCGCTGGGGCGTAGACGGGAATCGTGTGCCGCGGCAGCGGTGGGGATCGGGTGTATGGGGTTTGACTGTGCATGGTTGCGAGATGACTGTCGTCGCTGCAGGCGAGGAGCTCGCAGAGGGTGGGTGAGGGAGAGGCAGGTGTCTGGCGCTGGCTGGGCAAGGCGCCTGAGGGACCGGAGTGGCCTCGGTTTTTGATGGGTAACCGGCTCGGAGCGTGGGGGCCGCTTGGACTTGAGTACGGGAAGCGACGCGGCGGCTAGAGAACGCGACCACAGTGGAGTAAGCACGCTCGAGGCCTGCCTAAGCCGATTTTCTCTGGCGAAGGCGTGGAGGCGCGGGTTCGGAGGGGACAGGGGAAGACAGGTTCTCGGTCTGAGAGGTGGCTGGGGGGAGGACAGGCGGGTGAGGAGGAGCAAGGCGGGCGGTGCGGGGATCAGGGTGGTGCGGGGAATAGGACAGGGATAAGGAGATAGGGGAGAGGAATGGTTATGTGTCCGAGTATCTCCTCAACGGAGATAGCGGTGGTCGGGTGCGAGTTTTAGCGATCACGATGGGGATCGTGAGAATCATGACTAGGGAATCGAGGGATGCATGAACGGTCAGCTGCCTCGCCGTCGGTTATTGCTCAGTGGCTCAACGGCGGCGGGATTGTTGCTGCTGACGGGCGGCTCGGTTGCTTCCGCGACAGCGTGCACCTTGGTTCCGGCGAGTCACCCTGTAACGGGAACACGACACTTTGAGAGTCGGGTGGCGCAACGGCAGGTCCGGGAGCGGCTGCGTGCCCTGGAGCGGGCATACCCGGGGCGGATCGGGGCGTACGCGGTGGACACCGCCAGCGACGTGGCCGTGAGCTACCGGGCGGATGAGCGTTTCCCGCTGCTGTCCACCTTCAAGGTGCTGGCCGCAGCCGCGGTGCTGAAGCGGGCCCGTACCCAGGATCCCAGGCTGCTGGACCGGCTCATCCGGTGGACCGAGGCGGATCTGGTGGAGTACTCGCCGGTCACGGAACAGCACGTGGCCGACGGTCTTACGGTGGCGCAGCTGTGCCATGCAGCGATCACGGTCAGCGACAACACCGCAGGGAACCTGCTGCTGCAGCAGATCGACGGCCCGGCCGGCCTGACCCGGTATCTGCGCAGCCTGGGAGACCGGGACACCCGGCTGGACCGGTGGGAGACGGACCTCAACGTGTGGAACCCGACTGAGCGGCGGGACACCACCACACCGGCCGCGATGGGGCGTACGCTGCACGCGTTGACCGTCGGTCGGGCGCTGCACCGCGACGACCGGGCCCAGCTCATTGAGTGGATGCGTCAAACCGTCACCGGTGACCAGCGGATCCGGGCCGGCCTGCCGGATGACTGGAGCATCGGCGATAAGACCGGCTCAAGCTACTACTACGGCGCCGCCAACGACGTCGCGATCGCCTACCCGCCGTCGCAGCCGCCGTTGATCATCGCCATCTACACCAACCGGCTGGAGTCTGATCTGACCAACGACAACGCGATCATCGCTCAGACCGCGACGATCCTCGCTGACGCCCTCGGGAAGCTGTAGCGCCGACGGGCTGCGGTGTGGACCCCGTGGCTGTGGTAGACGTCCACGGTCGCCGGTGAGTGGTGAGCCCGCCAGCCGTGGGGTGTCCCGAGACGAGAGGCTCGGAAGCTGAGGCCTCGGCGGGGAGCCGCGGGCCGTGCGCTATCCCAAGGTGCGATCACCCAGACGCGGGCGGTGGGGTTTGCCAGGAAGTCGGGCCCTGCCTGACGGGTGGTGGGTGCCTCTCGGGAAGACAGCGGTTGGTGACGTGTGCCAGCAGCGGGAGGGCCATCGAGACGGTGGGATCACCGAGCAGACAGCGGGTTCTGAGACGGCGCCGGGCCGGGCGCTCCCTGATCGTGCGGGGGTGGGCGGCCCGGCGCCATGGCACCGGGCCGCCCGTCGGCGGGTTTGAGGAGTGAAGTCAGGAACGGTCGGCCTCATCACGCGGGCTTTTGGTGCGAGGCCCACCGGTGGACATCTGGCCGGACCCGGGGAACGGGCGGCACCGGGCGGTTCGTCCACCGTAGGAGTCAAGCGGCTGAAGACACAGGGGCCAGGTCGGTTCAGGGAGGGACCAACCCGATCGGGCCGCCGCGATGGCGTACGCCAAGGCACGCGCCTGATCGGGGCAGAGCCGGACCCGGATCCACCCCTGCGGGGCGTGGATCATGAACCCGATCTGGGTGTCCGGGCTGCCGCTCGCCTTCCCGGCCGGGGTGGTCGTGGAGAGATCGGCGCTGGACGAGGCGTACACCTCGATCCGGGGGTAGACGGCCCCGCAGTCGTGAAGCTCGTAGACGCCGGCGGTGGCGGGCACATTCACCCCTACAGGGGTACGCCCGCGCGAAGCCGCGTCTTTACCGCCTGGGGAGCCGGTGCGGTCGACCAGCTCGGCGTACGACAACAACGCCCGGATCAAAAGCCGCGCCTGCATCCGCGTCAACCACACCCGCTGAACGCTGGGCCCGGCAGCGTTGACTCGCGGGAGTCGGGTGGCGTCCACCACCACGCCGACGACCAACCCTTCATCGGGGTCACGTCGGACGGTGACCTCCAGGCCAGCCGGTGGGGTCAGTGGTGGCAGCGGCCGCGCTCGCTTCCGTGAGACGGACGGGGAGGGCACCCGTAGATCAGGTGACGCCGTGAGTCTCCGATGCGAGGCGCGTGTTCTCGATGAACCGCGTCGTGCATTCGAGCCGCGTATGGCGGCGCGGCACAACAGATACAGCGACCGTGGCAGGGAACGCCGCGACACGTCACCGGGGGACGGGGGAACGGGCGGTGTGGACGGGGACACCGCGGGCGTGGCCGCAAGGGACGGAGAAGCCACCTGGGAAGCAGGCGGGCAGGAGCGCGTCCCGGCCCTTGACTCACTTGTGGCATTCGAAGTCGAAGAGCCACCAGGGCCATCACGGCCGTCGGGTTCCGGTCGGGCACCGGGGGTGAGATGAGCGTTGAGGACAGGGCAGCTGGCGCAGGTGAGGCAGGCGTCCGAGTCGCCCCGCTTCATAAGATCCGGGCGGGCGGCACGGGCGGGGCAAACGCCGCGGGGGCACCCTGCAGAAGAGGCGTGAGAAGCGGCAGGGTCGGGGTGGGCGTCAGAGGCGAGGGGAGCGGAAGAAGCAGAGACCGGGTTCTGCTCGACGGGTCCATTGGGGGAATCGGGCAGGGCGCAGTCCAGCGGATAACCCGGAGAATCAGCGATTGGATCGCTGGAGGAATCAGCGGAATCTGAGAAATTGTCAGATTCAAGTGTGGGATCGGCGGTTGGGGAAATGCCAGAGGAGCCGCTGGAGGCCAGGGATTGGTGTCGGACCTCATCCGATTCCGACATGTGGTGACGGGGCCCGGTCCGGAAGGACCCCTCGTCGGGTGGCTCCAGTGGGTACATACAATCCGACATCAGATCGATCCCTTCCTGAGTAAGGGCATCGGTCGAGGCCCTCGGTCGGTGTGGTGGCACCACCGAGGGCCGCCTTCACGACCACCTCACCCTACTCGCGACAAACACCAAAACCCCGTAACGACACCACCGCGACGCTGCAAAAACAAAGCGAGAAGAATTCGTGAAATAAGCTCGCTTTTCGTTCTTGAAGAGTGACGCGAGAGGATGGGTTTGAGGTGCGGAGCAGGGCCCGACCTGAACGAAAGTTAATCTGAATGAATCTCGCGGATGAGGGTTAGGGCTGCTCCTCGGTGACGGCCTCCAACCACCCCAACAGTGGCGACATCCACAGCTGGTGGCGCGGCGTCACCACGCTCATCAGGCCGTGACGGGCGTGAGCGCGCCCTGCGTCCCAGATATGCCTCTTATCGGGTACTCCACTCGCTGCGCCTGCGGAGCGAGATCAATAGCCATTGAGGACACCTTTTATCAGAGGGTCTCTGCTGAAGACGATCGTTTGTGCAGGATTCAGGTTCCTTTCCTAGGGAGCCTCTGCAATCCGCTGCTTACCGTATGCCGCATATGGCGCGTACCGCTGTCCGCGCAATGCCTATAGGGAACACGCACGCATGACCACAGCTAACATTCCCACCCCTCCATATCTCTCTTACCCTGGCTCGCAGCACATTCCTCAGCTGAACCCGCCGCCAGGTCCACGGCCCGGGCCTCAAAGCAACCCACAGCCCGGTGGGCAGTCAGGGCCTCAACCCAGCCCGGGACTCATGCCACCCGCTCCCCGTCAAGGTGCAGGTCGCCGCTGGCTGGGATACGTCGTCTGCATCCTGTTCGGAACCGTTATCGGAATCGCGATTGGTGCCGTCGGTGTCGGTATCGGTTCCGACGATTCCTCCGAACCGGTAACCGCCCATTCTTCGCCCAGCGTTGAAGCCGACACCACCGAGGAGGCATCTCCCTCCCCAGAAGCCTCCGCCAGTATCGAGGAGGGATTGTGGATGGTCGGTGAGGATATCCAGCCCGGCATCTATCGCGCTGTCATTCCTGACGACTCCGCCAGCTGCTACTGGGAGCGGCTGTCCGGGCTGTCTGGCAGCCTTGACGACATCATCGCGAACGGTTTAGGTGAACCTGGCGAGCAGGTGTTCGTCTCTATCGCGGCTAGCGATCTTGCCTTCAACAGCGACGGCTGCGGCACCTGGCAGCTGTTCTGATCAGCGTCCGGCCCTGATCAACCAAGTTCCCCGATAGGCGCGGGTACGCCTCAACTCGCCGATCAGGACAGCGGTGAGGCGTACCCAAGGTGTAAAACTAGCCGGACCCGTGTTGTCCCATACGCCTTCTTGCAGCAAGGGACAGGAGAAAGCGAATCAGTCGTCGATACCGTCAGCCGATACCGGTCAGCTCCACCATCACCGGCAACCCCACCAGGATCAGGATCGCCCCCAGCACATCGAAACCGATACCGGATCGGATCATGGCGGTAATCGGCACCACGCCTGAGCCGTAGGCGACGGCGTTCTGCGGCGTCGACACCGGCAACATGAACCCAAAGGAGGCCGCGAACGTCGCCGCCAACGCCGGCACAAACGGATCAACCCCCGCCGCCACCGCCACCGGGAGCACGATCGGCACCACCACCGCCGCGGCCGCGGTGTTACTCGTGGTCTCCGACACCAGGATGGCCAACCCGACCGCGAAAGCGGTGATCGCGAACAGGGTCCCCAACCCCAACGCGTCAGACGCCGACTCCCCGATGGTCTGCGCCAAACCGGTATCCGCCAGCAGCGACCCGAAAATGATCCCGGTCCCGAACAGGATGATCGTGCCCCAGTCGATGCGCGCCGCATCGCTCCAGTTCAGGGTGAACTCGCGGTCCCGCCAATTGGTGGGCAACACGAACAGCAACGCGGCGCCCAGCACCGCCACCACACCCTCGTTCAAGCGCCCGCTCACCGTCGCGTACACCGAGGAATCGGTCCCCCACATCAACGCCACCACGCCAGGGGTGATCCAGAGCGTGACCGTGACGCCGAACGCCACCAGGGTGTTCTTCTCGGCCCGGGACAGCGGACCCAACGTGGCGCGTTCAGCGCGCAGGTACTCCTCCACGCCCTCGATGCGTCGAATCTCCGGCCGGTTCAGCACAAGCAACACCACGACGAGCGCCACGAACATCGCCGCGCAGATAGGCAACGCGGTCACCATCCACTGGGCGAACGAAATCCGTTCACCCGTGGCCTCCTCAATCAACCCACGTCCGATCAGATTCGGCGGCGTCCCCACCGGGGTCAGCAGGCCACCCACGCTCGCCCCGTACGCCAACATCAACACCAACGCGGCGCCCACCCGCAGCCGGGTCGGGTCAAAATCCGCCGCCACCAGGCCGCGGTCCCGCAGCAGGGTGGCGATCACCATCAAGATCCCCAACGCGGTGGGCAGCAACATCGCGACGGTCGCGGTGTTGGACACGAACGCCGACAACACGCACGTGATCGCGCCGAAAGCGGCCACGATCCGGTACGTGGACGACCCCACCCCTGGCAGCGACAGGATCCGCAGCGCGAATCGGCGAGCCAGGCCGGTGGCCAACATCGCCTGGGCCAAAATGAACGCCCCGATGAACGTGAAGATCGTGGAGGAGCCGAACGGGGCCAGTGCCTCATCGGCCGGCGCCACGCCGAGCAGCACGATCAAGCCCACCCCGATCAACCCGCTCACCGGAATCGGGATCGGCTCGGTGATCCACAACACGACGATGCCTAGCAGAATCCCCGCCAAGGTCTGTTGAGTGGCGGGTAGGTTCAGCGGCAACGCCAGAAACCCGAGCGTCACCACGGGCGCCAACCACAACCCAGTGGTACGCCGCGCCCGCTCAAACCTCTCCTCCGCCGGGGAAAGCCGCTGCTGACTCAAGCTTCGATACGTCGCATGCCCCAGCAACGCCGAGGCCACATCCGCCTCGGGCTTCGGCCCGCTCTCTGTCCTGTCTTCAGCCGCCATTGACCGCCCTCCGGACTAGATCGGCGCTGTACAAGCGCGTCCGTAAGATGCGGATCATTCAATGCGGTGGGATATGGGCATTCAAGAGGGTTAGAAGCCTTCTGGTTCTTCATCAGAGCTGTATGGTGTCTTGTCCTGAAGACGGGTGTAGTCGGGTGCTTTGGACATCCGTGGCGGTTGGGGTGAGAGGGCGTGCTACGCCAGTGGGCACGGTCATGCGGGGTGACGGATCTTTACGCCTGACAGGGATCTTGAAAGGGACGATCCCTATATATAAAGGAATGCGAGCGTGTAAATTGAACAAAGCGTGATCGGAGCGATACGCGAGCGATACGTCTCAGCGGCTCCACGAGCACCCTCGGGATGAGAGCGGGTGAGAGCGCACGAAGCCGTTGGGATGCGGGCTGCCAGGCGGGAGTACGCGCGTCCGTCTTAGCGCGGCTTAGTGCACTGCTATGTCTGAACGATGCACCGGAGGCCGCATCGGGCTGTGTGGACGAGGTGAGCGGCGAGGGATCGCAGCCGCCAGGCCACGCCCACACCACACAGACACGGCCCTGACGTTGGCGGCCGCGATCGTGCCCTGTGGCCCGGTTACGGCACCGACGGTCGGGAGGCCTGCGCGTCGTAGGCCTCGCGGTTCGTCAGCACCGTTGCTATGTGGGTCTCGGCCCACTGCTTCAGGGGACGTACCGCCTCCACGAGAGAACGGCCGAGGTCGGTCAGCTCATAGGTGACCGTAACGGGCACGGTCGCCGTCACGGTGCGGGAGACCAGACCGTCCCGTTCCAGGGAACGCAGGGTCTGGGTCAACATTTTCTGACTGACCCCAGCGAGCATGCGGGACAGCTGGGAGTACCGCAACGGACGCGGCCCATCCCCATCGCCTGCCTCATGGTGCTGAGGGCCTCCTCCGCTCAGCGCACAGAGGATCAACGTCACCCATTTGTTGGAGATTCGGTCGAGGAGCTGCCTGCTGGGGCAGGTCGCAAGAAATACATCGAACTGGAGCTTGGCCTCTTCGCGCCGTTGCGCCGCCGTCGTGGTCGTCATCCGAGCCTCCCTAGTCGGCGGGTGACTTACGCACTTCAAGGTGCCTTCTTCCCTATAGAGAGTGGCTCTCTAATCATGGGGCAAGAGGTCGAACAGCCACCACCTCGACGACACCTGATTGACGGAGCAGGCTGGCGCTTCAGCCGGTGAATGACCGAAAAGTGAGAATCCGGAATGTCTACACACTCCAGTGACACCGCGCTCAGCACGTCCACCGTGCCGCAGATCACAGGGATCGACGAGCGCAGGGCAGGCTACGACGCGCTCATCGCACGAAAGCTGCCTGCCGACGTCCGCACAAAGGCGAGCGTCCTCGGTACGCGCCCCGCACTCGAACTCATCCCAGAAACCGTCCAGGACGAGCAGGAGCGCCTGCTGTATCTGCACGGCGGGGCGTTCATCATGGGATCCACCGCCGGCTATGAGGGATTCACTGCCCAGTTCGCCCGCCGGGCCGCGATCCGCACGGTCAGCCTCGACTACCGGCTCGCTCCGGAACACCCGTTCCCCGCGGCCGTCGAAGACGGTCTGGCCGCCTATCAGGACCTGCTTAACCGAGGAACTCCCCCGGACAAGATCGTGCTGGCCGGGGACTCCGCCGGAGGAAACCTGGTCCTGGCCACACTGCTTGCGGCCCGCCGAGCCGGGCTGCCGATACCGGCGGCGGCCGTCTTAATGTCGCCGGTCACCGACGTCGCTATGACCGGTGCCTCAATGCAGTCCAAGAAGGGCGTCGACCCCATCTTCACCCCGGAGGCCCTCGCCGAGCCGTTCGCCGCCTACCTGGCCGGCGCGGACCCACGTTCCGAGCTCGCCAGTCCGCTCTTCGCTGATCTGCGTGGCCTGCCGGAACTGCTGATTCAGGTCGGTGCCCACGAGCTGCTGCTTGATGACTCGACCAGGCTCGCCGCACAAGCAGCGGCGGCCGATGTCACCGTCACCCTCGAGGTGCTCGCACAGGCGCCGCACGTTTTCCAGATCAACTACGAGTCCTCGGCTGCGGCCGACGCCGCGCTCGACCGGATCGCGCGGTTCATCCGCCGGGTCCTGAGCCAGACCCTGACCAACTGACAGGGCAGCCGTCCGGGGACGCCTTACGCGGCACTCGACGGTTCGACTCACCACCAGGCCGCCGTGGATGGCGCTGCGGCACTCATCCGCGGCGGCGTGAGTACGCACCTGGACGCGCCGGCCGTCCATGTGCGTACTTAAGCGCAGAGACCGTCGCCGCCGCGTCGATCAGAGCCCGGTCTCGTGCCCCGAGCCAGTGATCAGTACGACTGCGGGACCGGCTGATCGGGTACTTGGGTGCGGCGTAGCCGCCTAGGCCCGACCGATCGTGTCCAACTCGGCGAGGTCAGTGTCCGAAAGGGACAGTCCCGCGCCCGCGACGTTCTCGCGCAGGTGCGTGATGGACTTGGTGCCAGGGATCAGCAGGATGTTCGGCGAGCGCTGCAGCAGCCAGGCCAGGGCGACCGACAGGGGAGAGGCGTCCAAGCGAGTGGCCACTGTGGACAGTACGGCTGACTGCAGCGGGGTGAAGCCGCCGAGCGGGAAGAACGGCACGTACGCGATGCCCTGAGCGGCGAGCGAGTCGATGAGGGCATCGTCGTGCCGGTACGCGAGGTTGTACAGGTTCTGCACGCCGACAATCGGCGCGATCGACTGCGCCTCAGCGACCTGCTCCGGTGTCGCGTTGCTCAGGCCGAGGTGACGGATCAGGCCCTGCTGCTGGAGCTCCACGAGGGTCTCGAACGCCTCAGCGATCGAGCCGGGCTGGCGTCCCTCGGCATTGCCGAGCCGGAGGTACACCAGGTCGAGAACGTCCAGACCGAGGTTCTTGAGGTTCTGGTGCACCTGCTGGCGCAGGCTCTGCGGGTCGCGGGCCGGAGGCCAGCCACCCTGCGCATCCCGCTCCGCACCCACCTTGGTCGCGATGAGCAGGGAGTCGGGATACGGGTGCAACGCCTCACGGATCAGCTCGTTGGTGACGTGCGGCCCGTAAACATCGGCGGTATCGATGTGGGTGATACCAAGTTCAACGACCTCGCGGAGCACGGCGAGGGCGGCGTCGCGGTCGGCCGGCGGTCCCATGACCCCAGGCCCGGTCAGCTGCATCGCACCGTAGCCGAACCGGGTGACGGTCAGGTCTCCCAACGTCCAGGTGCCGCCGGGAAGGACAGGAGAGACCACGCTCATATTTCTGCCTTTCGGATCACATGGGAACAGGTCCGGTGCATCACGGATGCCTTCACAACTATCCGGGGGTAGCTTCCCAATCGGAAGTAGGCACTTGAAAGTACGTAACGAACAAGGAGACAGGAAGGTGCGGCTCTGAGATTTGCCGTCTTAGCTGCTTTTCTCGGGTTTAGGCGCGGCTTCCGGCTCCGACAGACAGGCCGCGATCGGTGGTATGGCGTGAGCGAGCATGGAGCTGGGGGAGAGGGAACCCCGGTTTAGTACTTGGCGATGAAAGAGTCCAGAAGAGCGACGCTCTCAGCCCGCGCAACGGAGATGGAATAGGCGCGGTTATAGCGCCACGCGGCGCCGACCAGGTCCAATGCGTCACCGCAGATTCGCAGAATGTCGGACGATCTGTTGCTGAACAGATAACGGGGGTAGCGATAGATCCGACCGCGTCGGGTGACGGTATTGACGCAGCGACACCCGTCGGAGTGAAACAGGCCACGCAGCAGCGGGCGGGGATGCCGCTGCGCGTTTATCAGCCCGGGGTAGGCGTTTGCACAGAAAACTCGCAGCACAGGGAACTTGGCTGTAGTGACGAGACGCCCATCACCGAGGTAGAGGCCAAGCAAGTACGCGTACTGCTCAGGGTCAGCCGGAGCACGCGGAGGCTGGGAGCAGCGGGGGGCAGCGGTCGAGAACACGACGGGTACGCCCCTGGCTCCCATAGAACCAGTACCGGACGGTGCTGCGCGGGAGCGCGAGGGTCCGCCATATCTGGCTGAAAGGAACACCGTCGGTATGCATTTGGACAGCGCGGTTACGGAGATGAGCCGGATGCATACCGACAGTGTCGGTGGCAGGTGTGACAGCCTTCGGAGAAAAAGAAGCGGGCTCCGGGTTGTCCGGATAGCCCGCGTCCTGCTCAATGGTGCCCCCGGTGGGATTCGAACCCACACTGTATGGTTTTTGAGGCCATTGCCTGCTGCCAGTTGGGCTACGGGGGCGTATGCCGCTCATAGCTTACCCACTACGCTACGACCTGGCTGAACCGGCATGCCATTACCGCGCCGGGTTGGTTGTCCAGGACGCATGACGTGGGAGAACGCCCATGACCGAGCCTCAGGGTCGCCGTGTCCTCATCGCCGAGGATGAGGCGTTGATCCGTCTCGATCTGAAGGAGATGTTGATCGAGGAGGGGTACGACGTCGTCGGAGAGGCGGGGGATGGTGAGGCCGCGGTTCGCTTGGCGCAGGAGTTGCGTCCTGATTTGGTGATTCTTGACATCAAGATGCCGATCATGGACGGTATCGCTGCTGCCGAGCAGATCGCGAGCAATCGGATCTGCCCAGTGGTGATTCTCACGGCGTTCAGCCAGCGGGATCTGGTGGAGCGGGCGCGGGCTGCCGGGGCCATGGCCTATCTGGTGAAGCCGTTCCAGAAGAGCGATCTGGTGCCGGCGATTGAGATCGCGGTGTCGCGGTTTACCGAGTTGGTCGCCTTGGAGTCTGAGGTGGCGACGCTGACGGAGCGGCTGGAGACCCGTAAGGTCGTGGAGCGCGCCAAGGGCGTGCTGATGATGGATTTCTCGATGACGGAGCCGGACGCCTTCCGTTGGATCCAGCGCACCGCGATGGATCACCGGATGACGATGCGGGAGGTGGCGACTCGGATCCTCGCCGAGCGTCGTCCGGAGCAGAGCAATTCGGGCGTATCGGGCTCGGACGGCGCGGGCTCGGGGCAAGGGAGTTAGGCCTGTTAATCCCCGGTTTGCCCGTCGTGGGCGGATGAAGTGGGCGTGTGGGACGGCGCGGCCAGGATACGTTCAGGTTTCCAACGTAACGGTTTTGCTGTGCTCAGGCCGCGCCATCTTACGGTGACTCGGAGGATGCGGTACCGTCGCCGGCCATCGGAGCTTGTGTGAGCCGAACGTTCCTGGGCACCGCACGCAAGGTCGCGGGACTGGGTGCGTCGGCATGGAGGAGGGCACGGAGCCTTGAAGCATAAGTACGGACGTATGCTCGGCAGCACTGCGACTGTCGCGGCACTGCTCGTCTCGATGGCGGCGTGTACCAGTGAGGAAGGTGGCGGCAGCAGCGACAGCGCCAGTGAGGACGGTTGCGGCCTGGAGATTGGGTTCTTCGGGGCCTACACCGGTGAGAACGCCAACCTGGGTATCGCGATCTACCGGGGTGCTGAGCTGGCGATCAACCAGTACAACGAGGAGCACCCGGACTGCCAGGTGGAGTACGTCATCTTCGACTCCGGTGGGAGCGAGGAGACGGCTCCGGGTCTGGCGCAGGAGGCGGTGGCTCACGAGAACCTGATCGGCGTTATCGGGCCGGCGTTCTCCGGTGAGTCGTCGGCGGCGAACCCGATCTTCGAGGAGGCCGGGGTTCCGCTGATCACGGCGTCGGCGACCAACCCGGATCTGGCGAACCAGGGTTGGACCGTCTGGCACCGACTGCTGGGGAACGACGCGTCGCAGGGTCCTGCGGCGGCCCGGTACATCCAGAACGTTCTGCAGGCGCAGGCGGTGTTCGTCATCGACGACACCACCACCTACGGTGAGGGCCTGGCCAACGAGGTGCGGGACACCCTGGGTGACCTGGTGGTGGGCAACTCGACCATCCAGCCAGGACAGGCCGACTTCTCAGCGGTGATCACCCAGCTGCAGGCGTCTGGTGCGGACACGGTGTTCTTCGGCGGGTACTACGCGGAGGCCGGTCCGTTCGTGCGGCAGCTGCGGGCGGCTGGTTCTCAGGCGACCTTCGTGGCCGCGGACGGTGTGCGTGACCCGGCGTTCATTGAGGGTGCTGGTCCGGAGGCCGCCGAGGGTGCGATCCTGACCTGCCCGTGCATCCCGCCGAGCGAGGCTGAGGGCACCTTCTACGAGGACTACCAGGAGGCGTACGGCGAGGACCCCGGTACCTACGGCCCGGAGGCGTACGACGCGGCGACGATCTTCCTGGCTGGAATCGAGGCGGGCGCGACCACCCGCGAGGAGATGAACGAGTTCATCGACAACTACGAGGGCCAGGGCGTCACTAAGCAGATCCGGTTCCAGGAGAACGGCGAGCTGGACGAGTCGGTGATCGAGATCTGGGCGTACCGGGTCGAGAACGGTCAGATCGTCCAGGACCAGGTCATTCCTGCGGAGTGATGGAGTACGCGGGGGCGAGTCGCTCCCGCGTACCCGTCAGTGCTGTCGGTATGGAATGGCTGACGGTCCCGGCCCGGGGAACGGTGACACCGTCGTCCCGGTGCCTTGTCGACAGGGTCGGGTGCGGCCGGAGCGCCTTTCCGGTCGCACCCGACCCGTTCAGTGAAGCTGGAGCTGTTCGGTGAACGTCGAGCTGTTGACGTCTCAGTTCTGGGACTTGACGGTCACAGGGCTGGCGTTGGGCGCGATCTATGCGCTCGTTGCCTTGGGCTATACGTTGGTCTACGGCCTACTTCAGTTGATCAATTTCGCCCACTCCGAAGTGTTCATGGTGGGCACCTATGCGGCGTTGATCGCCTGGGGATGGGCCGGGCTGACACAGGAGTCGCCGATTCCAGGACTGCTGGGCATGATCGGCTACCTGGTGATCGGCCTGATCGCTGCGGCCGTGGCCTCGGGTGGAACGGCCTTGATTGTGGAACGCGTGGCGTATCGGCCGCTGCGGCGCCGTAATGTGCCACGCCTGGTCTTCCTGATCACCGCGATCGGTGTGTCGGTGGTGATCAGCGAGCTGGTGGGTGTGCTGACCGATCGCCACCGGGCGGGAATTCCCCGGTTGGTGGAGCGGTCAACGGTCATCTCCATCGGCGACTTTGAGATCACCAATGTGCAACTCGGGGTGATCGTGGCGGCCATCGCGATGATGGTCGGCCTGGATCTGTTCATCAACCGGACCCGCCTGGGACGGGGGATCCGGGCTGTGGCCCAGGACCCGGATACGGCAGCGTTGATGGGGGTCAACCAGGACCGCGTCGTCATGCTGACGTTCCTGCTGGGTGGTCTGCTGGCGGGTGGCGCCGCGTTGTTGTACGACATCTCGTTGGAGAACACCCGGTACAACGTGGGTTTCCTGCTGGGTATCAAGGCGTTCACCGCCGCGGTACTCGGAGGTATCGGGAACCTGCGAGGGGCCCTATTAGGCGGGTTGCTGCTGGGAGTGGTCGAGCAGTACGGATCGGCGTTGTGGGGCAACGAGTGGCGTGACGTGGTGGCCTTCGTTGTCCTGGTGGTGATCCTGATGTTCCGGCCGACCGGCCTGCTGGGCGAGTCGCTGGGGAAGGCCAGGGTATGAGCGAGATCAACGAGGCGACGCAGCGCCAGGAAGCCTCTGGCGACACCGGAGTCAAGGCCGGAGTCCAGAAGACCGAAGGCGCCAAGCGGCTGCGTCAGCTCGACATGGCACGGTCGCAGTTCGCGACGAGGGTCCGGCAGCGATGGGCGGCGCTTCCGCGGTGGGTGAGAGTGGCCACGTTGCTGGCTTTCATCGCGGTGCTGTACGGCCTGCCGAATCTGAACATCCCGTTCATCCGGACCGAGTCCATCGCCTTCTCATCGGTGTTGTTCACCTGCGCGGTCTATGTGCTGGTGGCGGTCGGCTTGAACGTCGTGATCGGACTGGCCGGGCTGCTGGACCTGGGGTACATCGGGTTCTTCGCGGTCGGCGCGTACTCCGTGGCGGTGTTCGGGTCGCCGCAGTCAGAGATCGCGACCGAGTACCCGTGGCTGGCCCTGATCCCGATCGCGATCGCGTTGTCGATGGTCTCCGGGGTGATCCTGGGGATGCCGACGCTGCGGCTGCGGGGCGACTACCTGGCGATCGTTACGCTCGGCTTCGGTGAAATCGTCCGGCTGATCGCGGTGAACTCTTCGATCACCAACGGCCAGCAGGGGATTTCCCAGGTGCCGCGTCCACCGGGTGAGATCGACGGAGAGCGGATCTTCGGGGTGGTCTCGGCGCGTCCGTACTACTGGCTGGCGCTCACCGTGGTGCTGATCTGCATGCTGGGGGTGCGTCAGCTGGAGAACAGCCGGGTCGGACGGGCGTGGCTGGCGATCCGGGAAGACGAGGACGCCGCGGAGCTGATGGGGGTTCCGGCGTTCCGGTTCAAGCTGTGGGCGTTCGCGATCGGGGCGGCCCTGGGTGGTCTGTCCGGTGCGCTGTTCGCCAGCCGGCAGGGATACATCAACTCCAACAGCTTCGACCTGCTGCTGTCGATCCTGTTCGTGGCGGCGGTGGTGCTGGGTGGATCCGGCAATATGTTGGGGGTCACGCTCGGCGCGATCCTGATCGCTTACCTGCCTGAGAAGCTGCGTGACTTCTCCGAGGACCTGCCTGAGTACCGGTTCCTGGCGTTCGGACTCGCCCTGGTGGTGATCATGATCTTCCGGCCGCAAGGGTTGATCCCCAGCCGCAGACGGGCCGTCGAGCTCAAGGATCGTCAGGAGGAGGTGACCGTCGGTGGCTGAGACGGCGGTCCAAAAGAAGCCGGAAGCCTCCGCCAGAAGACCGCTGCTGGAGGTCGAGAACGTCACGTTGAGCTTCGGTGGGGTGACCGCTCTCAACGGGGTCAGCTTCACCCTGTACGAGGGGGAGATCCTGGGGCTGATCGGCCCTAACGGGGCGGGGAAGACCACCTGCTTCAACGTGATGACCGGGGTGTTCCGGCCCACCTCAGGGTCGGTGCGGTTCCGGGGCCAGCGCATCAGCGGACGTAAGCGGTTCCAGATCACCCGGATGGGGATTGCCCGGACCTTCCAGAACATCCGGCTGTTCCCGGAGATGACGGCGCTGGAGAACGTCATGGTGGGCGCCGACGCCCGGCACCGCACCAGCGTGCCGGGGGCGCTGTTCCGGCTGCGTCGGGTACGCGCCAAGCCGGAGGAGCTGGTGCAGGTCACCGCGCCCGGCGGTCCTCGGCGGCTGTGGCAGCAGCTGCGCCGCACCGGTCAGCAGATCTTCGGGGTCTCCCGGCACATGCTGGAGGAGCGGGCCGGCCGTGCGAAGGCGATGGAGCTGCTGCGGTTTGTCGGCATCGAGCACCGCGCCCACGAGTTGGCCCGTAACCTGCCCTACGGTGACCAGCGACGGCTGGAGATCGCCCGGGCATTGGCGACCGAGCCGACACTGCTGTGTCTGGACGAGCCCGCGGCGGGGTTCAACCCGGCGGAGAAGCTCGCGTTGCTGGAGCTGATCCGCAAGATCCGCGACCGGGGATTGACCGTGCTGCTCATCGAGCATGACATGCGGTTGGTGATGGGAGTAACCGACCGGATCGTGGTGCTGGAGTTCGGACAGAAGATCGCCGAGGGGACGCCGGCGGAGGTGCGCCAGAACCCGAAGGTGATCGCCGCCTACCTGGGAGTGCCGGAAGATGCTGCTTGAGTTGTCCGACGTCACCCTTCGCTATGGACGGATTCAGGCCCTACACGGGATCAGCCTGACCGTGAACGAGGGTGAGATCGTGGCGTTGATCGGCGCTAACGGCGCTGGGAAGACCACCACGATGCGGGCCATCTCCGGACTGCGGCCGATCGCGTCGGGTCGGATCATCTTCAACGGGGAAGACATCACCCGGCTGCGGCCGGACCAGCGGGTGCTGCGTGGGCTGTGTCAGGCCCCGGAGGGGCGGGGGATCTTCCCCGGCATGACCGTGCTGGAGAACCTGGAGATGGGCGCCTACACCCGCCGGGACAAGGCCGGCATCGCCGCGGACATGAAGCGGGTGTTCGAGCTGTTCCCACGGTTGGCGGAGCGGCGTAACCAGCCCGGCGGCACCCTCTCCGGTGGTGAGCAGCAGATGCTGGCGGTGGGGCGGGCGTTGATGGCCCACCCGAAGCTTCTGTTGCTGGATGAGCCGTCGATGGGGCTGGCCCCCATGTTGATCCAGCAGATCTTCTCGATCATCACGGAGATCAACAAGCAGGGGACCACGGTGCTGCTGGTGGAGCAGAACGCCCAGCAGGCGCTGTCGCGAGCGCACCGGGCGTACGTGCTGGAGACCGGCAGGATCGTCAAGGCCGGCACCGGGCAGGAGCTGCTCCACGACGAGGCGGTCCGCGAGGCCTACCTGGGAGTCGCCTGACGCAGGTGGCTGGCCCGGTTGGTGTGGCATGGGGTACGCGGGGCGTGGCCGGTTCGGTGACCGGACAGGCCGCCCCGGCGTACCCCGCCCCGGCAGGGAGCCGGTGCGGGTGCGGCATGTGGCGCAGGATCGGGGATCTGGGCACCAGAGTGTCACAACAGGGGACTAGAGTCGCTGCGTGACTGGCTCCACGACCGCATCCACAACTCCCCGACTGCTGCTTCTGGACGGGCATTCTCTGGCCTATCGGGCCTTCTATGCGCTGCCGGTGGAGAACTTCTCTACCACCACGGGGCAGCCGACCAACGCCGTCTACGGCTTCACCTCAATGCTGATCAATCAGCTGCGGGATGAGCGGCCTACCCACATCGCGGTCGCCTTCGATGTCTCGCGGCATTCGTTCCGCACCGACCAGTACGCCGACTACAAGGCGGGTCGGGCCGAAACCCCCGATGAGTTTGTGGGGCAGGTCAGCCTCATCGGGGAAGTGTTGGAGGCGCTGCGGATCACGGTGGTGCGTCAGGAGGGGTACGAGGCCGATGACCTGATCGCCACCTTGGCCACACAGGCCGTGGCCGAAGGGTTTGAGGTGCTCATCTGCAGCGGGGACCGGGACGTGTTCCAGCTGGTCTCCGATCAGGTGACCGTGCTGTACCCCAAGCGAGGGGTGTCAGAGCTGAGTCGAATGACCCCTGAGGCGGTCAAGGAGCGTTTCGGCGTACCCCCAGAGCGGTACTGCGATCTGGCCGCGCTGGTGGGAGAGTCCTCCGACAACCTGCCCGGGGTGCCGGGGGTGGGGCCCAAGACCGCCGCGAAGTGGATCACCACCTACGGCGACCTGGAGGGCGTGGTGGCCGCCGCCGACACGATCAAGGGCAAGGCGGGGGAGAACCTGCGCGCCCACCTGTCGGATGTGCTGCGCAACGCCCAACTCAACCGCCTGGTCCGGGACGTGCCGCTGTCGGTGAGGCCGGCCGACCTGAGCTGGTCCGGGTGGGACCGGGAGGCGGTGCACCAGGTCTTCGACACCCTGCAGTTCCGGGTTCTGCGGGAGCGGCTCTACCAGTACCTGGAGGCGCCCGAGCCGGAGGCTGAGACGGGCTTCACCGTGGCCGGGACGGTGCTGCGTACCGGTGAGGTGGCCGACTGGTTGGCGGCGCACCCCGGCCGGACCGGGATCGCGGTGTCGGGGAGCTTCGGACGTGGCACCGGTACGCTCACCGCGGTGGCCTTGGCGGTGGGGTCGGTCGCCGCCTGGTTCGACCCGACCACCCTGGACGCCGAGGATGAGGCGGCGGTGGCCGCGTTCCTGGCCGACGAGAGCCGCCCGAAGGTGATGCACGACGCCAAACCCGCGTTGCTGGCCTTCGCCGAGCGGGGATGGACGGTGCGTGGGCTGGTCTGTGACACCGCGTTGGCCGCGTACCTGGCGCGCCCCGATCAGCGCTCCTACGACCTGGGGGATCTGGCGCTGCGGTATCTGCAGCGGGAGCTGCGGGATGACCAGCCAACCAACGGTCAGCTGACCTTGGATGTGGTGCCCGACCCCGACGGCGCCGAACGGCGCCTGATGCTGCGGGCCGCCGCCACCGTGGAGCTGGCCGACGCGCTCACCGCCGAGCTGGAGCAGCGAGGCGCCACCCGGCTGTTGACCGAGGTGGAGATGCCGTTGATCGCGGTGCTCGCGCAGATGGAGCGGGTCGGGATCGCCGCCGACGTGGAGTACCTGACCGAGTTGGAGTCCCGATTCGCCGGCGAGGTCAAGGCCGTGGCGCAGGCCGCCTACGACGTGGTGGGGCGGGAGTTCAACCTCGGCTCCCCCAAGCAGCTGCAGCAGATCCTGTTCGAGGAGCTGGGGCTGCCCAAGACCAAGCGGATCAAGACTGGGTACACCACCGACGCTGACGCGCTGCAGAACCTGTACCTGACCACCGAGCATCCGCTGCTGGCGCATCTGCTGCGGCACCGGGACGTGTCCAAGTTGAAGGTCACGGTGGACGGGCTGCTGAAGTCGGTGGCCGACGACGGGCGTATCCACACCACGTTCAACCAGACGGTGGCGGCGACCGGGCGGCTGTCCTCAGCCGATCCGAATTTGCAGAACATTCCGATCCGCACCCCAGAGGGGCGGCGGATCCGGCGGGCCTTCGTGGTGGGGGCAGGGTACGAGACGCTGCTGACCGCCGACTACAGCCAGATCGAGATGCGGATCATGGCGCACCTGTCCGGTGACACCGGCCTGATTGAGGCGTTCGAGTCCGGGTTCGACTTCCACGCCGCCACCGCCGCGTCGGTGTTCAAGACCACCCCTGAGCAGGTGACCCCTGAGCAGCGGCGCCGGATCAAGGCGATGAACTACGGCCTGGCCTACGGGTTGTCCGCGTACGGGCTGGCGCAGCAGCTGGGGATCTCCACCGACGAGGCGCGGGTGTTGATGGATGAGTACTTCAACCGCTTCGGTGGGGTGCGGGAGTACCTGCAGTCGGTGGTCGCCGAGGCCGTGAAGGTGGGTTACACCGAAACCATCCTGGGGCGGCGTCGTTACCTGCCTGATCTGACCAGCGATAACCGGCAGCGGCGGGAGATGGCGCAGCGGATGGCGCTCAACGCGCCGATCCAGGGCTCAGCCGCGGACATCATCAAGATCGCGATGCTGCGGGTGGACGCCGCGTTGCGGGAACGCGGAGCGCGTTCCCGGATGCTGCTGCAGGTCCACGACGAGTTGGTCTTCGAGGTCGCTCCCGGGGAGCGGGAGTGGCTGGAGGAGCTGGTGCGGACCGAGATGGGCGGGGCTTACCCGCTGTCGGTGCCGCTGGAGGTGTCCATCGGCGTGGGGCCGGACTGGGACGCCGCCGGGCACTGACGCTGCATCGCATTCGCCGTATTCGTATCGCGTACGCGAGGCGTACCCGGTGGCGGTGCGCTCCGGCGCGCCGCCACCACCTCCCTTCACCGCGTCGCTGATAAAGCACAGCAATACGGCATACGGCGGTGCTTTCTGACGCTGAGAGCACCCTCTCCTAGATTCCAGGACGCCGATCGGCGTCTTACCGGTAACGGGATCCGGGCGCATCGGATCGGATAAGAAAAACGCCGATCAATGGCACCGGCTGCTTCCGGTGGATACGTACCTGATCTCGTTTCAGTGGGTGATGCCGCGAAAACAAGGCGTTTTGTCGCCTGGAATTTACCATAAGGGCATCCATTTCTGCGCGTGGTTCCGTTACAGTCCGGCGAGCCCGCTACGTCCGTGGCTGGTGCAACCGGCACGGTCGATGTGGATGACGGAGGAGTGCCATTGCGTCGTTGGACCAGAACCGTGGGGCTCGCGCTTAGTGCCTTACTTGGCATGAGCCTGATGGGTACACCCGCGAGCGCCCAGGACAACCTTATTGATGTTCAAATCCTGACTTTTAATGATTTTCACGGCAGAATCAACGCCGGTTCCGGATCGGATGCGGCGCTCGCAGGCTTCGATGGAGAGGTCGGCGGTGCGGCGTACCTGGCGGCGCTGATCGACGCTCGACGTGAGGCGTTCACAAACGCAGGCGGTGACCCGGACAACTCGGCTTTGTTCTCGGTGGGGGACAACATCGGTGCCTCACCGTTTGAGTCAAGCGTGTTCCGGGACGAGCCGACGATCGAGGTACTCAACGCCTTAGGCGTGGAGGCCTCGCCGGTAGGTAACCACGAGTTCGACCGGGGCCAGGATGAGCTGCGGCGTATCCAGAACGGTGGCTGCACCGGTACGCCCGGGCAGGACAGCTGTTTCCGGAACGGCAGCTACGCGGGGGCGAACTTCCCCTACCTGGCGGCCAACGTCGTCAATGAAGCCGGCGAGCCGATCCTGGACCCCTACTTCATCAGGGAGGTTGACGGCCCGAACGGTCCAGTGCGTATCGGTGTGATCGGTGTGGTCACCCGAGAGACGGTGGGGATCGTGATGCCCAGCGGCATCGAAGGGCTGACCTTCGAGGACGAGGCACGGACCATCAACCGGTACGCGGCCGTCCTGCAAGAACAGGGCGTTCAAGCGATCATCGCACTGATCCACGAAGGCGCCACCGAGGAGCCGGGGGACAGCACCTACAACGGTTGCGACGGAGCGTTGCAGGGGCCCGGTGGAGAGATCAACGCCCGGGTTTCGTCCTCGGTGGACCTGCTGGTCCAGGCGCACACCCACCAGGCTTACATCTGCGAACTGGAGGACCCGGACGGTAACCGGCGGCTGCTGACCCAGGCCTCCTCCTACGGCAAGGTGCTCACCGACATCCGGTTCCAGATCTCACCGTCCACCGGCGACATCGAGCGGGACAGCGTCAACGCCACCAACTACGCCACCGACCGGGCGAGCCTGACCCCGGATCAGGAGATCCAGGCGATCGTCGACTACTGGATGGATCAGGCCGACGAGATGCGCAACGTGGTGGTCGGCCAGATCACCGGACCGATCACCCGGGCCCGTAACTCCGCCGGCGCCGAGGACCGGGGTGCGGAGTCCTCGCTGGGCAACCTGGTCGCCGACGCGCAGCTGTGGGCGACCCGGGACCAGGGGGCGCAGATCGCGTTCATGAACCCCGGTGGTTTGCGTTCGGACATCTCCTACGATCCCCCGGGCGGCAGCGGCTCGGACGACGTGACCTACGGGGAGCTGTTCAACGTCCAGCCGTTCGGGAACACCGTCAACACCATCACCCTCACTGGCGCGCAGATCCGTCAGGTGCTGGAGCAGCAGTGGCAGATCCAGAGCGACGGCAGCGAACGCAAGCTCCACCTGGGGGTGTCCGCGGGCTTCCACTACGTCTATGACCCGACCCGTCCGATCGGGGACCGGGTCGACCCCCGACAGATCACCCTCAACGGTGAGGTCATCGACCCAGAGGCCGAGTACCGGGTGACCGCCAACTCGTTCCTCACCGAGGGCGGTGACGGCTTCACCGCGCTGGCGGAGGGCACCGACCTGGTGACCGGGCCGGTTGACATCGAATCCTTCGTGGAGTTCTTCCGGCAGAACTCTCCGGTGTCGCCGCCTCCGACCAACCGCACCGAGGAGGGTGAGTTCCTCTCCGACCCGCAGGCGCCGCGCGCCGACCTCGGATTCGTCTCCAGCAGGGTGACCCCGACCCGGGTGGGGGAGACCGGCACCTTTGAAGCCGTGGTAGGCAACGCCGGCCCGGAGCAGGCCACCGGCCAGACCACGGTGACCGTCGAGATCAGCGGTCCGGTGTCCCTGGTCGCCCCGAGTGAGGCCGACGACGAATCGGACGACGCTGACAGGAACGCCGGTCTGGTCGCCCGCGCCTCCTCAGGGAGCACCCTGGAGGAGCAGGAGCCCGCCGAGGGGGTCAGGGTTAGTGAGTGGACCATCCGGGGCAACCGGGCGTCGCTGACCATCACCGACCTGCCCGCCGGCACTCAGGTGAAGATCACCCTGCCGTTCCTGCTGGATGAGGACGCGGAGGTCGGGGACGACGTCGCGATCACCGCGACGATCATCCCGCCGACCGGGATCACGGACCCCAGGACCGAAAACAACACGGTGACCTACACCGGTGAGGTCACCGACAATGTGTCCCCCTCGCCGAGCGCAAGCGCAAGCAGCCCGCCTGGTGCGGGGGGCGGTCTGCCGCGGACGGGTAGCTCGCTGCTGACGCTGTTCGGCACCGCTCTTGCCCTGCTGCTGCTCGGTGGTGGGTTCCTGCTGATGAGCCGGCGGCGCCGCGCCCAGGCCGCCACGGTCGGTGCTGACGCCTCGGTCGCAGACCGGGACGGAGACAGCGAAACCTCCTAAACATCACCTTTCAGGACGATCGGTGACCATATCACACCGATGATCGCTCAAACCCGGGGCCGGCTCGCGGACGCGGACCGGCCCCGGGTCTCGTGCTGAGTCACTGAGCCCGCGCACCGCGCAGGGGATGTCGTCCGCAGGGGAACGCAGCTCGGTGTGGGCGTCGATGCCTTCAAGACGGCGATAGCGCGCCTCCGCGTACCACACCTGGCGTACCCCTCCCCGGGAGCGCGCCGCGCGCCACCCCACGACTGAAAGACGGCTGAGGACGCGCGAGACGGCCGACCCCGGTGGGGTGACGAGTCTGGTCAACTCCGGTCAGTTCAGATCGGCTCTGGTCAGTCGGGTTTATCAGCGACGAAGATCACCGTGCCGGGAAAGATGGCTCCCCGCAGCGGGCTCCACTGTCCCCACTCCCGCTGATTGTGGGCGGGCCATTCCGGCTCTATCACGTCACGGACGATGAACCCGGCCCCCACCAGCTCCCGGATCCGATCGCCCATGGTGCGGTGATGCTCGACGTAGACGGGGACGCCGTCGGCGTCGACCTCCACATACGGGCGCCGTTCGAAGTAGGAGGTCATCGCGACCAGGCCACGTTCGGTCGGGTCGTCGGGGAAAATCCAGGCCATGGGGTGGTTGGTGGAGAACACCCACCGGCCGCCCGGAACCAGCACCCGGAACACCTCCCGCATCAGGAGGGCCGAGTCAGCGACGAACGGGACCGCGCCGAACGAGCTGCAGGCGATGTCGAAACTGGCGTCAGCGAACGGCAGGGCGAGCGCGTCGGCCTGCACCAGGGGCACCGTGATACCGGTCCGCGCGGCGGCGGCCTGTGCATGAGCCAGCATGCCGCCAGACAGGTCCAGCCCGACCGGCTCGGCCCCTTGGGCGGCCAACCAGCGGGAGCAGGGGGCGCTCCCACACCCGACCTCCAGCACCCGCGCGCCACGCACCTCACCGAGCAGGCGCAGATCAGACTCCCGCCAGCCCTCCGGGCCCCAGACGAAGTCAACCTCTCCGAGGAAGTCGCCGTGGCGACGGTGGTAGTCATCGGCGTCGGCGTCCCACCAGCGGCGGCTGGCCCGCCGGCTGGCGTCCACCGACACCGGCGCGTACCCCACCTGGGTGACGCCTAAGTCGTCGGCGGCGGGAAGGTTGTCCTCCGTCGGCGGATTGAGCACATGGCTCAGCCTAGGCGGCCACGGGCCAGGGGGTGTGGGGCGGTGTGCGATCGGTGGCCGACCTCACGGAAAGGCCGTAAGCCTCCCGGGAAGGCCACAGGCGTCCGCTGACACGCCCGCTGCCGCGCCCTGCCGCCGTTACAGCGTGCCTGTCCTTCGTCGCGTGGTGTGCCCGAAACCTATCGGATCGATACTTCATCGAGATCATCTTGGGGTCGGGTTGGACCTTGTGGTATTACGCACGGTACGCTGGTCGACGCGGTTGGGGGCTCGCGCGCCTCGGAAGGGAGTAGGCCCGCGTACGCTGATGAATCCGACCTCCGCATAACGGTCGGAGGTCGATACGCGGCGGAGCCCCCGCGCCGTACGCACGAATACCACCAACCGGAGCAATTGCCCAGATGACGAGCAGCATCGAGGCCACCTCGAGCGCAACTGAAAAGCCCGCTGCTAGCGGCGCTAAGGTCGCCGTCGACGACATCGGGTCCGAGGAAGCTTTCCTCGCCGCGATCGACGAGACCATCAAGTACTTCAACGACGGGGATATCGTTGAAGGCACCATTGTCAAGGTCGACCGGGACGAGGTCCTGCTCGACATTGGCTACAAGACCGAGGGCGTGATCCCCTCCCGCGAACTGTCTATCAAGCACGACGTCGACCCCAGTGAGGTTGTATCCGTCGGCGATCACATCGAGGCACTGGTTCTCCAGAAGGAGGACAAGGAAGGCCGTCTGATCCTCTCGAAGAAGCGGGCTCAGTATGAGCGGGCCTGGGGCACCATCGAGAAGATCAAGGAAGAGGACGGCGTCGTTCGCGGCACGGTCATCGAGGTGGTCAAGGGTGGCCTGATCCTCGACATCGGGCTGCGTGGCTTCCTGCCGGCCTCCTTGGTGGAGATGCGACGCGTGCGCGACCTGCAGCCGTACGTGGGGAGGGAGCTCGAGGCCAAGATCATCGAGCTGGACAAGAACCGCAACAACGTGGTGCTGTCCCGCCGTGCCTGGCTCGAGCAGACCCAGTCCGAGGTCCGCACCGAGTTCCTCAACAAGCTGGCCAAGGGTCAGGTCCGCCGCGGCGTGGTCTCCAGCATCGTCAACTTCGGGGCCTTCGTGGACCTGGGCGGTGTGGATGGCCTGGTGCACGTGTCCGAGCTGTCCTGGAAGCACATTGACCACCCCAGCGAAGTGGTCGAGGTCGGCCAGGAGGTCGAGGTCGAGGTGCTCGACGTCGACCTGGAGCGCGAGCGGGTCTCGCTGTCGCTGAAGGCGACCCAGGAGGACCCGTGGCGCCAGTTCGCCCGGACCCACCAGATCGGCCAGATCGTGCCGGGCAAGGTCACCAAGCTGGTGCCGTTCGGTGCGTTTGTCCGGGTCGACGACGGGATCGAGGGCCTGGTCCACATCTCCGAGCTGGCCGAGCGGCACGTGGAGGTGCCCGAGCAGGTCGTCCAGGTCGGCAAGGAGGTCATGGTCAAGGTCATCGACATCGACCTGGAGCGCCGCCGGATCTCGCTGTCGCTCAAGCAGGCCAACGAGGGCTTCGTGGAGGGCGAGGAGAACTTCGACCCGACCCTCTACGGTATGGCGGCCAGCTACGACGAGGCCGGCAACTACATCTACCCCGAGGGCTTCGACCCCGAGACCGGGGAGTGGCTGCCGGGCTACGAAGCGCAGCGTGAGGAGTGGGAGCGACAGTACGCCGAGGCCCGCGCTCGCTGGGAGGCCCACCAGTCCCAGGTCCGGGACGCCCGCGAGCGTGAGGCGGCAGCGGCTAACGCTGAGGCGGCGGCCGCCGGAGGCGCCTCCAGCAGCCAGCAGGAGCCGTCGGGCACCCTGGCGACCGATGAGGCGCTGGCCGCGCTGCGTGAGAAGCTCGCTGGCGGCTCTGACAAGCGGTAGATGTGACAGCGCCCGTGTGGCGCGAGAGGAACGTGACACGGGTGAGGGCCCGTCCCTGAGGGTCAGGAACGGACCTCACCCGTCCCTCACTTGCGTGCCACCCTTGAGGCCCGCCGTGGTGCGGCCGACGCCTGTGCGGCGGCCCGCCACGGTCCACCCGGGTGTGCCCGCTTCCCGGCGCGGGAGCCCGGTATCCTGTCCGCCGCCCGTTTCTGACACGTGCTGAGCCGGCGTTGCTGATCTGACGTGTGCTGACGCGGGCCAGGCCGGACCACAGAGGCTGGGAGACTGCCGGGTGCTGAAAGTCGGACTCACCGGAGGAATCGGCGCCGGGAAAAGCGCGGTAGCCGCCCGGCTCACGGAACTCGGCGCGGTCGTCATCGACGCCGACGTGTTGGCCCGGGACGTGGTCGCACCCGGCAGCGACGGGCTGGCCGAGGTGGTCGCGGCCTTCGGGGAGACGGTCCTTGACGCCACAGGCGCCTTGGACCGGGCCCGGATGGCTGCCCTGGTCTTCGCCGATCCCGCCGCGCGGCGCCGGTTAGAGGCCATCATTCATCCCCGGGTGCGGGCGCGTACCCGGGAACTCATCGAGGCCGCCCCTGCCGACGCCATCGTCGTCAACGACGTTCCCCTGCTGGTTGAGACCGGACTCGCGCCGACCTTCCATCTGGTCGTCGTGGTCTGGGCACCCGAGACGCTCCGACTGGAGCGCCTGGTCAAACGCGGTCTGACCCCGCAGGATGCGCAGGCGCGGATCACCGCGCAGATCGATGACCAGCGTCGGCGGGCCGCAGCCGATGCTGTGGTGGACAACTCTGGTGACCTGACCCAGTTGCGCGATCAGGTGGACCGGCTGTGGCGGGAGCGGCTCCTCGGGTATGAGCGGAACCTGCGGCTGCGTCATCCCGTGACCAGCCAGGAGCCAGCTTCGCTGCGCGACCACGATGCCGATTGGGCAGCCCAGTACGCGCGGTTGGCCGCCCGGATCGGGCACGCTCTCGCCGCCCACGACCCCCGTGTTGATCACATCGGCGCCACCGCGGTGCCGGGGATGGCGGCGGTGGACGTCATCGACATCATGGTCACCGTGCCCGAGGTGGATCATCGGGTCCACGCCGCACTGGAGGAGGCTGGTTTCCCCCGGCTGGCCGGCAGTGACGACCACGCAGGCGCGGACCCGGGACGGCTGGTACAGGTGTACCCGCGGTCGGCTGATTCCCCGGAGCGACGTCGGGCCGTGCTGCTGCGGGACTGGTTGACGGCGGACCCTGACGCCGCCGCTGAGTACACCACTCTCCGGCGGCGACTTGTTCAGCAGCGGGTTGAGCAGCGGGAGTACGCCCGGGCGAAGGCCGCCTGGTGGGCGGCGGCGTTGCCGCGTGCTGAGGAGTGGGCCGGCGCGACGGGGTGGCGGTTGACTCACTGAGTCGCTGCTAGGGCTGTGGCCGCAGGGCGGTGCGTGATGTGTCTTTGACGCGTGGCGCCGTAGGTGGCCTAGGAGGATGCCGAATGGGCGCCGCCGAGCGTGGGCGATGCCGATGCGGAATGACAACCGACACGGTAGCCAAGTCGGGTAGAGGGTAGCGACGGTAGGACTGTCGGCAGACATCACCAATGCCACCAATACGGTGTAAATGCTCGGTTTTACCTAGTTATCTGAGGAATGGTGCCGTAGCTGTGGCGTACTCATTCACACGTGCGTGATGCGTGCATGAAGACAGTCACAGGAAAAAGGGTACGTATCAGAAATTAGAGTGTGACGAGGATAAAACCTCGTGTTTCTGTTCTGATGGGCTGAGATGTCGCGGCTGGGCTGTGCGGTTTTGCGTTGAAAACAGCTGAAAACGTCTGATGTCTCTGGGGTGAGCGCGACGATTGGTCCACGCTTAAACCTAGCTTCCTAGGATGAAATGCGGGGCGTGTCCTCTGCCACGCGTGCGACTGCGACAACGGTGACCAGCGACGACCTTTGTCGCGACTGCGCCCTTCGCCACGGCCGATCCGCGCCACAGCCCTGCGCGACGTGGTTTTTTCGGTGCCGGTTCATCACGAGCGTGGGTATTGGATGGAGGGGCGACAGTGCGACGTGCGCATTAAATGGGCGTCGAGTTCCCTTTAGGGGAAAGGGGTTAACGGATTCCTCGTGAATCGAATACACAAAAATGGTGAGGCCCCTCCGTATTAGGCGGAGGGGCCTCTCTGCGCGGGTGCGCGCAGGGGCGCGCTCGCCGACGCGCCGGCGGCGCTGTCGGGGCTGCAGCCGCTCATTCCAGCGGAACGGGGCCACCCCGGCCTGTCGGCCGGTGGCCCAGCAGAACCGCCAGAACTTCTCCGCGCGCTAACCCCGCGTACCGTTGTCGACGGTAGCGCGGCGATATTAACCGGACAACCCTTTTCCACCTCTCGTCACACTGATGTTTTTCTTAACCAGTCACGGAATCAACGGCATTCAACTACACGTTTGGAGCCACTTTGGAACCGCTCACCGTGCCGTGTCATACCGAGGGCGTACGGTGTGGGTATGGCGCTAGACATCCCACGTGTGGACGGCCGCTTCGAGGTCGTCAGTGACTTCCAGCCCGCGGGGGACCAGCCCGCCGCCATCGACGAGCTAGAACGGCGGATCCGGCGAGGGGATCGGTATGTGGTTCTGCTCGGCGCCACCGGGACCGGTAAGAGCGCGACCGCGGCCTGGCTGGTGGAGCGGCTCCAGCGTCCGGCGTTGGTGCTCGCGCACAACAAGACTTTGGCGGCTCAGCTCGCTAAGGAATTCCGGGAGCTGCTGCCGAATAACGCCGTGGAGTATTTCGTCAGCTACTACGACTATTACCAGCCTGAGGCGTACATTCCGCAGACCGACACCTACATCGAGAAGGACGCCTCGATCAACGAGGAAGTGGAGCGGCTGCGGCACTCGGCCACGATGAGCCTGCTCACCCGTCGGGATGTGGTGGTAGTCGCGACGGTGTCCGCCATCTATGGCCTGGGGACCCCGGAGGAGTACCTGGAGCGTTCCGCGCGGGTGCAGGTGGGGGAGGAGATCGACCGGGACGCCTTTCTGCGGCGGCTGGTTGAGATCCAGTACGCCCGCAACGACATGGCGTTCGCGCGGGGCACCTTCCGGGTACGCGGGGACACGATCGAGATCATCCCGGCCTATGAAGAGCTGGCGATCCGTATCGAGCTGTTCGGGGACGAAGTCGAGCGCCTGTACTACCTGCACCCGTTGACCGGGGAGGTGATCCGGGAAACCAAGAGCCTGATCATCTTCCCGGCGAGCCACTATGTGGCTGGGCCGGAGCGGATGGAGCGGGCGATCCGCGATATCGAGGCCGAGCTGGAGGAGCGGCTGGCCGAATTGGAGCGGCAGGGCAAACTGCTGGAGGCGCAGCGGCTGCGGATGCGGACCACCTATGACATCGAAATGATGCGGCAGGTGGGCTTCTGCTCCGGTATTGAGAACTACTCCCGGCATATTGATGGGCGGGCGCCGGGGAGCCCGCCGCACTGTCTGCTGGATTACTTCCCCGACGACTTCATCACGATCATCGACGAGTCCCACGTCACGGTGCCGCAGATCGGCGCCATGTATGAGGGGGACGCGTCCCGGAAACGGACTTTGATCGATCACGGCTTCCGGCTGCCCAGCGCCGCGGATAACCGGCCGTTGCGGTTCGATGAGTTCCTGGAGCGGGTCGGGCAGATGGTGTTCATGTCGGCGACGCCTGGCCCGTGGGAGCTTGAGCGGGCCGGTGGCGAGTTCGTGGAGCAGGTGATCCGCCCGACCGGCCTGGTTGATCCCGAGGTGGTGGTGCGCTCCACCCAGGGCCAGATCGATGACCTGATGCATGAGATCCGGCTGCGGGCCGAGCGTGACGAGCGGGTGCTGGTCACCACGTTGACCAAGAAGATGGCCGAGGATCTCACCGACTTCCTGCTGGAGCACGGGATCCGGGTGCGTTACCTGCATTCGGAGGTGGACACCCTGCGCCGGGTGGAGCTACTGCGGGAGCTGCGTAAGGGTGAGTTCGATGTGCTGGTCGGCATCAACCTGCTGCGGGAAGGACTGGACCTGCCGGAGGTGTCGTTGGTGGCGATCCTCGACGCGGACAAGGAGGGCTTCCTGCGCAGCGGGACCTCGCTGATCCAGACTATCGGTCGCGCCGCCCGTAACGTCTCCGGGCAGGTGATCATGTACGCCGATCAGATCACGCCCGCGATGCGGCAGGCCATTGATGAGACCAATCGGCGTCGCGCTAAGCAGATCGCCTACAACAAGGAGCGGGGGATCGATCCGCAGCCGTTGCGGAAGCGGATCGGGGACATCCTCGATGACATTTACCGGGAGTCGGCCGACACCGAGAGTGCTCTGGGAGGCCACGGGCCTGGCGGTGCGGTGATTGGGAGCGCCGCCGCCCGGCAGCTGTTGCGGGGTAAGGCGTCGGCGCCGGAGACCAAGTCTCGGGGCCGGGCGGACCGGCAGGTACCCACCGCCGGGATGGCGCGGGCCGAGTTGAGTGCGTTGATCGCCGATCTCAATGAGCAGATGATGGCCGCGGCTCGGGAGCTGCAGTTCGAGTTGGCAGCCCGGATCAGGGATGAGATCGCGGAGCTGAAGAAGGAACTGCGGGCGATGGACGCCACCGGGGTCGGGTGAGCAGAAGCCCGCGCGGCGCCTCAGCCGGCGGTGGGCCGTGGGAAGGCCGATGCGCTCCCGCTGACTGGGTTATGTGAGGCGTGCACGCCGAGGGCACCACACGGTCCCCGAACCCCAATGGGTCGGGGACCGCGGTGTGTCTTGAGCGCGGTCCCCGATTCGGTCCATATCCGGTGCGCCGCAGCGGCCACGGGAAAGTCGGGGGATAGGGCCGGAAGATAAACCCGCCCACAGGTGGGGCGGTGAGGGGTTCACACATTGTCCGGTATAGGTCAAGATGAATCCCGATCTTTCCTCGGCGCGCGTATGTGTTGGGATGGTGAGCGGCGTGCGGGTGCGTGCGCTGCGAGAAGGAGTGCCTTCATGGCCGGATCTGGCACGAGACGGCGGCTTGTCGCGGTGCTGGGGATCGCGGTGTTGGCGGTGATCGCCGTGATCGTTGTGATTCGGGGCGGCGGAGATGACTCGGGCGGGTCTCAGGCTGCCGCGCCGGATCTGCTGGATCCTTCGCCGACGGCGACCGCGGGTGCGGCGGCGTTGGGACGCTCCTTTGACACGGTGGAGGAGCTGGCTGCCTGGGTCGCGGCGCGGACCGGGGAGTGTGACAACTTCGAGCCCGCCACCTTCGAGGAGCTGGCCAGCTTCCTGGGGTCGGAGCGGATGACGTTGTATGAGCCCTTCATCGCCGAATGGGGCACCTGTACGGTTGAACCGTTCGTCCGGCTCGGGCTGGTGATCTTCGGGCCGGGGCAGTTGGCGGAGCTGCAGAGGGAGTGGTCCCAGGCCCTGGCCGAGGGGCGCGTGAGCGGCAACCCCGACTTCGGCTTCGGTAACGGGTTTGCGCTCACCGGGGTCGTGGAGGGGCTTGGGCTGAGTTACCTGTGGTGTACGCCGGATCAGCCCACGGATGCCGCCGGGATGATCTATGTGCCCGGTGATGTGGAGGGATGCGTCTTCGCGCGTCCCCACCATCACTGAATCCCTTCCTGTCAGCTGTGTCCGGTCACTGACGCGTGTGACTGACGCGTGCCCGCTGACCAGGCATTACTGCCCTACTGACTGCGATACACCCCCTACTCTGGAAGGGGTCAGATCAGTGTGCCCGCGGACTGTGGTTTGAGGTTGCCGTTCTGCCGTGGCTCGGTAACGTGGCCGCAGGGAGTCGGGAGGTGACGCTGTGAACAGCGGGCCGGAACCGGGCGCGTCAGGCGGGACGGCTGGAGGTTTTCGTACTACCTAGGCACCACCTAGGCGGTGGGCTTGCGTCGCGGTATCAGACACCTCCCGTTGGCCGGTCAACCGGCGTAGGGGGTGGTCGCGAGCGCCGTTAGGCCGGTGAGACAGGTCGGCCGGGCTGAGATCGAGCGCGCGTGCGACGAGAACGTGTCGGTGCGGTGAGCATGATCGCGCGCCGACTCCTGGATCGGATATTTCTATACTCGTCCGGGTATGTCGCCGAGGCCTCGATCGGGCACGGGAGCTTGGGGGATTGAGGTGGACACGGTGACAACAGCCGGTAAAAAGCCGATCCGACCGTCGGTGATGCCGGCTGACGCTCAAACCAGGCCCGAGGAGGCCACGCTTCGGCATGTCGACCAGCTACGGGTTCTGCTGGTCGAGGATGACGAGGGCGACGCGTATCTGGTTCAGGAGTTGCTCGCCGAGACCGGCGGCTCCGTGGCGGTGTCATGGGTGCGGACCCTTGCTGCGGCAGAGCAGGTATTGGACGTGGATTGTGTCCTGCTGGATCTTGGGTTGCCCGACGCTGCCGGCTTGGACGGGCTGCGTCGCCTGCTGCCCCAGGTGGGGGAGGGGGTCGCGATTCTGGTCCTGACCGGGTACGCCGATGAGCAGCAGGGCATGCGGGCGGTTGCGGTGGGGGCGCAGGATTACCTGGTCAAAGGCCAGGTGGATGGCCCGTTGCTGGTGCGGGCCATTCGGTACGCGGTTGAGCGGCGGCGCGCTGAAGACGCGGAGCGGGCGTTGCGGGAGGAGCGGCTGCGGGCTGCTGAGAACACTCGGCTGGAGCGTGGTCTGCTGCCTACACCGTTGTTGACCGGCTCCGACATCGTGTTTGTGCCGCGTTACCAGCCCGGTGGGCGGCGGCTGCTGCTGGGTGGCGACTTTTACGACGCGGTGCAAGACGCGTACAACGCCGTCCATGTGGTGATCGGTGATGTGTCCGGGCATGGGCCCGATGAGGCGGCGCTGGGGGTGTGTCTACGGATCGCGTGGCGCACCCTGGTGCTTGCGGGGCGGCCGATGTCGGAGGTGCTGCCGATCCTGCAGCAGGTCCTTGTCCACGAGCGTCACGCGGACCACATCTTCGCCACCATGTGCGCGCTCACCATCACACCCGACCGGCGAGGAGCGCGGATTTACCTGGCTGGACACCCGGCGCCGTTGTGGCTGGAGTCGGACCGGGTGGTGCCGCTGAGCAAGGTCGCGGCCGGGTTGCCACTGGGCATGTTCGAGGACGCGAAGTGGGAGGGAACCCAGATTGAGCTGGGGACCGACTGGTCGCTGCTGCTGTACACCGATGGGCTGATCGACGTCGGGTTCGGCGCTGATCGTCTGGGCGCGCACGGACTGGTTTCGCTCATGAACGCGCAGATGAGAGCACACCGTCAGTGGCGGGAGTCACCGGCGGTGTTGCTGGATGCGTTGGTGGAGGCGGTGACCCGATTCGGTGGCGGTGTGGAACTCAATGACGACCTTGCTGTGCTGCTGATTGGCCTGCGCTCCTCCCTGACGCCCCACGAGGATGACAAGTCAGCGGAAGCGAGGACGTGATGGATCCTTCCTCCGTCACTGAGTCGGATTCCGACACCCCCCAACCGGAGCAAGCACCGTCTGCGTCCCTGGCCGCGGCGCGGAAACGCCCCGCGGGTCCGGTGCTCACCTTCCCGGAGGAGTTCGAGGCCCCACGGTGGCGGCCCAGTCTGGGGCGGGGGTTCCTGGTGGGCGCCCTCGTCATCCTGTTGATCCTGGGTGTGGCGTGGGGCGCGGGGGCGGTCTCCCTGGCCCGGCTGTCGCAGGCCCGTTCGTTGGTGGTCAATGAGTTGAGCATCGCGACCCAGGCGGTCTCTGATCTGGACAGGGCGCTGCTGAATCAGGAGACCGGGGTACGCGGCTACCAACTGTCGGGACGGGTGGAGTTTTTAGGCCCGTACTACCGGGGCCTCCAGGACGAAGCGATAGCGGTGGAGCGGCTGCGGCGGATTAGCGCTGAGCCGCTTCGGGAGGTCCGCGAGAGCGTCAACGAGATCACTGCCTACGCCGATACCTGGCGCAATGAGTACGCGCGGCCGGTGATCCTGTGGATGGGCAACCCCCAGGGTCCGGAGCCTCCGGCCACCCAGGGCCAGCTGCTGTTCAACGAGGTGCGGCAGGCGCTCGATCAGCAACGGATGAGCTTGAACCAGGCACGGCTGGAAAGCGAGCGGCAGCTGAACTCGGCCTCGTCGGCGATCCAGTGGGTGTTCGGGTGGATCGCCCTCGGCCTGCTGGTGGTGGTGATCACGGCCGTGTTCCTGGTCCGGCACGCCGTCATCCGCCCCTTAGCACGGCTGGCTGAGGAGGCGCGGCAGGTTCGGGCGGGGGACTTCCAACGGCGGGTGACCGCCGGTGGGCCACGGGAGACTGTGGAGCTGGCCAGAGACGTCGACGCGATGCGGCGGCGGATCTTGTCTGAGTTGTCGGCGTTGCAGAAGGCACACGAGAAGCTGGATGAGCAGGCGCGTGACCTCAGACGCTCCAATACCGAACTGGAGCAGTTCGCCTACGTCGCTTCCCACGATCTGCAGGAGCCGCTGCGGAAGGTAGCGAGCTTCTGCCAGCTGCTGCAGCGGCGCTACCAGGGGAAGTTGGATGAGCGGGCGGATCAGTACATCCAGTTCGCCGTGGATGGGGCCAAGCGTATGCAGGTGCTCATCAACGATCTGCTGATGTTCTCCCGCGTGGGGCGGCTCGGGCAGAAGCATCAGCTGGTCAATTGTGAGGAGCTGGTGGAGCAGGCGCGCGCTAATCTGGCGTTGGTTGAGCAGGAGACGTCCGCCCGGATCACCCATGGTCCGCTCCCACAGGTGTGGGGGGATGCCTCACTGCTGACCATGGTCTTTCAGAACCTGATCAGCAACGCCCTCAAGTTCCACTCCGATCAACCCCCCGAGGTCCGTATTGAGGCACGGCGGGAGGACGACATGTGGTTGTTCTCCTGCACCGACAACGGTATTGGGATCGATCCGAAGTACGCTGATCGAATCTTTGTGATCTTTCAGCGCCTCCATACCCGGGACGCTTACCCCGGAACCGGGATCGGTCTGGCACTGTGTAAGAAGGTGATCGAGTACCACGGTGGCCGGATGTGGCTGGACACCGACTACACCGGTGGCGCCCGATTCCTATTTACTTTGCCTGTAGCCGAGGGGGCAGACACCGCTCATGACTGAATCGTCCTCCACGCCCGCGCCTATCGACGTTCTCTTGGTCGAGGATGACCCAGGGGACGTGCTGATGACGCAGGAAGCGTTCGCGCATCACAAGATCCGCAACACGCTGCATGTTGTCTCTGATGGAGTGCAGGCGGTGCAGTTCCTGCGTCGGCAGGGACAGTACGCCGACGCGCCCCGACCTGGTCTGATCCTGCTGGATCTCAATCTGCCTCGCAAAGACGGCCGGGAGGTTCTGGCGGAGATCAAAAGTGACGAGGAACTGTGCAGTATCCCGGTTGTGGTTTTAACCACCTCTGAGGCCGAGGAAGACATTTTGCGGAGCTACCGCCTGCACGCTAACGCGTACGTGACCAAACCGGTGGATTTTGAGCGTTTCATGCAGGTGGTACGCCTTATCGATGACTTCTTCGTGACGGTTGTCAAACTCCCCACCCGCTGAGGCTGTCAAAAGCCCAGCTCGCCGCTTTCTTCCGCGCGGTTCGGGGCACGCTGTGAAGTCGCTGAAGGAAGCTGTGAAGTCGCTGGAGGAAATCAGCGGCTGGGTCTTTGCTGCGCGTGGATCTGTGATGATCGGGTAGGGCAGGGGAAACCTCGGCGGACCTCCTGATCAGGTATCCGCCGATCGGTTCGTCGAACTTGGCCGGTCGGCCGCCCAGCCGGTAAGAGCGATTGCCTGAGGCAGGCGTAGCCTTCCTGACCGATCACCAAATCCGTTATTTCGGCAGTCACATACAGGGGAAGCGCGGCATGACTCAGAAAGTACGAGAATTGCTCATCGATGATCTTGATGGTGGCGAAGCCGCCGAAACGGTGCGGTTTTCCCTGGATGGGGAGGAATACCAGATCGATCTGTCCGCGCGGCACGCTGAGGCGCTGCGGGCGGCTTTGAGGCCCTACACCGCCGCGGCGCGTCGCCTGGGGCGGGCCCGGCGTTCCTCCCGCTCGACGGCGGCCAGTCGCGCGACCATGTCGCTGGCGCCGTATGAAAGCCGGGCGGTACGCGCGTGGGCGGCGGCGAACGGGATCACCCTCGCCTCCCGGGGCCGTATCCCGAACACCGTCATCGAGCGCTACCTGGCTCACGCGGGACGCTGACCAGCGCCGCACAGCACCCGCCCTGGCGGGGGTACGCCCGCTGAAAGCCTGTGTCACCCCGGAGAGGTTCGGCGTCTAAGGGCGGGTGCGGGGGCGACATCGCAGGAGCGCAGGCTGCGGTCGAGCAGGAAGCGGGATATCGCGTTGCCCGTCAGGCGGTGGCGAAAGCGGGCCGCCTGACGGTGAACAGAGCGGTTTAGTGCGACGGTTACTGGGCACGGGGCTGGTGCCTTTCCCCTCGCGGGACGGGATCCCGGTCGTGGGGAGAGCAGGCGCGGGCCGTCGGCGTCCGACGCGGATCGTGTCGCCGACCGGCTGGAGGTACCGAGCGAGGAGAGGTGAACAGTGACGTTCAATCCGCTGGAGGAACGCGGGATCCCGCTCGATCGTCAGCTCCGTAACTGGCGGGAGCTCGATGTCGCCCCTATCGATCCGGACGAGGCAGACCCGTATACCCGGTGCCGCATCATCACGATGAACGGCATCGAGACAGAAGCGCTCATGTTCAGCCACCACTTCGCCAGGCACTGCCCCGATATGGACGTCAAGCGCAGCCTGGCGGAGGTGCGGTATATCGAGCAGCAACAGCAGAAGGCGGTGAACTGGCTGCTGCCGGGGGCGGCGTCAGCCCTGGAGACCACGATCGCTTACGAACAGGTGGCGGTCGATCTCACTGCCTGGGTGGCGCGGATGGAGCCGGATCCCTACCTGAAGCAGGCCTACCAATTTGGTGTGCTGGAGGACTTCGACCACCTGTACCGGTACTCCAATCTCTACGAGATGATCCAACACCGGAAGGCGGAGAAAGTCGTCGATCTGCTGACCGAGGTGATGCCGGGGCGGCCGACGAAATATCATCACCGCCACCCGTACGACAATGTTCGAGAGCCATATGACCGGCGAACCGCCGATCCGATCTCAAAACTGCACGCACTGACGATCATGGCTGCTGAGCAGCAGACCATGAACTATTACATGAACGTCGGCCCGGAGTATATGGAGCCGATCGCGCGGCAGCTCTACCAGGAGATCGGTCTGGTTGAAGAGGAGCACGTCACCCACTACGAATCCCTGGTTGACCCGGGTGAGACCTGGTGGGAGCAGTTGGTCAACCACGAATACAACGAGTGTTATCTGTACTACTCGTTCATGGAGACCGAGTCCGATCCGCGGGTGAAGGCGATCTGGGAGTTGCACCTGAATATGGAGTTGGAACACCTGCGGATCGCGTGTGAGCTGATGCGTCGTCACGACGGGCGGGAGCCCGCGGAGATTCTCGCGCCTCAGTTGCCGCAGCCGGTCACCTTCGAGCCGAATAAGGAATACATCCGCGAGCTGCTGGACACCCAGATCGATATCACCACGCTGGGAGCCGGTTACGTCCGTGAGGCGCATGAGCGGTTTGAGCGGATGCAGCGGGGTATTCACGGCGATGAAGAGCCGCCGAGCGAGCGGGTCATCGCAGAACACCGTGACAAGTTCGGCACCGACTACCGGGTGACGACCATGGGAGAGCACCCGGTCGCGTCGTTGCGACAGCGTGAGGCGGGAGGCCCGCGATGAGCGTGAAAACCAAGAAGCCTCGACAGACCAAGAAACCCCAGCAGGAGCAGGTCGAGGATGTGGTGGAGCTGCTGCTGGATCAGCACACGCAGATCAGAGACCTGTTCGCTGAGGTGAAGTCCAGTACCGGTAAGGCGCGGCAGGACGCGTTTGCGCGACTGGTACGCCTGTTGGCGGTGCATGAGACCGCTGAGGAGCAGATCGTGCACCCGCTGGCCCGACAGGTCGTCGAAGGCGGTGGGGAGATCGTGGATGACCGGCTCGCCGAAGAGCGGGAAGCTAAGGAGCTCCTCAGCAGGCTGGAGTCTCTTGGCCCTGACCATGAGGATTTCCCGGCCCTGCTGGAGCAGCTGCGGCAGGCGGTGCTGGCGCACGCCGTCCACGAGGAGACCTACGAGTTCCGGTATTTGCGGTCCAAGTGCTCCCCAGAGCGGCTGCGTTCATTGGCGAGCATGGTCCGTGTCGCGGAGCGGACCGCGCCGACCCATCCGCATCCGGGGGTGGAGAGCGCGACCGCGAACCTGGTCGCCGGGCCACCTTTGGCGATCTACGACCGGGTGAAGGACGCCGTTCAGCAGGCATTGGCGAGTCGTCATTGACGACGCCGCGGTGACGATCCGCAAGCGGTGACGCCCCACGACGGCGTGAGCGAGGGCCCGCATCGGGTGTGACGTTCATGTCGGATGAGCGGGCGTCACCGCGTTTGTATGCGCCGAAAACCGCAGGAAGTGGGCATTGGGAGCGTATCGTGGCGCTGAAACCGGTCAGAGGCGATGAAATGGGGTCAAGGGAAATCGTGTGAGCAGGGTGGGGGAGCGATCTATCCTTGACCAGATATGTCTATGCCCTCCACCGGAACCCCGCTCACCGTGCCCTCCGACCCGACCCCCTCGGATTCGCAGGGGGAGCGGGGTGACTCGACAGATCGGACGGGGCGGACAGCACACACCCAGCAGGCAGAGCACACACCAGCGTCTGACACCGCGGGCCAGGCGAGGCGAAAGGAACGCCGTCCGGCCCGGGCACCTGACGTCAAAAGCCAGCTGAGGCAGCTGCAGGAGCGGCTGCCTGGCCTGACAGTGGCCGACGAGCAGCGGCTGCGGCGACGCCTGGACGGAGTCCGCAAGATCCGGGACCGGCGTCGTCAGCGTGAGGTGGTGGCCACCCTCGTTGCAGAGATTGAGGCGGCCGAGCAGCGCGTGCAGCGCCGGCACGCGGCGGTTCCCGAGATCAGCTACCCGGACGAGCTACCGGTCAGCCACCGCAAGGATGAGATCAAGGACGCGATCCGCGACCACCAGGTGGTGATCATCGCGGGTGAGACCGGATCCGGGAAGACCACCCAGCTTCCCAAGATCTGCCTGGAGCTGGGGCGGGGGATCCGGGGGATCATCGGGCACACCCAGCCGCGGCGGCTGGCGGCCCGGACGGTGGCGGCGCGGATCGCGGAGGAGTTGGGCACCACCGGCACCCCCACCGTCGGATACCAGGTGCGCTTCGCGGGCAGCGTCAGCGAGGACACCCTGGTCAAGGTGATGACCGACGGCATCCTGCTGACCGAGATCAGCAGGGACCGGTTCCTGTCGCGTTACGACACCCTCATCATCGACGAGGCCCACGAGCGTAGCCTCAACATCGACTTCATCCTGGGATACCTGAAACAGCTGCTGCCTCGTCGCCCTGATCTGAAGCTCATCATCACCTCGGCGACGATCGACCCTGAGCGGTTCTCACGGCACTTCGGGAACGCGCCGGTGATCGAGGTGTCGGGGCGTACCTGGCCGGTGGAGATCCGTTACCGGCCCTTGGAGGAGACCGTCCAGGACGACGCCGACGAGGACGCCGACAGCGAACCGCGGGACCAGATCCAGGCGATCTGCGACGCGGTGGAGGAGCTGCGGCGTGAGGGCCCAGGGGACATCCTGGTTTTCCTCAGCGGGGAACGGGAGATCCGGGACACCGCTGACGCCCTCAACCGGCTCAAGCTTCCCCACACCGAGATCCTGCCGCTGTACGCGCGCCTATCACACGCCGAGCAGCAGCGGGTCTTCCAACCCCACACCGGTCGGCGGATCGTGTTGGCGACCAACGTCGCTGAGACCTCGCTGACGGTGCCGGGTATCAAGTACGTCATCGACCCGGGGACCGCGCGGATCTCCCGGTACAGCCACCGCACCAAGGTACAGCGGCTGCCTATCGAACCGATCTCGCAGGCGTCAGCCAATCAGCGCGCCGGTCGTTGTGGGCGTACCTCGGACGGGATCTGTATCAGGCTGTACTCCGAGGCTGACTTCGCCTCCCGGCCTGAGTTCACCGACGCGGAGATACTGCGGACCAACCTGGCGTCGGTCATTTTGCAGATGACCGCCCTGGAGTTGGGGGATGTTCAGGACTTCCCGTTCATTGACCCGCCGGATCGGCGTTCGGTTACCGCGGGGGTGCAGCTGCTGGAGGAGCTGGGGGCCCTAGGGCCGGACCGCAAGCTGACCCCGATCGGCCGTACCCTCGCTCAGATCCCCATCGATCCCCGGCTGGGCCGGATGCTGATTGAGGCGGACCGCAACGACTGCCTGGCTGAGGTCCTGGTCATCACCGCCGCCTTGTCCATTCAGGATCCCCGGGAGCGCCCCACCGATGCCCAGCAGGCCGCGGCGCAGGCGCATGCCCGTTTCACCGACCGGGAGGAGCCGCCGTCGGACTTCGTGGCGTACCTCAATTTGTGGGAGTACCTGCGTGAGCGGCAGCAGGAGTTGTCCTCCAGCCGGTTCCGCCGCATGTGCCGGCGGGAGTTCCTCAACTACCTGCGGGTGCGGGAGTGGCAGGACCTGCACAGCCAACTGAGGCAGGTCGTCACCTCCCTCGGGATGACGATCAACGACAAACCGGCCGACCGGCAGCGGGTGCATCAGTCGTTGCTAGCGGGTCTGTTGTCGCACGTGGGGCTGTGGGACCCGGAGAAACGGGAGTACGCGGGGGCGCGCGGCACCAAGTTCGCCATTGCGCCCGGGTCGGCCCTGTTCCGCAAATCCCCCCGCTGGGTGATGGCCGCTGAGCTGGTGGAGACCACCCGGCTGTGGGGGCGGGTCGCCGCCCGGGTGGAGCCGGAGTGGATCGAGGCGCTCGCCGGGCACCTGGTCAAACGCAGCTACAGCGAGCCGCACTGGGAGAAGCGCCGTGGTGCGGTGATGGCCTACGAGAAGGTCACGCTCTACGGTCTTCCCATCGTCACCTCCCGGAAGGTCAACTACGGCCGTATCGATCCGCCACTGGCGCGGGAGCTGTTCATCCGGCACGCGCTGGTGGAGGGGGACTGGGACACCAATCACGAGTTCTTCCACCACAACCGGGCGCTCCTGGAGTCCGTGGAGGAGCTGGAGCACCGGGCCCGGCGTCGGGACATTGTGGTGGACGACCAGACCCTGTTCGACTTCTACGACCAGCGCATCGGGCAGGAGGTGATCTCCGCCCGGCACTTTGACAGCTGGTGGAAGAAGGTCCGCGCGAAAAACCCCGACCTGCTGATGTTCGACCGGCAGATGCTGGTCAACCAGGAGGCTGAGCAGGTCGATGAGCGGGACTACCCCGATGTGTGGGAGCACGACGGGGTGGCGCTGCGCCTGACTTACCAGTTCGAACCTGGAAGCGACGATGACGGGGTCACCGTCCACATTCCCCTGCCAGTGCTGGGGGAGCTGTCCGCTCAGCAGTTCCAGTGGCTGGTCCCCGGGATGCGGCTGGAGTTGATCACCAATCTGATCCGGTCGCTGCCTAAGGCGCTGCGTCGTAACTTCGTCCCGGTCCCTGACTTTGCCCGGGCGGTACTGGCGCGGGTCGGGCCACAGGACGGGCCGTTGACCGAGGTGGTCGGTCGGGAGTTGACCCGGCTGTCGGGGGTGGTGATCCCCCATGACGCGTGGCGGCTGGACCGTCTGCCGGAGCATCTGCGGATGACCTTCCGCGTCGTGGACGAGCAGGATCGCACCGTGGCCCAGGGCAAGGACCTTGATGAGCTCAAGCAGCGGCTACGGGATCAGGTCCGACGGACCTTGACCGAGGCGGCCGCCGCGGCGGGGCTGGAGCGGCGCGGTGCGCGTACCTGGGAATTCGGGGATCTGCCGCGGAAGGTGGAGCGTCGTCAAGGCAGTTTCGTGGTGACCGCATACCCGGCCCTGGTGGATGAGGGGGACAGCGTCGCGGTCCGCGCCTTCGACAGTGAGGCCGCTCAGCGGCAGGCGATGTGGCAGGGGACGCGGCGGTTGTTGCTGCTCACCCTGCCGCCACCGGTCAAGTTGGTGGCGGCCCGCCTCAACACCCCGGCCAAGCTCGCGTTGGCGCGCAGTCCGCACCGGGATGTGACCGACCTGCTGGATGACTGCGCCGGCTGCGCCGTGGACCGGCTGATGGCTCAGGCCGGTGGGCCGGCGTGGGATGAAGCGGGGTTCTGGGCGCTCCGTGACCGGGTCCGGGCGGATGTGGTTGAGGTCCTGGAGGAGATCATCACCCAAGTCCGCGCGATTCTGTCGCTGTGGTACACAATTCGCACTCGCTTGGAGGCCACCACCAATCCGACCCTGCAGCCGTCTGTGGCCGATATGAAGGCACAGCTAGCCGGGCTGGTGTACCGGGGGTTCGTGACCGCCACCGGTTGGCGGCAGCTGCCGCACCTGCCGCGTTACCTGGAGGCGATCCAGCAGCGGTTGGACAAATTGCCGGGTAACCCGCACCGGGACCGACAGCGGATGCAGGCGGTGGAGGAGGTTCAGCAGGCATACCGGGAACTGGTGGCGACGGTACCGGCGACCGGGGCGACCCTGGACGCGTTGTGGCGGGTGCGGTGGATGATCGAGGAGCTGCGGGTCAGTTACTTCGCGCAAGGGTTGGGAACCGCCTACCCGGTCTCGGATAAGCGGATTTACCGCGCTATCGACGAGCTGATGCCGTGATCATCCTGGCCATGGGGTGCCGGTGCTGAGGGCGCGGACGCCGCTGGTTCGGTAGCGACCGGTTCGGCAGTGACTGGTTCGGCGTCGGAAGCCTCGGTGTGGACGGTGGGTGCCGCAGGCTCGGGGAGAGCCGCGGCACTGTCGAGCGGCGATGAGTCGGGTGGGGGAGCAGCGGACGGTGGCGTGCCTAGGGACCAGGGGAGCCGGTAGCGGGCGAACAGGTCCGCCCTGACGTACTCCAGCGGGGTTTCCGCGCCGGGAAGGACGATGGCGATCACCGCGCCCATCAAGGCGCCGCGCAGCAGAGCGTGTTCCAGCGTCGGGTTGAGGGCCCCGCGTTGCTGTAGGACCCGTTGCAGGATGCGCCCCAGGTGCTCGCGTTCCGGCTCATAGACAAAGCCGTTGGAGCCTGGCTGAAGGATGAGGGCCAGGTGGGCGCGGAACAACTCCGGCTGTTCGGCCGCCATGGTCAGGATGCTGTCAATGACGTGGGCCAGGCGGTCCTGCGGGCTGGCGTCGGCGGGAATCTGCGCCAGGGCCACCTCAAGACGGTCGGTCATGGCGCGGTGGACGGCGGCCTGAAACAAGTGTTGTTTGCTCGGAAAGTAGTACGACGCCAGGCCACGCGCGGTTCCGGCGCGACGAGCGATATCAGCCAGGGTGGTTGCCTGGTATCCCTGTTCCCGCAGCAGGTCACAGGCCGCGTCCAGCAACCGGCGGCGAGAGTGTTCACGCATCTTCTCTTTAGAAGAGAAGGAGCGGGGTGTCATGTGTCTCCTAAATTGGTTGGCTGCCAGCCAATGAAATGCTAGCATCAGGGATGCGTATCGGGGGAGATCTTGGGTCGGTTCCGGCACACTACTGGAACCGACGCAAGATCTCACTAAGTCGATCTCACGAAGTCATCGTGCGTAGGTCGGGATTGGCTGCAAAATATCACGATGGGCGCCAACCATAGGCGGTTTTGGATTCAATCTCTTGGGTTGAAGTGAATTTATACCGCGGCCAGAACCGCCCGTTGTGTACGCTGCAGCATATCTGATGGTTCCAAACCCAACTCATCAGCCAATGCCGTGCGCAACCGTTGAAAAACGCCCAATGCATCACAACTACGCCCTGAACGGTGAAGGGCGAGCATAAACTGCCGATGCAGATTTTCATTGAAGCGGTGCTGCGCAGTCAGCGCGGCGAGTTCTTCAAGTACCTCTTGGTGCCGCCCGAGCTGAATGTCGGCATCGATACGCTGCTCCAGCGCCACCATGCGGGATTCACTCAGGCCCCGTACCACCGGTTCGAGCACCTCGCCGATGGTCACGTCAACCAGCGCTGGCCCCTGCCACAGCTCAAGAGCCTCCCGCAGCAGCCGGGCGGTGGTGTGGTAATCGCCGCGTTCCTCAGCCCGCCGTGCCTCCCGGCGGAGCTCCTCATAGCGGTGGAGATCCAGGCGGCCTGGCGTCATCCGGAGTAGATAACCACCCGGTCGGGTGAGCAGCACCTGCCGTGCGGTCGTGTCCAGATCGATGTCGAGACCGTTCGCGAGCGTTTTTCGCAAATGCAAGATGTAGGTCTGCAATGTGGTCCGCGCGCTCTTCGGCGGCTGGTCCCTCCACAGTTCCCGGATGAGGGTGGTGGCGGGGACAGTCTGGTTGATCTGCATCAAAAGAAGCGCGAGGACTTGACGGAGTTTAGGGGCGGTGGGGGTCACGTCGTTCCCGTGGTAGCTCAACCGGAGGGGGCCCAGGACAGCTGCCTCAATATCGAAGACACGACTGTTTTCCATGGATGACTCCCCCAATTTCCAGGTAACCGCCAGATCAACCGCGAAGAGATTCTAAGCGGGGCCCGTTGGAACCTCCCCCACTTCGAGGGATTTGGGCTCGATGTGACTTCAAGGAAAACTCAAGCTTCCAGACAGATTCAAGAGCGCTTCAAGTGGCCTCCGCGCATTCTGGCGAGGTGATAGCAGTGGCCGAGCCGAGGGGGGAGCCGTGACAGTGCGGGGACCACACGCCCATCATCGGGTGGCCGTCACAGGGATCGGCGTGGTCGCTCCTGGTGCGATCGGCACCAAAGCGTTCTGGGAGTTACTGACCTCTGGACGCACCGCTACCCGTCGAATCTCATTCTTCGATCCCTCCCCTTTCCGGTCACAAGTGGCCGCCGAGTGTGATTTCGACCCGGTCGCCGAAGGGTTGACTGTCGAACAATCCCAACGATTGGACCGGGCTGTGCAGTTTGCGTTGGTTTGCGCCCGGGAGGCGATCGCTGACAGTGGCCTGACTCTTGGGGACGTCGATCCATACCGGTTGGGGGTCAGCCTGGGAACAGCGGTCGGCGCCACCATGAGCCTGGACCGCGAATACTGCGTAGTCAGCCACCGGGGCAAGTACTGGGAGGTCGACCCGGAACGCGCTGTTCCGCATCTGTTCGACTACCTGGTACCCAGTTCGTTCGCGGCCGAGGTGGCCTGGGATGTGGGTGCGGAAGGCCCGGTGAGCGTGATCTCCACCGGCTGCACCTCAGGCCTGGACGCGGTGGGGCATGCCTGGGAGCTGATCCGTGAAGGCTCGGCCGACGTCATGATCGCCGGCGCTACCGACGCCCCGATTTCACCGATCACGGTCGCCTGCTTCGACGCGATTAAAGCCACCACCACCCTCAACGACGATCCCGAGCATGCCAGCCGTCCGTTCGATGCCCGTCGAGACGGGTTCGTTCTGGGTGAAGGGGCCGCGGTGTTTGTGCTGGAGGAGTGGGAGCGTGCCCGGCGTCGGGGAGCCACGGTGTACGCCGAGATCGCCGGCTTCGCCACCCGCTGCAACGCCTACCACATGACCGGTTTGCGTCCAGATGGTCGGGAGATGGCCGAGGCGATCCGAGCCTCGCTGGATATCGCGCGAATCCCCACCACCGCCATCGACTACATCAACGCCCACGGTTCAGGGACCCGGCAGAACGACCGTCACGAGACTGCGGCGTTCAAGGCGAGCTTGGGCGATCACGCGTACGCCACCCCCGTCAGCTCGATCAAGTCGATGATCGGCCATTCCCTGGGGGCGATCGGTTCGCTGGAGGTGGCCGCTTGTGCGCTGGCCATCACCCACAACGTGATCCCACCCACCGCGAACTGGACCGAACGGGATCCGGAGTGCGACTTGGACTACGTGCCCGTCACCGCGCGAGAACAACAGACCGACGTGGTGCTGTCGGTCGGGAGCGGCTTCGGCGGGTTCCAAAGCGCCATGGTGCTCTCTGACCCGGAATGGGCGTGCCGTGACTAGCCAGGCAGTAGTGACCGGTATCGGTGTGGTGGCACCGACCGGGATCGGCCGCGAGGAGTACTGGGAGGCGACCCGCGCCGGCGGGAGCGCGATCGCACCGATCACTCGGTTCGACGCCTCCAAGTACCGGGCCCGCCTCGCTGGTCAGGTCCCGGACTTCGACCCGGCTGAACGCCTCCCCAGCCATCTGCTCCCTCAGACCGACCCGATGACGCAGTACGCGCTGATCGCCGCTGAGCACGCCTTGGACGACGCTGGGATCATCCCCGAACAGCTGCCGGAGTACGCGGCCGGCGTGGTGACGGCCGCCGCCTACGGCGGATTCGAGTTCGGTCAGGGTGAGCTGCAGAACCTGTGGTCTAAAGGCGGGGAGTACGTCAGCGCGTACCAGTCCTTCGCCTGGTTCTACGCGGTCAACACCGGGCAGATCTCCATCCGGCACGGCATGCGCGGCCCCGGGCGAGTCATCGTCACCGAACAAGCCGGCGGTCTGGACGCCGTGGCACAGGCCCGGCGGCAGGTCCGCGGAGGAACCCCCGTGGTGGTGACCGGGGGCGCGGACAGCGCGCTGTGCCCCTGGGGCTGGGTGTCCCAGATAGCTAACGGGCGGGTGAGTCTGCGCGAGGAGCCACATCGGGCGTACCTGCCATTCAGTCGAGAGGCCTGCGGTTACGTCCCCGGTGAGGGGGCCGCGCTGCTGATCGTGGAGGACGCGGACTCCGCCCACGCCCGGGGTGCGCGCCGGTACGGGGAGGTCGCCGGGTACGCGGCGACCTTCGACCCGCCGCCGGGCAGTGGGCGTCCACCCGGTCTGGAGCGGGCGATCAGGATGGCGCTCGCCGACGCCGAAGTGACCCCGCAGGAGGTAGACGTGGTGTTCGCCGACGCGGCCGGGGTGCCCGACCTGGATGCCGTGGAGGCCGCGGCGCTGCGCGCGGTGTTCGGAGAACGGGAGGTGCCGGTTACCGCACCCAAGACCGGAACCGGACGTTTGGCCTCGGCCGGCGCGTGTCTGGACTTGGTGGCGGCGTTTTTGGCGTTGCGGGACCAGGTCATTCCGCCCACCCCCAACGTCACACGTGCCCACGTGGCGCACCCGATCGCTCTCGTCGGGCCGGAACCGGTGTCGGCATCGCTCCAGACCGCCCTGGTGCTGGCGCGTGGGATCGGGGGGTTCAACGCCGCGATGGTTATTCGGCGGGCCGCCTAAGACGTTCGCGGACAGCAGCTCCGCGCGAAGCCAGCCATGTCATGCACCGAGCCCGGCAACAGGACAAGTCATGAACGACACCCGGAGGGAAAAAGACCATGGAAGCGTTCACGCTGGATGATCTGCGTGCCCTGCTGAGGGAGTGCGCCGGGGAACCCGGAGGCTCCCTGGACGGGGATCACATTCTCGACACCACGTTCGCGGAACTCGGCTACGACTCGCTGGCCGTGATGGAGGCGGCGGCCCGGGTGCGGCGCCGGTACGGCGTGGTCCTCCCGGAGGAGGTCACCCAGGTCGAGAGCACACTTCGGGCATTTGTCGACGCGGTCCGGGCACAGACCCAGGCCCAAGCAGTGTGAGGCCGACGTGGAGACGACGTGTGAGGTCTGTGTTGTCGGAGCGGGACCGGCGGGGCTCACTCTCGCGCTGCTCCTGGCCCGCTCCGGAGTCTCGGTGACGGTGGTGGAGAAGGCGACGACCTTCGACCGCGAGTACCGAGGGGAGATTTTGCAGCCCGGCGGGCAGGCGGTGCTAGACGCGTTGGGGGTGCTTGCGGGGGCGCGGGCGCGGGGCAGCCTGGAATTGACCCACTTTCAGCTGGTCGACGGTGACCGAGTCCTCATGCGCGTCGACTACGAGGCCTTCCCGCCGCCATACAACATCCTGTTGAACCTGCCGCAGCGGCACCTGCTGACCGAGCTGCTGGAGCACTGCCAACGCTTTGAGCGCTTCGGCTACCTGCCCGGCAACAAGGTCACCGGTCTGGTGTGGGAAGACGGACGGGTCGCCGGTATCACCACGGTGGGGCGGAACGAGAAGTGGACCATTCGGTCCCGGATCGTGGTCGGCGCGGACGGGCGCTACTCCAAGGTGCGGCGTCTGGCCGGGCTGCCGTTTGACCGGATGGACACCTACGAACATGACCTGCTCTGGTTCCGGCTGCCGGTCCAAGGGCGGGTGCAGCCCGAGGACGCGGTGCAGATAGTGCTGACTGATCAGCAACCGATCGTGGTGGTGCGAGGCTACGGGGACACCGTGCAGTTCGGCTGTGCCCTGCCTCACGGTGGTTACCCAGAACTCGCCAAGCACGGGGTAGAGCCGGTGCGGGAGCGGATCATCCGGGCGCTACCCGCGTACGCCCCGTTGATGGAGAGCCTGGCGAGCCTGCATCAGACCTCCCTGCTGGACGTGTTCGCCGGACTGGCGCGGCGCTGGGTGCGAGACGGGTTGGTCCTGCTTGGGGACGCGGCCCACACCCACAGCCCGTTCGGCGCGCAGGGAATCAACCTGGCACTCCAGGACGCGGTGCTTCTGCATCCGCTGATCATGCGAGCGCTGTCGACCGGTGACCTGTCGGTGCTGGAGCAGTTCCCTCGGCGACGGCTGCCCGGGATCCGCAAGACACTCCGTTTCCAGAACACGCAGGCGCGGATGCTGATGTCCAAGAGCCCGCTAGTGGCCTTCCTGCGGCCCCGGCTCGCCGCGTTGATGCCGCGTACTCCAGCCTTCCCCAAGATCAGCGCCTACATCGCCTACGGCGACCCTGAAATCAAGGTCCGGTCCGATCTGTTCACGCCTGACTCCTCGGAGGGTGTCCATGCGCATCATTGATTTGTCCTCGCCGATCGACTCCGAGGCGTGGGAACCGGAACCGGTCACGCACCAAGTGATGACACCCGCCGAGGGGGCCCGGCACATGAGCGAGGAGATGCGGTCCCACTTCGGGATCGATTTCGACCCCTCGGTCCTGCCGGACGGTGAGCTGCTGTCGGTGGACACGTTGACGTTGACCAGCCACACCGGTACGCACGTCGACGCGCCTGCCCACTACGGCACCCGGACCGCCTACGGGAGCCCACCGGCCACCATCGACCAGGTCCCGCTGGAGTGGTTCTACGGGCCCGGTGTGGTGCTGGACCTGCGAGAGGCGGGGGTGGGGACGGTGGACGCCGACTTCATCCGCCGGGAGCTGGACCGTCTGGGGTACACGCTCAGCCCAGGGGACATTGTGCTGCTCAATACCGGTGCAGACCGGTGGGCCGGTACCCCCAAGTACTTCACCGACTTTGTGGGGCTGGACGCGTCGGCGACCGCGTTCCTGCTCGACGCCGGGATTCGCGTGATAGGCACCGACGCGTTCAGTGTGGACGCACCGTTCCCAGTGATGCTCAACACCTACACCCGGACCGGTGACCGCACCGTGCTGTGGCCGGCCCACTTCGCCGGGAGGGAACGGGCGTACTGCCAGATCGAACGGCTGGCCGCGCTCGACACGCTACCCCAGCCGTACGGGTTCACGTTCTGTTGTTTCCCAGTCAAGATCGCGCGCGGCGGGGCCGGCTGGGCTCGTGCCGTGGCGCTCATTCCCTGACCTTCCGCGGTCCCACGACGCCCACGTCGAGATGACGGGTGCGTGCGGTGGGGCCGCGGCTATACGTTGAGGAGAACCAATGTCTATTACCTTGCCGTCCACCGTCAGCGAGGACCAACTACACCTGGAGGTCGCACGGTTCTACGCGCGACACCTGCAGCTTCTTGACGACGGTGACGTGGATGAATGGGCAGCCACCTGTACCGATGACTGCGCCTTTTTGCTGCCGGGCATGACCGAACCGGTACGCGGCCGGCAGGCGCTGGCCGCCGCGGTTCGGAAGGTGCGTGAGGAGCTGGCGGCCAAAGGGGAACGCCAGCGCCACCTGCACGTTATGACCACGGTGACGCCACGGGAAGACGGGACCTTCCGCGCCCGCTCCTACGGGCTGGTCATCTCCACGCAGCGGGGTGGCGACCCCCGGCTGCACCGGATGTGCGTGTGTGAGGACGTGCTGGTCCGCACCGCGGACGGGTGGCAGGTCCAATCGCGGCGGGTCACCCGCGACGACCAGTGACCGCGGCTGGCCGTAGAACCGAACGCGCTGGGAGCGCAGCCATCAGGGCCCGGGCTTAAAGAGCCCGGGCCCTGATGCGTGGTGGTGGAACGGTGGATGGCGATACGTGATACGTGGAGTGGGTGGAGTGGAGTGTCCGGGTGTGTGCCACCCGGACACTCCTAGGGAAGTCAGGAGAGGGGTTCGAAGATGTCGGGCTCCGCGGTGGCGACCGCCGAGATCTCGCGTACCCGCTCTTTGAAGCCCTCACTGGCGATCGCGCGTTGGTGGCTTTCGGCGTCCTTCCAGCGAGCCAGCTCAATGTAGACGTCGGGTCGACGGATGGAGCGGTACAGCTGGTGGTCGATGAAACCGGGCTGGCTGCTCATGTACTCGGTGATCCGGCCGAGCAGCCGTTCGAACTCCCTGGGTTCACCGGTGACGATCAGACGATTGATGATCGTGGGCATGGCACCCTCGTTTCTCTTGTGATCAGCGGTTAGGAACCTGTCAATGAGCCCACCCGGCCGCCTGCGGTGGGGCGGTTACGGGACGGGATTCTCAACAGCGTCCGGGGCACGGATGAGCGCCCGAAGGTCACGGCGCTGCACCTTGCCGTTAGCGGAACGAGGAATGGCCGCGACAACGGCCACCCGATGCAGGTGCTGGTAGTACGGCAGTTGGGCGTTGGTCCAGGCCGCGATCTCGTCGGGAGAAACCGAAGATGAGTCGGGGCGCAGGACCACCAGCGCCGCTGCCACCGCTCCCCGTAGATCGTCCGGCAGATCGACCACGACGCAGTCAGCGACCGCAGGATGCCGGGACAGGACCATCTCGATCTCCGAGGGAGCCACCAGCCAGTTGTCGCACTTGAACACGTCGCGGATCCGGTCGACCAGGAACAGGCGACCGTCCTCCAGATAGCCGACGTCACCGGTCTCCAGCCAGGCGTCGGCGGGCAACGGCGGCGCGCCCGCGTACCCGAGCATGCGTTGCGGGCCGCGTACCTGAACCTCGCCGCGGTCCCCCTCAGGCAGAACAGTGCCGTCGGTCAGGTCCACGATCCGGCATTCGGTGCCCTCCAGGGCCCGCCCCACCGAGCCACGGCGGTAGTCGTGGGGGCCGTCCGAATGCGTCAACGGTGACATCTCGGCCAGCCCGTACCCCTGGATCACCGGGATACCGAACTGCTCCTCCAGCACCGGCCCGGTGTTGGGAGGCAGCGCCGACCCACCCGACAGGATGGCGATGACCGTCGACAATCGCAGCGACGGCAGGCGGGGATCCCGCGCGAGCCGTCCCAGCCGCACCGGCAGGCTGTAGAAGTGGGTGGCCCCGGTGGCGTTGGCCAGCGCAATGGCGTCGACGGCGTCCTCCTGGGGACACAGCACCTGGGTCGCGCCCGCGTACACCGCCGAGTTCATGTGCATGGGGTGGTACGTGGGCAGGTGGTTGAGGGTGATCGAATCGGGCCCCAACTCATGGGCCTGTGCCACCTGGGCGGCGTTGACGGTCAGATTCCGGTGGGTGAGCAGCACCCCCTTGGGTGGCCCGGTGGTGCCGCTGGTGAACTGAATGCAAACCACCGAATCCAGGTCGCGACGCTCCTCACCAGCGGCGTTGTCAGCCCGCGCCCGGGAAGCGTCATCGAGGCTGGTCGCCAGCTCATCCAGGGTCGGCAGCGTCTGGTCCGGCTCGCGTGCGAGCAGTGCGAGCGCACGCAGGTCCGGCAGTCGGTCGCGGACCGACTCCACCCGCGCACAGACCTCCGGTGTGCCGATCACCACCTCGGCCCGGCTGACTCCCACGACATGCGCGAGCCCCTCCGCGGGTAGCAGAGGGTTGATGATCGCCACCACGCCGTGTGCCCGTGACACCGCGTAGTAGGCCGCGGCGAACTCGGGAGTGAGCACATTGGTGACGCCAACGACGGCGCCGGGACGGATGACGGTACGCAGAATGTCAGCCCAGCGGGTCGCGAGCGCGTTTAAATCGGCGAAGGTGAGCGCCTGGTCGCCGTACCGCACGGCGACCCGCTGGCCGGCGCTTTGCGCCGCGTCGGCCAGCAGGTCGTCCAGAAACCGCGCCGGACTGGGCTGCTCAGACACCCGCCCGCTCCTCGGCGTACGCCTTGGCACAGCGGAGGCTGTTGAGGCTGTTGGCGGACAGCACGCGACGCAGGTACCGGCGCGCGTCCTCCACTGTGGTGCCCGGCCCCAGGATCGACAGGGCGGACGGCTTGATGGTCGCGGTGTGCCGCGCCTCGGCCACCACACCTTCCCGGGTCACCGTGAACTTCCAGTGCCCGGTGTGCGCGTCAAGCAACGCGGGCAGCTTGATCTGCTTGTAGACGATCAGCTCCTCTGGGAAGCACAGACGCACCGAGCGGGTGGTGTGTGAGCTGCCGTCGGGCGTCCGGGTGTCCATGTCGAAGAACTGAACGTTCGGAGTGTCCTCGGTCAGGACGATCCGGGAGACATGGTCGACGCGCTGCGGCCACTTGTCCGCCTCGTACAGGAAGCGGTAGACGTCCGAGAGCGCTCCGCCGATGAACAGCGGGTCAGCAAAGGAAATGGTCAGATCGGGATCGGAGACGGCGGGCAGCAGATCATCCTTCAGGTCCTCCAAGGCGGAGGCGTCCCGTGGCACCACACGGGTGGAGACGGTCTCCCGCTCGGCGTCGAGGATCCAGACCCGGACCTCCTCCCCGTCCTCGAGGGGCTGGACGTGGACGACCGAACGGAAAAACTGCGGCCAGGTCGTCACGTCGGCGAGCGGGTCAAAGGAGCCGTCGGTCACTGAGGTGGCGGAACCGGCGGCTTCGGTCAGCCCCGCGCCCTGACGGGTGGGGGCGAGTACGGAACTGTTATCAGGCACGGCAGCGTCCTTTCCCCGAGACGATCGCCGAGGCCGGATGACACCCGGCCCACATCGGTTCTGACCGTGCCACTACTTCCTTGAAGTCGGCTAAAAACGGTATAGAGGAAACTTCCTGTAATTCGGAATAATTTCCTGTATATTACATATCTAGAAATTTGGGGAGAGGGTGTGTGGGAGAGGCGAGCGCGAGCAGGAAGACGTATCGCGAGCCGCGCCGAACCGGGCGGAGACAACGAAAGGGGCCGACCGCGATGCGGTCGGCCCCCACGTGTGGCCTGGGTTTCCCCACAGTGTGTCCGAGCCGTCAGCCCGCAGGGGCGGTAACACGGGCCTCAGGCTGCGGACCGCTGCTCAGCCGCAAGACACGTTGGTGATGTTGGACGAGTTGCCGTTGGCGTTGAAGCCCACGCTGTACGTGGCTCCCGGCGCCAGAGTTTGGCTCCACGATGGAGCCGTCACTGTGACCAGTGAGCCGCTCTGGCTGAATGTGCCGTTCCACCCGCTGGTGATGGTGACACCGGAGTCCACGGTGAAGCGAGCCGTCCACGGGCTGATCGGCGCGGTGCCGGTGTTCCGCAGCGTCAGCGTGCCCTGGAAGCCGCCGTTCCAGGTCTGGGTGACCGTCGCGGTCGCCTCGCACTGACCGTTGCCACCCGGCTGGGACGGGCCGGTGGTGGGGCCGTCGGTCGGGCCGCCGGTGGGACCGCTGCCGGGGCCGATGCCGGTCACCTCACCGTTGCCGCCGTCGAAGACCACGTCAGAGCAGCCGTAGAAGGTCTCCGTGCTGTCGGAACGCTCCCAGACCGAGTAGATGATGTGACGCCCGCTCTTGTTCGCAGGCAGCTGTCCGGTCCAGTAGTAGTGACCGTCGTTGGTGCCAACCGCACCCCGCTGCGGCGGGTTGGTCACCGACAGGAACGGCGTCTCCTCCAGGTCGTCCCAGGTCAGCGGCTGGTTCGGGTTGAAGCCGTCCTTGGTGATGTACATCCGGAAGGTGCCCGGGTGGTGCGCCCAGTTGCTGTACCGCCATTCAATGGTGGCGCCGGCGGTCAGGTGGGTGACCGGCCAGTCAGACCGGGCGAGGTTGTACCCGGAGAAGGTCGTGTTACCGCCGCTGCATAGCTGCCCGTCGGGGATAAAGCCGCGCATCCGGCCGGCGCCGTCCGAGCGCAGCACGCTGAACCAGTTGTAGAGCGTGTTGTCGCCGCTGATGGCGACCGCCGCGGCACAGGCGGGGTTGTTCGGCACGATGTTGCCCTGCGGGGTCAGACCGTCTCGCCAGCACAGGTATGTGCGGCTACCCGGGACCATCATGGCGCCGTGCGCTTCCGCTGTGGAGGGAGTCAACACCGACAGGGCTCCCGCCACCAGCACAGCGGCGACAGAGGACGCTGCCACCCTGCGTAGAAGTTTCACGTGATTCTCCTCGTGGTACGGGGGGTACCGCGGGAAGGCGATATCACGCCGTCCCGCATGGAGGTGCGGACGCCAGTTACGGACGAACCGCGTTGAAGTGCTGAAGTCGCGATGATCGCGAAGATGGCACGACAAATGCGACACGTTCCGTGTCGCGACCTAGACGGCACGTGTCGTGTCTTCTCGACTGTGTTTGTACGCGGTCTGGCTCCGATGCTCCGTCGCGGTACGTTGGCCCCCGACCGCCACGGTTACAGACATTGCATCACGGGGCGCGTTGTCAAGACAAGAGGAACGACTGGGGACGGAAAGCGCTTCCGGGGACGTGGTTCACGGCTTCCGGCGGCCATCGTGAGTGGTTAAAGCCCTGATAAAGGAAACCTTTTGAAAATCATTCACGTTTGTCGGGTCCACGGATCCCATGATCAACCGTGGACCCGACCGGTGGACCGTGATGCCTTGGCGTTAACTCGCGTTGTGCCACCGCATGGCGCAGATGAACGGATCGATGTCGTCGGTGAACTCCGCTCCGGGGAACCACGCGGCGTACTTCTCATGGAAAGCCGACCGGCTCAACGGTCGGTTGGTGCGGACGTGATGCATCCACGCTGGGTGCTGACGCAGCCGCAGCACCGTCCAAGCATCCCGCAGCGACCGGCGTCGACGGAGCGTTTCGTAGGCGTCCTGGACGCCTAACCAGCGGTGCCGCAATGTTGAGGCGGGACCGGGGGAGACCACGTCCACCACCACCAGATGACCTCCCGGCGCTACCAGTGAGCGCACATGGCCGAGCACCTTGTCAGGGCCGTGCTCTCGGAACAGGTGAAAGAGCGTGTTCACCGACAGCACCAGGTCGAACTGGCCATCCCGAGCGGGATCGACATCCAGCAGGCTCCGGATCTGGTAGGAGACGTTGGGGTGGGCGCGTTTGTTTTTAGCGATATTGATCTCCCGGCTGGAGATGTCCACCGCCAGGACCTCGGTGCAGCGTTCGGCCAACAAGCCGGTGAAGCGCCCGGATCCGCATCCCAGGTCAACACCTCGGCCACCGCTGTCAGGCAGGGAACGCACCAGATAGGGCCGGTAGATCTCGTCATTGATCTCGGCGTAGCGCTCGTACAGCTCGGCGAGCGGATCGAACAGCGCTGTCTGTGAGGTTGCCATGGGCGGCTCCTTGAGAATCTGTCGTGCTCCGGCCCCACGTGGACCGGAGCAGTGGGGGGGACAAGGGCGTCCGGGTGGGACCGGGACCAGAGACGGTGCCGCCCGGTTACGACTCGCGGCGGCCCGTCTTTGATCAAAAGCCCCGGGTGTGCAATCCCGGAGCGGGATGACGATCCGGGAAGCGTGAAGAGCGAGGCCGGTGACCGTGCCCCGGATCGGGACATGGCCACCGGCGACCGATGACGTACCGAACCTGAGTCAGGACCCGCGCCGCGATCACATCACGGTCAGCGGCGTGGTCGAAACGACGATCACTGGGAAGGCTCGAGCCCAATCGATTCGTCGATGAACTCGTTGGTGGCCAGGTCCTCAGCGGTCAGATCCTCAGCGATCTCAACCCGCTGCCCGATGAAGATCGGCCGCACAATGTCCAGGATCTGCTGGACCCGCTCCATGTCGAAGTCACCGACGGTGTCGTTGTGGCCGTTGCTCAGGATGCCGTGCTCCAACATGGCATCGACGGCGTACGCGGCCCGCTCAGGGGTGTAGGGGTAGCCGTTGTAGGCGTCCACCAGCTCCACGATGAGCTCGTTGGTCGGCTCCGGATCAGCCGCGTAGTCCCGGGCGGCGCGCTGCAGCATCGGCACCAGCCGCTCCAGGCAGGGAGCGAGTTCCTCACGCCGTTCGGGGTTGATCCCCAACGCCGCCGGGTAGTTCGGGTAGCCGGCGTCGCTCACCAGCGCCCATCCCACCTCGCGGTTCCACTCCTCCAGCTCGTTGGGGTAGGAGTAGACCTCGTTGGTGAGGTAACCCTGCTGCACAATCCGGCCCTGCTCAGCCACGAAGCGGCTCGGGCTCCCGTCGTAGGAACTGTCGATCTGAGAGCGACGCAGAATACCGGCGCCGACCAGGAACTCGATGTAGGTCGAGCCGGGGAAGTACAGGACAGTGGTGTCGGTCTGGCCAATATCCGCGATCGTCTGGAATTGCGGATAGGTCTCCGGGTCCCACAGCAGCACCAACGGAGACAGCTCCATGGGAGCGAACACCGCCTGCATGGGGTACTCGGCGCTCAACTGCACCGCACCGTCGATGTCGACGGTACCGAGGATCACCTGCTCGTCGCTGTGAACGAACGACGCGGCCGACTGGTAGTTGTTCACCGCGCCGCCAGCGCGGATCTCCAAACGGACCCCGGTGTCGACCCCGCCGTCTACCAGCGTCGCCGAGACGCTGCCGCGTTCGGCGTCGACCTCGATGTCATCACCCAACAACCGGTAAACGGCGCCGTACTCGGCCTGCGGAGTCCAGTCCGTCTGGATCACGATCGGGTTCGGGCAGACACCCGCGAGTGTCTCCTCCGCGCTCGCCGTCCGTTCGGCACTCTGCCCCCCCTCGGGGCTATCCTCGCCCGAGGAGCAGGCGGTGACCGTGAGCGCAAGCGTCATCAAACCCGCCGTTACTCGGAGCAGACGGCGGGAGGTGCGGTGGGGGGACGGCATGAGCTCCTCAAAGACATCAGTACCGTTTGAGTACCCGCCGCGCCCCGTGGCCCACAGAGCCGCGATAGGCGATTTCACTTCTTGACCACTCCTTTGCCGAGGCCGCCCGCGATTATCGGTTTGGGCGATGCGTCGGGCCCAGCGTCAATTCCTGCGGGACGGCCGTGTGGATATGACACGTGGTGGTGCGTAGGCGTCGGCCATGAGGCCGAACACCGTCAGGAGTTGGTGGGATCACGCCCGGATTCATGCCACCGTCCGACCACCCGCCGGGCCAGGAAGCCGAACGACCAGAACACTGCGATACCTAGCAGCGAAGACAGCAGGACCGCCCCGAACAGCTGCTCAGACTGCAGGCGCTGGCGGTACAGATCCATCAGGACGCCGATGCCGGGCTCGCCCTGACGGAAGAAGAGGTCACCGACGATGGCGCCGATGACAGACAAGCCAGCCGAGATCCGCATCCCGGTGAAGAAGGACGGCAGGGCGCTGGGAAACTCCAGCTTGATCAGGCGGGTCAGGCGCCCTGCTTGCGCCAGGGCGAACAGATCCCGGTGGGCCTGCTGCACCGAACGCAGGCCAAACAGAGTGTTCGCGATGATCGGGAACAGCGCGATGAGGACGCAGACCAACACTCGGCTTTCAAAGCCGAACCCGAACCAGAAACCGAACAGCGGGACCAACGCCAGGATCGGGATGGTCTGCAGCGCGACCGCGTACGGGTAAAGGGACCGCTCCACCCACGACGCCTGACTCATCAGGATCGCCAGGCCAGTCCCTACGAGAGTGGCGATTGCCAGACCAAGGAAGGCCACCCACGCCGAGCGCCCCAACGCTTGGAGCAGCTCTTGCAGGTTGTCCTGGTCCCCGAAGCAGGTGATGACCACCTCATGCGGCGGTGGCAGGAGAAACTGACGCCGGTCGCTGAGCAGGAACTCGCTCCCCGCGTACCACAGCAAGAGAACCACACCGAAGACCAGGGTGGGGGGCAAAGCAATCCGGACCGCCTGCCGAAGTCGGCTGGGGCGGGGCGACGTCTGCGGCGCACTCATGACTGACCTCCCGGAGCGGACAGCTGAGCCGGGCCATGGCGGCGCAGGAGTTCGGCGATCTGCGACGCGGCTTCGGTCAGCTTCGCGCTGAAACGGGCCTCCGGAGGACGGGGGAAGGGCAGGTCGATCGGGACTTCACCCACGATCTGAGCAGGTCGTGGGCTCATTACCACCACCCGGCTGGCCAGGTAGGCCGCCTCCAGCACCGAGTGAGTGACAAAGAGCGCGGCGAATCGTTCGGCGGTGAACAGCTCCTGCAGATGCTCGGCCAGCCGGTTGCGGGTGATCTCATCGAGAGCCGCGAACGGCTCATCGAACAGAAACAGACTGGGACGCAGGGTCATCGCACGGGCCAGCGCCACTCGCATCCGCATACCCCCCGACAAGGCGTGGGGGAGATGGTTGGCGAACTCGGTCAGGCCCACCCGGGCGAGCGCCTCGGTGGCCAGTTCTCGGCGGCGCGACCGAGGCAGCCTACGCAGTTCACAAAACAGTTCAACGTTGCGACGTACGCTGCGCCATGGCAGCAGAGTCGGATCCTGGAAGACGTATCCGACGTCGTCAGTGCGGCGCGTCAGCTCTCCGGCGCTGGGGGAGGCAAGACCTGACACCAACCGCAGAAGCGTGCTCTTGCCGCAGCCGGACGGCCCCACAATGGCGACGAACTCACCGGGCGCCACGGACAGGTTGATCTTCTCCAACGCGACCGTGCCGTCGGCGAACCAGACGCTGACGTCCCGCAGCTCTACAACGGGAGAGTCCGAAGACGCCGGATCGTTGATCGACTCACTCATGACTGGAGCTTCACTCATGAGTCGCCGCCATCCGTGGCCGGCCACACCACATGTGTGTGGGAGATCTCTGTGGGATAGACCATACTGAGCCGGCCTCCGATCACTTGCTCGACCACTCCAGCCGCATCAGTGTTCTGCCCACTTGAGGCGAACCGTATTCCTTCCCACGGCATGATGGTCTGCGTCCCGGAAAACTGGATCGACTGCAACGCTGACCGGATCTCCTCCGGTTCTGTAGAACCGGCCCGATCGATAGCGGCCGCGAGTGTCAGAACTGCAGTGAACGCGCCGGCGGCGGCTTCTGTCATCCTGCTGTTGAATAACGCAGTGTATTGTTCAGTCACTTCCCGGGCGGCGGGATGACGACTTGCAAACTCCGTCGACCATGCGCGTACACACAACAGTCGATCGGCGTCGGAAATAGGGTCCTGAACAGTGAATCCCCTGCCCAAGGCGATGATGGGTAGTGAGCTTTCCGCTGGATTCAGAGAACGCACTATGGCGTTCGCCACTCTTTGATCGTGAGAGACGGCAATCACAACATCGGCGTTGACATCCTCGATTTGATCACTGAGCGTGTCGAACTCAGCGTCATCATCACCAGACTCTTCGTCTGAGTTGTCGGTATCGATCGGTAGCTCGTCCACCACCGAGAAGCCACCCTCGGCGGCGAGGTCCTCGATCGTGGCGGCGGTGGTTTGACTCAGAGAATCATCGGCGTACACCAGGACCAGCCGCCGGGTCGGGACTCCAGCCAGCTCCTGGGACCGCAGCAGTGAGAACAGTTCCTCACCGAGCATCCGGTCAGTCGGCGCCAACCGGAAGAACCAGTCCAGACCGCGTGTAGTTAGGTAATTTTCTCCGCTGTAGGCGTCCAAAAACGGCAAACCAAGCCGATCTGAGCGGAGACTGGCGGCCGCGGTGAGCTCGGAGCTGCCCACCATCACCATCCCCGCGGGGTGATGCCGGCTCGCCAGCATGGCTACCTGACCGGCGGCGGTTCCTGGATCACCAGTCACGTCAACCGTGACGATCGCCACGTCGGCGCCGTTCAGATTGGGCAGTCCACGCTCCGCGGCTAAAGGCAGCGACAGATCCAGCGTCTCATTAATGAGATCCGCTGCTAGCTGGGCACCGTGGATCGCGTCCTGACCGGTCTGGCTCATCTCCTCCACCAGCAGACCGATCCGTACTTCGGAAGGGAGTGCCCTGTCGGAGACGTCGGAACCGGAGGAGCAGGCGACCAACGCCAACAGCGCGAGCCCACTAATCGCGCCGGAGAATCTCCTCATAAGGATTTGGCCCCCTCCTGTGGCCACACATGTCTCTGGGCACGGCATGCGCCTTGCGGTATGGCGCGTCCCCGGGAACCACATACGGTCCGCTCAGGTGGTGAATGCCCGCGCTCACGAGTTGCTGATACTGGCACACGTATCTGACGGCTTCAATACCGAAAGCTCGTAGCTGAGACTGCCACAACCACTCTGAGACGACCGTGTACCCCTAGGATGAGCGCCCCGGTATACATTGTTTGCCGAGCAACATCTGGTGATCTTCGTAACGGGCGCGGTTGTCAGTCCTAACAGCACATGAACCCGCCGCGTAGCCCGGGAGAGTAATGGTGATGAGCTCGGTGTCGACATCGCCTCAACCATCGAGAACGGCGAGAACGGGCCGTCATTGGCGTATTCCGCCGTCGCGACCGGCACAGCGCTGGAAGGTGTTCCAGGCCTGGGTGAGGCGTATACCGCCATCGCGCTGGTTAAGCGTGCTTCGGGTCCGCAACTGGCGGGTGCGCGGCAAGTTGGCCGCTGTGCTGTTGGTGCCGGCTGTGGCGTTTCTCATCGTGACCGGCCTAGGGACCGCTTCCTCGATCCGGGATGCCTTAGCGTTGGAGGACTTCAGCGCTCAGGTTGAGCTGGGGCAACGGGTGACCACACTCGTCCACGAGCTCCAGTGGGAACGGGACCACGTCGCCGGGTACCTGGCGGTGGTGTCCCGGGACACGCAGACCGCTACGCAGTTGGCCGAGTCCATCACGGCTCAACGCAGCGCGGTTGATAACGCCGTAGCGCGCTACCGTCAGGCTGCGGCGCCGCTGGCCGAACAGGTCAGGCAGATCCGGCGTGCGGAGGCGGCCCTGGAACAGCTGGACGTCGTACGCACGGCTGTCCAGCAGGGCTGGCTGCGCCGGGAGAGCGTGTTCGATGAGTACAGCCGCATCATCGCTGCCCTGTTAGAGGTGCTGCCCAGGGCCGAGGCGCCTGGGGGCTCAGAAAACAACGACGGGGAGACGGTCAACCAGGCGGTGGGCACGGTGCGTAACCTGGCCCAGGCCAAGGAACTGGCGTCGCAGATCCGTGGGCAGCTGTACGCCATCGCCTACAGCGGTGGGTTCGCATTCGGGGGATTCCAGCAGTTCGCGGACCTGCGGGCCCGTTACGCCTCCGCCATGGACCGCTTCCAGTCCGAGGCCGGTGCCGAGCAGCTGACCGTGTACCAGAACCTGGTGCGCGGGCAAGCGACCCTGGCGGCGGAGCGGATTGAGCAGGCGGCGGTGGACGGCGCCCAGCGGGGGGAGCTGGATATCGACCCAGAGCAGTGGTGGGCCGCCAGCACCACCGCGCTGGAGCTGGTCGCCTTAGCCGAGCAGCGTCTGCTGTCCGACGCCATCTCGCTCGCCTCGAACCTCACCGATGCTGAATGGCGGGACACCTGGTTCAGCGTGGGCCGGGTTGTGGTGATCCTGCTGTTCGCGCTGCTGGTCTCCTTCGCCGTGGGACGCTCCATGGCGAACAGCCTGCGGCAGCTGCGGGCCCAAGCCTTGGATGTGGCCCGTCACCAACTCCCTGAGGTCATCGAGACGTTGCGTACCACACCCCGCGGGGATCTGGTCCTGGAACCGACCCCTATCAATATGGACAGTCGCGATGAGATCGGTGAGGTCGCCGCGGCGTTCGACGCGGTACACCGGGAAGCGGTCCGGCTCGCCGCCGAGCAGGCCGTGCTGCGGCGTAACGTCAGCGCGATGTTCATCAACCTGGCGCGACGCAGCCAGGTGCTGGTGGAACGACAGCTGCAGCTCGTGGACCGGCTGGAGGAGACCGAACAGGATCCGGAACAGCTGGAGAACCTGTTCCAGCTGGACCATCTGGCCACGCGCATGCGGCGTAACGACGAGAGCTTGCTGGTGTTGGCCGGAAGCGAGTCCTCACGTCGCTGGAACCGACCCATTCCGCTGTCCCAGGTTTTCCTGGCCGCCACCGCTGAGATTGAGCAGTACCCCAGGGTCCGCTACTCGGTGAGCGATGAGATCTCCATCGTGGGACACGCGGTCGCCGAGCTGGTCCACCTGCTGGCTGAGCTGTTGGAGAACGCCACCGCCTTCTCACCCCCGGACACCGACGTGTGGTTGCGGGGGCAGCTAACCCGAGGCGGCACGGAAGCGGTCATCACGGTGGAGGACAAGGGGATCGGCATCACCCCCGAAGAGCTGGCTGAGGCCAACGAACGGTTGGCCAAACCGCCGGTCATCGATGTGTCGGTCTCTGAACGGATGGGGTTGTTCGTGGTCAGCCACCTGGCGGCGCGCCACGGGATCACAGTCAAGTTGTCCTCGTCACCTCGGTCGGGGACCACGGCTGCGGTGTGGCTGCCCGCGGATCTGCTGTCCTACGGACCGACCCCGCAGCCCGACCTCCCACCGGTACCGCCGAGGCGTGCCTTCGTCCGTCGGGCCGAGCACCTGCTGGGTGCCCAGGAGGAGGAGCGGCAGCCGGCGTGGTGGACCCAGGACGAGTCGGCGTGGGAGCACACGTCGACACCGCTGAGCCCCACCCTGACCCCGGCCCCGGACACCGGTCAGCGGACCTCGGCTGGGCTGCCGAAGCGTACGCCGATGGCCCATGTGACGGCGTACGCGCGGGGGGCCACACCCAGAACCCAGGAGACGCCCCCACCCAGTTCCCCATTCACCCGAGGGCGGGTACCCATGTCGGCCGCCGCGGCCTGGGCACCCGAACCGGAACCCGACGAGGTCGCCAGCACCTTGTCGCAGTTCTACGCGGGGATACGTCGGGCGGATGAGGAAGCGACCGAGGGCCTGTCCTACTGATCCAGTCCTCCTGATCTAAGCGGCGGCCTTCGGCCACCCCGTCTTCCTCCATGTCCGTTGAAGGAATCGTCAAAGACAAGGAGCATCCGTGGCGCTGAGCCAAGAGGCGCAGAATCTGAACTGGTTGATCAATGGGTTCGTCACCCGTGTGCCGGGTGTCACCCATGCGATCGTGGTGTCCTCCGACGGACTGTTGATCGCCATGTCGGAGCGGCTACCCCGTGACCGTGCGGATCAGCTCGCGGCGATCACCTCGGGTCTGGTCAGCCTGACCGCCGGCGCCGCTCAACTGCTCGATGGTGACGAGCTCCGACAGACCGTGGTGGAGATGGGGCGAGGGTTCCTTCTGGTGATGGTGATGAGGGACGGCTCCATCCTGGCGGTACTGGCGGCGCGGGGCTGCGACGTCGGCGTCGTGGGGTACGAGATGAGCCGGATGGCGCGGCAGGCCGGTGCCATCCTTACCCCGGCTGTGCGGGCCGAGCTGGCTGAGGCGCTTCCCCGCTGAGCTGACGTACCCGCTGGTACAGCTGGAGGTAACGCTCGGCCATCACCGCTGGAGTGAAGCGCCGGGCGGCCTCCTGCAGGCAACGCCGAGGGTCGAGTTTGCTCGCAGCCAGGATCAGGTCGGGCAACTCCTCCGGATTGTCGGTGAGCAGTCCGGTGTCCTCGTGCGTGATCAGCTCCGGCAAACAGCCACGCGCCAGCCCCACCACCGGCGTACCCAGGGCTAAGGACTCCACCACTGCGGTACCGCCTGGTTCTTCCCACTGCAACGGGAACAGGCTCGCCTGAGCGCCGGCCACGAGCGCGTCGCGTTCGCGGCCGGCCACCGTTCCGATCCATCGCACCCGAACGTCGTCCACATACGGCGCCACCTGCTCATACCAGTACCGCACGTCCGGGTTCTGCAGGGCCGCTGGATCATGACGCGCTGCGGCGAGAGCGGCAGGGGTACGGTACGGCCCCACCGGGCCAGCCAGGATTAAGGAGAACCCCACCTGGTGGGCCAAGCGAACTCCGATGTGTTGCCCTTTGGCGGGGGTGATGCGGCTGAGCATCACCAGATAGTCGTTTTTCACGGGGACGGGCCGTTGATCAGCGTGAACCGCTAACGGGGTGGCCAGGTGGATATAACCCACGGAGTGGTCACGAAGCGCTTGTGGCGCCCGTGCCAGCTGTGAAGCCGAGACCCCGTTGACCCACACCCGCCCACCACCGTGGAAGTGGCGGTATAGCTCAGGATGCTTAGCAAGATCCCAGTGCAGGGTGTGGAGCACGGGTGGGGTGGCGGGCCCCATCGCCGCCAACGTCGACAAACCGACCACCTCAAGATGATCGTGGACGAGGTCGATGTCGGTGCGGGCCTGTAATACGCGTATGACGGCTTGCTGGTGGGCGTGAGCGATACCACTGACCTGGTTATAGGGGCGCTGCAGCAGGCCGAACTGCCCCTCGTTGAACAGGTGAATACGCTCATCCGCCTCCAGGGTGCTGTCTTTGACCGTGGCGAGGATGACACGGACCCCTAATCGACGCAGCGGTGGCACTAGTGCGGCGATCACGTTCTCGATGCCGCCGTACCCCCGTGGCGGGACAGGCAACCAGGGCCCGGCATTCATCAGAACGGTGAGGCTCATGGGGAAGTCGTAACACGATGATTTTTCCGGAAGGTGGCAGGTGAGAGAAAGCTCAGTGGCGGGCGGTGTCCTCGGTGGCGGTAGCGGTAGAGGTGGCGGCGCCTGACGCCGCGGCGGCTCACCGCCCAGCTCACGGCCGTTGCGGCCGAGGCGGGCACGGCAGAATCGGTGAGGTGAATGCCGAGGACACCGCGCCTACCGTGACCTGTGTGACCGGGCGGGAGGTGATTGGGGCTGGCGCCGCGGACACCACACTGGAAGAGTCCGAGATCCGGGCGATCGTGGCTGCCCACGCCGACCGGTTGGCGCTGGACGGCCAGCGGTTGCTGGTGCTCATCCCGGACGGCACCCGCACTGCGCCGCTTCCTCTGCTGGTCGACGCCCTCACCGCCGCCTTCGCCAGCAGAGTCAGCGCGTTAGATCTGCTCATCGCCAGCGGCACCCATCCCCCGATGGCGCCGGATGCGGTCACCGCCCTGGTGGGTCAGGCACCGGGAGTGGTCCATCAGCACGACTGGTCTCAACCCGGCACCTTCGTCACCCTCGGGGTGATCGATGAGACCGAGGTGGCCGCTTTAAGCCGAGGCATGATGCGGGAGAGCGTCCCGGTCCGGATCAACCGTCTCGTGCTCGACTACGACCACCTTGTGGTCTGCGGGCCGGTCTTCCCACACGAGGTGGTGGGTTTCTCCGGCGGTAACAAGTACTTCTTCCCGGGGGTCAGCGGCCCTGAACTCATCGACCTGTCCCACTGGCTGGGGGCGCTGATCACCTCATACGAGATCATCGGCACACGGGGCATCACCCCGGTCCGCGCCCTAATTGACCGCGCCGCCCGCCTGATCCCCACACCACGGTCGGCCCTGTGCTTCGTGGTCGCGCTGGAGAGCGGGCGGCTGCACGGTCTGTACGCCGGCCCGGTCGAGCAGGCCTGGGCCGCCGCGGCTGACCTGTCCGCCGCCGTGCACATCAAGGACGTGGACCGGGCGTACCACACCGTGGTGTCGGTGGTGCCCACGATGTACGACGACATCTGGGTGGCGGCCAAGGGGATGTACAAGTTGGAGCCGGTGGTCGCCGACGGAGGGGAGCTGATCCTGTATGCCCCACACGTACGGGAGTTCTCTGTCACCCACGGCGCACTAATCCGCCGGATCGGTTACCACTGTCGGGACTACTTCCTGCGGCAGTGGGACCGGTTCGCCGATGTGCCGCGTGGGGTGCTGGCCCACTCCACCCACCTGACCGGGGTCGGCACCTACGACCCCGCCACAGGGATCGAACGCACTCGGATCACGGTCACCCTCGCTACAGGCATCAGCGAGCAGGAGTGTCGAGCGGTCGGGCTCGGCTACCGTGACCCGGCCACCATCGATTTGAACCGGTACGCGGGGCGGGAAGCCGAAGGTGTGCTCCTGGTGCCACGGGCCGGTGAACTCCTGTATCGGCTGCGTACCAGCGCCTGACCGACGAGCCCTCCTGGCCGGGCCTGCGTGACGGGCGGGCCCGGCCAGGGAAGGGGAACCGGGCCTAGAGCGTGACGGTGGGATCCACCAGCCAGGCGGCGCTGGCGCCGGGGAGGAGCCGCGGCGACGTGGTAGGGGCGCTGGTGAGGACGATCTGCCCCCAGGCGTCGGGGACCAGGAACGGCTGGTCACCGAAGACCGTCACCACGGTGACGTTGTGCCGCCGGTAGGCGATGACGTCATCCCGGTCGGCGATCTCCAGCCACGTCAGGTGCGGACGCGTACCCCTGATGAGTTTGTTTCGGTACGCCAGGGCCGTCCGGTATAGGGACAGGGTGGAGTTGGGGTCGTTGAGCTGCGAGGCGACGGCATACTTGCCGAAATATTCCGGTTGAGGCAGCCACGGCGTGCCGGTGGAGAAGCCGAAGAACGGACCCTCCGGGGTCCAGGGGAGGGGGACCCGGCAGCCGTCTCGGCCGTACTCGGTCCCGCCCGAGCGGAACCAGATGGGGTCGCGGCGCGCCTCATCGGGCAGGTCAAGCACCTCCGGCAGCCCCAGCTCCTCTCCCTGGTACAGGTAGACCGCGCCGGGCAGGCCGAGCAGGAACAACAACGCGGCGTGGGCGCGGCTGGTGCCCAACGCCACGTCGATCTCACCCCGGGGACGCAGCAGCGGCTCCTTAGGGTCGATGGGGACCGTGGGGGCCGGTTTCACCAGGCCTAGGCGGGACACCGTACGGTGCACGTCATGGTTGCTGAGGGTCCAGGCCAGGGAGCCCATCGCCGCGTCCGGCCCCATCTGTTCGCTGATCAGTTCGACGGCGCGCAGGCCCTGGCGCACGCTGTGCGCGAAGGCTTGGGCGTTCCAGGGCTGACCGACCAGATCGAAGTAGAAAGCCTGGTGTAGTTCATCGCCGCGTAGATACGCGGCCACGTCCTCGGCGGTGGGCACCCAGACCTCCCCGACGAACATCCGGCCGTACTGATTGGCGATGCGGCGCCACTGCCGGTAGATGTCATGCACCTCCGGCTGGTTGCTGTCGGGGGTGTCCATGTCCAGAGTGGGGTCATAGTCAGGCAGGTCAGGGGCCTTGATCAGACGGGTAGCGACATCGATACGGAACCCGTCCACCCCACGGTCGAACCAGTACCGCAGGACGGTGGAGAAGTACTCCCGGACCGCCGGGTGTCGCCAGTTGAAGTCAGGCTGGCTGGCGTCGAACGCGTGCAGGTACCACTGCCCGTCGGCCACGCGGGTCCAGGCCGGCCCTCCAAACACCGATTTCCAGTTGTTGGGTGGCAACTCACCGGACGGGCCTCGACCGTTGCGGAACAGGAACCGCTCCCGGTAATCGGGGATGCCCGCCAGAGCCTTCTGAAACCAGGGGTGGGTGTTTGAACAGTGATTGGGCACGATATCCATCAAGACCCGCAGCCCACGTTTGTGGGCTGCCTCGATGAGCGCCTCAAAGGCGCTGTTTCCGCCGTAGACGTCGTCGATACGTAGGTAATCGGCCACGTCGTAGCCGCCGTCACGATCTGGTGAGACGTAGCACGGGTTGAGCCACAGGCCATCGACGCCCAGATCCACCAGGTGATCCAGGTGGGCGATCAGTCCAGCCAGGTCGCCGATACCGTCACCGTTGCTGTCGGCGAAGGACTTCAAATACACCTGGTAGATGACGGCCTCGCTCCACCAGTGCGGGTCGGCCCCCACGGTCCTGCTCCTTCCCGGTTCCACGCCCCGGACACTATGTCACTTTTGTGCCGGCCGCGGCCGGGATGAGGATCCTGCCGTGGCTGGCGACTGCCAGAGAAGATCACATAACCGGCGCCAGGACCAATCGGATATATCTGTGAAGTCGCCTCATACGTTCGGCGTCTGGGGGTGGCATTACGACCGATGTGTCGCTCTTGACAGGGAGCCTACGGCGTGATCATGTGCTGCGCCACCAGACGTCGAGGCGCGGTCAGTCGCCATGCCTCCGTCAGCAGTTCACGGAACTCGTCGGGGTCGACTCGGGACAGGATCACCTCGACCCATCCGTACTGACCTGAGCTGTGGGAGGGCCGGAAGGTCTCCGGATCGCTGGCCACCAGCGCAGCCTGTTCCTGGCGGGTCGCCTTCAGCAGGATCGTTCCGGTTTCCTCGGACAGGTACGCGAAGCCTTTGCCGGCGACGCGCAGGCCAAAGGAGGTGCCGAACGGACGCTGCTCTGTCCCCGGAAGCGTCGCTGCGACGTGGAGGACCTCATCCCCATTGACACCGTGGTGGCTCGTCTGATCCATGCCCACGGTGTAGCAGGGGGATGTGACGTTTTATGTTTGGCGGATTCCGTCTGGCGTGCTCAACGGGTCAGCTTGCTGTGGAGCTGATGGGCTGGATATAGGTACGCCTCGATGACGACAGGCAATAGGTGCCGGTGACCACGGTGCCTACCAGCCTGCCATCGGTGGTGTATACCGGTGAGCCAGCGTCACCGTACTGACTGCAGATACTGGCCTCTATCAACCCAGACACCCAAATGTTCTGTCCGTAGTAGATGCTCACATTGAGCCTGGTTACCGTCCCACACCAGATTCCGCTGGCATAGCCATGCATGCATACGACGGACCCCACCGGTGGGAGAGCCGCGGTTCGGGCGGTGGCCGGGTGGTTGTCCACGATCTGGGGGGAAGCGCTGGCGGGGGTTCCCGCTGATGCGGCGGCGGGGGCGAGAACCTCCGCGATTCCAAGCCCGAGCCATAAGGCGGCGACCATCAGCAGCGTGGGGAGCCCGCGTGAGAGCAGGGACATTGGGCCCTCCCAATGGGGTGATGGATGGGTGGGCGGTGGCGCCTCGAAGTGAGACAGTCGCTGTCAGTGACGAAAGATTAAGGTATATCGATATATCAAGACAAGGGATTCCGGTGGTGTCGTCCCGCCACGTCCGTGTCGTTCGGCGGTGTCCAGTACCGGTGGCATCGACCGGTACTGGACACCCTTTCAGTTGACAGCGGCCTGAGCGAACTGAGCGTTGTACAGCCGGGCGTATGCGCCGCCCGCAGCCAGGAGCTGCTCGTGCGTACCCCGCTCCACGATGCGGCCGGAGTCCATGACCAGGATCAGGTCGGCGTCGCGAATCGTGGACAGACGATGCGCGATGATGAAGCTGGTGCGGCCCGCCCGCAGGGAGTTCATCGCCCGTTGGATGAGCAGCTCGGTCCGGGTGTCCACAGAGCTAGTCGCCTCATCCAGGATCAGGACACTGGGTTCTGCCAGGAACGCCCGGGCGATCGTGATCAGCTGCTTCTCACCCGCGCTGAGGTTGGACGCTTCCTCATCGAGCACCGTGTCGTATCCGTCGGGCAGCGTACGGATGAAATGGTCGGCGTACGCGGCCTGAGCGGCGGCGATGATCTGATCCCGAGTCGCGTTCTTGGCTCCGTAGGCGATGTTGTCGGCGATGGTGCCTCCGAACAGCCAGGTGTCCTGTAGCACCATGCCGATGTGGCTTCGCAGCTCCTGCCGCGACATGTGGGCGATATCCACACCGTCGAGCGTGATCCGTCCCGAGTCGATCTCGTAGAAACGCATCAAGAGATTCACCAGTGTGGTCTTCCCCGCGCCGGTCGGACCGACGATCGCAACCGTCCGTCCCGGCTCGACGGTCAACGACAGATCCTCGATGAGCGGCCGGTCCGGTTCATACCGGAAGGAGACATGCTCGAAAGTGACGCGTCCGGTGACGGTCTGCGGGCGCGCGGCAGGGACCGGGTCGGGCTCCTGTTCAGCAGCGTCGAGGAGCTCGAAGATGCGTTCGGCGGAGGCGACACCGGACTGCAGCAGGTTCGCCATGCTGGCGACTTGAGACAGCGGGTGGCTGAAATGCCGGGCGTACTGGATGAACGCCTGCACCTCGCCGAGGGACATGCTGCCGGAGGTGATCCGCAGGCCGCCGATGACCGCTATCAGCACGTAGCTGACGTTGCTGAGGAAGAACATCGCCGGCTGGATCAGGCCGGAGATGAACTGCGCCCGGAAACTCGACCGGTACAGCTCCTCGTTGTGTCGATGGAACGCCTCCACCGCTTCCTGCCACCGTCCGAAGACGGTGACCAGCGCGTGTCCGGTGTACATCTCCTCAATGTGGCCGTTGAGTCGGCCGGTGGTGGCCCACTGGGCGATGAACTGCGGCTGGGCGCGCTTTCCGATGACCGTCACCACCGTGACCGCCGCCGGAACCAGGAACAGGGCGATCAGCGCCAGCAGCGGGGAGATCCAGAACATCATCGCCAGGACCCCCACCACGGTCAGCAACGCGGTGATGAGTTGACTGAGAGTCTGCTGCAGGGCCTGAGCGACATTGTCGGTGTCGTTGGTGGCGCGGCTGAGGAGCTCACCCCGAGGTTGCCGGTCGAAGTAGCTGAGGGGAAGCCGGGACAACTTAGCTTCCACCTGCTCGCGGAGCCGGAGCAGCACCCGCTGCACCACCAGCGTGGTTAGGCGCCCTTGCGCCAGCATCAGCAGCGAGGCGAACACATAAACCGCGCACGTCCAGGCCAGGAGCCTGCCGAGCCGACCGAAGTCGACGCCCGAGCCGAGCATCCCGTCGAAGATGACATCGGTGGCCCGGCCCAGCAGCCACGGCCCCAGCACCGACAGGACCACCCCGGCCAGAGCCAGGACCAGGACCGTCATGATGGTCCAACGCTCGGGGCGTAGCATCCGCAGCAGGCGACGAGCCGACTCACGGAAGTTGAGAGGTTTGGCCGGTGGGGCGCCCATCCCCATCAGCATCCGCCCCGGTCCAAACGCGGGCGGTTGGCCACGGCGCGGTGAGGTCTGCGTACTCACGCCGCCTCCTGCGCGGTCAATTGGGACAACACAATCTCCTGGTAGGTGGGGCAGGTCGCCATGAGGTCGGAATGGGTACCGGTGCCCACGACCCGACCAGCGTCGAGCACGACGATCCGGTCAGCGTCCCGGATGGTGCTCACCCGCTGGGCGACGATCACCACGGTGGCGTCGGCGACGGCGTAGGCCAGTGCCTGGCGTAACGCGGCGTCGGTGGCGTAGTCGAGGGCGGAGAACGCGTCATCGAACAGGTAGATCGCCGGGCGGGCCACGAGCGCCCGGGCGATCGCCAGCCGTTGCCGCTGGCCTCCAGAGATATTGGTGCCGCCTTGCGCGATGGGGGAGTCAAGGCCGTCGGGCATCGCCTCCACGAATTGACGCGCCTGCGCCACCTCGAGGGCCTCCCACAGCTCAGCGTCGGTGGCGTCGGGGCGGCCGTAACGCAGGTTCGAGGCCACCGTGCCGGCGAACAGATACGGCTTCTGAGGTACCAGCGCGACCAGACGAGACAGTGCGGCCCGGTCCAGATTCCGCACGTCCACGCCGTCGATCTCCACCACGCCGTCGGTGACGTCGAACAACCGCGGGATGAGGTTGATCAATGTGGTTTTGCCGCTGCCGGTCCCGCCGATGATCGCGGTGGTCTGGCCCGGCCGGGCGATCAGGTTGACCCCGTGCAGCACCGATTCCTGAGCGCCGGGGTACTGGAAGGAGGCGTCGCGGATGTCCAGGTGGCCACGCGCCGGCAGCGTCCGGATCGGCGTGGCGGGTGGACGGACGCTGGGGTCGGTCTCCAGGACCTGCTGGATACGTTCGGCGCACACCTCGGCCCGCGGCACCATCATGAACATGAAGGTGGCCATCATGACGGACATGAGGATCAACATCAGGTAGGTCAGGAACGCGGTCAGCGCGCCGATCTGCATGCCGCCGCTGTCGACCCGTATCCCGCCGAACCACAGCACCGCCACGCTCGATAGGTTGACCACGAACATCACGGTGGGGAACATCAGCGCCATCAGGCGTCCGACACCGACCGAGGTGGTGAACAGGGCGGTATTGGCGGTGGCAAAGCGCTGCTGTTCCCAGTCGTCACGGACGAATGCCCGGATGACCCGGATCCCCGCGATCTGCTCCCGCACGATCCGGTTGATGGTGTCGATGCGCCTCTGCATGTCGCGGAACAGCGGCCGCATCCGGACGATGATGAGCCCCACGGCGCCGACCAACACCGGCACGACTGCCAACAGCAGCGCCGACAGCGGCACATCCTGACGCAGCGCCATCACGAGGCCACCCACGCACGTGATCGGCGCGGTGATCATGAGCACGAACGTCATCTGCACCAGCATCTGCACCTGCTGGACGTCGTTGGTGGTGCGGGTGATCAATGAAGGAGCGCCGAACCGCCCGATTTCTTGTTGGGAGAACGTCGCGACCCGTGTGAAGACGGCGGCTCGAATGTCCCGCCCCACCGCCATGGCGGTCCGAGCCCCGAGGTAGACGGCCACGGCCGAACAGATGATCTGCGCCAGGGTCACCGCGACCATCAGGCCGCCGACGCGCATGATGTAGCCGGTGTCGCCGCGTACCACACCGTTGTCGATGATGTCGGCGTTGAGCGTGGGCAGGTACAGCGTCGCCAACGTCTGCAGAAACTGGAACAGGATGATGAGCGCGATCGCCCCGAGGTAGGGGCGCAGGTGTACGCGCAACAGGCGAAAAAGCATCAGGCGTCCCCGTTCGTATCCGGGCGGACCAGCAGCCCGTCCAACAACAGCGAGACGATCTCGGCGCTATCGAAGGGCTCGTCCTCGGTCTTGTCCTGCCGGTCGGCCATCACCAGCAACAGCAATAGATGCGCGGCGGTGCGGGGGTCACGCCGTAGCCGGTGCCGGTCCGGCTCGAAGAGCGACGCCACCGCCTCAATGATTCGTTGACGCCCCGCTATGAGGTGTTCCCTCAGTTCCTGGTGTTGGGCGTCGGAAGGTGCCGATGACGCCATCGCCTGCCGCAGCGCGAGGATGAACGGACGGTGCGCAGTGGCCGCCTGGCCTAGCAGGTCGACGGCGGCGCGGAGGCGTTCTCGTAGGGGGAGGGCCGGATCGATCTCGGCGAGCGCGGTGGCGGACGACGTGTGGTCCACGGCGGCGATCAGGGCGGCCCGAATCAGGGATTCCTTGTCAGGAAAGGCCTTGAAGATCGTGCCTTCGGCGACGCCGGCCGCTTCGGCGATCTGACGAGTACTGATGGCGGTGCCGTGACGCTGCAGGAGCGGCACCGTGGCGGCGATCAGCGCCGCGCGCCGTTCCTCAGGGGTGAGGGCCTTGGCGCGTCGGCGCCGCGGCGGGGAGTGAGAAGACGAAGTCATGGACCGCATAGTAATGAGTGAGTGCTCACTCATGCAAAATTGAATAGCGATCGTCGATCAATCTCGTTACAACCGGCAATGTGCTGCACAAGTACCCAAGGACTCCGCATCTGGAGGGTTCCCGGCTACAACCGGGCGACACGGACCTCGCTGCGGTGCCGTTCACCGAGATCGCTGGGCGTCACTTGGTGGTGGAGGAGAAGCTCGACGGCGCCAACGCCGGCATCAGCTTCACCTCCGATGGGCAGCCGCTGCTGCAAAGTCGCGGGCACTACCTCACCGGCGGCCCACGCGAGCGCCAGTTCGCCCCCCTAAAAGCGTGGGTGGCCACCATCGCGCATCTGCTGTGGCCCCGGCTGCGAGACCGGTACATCGTCTACGGTGAGTGGCTGTACGCCAAGCACACGGTCTTCTACGACGCGCTGCCCCACTACTTCTGCGAGTTCGACGTCTTTGACCGGGTCGAGGGCGTCTTTCTGTCCACGCCGCGCCGGGCCGAGCTGCTCGACGGGCTGCCGCTGCGCTCCGTCCCGGTTCTGCATGTCGGCCCGCTTCCACACCTCGCCGCGCTCACCGCCTTCGTGGGCCCGTCAACCTGCCGGACCCCACAGTGGCGGCACGCCCTCCGCCAGGCGGCGCTGGACAGCGGGGTGGATCCCGATCGGGTGGCAGCGGAGACCGATGGCTCCGACGACATGGAGGGCCTGTACATCAAGGTCGAGGAGAACGGGATCGTCACGGGCCGCTACAAGTGGGTCCGAGCGGCCTTCCTCAACGCTGTCCTCGATTCCGGCACCCACTGGATGAACCGTCCGATCGTGCCTAACCAGCTCCGTGATCCGGCGGTGATGTATGCAGGCGTTTGAGGAGTTATGTCCCTCACCCCCGGGGTGGGAGGTGCCCTGGGACCGGATCTGGGATCGCTTCGAGTGGATCCGACAGCTGGAAGGCGTACCGCAGGATCCGATCCACCACGGCGAGGGTGACGTCGCCACCCACACCCGCATGGCGGCAGAGGCCCTCGCGGGGCTGCCGCAGTGGCGCGCCCGCTCCGCTGAGGAGCGGGTTCGCCTGTTCGCGGCGGTCCTGCTGCACGACGTGGCCAAACCCGGGTGTACCCGCATAGAGCAGGATGGCCGGATCACCGCATCCGGCCATTCCCGGGCCGGTGACCTGATCACGCGGCGTCTGCTGTGGGAGATGGGCGCACCCATCGCCTGGCGCGAACACGTCGCGGCGTTAGTACGCCACCATCAGGTGCCGTTTTGGGCCCTGGAACGGCCAGACCTGGAGCGGATCGCGTTTCGGGTGAGTCTGCTGGCCCGTAACGATGACCTGGCACTGCTGGCGACCGCCGATCTGCTGGGGCGAATCTGCACCGACACCGACGAGATCCTGGAGAACATCGCGCTGTACCAGGAGTACTGCGTTGAATTGAACTGCTTGACTGCTCCCCGCCGCTTTCCCTCCGACCACGCCCGGTTCACTTACTTCCGCACCCCAGGCGCGGATCCTAACTACGCGGCCTACGACGACACCCGGTTGACCGTCACGGTACTGTCCGGCCTGCCAGGGGTCGGCAAGGACTACTGGATCGCGCAGCACCGCCCCGACCTGCCGGTGGTCAGCTTGGATGAGCTGCGGCAGCAACTGGGGGTGGACCCCGCCGATGATCAGGGGTCCGTGGTCGCCGCGGCGTACCAGGCTGCGCGGGAGTACCTGCGGGCCGGGACGCCGTTCGTGTGGAATGCCACCAATGTCTCCCGGCGTCTGCGGGAACGCTGTGTGAGTCTCATCGCGTCGTACCGGGGACGGGTGGAGCTGGTGGCGCTGGAGGCGCCACCAGAGGTGATCCGGGCCCGGAACGCGGCCCGACCCAACCCGGTCCCCGAGGCCGTCCTGGACCGGCTGGTGCGGCGATGGGAGACCCCCGACCCCACCGAGGCCCATACCGTGCTGTGGGTGGAAAACGTCTAAGCAAGACAGTCGCTTATAGCCAGTGGAGAGTGGCGGGCTGCGATCGGGGACGGGGACCGAGGGTTCTGGATGGTCCGCGGTGCCGCGACGGGGGAGTCCCGTAGCGCGTCGCCGAGGGACAACCGGGCCCTTCCCGGCCGGCCATGACGAACGGCAGGGCATCGGGCTGGTGAGCCGGTTACGGCAGATCCCGGATGAGAGAGTCGTACACCGGGGAGTCCGAGAACGGTTGCAGAACCCCGATCTGCCGCCACCCCCACGACAGGTACGCCCGCTTGGCGTGGATGTTGTCGGGCCGGACGAGCAAGGTGGCCCGCTTTTCAGGACGCCTGGCAAGGAGCGCGTCGTGGAGGGCACGCCCGTATCCGCGGCGCTGATGAGACGGGTGAACCACCAGCTCGGTGAGCGCGAACGTCCGGGCCCCGTCCTCCTGAGTGAGGGTCGGGTCGGGATCATCCGTCCGCAGGCCTTCCCACCATCGGGTGGTAGCGGGCAGCGGGTATCCCATGGAGTACCCGATCAGGTCGCCATCCAGCTCACCGACCATCATGCCGAACCCGTCGCGGGTCGCGTACACCTCCAAACGTCCCCAGTACCGCTCACGGGAGTAGAAGGGGTTGTCGCGGACCGCGACGTACGCGGCCTCCTGAATGTCGAGGATGCGGTCCCGTAGCCGATGCATTTCCTCGGCGCTGATCGGGCGGATCTCCATGCTCTCCTCCTAGGTGGTGATGAGGGTCTCATACCGCCCGAGTACCTCATCGACGGTGTCCACGTGCCGATACGGCTGCATGCGCCGCACCACCTCGGCAAGCTCGGTGAACACGCGGGCACTGGCGACCGAACCCTCCAGCATGTCCAGGGCGTCAGCCACCGCCTCTGCGGCGCCCTCAGCGTCAGCGTCGTGCCGCATCCGCGCATCGGCGAGACGGACCCGGTAGAGCGCCACATTGCGTGCGAAACGCGGGTCATAGGACTGCAGCGCCTGCTCAAGCAGGTTCAGCGCGCGGTGGGGTTGCCCCAGCTCCACCGCACAGCACGCGGCGATCGCATCGATTTCCGGGGTAGTACAAAACGCCAGCCGCTCCGGTGGGGTACTAGGGTCGCTCTCCACAATGCGCCGGGCCACGGTCAACGCCTGATCCGCTCCGGCCGCGTCACCCAACTGCGCCAACGCCCGGGCACGCCGGATCCCGAACACCGCACGCTGGCGGCGCGGGGCGTCCGGTGGCAGCGTCCGCTCGGCCGCGTCGATGTACCTCAGCGCTGATTGTGGGCGTCGCTGTCTGAGGGCGTGTATCGCAAGGTTGGTCAGGGCGTGTGAGGTCGTCTCCTGATCACCCGCTTGGGCTGCGAGGGACAGGGCGCTTTGGTAACACTGGCGGGCCACGTCGATCTTCCCCGCGTCCGTGGCGAGCCACCCGGCGCACATGAAGGACTGGCCGCCCAAACGCAGCAGCTCTCGCCCGACTTCCTCGGAGTAGGTGGCCGTGTCGAGGAGGGTGTCAATGTGGGTCGCGCGACTGCGGGCGAGGTGCCACAGGTCTCCAGCCCCGAAGGTGTGGTCCATGGCCCACAGCCGGGCGAGGCCACGCTCCAAGGCGCGTACATCACATGCGTTCAGTCGGATGCCGGGTTGGAGAATGCCGCCGAGATCCGAGGTGACAGTGGCGGTGACAACGGCGGCGATACCGACCAAAGTTGTGCGGCGGTGCATGCCATCGAACGGTACCGCCGTCTGAACGCGTTGTGTCCGGTTTTCTTCCGTAGCCTGCCACGCGGCGAGGAGTTGTCCGTTTGCGGTCAATGCCCGGTCAACGGCCGCCGCGAACTCTCGCGACCCCCGTTTCTTTCCGTTCTCCACTTTGGACACATAGCTCTTGTCGTAGGTCACCCGCGTGGCGAGCATGTCCAACGACAACCCTCGACCTTGCCGGATCCGGCGGAGTGCGGCCCCGAAACTCTCGCCACTGTCCACACGCCCTCCGACAGTCAACGCTGGTCAACCGGTCAACGGTTGGTTCTTTCGTTATGTGCCGGTGATGCTACTACTAGTCCGGATGAGATAGCTACGCGCTGTTCACGCTAACCAGGGTGTTTCGTCCGAAGCGTCTCCCGGAGGTGGCGCGCCGTCAGGCCGCTGCGTCCGGTTGAGACCGTCGGCTCAGCCACGAGCACCCGATCATCCGCGTCTTTGTGAGTCGCCGACCCAGGAAGGAGGAGAGCACAGTAGTGCCGACCTTCGGCCAGAGCGCTGATGGCACTGAGGACAGCGCCTACCGGCGGTCCGTCATCAGCACTGTGGAGGCCCGACCCACACGAGGCCCGCTGCTTGACCCGATCGTGGGTCTCCAGGGGAGGGAAGAGCGGCGATGAGCACTCTCCAGGCCATCACGCGCAAGATCTGGCGTCGTCATCACCAGAAGAGCCCGCACGGCCCGTACTGCTGTATGTGTTTTGAACCGTGGCCATGTCTCCGCCGTCAGACAGCGAGCCTCGCCGACACCGAACAGCTGCCGAGTAAGCCGTAAAAGGAGCAGGATGCGGTTGGGTGTCTGACGGGCGTGCCCACGACACCACGGCGGGTGCGGTGAAGGTGATGTCGCTGACGACAAAGTCACCGGTTTCTGCCTCGGTTACGGCCCAAACCCGTCAGCCCTTTAAGAGCTCTTATCGCCAGATGGGCTCGTCAGATGGGCGGCTGGGTACCGGTATGTCCTGCCGGCCCATTGCTGCGAAAGGCCGCTTTATGCGCTCCGTGGGGCCGGCGTGACAAGACGGCGACGGTTACGTTCCCCTTTTGGGGAATTCGTGCCCGGTTCGCCTCGACAAACTCAGAGTGAATTAAGAGGCTTATCCGCTCTGCCTGAGTCGTCTGCAGAGGCGGAGTCAGAAGAAATTCGGCACGGAAAAAGCCGGCTTCCAGTCCTTCGGAAACCGGCCTTCTACGCTAATGACCTGGTGGGCGATACTGGGATTGAACCAGTGACCTCTACCGTGTCAAGGTAGCGCTCTCCCACTGAGCTAATCGCCCGAGGCGGGAGCGGGAATCGAACCCGCGTACAGGGCTTTGCAGGCCCTTGCCTAAGCCACTCGGCCATCCCGCCGGAGTCCCCGACGGATGCCTCCCGGGGCCGGCTTGACGGTGCGCGGGCACCGCTCTTCCGAGCGGACGACGGGACTCGAACCCGCGACCCTCACCTTGGCAAGGTGATGCGCTACCAACTGCGCTACGTCCGCCTGGCGTCTGGCTCGGTTTGGAACTCCCGTTCCCGACGCGCATGAAGACTGTAGCTGAGCGTTGGCGGCGATGCCAAACCGGGGGGGTGGTTTCGTCATGACGGGTGTCCCACTAGGCCGATGTGGCTGCGTATGAGTGGGATCTATGTGGCGATTAGTCCTGGTTAATCCCGTTCATGTCGGGTGGTGGGCGGGCTTGGTGTCCCCGGTGAGGATGGGCTGAGAACCCGGCGGGATGAACTCTGCGTCAGCGCCTCACGGTCCACACGGGACGGCCGCGGTGGGCTCGTGGCCACGCCTTCACCGACTGCGACAGAGAGGACTCAGCGAGCCCGCCAGCGCCACACCCATGCCGCACCTGGCGCGTGGTACGCCGCGCAGCGGCGTACCGGCCAGCACCACATAGTTGGTGCCGCCCCAAGGGAGAGGGGTTAGGCGCTCGCTGTGTTGTGGCCTCAGCGGGCCCGACAGCCGGGTTTACGCCACGATCTCCAAAACACCCACACCGGCAATGTCTAGCGGGTGGGGAGTCACCCCATCGCGGAACACGCGATGGCGCACTGGTACGGCCTTCACGAAGGCGCCCACGGTCGGGGCGCGGCGTGACACCCGGGTCCTGATCTCGTGGCCCACGCCGTGGGCGACAGCGGGCGCCGCCGTGCGGATAGTCAGCCTGTGGCGGGCGTACCTGTGTCGTTACGCGTGAAGGCCCGCCGTGCTCCACGGGACCACACCGGTGTGACGCGTGGCGCCCTTGGTCGTCTTAGCCGCGATCCGGCCCTGGGCTCAGCAGCCGGTCCACCGCCGCGTCCAGATCCAGGTACTCACTTTCGCGGCCTACCGGGACAGCTGCGTACGTACGCCGCAGGAAACGCGCCAACACACTGCGTTGCGCCTCAAACAGGGCGTTACCATCCGGCGAGGACAACGCCAACGCGACCCTGTCGCCTCGAGGGGCCCACGGCCAGACCCGGACATCCCCTAGGCCAGCGGGTTCGTCGATGCCGATTCGGAGCAGATCCCTGGCGAACGACCATCCGACCGGCTCACCGCCACCCTGATCTGGGTGGAACACAACATGGACCGCGTACGGGTCCGACGGGTCATACCTCAAACTGGCGCGTACAGGCAGCGCGGCCGCCTCGGGCGCCACGAGCCGGAATGACGTCTCGACCTCAACGGCCGCAGGGCGCATCGAGCCCATTAGTCACTCCCCCCGAGACTCCGGCGGAGCGCCCACGCTCCGCGCCTTACTTGAGTAATACCCCTGCTCACACCGCGAGATACGCGGTTTCCAGTACCTGGCCGGGAAAAAGATTGTTCGTCCGAAGTGCTGCGGCGGGGATGCACACTCTCTCTAACTGATGCAGTCGTCGACAGGTGATGATGTGGACCTAGTCGGGTAGCGTCATAGCACCACCGCTTGGGGGAGGAAGGGCGCGGTATGCCTGATAAAGCACAAGAGGTAGGGGTCCTGGAGGCGGTTGAGGAGGTCGTCGAACGCGCGGAGGATTCCGTCAGGCACTCTAAGCTTGTGCGTGCCCTCGAACGGGTCAGAGCCACTCGAACCGGTCGGATCATCCTCAGGATCGTGCTGACCCTGCTCGGGATCGCTATCGTGCTGCTGGGGTTAGCCCTGGTGCCTCTGCCCGGCCCCGGCTGGGTGATCGTGTTCGGCGGTCTGGCGATCTTGGCGTTGGAGTACGCCTGGGCGCGCAGCCTGCTGCAGTTCGCCAAGGAGAAGGTGCAGGCCTGGACCCACTGGATCGGGCAGCAGTCCTGGTGGGTACGGATCGGAGTCGGGCTCCTGACGTGCGCGTTCGTCGCGGCAGTCCTGTACCTGACCCTCCGGTTCAGCATGGGGATCGACCTGATCGAGGAAGGCCAAGCGTTCCTGGAGCGGTAAGACAAGCGGGTGGGGCACCTGTGCGACCCCCCACCCGCTTCATGTACAGTATTGAAGCGACGCAGGGCTGCGGCCCACGTCGATACCACGGGCGATTAGCTCAGCGGGAGAGCGCTTCGTTCACACCGAAGAGGTCACTGGTTCGATCCCAGTATCGCCCACCAACTGACGGACATATCCCTGAAGCGATGTGTCCGTTTTTGTATTTCTTGATGCCTAATCTCGTCCGACTGTTAAGCACCAGGCCGTGACGATGGCCGCCTAAGCCATCGATACCGACCGTAGCGGAGCGCGACGGCGCTGGTTTTCAGGCTGACCACCGAAACGTCATGCTTTCAGCGGAACGCGCAAAGTCCGCTGCGGACCCTGCTAAGCCCTACTTAAGAAAGCGTGGCCCAGTCGTACAGGCAAAGTTTTAGCAATCTGCACTTTTTAAGCAATACAACCGAAATTGTCATGTTGGCGGTAGCGTGTGCCGCTCTCGTCTCCAGGTATCCCCTCCGCGTCGGCTTGCGCTAACGCCTGCTGGTCGATCCGCCCCATACGGAATCGGATGGCCGTTGACCAACCGGTAGGGAGTCTTATCCAGGTAGAGCTCACGGGCTGACAGTCGGCCGGCGTCCGCCTATAGCGCCCTGGCATGACTTTGGTCCCTATGGATGGGTCGGTGGCAGGGGAAGTACAGCCAACGCTGAACACAGGATCCGCTGTACTAACCGCCTCCATGTGGAGACCGCAGCGCACAGACACGTGCTCGTCCGACGAGGACGACTATTGGGGCCGACTCCAAACAAACCCTGCTGTGCAGCGTCGATCAGTGGCGCCAACGCACTGTCCAATCAGGACCAAGACCCTGACGCCTGCGGCTGCCAGCCCGGCTGCTCCTGCTGCAATAGCGAGTCAGAATGAACGCCCAAACTAGTGCGTATTGCGTTCGACGTCGAGCGATCTCACACCCACACCGTAACCCGTCTTTGCTCCTCGCGCGGCCATAGACGGCAGCGAGGAAGGCGGCGGATACCCGCAGCCGGAAACGGAGCGTAGGAGCCTAGAACAGAGCGCCACGCAGGTTGCTGAGGCAATCGAGCCGCGATTCAGCGACCGGGGCCGGTGACGTCTAACGGACATAAGGCCAGTTGATGGTGCGGGGTGCTGCGGCGAAGTGAGGCTCGTGCGGGCTCGGTCCCGCACGGCGCCGGCCGATCTGCGTCACCCGGTGAGGACTTCCTCGGCGTACGCGGGAAAAGCTGGCCCGCACGGCTGCCTCGTTGTGCGGCAGTCGCGGTAAACGGTCTTCAACTTGCCACTTTAGGTGTGTAAATAGTAACTGTCGGTTATGGCAGACTCGCTCTCGGTCGGGACGACGTGGCACCCAGGCGAACCGTCGTGGAGCGCCCTTCCGGTTCTGGAGCCGTGGCTGGTTACCCCGGATCACCGCTCCGGTTTCCAGACATCGGAAGAGAGCCAGCTCGAGCAGCTTCCGGGTAGGCCGGCTTATCGGATGGTGGCCCGGTGAGCGAGCTGGTGACCGGCCCTCCGCCTCCGCCTCTGCCAGACAAGCCACTGACCGCGGATGAGTACCCCTGGGCTCAAGAAGTCAGGCGTATCCGCTACCACCACCAGGAGGTCACCCGCCGCCACTGGCGCATGAGCGACGGGGAGCTGTGCTACGCCTGCAAGACTCCCTATCCCTGCCCAGAGGTGGAGCAGGCTGAACAGCAGATGCTCCGCGCCGGCCTGATCGATCCACTCCCCTCGTGGCTTGCCACAGGCCCACAATGAGGGCCCGCCACCGGGTCAGAGACACCGGGGCGGGCCGGAGGTGACGTGGGCGCGGCGGCGGATCCGATTACCGGCCTGCGCTGGTCAGCAGCAGGTCGGCGGCGGCGTGAGCGGTCGCCGGGTAGTCGGCCAGCAGGGCGCTCACCTCGGGTGAGATGAGGCTCTGGGGCCCAGCGGCGGCACTATCACCGGGGGAACGCCAGGTGCCTTCGCAGCCCAGCAGGTTCGCGACGGCGTCGACGCTTGCGGGGTACGCGATGAGCAGGTCGGTCACCGGTCCACCCGGCACTGGCGCATCCGCGGAGTCGGCCGCTGGAGCAGCCGTCCCTGACGCACGCCGCTCCCACGGCGGCACCCACGAGTCCACATCGGACAGACGCGCCGGGAAGGTGCGTCCCGCCTCGTCGATCAGGCGGGGCAGCATGGCGCCGCCTTGGTTCCGCAGGGTGATCAGCAGGGTAGGCAGCCACGGCAGAAGCACCGAGTCGGGCAGCCGGGCGAAGGCTTTGGAGATCAGCTCGACCACGAAGGGGGCCAGGGCCGGCGCCGGCTCCAGTGCCTGAACGAACCCGCTGAGGTACTGGGGGAACGAGGGCAGGACGAGCGGGTTGGCCAGCAGCTCGTCGCACCGTTCCCGCAGTTCCGACAGGGACAGCCGACCCAACAGGTGCTGAGCGGCCCAGATCAGCGCCTGCTTGCCGGGAGTCTCGGGGTGAGACTGCAGGACCGCGAGTTCCAGCTGCGTACGGTCGCACCCCAAGGACAGAGCGAGGTTCTCCATGCTGAACAGGAAGCCGAGCACGGCGGCCACGTGCTCGACGGTGGTCTGCTCGTCCAGGCAGACGGTCGGCAGCAGGGTGCAGTAGTGCGCGTACCCGGCGGTGACAAATTCCTGGAACCAGTCCGGCAGGCCTGGCTGGTTGGCACGGTAGTAGGCCAGTAGCCGGCGGATCCGCCGCAGCACCTCGGGGGCGTCATCGACGGTACGCTCGGCCGCCAGCAACCGCACCGCCCGTGCCCCGAGGTTGTCGGTGAGGCGCGGGTTGTCCAGGTACAGCAGGGAGTCCTCGACGGCGGCGAGGGCGGTGGCGGCGGTGGCTTGACGGGCGTGGACCGCCTGACGTAGGCGCTTCTCGAGCACCTGCTCGACGGTCACCCCTTCGTATCCCAGCTCGATCAGCGCCCGCTGGTACTTGCCTAATCCCAGGTCCCAGCTTTCCTGGATGGAGCGTTTACCGAGGTGCCGTTCACCCATGATCGGGCGTACCACCTCGGGGGGCAGCAGGTACCGCAGCCGCCACAGCAGGTCGGAGCAGGGTTGCAACTCCGGCTTCGCCCGCAGGTCCAGCAGGGCCCGCTGCAGGGTGTGCTTCTCCAACGCCAGGCCCAGCGGCGCCAGCCGGTCGTAGACGTCACGGGCCAGAGGCGGCAACGAGTCGTACCCGACCCGGCCGACCCGGTCCCCGCCGAAGAGGATCTCGCACAGGCGGCGGACGTCGCGGCGCTTGGGCACACTGTCTTTCTCGATGCAGGTAATCGCGGCGTCGGTGAAGTCGTACGGGGTGGGGCGGCGTCGGCCACGCATGTTGGCGAGCAGGATCGACGTCTCGAACACGGCGATGGCGTCGGCCGTGCTGGCCAGGTAGCCGTTATCGCGCGCCAACCGCACGATCTCCACACACCACCCGAGTAGCTCGGCCTCGTCGAAACTGTCCAACAGAGGCGGTGAGGCCAGGAAGGTGGACAGGCGGTCGGTGACCGGCTCCGTGGAGGCTGGGGCAGAAGTGGAGGACCGCTTGGCTTTCGTGGGTTTCTTCCCGCTTTGAGAACGCTGAAGCCGGAACGGAGTGATCCCGGTACGCTTCAGCGCCTTGTTCCAGGTCGCCGCGGCGATCGAGACCGTGCCGGGGGCGTGCCCGAACTGGGCTTCGATCGCCGAGTAGCTAGAAGGGATGACGCCGTACAGCCAGCGGGTCTTCGTTCGCGGACTGATCTGGTAGGTGTGGGCACCGTCGGAGCCGAATTCCGCCACCCGGCTGACCGCGTGGAAAGCACCACACACATATATGCAGTCGGAGCGGTCAACGCCCGAGGCCGCCAGGTGCTCCCGGATGCGGGTCCACATGTAGCGTTCCCGCTCCTCGTCGATGGCCAGACGGCGGTCATTGGCGGGGGTCAGGCGTCGGAACAGGCTCCCGATAAGTGCCATGACCTGCCGGTAGGTGTCGTAGTCGGCGTTGATCAGCGGCTGCTCGACGTACTGGTCCCACCATTCCGACCAATGCTGGACCTTGCCGTGGCGCAGTAGGTGTTCTTCAAGCTCCCCGAAGCGGGGCCGCAGATGACCGACCTGGATTCCGACGGCCTCACCGTGCAACGCCGCATTCTCAGCCTGCTCCTCGTCGGGCTGAGCGGAGCCGAGGGCTGAGGCCGGGCTTCCGGAAGCGGGGGAGGGGGAGGGCGCGGCGGTGCCGGCCGCGCCCGGGGTCTTCCCCGCGTGGGGTTGCGTGCCCGCCGCCTCGGGTGTGGTGTCCACGGCGGACTCGCCCTTTCCGGACCCGTGGGGGTCCCACTGGAAGACGTGGTCGGTGGAGCGGTCCACCAGCACGATCTCCACGTCCCGGGTGGTCAGGGCGTACGCGATGGCCTGGTACTCCGCCGACGCCTCGGTGATCGGGGCGACCACGCTCAACGGCCCCCAGGTGGACGGGAACCCGTCGAGCTCGGAGGCGAAGGCCTGTAGGGCCACCGGCAGGCGACAGTTCTGCAGCTCCTGCAGCAGGGGCTGCAGGTCCTCACACAGCTCGAGATAGATGACCTTGGGTTGTTTTTCCCGGAGTCGCCGCGCCATGGCCAGCGCTGAGGCGGGTGAGTGGTGACACACCGGGAAGATCTCGAGCGGTTCGCGCAGCGCGTGGTCGACATCGTCGACCATGCCCGTCAGGATGTCGGCCAGCGCATCCGGGCCGTCGGCGAAGGTCTTGGCCGCCTCCAGCAGCTGTTCGCGCAGGGCCCCGAACGGGCTCGAGGGTATGGGGAGGTCGCTCATGACAGGGCGGCGATGGCCTGTCGACCGCCGTCCAGGAACGCCGGCCACAGCCCGCCTTCCTCCTTGCTGCGAGGTTCGACGACGCCGTGCAGGTACTTGTTCAAGATGGCCAGGTCCTCCGGGCTGCGTCGGGCCAGGGCACCGACCAGGGAACCGGCCAGGATCTCGGGCGTGAGGGTACGCTCGCCGAAGAAGTTGCTGTGCAGGATGGCGTCCTCCAGGATCCCGATCTGCTCAGCCGTGGACAGCGACGACTCCAGCTTCTCGTCATCGCTGGTCGCTGACTCTGCCGCGGCCCGCAGGTCAGCGAAGCTACGCAGCAGGATGTCCAGTAGCGAGGGCGGCACCTCCAGGTCGATCTGGTGCCGGCGCAGCAGCTCGGCGGTGCGGAACCGGATGATCTCAGCCTCGCGGTTCTTGTTCGTCACCACCGGAATCCGGACGAAGTTGAACCGCCGCTTCAGGGCCGAGGACAGATCGTTGACCCCGCGGTCCCGGCTGTTGGCGGTGGCGATGATGGAGAAACCGGGCCGGGCGAAGACGGTGTTGTCGTGCTCGAGCTCGGGGATCGAAATGTATTTCTCGGACAGGATCGAGATCAGGGCGTCCTGCACGTCACTGGTCGCGCGGGTCAGCTCCTCGAAGCGACCGATCATCCCCTGCTCCATCGCGGTCATGATGGGGGAGGGGATCAGCGATTCCCGCGACTGTCCTTTAGCGATCACCATCGAGACGTTCCACGAGTACTTGATGTGGTCCTCGGTGGTGCCGGCGGTGCCTTGAACAACGAGGGTGGAGTTGCGGCAGATCGCGGCCGCCAGCAGCTCGGCGAGCCAGCTCTTCCCGGTCCCGGGGTCCCCGATCAGCAGCAGTCCACGGTCGGAGGCGAGAGTGACGATGCTGCGCTCGACGAAGGTGCGGTCCCCGAACCACTTCTGTTCGATCTTCCGGTCCAGGCCGTCAGAGGGCTCCGAACCCAGGATGAACAGCCGCACCATGCGTGGGCTCAGCCGCCACGAGAACGGCTTGGGACCGTCGTCGATGGACTCCAGCCAGTCCAGCTCCTCGGCGTACTTGATTTCGGCGGGGGGACGCAGGATCTGCTCAGTCATGAATAAGGTCTCCTAGGCGAGGAATTGCTTCAGTTCGAACACGAGCTTGTCGATACGGCCGGAGATCACCGGCGTACCGAGATCTTTGAAGCGCTGCCGGAACCAGGGGTTCACGCTCTGACTTCCGGAGCTGGTGACCGAACCGACGGGGATGATGCGGACGCCGGAGCGGCGCAGAGCCTGGAAGTGGTCGAACAAGGCCTGGTCGTTGAAGTCGTAGAAGTCAGAGATCCACACCACCACGGTGTTCTCAGGATCGGTGATCTTCGGACGGGCCATGATCATCGCGACCGAGCCGTCAGTGCCGCCTCCCAAGGTGGTGCGCAGCAGCACCTCGAACGGGTCGTGCACCCATGGGGTCAGGTCCAGCGCGCGGGTGTCGTAGGCGATCAGGTGAACATCCACCTTGGGGAGACCGGAGAAGATCGACGCGAGGATGGTGCAGTTGACCATCGAGTCGACCATCGATCCGGACTGGTCGACCGCCACGATCAGGCGGGCCGGGATGGTACGCCGCGCGGTGTGGCGGTAGTAGAGCCGGTCGACGTAGAGCCGCTGTTCCTCCGGGTTCCAGTTGACCAGGTTCTTCCAGATGGTTCGGTCCAGGTCCAGGTTGCGGAACACCCGTTTGGGCGGCACGGAGCGGTCAATGATGCCGACGCTGGTCTTCTCCACCTTGGTGCGGAGCACCTCGGCGACTTCATCGATGTAGCGGCGGATCAGCGCCTTGGCGTTGGCCAACGCCATACCCGACAGGTTCGCCTTATCCCGCAGCAGCTGCTCGACTAGGGACAGGGTCGGGGTCAGTTGGCGACCCAGCACCGGGTCGGCCAGCACCTCACGCAGCCGCAGCCGTTTGATCAGGTCCCCTTCCAGGCCGTTCAGCACCTGGGCCAACCCACTGTGTTCCGGGCGCGACCGGAGTGAGCCAGGCTCGCATCCCAGTGCCCGCTCAATCCAGCGGACGTCGGATTGCCACTGGGACAGCTGGGTGGCGGTGACCTCACCGGTTCCGGTCGAGAAGATGTTGAGCAGGAGTTTGGACACCAGCGCGGCCCGGCGTACCTCGGCCTGATCGACAGGTGCCGCCGCAGCGGAGGCGGGGTCGGCCGGCTGGTCACTGGTCGACTGATCACCGGTTGATTGATCACCGGTTGATTGATCACCGGTCACCGCGGGAGTGGTCGAGGCCATCACGCCGGTGAACTCCTCGGCCAGCTCCGGGAAGCGCTGGATGAGGGTGTCCACCGACACCATCGGATTCAGCAGCTCCGCCGGCAGTCCCAGGTCTTCGACGATGGCGACGCTGGCCTCCTCGAGGGAACGCTGCTCTTCGGGGCTAAATAGCCGTGCCAGCAGCCGCCAGTAGATCACCTGCCGTCGATTGACGGCGTTGATTTGGGAGTCGTTCATCGTCTCAGCAACCGTCCTGCCCGTTCCCGAAGCACAGCGATCGCATCGCCATTTCTGGTCTGGGCCTTGGCGACCTTGGGGTCGGTGGGGCCTTTCGCCCAGTCGCCGTTGTGTACCGCGACCTGTGTTTTCTTGGATTTGTTGCTTTGCACCGCGAGCGGCTGCAGCGCCCACTGGCCGCTGTCCCAACGCAGGAGGCCGATGCACGCGGACGAGGCATCCACCAGCTGCGGGGTGAGCGGGCCGCAGGACGGGAGACGGTCAACGGCGATGGGGAGTGAGACGCCGTCCACGATGACGCTGAGGTCCTCACCCCGCTTGACCTTGTAGCCCTCCATCAAGACCGGTTCGGCGATCTGGACCGGGTGCCGGTCTAGGGCGGGGACCGCCGGGGCGAGCGCGGAGGCGAGCTGGATCCGGGCGGTGGTGAACGGATCGGCGGGGTCGCCCACTTTGGCGCGTTCTTCGTTCCACACCAGATCCCCGGAGGGCAGCGCCGGCAGGTCGGTGATGTGGATGCTGCGGCGCTCGGCCAACGCGGTCATCAGCACCGGGTACGCCTGGAGCAAGTCCCACATCGCCGGGCCGATGATGGTGTCCACCTTCGCGACGGCGACGCTGGTACGCACCAGGCGAGGGGTGGAGTCGTCGGTGGGCTCCAGGACACCGTGGACCTGGACCTGCATGGCGGTGCCGTGTTCGTGCACGTCCGCTCCGAGAATCAGCAGGCGCCCTGACACCGTGTCGAGGCCGGCGGAGTCATCGGCGGACCAGCCGCCGGTGTAGGACAGCAGCATGGCGCGGGTCCACAGGTCGGCCCAGCGTCGCACGGGGATGTGGTCGGCGGTGCGGATTGGACAGCAGGCGCTCAATTCCGCGGCGAAACCGTCGATCAGGACCGCCATCCGGCGCAGCTTGGGGTTGGCCAACAGCGGCCCGATCAGCTGCGACGCGGAGGCGACAAGTTCATGGTCGACGCCGCGCCAACCGGTGATGGCGAGTTCGTGAAGCCAGGAACGGCACCCTGTCAGCAGGTTCTCCGCCTCCGGATCGGGAGAGGGAGACGCCGCGGACTCGTCATGAGCGGCCCGGGAACGGTTGAGGATGGTGTCCAGGTGGCTCAGGAGGGCGTCATGGACGGCGCCGAGCAGGGCGGCGCGCGTACCGGCCAGGAGCGCCAGCTGTTCGGAATCGGGTGAGCCGGTGGAGAGTTTCGCGACCACCTCGCCTACCCGCTCACCCAGGGGAGTGGCCGCCACGGCTGCGGCCAGCGCGTTCAACGTGGCGGTGTGCTCCTCGGTGAGGCGGGCAAAGCCGTGAATCAGGATGTCATCGAAGTCGGTGACCAGGGCCAGGGTCTGCTCGATCCCTGGTGGGGTGTCTTGCAGCAGCTTAGTGAGTTGATTTCCCAGCATCAGCGGACCGCCAGGGTGGAGGGGAACCAGTGCATTTCCGGTAGGGGCGTGGTGGTAGCGGGGACCTCCAGGTAGGACAGGTGATGCAGGAAACGACTGAACACCGTGGAGGACGGAAGGGACTGGTGTTGGGCGTTGAGCCGCCGTATCAGCTCGGGGACGGATAAGCCTTCAACGTCGCCCTCGATGCGCAGGTAGCGGGCTACGCGTTCCGTGCCGTACTGCACCACGGCTTCGGACATGAGCGCTTGGATGTGTTTACACAGCCCCCATGACAGCGCCCCGCAGGGACGGTTGTTATTGGTGCTGCAGCTGTAGGTGTGATCACCAGCGGTGATCGAGGAGACGTACACCCGACTGATGTCTGACCCACTCGACACCACACCCTGCAGCCGGCCGTCTGCCAGTTCGACGAAGGGAACCTTCGCGAGTTTGCGAGGTCGAATGGGTTTTATGACCTGTATTGTGCTGCTTTGCAGCCACGCGGTGTCCTCCGCGTTCACAATCATTAACCTCCAGACCGCACAGCGGTAGGCACCCGTCGGCGTACCGGCGCCGGACGGGTGATCCGGTGACGGCCTAGTTGTACTTCATGGGTGCGACATCTCCGGTCCTCGTGACAGGCCACTGTGAACAGTGCTCGTCTGTCCGATATAGACAGTTGTGTGGTTATTGGAAGTGGCGGTCAGAGGGCACGTGGGCGTGGTGAGAGCAGCCAGGTACCTCACCTAAGGTTGTCTGTCCACAGTGACGCCACGGTACGCGTCGGCGCCCCAGAGAAAGCATCGAGGCGCCGACACGGGATGCCCGATGAAGGTGTTACTGAGCGCGCTGTGCGGGTCGGTACCGCAGAAGCACACTCTGGGAATCGAAGGTTCGCGATTCGATCAGCTGGAGATTGATCCGGTTCTCAGGCTCGAGGAACAGCGGCGTGCCGCCGCCGAGGACGACCGGGTGAACGACGATGTGATATTCGTCGATCAGCCCGAGCCGGGTCAGGGCGGCCGCGAGGCGAGCGCCACCGAACAGCACCATGTCCCCTCCCGGCTGCTGCTTGAGGGCGGTGACCTCACCGGCGAGATCACCGTTGATCACCCGGGTGTTCCAATCTGCGTTTCGTAGGGTGGTGGAGAAGACGATCTTCGAGGTCTTCCGCCAGATCGGAGCGAAGGCCAGATCGTGGGGATCGGTGGAGAGCGACTCCGCCCGGGGCCAGAAACCCGCCATCATCTCCCAGACCACTCGTCCGTACAGGAAGGTGTCGGCTCGACTGGTCAACTCCAGGGAGTACGCGGACAGCTGCGGCCCGAGGACCGGCCAGTCGAACTGGCCATTGGGGCCTTCAATGAAACCGTCGACCGAGACATGGACGAAGTGGATGAGCTTACGCATCGCGGCTCCTTCGGGTACGACCTGCCGCCCTTGGCAGGCGCTTTCGCAGACCTTCGTAGAAAGGTCGAAGTAGCCTGCGCGGTTTTCGACATCAGCGGGGAAACAGGCGCGCCCTCAGGATTCCCTACCCAACGGTCTGATCCTTGACACAGCGTTACCCAGTGGCCGGGAAATGGCCGTGACCACGCGTGCGCGACACGGATCCGGGTAGAGCGTCGCCATGATGCGAAGCGCGGTGTGGCAGGGCCTGGTGGCAGGGCTCGCCGGAACAATGATCATGACAGTCGGGGAGAAGCTTGAGCAGCGGTTGTCCGGCCGGCCGGACTCGTACGTTCCGGCACAGGTGTTGGCACGGCTTGCAGGGTTGCCAGAGCAGCCGCGGCGGTCTCGCGTCCGGAACCTGGTCATGCACTACGGCCAGGGAGCCGTCGTCGGTGTGCTGCGGGCTGTCATGGCGAACGCCGGCCTGCGAGGACCATGGGCGTCGACCATGTTCACCGTGGTCCGGCTGACCAGCGATCAGATCTTGGAGAACGCCACCGGTGTGGGGGCACCTCCCCAGACCTGGCCGCGCCGTGAACTCGTGGTGGACCTCATCCACAAAACGGTCTACGGCTTCACGACCGGCGCGGTCGCCGACGCGTTGGCCGCGCGTACCGGGCCTGGACCAGGGCAGCTTCACGCCGCGAAACGAAGCGGTCGGCACAGCGACGCCGAGCCGCTGCCGCGGCGAGACGTCCCCAGGGGCCGGGGCCTCATCTCATCACGGCCCCGGTGAGCAGACTGCGGTGCTTTGAGCCGGATCAGAGAAAGTCACCGGCGCCGTCGGGCCGGACGGGTGTGGACCGGTCGGAGCGCCAGCCCGTGGGAGCCGCGAGGGTAACGGCGGGGAGCCAGCCGCTCACCGGCGCGTCACCCGGAGCGGAGGGGCCCCACGGCCCGGCATGCGGGTCCCTGGGCTGCTCCTGAAGGTGGCGCATCTCCTTCCGGGCGACGTTCCACTTATAAAGCCCGACCAGGCCGCACCCGCCGAACAGGACGGTCGTGATCAGGAAGCCCGGTGACCACTCCTCTACGGGCCTGCCCACCCCAGGAAGCGCCACCACGGCCAGCGCCAACGCCAAGCCACACGCGACCAGCCATATGTGCAACGCGGCGAGGTCTCCTGCGGCTTTCCCCGGCTCAGGCATGGCGGCTGGGGTCCCCACAGGAACCGGCCCCGGCGAAACGGTGTTCCCGACTGGGGCGCCGGCACCGCGTACCATGCCGGCCTGCGCCGGAGGCATGTGGTAGCTGGGGAGCAGGAGGTGACCGATCCGCAGCCGGACCCGGGTGGCGATCAGGTCGGCTATCACCCACGCGTCGTCATGCGCCAGCAGCCACTGCTGCCCATCGCCCACGTCAGCGCGACCATCGCGACCGCGAGGAGTACCGGAAACCGCTCCACAAACCCCTGGCCCGACAGCAGGCTCCCGCCGCTGCTGATGCCGTCAACCGCGAAAAGCACCGTCACCGGGAGGCAGAGCAGCAGGCTCACGCGCCACATACTCGTCCGGTGAATGTTGACCACGAACACCACGAGCGCGACCACGACCCAAAGCCACAGCCTGTGAACAGCACAAGCCCGTCATTGAGCACTGAGCGGGGATCCAGAGCGGAACTGAAGGCTCCGAAGGAGGCGTCGGTCGCCTGATTGCGTACCACGCTGTCCACGGTATGGGCGGTGAGGATGACGCCAGGGCCACCGAGGAGCAGAAGCGGCGCTGCGAGCAACCAACGCACCACAACGCCCGGTCCGCGATGGGAGCTAGGCAACGGGGCCGGTGAGGACATCACACCTCCGTCGTCAAAGCCCTGGGCGGGTGTCCGGAGGCAGTATCACCGGCAAGATCAATATCGCTGACGTGACGGCTCGCTACCGTGCGACGCCACCTGGGCCCCTGGTCACGCTCCGGGGAGCCGGGGGAGCCACCGCCACCGGGCTGGCGGTGCCGAACCGGACCCGGTGGCGGGGCATGGGTTACCCCCGGCAAGCGTGTGGCGGTTAGGGAAGCGCGATGGTGACGGTTTGACCGACGGTGAAGAACTCCCGAGCCACTTTGCCTTGTTCACGCGGACCGTACGAGGAATCCTTCACACCCCCGAACGGGGCGTGCAGGTCCACACCCGCGGTGGAGGTGTTGACCCGGACCATCCCCGCCTGCAGCCGGTCGGCGACCCGGGCGGCCGTCGCGAGCGAGTCGGTGAACACCGCGGCGGACAGACCATAGTGGACACTGTTGGCGATCTCGATCGCCTCATCGACGCTCTCGGCGCGGACGACCGCGGCGACCGGCGCGAACACCTCGTCCCGAGCGAGCTCATCCTCAGGGGAGGCCAAAGCCACCAATGTCGGCGCCATGGCGTACCCCGGGTCGGTGGCGCATCCACCGATCAGCACCTCACCACCGTGCTGCTGTTTGCTGCGCTCGACGACCTGCAGGGCCCGGTCGCGGGCCTGGTCGGAGATGACCGGCCCGACCCGCACCTGAGGGTCGAGCGGATCCCCCACCGGCAGGCGCTCCACCGCGGTACGCAGCCGCTCAATGAAGGTGTCGGCGATCCGGGCCTCGACGATGATGCGGCTGGTGGCGGTGCACTTCTGCCCGGCGTACCCCATAGCGGCGTCGGCGATGGTGGCCGCCGCGTGATCCACGTCGGCGTCGGCCAACACGATCGACGGGTTCTGACCCCCCATCTCCGCCTGCACGGCCACACCGCGTGCGGCGGCACGAGCGATGATCGACCGGCCGACCCGGGTGCTCCCGGTGAAGGAGATACACCCCACCCCAGGGTGATCGATCAACGTGATCGCGGTCTCCGCCTCACCCGGCGCCAACAGCGCCACATCGGCGGGCAGGTGTTCAGCGAACAACTCCTCGAGCGCCCGCGCACACCCCAGCGCGGCGGTGGCGGGTTTGAGGATGACCGCGTTGCCCACCGCCAAAGCGGGCGCCGCTTTCCACAGCGGAATCGCCAACGGGAAGTTCCACGGAGTGATCAACCCGGCGACCCCGCGGGGACGGCGACGCTCCAGCAGCGACCAGGCGCCGCCCGTGGGCGGATATACCGTGCCTGACGGGTCAAGGGCGCCCTGCGCGTGATAGCGGACAATCGCGGCCGCGCGGGCGACCTCGGCCCGCGCCTCACCGATGGGTTTACCGACCTCCCAGGCGATCAGACGCCCCAGCTGATCGGCCCGGTCCTCGATCGCCTGCGCCAGAGCGGTCAAGGCGGCGGCGCGGGCCGGAGCATCCAACCGGGCCCACCCCGCCTGAGCCCGCTGGGCACGCTCGACCAGCGCGTCCACCTCGGCGGGGGTGAGCGCCTCCCCCTGCGCGACCACCTCATCGGGGGCGGCCGGCGCGACCGATTGCAGCAGGGTCACTGGGCACCTCCCTGGACTACGGGGTTGCGCAACTGTCCCAGATACCCCGGCTCTCCCCGGTACAGACCCTCGATACACACCTCGTCCCCCGCATGGAGGCCGAGGTGGGCGGGGGGCACGATACCGGTCCCGGTCAGTAGGATGACCCCTTCGGGGAAAAGGTTGTTGTGTCCCAATTGCTCGATGAGTTGATCGATCTGGCGGTGCATCCGGCTGAGAGGGACCCGGCCACTGAACAGCACCTGCCCCTCCCGGTTGATCTCCATTGAGATCTCCAGGGAATCCAGCGGGACCGCTGTGCTCCACGCGAGCACCCACGGCCCCAACGCGCAGCTGCCTTGCCAGATCTTGGCCTGCGGTAGATAAAGCGGGTTCTCCGCCTCCAGATCACGGGCGGTGACATCGTCACCGAGGCCGATACCGAGCAGGGACAGGTCCGAATCGAGCCACAACGCCAGTTCCGGTTCAGGGACCGTGTCGTGAGAGTCGTGACGGACCACCACCGGCTCACCAGGACCCACCACACGGCCAGGAGTGGCTTTGAAGAACAGCTCCGCGCGCGGCGCGTCATAGACCTGGGCGTACAAGGCGGCGGCGGTGGAGGTCGCCTCATCGATACGCGCATCCCTGCTGCGCAGGTAGGTCACGCCGGCGCCCCAGACCTCCTGGGCGTCCAGGGGAGCGGTCAGACGCGCATCTGGTACCGGATCACCGGCGGTCAACGTACCAGACCGGGCCGCCCGCAACGCGGCGGCGACGCTGGGGACCGCAACCGGGCGTACTCCTCCCGCTTCGTCGACGACCCCAACGCCGGAGCCGGTGTCGCTGATGTAGCGGCACACCCGGATGACTGGTTCTGAGAGGACCACTGTGCGAGGCTAACCCTTGCAGTCCGCAGAACGGAAAACTGATCCGGATAGCGGAACAGTGGGAGAGGCATGACGACATCGCTGAGGAAAGGGCTGGGGTTGATCGACATCCTGGCGGCCGTGGAACGGCCGCTGGGACTGACCGACCTGAGCCGACGGGCTGGTCTTCCTAAAAGCACCGTCCACCGTCTGTTGACCAGCCTGACCGCGACCGGCTTCGTCACCCAGGAGACCGATGGGCGGTACGCGTTGGGGCTGCGGCTGTTCGAGCTGGGGAGTCGGGTGGCTGCCCGCTTGGATATCCGCCAGATCGCCCGACCGCAGCTGCGGCGGCTGCGAGACATGACCGGGGAGACCGCCCACCTGGGGGTGGTCCTCGACGACAGCGTCGTTTACCTGGAGAAGGTGGATAGTGGACAGAAGGTCCAGATGAGTTCCCGGTTGGGAGGCCGAAACCCCCTACACTCCACCGCTTTAGGTAAAGCTCTACTCGCTTTTGGGTCGCAGGAGCTGCGGGAGCGGATTCTGGCTGGGCCGCTGCCGGCCCGCACCCCGCGTACCCTGGTCGACCCTGACCGGCTCGCCGAGGAACTGGACCGGGTACGCCGCCGCGGCTGGGCACTGGATGACGAGGAATCCGATCCACAGGTGCGGTGTGTCGCGGCGCCGGTCATCGACGCCACCGGATTCGCGGTCGCCGCCATCTCGGTGTCCGGCCCCTCCAGTAGGGTGACCAAGCGGACCGTCCGGCCGCTGGCGGAGCACGTGATGCGGACCGCCGCCGCGGTCAGCCGCAGCCTGGGTGGCTTGCCGGCCCGGGAACCGATGGTCTCCGGTTGACCGACGAGAAACCTGAGGCCCGTTCCGGGGTTTCCGCGACCTCAATCCGGGTAAACGCACAGTGAGTGGGACGCTGACCACCCGGGAGGATCGACGATGCCCCAGAAGCTGTTCGCCGACCGTGTCGAGGCCGGCCAGATCCTGGCGCGGCGGGTGGTCCGGTACCTCGCCGACAATCCCGCGCCCGGCCAGCCATTGGTGCTCGCTCTGCCCCGCGGGGGCGTACCGGTCGCCGTGGAGGTGGCCCGGGCCATTAACGCTGAGCTGGGCATTGTGGTCGCGCGCGAACTTGACGCGCCACGGTACCCGCAGTTTGGGGTGGGCGGTCTCGCCGAGGACGGGCCACCGGTCTTCGATCACGACGCCTTGCGGTATCTGGGCCGCGCCGAGGCCGATCTCACCCCGACCGTCGACCAGGAACGCGCCGAGATCCAACGGCGGATACGCCGATACCGGGGAGATCGTCCGATCCCCTGGATCACCGGCCGGGTCGTCATCCTCGTCGACGATGGATTGTCCACCGGTGCGGCGGCCCGCGCCGCGGTGTACTGGTTGCGTGTCCACCGGCCACGTCGGGTGGTGCTCGCCGTGCCGGTCTGCGCGCCGCAGGCGCGTGACGCCCTCGCCTCCGGGGTCGACGCCATTATCTGCACCGACACCAATGAGCATTTCCAGGACGTGGGGGAGTGGTACACCGATTTCACGCCGCTGACCGATGAGGATGTGCAGCGTCTGCTGGCGGCGTACCCGTCTCCTTCCTCGGCCGTGACGCCCCACGGCACGCCAGGCGGCCACCCGGTGCGGTGAGGCACCGAGCGGCCGCCCGTGACCTGACCTGTCAGACGCCTACTGTTGTTCGTCGAAGAACCGTGACGCTCCCGGATGGAGCGGAACCGGCCCGGTGATCGGGCCGTTCTCCACCAGGATGTTTCTCCCCTCGGGGTGGACCACGGCCAGGTCATCGGTGTGGGTGAACAGCAGCCGGGTCAGGTCGTAGGCCAGATCGGCGTGCATCGTCCTGCGGACCACCAGCAGATTGCTCACGCTGATGGTGGGGACGTCGGCGGTCAACCCATAGGTCCGCGCCGGGATCACCGCGTCGCTGTAGACCTCGCCGTACTGCTCCCGTAACGGGGCCACGAACTCATTGAGCGGGAGGAAGGACAGGCGTCCGGCCATGCTGGCCAACAGGTCACTGATACCGCCGGTGGGCAGGCCACCCGAGAAGAACATCGCGTCGAGCGACCGGCGCCGCATGGCGTCGACCGTGGCGGGGAGCGACAGCGGAACCCGTTCGATGTCGCGGTCCGGATCCAGGCCGGCGGCGGTCAGGAGCCGTAACGCGATCATCTCGGTACCGGAAGCTGGGCCGCCGGTGGATACCCGCAGGTCCTCCAGGTCCGTCAGTTCCTCGACTTCGAGGTCGGCACGGACGATGAGGTGCATGTAGTTGCTGTAGATGCGTGCCAGGGCCTGGATCGGTTGCGGGTTCCGGTCGAACTGGCCGGTCCCCGCCACGGCGTCGGCCGCGGCGTCGGCCAGGGTGAAACCGATGTCGGCGTCGGCGCGGGCCACCCGGTAGATGTTGTCGATGGAGGCGCCGGTGGGTTCCGCGGTCGCTTCATAGCCGGGTAACTGCCGGGTGATGATGTCCGCGAACCCTCCGCCCAGCTGGTAATACACCCCGGTGGTGTTACCGGTGGCGATGAACAGCCGGGCGGGGGGATTCGAACCGATGGGAGCCTCCTCGCCACAACCGGCGAGCAGGAGGGCCGGTAGGGCGGTCAGCCCGCTGAGGACGCGGCGCCGGCTGACCGGACCGTTCATGAGGTGCGTACCTCGGGGGTCAGGGCCGCCGCCACCCGTTGAACCAGCAGGGCGGTCTCGTACCCCACTTGCCCTAGATCACAGCCCGGTTTGGCGAGGACGGCGATCTGCGCCAGGTCGGCCACCGCCATCAGCAACAGGACACCACCGTCCATGTCCACAACGGACTGCCGTACCTTCCCGGTACGCAGGCACCGTGAGGCACCCAGGGTCAGGCTGGCCAGGCCGCTGGTGATCGCGGCGAGCTGGTCGACCTGCTCCGGGGGGAGAGCTTCGGAGGCCGCCATCGCCAGACCGTCGGACGAGACAGCCAGGGCGTGAACAACCTCCGGTACGCGCTGCACGAACGAGGTCAAAAGCCAGTCGATGTTGCCGTACTGGCGGTTCCCGAGAGAACCGGTGGAGTTGGGGGCACTGGAACGGTTCTCCTGAGAGGCGGGGTTCACTGAAGAGGGGTATCGCTGGTCACTCATTGTCATCTCGTCGAATCATCGATGGTTTCAGGGGACGCGCCGCCCAGGTGACGGGCGGCTGCGGCGATGCCGCTGGACAGGCTTGATAGCCGGTTACGGATCAGCTCCGGATCAATTCCAGGGTCAGAACGGGTCTGCTGTGCCGGCTCCGGATCCGGCACGGCGCCCGGCATGAGCTGCGCACCGGGAATCCGATACGGCAGGCCGGCCCGGGTGGTCCCACCCGACGCACGGGCTTCGGTCGGCTGGGACGAGGGAGCGGAGGGTTGGGACAGCGGCGGGGACGGTGGTGAGGGGGCCGTGGATGTGGCCGCCACCGTGGGGCGGCGGGGCAGGGGTGAGGACGCGGCCTGATACAGCTGTCCCGAGGTACGCCGATCGCTGTCAGAGGCCGAGCGTGACAGCGCGAGCCGGGACAGCGGGTTGTCGAGCGGGGCGAGGAGGGAGGAGGGGAGCCGTACAAACGCGGTCGTGCCCTTCCCCTCCTGGCTGCGCAGCTGCACCTGGATCTGGTGGCGGGCAGCCAGACGCGCCACCACCAGCAGACCCATGGTGCGTGCCAAACGGGAGGTCAGCGCACCCGGGTGGGCCAGCCGCTCGTTGGCCTCCTGCAGGACGGGTTCGGGGATGCCGATGCCTTCGTCGTAGATGGTGATCTCTAAACCGTCGATCGAGCGGCGGGTGGTCACCGTGACCTTACTGTTGGGCGGGGAGAACAACGTCGCGTTCTCCAGCAGCTCAGCCAGCAGGTGCACCACGTCACCCACGGCGCGGCCGATGACGCTGACACTGTCCAGGTGCACAGGTTCCACCCGGGTGTAGTCCTCAATCTCAGAGGCGGCGGCTCGAATGACGTCTTCCAAGGGATAGGAGGTGGTGAACCGGCGGCCAGGTTCACCACCGGCCAGGACCAGCAGGTTCTCCTCGTTGCGCCGCATCCGGGTGACCAGGTGATCCAGCGCGAACAGTTGCTGAAGTCGGTCAGGGTCAACCTCGGAGCGTTCGATGTCGTCGAGCAGGGTGAGCTGACGGTGGATTAGGGTTTGGCTGCGGCGAGAAAGCGCGGCCAGGGTGGCGGCGGTATCCAGCCGCAGCAGGGCCTGGTCGGCGGCCAGCCGTAGCGCTTGATGATGCACGGTGCCCAGCGCGGCGGCGACCTCGCCGATCTCATCAGATGGGCCGGCGCTGAGGGATTCAGCGGCCTGGCCCGCGGCTTTCAGCTCCGCGTCACGGACAGCCTGGGGATCGACCGCCTGGGAGATCCGGTCAATCGACTCCGGCAGCTTCTGATTAGCGATCTCAAGAGCCGCCTGATGCAGCCGGTGGAGGCGTTGGCCGATCCAGGTGGCCAGCAGGACAGCGATTCCCAATGTGAGGAGGATGAACGCCCCGACGCCACCGATCACCAGGGCCGCGTGACGCCGCTCTTGACGGTGGAGCTGAGCGCTGGCTTCGTCCAGGGCCACCGCGATATCTACCTGGGCGGTGTACATCCGACGGATGGTGTGGCTCTGGGCGATGTACCAGGCGTCGGCATCGATCTGGGGAGCGCGCTGTCCACTCGGGGTGTTGATGGTCTCCTCAATCATCGCCCGGGAGTCGGTGACGTCCTGACTTTGGAGACTTTCGTTGAAGATGGACTGGGCTCGTGGACTGGCGATTCGGAGGAAATCCTCCTGGCGGGTCTGTTCGGCGCCGTAGAGGGAGGCCAGCCGGGACAGTTCGCCAGGGGCGAATGAGCCGCGGATGAGGATCGTCCGCAGCAGAGTCCGTTGTTGGGCAGCCAAATCGGTCATGGACGCGAGCGCAGCGATACCCCGTGCCTCCATCGCCAGCTCAGGGGCGGTGATCTGACTGGGGATGGCGTCGGCCACGGTGAGCAGGGAGCGGATCAATGCGTCGTACGACTCGTCGGCGCTGGTCTCCTCTACCTCGTTCCCCAGCGCCCAGGAGCGAGTGACGTTCAACGCGGACAGCTCCACAATGCTGAGGTTGAGGACAGGAGACAAATCCGGTACCGCCTCAGCGGCCTGCCGGGCCACGGCGATGTACTCCTCGGCCACGGTGTCGGTACGGGAACGCTGCGCGGCGACCAGCGCCTCCCCCGCCTCACCGCCACGCTGACGCTGCACGAGGGTTTCGGCGACCTCCATCTGGACCGCGTTGAGGAGCCGCACCGTGGCGGTAGCGGTCGCGGCCAGGACCCGAGCGTTTTTGGCATCGTGTGCGGCGTCTAACGCCGTGTTCGCTCGGGAGGCGCCGAGAGCCGCCAGACCAAGGGTCGCGACTACGATCGGTAACAGAAGTTGGAGTCGTACGGAGCGCAGACGACGCAGCAGGGCGCTACGTGTCGCGCGGTGACTGGGCCGCCGAGATGGCGTGCCGGACTCACCAACGCTCATGCATACTTCCTCGTCATTGCGCATAGTCGCCGTTAGTACAGCGGGCGCTGGTACGGTGATCGCCGCTGGCGCTCACCTTGTCATCCCAAGTCGGCTGGCGCTAGCACCCGAACGGGTCAGAAGAGCGCGCGTCCGAGGAAGAATACGCTGAGTAACGTATGGCGCGGATTCGGTGACAGAGAGAAGGGCGTCAGTTCATCTCAGCGAAACCTGCATGTAACGCAGAGTTTTCTGATGGAGGAGAGGGATTCCTCACAGTCGATGTGGTGATCTTGGCGATCTCCTTACCGCCCCACAGCGGTACGCCGCCTCGAGGGGAAAGCGACCAACAAGCGACCAACAGATAAGGAGGGGCCCTCCACCGGTGTGGAGGGCCCCTGATGTGACGGCGCGGAATAAAGCATTCAGTGAACGAGCGCAGGGTCGGTGGCCTGCTGGGACAGCAGAGCGGTCACCGTTGCCCGGGCCGCCATCGCCTCCTGCTTGGCGCTGAATTTCTCGGGAATCACCAAATACTGGGCTTCGATCTCGGCCGCCACCGTGTCGTTTTGTCGGATAGAGACCAGGCACTCGAAGGTCTCCTGAACCTTGGCGGACTCCCGGCGGAGCAAGGTGTACTCGACGGTCGCCGGGAGCGGGAACACGAAACGGTGGTAGGTGGACCGGATCCAACCCAGGACGAATCGGGTCCGTGTCTGCGGATCGTCGAGGAGGAACTTCTCCGTCACCGCCGTCCAGGTCTGCCGGGCGGCCTCGGTGAGGGCGACCCCGGGAATGTGTTGCCCGGTCAGGTGATCCTCGAGGATTTCGTTGTGCTCGTCGATCACCAGCTCGGCGACGAACCGGGTGTCATCGACCCGTGTCGGCGGTGTGATCATGGCGTTCTTCAAGTGGTGCTTGTGGGTCAGGTCGCGACCTGCCGGACGAGGCATGACACCACCGGCGAACCGGATCTCCGGCGCCTTCTGCTCAACCAGACTCTCGAGGGCGTCACGCTGAGCGAGAGACAGGCCTTGGCCGACGATGATGACCGTGCCGGGCTCTACCGTGCCGGACTCCAGTTCCTTGATCAGCGTTGAGGCGGGGATGGTGCCCCGGTTGGTCAGGAACTCCTCGAATCGGTCTCCGACCACGATCACCGGGTCTTGGGGCATGGTTGCTCCTTTACGAGCGTGGGTGATCCGGGGTGGGGCCCGGACCAGGACGGGACGTCATCTGCAGGAGAGCTGTGGTTGAGTCAGGACAGCTGTGGCTCGGACAAAGCCCGCTCGTAAACCGCGACCAGGTCGTCGACGGTGCGGACGTCGGAGATCACCGCATCCCCTTCCGTGAAGGGGTCGCTGCCTAGTTCCATCTCCAGGCTGATGATCAGGCGAGCCAGGAGGAGAGAGGTCAGACCCAACTCGTGCAGCCGGGCCTCTCCGGTGATCTCCGGTACCTGATCCTCCCCAACGCTTTCGGCGAGTAGGTCCCGGATCTGGGACGTCACGGTGGCACGAATGTCGTTCAGCATGTGATTCCTCCGTCCACGACGATGGTTTGACCAGTGATCAGCGAGGAGGCTGGTGAAGCGAGGAAGAGCACAACCTCGGCGACTTCCTCGGCCGTTGCCAGGCGTCCCAGCGGGGTACGGCGCAGGATGCGCTCCCGATTGAGTTGGGTGACCTGAGAGGTCATGTCGCTGTCGAAAAAGCCCGGAACCACCGAGTTCACCCGGATGTTCATCGGGCCCAGTTCCCGGGCCAGGGCACGGGACAGGCCGTCAAGGCCGGCCTTGGTCGCTGAGTAGACCGCGACGCCCCGGTGCCCCCGGATGGCGTTGATCGAAGAGACGTTGATAATCGAGCCGCCTCCGCCGTGGGTCATCACCCGGGCACACGCCTGAGCCAGAATGATCGGAGCGACCAGGTTGACGGTCACCTGGGTCTCAATGTCTTTCGGAGAGGCGGTCAGGAACAGTTCCTGACTGAGAACCCCGGCGTTGTTGACCAACAGGTCGATTCGACGGTACCGGCGGGCGACGGCATGAACCGCGGTTCGTAAGGTGTGCGGCTCGTTGAGGTCGGCCTTCTGCCAGAAGAAGGCTTCCTGGAAGCGCTCCGCGCTCTCCTCGATGAACGAGTTGCTGGTCCGGGTCAGCGTGGCCACCGTCCAGCCCTGCTCCAGCAGGCGTTCCACGACCACACGCCCTAGGCCGCGGCTGCCACCGGTGACGACCGCGACCCGCGGCTTCCCTTCGGTGTTCGGGCTCACGCTACAGTCCTGATCTTCTTGAAGCGGTTGGAGTGCAACGCGGTGTTGGAGTCGGCGACCTTCACCACGGCAGGCACCTTGAAGGGCTCCAAGCGGGCCCGGCAGTGTTCCCGCACGCGTTGGCTGACCACCCGCGGGTCCTCGTCCTTGTGGAGCTGAACCAGCGCGGTAACCACCATGCCGGTGACCGGGTTTGGGCGACCGCTGACGGTCACCTCGGCGATGTTGTCAACCTCCAAAATGACGCTCTCTACCTCACTGGGGTAGACCTTCTCACCACCGACATTGATGATTTCTGACTTGCGGCCGAGGATTCTGATGTAATCGCCGTCGACCTCGACCATGTCCTGGGTGTTGAAGAATCCTTCCTCATCAAATGGCGCCGGCGCGTTCAAATACCCCAGCATCGCCATTTCGGAGCGGATCCACAGCACCCCGTCGACAATCTTGTGCTCGAATCCTGCGGTGTTACCGAGCTTGACCCACAGAGTGTCGTCGCTCTTAGATTTGGTCGGCAGAATTCCGAGCTCGGAAAGCCCGTAAGTCTGCTTGAAACGCACGTGCGGAAGGGCCGCCTTGAGCCGCTGAAGCGTCGACAGCGGCATGGGTTCGGTGCCGTAGGTGATCAACTCCAGCGACTCGGTCGAGTACCGCTCGTACGCGCCGGAGATCAAAACCATGTTCAGGAACGTGGGCGTCGTGGGCAGCACCTGTACCCGGTGCTCGGCGATCGCCGCGAAAACCGTGTCGGGCGTACGGTCGGGCACCGTAATCACCGCGCCACCCTGGCTGATGGTGTGCAGCAGAGTGTTAAGCCCACCGATATGGTCGAGGTTCAGGAAGGACAGCACTCGACGCGCCTTGCTCGGATCGCGGTAGCGAGCGAGCATCCGGTCGAAGTTGAGCACGGATGCCTTGCTCCGGCCTGAGGTGCCCGAGCTGAAGAGGACCAGTCCGGGGGAGCCCGAGTCCCGCAACTTCTGGTACAGCTCGTGGGTGGCCTGACGGCCGGTGCGTTCACAGTGCAGATCACCGAGCTCGTCGATGCGGACCACCACCTCGACCTCGGCGATGTCGAGGAATTCGTCACGCTTAGCCGGCGGGAGCGGAGTCAGGGGGACCACCACCACGCCGCGGGCGACCATGGCGATCAGGCCGGCACACGCCAATGGGGATGAGGTGCCCTCCAGGGTGACGACCTCACCGCGCTGAATCTGGTGGCTGTCGAGGAATTCATCCCACTGGTGCACCAGCTGAAGCAGATCATGATAGCTGTAGGTTTTCCCCTCGAACACAACAGCGTCGCGTTCGGCGAAGGCGCTCAGCTTTTCGTAGAGCGGGTGACTCACGCTTCCCTCCGATGGTCCGGATGGGCATTGAAATATCGAGGGATTTTCTGCCGATGGTCATTCGGCGTCCGGTCCAGCCTAAACGCGAGAAAAAATCGCTAACAGTCACCAGGAAAGCACCCGAATCAGCTACGCCGGGCGACCTGACTGATGGGATACTCCGCATGGCTACGTCCCGCGCTGTTGCCGTTCCTGGATTAGGCCGGCATCGTTGTCGGAACGGTGGGTGCGGAAAGTCGTCGACGACACTAGGGCGTACTCGGAAGACTGAGTCGCCTAGCCTGGAGGTGAGCTGTACCACATGAAAGCAGCGAAGCGGGCCGCTTTCTTTGATGTTGATGAGACTGTAATCACCGCGAAAAGTATGTTTGATTTTCTGCGGTACTGGCTCGAGTTGCGTGGAGACACCGACGGCTCGCAGTACCGCGCATTAGCGGGGCGGCTGCACGACCTGGCGCACAACGGGGGTGCGCCCCGCACCGAGGTCAACCGCTCCTACTACCGCTTCTACGCCGGTGTGCCGATGGCCGAGCTCAAGCAGGCCGGCGAGGCTTGGTACGCGGATTACCGCAGTCGGCCGGCCGCTTTTGTCGAGCCGACCTTGGCCGCCATGGTGCAGCACCAAGCCGCGGGCGACACTATCGTGCTGGTATCCGGCTCCTTCCGCGCCTGCCTAGAACCGATCGCGCGGGATCTGGGCGCTGACCTGATCCTGTGCAGCGAACCCATCGTCGATGCCGATGGGGTGCTCACCGGCGAGATCCAACGGCCGATGATCGGCCCCGCCAAGGCTGAGGCGGTGAGCGAGACCATCGCCGCGTTGGGTCTCGACCCGGCCGACTGCGCCGCCTACGGTGACCACTCCAGTGATCTGGACATGTTGTCACGCGTGGGGCACCCAACCGTGATCGGTGATGATCCAGTACTGACCGCGCACGCCAAGGAGCACGGTTGGCCGGTGCTACCCGCGACCCTGATCACTCGTGCCTCCGAACCCATTGGCTCCGACCGGGCCACCGACTCGCTGTCTTTGGAGAGTCCCGCATGACCGCCGTGATCGAACCCATGGATCCGGGGCGCGTCGACCAGACGCTTGAAGCCGTTCACCGACACGCCACCCGACTGTTGACTCAAGCTCCCGGACTTCCTCGGCGAGTCCGGGTGCGGGCGGGGGATGTGAGTGTGGAGTTGGAGTGGCCGGTCGTCGAGTCTGGACAGGCCACCACCGCCACCACCGTCGCGGCCCCTGTGGCGGCTCCCGTCGCCTCTGGACCGTTGGCGACGGAAGAGACCGTCTCGGAGCAGGTGAGCCAGATCCGGGCGCCGATGGTGGGCGTGTTTTACCGAGCGCCTGAGCCCGGCGCTAAGCCGTTCGTCTCCGAAGGTGACCTGGTTGAGCCGGGGCAGCAGGTCGGGATCGTGGAGGCGATGAAGCTGATGGTGCCGATCGAGGCCGATCAGCACGGCCGGATCGTCGAGATCCTGGTCGCCAACGGTGAATCGGTGGAGTATGACCAGCCCTTGTTCACTGTGGCTCCCCTCGAGGTGGAGTGACCGGTGTTCCGTAGAGTGCTGATCGCCAACCGGGGTGAGATCGCACTCCGGGTGGCACGCGCCTGCCGGGAACTTGGTGTGGAGACCGTCGCGGTGTACTCCACTGAGGACGCGGATTCCGCGGTGGTCCGCTACGCCGATCAGGCGGTCCGGATTGGACCTGGGCCCGCCCGGCGCAGCTACTCCAACATTCCCGCCATCATCGAGGCCGCCCGGCTATCCGGTGCCGACGCCATCCACCCGGGGTACGGGTTCTTATCTGAGGACCCGGACTTCGCGGAGGTGTGCGAGGCGGAGGGGTTCGTCTTCATCGGACCACCGGCCAGTGTGCTGGCCCGGTTGGGTGACAAATCCGACGCACGGGCGCAGATGGCGGCGGCTGGACTGCCGATGCTTCCCGGTACGCCCGAGCCAGTGGAGTCCGTGGAAGAGGCCGAGGCGGCCGCCGCCAATATCGGGTTTCCGCTCATCATCAAGGCGGTCGCCGGTGGTGGCGGGCGGGGTATGCGCATCGTTGAGACCCCTGAGGACCTCGCCGACGCGTTCGCTCAGACCAGGGCCGATGCGTTGGCCCTCTTCGGGGACGGTCGGGTTTACCTGGAGCGGTATCTGCGCTCCGCCCGGCACGTGGAGATCCAGATCCTCGCCGACCAGTACGGCAACGCCGTGAGTCTGGGGGCCCGGGACTGCTCGGTGCAGCGCCGCAGACAAAAGTTGGTGGAGGAGACTCCACCGCCGGGCGTCCCCGCGTCGGTGGTGGAGGAGATGGGCAAGGACGCGGTCCGGGGCGCGTTGGCGGTTGACTACGTCGGCGCGGGCACGTTCGAGTTCCTGGTCGACGACGAGAACCGCTACTACTTCATGGAAATCAACTGTCGGATTCAGGTGGAGCATCCGGTTACCGAGATGGTGACCGGTGTCGACCTGGTCGCCGAGCAGCTGCGGATCGCCGCGGGGGAACCACTGTCTCTTCGGCAGGAGGACATCGTTCCCCGGGGTGCGGCGATCGAGTGCCGGGTCAATGCCGAAGATCCCGCGCGGGGGTTTATCCCCACCCCCGGGCGGCTGGAGCGGTTCCACACACCAGCAGGTCCGTTCGTGCGGGTCGACACCCACGCCGAGCCCGGTTACCGAATTCCACCCACATACGACCCTTTGCTCGCCAAGGTCATCGTGTGGGGACCTGACCGGGATACGGCGATTCGGCGGATGGCGCGGGCGCTAGGGGAGTTCCAGATTGAAGGGCCTGGGGTTCGCAATACGGTGGACTTCCTGAGCCGGGTGCTGCGGGATGAGCGTTTTCGGACCGGCGTACATCGGACCAACCTGGTCGATACGTTGTTCGCGGAGTCCGAGGCTGACTAGAATCCCAACCAACTGTCTGGTTGGAAACGTCGGGCTCTCCTACGCGGTGCAGGCCGCGTCGGGCCCGAACCCTGACATACATACCCGGTACGTGGAAGGTAGGGCCATGACCAGCACCGACGTCCGCGCGGATCTTGACCGTGTCGACGCGATACTCGCCGCGGCGGGCCTGCCGGGCCGCCCTGACTGGCCGGTGGTGAAGATCCGCCGGGAACACCACGACGAGCGGCCCGTCACCGTGGTTCGGTTCCAGGCCGTTGAGTACCGCCTCGGCGCTCCGCATCTGACGGTTGTCCACGATGACGAGGGCACGCTGCTCGGGTACACCGATCTCACACCGCGTCCCGGTGACCTACCGAACGTGGAGCGGGCCCGTCAGGTTGCGACGGAGTTCTTCCAGCGGGTCGATGCGGAGTACGCGGCGGGTCTGACCGAGCTGTGGATCGACCGCCACGAAGAGACCGTCGAGACCGCCGACGGTAAGGCATCCGTGGCGGGAATGAAGGTCAAGAACGCCCACCGCAACGGTCGGTACGCCTGGGCCATCGTGGGGCCCGACGACCGAATCATCACCTACGAACGCGACATCGTCTGGAACGGAGCAGCGGCGCGACGGGCCACCCAGATGTGGCTGCATGACTCGTGGATCGCGGCGCACGACGGATTCGGGCCGCCTCCCGCGCCTCCGTACGCGCCGGTCGCCTGAGCGGGTGCTGACACTCCCTAGGCCCGACTGAGGAATGGACACTATGGATAGCCAACTCGCGGAGCGGACCGAGACCCCGACCGTCAGTGGCCGGGTCGTCGCGGCCATGACGTTCGCCACGGGTGCGGTCATCGCGAACCTCTATTACGCCCAACCGCTGGAAGACACCCTCGCCCACGCGTTCAGCGCACACACCAGCTCCATCGGCCTGATCAACACGGTGCTGCAGGTGGGGTACGCGGTGGGCTTGGCCACCCTCGTACCGCTGGGTGACCTGCTGGAGCGGCGCCGGTTGCTGGTGACGATGCTGGCGGTGGCGAGCTGCGGCATGCTGCTGATGACGGTGGCTCCGTCATTGGCCGTGTTCGGCGCCGCCGCCGCGGTGGTCGGGGTGAGCTCGGTGGCGGTGCAGGTGATCGTGCCGTTCGCCTCACACCTGGCCGGTAAGGGACAACATGGCCGAATAGTCAGTACCGTGATGAGCGGTCTACTGATGGGGATCCTGCTGTCCCGGACCGTCTCCGGCGTGATCGCCGACCTGTTCGGTTGGCGTGCGGTGTTCGGCCTCGGCGCCGCGCTCACCGCGAGCGTGGCGGTGGTGCTGTGGCGAGAGCTGCCGGTGGTCGCGCCGATGGTCTCCCTGCGCTACCCCGCGCTGCTGGCCTCCGTGCTGGTGCTGTTGCGTGAAGAACCGGTGCTGCGGATACGGATCATCCACGGCGCCCTGACCTTCGCCTCGTTCAGCGTGTTCTGGGCCAGCGCCGGCTTCCTGCTTGCGCGGGAACCCTACGGCTGGAGTGAAGCGACGATCGGAGCCTTCGCGCTGTTCGGTGCGGCGGGGGCGTTGGCGGCTCGGTACGCCGGACGCCTGGTCGACAAGGGATACTCTCCCCGCGCCACCACCGGAATCTGGGTCGCGATGATGGCCCTGTCCTATGTGCTTATTGGATTGGGTGCCGAGTCAGCGGTGGCGCTCGCCATCGGTGTGGTGTTCATGGACATGGGCTGCCAGGCGACTCACATCAACAACCAGAACCTGATCTTCCCACTGCGGCCCGAGGCCCGTAGTCGGCTCAACACCGCGTACATGGTCTTCTACTTCATCGCTGCGGCGATCGGAAGCGCCCTGTCCGCGGTGATCTACGCCGAATGGGGCTGGACCGGGGTATCGATCCTCGGTGGGGTGCTGCCCGCGCTGTCGTTCCTGGTGTGGGTGTGGGAGTACACCCGCTCCCGTCGTCCAGTGCCTGTCGCCGCCTGACGTCGACGCCGCGGATGGCGCGTCTTGCCAAGGCGCGCCATCCGACGCAGGGCGCCGTCAGGCTGGGGACAGCACAAACCTACGTTGCGGCCGGCGTTACCATACGCCGGCCGCTGTCATTGCGGGGCCGATGAACAAGACAGGAAGGCTGTGTTTCCCGGCCTAGGAAGTGGGGAGAACGACGGGCGCGTTGGTGGACTGGGCGTAGTGGTGGATATGAATTTCCCGCCACACCCCACCGGTGTTGAAGGGGTCCGCCGCGAGGAAGGCCTCGACCTGCTCCCGCTTGTCCGCCTCCAGGATCAGCAGACTGCCTTCAGCCACGGCCCCCTCGTCATCCATGAGGCGTCCGTACAGCACCGGCTTCACCTCCGCCATCGGGTCCTGAGCGGCCTCCCGCAGGCGGGCGGAGTGCGCCGGTCGGTGTTCCTGTCGCGGACCGGCTGAGTTTGGCGCGTCAAGGCAGTACGCGACCCAGAGCATGCTGTTCTCCGTTCTACGTGGGCGGTGGGCGTTCCGCTGGTCGTCGTGTCAGAAAGTCGTCACCTCGATGACGCACCGGCCGGTCTGACCCACTGTGTGGCCGCCGGCTCGGACGTGATGGCCGAAATCTGGTCCACCATGGTGCGGACGCTAGTTATTCCAGCGGTCGCCCGGCAACAGCCCACATGGGTAGCGCCCAGATGGGTAGGTCGGTCGAGCAGCCCCATGGCGAGACTCCGAAGGGATACCCCGGTCGGTCATAGTCGAAGCCGCGGTTCTCCGGCAGGCTCAGCGCAGATCCACTAGCCAACCTGCCGCACTACCCGCGACTGGCCGGTCTCCCCGTCCAACGGTGTCGCCCAACGACGAACAAGCGCGCCGTACCGACGCGACGGGATCCGGGTACCACCGGCCTGGAGCACATCCAGGCCGCGGTCACCAGGCGATCAGTGCCGGCGGACGACGTCAGAGAGGATTCGAGGCCCATGACGCGTCACCTCCCCCCTGGCTTGACCGAGGAGAGCTTCGCCGAAGCCATCCAAGCCTTCCGGCGAGTCGTCGGCGACAAGTGGGTCCTCACGGACGAGGAGACTCAGTTACCGAGCTACTACGACCCCTTCGCGATCTTTGAAGCGGATCACTTCGCCCCGTCGGCGGTTGTCAAACCCAGCTCTGTGGATGAGGTACGCGGGGTGGTCGCGGTCGCCAACGAGTACAAGGTGCCGCTGCACCCGATATCGATCGGTAAAAACCTCGGGTTCGGAGGGCCTGCTCCGCGGTTGCCCGGTGCGGTCGTGGTCGATCTGAAGCGGATGAACCGGATCATCGAGGTGGATGACAGGCTCGGTTACGCCGTGGTTGAGCCTGGCGTCTCCTTCATCGAGCTGGACAACTATCTGCGGGAGCGGAACATCCCCTTCTGGGTCGACGTCCCCGACCTGGGATGGGGGAGCGTGTTGGGCAACACGCTGGAGCGCGGCATCGGCTACACCCCCTACGGGGACCACTACGCCGTCCACTGTGGCATGGAGGTCGTGCTCCCCGACGGCGACCTGGTCCGCACCGGTATGGGCGCGATGCCGGGCAGCAACACCGCCTACCTGTACCAGTACGGATTCGGGCCGTTGTATGACGGGCTGTTTACGCAGTCCAACTTCGGCATCGTCACCAAGCTGGGGGTGTGGCTCCTGCCCAAGCCGGCAGGCTGCCAGGCGTACATGATCACGTTGTCCAAGGAGGAAGACCTCGGACAGTTCATCGACATTCTCCAGCCGCTACGGCTCAACAACACGATCAGCAACGTCTCCAGCCTGCGCAGCCTGCTGCTGGACGCGGCCGCGGTGGCGCCACGTAGCCACTACTACACCGGTGACGGACCGATCCCGGACAGCGTCGCGGAGAAGATCAAGGACGAGCTGAAAATCGGGTACTGGAACTTCTACGGTGCCATGTACGGCACCGAGGCCTCCATCCGGGAACAGTGGGACCTGATCCGGGATGCGTTCTCAGCCGTCCCCAGCGCCAAGTTCTACCTGGCGCATGAACACGACAGCCCGGTCCTCGCCACCCGCGCCAAGATCATGGCGGCCCAGCCTAACCTGGAGACCGCCGAGATTCTGAAGTGGACCGACAACTGCGGCCACATCGACTTCGCGCCGATGGCACCCGCCACCGGTGAACACGCCCTGTGGCAGTACCAGACGACCCGTGACCTGTGCCGGGAGTACGGCAAGGACTACATGGGCAACATCATCGTGGGTCGTCGGGAAATGCACACCATCCACCTGGTGATGTTCGACTTCACCAACCCCACCGACAAGGAGCGCACCTACGCGCTGATCAAGCGCCTCATCGCCGAGTCAACCAAGCGAGGCTACGGCGCCTACCGGGGACACCCGTCCATCATGGACGACCTGGCGGCGACCTACAGCTTCAACGACAACGCGTTGCTGCGGTTGAGCCAGCGGATCAAGGACGCGCTCGACCCCAACGGGATCCTCGCCCCTGGCAAGCAGGGCATCTGGCCGGCAAGGCTGCGCGGTCAACAGTTCTGACCCGACTCCGAGGTTCCGCCTCCTCGTGCGGGCGGCTCCGCTCGCACGAGGAGCGAATCAGGCCAGGCGCTTTCAGCCTGAAAAGGAGGAAAATCCGTATCTTGTGAAAGGCGGGTGTATGTCTTCATGACCGAAAGAAAGGATGCGGAGGTCCAAAACGACGCAGCCGCATCGGGGGTGCGGCGGCGCCAGCTCTTCGGTTTGGCGACGGCGGTCACGGGGGCCGCCGTGGCCGCCGGGCTGGCTCCTTCCGGCACTGCCCAGGCGCACAACCCTAACCACAACCACTCCAACAGCGGCCCGTTGCCGGGACGCGACTATGAACGCCGCAAGCGTGGGTACGAGATCCGCAAGGCGGCGGCTGACCGCGCGTACCGGCAGCCCTTCCCGCGTCACACCACCAACGGTGAAGAGGCGATGCGGGGGTATCTGGGCGCGTACACCAAGGGGTTCCCGCACAACGAGTTCGGCGAGGTCGACCCTAACGCGTACCGGGCCTTCCTCCACGCCATGGAGACCGGGCGCCACGAGGACTTCGAAGCGGTCCCCACAGGGGTGCAGAACGCACGGCCCCAGCTGAACCCCCAGGTGGCCTTCGCCTTCGACCTGCAGGCACCAGACTCGCATGGTCTGGTGTGCCCGCCGGCACCCAAACTGAGCTCCTCGGAGTTCGCCGGCGAGATGGTCGAGAACTACTGGATGGCGCTGCTGCGGGACGTGCCGTTCACCGAGTACGAGAACGCACCGGAGCTCGTGGTGGCGGCCTCAGAAAGCCTGTCTCGGATCCGGGGATTCCAAGGTCCGCGGCAGGGCGGGCGGGTTACTCCGGGCACCCTGTTCCGGGGCATGACCCCCGGCGACCTGATCGGTCCCTACGTCTCCCAGTTCCTGCTGCGGGACGTGCCCTTCGGGCCTCGGGTCGTCTCAGGACGTCAGGACACTGTGCAGCCAGGGCTGGACTTCGTCACCGACTGGGACGAGTACCTGGCCATCCAGCGTGGTGTGAACCGCACCACCCAGCGGGACTTCAACCACCGGCGTTACATCCAAACGCCCCGGGATCTGGCGCACTACGTTCACTTCGATATGGCCTACCAGCCATACCTCGACGCCGCGGTCATCCTGCTCAACAGCGGAATCCCGCCGTCCGAGCTGCTCGATCCCGGGAACCCCTACCGCAACGCCCATAAGCAGACCGGTTTCGCCACCTACGGTATGCCGCACCTGTTCGCGCTGATCGCTGAGGCCGACAGGTGCGCGCGCAAGCCCAACCTCTTCCACCAGTGGGCGGTGCACCGCCGGATCCGGCCGGAGGCGGTCGCGGCTCGAGTCGAGGTACACCTCAACCGGGACCGGGGCCGGTACCGCGGGTTGCTCAGCCGGGAGCTGCTGGAGTCCGATGTGCTCGACCGCATCCACTCCAAGTACGGCACCTACCTGCTGCCGCAGGCGTTCCCGGAGGGGTCCCCGATGAGCCCAGACTACCCCAGCGGTCACGCCACCGTGGCGGGCGCCTGCGTCACGATCCTCAAGGCGTGGTTCAACGAGGACTGCCCGCTGCCCAACCCGGTGGTGCCGAGCCCAGACGGGACCTCGCTGGTGCCGTACACCGGTTCCGACGCCGACCGGATCACCATCGGTGGTGAGCTCAACAAGCTCGCCGCCAACATCGGAAGCGGCCGCAACATGGGCGGCGTGCACTGGCGCAGCTCCTACGTCTCCGCCTTCCGGCTCGGGGAGGCCGCCGCGATCGGTCTGCTGCGGGACCAGAAGGCGACCACCAATGAGGATGTCACCTTCACCCTGACCACCTTCGACGGAGAAACCATCCAGATCTGACAGAACCAGCCAGCTGTGACGAAGCAGGCCATGACTGGCTCGCC
>PKFB01000007.1 GCA_002919305.1 Actinomycetales bacterium
CACGTCGGCGTGCGCGGTATGCCCGCACGCCGTACAGGCGAACTCGGCTTGGGTGACGCGGTTCTCCGCAGCGCAGTGCCCGCAGCGGGCGCACGTGCGGGATGTGTTGGCGGGGTTCACCGCGATCAGCTCGCGACCGGCGCTTTCAGCCTTGTGCGCGAGGATCGTCAGGAACACCCCCCAACCCGCATCCAGGATGCTTCGGTTCAAACCGGACTTCTGCGCGACGTTGCGTCCGGGGTTGTCGATCGTGCCGGACGCCGAGCGGGTCATGTTCGCGATCCGCAGGTCCTCGTGCACGATCACGTCATAGTCGCGGACCAGGTCGAGCGCGGCCTTGTGCGCGTGGTCGAGGCGCTGCCGCCGGACCTTCGCATGCAGGGCAGCAACCCTCGCCACCGCCTTAAGCCGCCTTTTGCTGCCCCGCTTCTTGCGGGCGAGGTCGCGCTGCGCGGCAGCGAGCCGGTCGGCGGTGGCGGCGAGGTGGCGCGGGTTGGCCAGATGCTCCCCGTCAGAGGTGGTGACCAACGAGGCCACGCCCATGTCCAGACCGACGACTGCACCGGTCGCAGGCAGTGGTTCGGCGGGCACGTCGTCGCATGCCAGGATCACGTACCAGCGGCGGCCTTCCCGTTTGACGCTGATCGTCTTCACCCGGCCGCGCACGGGGCGGTGCTGATGCACGCGGACATGCCCGATGCCTTGCAATCGCACGTAGGTCGCGGTCGGGTGCTCGGGCTGGGAGTCCCACCGGCAGCCGTCACCGTCCTTCGGCCATTCGACCGTGTCGAACCAGCCGCGGCCCTTAAAGCGGGGGAAGCCCGGCTTCTGCCCGGCCTTGACACGGCGGAAGAACGCGGCGAACGCCTTGTCCAACCGTCGCAGGGTGGCCTGCTGGGAGGAGAACGACCACCGGCCCTGCCCGTCCGGGTCGTCCGCGCGGATGTGCTTCAGCTCGGCCGACTGGTCTCCGTACCGGATCGTCACACCTGCCATGCGGTAGGCGGTGCGGCGGTGCTCAAGGGCCGCGTTGTACAGCGTGCGGTGGTCCTCCAGGCAGGCCGCGAGCGCGATCTCCTGGCGGCGGGTGGGGCGCAGCAGGAACTTGTACGACCTACGCACGGCCACCACCCTTGGACGGCCGCCCGTACTGCGTCTCGATGTACCGCTGCACCGTCTGCGCGGACACAGCGCCGACCGTGGCCACGAAGTAGGACCGCGACCACAGCGTGGGCAGCCGGGAGCGCAGGTGCGGAAACTCGGCACGCAGGTGGTGTGAGGTGAGGCCCTTGAACTGGTTTGCCACGTACGACGGCGAGTCCTTCGGGTGCGCCTTGACAAACAGGTGCACGTGGTCAGGCATCACCTCAAGGGCCACGATCTCCCACCCGTGCTCGTCGGCCTTGGCGCGAATCAGCTCCTCAAGGCGGTCCTTCACCCGGCCGCCAAGGACGGGGCGGCGGTACTTCGGGCACCACACCACGTGGTACCCGAGGTCATACGCCGCACCGGGAGAAGTGCGCACCCGACGAGTCACACGATCATTATACGGGCGTCGCCCATCTAACGACTATCGAAAGGTTGAGCCGGTGCGCACTCCGTGCTTGGTCCTGTCCCGCTGGCGCGGGCCAGTCCCTACCGGGACCCCGATTCACCCGTCGCCTGAAGGCGACGGTCCCCTCGGGAGGTTCTGATGGCCAGGGCCAGGCCGTCGGCTTTAGGAAACCGGCCACCGACCCGGGCGCTGCACACGATGTACGCCGCCCACAGCGTCGCTGACAACAAGGCGAAGCCCACCCCGGCCGGATTGAGACGGTCAAACCCACCGTTGCCCAGCAGGAACACCCCGACCAACGCCAGCAGCGCCCACAGCCAACTCACCGCACGCCGGGCGGTGACCACCGACAGCAGAAGCGGCCCCAGCACCTCCAAGGTGACCGCCGGCCCCAACGGGATCCGGTCAATGGCCAGGTAGATCGCGGTGTTCATCCCCGCCAGCACCACCCCAAACCCCACGATCAGACCCCAGTCTCGGCGGGCGTACCCCCGCATCCGGGGCCGGCACAGCGCCAGCAGCAACACAGCGGCGATCACCAGCCGCAACGTCACCACACCGGCCACCCCGACCCGGGGAAACAACAAGGCCGCGATCGCGGCACCGAACTGCACCGACACCGCCCCGCCCAACACCAGACCAACCGCGCCGATCGGGGCGCGGGAGCGACGCGGCACATCGGGGTCAGCGGTTCGGGCTGCGGTGGGGGTCGCCGTCACGCCTCCACGCTACGAACCGCGTCGCCCCGCCAAACCGCAGGGGATTGGGAGTACGCGCAAGCAGGCGGCGTCCGCCCGCCGCGGGGTTACCGGCGTCTGTCACACCCCGGTGGAGTTCTCCGTTCCGCTGTTGTGGGTCGGCCCGGACGGTACGCTGACTTCAATTCACATATCGGGCATTCCATGCATCGATCGGGAGAATGCCGTGAACTGGAGTGGTGGATCGTTGATAGCCACCATCGCCGTGGGCGCGCTCACCATCGGAGCGGCTCCGTCCATGGCGGCAAGCGCCGACATCGGCTGGGTGTACACCGCCGATGCTCCATCCGGCGGGCGGGCGTACTTCGACGCCGACTACGCCGGACACCCCAGCAACGAAAGCCTGATCGTCTGCGATCAGCGAGCGGACACCTACGGCGCCATCGCGTACCTGGCCTCAGGAACCGAACCGAATGCCCAAGGCGACCCGCCGGTGACCCTGTTCCACAAAGACCCCGGCACCTTCGACGGCTGCCACGCCCTGGTCGGGGACTTCTTCCCCGAAGACACCCCCGTGCAGCTGCGGGTATGCCTGTACCAGTACCCCGAGTACGAGTACTCCTGCAGCGCCTGGATACCAGGGAGGGCCTGAGCCCTGCCCGCTCAGCGTCTGCCGGCCGGCTAGTCGGCGGTGACGGCGGGCAGGAAACGGTCGTGGTAGAACCGGTCATAGCGGGCGGCCTCATCAGGGTCGATGGCCAGCCGCCGGGTAGGCAGGGTCGCGGCGGGCACCCCCAAGCCGATCCGCGCCGCCAGCATCGCCGCCCCCGCACACACTGTGTCGGGGGTATCCACCAGCCGGGAAGGCGCCGGATTCACCGCTACCTTGATCCGCATCCAGTGCTCATTCCGGGTCGGCCCGCCGACCACGACGGTCTGAATGGGAGCCCGCCCGGTCACCCGCTGGTGCGCCGTGCTCATCCACCTCAGGTGCATACAGGCGCCCTCCAGCAACGCCACCCCAAGATGCGCCAGAACATGGTGGGGAGCCAGGCCGCTGATCCGCAGCCGCCGGTTCGGGTCTGGCGCCGGCGCTCCCCGACCCGACAGGTAGGGCTCAACCACGATGCCGGTGGGACGCTCGGTCACCTCCGCCACCAGCGCGGTGAAACGCCGGTACCCCTCCTCATCGGGCTTGCTGCCCAGGTAGCCGGTGATGAACCAGTCAACCAGCCGCCCCGCCCCAGGAAACCCAGAGATTAAGCAATAGGTTGAGCCGTCGACGAACCGGTTCCACGACACACCGGTCCCCGCGGTGAGGCCGGTGGGGCACCGATCGGTGAGCGTGATGAACGCTTCGGCGGTACCTAAGGAGTCAGCCGTGTCGCCTGCGGCACGGGCACCGGCGGCGTAGGCGGCGACCAGATGGTCATGCCCGGCGACCACCACCGGGGTTCCCGCGGCCAGTCCGCACCGGTCGGCCATCGCCGGGCTCACCATGCCGATCCCTGTGGCCGGAGGCACCTGCTGTGGGGTGACCCCGGCCGCGGCGAGCAGATCCGGGTGGTAGCGGCCCGCGGCGATGTCGTATCCCCCGGTACGCCCCGCCAAAGTCGGATCGGTGACCGGGGCGCCGGTCAGGACCGAGGCGACCAGGTCAGGCGCCCCCAGCCACACCCGATCACCGCTCAACAGGCCGGGTTGGGTACGCGTCAGCCAGCGCCACCGCGCCAGCGGAGTCTTCGCTCCCAGGGTCACGCCGGTCCGGTTGAACAGCTCCTGCCGTCCCAGCTCAGCACCGAGCATCCGAGCGTCTTCCCCGCCGCGCGGATCATCCCAACGGATCAGCGGATGCAGCGGGGTGAGATCAGCGTCGACGACCACGCCGCTTTCGGCCATACCCGCCACTCCCACCGCCACCGGGGCGTGGTCCGCCCGCTCCGCGAGCCCGCGTACCTCCGCTAAGACCTCGCTGACCAGCCGCGCCGCATCGGTCGGAGTAGGCCACCGCCGCAAGGCGACACACGAACCGTCCAGCCGGTAAAGCCCGACCTTGGTGTTCGTGGTTCCCACATCCACGCCCACGACGAGCGCGCCAGCCACGACCTCACCTCCGGCTCCCGTATCAAGACTGTCCACGATGGATTAATGAGTGGACAACGATATCCGGTCTACCCTTTCAGCGGGCACGTCAGATTGTTAATTTTCTGACCCTCGCGAAGGCGTTACGGGCAACCTGCGAAAACGCGTCGGTGATCGCTGTCGAAGCATGACGCAACGCGACTTCGACCCCTCGGCGTGACCTTTCCGCGGGCGGAGACACCACAGCCCTGGCGTCGACAGCGCTGCTCAACGGTGCGGGACCCTCGAGACCGGCACGGAGCGGGGAGCCAGACAGTGAAGGAGATCAATGAACATATTCGAATGACATGCTGTTTTAACGCGGCGGGCGCGCATAAGTCTTGGCTGGCTCCTCGCGAGGAAAGTGCCCGCGAATCCTGGAATGTGAGGAAAGACTGAACAGAAGCGGTTCAGCTGGGGTGTCGATAACACAGGTGCCCGTCCCTCGTCACGCTGTGTCCAGTGAGCGTCTCCCCCAGCGGCGTCGGTCAGCTCGCCCGCGCGTACTCGACCTGGAGGGCTTCGGTCGCCTTCTCCATCAAGCTGTTCGGCGCCGAACCGGCCCAAGCGCCGTCCCGGCTACGTCAACTTCACCGTCGCTGAGCCGCCGTCCACTGCTACCACCGTGCAGCACGTAGCCGCCAGCGCTACCGCGGGCTGCTGTTGACCCACTGACACCGTTGCGAGCTGCCGATCACAGGTCGGCACCTCACCGCCGCCCCAGCAGCATCGGTCGCACGGCCACTCACCCACGACTGTCACACCCCGCAGGGCGGGTGCTGCCGCGCATACGTTTTGACTCTCCAGTTACTGGAGACTCTACGGTCGGGCGCATGAACGCCAACGACACCATTCCGCCGGAAATCACCCGTGACATCTACGGCATGCCGATGTTCGTCACTCTGACCGTCGCCGACCTCGACCGCAGCGTCGACTGGTACGTCAACGGGCTCGACTTCATCTCACTGTTCACGATCCCCGGCCCTCACGGCCCAGTGCTGGTGCACCTCCGTCGCTGGCGCTACCAGGACATCCTGATACGCCAGGGAGAAGCCCCGACGGGCGGTGACTGGACGGTGAGCGTCATGGCCACCATCGACCAGCTAGATGAGATCGCCGCCCGGGCGCGAGCGCACGGCGGCGGTGTGGTGGAGGGCCCGTTCGACACCCCCTGGAACACCCGGGACCTGAAGGTCACCGACCCCGACGGCTACACCCTCGTCTACACCGCGCGCCGCCCTGAAGGAACCCGCGACGAGAAATTCAGCGCGATGATCCAGGAGCAGGCCCGTGAGCAACTCGGCCGGTGATGGCCTCCTTCGCGCTAAACACCCTTCCCTGCGAAGGCCCCGTGAAGGTACGCGCGTCGGCGTACCACAAGATCCGTGCTTTGTGACAGCTCCGCGTCCGCCATGGAACCCCATGCCGTGGACGCAGAGGCACAGGCCGCGCCGTCAATGACGGTGAGAGCAGGCTCTTACACCAGCACGGCCAGTCCACTGTGACATCCAGCCCACTAAGGGTGATGACGCAACTCTAACCTTAAATCGCAGGTCAGACCCGCTTTTCGAGGCTCGGTTGAGTTGATTTTTGCAGCGGTCCGCCGGTTGTGCATCTGTGCTGGTCAGAGCGTCAAACCCAATGATCACTGGGCTGACTATGGCGGTGAGCTCTCGCTGACGTGAGCTTCATTGTCAGATGGGTCCGCCATGGGTACTCGCTGAAGCAACGGCAAGGTTGAGCGTTTCCCTTGCCTTGATGGCTGATCACTGGGCGGATGTCATCAAGGGCACCACCACAGGCTCTGGCGGCGCGTACGCGTACACAGGAAATACACATGAAGCGGCCCTGGCCTGCCATCCCAAGCCAGGGCCGCGCGTGGGGGTGGATGGCATGTGGATATGGGAAGCGCCTCCGGCTGGACTCAAACCAGCGACCCCCGGGTCCGGAACCCAGTGCTCTATCCGCTGAGCTACGGAGGCTCTGACCGTGAAGCGTGGTGTGGGCGGCGTTCCTGCCAGGACCACCAGGGGCGGTCCACTCGGCGGTCGTCTCACCTGGTGGGGTGCGCCGGTAGCGGCGGTGGTCCTGACACCCCGATAGCAAGAGGGCGTCCCGGGCTGGATTTGAACCAGCGTCTGCGTCCCTGCAAGGGGCGTCCTCTTCCAAACTGAGGTACCGGGACAACAACAGTTATGGAGTGAGCTTAAAGGTGCCCGGGCTGGACTCGAACCAGCGTCCTCCGGCCCAGCCGGGCGGTGCTCTGTCCGCTGAGCTACCGGGACCAGAATCGGGGATCGTGCCTGACTATAACGATCGAGTTCCCTTTCGCGTACGCCGCGAGGGAGTCGAACCCTCGACCCGCTGGTTAAGAGCCGGCTGCTCTGGCCTCTGAGCTAACGGCGCGTAATAAATATTGAAGTGATGTGTACCCCCAGCAGGACTCGAACCTGCGACCTCGACGTTCGTAGCGTCGCGCGCTGTCCAACTGCGCCATGGGGGCGTTATGTCCCGCCGGCAGGAGTTGAACCTGCGACCTCCGCTGTATCAGAGCGGCGCCCTTACCACTTGGGCCACGGCGGGAATTCACACAGGCAAATATGGGAGTGAGTACCCGGGGCACGATTCGAACGCGCACTGTCCTGACCCTGAATCAGGTGCCTCCTGCCGGTTGGGCTACCCGGGCATGGGGGAGCGTGGACTCTGCCGGATTTGAACCGGCGACCTCCTGCGTGCAAGGCAGGCGCTCTACACCACTGAGCTAAGAGCCCGGGGGCCGGTCCGCCGGGTCAGCGTCCGGCGGACCGGCGCATGCCCTCGGCGCGGTAGCGGTACGCCGAGGGCGGTGAGTGGGCCTCACCCGATATCCCACAACCGGTTGGACCTAACCGAATGGGTGGGCCGTGAATAAAGCTCTCAATACATGCCATCCACTATGGAGTTATCAAGCTGCCGCCCCGAAAAGACCGGGGTACGCGCGGGTATCGCGAATCGAACCAGCCCAACTCTCGGGGTGGTGGTTTTCAACGACTACGCCGGATTGGAATCGGTGCGGCCCAATGAGAAAACCGCCCGTTCCGGGACCGGACGAGCGGCTATTGAGGCGTTGACGCGCTAGCGTCGCCTGTCCGGTCCAGCAGTAATCGCCAGAATGCTCACGAGGCCGGTTTTCTTCGATGGGGATAGGACGATCTTGTCGTACGACGCTTGGCGTCGCACGGAGATCGCGTTCAGTACCCGCATCGTCGTCTCCCGACTGGCTCGTTTGCTCAATGCGGTTTCCACGATAGGAACCACCGGGCTGACCAACAACTTAATTTTTTCATCCGTCCGTCCTGGCGGTTGCTCCACCGCTGTTCCAGGGCCGGTGCGGAGCCAAGGCACAGGTGTTATGTGGAGTCGGTGGTGTTCTCCGTCGACGGCGACCGTAAAGCCGCCCGAGCGTTGAGGTAGCTGTCCAGTGCGGCGGCACCGGCGAGCATGGCGCGGCCCCGGGCCACAAGGCGGGTGTGCCAGTCACGCAGCGTCGCCTCCAGTGGGGCGATGCCGCCGGCGGCACGGACCTGATCGATTAGTGGGGCGATCTGGGGCAGCAGGTAGCCGCCCCGTCGAAGTTGCTGAATCAGCTGGGCGTCGCGGACATCGGCCGCGCTGTAGACCCGGTACCCCGTGCGCGGGTCCCGGTCCGGATGGAGCAGTCCGGCGCGTTCCCATTTACGCAGCGTGGCCGGGCGTACGCCGAGTCGTCTGGCCAGCAGGCCGATGAAGGTGGGGGTGCCGGGGTCCCGTGGCACGGGGCCGAGGGCACGCAGGGCGGCTTCGACGGCCTGGAGGGTACGGCGGTCCTCACGCAGCTGGGTGTGGCTTTCGTCGATGAGCCGCAACGCGTCGTCCACCGCGTCCTGGTTGACGGCGCGCATGATCGCCACGGCTGTCTGGTGGCCGTGCCCGGACACAAGAGCCAGGAACGCGCGCAGCGCCTGCGCGTGCAGCGGCGTGTAGGCGCGGTAGCCGTGGAGGGTGCGATCAGCGGCTGGGAGGACCCCGGCCGCTTCATAGTTCCTCACCGCCTGAGTGGACAGGCCATGCTCCCGCGCTAAATCAATCGGCCTCAGACGACCCCGGTTTTGAAGGTTACGCGTCACTGTCCTGCGGATATCGCGGAGAAGTTTCAACCGAGAGTTCAACGATATCGTTAAAGGGCATGATTGCTGACATCGCAGGCGTGGTTCATGCCGTTGACGCCGCCGCCGTCATGGCGCAACTCCCCAACCGACCCCGTGTGTTGGCGCTGGGAGAACCCACGCACAACGAAGAGGAGCTGCTCGCGCTCCGCAACGCGTTGTTCCGGCAGCTGGTTGAACAGGAGGGCTACCGGACGATTGCTTTAGAGATCGACTGCATCAGGGCCCTGATCGTCGACGACTACGTCACCTCAGGCGCAGGGTCCCTGGATGAGGTCATGGAGCGGGGGTTCAGCCATGAATGGGGCGGCTTGGCCGGCAACCGTGAGCTGGTGCGGTGGATGCGTGCGTACAACGCTGATCGCCCCGCCTCAGAGCAGCTGCGCTTCGCCGGCTTCGATGGCCCGTTAGAGATCACCCACGCCGCAAGTCCTCGGCAGGCCCTCATCGCGCTTTATGACTATCTGGCGGTCCGGGTGGAGGCCGACCTGCTTCCGTGCACCGTGGAGACCCTCGACCGCCTGCTCGGCGCTGACGACCAGTGGACCAACCCCGCCGCGATGCTGGACCCCTCCCAGTCCGTGGGGCAGACCCCCGAGGCCACCCAGCTGCGGTTGCTCGCCGATGCCCTGGTGGCTCTGCTCGACGCGTGGGCGCCGCACCTGACCACGGTGTCCACACCTCAGGAGTGGGAGCGGGCCCGCCTGTTCGGGCGTACCGCCGTCAGCCTGCTGCGCTACCACTCCTGGATGGCCGACACCTCCCCTGGCCGTATGGCGTGGCTGCTCACCGTGCGGGACTCGCTGATGGCCGCCAATCTGCTCGCGCTTGCCGAGCGGGGACCGACACTGGTCTACGCCCACAATGCGCACCTGCAGCGGAGCAAAAGCACGATACGGATGGGCGACTCGCCGGTGGAGTGGTGGAGCGCCGGCGCGATCGTCGACACCCACCTAGGCGGGGAGTACGCCTTCCTAGCCACCGCCGTCGGCGCGATCCCGCACCGGGGTGTGGACGCGCCGCCTGCGGACACCGTCGAAGGGATGTTGTACGCGCTCCCAGAAAACCAGTGCGTGGTTGATCCCCAACGTGTGGTCGCCGCGGTCCCCACCCCACCTGTCCCCCGGGTCTCTCCCTGGTTCGGGTACGCCCCACTGGACCCGACGCAGCTAGGCACTATCGACGGGCTCGTGTTCGTCAAAGACCTCTCGCGAAGCCCGACCTCCGCGACGTCCACGGGTGGCGGCTCCCACCCCTGACGGTCCGCCGCACCCCGCCTCGCTCCTCTGGTTATGGTGATCACGGTGCCGCGGCCCGCGTCACCCCGGACGAGCGCGCTGCCGTACCCGGACCAGCAAAGACGGCGCGCAGAAGATCATGAATCTCAGCGACCTCATCGAGATCACTGGCTCACTGATGATCCTGGCCGCCTTTGCGGCGGCTCAGCGACACATCCTGGACATCCAGTCCCTAACCTATCTGATCTTGAACATCGTCGGCTCCGCAGTGCTGGCGGTCATCGCCCTGCTGGACCGCTCGTGGGGCTTCCTGCTGTTGGAAGGCACCTGGGCCATCGTGTCGACGATCTCCCTGGTGGGGGTGCTCCGTCGCCGCCTGACGCGTCACCCCTCAGGCGCGGCGTCGCCCCAGCAAAACCCGACGGCAGAGCACTGACGCCCCATCCGTTGCCAGTACGAGCCGGTCACGCACCGCACCACCCCGCCGTTGGCGTCTTCCACGCCTCGATACGGTGCGGGCGTGACCGTGACTCGTTCGCTGATTCTGTTTGTGCTGGCCGCCTTGTTTGAGATCGGCGGCGCCTGGCTGGTGTGGCAGGGCTGGCGTGAACAGCGTGGCCTGTGGTGGATCGCCGCCGGGGTGATCGCCCTCGGGCTGTACGGATTCGCTGCCGCTTTCCAACCATCGCCTGAGTTCGGACGCGTCCTGGCCGCCTACGGCGGCGTCTTCATCGCCGGCTCCCTGGCCTGGGGCATCATGGTCGACAAGTTCCGCCCCGACCGTTACGACATCATCGGCGCCCTGATCTGCCTGGTCGGAGTCGCGATCATCATGTACGCGCCCCGCCCAGAGGGGTGAGCCGTACGGCCCGGGCCCCCGCGTCTTAATCCTCACGCGCCCTCGTCCGCGCGGCGAGAACCTCCAGATAGTGCCGGTTGTACATCACGCCGAGGAGGTTCCCGAACGGATCGATCACGGATGCAGCGATGAATCCAGGGCCGTATTCGGCCGGTTCCTGATGCGGCGTGGCACCTAACTCCACCAGCCGCTGGAAGCTGCCCTGAACGTCACCACGGCCCAGTAGACCATCACTCCCTGGGGTGTGTCCGACCGGGGATGAGGCGCGAACCGGCTGGCGATGATGCCGAGTTCATGTCGCCCAGGTCGAGGTGACCGACCAGGCTGTCGAGCGTCCGGACGACTTCACCTTCGCCGCCACCTGACGCCACATCGTGGACGACGTGGAGCGGCGACGCGCCCACACCTGGGCCTCCATCCTGATCGAGGCCAGGTTCGTGCCGGTCCTCCGTAACCAGTTCGGGCGGCACTGCCACGCCGACGGCGAAAGCGACGGCGGGTTCGGGTCCGGCTCGCCGCACCCACCCCGTTGGATCTCGCCCGGAACCTGGCGGGCTGGGGCGCGCTGGTTGAGGTGATCGAACCGCAGTCGGTCCGGAAGGCACTGGCGCGTATCGGCGCTGAGCTGGTCAACCGCTACGCCACCAAGCCCTGACCGCTCAAGGGAGGCCCCGGTCGGGAATGCCTCCGACACCTCTGAACCGTCGCGGACCGGCGTCCAGGGCACATGGATACGCTCACCCAATGACGGTCTTTCCGGACGGACGTTCCATGCGCGAGCGGATGCTCGCCGGTGACCTGTACCTCGCCGACGACCCCGAGCTGATTGACCTCAGCCTGCGCGCCATGGATCTGATGGAGGCGTACAACGCCACCCCGATCCGGGACTTTGACCGCCGCCGTCAGTTGCTGACCGAGCTGCTGGGCGCCGTCGGTGAGGGTGTAGAGATCCGCCCACCGATACGTGTCGACTACGGCCACAACATCCGCATCGGCGCCCGCACATTCGCTAACTTCGGCCTGGTCGCCCTCGACGTGGCGCCGATCACCATCGGCGAAGACGTGCAGATCGGCACGAACGTGCAACTGCTGACCCCGACCCACCCGATCGACCCCGAGCTGCGCCGGGCCAAATGGGAAGCCGCCAAACCCATCACCATCGGCGACAACGTATGGCTAGGAAGCGGCGCCATCGTGCTGCCCGGGGTGACGATCGGGGAGAACACCGTGGTCGGAGCCGGCTCCGTGGTCACCCGTGACCTGCCGGCGAACGTGGTCGCGGTGGGCAACCCTGCCCGCGTCGTCCGCGCCATCGACCCGTCCAGCGCCCCACGTACGCGCACGCTCTAAAACCACCAAGCCTGCGCAGAGGACCGGTCCCCGTTTCATCTCGAAGGGACAATGCCGCCGTCGACTGTCAGATCATGCGGCGCAGCGCGATCTCAACGGCGTCCACCAGCAGGTCCCCGTCGGTCCGGGGGTGCCGGGCGAGCCCGAATTCAATGTCCGGTAACGCAGGCAGGGTGTTCGTGTCGTGGCAGACCATGGCCGGTTCCAGGTTCGCGGGCATCAACGCCGCGACCCCAAGGCCGGCGCGTATAGCGGCGAGGACACCGACCAGGCTGTTACTTTCAAACGCCACCCGCCAGCGCCGGCCGGCGTTTTCCAGGGCCTGCAGCACCAAGGTGCGCCAGAAGCACGGGGTTGAGAACAGCACCACCGGCAGCGGGTCGCTGGTGATGTCTACACCGGGGCCGACCGCCCATACCAGCGGGCGGCGTACCGTCCACCGGGGCGGTCCGGGAATATCCGGTACCGCGTTGAGGACGAGTTGGACGCGGCCTGCGTCGTAGGCTTCCCGCATCGCGGCCTTAGACAGGCACAACACCTCCACAGTGGCGCCGGGGTGAAGCCGGGCAAGGTCAGCGAGGGCCTGCGGCAGGTGGGAGGCGGCGAGGTCCTCCAGCAGCCCGACCCCGCAGTGGCCGGTGAGCACATGACGGGTGTCAGACAGCGCCTGCGCGGAGAGCGACAGGATGCGTTCGGCGTACGGCAGCAGCTCCTCACCCGCCCGGGTCGGTGAAACCCCGGATGGGGAGCGGTGAAGCAGCGGACGGCCGACGATGCGTTCAAGCTTGCGTAACTGCTGGCTGAGCGCGGGCTGGGTCTGACCCAGTGCCGTCGCGGCACGGCTGATGCTGCCGGTCCGCACCGCGGTGACGAACGACCGGAGTAACCCGGTCTCAAGCTCCCCAGGCATAAGGGTCATTTATATCAGCTCTAATGAATTAAGAATTCCCTATGGCCCGGGGGTGATCTAGCGTCACGCGGGTGACCAGATATCGGCAGGTCCTCGCCGTGCCCGGGGTGGCCGCGCTGCTCGGCGTGTCGCTGTTTGCCCGCACCGCGATCACGGCCGACACGATGGCGCTGACGCTGTATGTGGTGCTGGGCCTGGGCATGAGCTACGCGGCGGCGGGCGGTGTCGCGGCGGCTTTGACCGTCGGGGTGGCGCTGGGTGGGCCACTGCTGGGCCGCATGATCGACCGGCGAGGCCTGCGCCCTGTCCTGCTGCTGACGGTCGCCCTGCAGCTCGGGTTCTGGGTGAGCGTGCCGGTCCTGCCGTACCCGGCCCTGCTGGGCGCCGCCTTCGTGGCGGGTCTGTTGATGGTGCCGGCAATGCCGGTGACCAGGTTGGCGATCACCGCCTTGACGGCGCCGCAGCAGCGGCAGGCCGCGTTCGCTCTGGAAGCGGTCCACGGCGAGCTGGCGTACCTGATAGGGCCAGCCGTGGCGATCCTGAGCGCGGCGCAGTTGTCCCCCAGCGTGGTGGTGTGGGGAGTCGGTGCCGCGATCGTCGTCGGAGGCGTCGGGATCGCCCTGCTCAACCCGCCGCTGCGGGCCGCGGACGAGACGACCAGTGACGAAGCTGACCGGCCGTCGCGCCGCCACTGGCTAAACGCCGGCATGCTCGCTGTCCTGACGATGGCGTTCGGGGTCGCGACACTCCTCAGCGGCGTTGATCTCGCCATCGTCGCCACGCTCGAAGAAGCAGGTCAGGTGGCCTGGGCCTCCATGGCCATCGTGGTGCTCGCCGCCGCCTCCATCACCGGTGGACTGATATACGGAGCCCTGCCCCGGCCACTGCCCATCTGGCTGCTGCTTGGCCTGCTGGGAATCGTGACGATCCCTGCCGGACTCGCCTCAGACTGGCGCTGGCTGTGCGTGGCGATGGTCGGGGTCGGCCTGCTGACCGCGCCAACCCTCTCCACGGTGAGCAACGCGGTGAGCAGGCTGGCACCGGCCGAGGTACGCGGCGAGGCGACCGGGCTACAGTCCACCGCGCTCAACACGGGTTTCACGCTCGGCTCCCCACTGGCCGGGGTGGCGGTTGACATATCTGCGCCGGTAGGTGGTTTCGCGGCGGCCGGGCTGGCTGGCCTGGCGACTGCCACAGCGGGATACCTGCTGTCCCGCCGTGCACCGGGCCGGTCACGGCCCACCCGCAGCGCCCCGGTGCGTACCGGGGCCTCGCGCTGTGAACCGCACCGGCCCCTCTCCCCCGCCCTGACTGCTCAGGGCGACCGGGTCAGTTCCCCACGCCAAGACCAGCCATGAACACCGCGGGGTACCGGTCGCCGCGCGCAGAGCCCGGCGGCACGGCCTTCTCAATCTCAGCGAGGTCATCCGCGGTGAGGATTACATCCAGTGCAGGCAGCGCTTCGCTGAGTCGCTGACGGGTGCGGGCACCGACCAGCGGCACAATGTCCTCACCTTGCGCGGCGACCCAGGCGATGGCGAGCTGAGCGACGGTGCAGCCCTTCGCCTCAGCGATCCGACGCAGCTTCTCCACCAACGCGAGGTTGTGCTGCACGTTCTGGCCGGTGAACCGCGGATGAGCGGCGCGGCTGTCCCCCGGGCCGGCGCTGTGACCAGCGGTCCAGTGCCCAGAGATCAGGCCCCGGCCGAGGACCCCGTACGCGGTCAGGCCGATACCAAGCTCCCGCAGCGTCGGCAGCACCTCAGCCTCCACCGCACGGGACAGCACTGAGTACTCGATCTGCAGATCAGCAACCGGGTGGATGGCGTGCGCTCGGCGAATCAGCTCCGCATTGACCTCCGACAGGCCGAGATACCGCACATACCCGGCGTCGATCAGCTCCTTGATCGCCCCCACCGTCTCTTCGATCGGCACCGTCGGATCCACCCGGCCCGGACGGTAGATGTCGATGTAGTCGGTATTCAGCCGGGTCAGTGAGTACGCCACAAAGTTCTTCACCGCCTCAGGACGACCATCGATCTTGAAGTACTCATGGCTCGGGCCCCGCAGCATGCCGAACTTCACGCTCAGCTGGTAGCTGTCACGCCGCCGGCCACGCAGTGCCTCGGCGAGCAGTAACTCGTTGTGGCCCATGCCGTAGAAGTCACCGGTGTCGATCAGTGTGATCCCGGCATCCAACGCGGCATGCACGGTGGCGATGCTTTCGGTCCGGTCAGCCGGGCCGTACGCACCCGACATGCCCAACGCGCCCAGGCCCAGCGCGGAGACGGTCGGGCCGGTGCGGCCCAGGGTTCGTGTCTGCATCACGTTCTCCCTCGTCAGCGACGTCGCCTCCCATGCTGTGACCGGATGCGGGCAGGCGGGAGCGGAGCGTTGATCGTGGGAGAGCCGCTCCCTGGTTCAGCGCACCGCCGCGAGCAACCATGGGAGCCATGCAACGTGACCAGCTCGCCGACTTCCTGCGCCGTCGCCGTGCGGCGATCCGCCCGGAGGAGGTGGGTCTTGCCAGCGGCCCTCGCCGCCGCACCGCCGGTCTGCGTCGGGAAGAGGTGGCGATGCTCGCCGGGATGTCGGTGGACTATGTCGTCCGTCTTGAGCAGGGCCGCAGCAGCCAACCCTCCACCCAGCTGCTGAGGGCGCTGGCCCGGGCGCTGCGGCTGTCCGACGACGAGCGTGACCACCTGTTTCACCTGGCTGGTCACCACCCTCCGCCCGCCGACGGTGCGGCCCGCCTGGCCCGCGCCGGCTTAATCCGCATGCTCGACCTGCTCGGCGACACCCCGGCCCTGGTGTTGTCTGACCTGGGTGAGGTGCTCGCCCAGAACCGGGCGTCCCTTTTGCTGATGGGGGACCACACCCGCTGGGCCGACGATCGCCGCTACGCCGTCTACCGCTGGTTCACCGACCCCGCCACCCGCGCCCTTCACCCGCCGGAGGAGCAGGAACGCCACGCCCGCCAGTTCGTGGCCGACCTGCGCGCGACCGCTGGCCGCCGCTCCGGCGACCCCACCATCACCCGGCTCATCGCGCGGCTGCAGGCCGCCAGCGCTGACTTCCGACGGTTGTGGGCCGAGCATGAGGTGGCGGTGCGACGCACCGACCGCAAAACCATCCTGCATTCCCGGGTAGGGCGTCTGCTGATGGACTGCGAAACCCTGGTCACCCCCGACCAGGGCCAGCAACTGCTGGTGCTGACCCCGGCCGACGCCGACACCCGCGAACGGCTACAGCTGCTGCTGGTGGTGGGCACCGAGGAGTTCCCCGCAGGCATCACAAGCACACCCGACCGGTGACGCCCTGACCGGTAACGCCACGCTGCCCAAGACACGACCCGCTACGGACCCTAGGCTGTCCCGGCCGTCAGCGAGACCGGGGCTATCGGGCGGCTGCTGGGCCCCACACCGTTCACGTGCACGGGCTCAGGAACCTAACCGACTGAGCGCCTCCATCGCGTTCCGCTCGATGCGGGACAGGTCACGCAGCAGATCCCCGGCCTGCGCCAGGCACTGCGCGTCACCGGATTCACCGGCTTTCGTGATCAACGCCGCGACCTGTGTCCACACGGTAGCGGCTTCGGCGTACAACTCGTGACCGGTACGCAGATGCCGGCTGGGGAGCAGATGGGTGCATTCGGCCAGAAAGTCTCGGTACAGGCGTCGGAACAACGCGCCGCCGGTGCCGGCCTTCTCCATCAGGAAAGCGGCCTGCGGCAGGTCCCGCCGGGGGTTGTGGGCACGCTGCAGCCAGGTGCGGACCAGCCGGCTGGCCTTCTCCAGGCCCCGGTAGCCGAGATTGGCGATGGGTGGGTTGAGGAAGGCGTCGGCGCAGGCGGTGATCGCGGGGATGATCAGCTCCGGCAGACGGAGCGGCCCGGCAGGAACGCTCAGGGTGAAGGAGCGATGCTTGGCGGCCATCGGGCCACGCGCGGCCCGCGCCGCCGCGAGGCTCCTCAGACTGGTGACCACCGCCCCACCGTGCTGATCGGTGTCCACCAGGTAAGCGACCTGAGCGTCGTAGCCGTACATGGCGACGATATGGCCACCGAAGTGCACCTTCGGCTGGAAATAGTCCAGGTGGTAGCTGTCGAGTTGAAGCCCGACCGGGCAGCCGGCGTCCACCGAAGCCGCCACGGTCTCCCACGCTTTGCGGGGCGAGGTGGTTTCATGCACCCGCAGCTCCACCTGGAGCCTGCTGGCCAGGTTCCGGGTGAGCTCAAACGGCTTGACCCGTCCACCCAGGAACGGGAAGTCCAGGTGCTTGCTGTCCCAATAAATAAAGGAAAGCCCAGAGCCGAGGCCGAACAGCATAGGCTCGGACAGGTCGATCCCGTGATGCCGCAGCAGCACCCCCAGGGTCGTCGTCTCACAGTGCTGCATCCCGCGAGGCTCGATGGTGGGGATCACGGTCATGCCGCGCCCCCCTGAACCGGGATGGTCAACCGGGTCATCAGCTCCTCACGCGACGCCTCCCCCGGCCCGACCAGGTACGTCTCACACACCGGCGGCTGCGGACGCAGCCCACGCTCATGGATCGCGGCGAACAGGGCGTGGTAGGCCAAGGGCAGCTGCGCGTAGGGGCCGATATGGACGGTTTCCACGGCCGGACCCTCGGGCACGGTCTCCCACTCCAGGCCAGGGGCCTTCGCCTCCGGGGTCGTCCACACCCCGACAGCGATCTTTATCTGCTCATCCAGATCCACCGGGTACAGCGCTGCCAGCGGCGGCTCCCACGGGATCCCCGCCGCCTGCAGCAGCGGAAACAAACGCCCGACGCACTCCCCGACCGTCTCCTTGATGCCGGTTGGGGAGCAGACCGCACGTACCACCGCCAGCCGCCGCGCCGGCTGCTCCCCCAGCGTCACCTCATAGCCGGGCAGACCACCGTCGGCGAGCCGCTCCAGCATCTCCAGCCGGGCCTGATCCCGGCGGATCCGTTCAGCCAGCCGGTCCCGCTCGGCACGCAGGATCCGGGCCCGCTCCTCCGGAGCGGCCGCCAAGGCCTGGGCGATCACGGCCAGAGGCAGATCCAGCTCACGCAGTAAAGCGATGGTCAGGGCGTCACGCGCCTGCTCAGGAGCGTAATACCGGTAGCCGGTGGCGGCGTCGACGTGGATCGGAGCGAGCAGGCCCACCTCGTCGTAGTGCCGCAGCTGCTTGACGCTTAGCCGACACAGGCGGGCGAAGCGTCCGATCGTCACAAGGTCGTCTGGCACGCCCCTCATGGTGAACCCTCCCACCGTGGGAGAGTCCACCGTCCATACGTCGGTGCCTCCCCGCTCCGTCGGCTCCGTGCGGTGAGGCTCCGTGCCGCACCGTGCCTCACCAGCGCCTTATCAGTGCCTGGTTATCCGCCGGTAGCGGCGGTGAAACGCGCCGCGAGCACCCGTAGCCGGTCAGCCAGCTCCGGCGGCGACTCTACCTCAAAGGCCACGTCGAGGCTGCCCATCACCATCGCCACGATGTCGAACGAGTCCGTCGCCAACTCCAGCCGACACCGGGTGTCATCGACCGGCGTCACCACACCCTCAACCCGGCCGATGATCGCCGCGGCGGGCGCGTGGACCAGCAACCGGCACCGATACGGCCACATCTCCCACTCCATGCTCCGGCGCAGGTACGCGGCCGCATCGCCCTCAGGAAGCGCCCGGGGGGTGAACCGGGGACCGTTCGGGGTGCGAGGCGTGATCCGATCCACCCGGAAGGTCCGCCAGTCAGCACGATCAACGTCCCACCCGATCAGGTACCACCGGCCTCCCCAGTAGGCGAGCCGGTGCGGCTCCACGCGTCGCCGCGACGTGGCCTTGGCATGGTCGACATAGTCGAACCGGAGCGTCTCCGACGCTTGAATCGCCGCGGAGATCGCCGTGAGCACCTCAGCGTCTACAGCGGCGCTGTACCGGGGTGGCAGCGTCACCACCGCCCGCTCCACGGCGGCGACCCGGTGCCGCAATCGGGACGGCAGCATCTGCCGCACCTTCGTCAGGGCCCGCAGTGCCGCCTCCTGAATACCCGCCACCCCACCCACGGTGCCGACATGCAGCCCGATCGCGACCGCCACCGCCTCATCGTCATCAAGAAGCAACGGAGGCAGCGTCGCCCCCGCCCGCAGCCGGTACCCGCCGACCGGCCCCATCGAGGTGTGCACCGGATACCCAAGGTCCCGCAACCGCCCGATATCCCGCCGGATCGTCCGGGTGGTCACTCCAAGCCGTTCGGCGAGTTCAGCGCCGGACCACTCCCGACAGGTCTGCAACAGCGACAGCAAACGCAGCAGCCGACGCGACGTGTCCGCCATGACGGTCAGCGTCTCACCAGTGAAGGACTAAAACTGTCCTCGACAGGACCCGACAGGCGGGAACCGGCCACCCGGCTCCGGGCGCCCGCCATTGGGGATCACCGATCCTCAAGCTGATCGAGGGCCGTGGTGACGACCTCCGCCAACCGGTACGCCGGAGACCGCCCCAGGGACCGGCGGGCCCGGTCATACCGCCGGGTGGTGCGGGGATCAGCGTGACCGAGCAGGTCCTGCACCGCGTGCAGCGGGGCACCGGCGTCCAGCGCGTGGGTGGCAGTGGTATGCCGGATGGAGTGCGGCGACAGCTGCTCCGCATGGGCGACGCCGGCCGCCCGGGCGACCCGCCGGATCAACCGCAGCACATACGGCTCATCCAAACGCCGCCCGGACCTGGTCGCAAACAGCGGCCCTGTGGTGGGGTGGCCCCGCTCAGCCAGGTAGACGTCGATGGCGTGCGCCGCCGGCGGCGGCAATACCAGCCGCCGCCGCTGTCCACCCTTAGCGATCAGATCCAGGACACGGTGCCCCGTGTCGACCCCGAGTGCGGTGACATCCGCCGCCAACAGGGAGCCCACACGGGCACCGGTGGCGTACAGCGTCCACAGCAACGCGTGGGTCCGGGCGCTTTCCCGGTCCCGGGCGTGGGCGAGCATCGCGGCGAGCTCCTCACGGGACAGCCCGCGCGTCGCCGACTCCCGACCCGGGGCCGGCCGCTCCATCCCCTGGAACGGGTTGGAGGGGACCAGACGCGCGCGGACTAAATACGCGTACCAGGAACTGACGGCGGCCAGGCGCCGCGCCACCGTCGACCGTGCCAGACCGGTAGCGCTGGTCGCGGCGGCGTACTGGTCCGCGTCGACCGGCCCCGCCTCCGTCGGGTGGCGACCTCGAGCCGCACACCACGCCAACCACCAGGACACATCACGGGCGTACGCGGTGCGGGTCGCCGGGCTCGAGCGTCGACCTGAGGCGAGCCAGGTCGCGGTCACCTCCGCCACCGCCTGCCCATACCCCGCGGCGACCGCGGCGAGCAACTCATCCACGTCGCGTGCCGGCGGGGTGCCCCGCAGCCCGGGAAGACCCGTGGCCGATACGGCGACATCGACCGGGCGAAAACTCAACGCTACGTCGGTCACGCCCAGGACGGTACGACAGGGACGAAGACGGCGGCATCCGCCCCCACCCCGCTCCCGAGCCGTCGCCTCCCTATCGCGTCCTTATCGGCCGTGACAGCCGCACCGCGCAAGCATCGCCACCGCACCCTAATTACTGAATTACTATTACCAGTAATTCGATAATTAGAGCCTGCGGTGCCGTGTGGGGCACTACAGGATAACGGTCATTATCCTGTAGTGCTTGAGGGTACGCTCTGCGTTACCCTCCCCTCACGACACGTACACCTCGCCTTGGAAGACCGGCCAAGGAGACCGACCCGCCCGCCGCGACGGCCACCGCCTGACCTGGTGGGCGGTGCCCTTAAGAGGGGCAGCGGCACCGGTGGGATCATCGATGGGTGTGGAAAGCAGCCTTGGGGCTCATCGGCGCGCGGAGACGCCGGCAAAGGCCAAGGTCTATAAGGCACCCGGACGCCACAACAAGCAGCGTTCCTCACCGGTCACCCGAGGCGTTCGTGGCGTTGACCGCCGCCGCGTCGACGCCTTTTTGGCTGCTCGGGTCCGGACAGATCGCGGACCGGGTCGGTGTTGAGCTACCGGTCAGCTCCCTCATGCTGTGTTGCCCCGCGGCAGCGGCGGTGATGCTGGTTCACCGCCACGACCCACCCGGGGGCGTGCGGCGTCTACTGGCCCGGGTCATCGACTACCGCAGGATCCCCCACCTCCGGTGGTACCTGCCCGCCGTTTTCCTCATGCCCGCCGTCATGGCGGGGTCCTATGTGGTCCTCCGGCTGGCTGGGAGACAGCTACCCGCGCTGGAGATCACACCGGCGGCCGTCGCCGCGTACAGCGCGATGTTCGTGGTCGCAGCCATGATCGAGGAGATCGGTTGGACGGGGTACGCCACCGGTCCGCTCCAGGCCCGCTACGGTGCCCTGACCGCCGGTGTCCTTCTGGGGGTGGTGTGGGCCCTGTGGCACGTCATCCCCTATCGGCAAGCCGGCCACGACCTGAACTGGATCATCGGCCAGTGCCTGTTCACGGTGGCGCTCCGGGTGATCCTGGGGTGGCTGTCTGTGCACACCGGCGGCAGTGTGCTCGCCGCGAGTCTGTGCCACGCCTCCTCCAACATCGGCTGGGCACTGTTTCCCCACCGCGGCTCGCACTATGACCCGGCGGTCGCTGCGCTTATCGCCGGAGCGGTGGCCGTGGTCCTCACCGTGGTGTCGCGGGCACGGATGCTCCCGGCGCACCCGGGGGGACGGAGCTAACGATGCGGGAAGACCTGCGTACCGCCGGCGTCATAAGCCACGCGAGATAACCGTTACTCCCGCGCAGTGAGGCGACAGTGGCGGAAAGACGCACCGCATGGCCGGCTGCGCTGGGAACGACGCAGCCGGCCACCTACGACCAGGTGCGTTCCGCTCCGTCTCACCCGTGGCTCACGGCCGCAGCCGCGTCACGTGGACGGCGCCCCGCGTTACTGCGGTACCCGAAAGCAGCGGTGATCTTGGCCCGGTGACCGGCGAAGAGATCGAGCCGGCTCAGTTGCTCCTCGGTCACCCACGCCACATCGCGGATCTCACTGCTGAGCGTGAAATCAAGGTCGCTGGTTCGGAGCGTGGCCTGGAAGATCGCGATGACGGGGATGGTGGTGGGTTCGGAGGTGATGACGCGGTTGTCGACCACACCGACGAGGCCGTCGATGGCGTCCTCGATCCGCAGACCGATCTCCTCCCGCACTTCCCGTGCCGCTGTCGCGGCCCAGGACTCCCCGACCTCACAGCCGCCTCCGGGGATCGCCCACTGGCCGGTGTCGGCGCGTTGCACGAGCAGCATCCGGTTATTGGTGTCGAAGATCGCCACCTCAGCGCCGGTGGTGGCGCCGTCCGGGTTGAGCTCGTACGACTCGAACGGCTGGTAGGTGATGTCCTCGACGACGGTGTTTTCAGCCAGGGCACGCAGCTGGGCGAAGCGTTCGACGTTGTACCGGTCGCTGCTGTGCTCCTGCCCGCTAGCGGCAAGCTCAGCGATACGGTCGCAGATCGCCTTCGCCTCCGCGTTGACCGGAACTGGGTCGGTCCCCGCATCGACCCGTGGGCCACGGGTCTCATCCAGCTGGTACTGACCTAAAGCACGCTGGAGCGCCGTGGCGGGCTCCGGCCAGGCTTCCACGATCGCAGACGCCTGCAGCGTACTGTCAACCCGGTACACCGCGATGTGGGTGTGCGGGTCGGGAAGCCCAAGCTCGTGAGAGTCCACGAGCGCGACGGGGCGAGTTGGCGTAGTGTCCGCCTGCAGCCGGGTCGCGGCTTTCGTCAGCGCGTGCGGTAACGGCTGGTTCGGGGGAAGGTACGCGACGCGTCGCAGGTGGACATCATCTGCTGACGTCACCCAGAAAGCGATCGCCGCTAAGGGGGTGGACAGACCATCATCCTTGCTGAAAGTCGCCTCGATGAGGTCGACGTCGCGAGAGTCGACACAGGCGAGCAGTTCAGCGGCGTGGCGGCGCAACTGGTGAAAGCGCGCACGGTCGGCGTCATCGGGACGGTAGTGCAGGCCAAGAGCGGCCTGGGCGCGGAACCGGTCGGCCAGCCACGCCAGTTGCAGGCTGGCGGTGTCAGGCATCCCACTCATCACAGGTATCTTCCCACTGGCCCGCCAGTGGGATCATCGTGGACAAAGGGTCGGGCATGGAGGACAGGACGTGTCCTCGTGGCCTTCTAGCGTTGCTTGCATGAGCATACGCGCCCGCGATTCAGCCCGTCGGCCACGGACCAGGGTTTTAAGCACGCGCGTCCTGGGGCGTCTGACGCTGGAGCGGCAACTGCTGCTTCAGCGTGTGACGATGCCGGTGGTCGAGGCCGTTGAGCAGATCTTCGGTCTCAACGCGCAGAACGCTGACCCGCCCTCCCTCGCCTTATGGAGCCGGCTGGCTGCCTTCACAAGCCAGGAGCTGAATGCGGCGATCGCACAGCGTTTACTGGTGCGGTCGACGCTGATGCGGGCAACTCAGCACCTGGTGTCGGTGGCTGACTTCACGCTGATGCGGCCCCTGGTGGCGCCGTTGCTGCGGCGGGTGCAGCGGAACGCGTTCGGGCGTCGCACCGCCGGTGTCGACCTGGATGCCCTGGTCGTTAAGGTGCGTGACCTGCTTGCGGACGGTCGGGTGCTGACCCGTCCGGAGCTTGGCCGCCTGCTCGCCCGCCACTGGCCGGGTGTGGAGAGCACCGCGTTGGGGTGGACAGCACAGTACCTGGTGCCTTTGATTCATCCCGCCGTCAATGGCACCTGGACCCTCCGTGGCGCCACACCATTCGCGTTAGCGGACTGGACCGGGGTACGCCCCACCGCAACGGTTGAGGACGCCCAGCGGATGGTGCGCCGGTATCTCATGGCGTTCGGTCCGGCCTCCGTCGCCGATATCCGGGCCTGGTCCGGGATCAGCGGACTGCGGGAAGTCGTTGAGGGGATGCGGTCGGAGCTGCGGGTGTACACCGACCCGTCCGGACGGGAACTGTTCGACCTGGCGGATGCTCCCGCCCCGCCCGGGGACGTGGCCGATATCCCGGCGCCGGTGCGGTTTCTGCCGGAGTTCGACGCTGTGGTGTTGGCCTACGCTGACCGCACCCGGGTGATGACCGACCAGGTGCGCCGTCAGGTCTGTGTCGGGGCCAGCGTCGCCGCCACGGTCCTCGTCGACGGTACGGTCGCCGCGATGTGGTCCCGCACCACCACCCGCGACACCGTCGTGGTGACCATCCACCCGTTTCGGTCACTGTCCCGGTCAGAACACGCCGCGGTGGAGCAGGAAGCCCATCAGCTGCTTGCCTTTACCGACCCGGACGCCGCGGTACGCCAGGTCCGTTTCCAACCAGCACCGTGACCCCTGCCCCGCAGGGGTGACCGCTGCTCCCCGCGTACCAGGCAAGGGAAGCCCATGTTGTGGGAGACGGGGGATGCGGCGACGCATGGGGGCCAGGCGGCTCCGCAGGTCCGATGTGGTGGGTCTGATGTGGTGGGATGCGCCACCCGACGACGCCTGTGACTCGCCGTCTCCACTCACGTGGTGTGCGAGGAGCCTTACGGGCTCCTCGGTCGCGTGTGGACCGGCCTGCTCCTGGGAGCGGTGCGCCGATGTGGACCCGACCGTCTCGCCATCTACCGCTCTGGGCGTCAGGCCTGGGTTGGCCGTGGCCGCCCTCGAAGAGGGGCACGCGTTATCCACAACATGATCCACAAGCCCGCGCCGCACCGCGCCGTGTCGGCTCACGGTAGGCGCGGGCACCCCGGGTGGTGTGGCCGTGGTGCGGGTTAGGAGAACGCCAGGCGTACCCCAAGAGCGGCGAACGCGGCGGCGAAGACCCGCCGCATCCAGGTCAGGATCCGGGGACGGGCCGCGATCCGGTCCCCGATCGCGGCGGCGAATCGGCCGTACCCCGCGAACACCACGAGGGTCAACAGCATGAAGACGGCGCTGAGCTCCAGCATGCGCAGCAGCGCGTTCGGCTCATCGGCGCCCACGAACTGCGGCAGGAACGCGACGAAGAAGATCGTCAGTTTCGGGTTGAGGATGTTGATCAGCACCCCGGTGGTGATTACCTTGACCGCTGACTGTGGAGCGGCGTCCTGGTCCGCGGCCAGGTCACCGTCATCCTGCAGGGCCCGCCAGGCCATATAGATCAGGTACGCCACACCCAGGTACTTAAGGGTCTGGAACGCCACCGCGCTGGTATGCAGCAGCGCCGCCAAACCCGTAATCACCGCCAGTAGATGCGGGACGATACCGAGGGTGCTTCCGAGGGCGGCGATGAGGCCGGCGCGCGTACCGTGCGCCATCCCAACCGCCACCGTGTACAGCACACCGGTGCCGGGAGTGACGATCACAATCAGCGAGGTCAGCAGGAACTCCACGCTCACGGCTGTCCTCCCGGCGAGAGCAGCCCTGGAGTGGGAGGGTGGTTGATGTCCATACCCGCACCCTGCCGCCACAATGGCCCAGTGGACAGGTCCAATCACGACACGTCTGACAGGTCCAAAACCGTCGGGTCGGATTTCCTGCAGCTCACCCTCGCCCAGGCCCCACCGGGTGGGATGGCGGATTGGTTGACACAGCAGCTGCGGCAGGCGATCACCGACGGGCGCCTGCCGGTGGGCAGCCAGCTGCCGCCGACGCGGGTGCTGGCCAGCGAACTGCGGGTGTCCCGGGGGGTGGTCACCGAGGCCTATCGACGCCTCAGCGAAGACGGGCATGTGGAAGGGCGCGGGCGCCACGGCACCGTGGTGGTGGCCGCCCCGATGCTGCCGACAGGCCCGACCCAGGCCGATACCCCCGTGGCCGCTCCATCAGCGGAGGCCCTGTTCACCCCCACCCCCGGCACGGACATCTTCGACCGGATCCGCCAAGCCCCAGCCCGGATCGACTTGTTCCCCGGCGTACCGGATCTGACCGCGTTCCCACGGTCGGCGTGGCTGCGGGCGGAACGCGCGGTGCTGCGTCAGTTGTCGGCCGCTGACTTCGGGTACGGGGATCCGCGTGGGACGCCGACGCTGCGGCGGGCCGTGGCCGGCTGGCTGGCCCGTAACCGGGGAATCCGGGTGGATCCGGCCGAGGTGCTCATCGTCGCCGGCACCGCCCAGGCGCTTGGGCTGGTGGGGCAGGTCCTGATCGGGCACGGCATCCGCCAGATGGCGGTGGAGGACCCCGGGTCGTTGGGGGTGCGGCAGCAGCTGGCAAGCACCGGGCTAGCCACCCCACCGGTGCCGGTGGACGACCGTGGGATTCACGTGGCGGCGTTACGCGCGTCAGGGGTGCGTGCCGTCGCGGTCACCCCGGCACACCAGTACCCGACCGGGGTGGTGTTGGAGGGGGAGCGGCGTCGGGAGCTGATGCGGTGGGCCCACGACGGCGGGATGATCCTCGAGGACGACTACGACGCCGAACACCGGTATGACCGGCCTCCGGTGCCCGCCCTACGGTCGATGCTGCCTGACCGGGTCTGCTACACCGGCAGCGTGTCCAAACTGCTGGCGCCGGCGCTGCGGGTGGGGTGGGTGCTGGCGCCACCTGCGTACCGCGAGGACCTGGTGGAGGCCAAACGGTACGCCGACCTCGGCAACGCGGTGCTGCCGCAGTTGGTGCTGGCGCATCTGATGGAATCCGGCGCGCTGGAGCGGCACCTGCGGCTGCTGCGTCGCCGGCACCGGCGTCGCCGGGACGCGATGATTGAGGCGGTCAAGACGTATTTGCCGGGCGCGGTGGTCCACGGCGCCGCCGCAGGCCTGCATCTGCTGGTCACCTTCCCCGGGGGATTCTCCGATGTGGACCTGGCGGCGGCGGCGTACACGCGCGGGGTGAAAACCCAACCGTTGTCCTGGTGCAGTCAACGCCCCACCCGCCCCGGGCTGGTGCTGGGGTACGCCGCGCGGACACCGACCGACATCACCGAAGGGGTGGCGCTGATCGGGGACGCGCTGCGGCACCTGCGGTAGGGCCCCACGACAGGCCGGTGGTGTGGCCCTGCCCGGTGCAGGCGTCGCTGGCAGGCGATACCGGCCTGCTTCCTGGGCAAGGCCCGGCCCGCGTGGTACGGCGGTGGCGTGCCGTGCCTGGCGTGGGGTCAGACCGTGGCCGCCTGCTGGGCGAGCCACTCGTCGAACGTGGTCGGTGCGATACGGGCGTCCTCTCCCGGCAGCAGCACATCACCGGCCATCTCCGGGCCGAACACCGCCGACCACGTCGGCACCAGCTTCACGGTGCGACCCCGCACCTGGTAGGTGCGGCGCGCCATGTCGACCAGGTCCTGCGTCTCCGGGCCGGCGATGTCGATCGTCCGCCGGTACGGTTCCCCGGTCGCCACCTCCGCAAGGATGTCAGCCACATCTGACGGCGCGATCGGCTGTACCAGCAGCGGCGCGATCGTGGCAACGCCGTCCTGTTCGGTCCAGCCGGTCACCATCTCAGCGAAGTCGTGGAACTGAGTGGCCCGCACGATGGTCCACGGCACAGGACTGGCTTTCACCAGCCGCTCCTGCTCGCGTTTGCCGGCGTAGTGCGGGTTACCTTCCACCCGGTGGATTCCGACGATCGACAGCAGCACGTGGTGACCGACCCCGGCCCGCTCCTCAGCGGCGAGCAGGTTCTGGGTGACGGTGCCAAAGAACGCCACTGTTTTGGCGCGATCCCGATCGGTTGATTGGTAGTTGATGGCGTCGATGACCGCCTCCACCCCGGCCAGGGCGTCATCGAGCCCGTCCCCGCTCACCAGGTCTACGCCCAGTGAGCGGCTGATCCGCACCACCTCGTGGCCGTCCCGCTGCAAGGCGGCCACGGTGCGGCTCCCGATGTTCCCGGTCGCGCCGACGACTGCGACCCGCATGATGCGCTCCTTTCTCGCGATGCGCCGACAGTATAGAAGACTAAATAGATCCGCAATATCTGAGATAGAATCAGGTCGTGAAGCTACCTGTAAGCACCGAATGGGTGTTGCACTGCGCCACAACGTTGGCGCAGCTGGAGCCAGGGTCCTCCGCGTCGGCGGCGCAGCTGGCGGAGTACTTTGACCTACCCGCCCCCTACCTCGCCAAACAACTCCAGACGCTCGTCAAAGCCGGTGTGCTCACCGCGACGACCGGCCCTCGGGGCGGGTTCCGACTGGCACGGCCCCCCTCCGAGATCACCCTGCTGCAGATCATCGAGGCGGTCGACGGCACCTCCTCGCCGTACGAGTGCCGCGAAATCCGCCAGCAGGGACGCGGCGCGCTCCCACCCGAGGAGTGCCAACACACCTGCATCCTCGCCGAGAAGATGGCCGACGCACACGAGGCATGGCGACGCAGCCTCAACGCCGTCACCCTCGCCGACATCCTCGCCTCCCTGCCCCGGTGGGCCCCGGCCCGCACCCGGTCACTCCTGACCGGAACAGGAACGGCGTAACCCACCGATCAGCCCTGATCGGGGATACCGGTGAGGTGATGATCCGCGGCGGCTAAGGCCTCGACAACCAGGCGACGCACATGCCCACCCCGGGCGGTGTAAAACACGCGGCGTCCCTGACGACGCTCGCGTACCAGGCCAGCTAACCGCAGCTTGGCCAAGTGCTGGGAGACCGCCGGCCGGGCCGCACCCACCCGGGCGGCCAGCTCCGACACGCTCTGCTCCCGTTGGCTCACCAGCCACAGCAGACGCAGTCGAGTGGGTTCAGCGAGCATCCGCAACATCTCAACCGCCGTGTAAAACCGCTGGTCATCCGGTTGTTGCGGATGATTGGCACCTGCATCGTAGTCGCGTGCGCACATAAGCACCTATTCTGGCGGGGGCCACAGGCCACGACGCACCGACCCTCTGGCGAGAGGGAGGCAGCATGTCGACTTCGCCTCACCACCACACCCACCCCCACCGCCATCCGCACTCCGGCGGACACCCCCACCCGCATGGGTGGTGGCATCGGGTACGCCACGCCCTCACGCCGCATCCCCACGATCCCGCCGACAGGATCGACCAGGCGATGTGGGCCCACCGCCACGGCATCCGTGCCGTGTGGATCTCCCTGCTGGGGCTGGCCGCTACCGCCGCACTACAGGCGGCGATCGTGGTGCTCTCCGGGTCGGTGGCGCTCCTGGGCGACACCCTGCACAACGTGGCCGACGCCGCCACCGCCATCCCCCTGGGCCTGGCGTTCCTAATCGCACGGCGGGCAGCAAACCGCCGCTACACCTACGGGTACGGACGCGCCGAAGACCTGGCGGGGATCCTCATCGTCGCCGTCATCGCCGCCTCCGCCCTGGCCGCCGGCCTGGCTGCCCTCGACCGCCTGAGGCACCCAGCCCACGTCCACCACCTGTGGGCGGTCGCCGCCGCCGCACTGATCGGATTCGCCGGCAACGAACTCGTCGCCCGGTACCGCATCAACGTGGGCCGCCGGATCGGGTCAGCGGCGTTGGTAGCCGACGGACTCCACGCCCGCACCGACGGCCTGACCTCCCTCGCGGTACTCCTGAGCGCCGCCGGCACCGCACTGGGCTGGCAATGGGCCGACCCCGTGGTCGGGTTGGGCATCACCGCGGCGATCGGTGTCGTCCTCATCGACGCCGCCCGTCAGATCTACCACCGCCTGATGGACGCCGTGGATCCCACCCTGGTGGACACCGCCGAACACACCCTGGCCACCACACCCGGGGTGCGCCACGTCGGCACGGTACGGCTGCGCTGGATCGGCCACCGACTCCACGCTGAGGCCACCATCGCCGTCGACGCGGACCTGTCGATACGGGACGCGCACACGATCACCGTGGACGCCGAACACCGACTACGGCACACGATCCCCCACCTGGATACCGCCACCCTGCACACCGACCCCGCCCACACCAGCCCCGACCCCCACCACCCAGTGCAGACTCACCCCCATCCACACCCCCAGGCCCTCCCCCACCAGGCATAACCCGCCCAGCCCTGCAGGCAACCAGCCCAGAGACAGCCGCAGCCCAGGCCTGCAACCACGCTGGTAGATTGGCCAGCCCGGCGAACCACAAGCCACCAGCAGGGGCCGCAGATGGCGACGCTATACCCCCACCATGAGCCGTACGACCACGGCATGCTGCCGGTCAGCGACGGACAACATCTGTACTGGGAGACCTGCGGCAACCCCACCGGCAAACCCGCCCTGGTGCTGCACGGCGGCCCAGGATCAGGATGTACGCCCTACTGGCGGCGCCTGTTCAACCCCGCCGCGTACCGCATCGTGCTGTTCGACCAACGCGGCTGCGGCCGAAGCAGCCCACACGCCAGCGACCCCACCGTTGATCTGAGCGTGAACACCACCCATCACCTCATCGCCGACATCGAGGCGTTACGCCGCCACCTCGACATCGACCAGTGGCTGGTACTCGGCGGCTCATGGGGCTCCACACTCGCCCTGGCCTACGCGCAAACCCACCCCAACCGGGTCACCCAGCTGGTCCTGTTCAGCGTCGTCACCACCACCCGCCGGGAGGTGGAATGGATCACCCGCCACATGGGACGGATCTTCCCCGAACAGTGGACCCGTTTCCGCAACGGGGTGCCCCCTGAGGACCGGGACGGTGACCTGGCCGCCGCCTACAGCCGACTGTTGGAAGACCCGGATCCAAAGGTCCGTGACCAGGCGGCCCGCCGCTGGTGCGCCTGGGAGGACACCCACGTGGCCACTACCCCGAACTACCGCCCCGATCCACGCTACCGGGATCCCCGGTTTCGGATGGCGTTCGCGCGACTGGTCACCCACTACTGGCGACACGCCGCCTGGCTGGAGGACGGGGCGCTACTGCACGGGGCCACCCGACTCACCGGGATCCCCGGGGTGCTCATCCACGGCCGCCTGGATATCAGCAGCCCAGTGGACATCCCCTGGCAGCTGTCCCAAAACTGGCCCAGCAGTGAACTGATCCTGGTCGATCACGCCGGACACGGCGCAGGACATCACGGCATCACCGACGCGGTAGTGGCAGCGCTGGAGCGTTTCGCCACCCACCAGTGACACTCACCAAATCACACGTCATCCGCGGATGGCACCGGGATGCGGACACAGCCCAACCTGACCATCCCCCAACAACAAAGCGAGCCCACCGTCTGCCACCGCAGCCCATGGTCACAGGCGGCGTCAGACGCGGATACCCCGAAGCCAGGCGTCCCCCAGCTCCGGGGTATCCGCCTTCGCCTTAAGCCGACAGTCGAGCCAGGTCTTGGAAAAACTCAGGGTAGGTCTTCGACACACACCCAGGGTCGGTGATCTGAATACCCGGCACCCGCAACCCGATCAGGGACAGACTCATCGCCATCCGATGATCGTCATAGGTGGCGAACTGAGTGGGGGCGGGAGTACCGGGGTGGATCGTAAAACCGTCCTCATGCTCCACCGCGTCGATGCCGGCGCGCCGTAGCTCCGTGACGATCGCCCCGATCCGGTCGGTCTCCTTCGCCCGAATAAACCCGATCCCTCTGACCCGGGTGGGGGAGGTAGCGAACACCGCCACCGCCGCCAGCGTCTGCGCGGTGTCAGAGATGTCCGCCATGTTGACATCCACACCCCGCAGCTGCCCGGTACCGGTGATGGTCATCCGGTCCGGATACCGCTCCACCCGCGCCCCCATCTGCTCCAGGATGTCCGCGAACCGCACATCCCCTTGCAGGCTGCCGGTCCCCAACCCCTCAATAGTGACCTGCCCACCGCAGATAGCCGCCGCCGCCGCAAAATACGACGCGGCACTGGCATCAGGCTCAATGGCGTACATGGTGGGCCGGTAGCCACCGGGCGGCACAGTCAACCCCTCCACGGGAGCGTCAGAGGCGGCCTGCAACACCGACAGGCCCTCCACCTGCGCCCCGAAGGCAGCCATCACCGCGGCGGTCATCGTCACATACGGCACCGACACCAGCGGCGACGTCAACGACACCCGCAACCCGTCAGGCATCAGCGGCGCCGCCATCAACAAACCCGACAGGAACTGACTAGACAGGTGCCCCGGAAGCGCCACCCGCCCCCCACGGACCGGCCCGGTGACACTCACCGGCAGGAAACCAGACCGCTCCTGCTCCTGCACCGTGGCGCCGAGCCGCTGTAGCGCCTCAATCAACGGCCCGAACGGACGGGCCCGCAGCTGCGGGGCGCCATCAACAACACCGCACCCGGGCCGCAGCGCCACCACCGGCAGAATGAACCGTGAGGTGGTACCGGACTGGCGGGCATCCACCCGGATCGTCTGATCCCCCACCCGCGGATCAACACCAGTCACAGTCACCTCCCGACGCGCCCGGTCGATCTCAACCTGCGCGCCCAACGCGGTGACCGCATCCAGCATCGCGTGGGTGTCATCCGCAAACAGCACCCCCGTCAGGGTGCTGCGGCCACTGGCCAACGCCGCACACAACAAGGCCCGGTTGGTGATGCTTTTCGACCCAGGCGGCCGTACCGACACCTTCGGAGGCGCCGCCACGGGCGTGACTGTCAGGACATCGGGTGAAGAAGGCACGGCCCCAAGTCTCTCCCACCAGCCCACGCCGGTAACGCCGGGGCCAGCCCTCAGCCCACAGCGCCGCCGATACGCCGCGCCACACCCCACACCCTCAAGCGGCCTGTCAAGGGATCCCTGCGCGGCAGCGGTAGGGCGCCACCCCCGATCTACCGTAGAGACCACAGCCCCGCCACACGGCCAGGAAGGGGGAGCAGGCCATGACCGACCGGAAACCACCCCACCTGGATATGGAGACCTGGATCGACCGGCAGATCCGGGAGGCGACCGAACGCGGTCTGTTCGACAACCTGCCCGGCGCCGGTAAACCCCTACCGGACCTGCACACCCCCGACGACGAGTTGTGGTGGGTCAAGAAGTATCTGCGCCGGGAAGGACTATCCACCGAGGCGCTACTCCCCACCGGGCTGCGGCTGCGCGCCCAGATCGAACGGTTACCCGACACCGTCCGCGAATTGCCGTCCGAATGGGCGGTCCGGGAAGCGGTGAATAAACTCAACCAGCAGATCACCCAGTGGCTGCGCGCCCCATCCGGGCCAGGCCCCGCCAAGCCGGTGGATCCAGACGCGATCGTGGAACGTTGGAAAGCAGACCGCGCAAACACCACCCCACCCACCGCGACACCACCCGGTGACCCCGCCACAACCAACCAACCGAAAACACGACGCTGGTGGTTGTGGCGGCAACGCCGCCGCTGATGTTTTTCAGCCAGGCCCTACCTTTCCTTAAAGGAAGCGTCGCCGCTGTTCATCAGCCTGCTCGATCGCGCGTTCAATCGCGCGATAGATCTTGCCGAACCGGGTGACGTCGTCAACACGAACCAGCAGCAATTCCTGACCCCGCCACCGGGTCCAGATTTCATGGACCCCCATCCCCCGCAGATAGGAACGATCCAACGCCGGCAGCAACGGCAAACCCCACACCGGGAAAACCCCGAAAAACAGTGGACCGGCCACGATCACCAGCAGGATCAGCAGAACGTACTGAACCACCCCTCCCAACAGCAGGCTCGGTAACCGCAACACCACCACAGCCGTGGCGATCAGGAGGATGACCCGCACCAGCCGCCGCACCCACACCGCGATACTGGGCCGGCCCCGGCGATACCACACATAGCTCAACTCAGCCAACGGATAGACCCGACCGCCGACGTTGATCGCTGTTGAGGTCACCCACACCAAATCGTCCCGGTAGTAGGTTCTCACCTTCTCAGTAAAACCCGAACAAGCCCACCACGCCGACGAACTGACTTTAAATCAAACACCGATGAATGGTCGACAGGAGACGACCGTAAGACACCCGGCTGCGGTATCACCCACCGTGATCCTCATCCGGCGGCTCCGCTCGTAGGATTCCATGATCGATTTCTTCCTTACCCGAATCCTCCACTTCATCCTCAACGAGATCACCGGGCGGGTTTTCCACATACCGCCGATACTCCTCCGGTTCTGAGTGCCGCTGCCCAACTGCACCAGCATCTGCACCCACATCGCTGTCAACAGCCGGTTTTCTGTCCATCACACCTCTCCCCACCTAAATGAGGAACCAGCGCCCCAGGAAACCCCCAGGGCGCCGGCAAACCGACACACCACAACCCACAGCCGCCCTACAAACGTCAGTGCCCCACCTTCACGTGCTCCGCGTTCTGAGCGGACTTCACCGCCTCCAACAGCTCCCCTTTACTCATCCGGGACCGCCCCGCAATGCCGTACTCACCCGCCAACGCGTACAGCTTCTGCTTACTCAACTCCGAACCACCCACCTGATGGGTGGAGGGGCCATGCTCCAGCTCAGCCCCACGCCGCCGCAGAAACGCCTCACCCAGCCGAACCAGCTGCTCTCGGTCACTGCGCTCCCGCAAGGCCGGCAGCGTGACGCTCTCCTCCTCCCGGATGTGCTCCTCCACCGTCTGCATAAGCCGGGTCAGCCCGTCGTCGAACTCCGACGAATCCGGATCCATCTTCTTCAGACGCGCCAAAAGCTCATCGGCCTCCGCATGCTCCTGCCGCGCATGCGTGACCTCCTCAGCGGTGGTCGCCCGAGCGATCTGCGGGTAAACCTCAGCCTCCTCAGCGCGGCTGTGCGCGGTCAGTAACGCCGCCATCTGCTGGAACAGCAACAGGCGATCACCCTCACCACGGCGCAACCTGACGAACAACGCCTGAATATCACGATGATCCTGAATGATTAGATCGACGACGTTCGTGCGCATCGTGTCCCCCAAGCTCGGTTGTGCCGCTGGGGTACCCGCCACGCCCCCACACAAACGCCGCCCCGCCCGGGCTGCCGCAGGCCGGCTCCATGCAAGCAGGCCCGCAGCAGCACCCGAACCCAACCCACCCCAAAAAAACGGAAACCGCAAGATAGTTTTGCGGCGGACCTATCTTGGTAAGATCAAGGAGTGACCATTCAGCAGGCGGATCCGAGCACTACCAGCACCCCGGCGGCACCCACACACGCCACCCCTCCGGACCTGTCCTTCCTGCTGAGCCACACCAGCCATGCACTGATCACCAAAATGACAGCCGCCCTCGCCGAGCTCGGCGTCACCCCCCGTGGCTTCTGCGTTCTGAAAAATGCCCTCCCCGGCACCCTCACCCAGATCCAACTCGCCGAACTGTCGCACCTCGACAAAACCACCATGGTGGTCACCCTCGACGAGCTGGAGAAAGCCGGACTAGCCGAACGACGCCCTTCCCCCACGGACCGACGCGCCCGCATCATCGTCGTCACCGACGCCGGCCGCCAAGTGGCCACCGCAGGCCAACGAATCGTCGATCAGGTCCACAGGGCCGTCCTGGAGGCGCTACCCGAATCAGAACGCCAGGCGTTCGTCTCCGCCCTCACCCGCCTGGCCAGCGGCTACCTGTCCACCCCTGTCCCGTGTCAACGGTCTGTTCGGCGGACACGCCAGCCCCGACGCAATCACGCCTGACCACCCATCACCGCAGCGCTGGCCCACCACAGCACCTCCTGCCGCGGTACGCCCCAGCACGCAAGGAAGCCAGGGACGGACAAGGCTCAGACCCACAGCAGCCCTTAGAACCGGTCAGCGACACCAACCCCGCATGTGACGGTCCGCCCTTCCCGCACAGGGCGGTCTTCTCAGAGTGCGGATCGCCGTCACCGCGTCAAAGTGGCGCAGCCGACGCCGTCCGATTTCTCCCTCATCGTCACCTGTAAGGGCATCCGGTCGCGGCAAAACGCCCCTTTTGTCGGGAATCAAAGGGCAAACGACTACAGCCACTTGAGGTTTAGTTCTCTAGCAGATGGTTAATTAAGAAACTATCTGCTAGTGTCTCACCCGCACTTCTCCAACAAACCCACCCTCAAATCAGGACACAACCATGACCACATCCACCTCCTCACCACCCATAACCACCCCCACCAACGATCGAGCCCGCTGGCTCGCCCTCACCACCCTCTGCGCCAGCATGCTCATGATCGTCCTCGACAGCACCATCGTGACCGTCGCACTCCCCGCCATCCAAACCGACCTCAACATCGCCACCACATCCCTCGGCTGGGTCATCAACGCCTACCTCATCGCCTTCGGAGGCCTACTCCTCCTCGCCGGACGCCTCGGCGACCTCCTAGGACGCCGTCGCGTCTTCATCACCGGCCTCACCCTGTTCACCCTCGCCTCCCTGCTCTGCGGCATCGCCACCACCCCCACACAACTGATCACCGCCCGATTCCTCCAAGGAATCGGCGGCGCCTTAACCTCCGCCGTCAGCCTCGGCATGCTGGTCACCCTCTTCCCCGAACCCCACCACCGCGCCAAAGCCATCGGCGCCTTCAGCTTCGTCAGCGCCGCCGGCGCCTCCATCGGCCTCATCAGCGGCGGCATCCTCACCCAAACCCTCAGCTGGCCCTGGATCTTCCTGGTCAACCTCCCCATCGGCATCGCCGCCATCCTCCTCGCCCTCCGCCTCCTCCCCGCCGACCCCGGCATCGGACTACGCCAAGGAGCCGACATCCTTGGCGCCCTCCTCGTCACCAGCGGCCTCATGCTCGGCGTCTACACCATCGTGGAAACCACCAACCACGGCTGGACCTCACCCCGCACCCTCACAGGCGGCGCCATAGCCCTCGCCCTCCTCACCGGCTTCACCCTCCGCCAAGCCACCGCCCCAACCCCCCTCCTCCCCCTCCGCATCCTCACCTACCGCCCCGTCTGGAGCGCCAACCTCATCCAAATCCTGATGGCCTCCGCCGGCGTGGGCTTCCAAGTCCTCATCGCCCTCTACAGCCAACAAGTCCTCGGCTACGACGCACTCAAAGCCGGCCTCGCCCTCACCCCCACCACCCTCCTCATCGGCGCCTTCTCCCTCCTCCTATCCGCCCGACTCATCACCCGCTACGGCGCACGCACCGTCCTCCTCATCAGCCTGACCCTCCCCCTCGCCGCCTTCTGCCTCCTCACCCGCATCCCCACCCACGCCTCCTACCTCACCGACCTCCTCCCCACCTTGGTGCTGGTCAGCGGATTCGGCCTCGCCTTCCCCGCCCTCACCAACCTCGCCATGTCCAACGCCCAATCCGACGACGCCGGACTGACCTCCGGCCTGTTCAACACCACCCAAACCGTCGGCAGCGCTCTCGGCATCGCAATCCTCAGCACCATCGCCACCACCCGCACCACCACCCTGCTCACCAACGGCGAGCCCATACCCGACGCCCTCGCCAGCGGCCACCGACTGGCCTACACCACCGCCACCGCCTTCATCGCCGCCGCGATCCTCCTCACCTTCGCCCTGCTCCGCGCCACACGCACACCACCCACCACCCACGCCTAACCACCACCCCGTGGTCGAGGCCGTGGTCTCGACCACGGGGTCGACGTACCCTCCCACCGTGCACCCACCCCACTGCGTAGGAGCCCTCATCCACAACCGCCACAACCGAATCCTGGCCGTCCGCCGCGCCCCCACCCGCACCCTCCTCCCCGGCATCTGGGACATCGTCGGCGGCCATCTAGAACCCGGCGAAACCCCCCACCAAGCCCTGGCCCGCGAAATCCACGAAGAAACCGGCTGGACCCTCCACCACATCGACGCGGTCATCGCCGACTGGGAATGGGAACACCACGGCGTCACCCGCCGCGAAATCGACTACCTCGTCCGCGTCACCGGCGACCCCCACACCCCTCGCCTCCAACCCGACGAACACGACGCCTACGCCTGGATAGGACCAGACAACCTCGAGCTACTGATGCAGGGCCGCACCGACAACGACCGACGCCTCCACGACATCGTCGCCACCGCCCTCCACACCCTCCACCACACCCATCCACGGACCTAACCGTCTTCCCACACCACTAAACGAGGCACAACACAGGCCGTCCGCGGCGGCACCAACAACCTGTGTCGTTGGCTGTTCGGAACTGTTTGACGAGGTCAGAGACCGGGAGGTCCTTCGCCTTTGGCGAAGGAGATATTTAGTGTTGTCCAGCTGTGCTGGACAACACGTCACTTACTTCGTCCTAGGAAGCTAGGATTTAACGTCATCACAGCTGATCGCCGCATGACTAATTACGTTCCGTAGTCACTCTCCCGCGGCGCGTCCCGTCACAATCGGTTACTCCGCATCCACCGCCGTAACGTCAACCCCATCTCAGGAAACCCATGCCGGACACGGTCACCCGACGATGCCCTCGGCACGCACCATTGGGCTTCACCAATAGCGCTGAAAGCGCGACGGTGTCGTCCCCCGGTCACGCGTACCCGACCCCCGTCCGGAATCAGTCGAGCGGAACGGTGGGCGGTGGCAGCCCGATGTCCCGGGTGAGGTCCAGCATCTCGTTTCGGAACAGCTTTGCGGGATTTGTGGTTTGTGATCCCAGATGCCCGGTGATCTCCAGCATCACCAAGCCATGCATCCGGCCCCAGATTCGCAACGCGAGAGCGAGCGCCGCTGGTGGCAGCTCCGGGTGCGTCCGTCGGATGGTGGCGACCATGTGCGGCTGGAAATCCGACCAGGTGTAGTCCCGTCCCCAAGCCGACAGAGTCACATATGGCCACGCCTCGGCGACCAAGTCGTCCAATAGCGCACAGGCACGATCTCGCGCCTGTGCCGCGGCGCTGTTCGGTGGGATCCTGTAACCGGGGATCGGTTCGCCGAAGATCAGCTGGAACCCCGCCGGGTTCCCCACCGCCCATTCCCGGTACGCCAGCCCGACCGCGATGATCTTCCCCGCCGGGTCTCCCACGGGGACGGTCCGTGCGGCGGCCTGCTCAGCGTCGGTCATCTCCTGGTATACATCGGCGACCAACGCGGTGATGAGGTCCTCGCGGGTGTCGTAGTAGCTGTAGAGCGCCCCCGCCGTCATCCCCATGTCCCGGGCGATGGCGCGTAGTGAGATCGCTGCGACACCACCGGTGGCGAGGTGTCGCAGCGCAGTCGCCTTGATCTCGGCGATGGTCTCGGCGCGGAGGCGGTCCCGTCGGGACCGGATCACGTTACCCACGCTTGACACCTTACAGAGTTGAAATACTATGCGCCGTGCAAAGATTGAACACCGTTCAATCTATGAACCCCGTGGAGGAATCATGGCTCTCCGAGTCGTCGTGGGCGCTGGCGGCACCGGCGTTCCCACGGCTCTGCGTTTCGCCGACGCTGGTGATGAGGTCCGGTTGATCAGCCGACGTGGTACCGGCCCTGACCACCCTCGGATCACCCGGATCGCCGCTGACGCCACCGACACCGACCGCCTCACCGACCTGACCACCGGTGCCGCGACCCTGCTCAACTGCGCCATGCCCCCGTACGACCGGTGGCCTCGCGAGTGGCCCCCGCTCGCCGCTTCACTGCTCACCGCTGCGGAACGCACCGGCGCTGACTACGTGATCGTGGGGAACTTCTACGGATACGGACCGGTCACCGGGCCCCTCACCGAAGACCTGCCGATGGCCCCCACCTCGGTCAAGGGGCGGGTCCGAGCCCAGATGTGGGAGGACGCCCTCGCCGCCCACCGGGCGGGGCGGGTCCGAGTCACCGAAGTCCGGGCCAGCGACCTCCTCGGTGCCCGCGCCGCCTCAGTCTTCGGCTTCGTGGTGCTCCCCGCTGTCCTCGCCGGTGACGTGGTCCGCTATCCCGGCGACCTCGACGCACCCCATCCCTGGACCTACACCGGTGACGTCGCAGCGACCTTGACCGCCGTCAGCAACAGCGATGTGGCCTGGGGACGGGCCTGGCACGTCCCCTCCCCTAACGCCTCGGTGCGGCAAGTCGCGACTCTGCTCGCTGAGATAACCGGGGCTCCCATGCCGAAACTGGAGCGGCTGTCACGCGCCGCCGTCACCGAGCTGGGGCGCAGCGACCCGATCATCGCCGAACTCCCGGAAGTGATGTACCTCGATGAGCAGCCGCTTTTCTTGGACTCCACGGTGACCGAACAGACCTTCGGGGTGACCGCCAGTCCTCTCCGGAAAATGTTGGAGGAGATGGTCGCCGCGGCACAGGCGTGATGGGTATTTCCGCTTGCTCCCGCCGACGCCGGCTAAAGGGGTACGCGCTGTGGTGCGGCTAGCATCGCCGCGTACCCCCCATCTCCGAATCGTCCACCTTGAGGTAGCGCCTTCGATGGCGAGCCCGTTGGGGTGACGTGTGCTTTAGATCCGCGGCGGCACCCACCCGTGGCTGGACTGACACCCATGTCGCGGTCAGGAGTCCAGTAGCTCGGCCACGGCAGCGGCCGGGTCGGGGCGAGGTGGGCCGGCTGGCCACCAGTCATCCCCGGCACCGGAGTGGGAAAGGTACGGATACCAGCACCCGTCCTGCCCGTAACGCACCTGCAGCCACCGTGTCCGGCCCGGGCCGGGAGGGAGCGTGCACCGGTTACGCCACACCCGCGGTTGAGGCGCCTCATCGCCGTCCCAGATCGCGACGAACGCGGCCCGAGCCCGCGCCAGCTCCAGTGTAGGTGGGGTCCATGGAGTCTCCAGCACCTGCAGCCCACCCAGGCCCCCATACCGCCAGGCACACGCCGCCTGATCCAGCTCCGTGAGGGAGCGGGCGCTGGCCTGGGCCAGGCGTTCCCGCGCCTCAGACGGCATCCCGGGATGTGTGGCGGCTAGACGCGCCGCGTCCTGGCGTACGTCCAATGTGGTCACAGCAGTGACGAGATCGTTCGGCGTCGTCGCCGGGTTGTCTCCTGTGATCAGTCCACTGTGGCGGAGCAGGGCACTGGCGCGGGCCGCGGCGTCGTGCACCAGCGTCGCCAGAGCCTCAGGATCCACGCCGTCTGTCGCGGGCACCGACAGCAGGGCCGGTGGAGTGGACACCGGCGGTGGAGGCGGCGGCAGCGGCGCCGGTGCCGTGGCGTACGCCTCGGTCGCTGGTGTCCCCGCGGTGGTGGCGACCGAGCTTGTCTCCACCGCCGGGGTGTCACGGTGCCGTAGTTCCTCCATCAGCTTCGCCTCTCCCCGGCCCCTCAGCAGCAGAAGGAGGAACGGGTCCTCGTCGAGCAGCCAGGCCACCTGGTAGGCCAGTGCGGCCGCGTGTTTGCACGGGTAGCCCCAGTCCGGGCAGGTGCAGTCCGGCTCCAGGTCCCCCACCGTGGGCAGCAGCGGCACCCCCACGTCCTCGGCGGCCGCCACCAGATCGCGGGGCATCTCCCGGTCCAGCAACGCCGCGAGATACCCAGCCCGGGCCGCCACCTCATCCAGGAAGCGGTCCCAATCGGAGTCGCTCAGCTGCTCGACGATGATCTGGGCCCGGTACGGCGTGGGGTCGCTGCCGTACACCGGGGCAAGGATCCGTCCCGGAGCGACGGTGATGCTTCCGACATACCCGGCCCGCGCGTAGGTGCGTCCCCGGGCCAGCCGCCCGGAGTCCACAGAGGTCTCCTCCAAGGCCTTGATCCACGCCTTGCCCCACCACGATCGTGCCCAGGCTCCCCGTCTGGCGCGGGGCGGGAAGGTAGGGAAGGTGACGGCCGTGGTCACCGTGTCCTCCTCAGCTCCACCAGATCCGCCAACTCGGCGTCGGACAGCTCAGTCAACGCCGCCTCCCCCGAGGCCAGCACCGCCTCGGCCAACGCCCGTTTGGACTCCAGCATCACGGCGATCCGGTCCTCGACCGTGCCTTCGGTAATCAGGCGGTGCACCTGGACCGGCTTGGTCTGGCCGATCCGGTACGCCCGGTCGGTCGCCTGCTCCTCCACAGCCGGGTTCCACCACCGGTCGTAGTGGATCACGTGGTCGGCGCGAGTGAGGTTCAGGCCGGTCCCGGCGGCCTTCAACGACAGCAGGAAAACGGGCACGCCCGCCGCGGGGTCACAGAACCGCCGCACCATCTCCTCGCGCCGCGCCACGGGCGTACCCCCGTGCAGCAGCAAAGACGGCACCCCTCGATCGGCCAGGTGACGCTCGATGAGCCGGGCCATGGCCACATACTGGGTGAACACCAAAACCGCTCCGCCTTCAGCGAGGATGGTGTCCACCAGCTCATCGAACAGCTCCAACTTCCCGGAACGGCCGGCCAGACGGGGCCGTGACTCGTTGAGGTACTGCGCGGGGTGGTTACAGATCTGCTTCAGCGCGGTGAGCATCTTCAGGATCAGCCCGCGGCGGGCCATGCCGCCGCTGTTTCTGATCCGCTCCATGCTTTCCCGGACCACGGCCTGATACAGCCCGACCTGCTCCGGGGTGAGTGCGACCGGCCGATCGGTCTCGGTCTTCGGCGGCAACTCGGGCACGATCTGCGGGTCGGATTTCCGGCGCCGTAGCAGGAAAGGCCCGACCAGGCGCGCGAGCCGCTCGGTGACCACCGGGTCCCGGTCTGCTTCGATCGGCTTAGCCCAGCGGGCCCGGAAAGCGGATAGGGAGCCCAAAAGCCCGGGGGTGGCCCAGTCGAGGATCGCCCACAGTTCCGACAGATTGTTCTCCACCGGGGTGCCGGTCAACGCGACCCGGGCGCGGGCCGGGATGGTACGCAGCGCCTTCGCCGTGTTCGACAGCGGATTTTTGACGTGCTGAGCCTCATCGGCGACCACCAGTGCCCAATCCACCTCCGCCAACCGGGATGCGTCCAGCCGCATGGTGCCGTAGGTGGTCAGCACAAACCCCTCAACCGTGGTGTCCAGTCGACGTCCGGGGCCGTGGAACCGCAGAACGGGGACGCCGGGCGCGAACCGTTGGATCTCCCGCTCCCAGTTCCCCAGTAGGGACGCGGGGCAGACCACCAAGGTGGGGCCGGCGGTGGCCGGGTTCTGTTGGCGGTGCAGATGCAACGCGATGAGGGTGACGGTCTTACCCAGCCCCATGTCGTCGGCCAGGCAGCACCCCAACCCCAGCTCGGTCATCCGCGCCAGCCACCGCAGCCCGTGAAGCTGATAGTCCCGCAAGGTGGCGGCCAAGGCGGCGGGTTGCTGGATCGGTTCGGCCTCCTCGACAGGCCGCTGCAGACGCTCCCGGAGGGTCTGCAGCCACCCGGTCGGTACCACCTCGACCGGTTCCCCGTCCACCACCGTGGTTCCGGTGAGCGCGGCGTTGAGCGCCTCCATCACCGACAGCGGCTTCAGGCTCCGCTCCCGGGCCCGTCGGGCAAGCTCGGGGTCGACCACGGTCCACCGGTCCCGGAGCCGGACGATCGGGCGGTGGCTCGCGGCGAGCTGCTCCATCTCGGCCTCGGTGAGGGGGTGGCCGCCGAGGGCCAACCGCCAGTCAAACCGCAGCAGCGCGTCCCCACCGAAGAAGGACGGCAGCTCCGACAGCGAAAGATCGGCGCCGTCGATGACGGCGTGCGCCGTCAGGTCGTGAACCAACTCCTTGGGCCAGTGCACCTCAACTCCGGCCTCCGCCAGCCGTGGGATGCCGTGGTGAAGCAGGTCGGTGATGTCCTCATCGCTGAGCGGGAGTTGATCCGGCACCGCCTGCTCCAGCAGACGCTCCAGGGGACGCCAGGCCCGTGCGATACGTCGGATGGCCAGAAGCGCGTCCATGCGGGCCTGCGGTCCCAGGACCGGCGCCTCGCCGCTCCATAGCGTCCCGGCGTCGACGATGACCGTGGGGTCGGCCAGGCTGTGGACCTGGGGCACGACCTTCAGGGGTTCAGGCGGCGGCAGGTCGGGCCCGATCGGCTCCAGGCGCAGCGATATGCGTACCCCTGCATCGGTACCAGCGGCGATCTCCTCGGCCCAGGGACGCAGTCGCGGCACCCGCTGCGGCTCAAAACCCGCAAAAAGCGGCCCGCCCACCATCGCCGCCGCGGCCGGGGTGCGAGGCATCGCGTCGGCGACCGCGTCGAGGAAGGCCCGCACCATGGACTCGGTGTCGGGCACCAGCGGGTCATCCCCACACCCGCCTGTGTCGGTGGTCAGGGGAATCGCACGAGCCTGCGGTGGCATGGCGGCGGCCAATTGCCTGATCCGTTCGATGTCGTCGGCGTCGAGTGGCCCCACCCGCCAGGCGTCGAATTCTCCCGCCGACACCCCGGGCAGCATCCGGCCCCGGGCGATCAGGTGGAGCGCCAGCAGCGCGACGCCTCCCCAAAACGCCATGGTCGGATGCACCGGTTCGGTGGAGGTGGCGGGGTCGCTGTCCCCACCGGGGGTTTTCTGCTCCTGGAGGGTCGACTCGGTGTTGCGGGCGGTATTGGCGTGAGAAGAACCGGATCGAGAAGACCTGGACACCGCTCGGTGATAGGCGGTTATCAGCAGAGGGAGCGTGTCCATGATGGGGATCTGCAGTACCGGGACACGCCTCAGGCGTACCTCTCCGGTGCCTTCTTCCTGATCAACGACCGTCGCCTCGCCGGGCTCAATGCGAGCTGTATCAGACAACGACAGCGGCACCGGCAACGGATTCGGTATCAGACCGCTGGAAGATGCCGGTTCCCAGAAAACCATCCGTCCGGTACGCGGCGGGTCTCCGGCTTGGAATGTCACCGCGTACCGCGTCATGTCCTTCATGCTCCCTCGCAGGTTCGAGTCCTCGTGCCCTGCGGGTCCGAACCCGGAATATCGGGTTCGGACCCGTGTGCTGCTCTAGGGCGTCAGAGGCTCAGGCGACGGTAGCGCCGGACCGCCAAAGGCAGGAAAACGGCCGTCAGGAGCAGCGGCCAGACCACGGCCATCAGCAGCGCGTGCTCGGCGATCCAGGAATCGCCGCCCCATCCTGGGTTACCGAACAGTTGCCGGGTCGCCGCGACCGTCGACGACAGCGGATTCCATTCCGCGACCATCCCCAGCCAGTCAGGCATCCCGGCGGGTGAGGAGAAGGTGTTGGCCAAGAATCCGATCGGCCACACCACGATCTGCACCACCATGACGGATTCCGGGTTCCGGACAACCAGACCCAGGTAGATGCCGATCCATATGAAGGCGAAGCGCAGCAGCAACAGCAGCCCGAGCGCCAACGCCGCGTCCCCGATCCCTTCGCGCCAGCGCCAGCCGATCGCCACCCCGCAGCCGAGAAGCACCACCAGGACGAGCAGCGCGTCCACCATGTCAGCGATCGCCCGCCCCACCACCACGGCCGACGACGCCATCGGCATGGAACGGAATCGGTCGGTAACGCCTCGGCTGGCGTCGGTCGCGACCGCGATCATGGTGGACTCGACCCCGAAGAGCATTGTCATGGCGAACAGCCCTGGCATGAGGAACTCTCGGTAGTTCCCGCCGCCGGGCACCACCATGCTGCCCCCGAACAGATAGCCGAACAGCAGCGCGATCATGATCGGGAACATCAACGTGATCAGGAATTGGGCCGGCTGCTGTTTCCAGTGCGCCAGGCTGCGCAGGGTGATGGTCCAGCCGTCGGCGACCGCCCAGCGCAGCCGACCGACGAAGGTACGCGGCATAGCCGCGGGAATGATCGTCATGCCACCTTCTCCTTCGGTGAATTCGCCGCGGCATCACCGGTCAGGCGCAGGAAGACCTCATCGAGGGTGGGGCGTCGCAGCACGATGTCCTCGGCTTCGATGCCGGCGTCGTGCAGTGCCCGAGCCACGCTGGTGAGCGCTGCGACCCGGTCGGTGACGGGGACGCTGACTCGACGCTCCCGGTGGGCGATCTGGGCCTGCTGCCCCACAACGGAGGTGATCAGCCCGGCGGTGTGGTCCAGGTGGGCGGCGTCGCTGACCATCACGTCGATCTGATCGCCGCCGATTTTGGATTTCAGCTGCTCCGGGGTCCCCTCCGCGATGACTCTCCCGCCGTCGATCACCGAGATCTCGTGGGCCAGTCGGTCGGCCTCCTCCAGGTACTGCGTGGTCAGCAGCACCGTGGTGCCTTCGTTGACCAGGGAGCGGACGGCTTCCCACACCTCATCGCGTGCCCGTGGATCCAGGCCGGTGGTCGGTTCATCCAGGAACAGCACCGCTGGGGTCAGGATGAGGCTGGCCGCCAGATCCAGCCGGCGCCGCATCCCGCCGGAGTACTCCTTGACCGCCCGGTCCGCGGCGTCGGTGAGCCTGAACTGCTCCAAGAGCTCATCCGCGCGACGCCGCGCCGCCCGCGGACTCAGGTGGTAGAGCCGACCGAACATCACCAGGTTCTGTCGGCCGGAGAGCACCTCATCCACGGCGGCGTACTGCCCCACCAGGCCGATCCGGTACCGGACCTCGACCGCTTGGGTGACGACATCACAGCCGGCCACCTCGGCCCGTCCCGCATCCGGCCGCAGCAGCGTGGCCAGGATCCGCACCGCCGTGGTCTTGCCGGCCCCGTTGGGGCCCAGCAGACCACGCACGGTGCCCGCGGGTACGGCCAGATCAAGTCCGTTGAGGGCCATCACGTCGCCGTAGCGCTTGCGTAGGCCTTCGGTGACCACCGCGTACGCGTGTGCACTCACCACAACCCCTTACTCTGTACATCGTACGAAGTTTAGGGAGGCGATTATACCGTACGATGTACAGAGTTACTGGCGGCATTGGAACGCTCTTCAAAACCGCGCTTTGATCTGGAAGCCCAGTGGGACAGGCCGGCCTGCCCCGGTGTCAGTACCGCGAGGCTGGAGAGAATGAGCCTGTGACGACCGAGTACGCCGGTGCCGGCGATCCCAAACGCACCCTCGAGCTGTTGTGGGGCCTCCAGGAACGGTCAAAGCGGGGCCCGAAGCCGCGCCTGACCGTGGAGCAGATCGTGCGGACCGCGATCTCTGTGGCCGACACCGAAGGCTTAGCCGCGTTGTCCATACGACGCGTCGCCGAGGAGCTCGGTGTGTCCCCCATGTCCCTGTACACCTATATACCGGGCAAGGCCGAGCTGCTTGACCTGATGCTGGATACGGTCTACGCGGAGACCGCACGGCCCCCGCATGTCCCTGGTCAGTGGCGAGCCAGCCTCACTCAGATCGCCTTGGAAAACTGGGCGCTGTACCAGCGGCACCCGTGGCTGTTGCAGGTCGCCATCAGCAGGCCTCCGATGGGCCCTCATGTGATGGGGAAGTACGAGTATGAGCTACGCGCTATCGAGGGCCTCGGCCTGACCGATATTGAGATGGACGCGGTGCTCACCCTCATCATCAACTATGTTCACGGCGCGGTCCGCACCGCTATCGACGCGGCACAGGCCGAGCAGCGCACCGGCATGTCCGACGAGCAGTGGTGGGCGGCTCACGCTCCCCTATTGGAGAAAATCGTGGATGACAGCCAGTACCCGGTGGGGAGTCGAGTCGGTAAGGCCGTGGGAGAGGCCTTCCAGGCTGTTGTCGCTCCCGACTTCTCCTTCCGCTTCGGGTTGGAGCGGATCCTGGACGGCATCGAGGTCCTGATCGCCTCCCGGCAAGCGAAGTAACTGGCCGTGGTGCCTGTCGAGGCCACCAGGTGGATGCGTGCGGGCGCGTAGTGGACCGGCATCGTCCCCGCCTCGTCTGTCACACCGCCCGCTGATAAGCGGTTGGCTCTGGCGCGAGCCGCACGCCCGCCACCAGAGCCAACCGAGGACTGTCGGATTTACAGGGTTCAGTGGTGTTCGATGGCGACCCGGGGGACCAGACGGCTCAGCCAGTTCGGCAGCCACCACGCCCGCTTCCCGAGCAGCTGCATCACCGCCGGCAGGATCAGGCAGCGGATGATGACGGCGTCCAACAGCACCGCCACCGCCAACCCGAGCCCGAACTGCTTGAGCATCCGGTCAGGGCTGAACAGGAAGGCCCCGAAGACCACCACCATGATCGCCGCCGCGGCGGTGACGATCCGCCCGGTGGTGGCGATCCCTTCCCGGATCGCCGCGGCGGCGTCCCGGTCGCGCTCCCACGCCTCATGCATCCGAGACAGCAGGAACACCTCATAGTCCATCGACAACCCGAACGCGATCGCGAAGATCATCACTGGGACGAACGCCTCGATCGGCCCCGGTTCCACGCCCAACGGTCCGGCCAGGAATCCCTTCTGGAACACCAGAGTGATCACTCCCAGGGAGGCGCCCACACTCAGCAGGTTGAGCACGGCCGCTTTGACCGGGATGAGCAGTGACCGGAAGACCACCAGCAGCAGCAACGCGGACAGCCCGACGACGATCGCGATGAAGATAGGCAACCGGGTGGACAGGGCGGTGGAGAAGTCATCCGCAGCCGCCGTGGCTCCACCCACCAGGATGGTCAGCCCGGTGTCACGCTCCACGGCCGGCAGGACCTCCTCACGCAGCCGCTCAACCAGTTCGGAGGTCTCCGCGTCCTGCGGCGCCGAGTCGGGGAAGACCATGATCGTCGCCAGTCCACCGTCCCGGGAGGGGATCGGTGGGGTCACCGCGGCCACCCCCTCCACCTGACCGAGAGCGTCAACGAGGGGGTCGATCCGCATGGTGTCCCCTTCGGCCACCAGAATCAGCGGCCCGTTGGTGCCGGGACCGAAGCCCTCGGCCAGCAGGTCGTAGGCCTGACGGCTGGTGCTGGAGGCCGGGTCATTGCCGGCATCCGCGAACCCTAACCGGGTGTCCAGCGCGGGAGCCGCCAATGCAAGCAGCCCCACCACCGACACCACCGTCGCCAGCCAGGGGCGACGCTGCACCGCGGTCGCCCACCGCCGCCACCAGTTCCCCTCGGTGTGGCGCTCACGACGCGCCCGCCGACGCACCTGCCGCTCGATCCGGCCCCCCAACAGCGCCAGCAGAGCCGGCAGCAGCGTCACGGAGGCGATCATGGTCACCAGCACCGTGACGGCCACGGCGATCGCCATCCCCTGCATGGCCCCCAGGCCGAGGGCCACCAGGCCACCCAGGGCGATGATGACCGTCAGGCAGGCGAAGAACACCGTCCGTCCGGCGGTGTCCAGCGCGACGCGGACCGCCTCCTGACGTTCCCGCCCCTGCAGCAGCTCGGAGCGGAAACGGGAGAAAATCAGCAGCGCGTAGTCGATGCCGACTCCCAGACCGACCAACATCATCAGCGGGGGCGTGAAATCGGCGATCGTGGCCAGATTCGAGGCCAGGATGGTCACGCCGATCGCGCTGCCGACCGCGAAGACCGCGACCAGGATGGGCAGGCTGGCCGCCACCACCGATCCGAACAGGATCACCAGGATGATCAACGCGGCGAACAGACCGATCCCCTCAGCGGCCCCGCCTTCGCTCTCCTCAGCGCCGCGCACCGCCTCGCCGCCGAGCTCAACCCGCAGGCCATCCTGCTGCGCGGCCTGAGCGGTCTCAATGATGCGGCGCACGTCGTCAACCGGCACATCCTGTGCGGAGCCATCCAGCAGGACCGTGGCGTACCCGATGGTGCCGTCCTCGGAGATCGTGCCCTGCTCCTGGTAGGGGTTGCTGACCTCCACCACGTGCGGCAGCTGCGCCACCTCGTCCAGCATCTGTTCGACCTGGACGCGCTGTGCGCTGACGCCGTCGGGGGCCTGGACCACGATGGTGATCGTGTCCCCCGCCCGTGCAGAGCCGTGTGCGTTGAGGGTGTCGACCGCTTCTTGTGACTCGGTACCCGGCAGCGAGTAGTCGTTGTGATAGTCACTGCCGATCATCTGCGACGCCGCCGTCACTCCTACCAGGACGACGACCCATAAGATCAGCGCCCACCAGCGGCGCCGGTAGGCCCAACCCGCCAACCGTTCAAAACGGCTGGCCTCGCGGACCTCTATCCGCTCGGACACGAGCATGAACCTGCTCCTTCTCGTTTGCTCACGACTGCCGAGGGACGCTATGGATCCGCGTTATCCAGCAACAACGCCCCGCGGGGCGATCTCGCACTCCCCCTGTAGGGGTGCCCAGGGTGCCCCCCGTGGGGGGATCCGGGAGACAATCCGACCTCACTACCCTTCGTGACATGACCCGCAGAAACCTCGCCATTGACGTGGGCCTGGCGTTGTTGTTGTTCGCGCTGGCGCTGGCCATGATCGGCGAGGGGGGTTTCGGCGAAAGCCCGGTCCAGGGACACCCACTGGACTGGCCAGGTGTCCTGCTGGCGGCCGGCTCATCGCTGCCGCTCGTCGCCCGCCGCTGGGCACCGCTGTGGATCTATCTGGTCACCACCGTGGCCAGTGTGCTGTTGCTGTTGCTGTTTTACCCCTACGATCTTCCGCTCGGCCCGCTGGCGGCGACCTACTCGCTGGGGATGGCCTACGGCGGTGACCCACGCCGTACCTATCGGATCGCGATGCTGGTGGCCGCTGAGCTGTTCACACCGATCGTTGCTATGACTTATGCAGTCAGGGGTGAGGACGTCAGCGATTTGCTGGTGCCGGAGATGCTGGTCCTTTCTCTGATGTCCAGCGCCGCCTGGCTGGCGGGCGACCGTACCCGGTTACGGCGGGAACGGATCCTCGCGCTGGAGGAACGGGCACGGTACAACGAGCGGGAAGCGGAGCGGGAGCGACGGCTGGCCGCGGCCGAGGAGCGCACCCGGATCGCGCGGGAGCTGCACGACTCCGCCGGTCACGCCATCAACGTGATCCTGGTGCAGGCCGGCGCCGCCCGCCTGCTGTACGACCGGGACCCTGAGCAGTCTCGTCGCGCCATCGCCACCATCGAGAACGTCGCACGCGAAACGATCAACGAGATCGATCGGATCGTACGCGCGCTCCGGGAGGACAACTCTGAGCCGGCGCCTGCCCGCCCCGGCGCGCTGGAGGAGTTGGTGGAGCGGCACCGCACCCACGGCCTGTCCATCAACGCCGACATCCAGGGCGATGGGCGGTCCCTGCCCCATAGCGTGGCGTGGGCGGCGTACCGGATCCTGCAGGAAGCCCTCACCAACGCGACCCGGCACGGAACGGGAAACGCCGACGTAACGGTACGGTTCGGCAGCGACGCTGTGGAGATCACCGTGCTCAACCCCACCCCTCCCTCGAGCACCAAACCGACGAGGGAGCACACACGAAACGGAGGTCATGGCATCGTGGGGATGCGGGAGCGTGCCAGCCTACTGGGCGGCACCCTCGATATCACCAATGGTGACGGTATGTTCCGACTGTACGCCCGCCTGCCGTGTGACACGGTGGTGTCATGACAGCGGCGCGGCGGGTTCTCATCGTCGATGACGACGACTTAATGCGCGCCGGTCTACGCGCCGTGCTGTCCAGCGACGACAGCATCATCGTGGTGGGTGAGGCCGCCACCGGTCGGGAAGCGATCGACCTTGTCCGCCGTGATAAGCCTGACGTCGTCCTGATGGATGTACGCATGCCCGAGATGGACGGCATCGCCGCGACCCGGGCAATCCTGGCGACCGCCCCGGACTGCCGCATCCTGATCTTGACGACGTTTGAGGATGACGACTACGTGTTCGGGGCCCTCAACGCCGGCGCCTCTGGCTTCCTTCTGAAACGGACGCGCCCCGAACAACTCATCGAGGCTATTCACGTCATCGCCACGGGTGACTCCCTGCTGTCCCCCTCGGTGACCCGTACGGTCATCGACCGGGTGGCGCGTACCCTTCCTCCCGATCCCGCCAGCGGTCGCCGCCTGGGGGTGCTCACCCCACGGGAGCGGGATGTGCTGCGGCTCGTCGCCCGAGGCCTGTCCAACGCAGAGATCGCCGCTGAACTGGTGGTCGAGGAATCCACGGTCAAAACCCACGTCAAGCGGATCCTGGCCAAGTTGAATCTGCGTGACCGGGTCCAGGCCGTCATCCTGGCGTACGAAACCGGCCTGGTTCGCCCGGGCGACCCTCGCCCAGTCTGATCGCGCTCAGCATCCCCTGGGCGATCACCGATCAGGTGATCGGTACCTCCCGGCGGGATCGTTGTCATCCCAACACCACATAAAAGGAACATAAAAAGAACAGGTCAGTGAAAGTAGGCGTCGATGTCAGAACAGGTGTGGAGCGCGGTTGACAACTACCTCGAGGAGTTACTCATCCCCACCGACCCGGCTTTGGAGGCCACGCTTCAGGCTAGCCGTGTCGCTGGTCTCCCGCCATTTAACGTCTCCCCGCTGCAGGGCAAACTGCTCCACCTGCTGGCGAAAATGCACGGCGCGCGCCGCATTTTAGAAATCGGCACCATGGGGGGCTACAGCACAATCTGGCTGGCCCGGGCCCTGCCCGAGGACGGCCGCCTGGTCACCCTCGAGATCAACGAGGAGTACGCGCAGGTAGCGCGCGCCAACATCGCCGCCGCAGGGCTGGCCGACCGGGTCGAGATCCGGGTGGGGCCGGCCCTGGAGACCCTGCCGCTGTTGGAAGGCCCGTTCGACCTGACGTTCATCGACGCCGACAAACCCAACAACCCCGCCTACCTGGAGTGGACGTTGCGGCTGTCCCGGCCAGGCAGCGTCATCATCGGTGACAACGTGATCCGCGACGGCGAAGTCATCAACGCCGACAGCGACGATCCTCGGGTGGTGGGGGTACGCCGGTTCCTGGATCTGCTCGCGGCCGAGCCCAGGGTCAGCGCCACCGCCATCCAGACAGTCGGCGGGAAGGGATACGACGGATTCGCGTTGGGTGTGGTGACTGGCTGACGATGGCTTGCGGGCCTCGCCTCCTCCGGCACGGAGTTTCCTGCAGGGATTCACCAGCGCGAATCCGGCCCATCGGGGAATGAGGGCCGAGACGACTGGGCATGGTCATGGTGGGACGACCCCGTAACGGTCGCCATTGGACCCGTTTTCCCCATAAAGGAGTCCCGCCATGACTCACAGCGACAGCACCGGAGCCTGGGCGTTCGGGCGCGGTGTTTTCGGCGCGGCCACCATGCTGATCCTCGGCGTTTGCCAGACCTTGATGGGGATCGCAGCGGTGATCCAGGATGAGATCCTGGCTGTTGCTCGCGGCTACCTGTACACGGTGGACACGACCATCTGGGGTTGGGTCCACATCGCGATTGGGGTGGTCGCGATCCTGTTAAGCCTGTTCATCTATCGCGGTGCTCGCTGGGCCCGCGCTTTAGGAATCATCGTTGCGATCCTCACGGCGGTCGCCAACTTCCTCTTCCTTCCCTACTACCCATTCTGGTCGCTCGTGCTCATTCCGTTGGCGCTCTTCACGCTATGGCCCTTGAGCATGATGGACACCGTGGCGCACCACCGCGCGTCGCCGGTCTCTCACGACCGCGCTGGCGTACCCGGGGCACAACGGTGGGGTCCCACTAACCCACCACCGAGCACCGCCCCGCCCGTCACCGCCCCGCCTCCGCAGCCCCAAGTCCGCCAGAGCGGACCGTCTCCCTTCTAAGGCCCGCACCAGCCGTCCTTCACCGCCGTGGTCTACCCACACACCGGCCGGTGCCGCCACGCGGGCCGGTCACCCGACCGTGGTGATCACCGGTGACGCCCACGCCGTGGTGTCCAAACAACGCTGAAAAACCAGTCTGGAAGTCCGGCCTGAAGGACCGGGACCCGCGAGGCGACGTCACCGCGCCGCAGCGCAGTGAAGAGTGTGGTGGGGCCGCGGCACGGCGGCCCCACCAGCGTCATGAGGAGCATCGGACTGGTGGCTCTCACGGTGCGCAGGGAGCAGGGCGCCCCACGAGTCGACGTTTACCGCCTCCGGCTGGTGTTTACGACCCGGTGTCCTAGTCCGTCCGGTCCGGCGACACGGTCACCGGCAGCCGCCACACCGTCGTGGTCTTCACGTCCGCGTCCTCCAAGGCACGGTTCACCGGCACCTGTTGGACGGCGGCCTGCTGAAAACGAGTGCGGGGCAGGTAGGTACGCCCGGGATCCCCGACCATCACCTGAGCTCCCCGCCGCGTCACCCGCTCCAGGAAGGCCATCACTCGCTCGGCCATGAGCTTCTCGTAGAACACATCACCGGCGAGCACGACCTGAGCGTCTTCTCCGTCGCCGTCCAGGATGTCGCCGAGCACCGTGCGTACGCTCACCCCGTTAGCTGTGGCGTTGAGCGTGATAGCGGTGACCGCCAACGGATCGATCTCACTGGCGGTCACCTCTTTCGCACCCGCCATCGCCGCCGCGATCGCGACCACTCCGGATCCGGCGGCCAGATCCAACACCCGGCGTCCAGCCACCAAATCGGGGTGATCAAGCACGTACCGAGCCAGCGCCATCCCACCTGGCCAGGCGAAGGCCCAAAAAGGAGGCGCCAGATGAGTGGTCCCCATCTGGCGCTCGGTTGCTTCCCACAGGTCGAACGCTTCGTCCGCCAGGTGCAGTTTGATCTCCGGTAGATAGGACGGACTGTCCAGCCGGGTGTGATTACGGATGAACGTGACGAGCGTCTCCTGCGACATGCGGGTCAGACTACGACGTCATCTCCTCGGCGAGGATGACCCACTGCTGTGGAGTTACCAATCCGACCGGCGTGGCGGGATCCACTCCCGCCTTCCAGAATCCAGCGGCGAGCCGTCGGCCGGGGTACCGGCGACGCAACGACGCGTACAGGCTGCCTCCCATCCCGCTGAATCCCAGCTTCACCATGGCCTGGTACTCGACCAGATCCGCCACCAACGGCGTTTCCCGTCGCTCCAGATGCAGAATTCCGGAATCGACCGCGGGGATGGGGCGGAAATGGTAGCGGGAGATCCGTCCGACCAACCGCCAGGAGAATATCGGCCAGCTGAGGATCGTGACCCGACTCCACCGCCCGTAATCTCCGGTTCGTTTACGCGCGTACTCCCATTGAGTCACCAATGTCGCTGCCTGTAGATGCGGTGCCCGCAGACACCAGTCAATGATTCGTGACGTGATCGCGTAGGGGATATTCCCTACGACGGTAAAAGGCTCACGCGGCGGTCGGGCCGCCAGGAAATCCCCGGCTACGCACCGGACCGTTGGCTCCTGCCGGAGCCGTCGTCGCAGCTTGTCGACCAGGTGCGGGTCGATCTCGTACGCCACCACCGTCCGGCAGTGTCGGGCCAACTCCTGGGTGAGGGCGCCATCCCCGGCCCCCACCTCCAGCACCAGGTCGGTCGGCGTCAGACGGGCCGTTTGGATGATTCGTTGAATGGTTCGTGGGTTCCGTATAAAATTCTGCGATACCGACCAAGGGGTATTTTTGAGGGATCGCGGGATACCGCCACTTCCGTGGCACCCGTTGCTTGTACAGATCTGTTTTCTGTTCGCGTGATACGCGCGACGCATGGTTAGGACCTCACCACTCGACAACACGATTTGTTCTCGAGATCCCTGAACGTGCGGCGCGCTCTCACCGCTCCAGCGTCGCTGGCCGCTTCGACCGGCACGCTCATGAACCGGGAATCAAAAATTCAGCGCCTCGATAATCGATTCACGGCTCAGAAGGCACCGGACACTGATACCGGAACCTGTGGTTCACCGTGATTCGACGGTCCGATGCTGAAGGCGCACCGGAACCGGTGTGTGTCAGGGCCGCCTTGGGCCCGACACCGCCCTAGCCGGCGCCGTCAATCAGTGAACGCCCGCACGTCAGGGGAGGTGAAGCGCGGGCGACGAGTCATCTGCGGGCACCACTGTGCCCACCCCACCGGGTGCATCCCGGTGGTGGCGGCGGCCCCCATAACGATCGCTTCCATGACAGCGCGAGCGTAGCATCACAGGCCTGAGGCCGAATCCGAGTTTTCGGCGGCCTGCCCGCACCCGGCACGATCGTGGCTGGCCGGTGCGGTGCCCAGGAGGCGTTCGATGAGCCGGGGATCCCCGGGCCAGGCGGCCCGCATCACCTCGGGTGGCACCCGACGCCCCGCGTACCGCAGCGCCAAGGCCACCACCAGGATGTCGTCCAGGGGCCCGATGACCGGGAGAAACTCCGGGATGAGATCGATCGGGCTGGCCACCCACACGGCGGCGGTGAGTACCGCGAGCTTTGCCCGCCGGGGCACCCTGGGGTCACGCCGGAGCCGCCGGATCGCGGTGAGGCAGTCGGGGATGAACGCCACAAGGTCACGAGCGGCGCCGGGTGGCAGGCGCCGCGCCAGCACCGCCAAGACGCCCCATCCGACCACAAGGCACGCCACACCGACGCCGAGGCCGATCCCCCACTCCCGCAGACCCGCCATATGCACGTCGCCTCCCGTCTTGGCCTGAATGCTCAGCGTGACATACCGCGGGCGTCAGCCATGGCGCGCGACGCATCTGTCGCCTCTTACACCACGTATCGGCGACACATATCGCCAGATATCGCCAGGACCTGGTTGCCACCTGTCCTCCTGACCGCTCTCCCAGAGCGCCGCGCCCCTGCCGGGGTTATCCCCAGGGCGGTTATGGGCTCCAGGCCCATAGATCACATAAGCACCCGTTTCTCTTCGTTTCGTCCTGCGTCACAGTGATTGACGTTATTAAAACGTTTTGGTAAGTTGCCCTCCCGGAGGGAAAGCGCTTTCCCTCGGCTCATCGGCGCACTCCCCTTCATCCCCTCTCTCGGGAGGCCGTCCATGTTCAGCGCCCCGCCCCAGCTCTCCCGTCGGCGAACCGGGCTCGTGTTCGCCGCGGCCCTGACGCTGCTCGCCGCCGGCGGTGTCCTCGAGGCGCCGCGCTCGGCGGCCGTTTCGGCGCCCGCGGTATCCCCTGATTCGGTTCAGGTGGGGCAGCCCGTCACTGACGCTCCCCCCGCGCCGCCGGCGCCCCAGCAGCAAGGGTGCGGTACCAGCGGTTTCAACGCCGAGGTCACCCAAAACGGCAGCACCTGGACCGCCCGCAACGGCGGCACCATCGTCTACACCGGCAACAGCCTGCTCTCGGCGATGCAGGCCGCGGTGAACAGCCTCACGCCGGGGCGTACCTACAAAGAGCGGGTCGTGGTACGAGGCTCCGGGTCGATGAGCGCGGGCTCACGCCTGTCCCTGCCCAGCTACACCAGCCTGGAGGTCTGCGGCACCATCAACGTCACCGGAAGCGGCTCCGGTGACCAGGCCGTGGTGTACGCCCGTAACGTCACCGACATCGAGGTGCCCTATCTGAGGGTCACCGGTTCCCCGCTGTACGGGATCTTCATCCGGAACGCCACCAACGTCATCCTGGGTCAGATCGACATGCGCCTGTCGAGTGGCCTGGGCATCCGCATCGACAACCACGGGGACCGCAGCGTGCGTACCCGTAACGTCCGGATCGATTACGCCTACATCCAAGGGGCCGGCAACCATGGGGTCGAAACCTACGGGGTGGATGGCCTGACCATCGGCACCGTGGTCGCCCGGAACGTGGCCTACTCCGGTTTGCAGCTCAACGACACCATCAACGCCACCATCGGCACCGTCGACGCGAACGGAGCCGGCACCGGCACCGGGTACGCGGCCTTCCGGATGGCTAACCGCAACGGTCGGATCGGCAACAGCTACCCCGTCAACATCCGGGTCGGGCAGGTGATCGCCCGGGGCGGCGGCCGGGGAATCTTCTGCGTCTCGGAAAGCGGCGGCGCGGTGATCGACCGGATCGACATCGCCGACACCGGCAACAACGCCATCCTGATCGAAAACTGCTACAACGTCACCATCGCCGCGCAAAGCGGCACGGTCTCCGGAGGCGGTGAGATCCGGGTCGCGGCACGCAGCGAATTCCCGCCCTCCTCCAACATCACCCTGCAGAACCTGACGGTCATCAATAACACCGTCCGGGAGTCGCCCTGCGGTGGCGCCAATAATGTGGCGCGTAACCTCAACCTGGTCAACAGCAGGCTCATCTGGTGCAGCTAATGCAGCTGGTCAGCGCGCGTCGGGTGGGGTTACCGGGGTTACCCGCGGCCCCACTCGATGTCGCCTGTGCCGCTTCATCAGGGGTACGCGCCGCGTTCAGCGGGGGTACGCGCCGCCGGGTCGACAGAACGCGACACAGAACACGCCACAAGGGGCGGTCAGGATCACACCGGTGAGAACCCGGGAGCGCCACAAGAACCGTCGGTCGCAAACCGTCAATCGACGTCAATCGACGAGGCCTTGGAGCAGCGACCGTACCTCATCCACTCCCGACACCATCAGGTCGGCTTCCTCACGCAGCTGCCATGGACCTTCGTCCGACCCCACACCGACCCGTAACGCGTACCCTAACCGTCCCTGCTCAGCCAACTTGGTCAGCCCGCGGAACGCATCCAGATCGGTCACGTCGTCGCCCACGTACATGGCCGCAGCCAGCGTGGTGTCCCCCAGAAGGTTCAGAATGCCGGCGCCCTTGTCGATCCTGACCGGCGGGCGTACCTCCAGCACCTTGCGGCCCCAGTGGGTGTTCAGCCCCGCCGCCTCCGCCTGGTGGGCCACCTCCTGGACCGCTCGCTGGGCGGCCGCTTCGTCGGTTGCGCCTCGCCAGTGGAAAGCGGTGATGGCCTCTTTGTCTTCCAGGCGGATCGCCAGCCGCTCCAGCCGCTGGTCACGGTAGATCCGCTCGGTGAAGGCACGTACCCGAGGCGCCCAGGCCAGAACCTCCGGATCGAGGAGTGGTTCGGCTTGCCCTGGGCGAAGCAGCTCTGAGCCATGAGCGCCGACATAGATGAGGCTGTCCAGCCCAACCACGCGTCGAGCGTCCAGGGCGCGGCGGCCAGAGACACAGGCCACAACACCGTATCGCGCTGCCACCTGCTCCAATAGGTTTCGTGTGGCGTCCGGGACGTCGGCCTGTGCGTGCCACGCGGTGATTGGCGCGAGCACTCCATCGACATCGAGGAGCACCGCTGAACGAGCAGGTTCAGCCCGCAACGGAGCTAGTACGTCGCCGTACGCGACCGTCTTGTGTGACACGACCGTTCAGTATGCCTTCCTCATGTTTCCAATGATCGTTATTTAGACATGAGTGAGGATGAAAATGAAATGTCTCGTGGGTAGTCGTCTCACGTGATCACCCCGGGACCCCAGGTTGTTCCCAGGACACGACAGGCACCTGACCGACGGTACCGCACCTGCCCGGTCAGTCGCGTGAGATGGCGTCGTCCCCCATTCCCCGACAGGCCAGGCGCCACGATAGCGCCCTCGATCACCGCCGTCCCTGTTTAGCCATCTCACGACGACTTTTGAGGGTTTCCACCCTCCTCGCCCGAGGCATCGTCTATACACTCACCGCCGCATCCCGACCCATTCCTCCCGGTCGGCACCCTGGTCGACGGAGCATACCCCTCCCGCCCAGGGCGGCACTGTCCCTATATCGCCCTTGAACCAAGAAACGTACTATCAAGGTGGATTTATTGTGATAACCGCGTTTCGCGCGCTTATCTCCACCCTCATGCTTTTCGACTTCTATGTCATAGCCCTCGCCCAGATAATCGCCATCGGCCTGTTGACGATTTGGCTCTCAAGTAACCTGTCCGGTCCCGCCGCGATCCGACTCGGTGGGGCCTTGCTGATTTTCACTGTTGGCGCGGTGGGGTACGGCACCTGGAAAGCGATCTGCACCTGGTATGAGCCCATGCCAGGGGTGCCTCTCACCCGCGCCGACGCCCCGGCGCTGTGGCGGTTGGTGGATGAGTTGGCCGCCGCGGCGGCCACCCGACCGCCGGACGAGATCATCCTGATTCCCCAGGTCAACGCCGCGGTGTCGGAGCGGACCGTGCTGATGGGTTTAATCAGCCGACGGCGGTACCTGTACATCGGCCTGCCGTTGCTCATGACGCTCACTGTGGCTCAGGTACGCGCGGTGCTGGGGCACGAGTTCGGCCACTACTCGGGGCGCCACACCCGCCTCTCAGCGATTTCGTACCGGGGTGGTCTGGTGATCGCGCAGACGGTCACCAGCATGTCGCGTCGTAACGTCGCCGGTTGGATGTTCCGGGCGTACGCGAGGCTGTACTGGATCGCGCAAAGTAGCGTCCGTCGCCTCCAGGAACGGGAGGCTGACCTGCTCGCGGCCCAGGTCGGTGGACGTGAAGCGGCCAGAAGCGCCCTCATCGAGGTCGAGGTGATCGGGCAGGCCTTCGCGTTCTTCCTCGAGCAATACGTCCGCCTGGGGATGGGATCGGGGCTACCGTCCCGATGACGTCTTCGGCGGCTTCCGGGCTTTTCTGCAGGTCACCACGCTGTCAGAGCTGCTGGATCAGTTGGCGGCCGGGCGGTCAGCGGCGCTGACCAGGGCCCTGTTCGGCGCCGCTGACCCCGAGCAGGCCCGTGAGCAATTCGTTCAGGCGCTGACTCAGGTGCTGCTCGTCGCGGCGCTCCGGTCGGGTATCGCCCGCTACCGGTTGGTCTGGGGCGGCCCGATCCGCCTGGTCGGTGCCGACGGTTTGACAGAGATCGCCATGCTCGCGCTCAATCCAGCCAGCCCGCTACCGGTTGGCCGCCCTCGGGATCCAGATGACGATGGTCCGACAGGTGGAGCGCAACGTCACCGCCGTCGGCTCCCGCTACGTGGCGGCGCTGGTCAACGTCATGGTCAACACGCAGCGCCATGATCTGGTGCTGCTGGATACCGGGATGGTTCTCATCCCCAACACCCGGTACAGAGGGCTGTCCAAGCAGCGTCTGGTCAAGACGCTGCGGGAGACGCCGCCGGAACGGTTGGCCACCATGCCGGGGCATCGCTTTGTACCCTACGACGAGATCGCGTCCGTCACGCGAATCAGTGCGTTCCGTCTCCACTACAACCTGACCTTGTACAGCGGTGAGACGGTACAGCTGCGTATCCCCTTAAGCGCCAAACAGATCGGCAAGGCCACGAAGACCCTTTTGGGGATCCTCGATCACCTCACCGCGCGCTGCGCGTCCGTGACCGTCCCACCCGCCTGAGCGCTCCTGGGCTCGGGAGGGGGTCGAAAGAGATCAGTGGCGTCACACCACCCGTGCGGACGGCTGCCCGCCCGGCCTCACCGCAGCCCGACTGTCGGGCGGGCCGCGGTCCGTCAATCCGGCGTGGTGTCCAGGCGCCGCTCCACCAGGTCAAGGTGGGGCTCCCACAATCTGCGGTAAGGCTCAAGCCAGGCGTCGAGTTCCCGTAGCGGCTCCGGCCGCAGCTCATACCAGCGGCGTTGGGCGTCCTGTCGGACCCGTACCAGCCCGGCTTCACGGAGCACCCGCAGGTGTTTGGAGGTGCTGGGCTGACTCAGCCCAAGCTGATGAGTGAGCTCCCCTACCATCCGCGGGCGCTCCCGCAGCAGATCCAGGATCCGACGTCGGGTGGGTTCAGCGATGACGTCGAAGGGCGCGACCACTCTCTGAATATATTCCTCCGGCTATATTCCGGAACCCCCATGCCACCCTAATCGGGACTAAGGCCGCGTACCCCCCGCATCGACACGGGGCCTGGGTGGCCGGAAACGTCGCGCGCGGCTCTTCACGGCACAGCACCGACGGCGGGACTCCACGCTCGTCAGGACCAGGCCTGGCGCCCGCTGCACCGACAATGACGTGCGGCTCGTGTGGCGGCCTTCCGCGCGTACCCCTAGGGCTTCTCGGCACGTCCGGTTGCGCCGTGACGCTGCGTCGTCGAACCTGGAGACGTGATCTGCCAAGCCTGTCGTGAGCAGCGGCACCGGGAGTGCCGGGGCGGCTCCTGGTGCGACTGTCAGCACAAGGTGCCGCAACCGCCGCAGCCGGCTACTGGCCCGGCCGGGGAGTGACCGGTCAGGGACGCAGGTACGGCGTGTAGCGGTACGCCCGTCGCCACCCGTATGCCGCCGCGGTGAGCGCCCAAGCGCGCGCAGTGTCGCCTTTTTCTCTCGCGCAGGTCGGTGTGATCCGGACCGGACGCCATGCCCGACCACACCGCGTGTCCGGTCCGAATCACACCGGGTCAAAGTCGCGGACGCCGATCAACGGTGTTTGGATGGGGTGGTTGTTGTCTCTGAGATGAATGGATCACGCAATGAGCGACAAACTGCAGATCGAAGACGTCGTGGTGGGGCAGGGTAAGGAGGCCCGCCCAGGCCAGACGGTCAGCGTGCACTACGTCGGAACCTTGCCCGATGGCCGCAAGTTCGACTCATCGCGGGACCGCCAGCAGGCGTTCGCTTTCCCCTTGGGCGCGGGCAGCGTCATCAAGGGCTGGGAGCAGGGGGTGGTCGGCATGCGGGTCGGCGGTGTCCGCAGGTTGGTGATCCCGCCCCACCTGGGCTACGGCGAGCGCGGCTTCCCGCCGGTGATCCCGCCGTCGGCGACGCTCCACTTCGAGATCGAACTGCTCGACGTTCAGTAACTCCCTGATCGAGAAGCACTGAGCCGTCCCCCGGTGGCCCGAGGCCCCTCAGGTTCTGACAAGCCGATTCTGGCCGATAGCGGGCCTGGGTAGGACGGAGCACATCCCGGCCGGGTCACATCGGCCTGGTCGGGATTCTGACAGCCGCACGCGGCAGACTCGCCGGTTGGTCAGGCGGGACACCATCAATCAGCGCCCGGTCAGAAGTTTTTTGCGTCTCGTCCCCGGGCCTGTTCATCCCTGAAACCTGAGGTCACCGCCGGCGCTGGCCGTACGCAGGCGCGCCCACGTCGCCCGCCGTGCACACCCTTCCCGCCAAAATCCGGGTATCAATACAGATGCTGTCATGATCATGCGTCCGCGAGGTTGCCCCGCGGTACGCAGATCCACGTTAGTCTCCTAAGTGGACAGTTTCGGTCCGGATTGAGGAAGTGGTCTGTGTCGCATCCCACAACCCGCGTACTCGCCCTGCTGGAACTACTTCAAACCCATCCCCAGCTCGGGGGTGCTGAACTCGCCCGTCGGCTGGGGGTTGATCCCCGAACTGTCCGGCGGTACGCGACCCGGCTCATTGAGCTGGGTATCCCCGTGGAGGCGGTACGGGGCCGTTACGGAGGTTACCGGCTCCGCCCCGGTTCCAAGCTGCCTCCGTTGATGTTCACCGACGACGAAGCCGTCGCCGTGGTGCTCGGCCTGGTGGCCAGTGGCCGATTCGGCTTAGTCCCGGACGACATCCGTGTCGACAGTGCACTGTCCAAATTAGAACGAGTGATGCCGACGCCGCTGCGGGACCGGGTCAGCGCGATCACGCAAACCCTCTCCTTCGCCTCCCTGCCCCGTCAGGTGCACAGCCCGGCCGCCACCGCCCTCCTGAACCTGGCAGAGGCGGTACGCACCCGGCGTACCGTACGCATCCAGTACTGTTCCCACCGAGGGAAACACACCGAACGCTCCCTGAACCCCTACGGCCTGGTGTTCCACTCTGGACGGTGGTACACCGCCGGTCACGACCACAGCCGGAACGCGGTGCGGACCTTCCGGCTGGACCGGATCGAGCACATCGCCCTCACCGAGGACACCTTCACGGTGCCTGCGGGCTTCGACGCCGTCGACTACGTGCTGGCCTCCCTGACCGCCGTCTCATACGACCATGAGGTGGTGGCGCTCATCGAGACCACGGTGGAGCAGGCCCGCCGCCGCGTACCCCCCACCGTGGGCAGCCTCGAAGAGACCGCCGAGGGGACCCTGCTGCGGGCCCGCGTCGACGACCTCGACAGGATGGCGCGGTTCCTGGCGGGCCTCCCCTGGCCGTTCATCATCCGCAAACCCGAGGCGCTGCGTATCGCCGTCCGGGAACTGGCCTCTTCCCTGGCCTTACTCGCCGATCGCCGCTGACCACCGGGCCGCCACACCCGGCCACCTACCCTGGGAGCACCGACCAGCCCGGCGTCCATACCGCCCGCGCGGCGCCGGAACCCGGCAATTAGGCTCAGAGGCCGTGACGTCCAGCGAGACGGTGACCGGCCAGACGACCAGCGAGGTGCCGACCCGGCCCTGCCAGTACTGCGGTGCTCCCGTCCCGCAACGACCAGGCGCCGGTCGCCCGTTCCGGTACTGCCGCGACAACAACGGCGCCTGCCAGCGGGCGGCCCGTAACCTGCGGATGCGGGAACGCAACGCCCCCGGCCTGACCGGCCAGGTGGCCCGGGTCTGGGAAATCGTGGACCGCTTGGAGACGGTGAGCGAAACCCTCGCCGAGGCCCTCCACGCGGAACTGTCCCCCGCGGGGGTGGAGCGTCAGGTCGCCGAAGCTCGCGCCGAAGCGGCGCAGCTGATCGCCGCCGCGCACGCCGAACGAGACCAGGCCCGACAGGAAGCCGACGCGGCTCGACAAGCCGCCCAGGCCGACCAGGCCCGGGCCGAGGCCGCCCGCGCCGAGGCACAACGCGCCATCACCGCCGCCGAACAAGCCGCCGAGCAGGCCCGGCAGGCGCAGCAGGAACGCGACGAGGCGATCGCCGCCCGGGACGAGGCCCGCGCCCAGGCGGCCGCCGCCGACGCGCTGCGGGTAGCGGCGCAGACCGAACGCGACGCGGCCCGCGCCCAGGCCGACCAGGCCACACGCCAGCGGGAGGCGCTGGCCGAAGAACTCGCAGAGGTACGCCGGGAGCAGGCCCGTCTACAGGAACGGCTGACGCAGGTCACCGCGGAACGCGACAGTGCCCACAGCCGCGCCGAACGGGAAGCCCGGGCCCGTCAGGACGCCGAAACCCAGCTGGCCCTCGCCCAGGAACGCACCGCCGAGGTGGAGGCCGCCGCGGCGCAGGCACGACGCCTCGCCGAAGCAGCCCAGCAGGAGGCGACCGAGGCGCGGCAACGCGCCCAGCAGGCGGAGCAACGCGCCGAACAGGCAGAACGCCACGCGCACGAGACCGAACGGAACGCCCAGGAGACGCTCCGGCAGGCCCAGGCCGACGCCGAACGCTGGCGCACCGAAGCGCAGCGCGCCGCCACGGAGCTGGAGCGACTCACCGAACGGCTCCGCACCGCCGAGGCCGACCGGGATGCTGCCCGCGCCGACCTCGCCCGCGCCCACGCCCAGATCGAGCGCCTCACCGGACAAATCAGCGACCTCACCAGCGCCCTCAGCCGCCTGAGCGCCAACGGCTAGGCGTTCACGCTGCCTAGATCAGTGACATAGCGGCCCCGCCAACGGGGCCGCTGAACGTTTTGGGCCCTCTAGGGGTGATGAAGCAACCCCAACCTCAAATCGCGGGTCAGACCGGCTTTTCGAGGCGCGGCTGAGCTGATTTTTGCAGCGATCCGCCGGTTGTGCATCTGTGCTGGTCAGAGCGTTAATCCGAATGATCATGATCAACGCCAAGGACTACCGCCCTTGTGCCCTGTGTCAGGATCATGCGCTTCCACAAAGCGGCCAGGCTACCGGAATCTCGACGGGAATAACCGATACATGCCTCAAATAAACCCTTTGACGGTTTCAGGACGCGGCTTCACTCCGGTTCTCACCTACAGGCCTACAGGGTACGCAGTGGGATGAGCGGCTGACCTGGTCAAGAGGCGGTCAGGTCGACGATGACCTTGACGTCGTTGGGCTGCTTGTCCAGGGCCAGGGTCCAGTCAGGCAGGGGGACCCGACGGGTGATCAGGCTCTCCAGCCACTGACGGTCGGCCGCCACCAGCGCCTCGTTGGCTTGTTCATAGTGGCGTCGCGCCGCGTTGACCGTGCCGAACACCACGGTGTTCCCCATCACCAGGTTCCGGTTGATGTGGTCCGGGGTCACCGTCAGCTTCCGGTCCGTATCCATGATCCCTGTCAGGCAGACCACGGCGTTGGGTCCGGTCGCCTCCAGCAGGTCGAAGACCAGGTCCCCCACCCCGGTGGCCTCCACCACGACGTCGGGGCGCAGGTCGAGTTCATGGGGCGCGCCGGTGTGATACGTGCCTCCTAGGGCTTCGACGAGCTGCTGTTTGAGGCCGCCGCGGCGGTGGTCCAGCACGTGCACCTGGTAGCCGCGTTGCTGAGCCAGTAGGGCCGCGAGAAGGCCGATCGGGCCGGCGCCGGTGATCAGGGCGGTCATCCCCTCCCGGCAGGACTCGGCTCGGTCCCTGATGCGGTCGATCTGTTCCCATGCCTTGGCGACCACGCTGGCGGGCTCCATCAGGACCCCCAGCTCGCCCAGCAGGGGGTCGACTCGCACCGCGTACTCCGGTTCGATGCGCCACTGGGCTGCGCCGTACCCGTGCGCCTTCCGGATTCCCCGTTCGACGTAGTTTCCGGTTCGGCACAGGTCCCACTCTCCACGCTGGCAGGGTCCGCATCCGTCGGGGCGGCGGACGATCCCCACCACCAGGTCACCCTCGGTGAAGCCGCTGCCTTCGGGTGCTGACAGCACCCGCCCTAAGGATTCGTGTCCGATCACCAGCCGGGTCTGGTTGTCGGGTGGCTCGCCGATTCCGTCATGCAGGATCTCGCGGTCGGTGCCGCAGATCCCCACCGCCACCCCGGCCACCAGCATGCCGTCCTCGGGTCCGGGCGGCGGGAGGTCAGTAAGCTCAACGCTGTCCGATTTACCCGATATCACCGTCATCGTCAGGACCATGTGTCCATGGTGGGTCGGATGCCGTGTGACAGACTCGCTCCGCGGCGAGATACCCCTGGGATTCGCCAAGTCCCGCGGCCGGCTCCACAACGCTCGCGCCGCCGATCACGTATCGGCCACCCGTGAACTAGCCGATCCTCTATGGGCCGGCAGCCTGGGCGGCGGACCGGCGACAGAAACAGCACAGTGTGATCAAGCACACCCTTGATTCATGAACTATTCATCGGGCCCGGACGTATTCCTTGATTGAAATGATGGGGCGTCACATTTTCCCGGATGACTTCTCCCAGAGCGGTCCTCACCGCCCTGGAGGCCGCCATCCGGGAAGGGGAGTCGGTTTTCCGCCAAAGCCGATTTATCGGCTGAGAACTCCCTCACCAGGGGTTACCTTGATCTCGGTTCGCACCGGGCGTCTACCCTCGTGGCGTCTCCTTCGTCGAGGCGGCATCGGGTGTAGCCCTCACAGGGTGGGAATCACCTGCCCCTCCTCGTTCGTTGGATACCGTGAACCGCACGAGACCCGGAGGGAAACCGATCATGGGCGAGCGCATGCTGCGCGGCAGTCGCCTCGGAGCCATCAGCTACGAGTCCGACCGAAACACCGAGCTGGCCCCGCGGCAGACCCGCGAGTACGTCTGCCCTAAGGGTCACCGCGTCACTATCCCGTTCGCGCTGGACGCTGAAGTTCCGCCCACATGGGAGTGCCGTTTCGACGGCACCGTCGCCAAGCTCGTGGACGGCGCTGAGCCGGAGCCGAAGAAGACCAAGCCGCCGCGCACCCACTGGGACATGCTGTTGGAGCGCCGCAGCTTGAAGGAGCTGGAGGAGATCCTGGCTGAGCGCCTCGCGGAGCTGCGGGCACGGCGGGGTCAGTCCCAGTCCGCCTGAGCCCATATAACAACGGGTCTGTCCGAAGGTCGCGTCGGACAGACCCGTTTTCATGTGTGCGCTTCTCTTAACGCAGCCGGATTCTGAAGCCTTGGCCGCGTACGCCACCACTGCGGCATCGCTCACGAATTGGTAGTGGGATTCCCGCCGAAATCGGTGATCACTTCTCCTTCGATCACCCGCGGGGTGTGGAACTGGGGCGCGGCCCCCGGGTCTGGGGCGCCGTAGTATACCCGCACCCTGCGGGGCCCGAACATGTCGTTGGCGACTGCGCCGGAGATCCGGCGGGTGACCGCCCGGATCACTAACGGGCGCACCAGCGCGCGGGTAGGGGGTGCCAACAGCACCAGCCCGATCACGTCGCTGGCGAAGCCGGGGACCAGCATGAAGATGCCTCCGGCGAGCACCAGCAGCCCATCGGTGACGTCGCGGCCGGGTGGCCGCCCCGTGCTGAACGTCTCTGTGAAGCGCTGCATCGCCCGGGTGCCTTCGCGGCGCAGCAGAAGCGCCCCGAGAGCTGAGGTCGCCAGCATCAGCGCGATCGTGGCCGCCACTCCGATCTGCTGCCCCACCGCGATCAGGACCGCGATCTCCACGGTCGGTATCACGATCAGCGCCGCTACCAGCAGCCCTAGGACACGCACGCGCCTCACCTCTTCGCTCGTCCGAATGCCCTTCTGACGGTACGCCCGATCAGGCTCAGCTTGTAGCGCACGCCCCAAACGGTCACACGCCACAACGCTTCCCGCACGATGGCCGCGCTCATCTTGCTGCGGCCGCGTTCCCGTTCGGTGAAGGTGATGGGTACCTCGACGATCCGGAAGCCTTCCCGGTACGCCCGCCAGGTCAGGTCAACCTGGAAGCAGTACCCCTGGGAGGCCACCTCACCCAGGTCCAGCTTCTCCAGGACCGTCCGGCGGTAGATCCGGTAGCCGGCGGTGGCGTCCCGCACCGGCATCCCCAGGGCCATGCGGGTGTAGAGGTTGGCGCCTTGAGACAGCAGCCAGCGGTACCAGGGCCAGTTGACCACCTGGCCGCCGGCCACCCACCGGGATCCGATCACCACATCGGCGTCCCGCAGGCTGGCCAGCAGCTCCGGCAGCTGCTCGGGGGCGTGTGAGCCGTCGGCGTCCATCTCCACGACCGCGTCATAGCCGTGGGTGATCGCCCACTCGAACCCTGCGATGTAGGCGGCACCGAGCCCTTCCTTGGCGGTGCGGTGCATGACGTGTACCCGCTTGTCCTCCGCGGCGATGCGATCAGCGATCTGCCCGGTACCGTCCGGACTGCCGTCGTCGACGACCAGGACGTCGACGTCCGGCACGGCGGCGTGGAGCCGCTTCAGGATCACCGGAAGGTTGTCCGCCTCGTTGTAAGTAGGGATGACCACCAGCGGGCGTCCAGTGTCGTTGTCCGCCTGGGACGGGAGGTGCTCGGACGACACGGTGCGGTAGTCGTTGGACTGAGGTGTGTCGGCGCTTGGTTTGGCCACGATCGCGTCCTCTCGCGTACCCCTTCAGCGTGGTCGCCGGCGAGGAATCATCACGATCGCGATCGCCGTCAGCGCCGATCCGACGATCACGATCTCGGGGATGACACCGAGCCGTGTAGCAAGAGTACGTTCCTGCCCTAAGGTGAGGGTACGGGTAAGAATCGCCTGAGTGTTGAATTGTGTGATCTCATGCACGTCCCCGTCGGGGTCAGCGAACCCTGACACGCCGACCGTGGAGGCCATCACAGCGGGGCGACCGTGCTCCACGGCGCGCAACCGCACCATCGCCATCTGCTGCTCGGCCTCGTCGGAGTTGAAGGTGGCGTTGTTGGTTTGCACCACCAACAGCTGGGCACCGTTCGTCACAGTCTGGCGCACCAACCCGTCGTAGGCGACCTCGAAGCAGATCACGTCGCCGATGGTGACCGACCCCACCGTCATGATCCCGGGTTCGTCGCCGGAAACCTGGTTACCGGCCAGCCGCGCCGCGTCGGTGATCCGCTCGACCAGCCCACGCATCGGCAGGTACTCGGCGAACGGCACCGGGTGTTGTTTGACGTAGCTGTCGACGGGGCCTTGGTCCGGCATCCACAACAGCGCGGTGTTGCGGGTGTGTTCCCCGGGCCCTTGCAGCATGGCGCCCACCAGGATCGGCGCGTTGATCGCCTGCGCGGCGTCGTTGATGCGGCTGGCCGCGTCGGCGTTGAGCAGCGGGTCGATATCGCTGGAGTTCTCCGGCCATATCACCAGGTCGGGGCGTTCCTCCTGGCCGGCGTTCACCCGTCGGGCCAGCTCCAAGGTGGCGTTGACGTGGTTGTCGAGGACCGCGCGGCGTTGCGCGTTGAAGTCCAGGCCCAGCCGGGGCACGTTGCCTTGGATGATCGCCACCTGCATCCGTTCCCCGTTGGCGGAGCCACCGCCGGCCAGGGGTGGCAGGGCGAAACCGGACAGCACCACCAGCACCGCGACGACCAGGAAAGCCGGTATCCGGACCCGGGCAGTACGCCGGTCAGCGGCGTCCTGCGTGGTATCGGCGGGCCACAGCGCCGCGGTGATCAGCCCACCGATGACCGCCACCGCAAAAGTCACCAGTGGGGCGCCGCCCACCGCCGCCAACCCCAGCAGGGGAGAGTCAGCTTGTCCGAAGGCCAGTCGTCCCCAAGGGAACCCACCGAAGGGCACCCGGGAGCGCAGCGCTTCGCTGAGCACCCAGCACGCGCCGGTCAGCAGCGGCCACACCCAGCGTCGGCGTTCCACCAACGGGGTGCAGTACGCGGCGATCGCGCCGAGCACGGCGATGTAGCACGCCTGAGTGGCGGCCAGCAGCAGCCAGGGCCACCAGCCGATAGCGGGGTGGATCGCTGTCCAACGCAGCAGGGGCACGAACAGCGCCAGCCCAGCCAGACCGCCGAGCCAGAATCCAGCGCGGGCCCGGCGGCGATGGACCGCGGCGGCCAAGAGGGCCACCCCGCCAGGCGCGGCCCACCAGGCGTCATAGGGCGGCAGGGACAACAGCAGCAGGAGGCCGCTGACGAGGGCCGCGATGATCGCCAGGGGGAGCCGGAGCGGACGTGGGGTGCGTGCCCCGTCACCCGCGGTGCTCGTCGCCTGTGGCGTGGAGGGGCCCGCCGCGTCGGAGGGCGTGGTGTCGGCCGGTGTCGTGGGCGACGCGACCGGGGAGTGGTCCGTCGGCTGCTCCGCCTCGGACACCGTCACCGCCCCAAAGGCCCGGTCCGTGGTCGAGTCCTGTGGAGTGTCAGGACTGTCCGCCCCGTAAGAGGCTGGCCTGGCTGTCGTCACCAGTTCGTTCTCCTACCCGCTCGGCACCGGCTCTCACGGATCGCCGGATCGCTCGATTCTCGCAGGCCGGGTACCGGGCCGACTGCCTACCTGACGGTAGGCCCTCTCCGCAAGCCCGTCTCCGCAAGAGAGAGTCGCCAGCCGTGTCCAGCGCCCTGGGCAGGCCACGGCGCCTGGTTGGCCGACGGGCCCTGGCCTGCCCAGGTGTCAGGCACGGGCGGTCCGCGACGCATGTCGGGCGTGCCGGTTCCGGTACGGCAAGCAGCCCGCCCAGCCCGTGGTGGTGGCCGCGTGGGGACAAAGGAGGGGCGCGGCGGATTGCCGCGCCCCTACGCTCCCAGGCCTTCCCGGCCGATGCGACAGGAACGTCCTCAAGCGACCTTCGGACCGACCCGCTACGGGCTGGCTGCGCGCACCGGATCGTTGTCTACTGGCCGCTCGTACCCCCTGTTCAGCACCGGAAACGGCGGCCGGTTCGCACCGCCCCGCCGACCCCCGCCCACTGGACCTGGCCGCTGCGGTGACGCGACCTGTCACCGCTGTGCCAGCAGGCGAAGGGACGAAGCGAGCCGAGCCGCCCCCGAAGCCGGACGCAATGACCGTAGCCAGGGCACCCCGGATGCTGTCAACCGGGTCCGGGGAATCCGGTGAACATAGCGCGTTACTCCCCTACCTCACCGGCGTGTCGCCTCCGGCGTGTCGAAATCAAGGGTGAAAAACCATGATCCACCAGGAGGTTTCGTCACGACATATCCGCACATTCCAGGACACCACCACGACGCCATCGTGTGGTCACAGCACCGTCACGGCACCGTGATTTCGTGGCGGAGGAGCCGCGCGGCGACCGCAGGGTGATCGACGGCGAGTAATCCGGCGGCGGCCAGCGCGTAACGAGTGTCGATGGCGTACACCGCATCGCGTGGCAGCGGCCATCCCCCGGCGGGGTCATCCACCGCTTCTCTCAGCAGCGCGCGTGCCTGCGCCGGCGCCAGGCGCCGCAACACCCCACCAGAGCCCACCACCAGACGGACCTGACGCAGATCCCGCCCGCCCCGTCGGGGAGCCGGCTGCGGCCCCACCCGCTCCCCTCGCGCGTGCCGCCGCAGCGCCACGGTGATCGCTAGCCTGGTCAGGCGGGCGTCGATCGCGGTCTCCGTGGCGTCGTCAGCCACGAACGCCGGGTCCTCGGCCCGCCGGTCGGCCGCCTTCGCCAGCTGTTCAGCCTCAGCGTCGTCAATCAGTCGCTCCGCCAGCGCCGCCGCCACGATCCCGGGGGCGCTGATGCGTACCCCGAGATCCCCTTCGACGGTGCGGCCCCGCCACAGGGTGCCGGCCACCTCACGGTCGGGGCCGCCCTGGTGGGGATCCGGGGTGAGGGCCGAGTACACATCCGTGGTGGCGCCTCCGACGTCCACAACGAGCACATCCCCGTATCCGGGCACGTCCCCGGCTCCGTCGGCCAGCACCTCCACCGCGGCGAGTACCAGGTCAGGGGTCGCGCCCCGCACCAACGCCGCGAACCTTGGCTGCCGGGACAAGCCCTTACCGCCGATCACATGCCGCAAAAAGAGCTCCCGGATCGCCTGCCGCGCCGGCCCGGGGTTCAGCTCCCCGATCCGGGGCAGCACGTTGTCGGTGGGCAGCACCGGGACCCCAGCGACGGTCAGGAGGGCGGTGATCTCATCGCGGACCTCGACGTTGCCCGCCAGCACCACCGGGATCCGCAGCCCGGACAGCGCCGCCGCGTTGTGGCGGATCGTGTCGGCCTCACCGCCGTCCGTGCCTCCCACCAGGAGCACCACATCCGGCCGGTGCGCCACCAGGTCGGCGACCTGTGCCTTGTCCAGCCGGCCGGCGGCCACGCGGACCACCCGCGCCCCGGCCGACAGGCCCACCATGTGACCAGCCCGGGCGGTGACCAGCGCTTCATAGCCGACGACGGCGAGCCGCAGGCCGCCTCCGGCGCTGGAGCAGGCCCGCACCTGCCCCGGCGTGACCCCACCGGCTGTGGTGACGGCGGCGGCAACGGCCGCGTCGAGCCCGTCCAGCACCTCCCCCTCGCTGGTGGTGCGGTGGCTGGCGGTGCCGCTCAATCTCCCCCGCTGGATATCAACCACCGCGGCCTTGGTGAAGGTCGACCCCACATCGACACACGCCACCAGGTCACCGGCGCTCACCGCTTCTCCCTCCTGCGTCCTATGCCGTGGCGGGCGTCCCTCACCACAGGCCACCGATGAGCATCCCCACCCAGGCCGCCCCCAGCCCGGCGATGAGATTCGCCGCCACGTTGCCCACCGCGTGGCGATAGGCGCCGGTCCGGGCCAGGGCCATCGTGTCGTGACTGAACGTGGAGTAGGTCGTTAAAGCACCACAGAAGCCGGTTCCCGCCATGGTGGCCACGGCCGGGGGTACCGGTGCGGCGACCAGCACCCCCAACAGGAATGACCCTGCGACGTTCACCGTCAGGATGCCCCACGGAAACCGCGTCCGGTGGCGGGCTTGGACGGCCCGGTCCACCAGATACCGCAGCGGAGCGCCGATCGCGGCGCCCAGCGCGATCAACACGACGGTCATCGGGGCGTCTCCGTTCCGAACGCTTCCTGTCCCAGCGGGGCGTCCGAGGCCCGCATCCCCGCAGGCTCCACTGGCTCCGTCGGTTTCCCGGCGTGGCGGGCGTGTCGGTCCTGCATCGCGCTCCAGCGGCGCCACGCCCACGCCGTTACCTCGGCGCCGCCCCACACCGCGGCCAGCGCCGTGATCAGGGTGCCGGCCAGGTAGCCCAGCCCGGCCGGCACGGCTCCCGCCTCGATCAGCTGGTGGAACTCCACGGCGTACGCGGAGAAGGTGGTGTAGCCGCCGAGGAGCCCGACGCCGGCGAACGGGCGAAGCAGCCGCCATCCGCCGCCCCGGCTCTCCAGCTGTCCCGCCATGGTCATCAGCGCGCCGATCGCCAGGCACCCGGAGACGTTGACCAGGAAGGTGGCCCATGGGAAGGCCCCGGACGACACCACCGTGGAGATCGCGTGGCGTCCCCACGCCCCAAGCACCCCACCGCAGGAGATCGCCACCAGCACCGGCCCCTGCCGCGCGGATGTGGGGCGTCCCGGCTGGGCGGACGGGCCGCGGTGCCCCGTCGGGGATGAGTCCGCCGGCATCACTGAGGCGGCACCACCACGGTGCCGGTCGCGGTCACCGCGACCACCGGGGGATCCAGCACCGTCGCCGCCGACGGCGACACCTCCGGGGTGGCCCGGCACACCACCCGGCACTCAAAACGCACGGTGCGGCTGCGTCGCCCCACCCTGACCACGGTGGCGGTGACCTCCACCACGTCACCGGCTCGGATCGGCGCCTCAAACTGCACGTCGCTGTAGGAGGCGAACAGCCCTTCATCCCCATCGGTGCGGATACACAGCTCGGTGGCCGCGTCGCCGAACAACCCCAGCGCGTACGCCCCGTCGACCAGGTTCCCGCCGTAGTGGGCGTGGCTGTAGGGCACGTAGCGCCGGTGGGTCACGCTCATCCCTACTCGGGGATCGGTCATACCCCCGCTCCTTCCGGTACCGAGCCACGTTTGGTGGTTATCGCATGCGCCAGATAGCTGGCCACCTCGGTGGGGGTGGTGCCGCGTCCGAAGATGCGGTCCACTCCCAGCTCGGCGGCCATGGACTCATCGAAGCGTGGCCCACCCACCACCAACAGGGGGCGACGGGATGCCGGGAAGGCTTCCCGGAACGCCGCCGCCATCTCCCGCACGTTATGCAGGTGTGCGTCGCGTTGCGTCACCACCTGACTGGCCAGGACCGCGTCGGCGCGTTCGGCCCGGGCCCGCTCCACCAGATCGGGGACGGCGACCTGAGCCCCCAGGTTCACCACCCGCATCTCGCGGTAGTACTCCAGGCCCTTCTCTCCGGCGTACCCCTTGATGTTGAGGATGGCGTCGATGCCGACGGTGTGCGCGTCGGTGCCGATGCAGGCCCCGACCACCACCAGCTTGCGCCGCAGCCGACGCCGGATCACCGCGTTGACCTCCTTGGGGGTCAGCAGCGGATAGTCCCGTTCGGGTACCTGGACCTCCCGGAGGTCCACCAGGTGCTGGACCCGACCGTAGACCACGAAAAACGTGAATTTCGGCCCCAGCGGCTTGGAGTGCACCACCATCGCCGGGTCGATACCCATCTTGCCAGCGAGTTGCAGCGCGGCGCCCTCAGCGCGTTTGCCATGCGGCACCGGGAGGGTGAATGACAACTGGACCATCCCGTCGCCGGTGGTGTCCCCGTATGGCCGGATGATGTCACTCATGCCGTTCCTCCCGCTCGGCGGCGAGTTCCTGCTCGAGGATCTCGGTCGCGGGGTTGTAGTAGTCGTCGGCCTGCACGGCCACGCCGTCAAGGCCGCGGCCGCCGTCCGGAGGTCGTTTCATGATCCCGAAGGTGCCTTCGGCGATGGCCTGGAGCAGCCCGTGGTCGCAGATCCGCTCCAGAAGGGCCACCGCCTCGGCGAGCACCTGGTTGGCGCGGCGCTGAATGAAGCCGTCAGGACGGGGCGCGAAATCCTCGGCCAGGCCCCCGCAGGCGTTCAGGACGTACCGCACGTTCTGCAACGCCAGGTCCCGATCGGACAGCCAGGGGGTGATCACCGCCTCGGTCATCATCCCGACCAGCAGGATGCTCTGCCCGGTCAGCAGCCCGGCGAGGTTGAAGAACCCGTTGAGCAGGTAGCCCCGGAAGATGTCACCGGTCATATGCCGGGTGGGCGGCATCCACTTCAACGGGTAGCGCGGGAACAAGGTACGCGCCAGCAGGGCGTGGGCCAGCTCCAGCCGGAAGGAGTCGGGCAGCTCCGGGTCGATCTCAAAGGCGTGCCCCAGCCCGATCTGCCAGTCGGCCAGCCCAGCCTCCTGCGCGAACACCTCGTTGAGGAGCTGGCTGACGGTGACGGTGTGCGCCGCCTCAACCGCGTCGGCGGTGGTGAGGTAGTTGTCCTCACCAGTGTTGATGATGATCCCGGCGCGGGCATGGATCTGCCGGGAGAACCGCTGGTCGGTGAAGGTGCGGATCGGGTTGATGTCGCGGAACAGGATGCCGTACATGGAGTCGTTGAGCATCATGTCGACCCGCTCCAGCCCGGCCAGGGTCGCCATCTCGGGCATGCACAGCCCGGAGGCGTAGTTGGTGAGCCGGACATAGCGCCCCAACTCCCGGGAGACCCGGTCCAGAGCGGCGCGCATCAGACGGAAGTTCTCCTGGGTGGCGTACGTGCCGGCGTACCCCTCGCGGGTGGCGCCTTCGGGGACGTAGTCCAGAAGGGACTGTCCGGTAGAGCGGATCACCGCGATGATGTCGGCGCCTTCCCGGGCGGCGGCTTGGGCCTGCTCAATGTCCTCATAAATATCGCCGGTGGCCACGATCAGGTAGATCCATGGGCGGCGGGGCGGGTCCCCCAGCCGCTGAATGAGCCGTTCGCGCTCGGCTCGCCGCCGGTCGATGCGGCGCAGACCGGCGGCGACGGCGCGATGAGCGGCGCGACGGGCGACACTGGCTGACCGTCCCTGGGGGATCTGGAAGTGGATGGAGCCGGCAGCCGCCTTCTGGGCCAGCAAGGTCAGATCGTTGATTCCTTCGGCCCGTAACGCGGCGAACACCGGCAGCGCCACCCCGTGTTCCAGTCCGACGTCCGCGCGGACGGCGTCCACCAGGCGGTTGACCCAGGGAATACCGTCGGGGTCGGCGCCGGTGACCCCGGCTAGTCGGAGCACCGCACGCTCAATCGACACCGTGGTGTGGCGCCGTGCCAACTCAATCACGGGTCGGGCGGCCTGATCCGCCAACTGCCGGGCCCGGCGTACCAGCGCGGGGTCCAGTGTCAGCCCACCGGTCACCTCACCCTCCTGTCTGCTCGCCCTCGATGTCGTAGATCACGGTGCCGCGGCGGACCGTGCGGCGGCACACCGGCAACGGAGCCTCTTTCTCCGGCTGGTCGGCGCCGGCCGGAACCAGATCCGGTAGGCCGCCGATGACGTCGCCGTCCCAGTCCCAGATCGCGAAACTCGCCGGCGCGCCCGGCGCCAGCACCCCTTCGAAGTCCTTGCCCACCGAACGCCAACCGCCGCGGGTGTGGGCGGCGAACGCGGCTCGGAGCGTGATCCGCTGCACCGGGTTGTGGTGGGTCATGGCCGCCCGCACCGTCCCCCACGGATCCAGCGGGGTCACCGGGCTGTCACTGCCGAACGCCAACGGCACCCCCACCCCGTTCAGGGAGCCCAACGGGTTGGAGGCCAACGCCCGCTCCACCCCCAGCCGGCGCGCGTACATGCCGTCCGTTCCACCCCACAGCCGGTCGAAGGCGGGCTGCATGCTGGCCACGATGCCGTACTCCACAAATCCCCGGATCAGGTCCCGGTCAAGGATCTCGGCGTGTTCGATCCGGTGGCGGGCCGCGCGCAGGCGCTCCACCCCGATCCGGGCGGCCGCGGCGGCGAAGCCTTCCAGCACAGTGCTTATCGCCTGGTCACCGATGGCGTGGAACCCACCTGGTACGCCGTGGCGGTCACAGTCGAGCAGGTGAGCGGTGACCTGTTCGGCGGTCAGGTAGCCGTACCCGCATCCGTCGGTGTCCAGGTAGGGCTGACGCAGATGCGCGGTCTGGGCTCCCAGGGCGCCGTCGACGAACAGGTCTCCACCGGCCCCCACCGCTCCCAACTCGACGGCCTTGGCGGCGCTTTCCAGCTCCGCCCACAGCCCGTACACCTCCGGCACTGGCTCGGTGGCCGCCAGCCGCAGCAGGGCGGTGAAGTCGGCCTCGCTGGAGATCTCCGGACCGCCGCACTCGTGAACCGCGACGATCCCCAGTGAGGCGGCCCGCCGGAGGGCGGCGCGCTGGGCGTCGGCGCGTTGGGAGGCGGTGAGTGACGAGAGTGCGATGGCACGGACCACATGGTGGGCGTCGCGTCGCTGCCACCCCTGAGGGTCGTAGCCCTCGGCGGCGGGCAGGTTCTCGGCGGCGGCCATCAGGGCGCTGGAGACCACCGCGGAGTGCACCGATGCCTGGGCCAGGTAGACCCGTCGTCCTTCGGCGGCCCGGTCCAACTCTTGCGCGCTCGGGGGGCGTTGGTGGGGCCAGCCGCTTTCGTCCCACCCGTGTCCGAGGAGCACCGCGTCGGCGGGAAGACGGCGCGCCGCGGCCGCGACCCGGTCGAGGACGTCGGTGGCGTCCTGCGCGTCGGACAGATCCAGGCTCAGCAGCGAGATTCCGGTGTCGGTGGCGTGCACGTGAGCGTCGACGAAACCGGGGGTGACCAGGGCACCCTCCAGGTCGACGACAGTATCGGCGTGGGCCGGGGCTTCTTCATCGGTTCCCAGCCAGACGATCTGATTCCCATCGACAAGCAACGCGGTAGCACGGGGGTGGGTCGGACTGTAGATCCGACCGCCCCGGTACAGGGTGGTAGCAGGCATGGGTTCAGTCTCGCGTGTGGGACCGGGGAGCGTGGGTTTCCCCCGCCAGGCGGGCCTGGAAGAGCCTGCGTACGCCGGGTTCGCGCCGGATCAGATCCAAGGCGTACTCGGCGTGCCCGGGAAGGTAACCGTTGCCGATCAGCATCGTCACATCCGCGGCCAGTCCTTCGGCGCCCAGCGCCGCCGCGGGAAATGACGTCGCCATGGAGAAGAAGATGACGGTGCCGCCCTGGGTGGTGGCCAGGATCGCTCCGTGTTCGCAGCCGGGAACGTCCACGCAGACCACCGTCACCTGCGCCGGTCCCCCTGCCTTCGTGACCGCTTCGGCGAGGCCGACCGGGTCGCGGGCGTCGGCGATGACCACCGCGTCGGCCAGGCCGCTGGCGGTCAGTCGGTCGGCTTCCACATCGGTGGGGACCACTCCGATGGTGTAGCCAGCCCCGGCGCGGCGCGCGGCCGCCAAGGCCAGTGATCCGCTTTTGCCCGCGGCGCCCAGCACCGTCACGATGGGGGCCCGCTCGGGCCGCCGGTAGCGTCGCACCACCCGGTCGGTCAACGCGGGCGCGCCGCAGACGTCGAGGACCGCCAGTGCCAGGCCGGGGTCCAGATCCTCGGGTAACACGGCGGCTACGGAGCGGGCGAACAGGATGGCGTGTCCGGTGCAGGGGACCTGCTCGCTCAGGCCGTCCCAGTTGGCCAGCCCATCGGTGATCGCCAGCGGGGTGAGGGTGAGCGACACCAGGGTCGCCACCCGCTGTCCGACCCGGAGCCCAAGCGGGGAGGCGGGGCCGACCTCCTCGACGGTGCCGATCAACATGCCGCCGGAGCCGGTGACGGGGTTGTGCATCTTGCCGCGGCGCGCCACGATCTGGCACACCTCGGCGCGGATGGCCGCGCCGTCGCCGCGGTGCTTCTCCCATAGCTGACGGAAGCTCGCCGCGTCCAGATTCAGTCGCTCTACCGCCAGGCGTACCTCATCGGCCCAGATGTCGGGGCTGTTGTCCAGCACGTCGGCGGCCTGCGGAAGAACGCCGACCGGGTGACGGACCCGGTGCGTCCCGACCGGGGAAGAGTCACCTCTCACGTTCCCTCCACGGGCCATGCTTCAGAGATATTTCCGGCATGTTTCCCGCCTGTAGCGCCGTCAGCAGGAAATCCTTCGGCAGAGTACTGCCTATGCGAGATTGTTTCCACTATCCTAGCGATGATCGTCAAGGGGAGGAGCGCGGATGTCGGGTCAGCCCTACAGCTACCAACGGCGTGTTCTGGTCGAACCGGACTGGACCAGATTCCCCGGTTGGCGTCATGTCACCCGCGCCGAATGGGAGTCCGCGCAGTGGCAACGGGCCCACTGCGTGAAGAACATCTCCCAGCTGCGTGACGTCCTCGGCGACACCGTTGACGACAAGTTCTACGAGGACCTCGCCGCCGATCAGCGGGAACGCGCCACCATGTCGATGCTGGTGCCGCCGCAGATGCTCAACACCATGTGTCCGACGGCGCCGCCGACCACTGAGGCCCTCTACGCGGATCCGATTCGTCGCTACATGCTTCCGGTGCTGTCCGACCGGCGTACCGACTGGCCCAGCCACCCGTACGCCAGTCGTGACTCTTTACATGAGCACGACATGTGGGTCGCCGAAGGGCTCACCCACCGCTACCCCACCAAGGTGCTCGCTGAACTGTTGTCGACCTGTCCGCAGTACTGCGGGCACTGCACCCGGATGGATCTGGTCGGTAACTCCACCCCCACGGTGGACAAGCTGCGGCTCACCCTCAAACCGGTCGATCGCTACGCCGCCATGCTCGACTACCTGCGTACCCATCCCGAGGTCCGCGACGTGGTGGTCTCCGGCGGCGACGTCGCCAACGTGCCCTGGAAGCACCTGGAAAATTTCCTGCTTCAGCTGCTTGACATCGACAATATTCGGGACATCCGGTTAGCGACCAAGGCCCTGATGGGGCTACCACAGCACTGGTTACAGCCGGCGGTGGTAGAGGGGATCGCCCGGGTGGCGGACGTCGCGATGCGCCGGGGCGTCAACCTCGCCGTCCACACCCACATCAACCACGTTCAGTCGGTGACCCCGTTGGTGGCTCGGGCCGCCCGGACCCTCCGGCAGGCGGGGGTCGGCGATGTCCGTAACCAGGGCGTGCTGCTGCGGGGTGTGAACGCCACACCCGACGACCTGCTTGATCTGTGCTTCGCTCTTCAGGACGACGCGGGCATCCTGCCGTACTACTTCTATATGTGCGACATGATCCCCCACGCCGAGCACTGGAGGCTGGCGGTGTGGGAGGCGCAAGAGCTGCAGCACGCGATCATGGGTTACCTGCCCGGATTCGCGACCCCGCGGATCGTCTGTGATGTGCCGCTGGTGGGCAAGCGCTGGGTGCACATGGTCAATGAGTACGACCGGGTCCGCGGCATCACGTACTGGACCAAGAACTACCGCACGTCTTTGGAGAAAGACGATCCATTGGCCCTGGAGCGGCGGTACCCCTACTACGATCCGATTCACACCCTGCCGCCGGAAGGCCAGGAATGGTGGCAGACCCGGCGAGGCGCCCTAGTATCCGCCTGATAGTCGATTTCGCCGGGTTCTTCAGGCATTACCGGGTCCTCTGACCCGCCCTCTGAACTGAATCTCAAGCTCCGCCCCTCCTCCTCACGCCGCCCATCCGCCGTCAGCGGGTGGGCGGCGTGGCATTGAGGATGGCGGTGAGCAGGCCCGGGAACCGCCGCTCCAGGTCCTCGCGGCGCAGCCGGCTGGGGCGCGCGTTGCCAGCCAGACGGGTGGAGACTATGCCGGCTTCCCGCAGGATGCCCATGTGGTGGGAGACGGTCGACGGTTTGACCGGAACGTCCAACGCTGTACAGGTGGATTCTTCAACGGCGGCAAGGGCCCGCACGATCTGAAGCCGTGTGGGATCGGCTAACGCCTGCAGCACTGTCGTGATGTCGACGCTGTCGATGTCGGGCTGCGGCAACCACGTGTCCTGCGTGTCGTCCATCCTGCTGCGCTCCACCACCTCCCGTAGTGATCCACGTACGATACACATCGCCACGCTACTACGATGAATATCGAAATATTCGATGCTCATCGGAGGATGTGCCGTGACGTCCTCTCCCACATCCGAAGCCCCGCTCAGCCCACACTGGCGTTCCCACGCCGTGGTTCTGGCCCTGGGCACCTTCGCGGTAGCGACGGACATGTTCGTCATCGCGGGCCTACTCCCCGCGGTTGCCGACTCGCTGCAGGTCAGCGTCGCGGCGGCCGGTCAACTCGTGACCGTCTTTTCCTTCTCCTACGCGTTACTCGCTCCGGTTCTGGCGACTGTGACCACAACGTGGTCACGACGCTCGGTCCTGATCACCGCGCTCGCTGTCTTCAGCACCGGCAATGTGCTGACCGCCCTGGCACCGACTTATGAGCTGGTCCTGGCCTCCCGGATCATCGCGGCCGCAGGTACCGCCCTCTACACGGCGACCGCTCCGGTCACCGCGGCGTCCCTGGCCGGACCGGCCCGGCGCGGCCGGGCGATCGCGCTCGTCATCCTCGGAAGCACCTCCGCGCTCGCGCTGGGAGCCCCGCTCGGGACCGCCATCGGCGGTGTCTGGGGCTGGCGGGCCACCATGTGGTTCGTGACCGCACTGGCGCTCGTGGTCGTCCCGGTCCTCACCGTCAAGCTGCCAGACGGCGGTGCCGGCGCCGACGGTAGCCTGCGACAACGGCTGACGCCTTTGAAGAATCGGCGGGTGCTGGCTGTGCTCGCCTGCACAGCGACCGCCTTCGTTGGCCTGTACGCCCCCTACACCTATCTCAGTGCGGTGTTCGAACCCATCGTCAGCGACGACGGAAACCGGCTCGCCCTCCTGCTTCTGGTGTACGGGGTGGCCGGCACTGTCGGTAACCTGACGGCCGGCTTTCTGGCCGACCGTTGGGGGCCACGTCGGGTGGTCACCACCGCCACCCTTGCCCTGGCCTGCGTTTTTGTTCTGCTGCCGGCCATGCGGGGCTCATTCCTGGCGGCGGTGCCTGCGGTCGCGACCGCCGCGGTGTTCTCGTTCGCGGTCAACACTCCTCAACAGCACCGGATCATCGCCCTGGTACCCCACGCCCAGTCGGTGGCGGCCTCACTCCATCAATCCGTCATGTACCTGGCGACGTCCCTGGCGGGCATCGTCGGCGGAATAGAACTGGAGCTGGCGGGCGCGGCGGCCCTGCCGCCGTTGGCGGCTGTCCTGCTCGTCATCGCGGCCGGGTTGAGCTGGGCGACCCGCTCGCAGCCTCCCACCGCCTCCCCCACGGGGGAAGAGCCTCACCAGGCACGCGCGACGGCGAGGAGGTGAGCGTAGACCGCGTCGCGAGCCGGATGGGGACCGGCGCCCGCGCGTACCGCCAAGTAAAGGGTGTTGATGGGTGGTAACTCCGGCTCCACCAGTGCCCGCACCGTTTCATCAGCCGGGAGCAGGTAACGGGGCAGCACGCTGATACCGGCCCCGGCGCTGACGGCCGTGAGGACACCCCGCAGGTCAGGCACCACAAGCGCGGGTGGTCGGCTCAGGCGGATCCCGAAAACCGTCCGCCAGTACCGGCGCAGGATCGGCAGCTCCTCGGCGTAACTGATCAGGGGTACGTCCGCCAGGACGGCGGGAGCCTCCTCCACGGACAGGGGCGCTCCTAGGCGCTCAGCCCACCGGTGATTGGCGACCAGCACGAACTCTTCGTCATAGAGGGGAGTGGCGCGGATCCCGGCCCGACGTGGACGCACGGTGGCGATCACGAGATCCAGCCGTCCTTCGGCGAGCCGGGTGATGAGCTCATCGGGGAGCCCGAGCGTCACACGCGGGCGCAGCCCGGCCGCCACCCGGTCGGCCAACGCAGGCAGGACCCGGGCGGCGATGAACTCGGCGGGACCGCCCAGGTGCACGGTCCGCGTGAGGGTGTCGGCTGGCTCCCACTCCGCGGCCACCACCGCGTTGAGCGCGTCCATCGGCGCGGCGATCTGGGCCGCCAACTGATGAGCCACCTCGGTGGGGATGACGCCGCGGGACGAGCGCTCAAACAGCGGTCGCTGCAGTCGCCGTTCCAGAGTCTGCAGCTGAGCGGTGACGGTGGGTTGCGCCAACCCAAGCAGCGCCGCCGCCCGGGTGACCGATCCGACCCGGTAGACGGTCAGGAAGGTCCACAGCAGATCCAGGTACGCCATCGCTGCCCGCTTCCTTGACTCAAGAGGCCAGTCCGCCGTCAATCCCATCGACAGTCATCAGATTTCTGATCGCCACCATTACATCTTCTATTGGTTTTTGATGGCTTCGATGCCGCAAGATCGTATCCGGTGCCGCCCGGGGCCACGGTGCACCGCACCGGAGCGGCTCAGAGCAAGACAGACAGATCCGTGTCCGACGCCGCGACGGCGTCCCAGAACCCCATCGGTTAAGGAGCACACGACAGATGTCGACACCGCGACGTGTTCTCATCGCCCTCACGAGCCACAGCCGGCTGGGGGACACCGGCCGGAGCACCGGGTTCATGGTGGCGGAGGCCGCTGAACCGTGGCGCGTGTTCACCAAGGCCGGGTACGCCGTAGACCTGGTCAGCGTCGCCGGTGGCGAACCGCCCCACACCGCGTACAACCCCGACAACCCCGATGAGCGGGCCTTCATGGAGGATCCGGACATCAGCCGCCAGTTGAAAAACACCCCATCGGCCGCTGACCTGGTCGCCTCCGGGGCCGCCCGTACCTATGACGCGATCTTGTTCGCGGGTGGGCACGGCACGATGTGGGACTTCCCCAACAACCCCTCGCTCGCCTCGCTCGCTCGGGACATCTACGAAAAGGGCGGCGTGGTGGCCGCGGTCTGCCACGGCCCGGCCGCACTGGTCGGGCTGACCCTCTCCGACGGCAACTACCTGGTGGCCGGGAAGAATGTAGCGGCCTTCACCAACAGCGAAGAGCAGGCCGTCGGGCTGGCCGAGGTGGTGCCGTTCCTGCTTGCCGACAAACTCGTCGAGCAGGGTGCCCGACATTTGCCCGCCGACAACTTCACCGCGCAGGTCGTGGTCGACGAACGCCTGGTGACCGGCCAGAATCCTCAGTCCGCCACCGGTGTCGCCGAAGCCGTCGTCAAGCTCCTGGAGCAGCCGGGCTCCTGACCTATGAGGGCCCGCGCTCCAGCACATCATCTCTTTCATGGGGCGTCCTTGGCCGACGCCGAGGGCGCCCCACCATCCACTGCACCGGCACCCAGTGCACCGGCACGAATTAGGGCGCCGTAGGGTCCAGCCTCTAGCGTGGGGGGCATGCGTCCTGTCACCGAGCAAACCATCCTCATCACCGGCGCTACCGACGGTCTGGGACGACGGGTGGCCGAGGACTTGGCCGCGGCCGGCGCTACGGTGCTGGTCCATGGCAGGAATCCGGAGCGGCTGGCGCGTACCCTCGCCGAGATCACCGAGGCGACCGGCAACGACCGGGTGACCGGGTATCTGGCCGACCTCGCCGACCTGTCCCAGGTCCACACCCTCGCCGAAGAGATCACCACCCAGCACAACCGCCTCGACGTGCTGGTCAACAACGCGGGGGTGGGAGCCGGCCCGCCGAACACGCCCCGTCAGATGAGTGTGGACGGGTATGAGCTGCGGTTCGCCGTGAACTACCTGGCGGGGTACGCGCTCACCCTCCGCCTGATGCCGCTGCTGCGGGCGGCCGCGCCGTCCCGGATCGTCAACGTCGCCTCCGTCGGGCAGGAACCGATCGATTTCACCGATGTGATGCTGGAGCGCGGCTACGACGGCTGGCGGGCGTACCGGCAAAGCAAACTGGCGCAGATCATGTTCACCATCGATCTTGCGGAACGCTTGGCCGGTACCGGAGTGACGGTCAACGCCCTACATCCCGCGTCGTTGATGAACACCAAAATGGTGTTCGAGGCGCTCGACTACACGCTGTCCACGATCGAGGACGGCGCCGCCGCCACGGAGCGGCTCATCCTCGACCCTGACCTGGAAGGCGTCACGGGCTGTTACTTTGATCAGCAGCAGCAAGCCCGAGCCCACGCTCAGGCCTATGACGCCGGCGCACGGGCCCGGCTGTGGGAGCTGTCGGAGCGGCTGACCGGCGTCACGCTGACATAACGCCGACAACGGGTAAGACCCGTGCATGGGAGAAATCATCCTGGTCCGCCACGGTGAGACCGAATGGAGCGCCACTCACCGGCACACCTCAACCACTGACCTGCCGCTCACACCACGCGGTGAGGCGCAAGCCCGGGCACTGGCGGACGGGCTTGCAGATATTGATGTCGCGGCCGTGGTGGTCAGTCCACGACGACGCGCCCGGCGTACCGCTGAACTGGCCGGGCTGTCGGTGACGCTGATTGATCCCGACCTTGTGGAATGGGACTACGGCGAGTACGAAGGACTGACCACCGCACAGATCCGACAGACCAGGCCGGAGTGGTTCCTGTGGCGGGACGGCTGCCCCGGTGGGGAGTCACCCGGGCAGGTGGCTGCCCGGGCGGATCGGGTCCTGGAACGGGTTGGGCCGCTGGTCGCGGGCGGTGGCACCGTGGCGTTGGTGGCCCATGGGCATTTGTTGCGGGTAATCACCGCTCGGTGGTTGGGGTTGGAGCCGGCGGCCGGTGCGCTGTTTCGGCTCGACGTCGCGACGTTGTCGGTGCTGGGGTATGAGCGGGAGCAACGGGTGATCCAGCGCTGGAACGCTCCGTTGCCACAGTGAGCGTAACCGTGTACCACCGTGTCTTTAGTGCCTGACGGCCTGCCGACGGATCCCCGTGATGCGGCGAGGTCAGCGGGTGTTCCGGGCGCGGAACAAGTGACCGGCCGCCAGGAAAGACACCGTCATGATGCCGAGGCTCCACAGCACCGCGAGCCAACCGCTGTTGCCGATGGGGGTCCCCATCAGCAGGCCACGGATTGTTTCGATCACGTGAGTGATCGGTTGGTGGTCGGAGATGACGCGCAGCGCCTCCGGCATGGTCGATGTCGGGACGAACGCGCTGCTGAGGTAGGGCAGGAACAGAATGACGAAGGTGATGCCGCTGGCGCCTTCCACGGTGCGGGCGAGCATCCCCAGCGCCGCCGACGCCCACGACAGCGCCAGAACGAACAGCACGATGACGCCGAACGCGGCCAGCCACCGGTTGATCGAGGTGGTGGGCCGGAAGCCGGCGAGCAGGGCCACGACAATCACCAACAGGGTCGACACGAGGTTACGGACCACACTGGAGATCACGTGCCCGACCAGGACTGCTGAGGCGAGGATAGGCATCGACCGGAAGCGATCGATGACCCCGTTGACCATGTCGGTGGCGACGCTGACCGCCGTCATGGAGGCGCCGTATCCAGCGCAGAGAACGATGACGCCGGGCACCACGTAGTCTACGTACGCGGTCCCGACGTTGACCGCGCCCCCGAAGACGTAAACAAACAGCAGCATCAGCAGCACGGGCAGCGCCACTCCCAGTAGGAGGGAATCCAGGCTGCGCGGCACATGCCGCAAGCTGCGGGCGATCAGGACCGCCGCGTTGCTCATCGCCCAATAGGCGCTGGATCGACCGGTCACCGCTCCCCCTTCGCGGACCGTCCAGTGAGTGTGAGGAACACGTCGTCCAAGCTCGGACGCCGTGATGTGATCGTGGTGACGGGGATGCCGTCCCCGAACAGCCGGTCCAGAACCCGCTTGATGTCGGCGGCACTGCCGTCGGTCTCCAACTCCAGGCTGTAGTGGGTCGGATCGGGATGGCGTACCGCGCTCCCCAGATTGCGCAGCGCCGCCTGGAACGCGGCGTGGTCGGGGAAGGACACGCGCAGGTGCTCGGCCCCGACCCGGGCCTTCAACTCCGCGGCGCTGCCCTCCGCGATCACCCGACCGCCGTCGATCACCGCGATCCGGTCCGCGAGGTGATCGGCCTCCTCCAGGTACTGGGTGGTGAGCAGGATCGTCACCTGGGAGTCGGTCAGCTCCCGGATCATGTCCCACATGACCTGCCGGCTGCGGGGGTCCAGACCGGTGGTGGGTTCGTCGAGGAAAAGGACACGAGGGGCCCCGATTAGGCTGGCGGCGATGTCCAGACGTCGCCGCATTCCCCCGGAGTAGGTCTTGACCAGGCGTCCCCGGGCGTCGACCAAATCGAACCGCTCCAGCAGCTCCCGGGCCCGGCGGCGGGCGTCGGCTCGGGACAACCGACGCAGTCGCCCGATCATCCGCAGATTCTCCTCACCGGTGAGCAGCTCATCGACCGCGGCGTACTGTCCGGTGAGGCTGATCGCGGCGCGTACCCGGTTCGGTTCCCGAAGCACGTCATATCCCGCGACCTGAATCCGCCCCCGGTCGGGCTTAAGCAACGTGGACAGAATCCGCACCGTCGTCGTTTTGCCGGCGCCGTTGGGGCCCAGTAGCGCCAGGACGCTGCCGTGCTCCACGGTCAGATCTAATCCGCGGAGCACCTGAGTGTCCCCAAAGGCTTTCTCTACTCCGACCGCCGTGACGGCGGCGTCAGTGTCCATACGCCATCCACTAACTGTGTACGACATACACAATCTGTGTACGTTATACACAGTTCTAGGATGAGGGGTCAACCACGACCGACGGGATGGTGAGGATGGACGACACCGCCGATACTGCTCTTCCCCCCGGTCTGGACCTGCTGTGGGGTTTGCGGGAGCGGAACCGGCGCGGCCCTCGACCAGGGTTGAGTCTGGAGCGGATCGTGCAGGCCGCGATCGAATTGGCCGACGCCGAAGGGCTAGCGGCGGTGTCGATGAGCCGGGTAGCGGAACGGCTCGGGTTCACCACCATGTCGCTGTACCGCTATGTAGCGAGCAAGGACGAGCTGCTGACGCTAATGATGGACAGCGTGGCCGGCGAGCTGTCGGTGCCCGACGATCTACCGCCCGGGTGGCGCGCCGGCCTGACCTACTGGGCCAAAGAACAACTCGCTCTTTTCCGACGGCATCCGTGGACGGCCCAGATACCGATCACGGGGCCACCGCTGGGGCCCCGTGCCCTGGCCTGGATGGAGGTCGGCCTGCGGATGCTGGAAGACACCGGCCTGGCAGGTGACGAAAAGCTCGGGGTCATCAGCCTCCTGTCCGGCTATGTCCGGGGCGAGGCACAGCTGTCGATGGATCTGGCGGCGGCTCTGCAAGCCCATCCCCGGCAGGCCACCTATGGCGAACTGCTGCGCACGGTACTCGACGCGGATCGCTACCCCATCCTGCATGGAATCGCGGCCTCAGGCGCGCTCGACTTTCCCAGCGAGTACTCGGAGGCCGACTTCGACTTCGGCCTGCAACTCGTGTTGGACGGCATCGGGGTCCTTATCGCCTCCCGGTCCCGCGACGCCGACGGGGCCGACCGCCAGGACGGCCCCGGTCCCCCATCAGATGGTCCCTGACCGACCCAGCGGTCAGGAAGGCTGGTCGGTCAGGGGATCGATCAGGCGGTAACGCCACCGTCAACCACGATCTCCTGCCCGACCATGAAGGTCGCCTCCTCGGAGGCCAGCCACAACACCGCGGCGGCCACCTCCTGAACCGTGCCGATCCGCCCGAGCGGAATGCGTTCGGCCAGCCGTGCCGCCCGATCCTGGTCCGACTCCCCGGGGCGGCGGGACATCTCGGTGGCGATCGGGCCAGGGCTGACCGCGTTGATCCGGATCCCCTCCCGGATGTGGTCCCGGGCGGCGGCCCGGGTCAACGCCAGCACCCCTGCTTTGGTAGCTCCGTACGCCCCCAAGCCCGGCACCGCCGTCACTCCGATCGAGGCGATGTTGACGATCACTCCCCCACCGTGGCCACGCATGTGCGCGATCTCATGCTTCATCGACAGCCAGGTACCGGTGAGGTTCGTGGCGATCATCGCCTCCCAGGCGGGCTCCTCCACCTCGCCCACCCGTGCCGGCGGGGCCAGGTAGCCCGCGTTATTCACCGCGATGTGGAGGCCACCGTGTTCGGCCACGGTGGTCTGAATCATCTGGGCCACCTGCGAGGCGCGCGACACATCGACGGTCACCGCGCTGGCGCGGCCCCCTTCGGCCTCGATGAGCTTCACGGTGTCCAGCAGTGGGTCCCGCCGACGCCCCGCCACCACCACGGTGGCCCCATGACGGGCAAAGGCCTGGGCGATCCCACGTCCGATTCCGCTTCCACCCCCGGTGACTAACGCGACCTTCCCCGCGAACCGCTCCGCCATGAGCACTCTCCAATACTAGATCGATCGTTCCAGAAAAAGGGTAGACGTGTGGCTAGGCCACGCGGTTGACCTGGATGCTTTGAGATGCCTGAGATACGCCGCCTTGAGATTTCAGGCAGAACAGGCAGAGATTTCAGGCCAGGACAGCCATGGCCTGCTCGACCGCGTCCCGTAGACGTTCCGGATCAGGCCGTCCCTTTCCCACCACCCGGATCCCTTGCAACACCACCAACAGAAACCGAGCCAAGGCCTGAGGGTCCCGCTCCGCCGCGATCTCCCCTTGGGCGCGTGCCCGGGTCAACGCCGACGTCAAGGCGACTTCCAAACTGGTCCAGCCCCGCTCCACCAACCGCGCCACCTTGGCGTCATGGGGGAGGCGCTCCACCGCCGCGTTCACCACCATGCACCCGCGCCCCAGCGGGTCCTGGATGGTTTCTTCGACGTATTTCTCCAGCAACGCGCGTACCGCCGGCAACACCGGCCCCGGCCGGGACAGGAGCTCCACCGGATCCGGATCCTGGGTCCTTAGGTACAGATTCAGTGCCTTCAGGTACAGCTCGTGCTTACCCCCGAAGGTGGCGTAGAGACTGGCCCGACCGATCCCCAGTCGCTCGACCAGATCCGCCATGGAGGTGGCCTCGTAGCCCCGCTCCCAGAACAACTCCAGCGCCGCCCGTAAAGCGGCGTCGGGATCGAACTCCTTGGTACGCGCCACAGCGACAACTCTACGGTTATTAGAACGATCAGTCAAATATTCGGCCGCCAGCTATCCTTCGGCTCACTCGGCTCGGTTCACTCAGCGGTGGTCCGCCCGCGATCTGTCGTCGAGCCTCCCTGGGGAGCGTTGTGGTCACCGGTATCGGTCGGGACCGAGGGCGGCAGGGTGCCTCCGCCCGCCTCTCTGGGGTCGAGGGGATCCATGGGGCCATGAGGGTGCTCCGGCGGCGGCTGCGTCGCCGCCACATCCCGTCCGTACTTCAACTCGAACGCCGGCCGCTCGCTACGAATGCGAGGAAGCCGGGTGAAGTTGTGCCGCGGCGGCGGGCAGCTGGTCGCCCACTCCAGGGAGTTGCCGTACCCCCACGGGTCATTGACCGTGACCTGACGCCCGTACTTGTACGACTTCCACACGTTCCACAGGAACGGCAGCGTGGAGATGCCCAGGATGTACGAGCCGACCGTGGAGATGGTGTGTTCGACGGTGAAGCCGTCCGTGCTCAGGTAGTCGCCGTACCGGCGTGTCATGCCCTCACTGCCCAGCCAGTGCTGGATGAGGAATGTGGTGTGGAACCCGATGAACAGCAGCCAAAAGTGCAGCTTGGCCAGGCGCTCGTCCAGCATCCGTCCGGTCATCTTGGGGAACCAGAAGTAAATGCCGGCGAACGCGGCGAACACGATAGTGCCGAACAGCACATAATGCATGTGGGCGACCACAAAGTAGGAGTCATGCACCTGGAAGTCGATCGGCGGCGAGGCCAACAGGACGCCGGATAGACCACCCAGCAGGAACGTCACCAGGAAGCCGATGGCCCATAGCATCGGTGACTCGAACGTCAGCTGGCCCCGCCACATGGTGCCGATCCAGTTGAAGAACTTCATCCCGGTCGGCACCGCGATCAAGAAGCTCAGGAACGAGAAGAACGGCAGCAGCACCTGCCCGCTGGCGAACATGTGGTGGGCCCACACGGCCATCGACAACGCCGCGATGGCGATGGTGGCGCCGATCAGGCCCTTGTACCCGAAGATCGGCTTGCGGCTGAAGACCGGAATGACCTCGCTGATGATGCCGAAGAACGGCAACGCCACGATGTAGACCTCAGGATGCCCGAAGAACCAGAACAGGTGCCACCACAACACCGACCCTCCGGTGGAGGCGTCGAAAACGTGGGCTCCCAGCTGTCGATCGGCCACCAAAACCAGCAGTGCCGCGGATAGCACCGGGAAGACCATCAGCACCAGCAGACTGGTGATCAGGATGTTCCAGGTGAACACCGGCATCCGGAACATCGTCATCCCCGGGGCGCGCAGCGTCAGGATGGTGGTCACCATGTTGACCGCGCCCAGAATGGTCCCCAGCCCGGAGATCACCAGACCGGTGATCCACATATTGACTCCCAGGCCCGGGGAATGGGTCTGGTCATTCAGAGGGGCGTTAGAAAACCACCCGAAGTCCGCGGCACCGCCGGGCAAGAAGAACCCCCCGACCACCATGATCCCGCCGAACAGGTACAGCCAGTACGCGAACGCGTTCAGCCTGGGGAAACTGACGTCAGGGGCCCCGATCTGCAGCGGCACCAGATAGTTGGCGAAGCCGAACACCAGCGGGGTGGCGAACAGCAGCATCATGACGGTGCCGTGCATGGTGAACAGCTGGTTGTACTGCTCCAGCGACAGGAACTGAAGCCCGGGCCGGGCCAGCTCGGTACGCATCAACAGCGCCATGACGCCGCCGGCGAAGAAGAACAGGAACGACGTCACCAGGTACATGACGCCGATCTGTTTGGCGTCGGTGGTGCGGAGTAGCCGACTGAGGGCGTTCCCTCGGATGGGACGGTGGACAGGGCCGGGATAACGCGATACCTCAGGCGTAATGAGGATCGCGGAGCTACTCCCCTGCGGACCAGTCTTCTCTTCCACCGTCATGGAAGCTCCCCTACCCGCGCGACCGGTCAGAACCGCACGGTTCCCGCTCACCGGAGCGTCAAACCTTTCGGGCGACTCGCCTCGATCCATCCCAGCACAAGCCGGGACCTCTTATCCCGAAAAGTCGATATTTAACCCGATGTCGCGCGGGTGGGAAGAGCTTCGTGGTGGGCCGACTCACCAGGTTGAGATGTTCACCAGGGCGACGCCTTCGCCGATCTGTATGCCCTCAATGACAACATCACCGTTGCTTGCGACTCCTTGCCCACTGATCGTGAGGACACCAATCCCACCGTCCGGATCCGCTAGCCGGAAGACCGCGTCCTCAAACTCGATGCTGGCCAAGACCAGCGTCTCGCCGACCGGAATATCGGTATAGCCGGAGAAGGCGATTTGACACTGCCCGTCACGGCAGGCCTCAACATTCGATCCATCGGCGGCTGCCGGAAGCGGAAGCGGGCTGGGGGAGGCGGACCGGATCCGCTCCACGAAGTGGCAGTTAGACGCCAGCTGGTACGCCTGCTGCAGGCCCGTATCGGCAGCGACCAACTCTGTCAGATCCGGCTCTGGCTCCACTGAGGTGATCAGATCGGCGATCAGGCGCCCCCGGTCACGTAACTCTTGCCCTGACACGAGGTAGACGTCTTCCGCCAGCCGCCCCACCTCAGGCAAGATGTGCTCCAGCTCTCGGATGTAGCTGGAGATCAGAGCATCCCCGCCGGTAAACGACGTCGGTGATACCTGGGAGAAATCACCCAGCGCATCCTCGATACGCCCGGTCACCCGCATCAGGTAACTGGACAGGAATACTTCTTCGGTCCCGGGTCGGGCCGCGGCCTGCTGTTGCTCCTGTGCGTAGTCATTCTTCAGATCCTCCAGGCCCGCCACCGCCTCACATACCTCATCGACTTCATTGACCCATTGCGTCGCCGTGGACGGTTGCGTCATCGTCGAGGACGGCTCTGAGACGAATCGGACACTGGGCGTCGACGTACAGCCCGCCATAGCCAGGATGGCCAGGAACGGCGGTAGAACGGCCTGCCATGACCTGTCTGTTTGAGTACGCATACCAGCCCCGTCTGTGTACCATTGCCGCCCAACAGTAGCGAATGAGCATCAAGCCACCTAAGGGTTCATCATGGCGCCTGCTAGGCGAATGTGTCACGACTTGCGTCGAGGCGACATGCGTTCCGTACATGTAATTCCGTACACGTAATCAGGTACGCGTACACAATCAGGAACAGCAATCAATCAGGAACAGCAATTAGGTACGCGTCATCAGCGGGCCTCCCGGATCACCGCCACTCCTCCGGCGGGTACGGACACCTGACCGCGTACCTCCGCTCCAGTCACCAGATCAACGCCTTCCGCGGGGATGTGGTGGGGACGGTCCGAGTGGTTGATGACGAACAACCAGCTGGAGTGTGCACCCCATCGGCGTACCACTTCGCATTCCCCGGAGGCGCCGGTAGGCGGGGGCGTGACACCGGCCTCCTCAGCGGCCCGGAACACCAGGCGGCCGTACGCGTCGTCGTCGAGGCGGGTGGAGACGTACCAGCCGACCCCTTTCCCCCACCGGTGCCGGGTCAGGGCCGGCTGACCGTCCAGGCAGCCCCCGACGTAGTGGGCCAGGGCCTCGGCGCCCTCCAGATGCAGGTGCTCGCTCCAGATCCGACCAGTGTCACCGGTGGAGAGCGTGACCTGGGCGTCGTCCAGAAGCGGATGGAACTCCTCGACCCGGATCCCCAGGACGGTGCGGAACGCGCCGGGGTACCCCCCGAGCCGCACGTGGTGGCGCGGGTCGGCGATACCGCTGAAGAAGGACACCACGAGGTGGCCACCGTTGGCGACGTAGTTGGTCAGATTCGCGGCGGCCTCGTCTGAGATCACATACAGGCTAGGCACCAGCACCAGCCGATACCGCGACAGGTCCGCGTCTGGCCGCGCGAAATCCACGACGTACCCGGCCCGCCACAGCACCCGGTGCGCCGCGCTCACCGCGTCCAGGTAGCGCACCCGGGTGGAGGGGAAGCCTGCGCTCTCTACCGCCCACCACGCCTCGGCGTCCCACAGGATCGCCACGTCGGTGCGGGGGACGCTGCCCCGTACCTCCTCCAGACGCTCCAGGACCTCCCCTAGCGCGACGACTTCCTTGAAGACCCGGGTGGCAGGCCCGGCATGCGGCACCATCGCCGAGTGGTACACCTCGGCGCCGGCGACCGGGGCCCGCCACTGGAAGAAGAGCGCGCCCTCCGATCCCCGGGCGATGTGGGAGAGGCTGTGCCGCAGCATCCGTCCGGGTTCCTTCGTGGCGATCACATCCCCGGTGTAGATCAGGCTGGTGGCCTGCTCCATCAGCAGCCATGGGTGGCCTCGGGCCCAGGAACGGGCCAGGTCGGCCCCGAACGCCGTCTGTTCCTCCGCCCGCTGGTCGGTGGCCGAGGGATAGTGGTCCAGCGCGGTCAGATCGACCTGTTGGCTCCAGGCCCAGTTGTCCAGGCCGGGGTAGAACATGTAATTCGTAGTGATCGGGATATCCGGGTTCGCTGCCCGCAGGATGTCCCGCTGTTCCTGGTACGCCGCCAGCAGCTCGGCGCTCATGAAACGCCGGAAGTCCAGCATCTGGGTGGGGTTGGGCAGGTACTGCGTGGCGCGGGGCGGCAGGATCTGATCCCAATCGGAGTACCACTGGCTCCAGAAAGCGCCGTTCCAGGCTTCGTTGAGGGCGTCGAGGTCGCCGTACCGAGCCCGCAGCCATTGCCGGAACCGCACCGCCACGTGATCGCAGTAGCACCAGGTCCCGTACTCGTTGTGGACGTGCCACATGGCCAGGGCCGGGTGGTCGGCGTAGCGGTCGGCCAGGGCCTGGGCGATGCGCCGACAGGCTTCACGGTACGCGGGGGCGCAGACGCAGTAGGTGTCGCGGCTGCCGTGCCACAGCCGGACCCCGTCTCGAGTGACCGGAAGCGCGTCGGGGTGGGCGAAGCTGAACCAGGGGGGTGGGGAGGCGGTCGGGGTGGCCAGGTTGACCCGGATCCCTGTCTGGTGGAGCAAGTCCATCACCTGGTCCAGCCAGTCGAACCGGTACACACCGGGGGATGGCTCCAGGCGGCTCCAGGAGAACACCCCCACCGTGACGAGGTTGACCTTCGCCCGGCGCATCAGCTCCATGTCCTCGGCCCACACCTGTAGTGACCACTGCTCCGGGTTGTAGTCACCGCCGTAGCACATCCCTGACAGACCGCGTGGCCACGTCAGGGAGCCCGGTTCGCGTTCAGTCATCTCGTCGTCCCGCCCGAGTGGTGCGCTGCATCATTGACGTTTGTTTGATGAATCTACAAACTAGCGGAGACTCTGCAAACACACTTCAGCGATCCGCGCGGAGGCTCCCGCATGCCATATCGATCTCCTCTTGTCGCCTACGAGGTCAACGTCGCTGACCCTGTCGACCTACCGATACGCGCACCAGGCGACCCTGGCCCCAGTGGAGTCACACACGCCGAAGTACTGGCCACCGAACCGCAGGGGGTGACCCTCAAAGCCGTCACCGGTGACGGTCAAACCCTCGCCGCGCAGATCACCGCCGTCGCCGACGGCGTGATTCGAGTACGCCTGGCCCAGGACCTGGGCACCCAAAGCCGGTCGGCACGCGCCATCACCCTGGTCAAGGAGCCGACCTACACCGACGGCACGGTCTCGTTGGACCGAAACCAGGTTCTGGTGACCGCCGGAGACCTGGTCGCCGAACTCACGTTGGCCCCGTGGCAGCTGCGTTTCCGGGAACGCGCTGGCCGCTTCCTCGTTGAGCAGAACACCGGAGAGCGCGACATCAGCGGCCGCATGCGGGTGCTGCCGTTTGGACGCTCCCTCGTCAACGGTGCCGTGGTCGCCTACCACGAGACCTTCACGGCCCGCCCGGATGAACACTTCTTCGGGTTCGGGGAGAAGTTCACCGGCTTCGACAAGCGCGGCCAGCGCATCGTGTCCTGGAACTACGACGCGTTCGGGACCGAGTCGGAGCGAGCGTACAAGAACGTTCCGTTCTATATCTCCAGCCGGGGCTACGGTGTGCTCGTCGCCAGTGGGATGGCGACCGAGTTCGATCTGTGTCACGACACCCACAGCTGCGTGCAGATCGTCGTCCCGGACGATCTGCTGGACTACTACCTCATCGCCGGTCCCACCCCGGCGCAGGTGCTGGACCGCTACAACCTGCTCACCAGCCGCCCGACCCTGCCCCCGGCCTGGGCTTTCGGCACCTGGATCTCCGGTGGCTTCTTCGCCGACAGCCAGGAGCGGGTCTTGGAGCGTGCCCGCACCATCCGTGCTAAAGGCATCCCGTGCGACGTGCTCCACCTCGACTGCTACTGGCAGACCCCGGGGCACTGGTCGGACCTGCGGTGGGATCCGAAGGCGTTCCCCGACCCGACGGCAATGCTCGCCGAGTTGAAGGAGCTCGGCTTCCAGACCTGCTTGTGGATCAACCCGTACATCAGCCACCGCAGTCCGGTCTTCCAGGAGGCGGCCGAACGTGGATTCCTGCTGCGCCACGCGGACGGCCGGGTGTACATCGCCGACACGTGGCACGGCAGCCACGCGCCGGGCGGGATCGTCGACTTCACCTCCCCGGAGGCGACCGCCTGGTTCCAGGACCAGCTGCGGCGCCTTCTGGAGCAGGGGGTCGCGGTCTTCAAGTCCGACTTCGCCGAGGGAGTGCCGGTCGACGCCCACGCCTCCAACGGGATGACGGGCGAGGAGCTCCACAACGTCTACGCCCTGCTGTACAACGACGCGGTGGCCGAGGTGACCCGTCAGGTGACCGGGTACAGCCTGGTGTGGGCCCGATCGTCGTTCACCGGCGGGCAGCGTCACGCCGCTCAATGGGGCGGCGACGCCACCGCCAGCTACCCGGCGATGGCCAGCACCCTACGCGGCGGGCTGTCCTATGCCCTCAGCGGCGTCCCGTTCTGGAGCCATGACATCGGCGGCTTCACGGGTACGCCCAGCGACGACCTGTACGTCCGGTGGGCTCAGTTCGGCGCGTTGTCTCCGCTGGTCCGGTTCCATGGCACCACCAGCCGGCTGCCGTGGGAGTTCGGGCCGGAGGCCGAGCGCGCCGCCGTTGAGGCGCTGCGGCTGCGGTACCGCCTCATTCCTTACCTGTACAGCACGGCCGTGGATTCCTCCCGGACCGGGGCACCGATGATGCGGCCGGTGGTGTTCGACTCCTTCACCGATCCGGTGGCCTGGTCGGTCGACCTTCAGTACCGCCTGGGCCCGGACCTGCTGGTGGCCCCGGTCTTCGGTCCGGAGACCAGCCGCTCCGTCTACCTGCCCCAGGGGCGCTGGGTGGACTACTGGAGCGGTGAGGTGTACACCGGCGAGCGGTACGTGACGGTGTCGGCTCCGTTGGAGCAGGTTCCGCTGTTCGTCAGGGACGGAGCGCTCCTGCCCACCACCGACATCACCGACCGGGTGGGGGACGACCCCTACCGGGCAGTGACCGTGACCTGTTGGAACCTCAGCGACGGGGAGACGAGCACCATCCTGCGGGGTGCCTCCAGCTCGTCCGACACCACCGTGACGCTCCGGCGGGACGGTGACCGCGCCACGCTGGTCGTCTCCGGACCGGTGCCGGTACGCGCGGTGGCGTTCGCCCGGGTCGCCGGCGTCACCCCGCCGTCCGTTGTGGTGATCGACGGCACGGAGGTGCCGGTGCGGGACGTCGACGGTGTCCCCACCGCCACGCTTTCCTGACTCCCTACCCCCAACCCCCGAAAACCGTGAGGCGGCTGCGTCAGGCAGCCGCCTCACGTGTCTCACGTGTCCTTCCGGACTGACCTTTCTGGCCTTTTGGCGCTTCCTACGCCCGCACGCTACGCGGCCTTCGTCAGCATCGGCCACGATACGAAGGTGGGGCCGGCTGCTGCCCCAGCCGGCCCCACCCGCTTGTGGCGTGAACGTTCGAAACGTTCACATCGCTATGGGCGAGCCCTGCGCGCCTGTGGCGGCACGCTTCCCGGTCACCTCACCCCTTGATGGCCCCGATGATGACCCCCTTGGTGAAGTGCCGCTGCACGAAGGGATAGATGGCCAGGACCGGCAAGATCGCGATGACGACCACCGCCATCCGGATGGCGAGGGTGGGCACCGCACCCCCAACGATGTCGGCATCGGCGGAGGCCCCGACCCCGGGCATGTGCTGGGCGTCCAGCACATAGGTCCGCAGCACCATCTGAAGCGGCCACTTGCGGTTGTCGTGCAGGTAGAGCAGGGCGTTGAAGAAGGCGTTCCAGTACCCCACGGCGTAGAACATCCCCACCACCGCGGTGACCGCCTTCGACAAGGGCAGCACGATACGGGTGAGGATCCGGAACTCACCGGCACCGTCGATCCGGGCACTGTCGATCAACTCGCTGGGGATGCCCATGAAGAAGGAGCGCATCACCACCAGATTGAAGGCGCTGACGGCGGTGGGCAGGATCAACGCGGCGTACGAGTCGATCAGGCCCAGCGAGCTGACCAGCAGATAGGTGGGGATCAGGCCAGGGACGAACAGGAAGGTCAGCAACACGGTGAACAGCAAGGGCCGGTGCAGCAGCGAGCCGGGACGGGACAACCCATAGGCGGCCATGACCGTCACGGTAAGGCTGAAGGCGGTCCCGATCGCGGTCACTCCGAGACTGACCATGACTGCCCGGGTCACCACCCCACCGGAGAAGATTTCCCGGTACGCCTGGAGGCTCACATCGGTGGGGATGACCACCAGGCCGCCTGCGCGGTTGATCGCCTCCTGGGTGGACAGGCTGGTGATCACCACCACCCACAGTGGAAACACCACCGCCAGCACGATCAGGGTCAGGATCACACCCTTGGACATCTGTCCGATGCGGGTGGGTGGTTCCTCCCACACCGGCCTGCGGCTCTTACGGCGCCGAGTTGGGATAGCCGTGGCGGCTACGGTGTCAGGCACGCTGGTACACCCCCTGTTCCCCGAGAGCGTGGGCGACCCGATTGGCGATGAGGACCAGGATCAGTCCGACCACGCCTTTAAAGAGCCCGGCCGCGGCGGCATAGGACCAGTTGGAGCTGACGATGCCCTCGTAGTAGACGTAGGTGTCCAACACCTCGGCGGCCTCCCAGCCCACCGCGTCTCGTTGCAGGATGAACTGCTCGAAGCCGACGGTCAGCGCCTCCCCCAGCCGCAGAATCAACAGCAGTACGATCACGGGCCGAAGAGACGGCAGGGTGATGTGCCACAGCCGTCGCCATCGACCCGCGCCGTCCACCGCCGCCGCCTCGTACTGAGTCTGGTCCACTGTGGACAGCGCAGCCAGGAAGATGATCGCGCCCCACCCGGCGTCCTTCCAGACCGACTGAGCAGTGACCAGGAAGATGAAGGTGTCCGGGTTGGTCATGATGTTCAGGCCGTCGGCGCCGTACTGCCGCATGACCTGGGACAGCAGACCAGCACCACCGAGCATCTGCTGGAACAGCGTGATCACCAGCACCCAGGAGAAGAAGTGGGGCAAGTAGACCACCGCCTGGATCAACATCCGGATCCTGGGCGACAGCAGGCTGTTGAGCAGCAGTGCCAGCGCGATAGGGATCGGGAAGTAGAAGATCAGCTGGAACGTGGTGATGGTGAGGGTGTTCACCACGGCGTCCCAGAAGTACGGGTCACTGAACATGGTCTGGAACTCCGCGAACCCCACAAATGGGCTCCCTCGGATCCCAGTCCACGGCGAGTAGTCCTGGAACGCGATCACGTTGCCCAGCACCGGGATGTAGTGGAACACCACCAGCAGCCCGACCGCGGGGGTCGTCATCAGCAGTAACGGCCAGTCCCGACGAAGCCGGTAACGCAGCGGTGGTCGGCGCGGTACTGGGGGCTGCGGAGCCGCGGCGGGCTGGTCGGCGTCGGCCGTCTCCTGGGGCGGGAGTGCGGTCCGTGTACTCACCCGCTGTCACCCGCCCTCACCAGGCCGGCCGCCTCTAGTGTGCCCCGACCCGCGGGGTACGCCCGTGGGCCGGGGCGCGCCGCCCCCGCGTGCTCACATACGGCCGGCATCGGTGAACACCTCGGTGTAGAAGTCGCGCAGCTCGTCTCCGCCGTTGCGACGCCACCAGTTCACGACGTTCTCCAGCTCCTCGAGCGGTTCCCGGCCGCGCACGATGTTGAGCACCCGGTCCTGGGTGCGCTGTCCTAGGTCGATCAGGTGGGACGGCTCTTCGATGTGTAAGCCGTCACGCATCGACACTCGCTTGTACCGGCTCGCCTCCACGTGCCAGTTGTAGTACGCCTCCACATAGCCGGGGAACTCGCTCTGGTAGACCGCCGGCGGCATCCCCGACAGGAACCGGTAGGTGATGGTGACCTCACGCTGCCCCAGTGAGGTGAGGGTGGGCGCGCCGTTGGTTCCGCGCGTGTTGTGCTGCCCTTCCACGCCGTACTCGATCAGGAAGTGCTCCTGGGTACCGAACGGGCTAGAGATGTAGTTGAGGATGCGCAGAATCTCCTCGATACGCTCTCGCGACAGGTCTTTCCGCAGGTAGGTCAGGATTGTGGAGGCTTCGTTGTAGTAGTAGATCGGCTCTCCGCCGTCAGCGGCGTACGGCGCCACTGGTTGCATCCGGAAGTTCGGGTTCACCGGCAGCTGCCGTTGTAACGCCTCCCGCCAGCCACCCAGGCCGTCCCAGTACATCAAGAGGGCACCGCTTTCGAACAACTGCTTGACGTCCGCAGCGCCTGCGACGATGTCGGGGTGCACCAGACCCTCGGTGTACAGCCGGCGGGTGAACTCCACCGCCGCCGCGTACTCCTCGGTCTCAATCTGGTTGACCAGCTCACCGTTCTCAACCCGCCAGTCCTGCGGCGCCCCGAAGGCCCGCACCATCTCGTTGAGCATGTCCCCGAAGGCCCAACGTCCGGCGCGCGCGTCGGTGACCTCCCGTCCGAACTCGTAGATCTCATCGGCGTTCCGGGGCTCTGGGATCCCCATCTCTTCGAGGATGTCGGCCCGGTAGAACAACGCGAAGGGGAAGTCTCCGGTGGTGAACGGGATGCCGTACAGCTCACCGTTCCACACCCCGGAGGTCCAGGCACGACTGGGCAGGGCCGCCAGGTGCGGGTATTCCAGCGCCGCGTCCCCGGCCAGGTACTCGGTGAGCGGGGCGAACAGCGCCGTGACCGCCTCGCTGAATCCGGCCGGCCGGTCCCAGTCGGTGATCACCATCAGGTCTGTGATGTCCCCGGCGGCTAGGATCGCCGCGAGCCGGTCACGGTAGTCGGTGCCGCTAACGATGTTGAACCGGATCGTGGCGTTCAACGCGGCATTCACCGCGTCGTAGTAGGAGTTGTCACCCAGGCCCGGAGGGATCGGCCACCAGGCGGGGGTGGTGGCGGTGAACTCGTCCCCACCGGTGCCAGGCGGCTCCTCGATCGCCTGGACCAGCTCCTGGGGGTAGCTGGTGTACCCGGGCATGGCGCCCTCTTCGGTGGCGGGAAGGTCCGGGGGCACCAGCTCGATCGGACGGTAAGTCGGGGTCAGGTCAAGTAACTCGTCCTGGGAGACGGCGCTCCCCTGCCGCGAGGATCCCCTGCCGTCGCTGTTCGAACCACACGCACCCAGTAACGAGCTTCCCGCGACGGCGGCCGTCGTCGCGGCCGCCGCGCCCAGCACAGTACGCCGGCTCACCCGGCGGGAATATCCGCTGGTCATCGCGTTCTCTCTCACTTCCTCGGTATGGATCGTTATCGAGCGCTGCCGAAAAGCCGATGGCGCCGCCCGGCGCACGCGCTAGAGTTAGTTCGTCCGGTGAATCAACAAACTAATGTGCGGTGAGGTCCACCACAAGGGAGCGCCGGAACCGGCGCTACTCCACCTGGCGACGGCTGACGGGCGTGGATGCGGCATGATGAGGCGGCCACCACCGTTGTCGCGGCCCGGCGTGGGCCCATACGGCGGGTGGATCCTCACAGCCGCTCCGGAGGGTTGTGCTCAGCTTGATCACTACACGTCGCGAGCCACGACCGGCCGACTTCGCCGCGGTGCGCTCCACCAACCTGGCCGTTGTGCTGCGTTTCATCCGGCAGCACGCCCCGTGCTCCCGCGCTGACATCGCCGCCGCGACCGGGCTGAACAAGGCCACCGTCTCCAGCCTGGTCGCCGAACTCATTGAACGGCGGCTGATCAGCGAGGTGGGCCTTACCGAGCACCGGATCGGTCGGCCTGCGATGATGCTCACCCTCGACGGCCACTCCTACGCCGCGATCGGGCTCGCCGTCGAGGTCGACCACCTCAGCGCGGTGGCGTTGGATATCGCCGGGCGTCAGATCCTCGCCTGGCACCGCTCGTTCGACGCCCGGCAGGAAGGGCCCGACCGGACGGTAGCCCGACTCGCCGCGTTGGCCAGGCGCGCAGTGACACGGGTGAAGCGCAACGGCGGCCAGGTCCTCGGGCTCGGTGTCGCGGTCCCCGGCCTGGTCGCGGTCCCCGAACGGGTGGTCCGACTGGCGCCCCGGCTGGGCTGGCGGGACCTGCCGCTCGGTACGCAGTTGGAGGCCGCCCTCCGGTCCCCGGAGTTCCCCATCATGGTGGACAACGACGCGAACCTGGCGGCGGTCGCCGAACACCGCTGCGGCTCCCACGCAGGCACCCCCCACCTGCTCTACCTGGGCGGCCAGTACGGCGCCGGCGCGGGAGTCCTCATCGATGGGCGGGTGCCACGAGGCGCTCACGGCTTCGGTGGGCAGTTGGCACACCTGCCGGTGGCCCCCCGCGGGCCAGCGTGCCCCTGTGGGCAGCGCGGATGCCTGGATGTGGTGGCGGCCCCCACCACGCTCTCTCCCACCGGAGAGGCGGATACCACCGTCGAGGATCTGGAGGCCGTGATCGACGACGTTGTCGCGCGCGCCGAAGCCGGACATGACGTGACCTTAAAACGGCTGGAACGGTTAGGAGGCTGGCTAGGGCGGGGCGCCGCGACCGTGGTCACGCTGGCCGATCCGGCGGTGGTGATCCTGGGCGGTCACTACGCCCGGCTGGCGCGTTGGCTAGAGCCTGCGGCGTCGACGCAACTGCGCCAAGGCGCCCTCACCGCCGGCTTGGCCGCCCCGTCGTTCGTCGCCTCCACCTTGGGAATGGACGCTCCGGCGCGAGGCGCCGCCGCGTACATACTCGACGCCGTCGACGACGGGGAGATTCCACTGCTGTCCAGCAGCTCCGCCTAGGGCGTACCCTGTAGTCACCAACCGGCGTGCCCGGCCCGAGGACGTGTTTGACGATCATCCCGTGGTCTCCGGTGGCCGACGGCCGGGCCGCTGGTTCCCCTGCATGCTGTCGAGGCGCTCCGACGACGCGCGTCCTGTGGTCCCCACTGGTCTCGGCTCTATCGCCGCTGGTGGGACCGGTCAAGGCCTGGCCAGGCCTTGACGGTGTCACCAGGAATGTGTCACGGTCATGGAACTTCTCGGGATTCGAGAAGCTTTTAACAACACATTCATCGAAGCGCTTCGACTGCCCCGTGAGCGACCCCGGATCTCCCCCGCGTCGCTTACCGCGTAGTCGAATCGCTTCGACACCGGGCCTCGTGCCCACCCATCAGGCAATTGACAGCACCGAGGACAGCACCCGACCCCCACAACCCCGACACCGAAAGTTCTGCAGCGATGAGCGTCCCCCTCTCAGCTCACTCCCCGCGGAATGCTCCTCAGGGCACCGGCCAGGATCACCCCCCGTCTGATCCCCTCCGTTTCCCCTTCCAGGACCCTGATCTGCCGCTCCCTCAACGGGTGGCTGACCTGCTGGGCAGGCTCACCCTCGCCGAGAAGATCGCGATGCTGCATCAACGCCAACCCGCGATCCCCCGGCTGGGTATCCGCGCCTTCACCACCGGCACTGAGGCGTTGCACGGCGTGGCCTGGCTCGGGCCGGCGACGGTCTTCCCCCAGGCCATCGGGTTGGCCAGCACCTGGAACCTGGATCTGGTCCGCCGCGTGGGTTCGGCGGTGGGTGATGAGGTGCGCGGCATGCATCACGCCGACCCCTCCCGCGCTGGGCTCAACGTGTGGGCCCCGGTGGTGAACCTGTTGCGAGATCCGCGGTGGGGGCGCAACGAGGAGGGCTACTCAGAGGACCCGTTCCTCACCGGCCGGATGGCCGAGGCGTACGCCCGGGGCCTGCGGGGCGACCATCCCCGGTACCTGAAGACCGCTCCCACCTTGAAGCACTTCCTGGCCTACAACAACGAGACGGAGCGGCACCTGACCTCCTCCAGCTTGCGGCCTCGCCTGTTGTGGGAGTACGAGTTGCCGGCGTACCGGCCCGCCATCGCCTCCGGGGCGGCGGTGGCCATGATGCTGGCGTACAACTTCGTCAATGGCCGCCCGGCGCACCTGACCACTTACCTCAACGAGATCGTCCGGACCTGGGCGCCGGATGAGCTGATGGTGGTCAGCGACGCGTACGCCCCGACCAACATCGCCGGCGACCAGGCCTACTACCCGACCCATCCGGAGGGGCACGCGGCGGCGGTACGCGCGGGTCTGGACAGCTTCACCGACCGCGACGCGGACCCGAGCTTCACCATCGAGCAGCTCACCACGGCGCTGCAGAGCGGGCTGCTGACCGAAAGCGACATCGACCGCGCGGTGCGGCGACTGCTGACGGTCCGCTTCCGCCTCGGTGAGTTCGACCCGCCCGAGCGGGTGCCGTACACGCAGCTGACCGAGGCGGTGGTTAACTCACCGGCGCACCGTCAGCTGGCCCGGCAGGCGGCGCGGGAGGCGATCGTCCTGCTCCGTAACGACCACGGGTTGCTGCCGCTGGACCGGGCCCGGACCCGTACGGTCGCGGTGATCGGCCCGTTGGCCGACACCCTGATGGAGGACTGGTACAGCGGTACCCTGCCCTACCAGGTCACCCCGGCCCATGGCATCGCCGCTGCGCTCGGCGATGCGGGCTCGGTGCGGGTGGTGGAGGGGGTGGACCGGATCGCCCTGCGGGACCTGGAAACCGGCGCCTATCTGTGGGCCTCGGATCAGGCGGACGGGGCCGCGTTGACCACCGCCGCCGCTCTGGACGGTGACCACACCGCCTTCGATCTGTTCGACTGGGGCCAGGGGGTCCTGGCGCTGCGCAGCGCCGCCAATGGCCGCTACCTGTCGGCTCAGGAGGGGGCCGCGGGCTTCGGTGCGGAGTTCGGCGCCGACACCGCTGAGGATAGTGTCGCCGAGCCGACGGCTAGCACCGATGAGACGGCCACCGGTGCCGCGGTCGTCATCAACGACGCCCACCGCCCTGGTGGGTGGGTGGTACAGCAGACCTTCCGGCTGGAGCCGGCCGACGCCGGCGGTCACCGGTTACAGCACATCGCCAGCGGCCGGTACGTGACCATCCAACGTGGACGGGTGGTGGCCGCCAGCGACCAGGCGGGCGCCACCCGGTTCGCGGTGGAGGTGCTCATCAGCGGCGTCACGGCGGCGGAGGAGGTGGCGGCCAGCAGCGACGCGGCGGTCGTGGTGATCGGCAATCATCCCCTCATCAACGGCCGGGAGACCGAGGACCGGGTCGACATCGCGCCGCCCCAGGCGCACCGGCGGCTGGTCCAGGCGGTCTATCAGGCGAATCCACGGACCGTCCTGGTGCTGGAAAGTAGCTATCCGTTGGCCGTGACCTGGGAGGATGAGCACCTGCCCGCGTTGCTGTGGAGCGCGCACGGCGGGCAGGAGTTCGGGCACGCGCTGGCCGATGTGCTCTTCGGCGACTACTCCCCCGCTGGACGTTTGCCCCAGACCTGGCCACGGGACGTCCGGGATCTGCCCGACCTGCTCGACTACGACATCATGGCGACCGGCTCTACCTACCTGTACGACACCGGTACGCCGCTGTACCCCTTCGGGCACGGGCTCAGTTACACCACCTTCGAGTACCGTGACCTGCGGGTTGAGACGCCGCGGCTGGCTCCCGGGGAGCAGACGGTCGTCAGTGTCACCGTCACCAACACCGGTACGCGCGCCGGGGACGAGGTCGTGCAGCTGTACACCCGGCAGCTGCGCTCCCGGGTGGAGCAGCCGGTCAAGCAGTTACGCGGGTTCACCCGAGTGCACATAGAGCCTGGGCAGTCGCGTACCGTCCAGTTCCCGCTGCGTGCCGACGACTTTGCCTTCTGGGATGTGGCCCGGAACCGCTTTGTGATCGAACGCGCACGGCATCGAATCATGGTGGGGCCGTCGTCGGCGGTGACGGCGGTGTCAGCGGTGCTGGAGGTGGCCGGTGAGGTGCTGCCGCCCCGTGACCTGGTCAGCGCACCGGTGGAGGCGGAACGTTTCGATGATCAGGAGGGTGTGGTCCTGACGGACGTGTCTCGGACCGCCGGCACCGCGGTGCGGGCGGAGCGGGCGGAGGCCTGGATCGCCTTCCAGGATGTCGACTGCGGCACGGCGATCTCGACGGTGCGTGCGACGGTGACGTCGCCGGAGCCCGGGGAGATCCAGGTGTACCTGGATGATCCGGTGATCGGGCCCCGGGTCGCGGTCCTGCCGGTCCCGGCCACACCGGACCGGTACGCCTGGCATGAGGTCACCGCCGCCATCCTCGAACCGGTCACCGGGATACACGACGTGTATCTGGTCTTCTCCGGCCCGGGGATCGCTGTGGCGACCGTTCAATTCCACCCCTGAGGCTTAAGGCCCTCCCGCGGCTTCCCTGAGGGCGTTCGTCGGCGGCGGGGCGGGGATACCCGGCCCGCCGCGCCGCCGCGGACCGGGTGCGACGCATCATAAGCCGTCTTGTCAATCTCATCCCGTCGTCGGCCTCATCCCGTTGTCGGCGACATATCGCCTGACAGGCGGTGTTCGTACCGGTCAGGGCCGCTGTCAAGGAGGTCTTAGTCACGCCGGTCCTCCTGCGAGAGGAGTTGACGCTGGGTGAGGGGCGCGACTACCGTGCTGGAAAGCGCTTTCCTTGCTGGGTTGTGTCGTGCCCAGCCCAGCACGGAGGGCGTTATCGGCGTCCGGGTGGTTCGACAAGGAGTGATATGGCGACTCAGCGGCTCGGCGTGGTGATGAACGGCGTCACCGGCCGCATGGGATACCGGCAACATCTGGTGCGCTCCATCCTGGCCATCCGGGAGCAGGGGGGCGTCACGCTCTCCGACGGCTCCCGGGTGATCCCCGACCCCGTCCTGGTGGGGCGGGACGCGAACAAACTGGAGCGGATCGCGCGTCAACACGGCCTGGAACGCTGGACCACTGACCTCGCCGGCGCACTCGCTGATCCGGACAACCACATCTACTTCGACGCCCAGGTGACCCCCGCCCGGGAGAAGGCGATCCGGGCCGCGATCGCGGCCGGCAAGCACATCTACACCGAAAAGCCGGTCGCCGAGAGCGTCTCCGGTGCCTTAGAGCTGGCTCGACTCGCCAACGCCGCCGGCATCAAGCACGGGGTGGTGGCCGACAAGCTGTACCTGCCGGGCCTGCGGAAACTCCGCCGCCTGATCGACGGTGGTTTCTTCGGGCGGGTGCTGTCGGTCCGGGGTGAGTTCGGCTACTGGGTGTTCGAAGGCGACTGGCAGCCGGCGCAACGCCCCAGCTGGAACTACCGCAGCGAGGACGGCGGCGGCATCGTCCTGGACATGTTCTGCCACTGGCAGTACGTCCTGGAGAACCTGATCGGTCCGGTACGCGCGGTCACCGCCCGCGCGGTCACCCACATCCCAACCCGGTGGGACGAGCAGGGGCAGCCCTACACCGCCACCGCTGACGACGCCGCGTACGCCATCTTCGAACTCGATGGCGGCGTGATCGCCCAGATCAACTCCTCCTGGTGTGTGCGGGTCTACCGGGACGAGCTGGTGGAGTTCCAGGTCGACGGCACCGAAGGCAGCGCGGTGGCCGGGCTGCGGAACTGCCGGGTCCAGCACCGCTCCGTCACGCCGAAACCCGTGTGGAACCCGGACGTGCCGGTCACGGAGCGCTTCCGGGAGCAGTGGCAGGAGGTGCCCGACAACGAGGAGTTCGACAACGGCTTCAAGGTCCAGTGGGAGGAGTTCCTGCGGCACGTCGCCGAAGACGCCCCATGGCGGCACGATCTGCTGGCCGGCGCGCGGGGCGTGCAGTTGGCCGAGTGTGGGCTGCGCTCCTCACGAGAAGGCCGCCGCATCGAGATCCCACCCCTGGAGCTGACCGACGACACCACGCCGCACTCTGAGGACGCCAGCGCCCACAGCAACGAGGTGGCGAAGGCATGACGACTCGTTCTTCCACCCCGACCCTGCGGCTCCCCAGGCCTGACGGGTCCCTGGAGGAGTACACGATGCGCCCGGCCACCCAGTGGTCCCCGCCGACCACCCCGCCCAAGAGCCGGATCGCGTTCGCCGCCGCCCACGTCATCGCCGACCCGTTCGCGGACAACACCCCGGGCCAGCCCGCCGCCCTGGACTGGGAGGCCACCTTGGCGTTCCGCCGCCACCTGTGGTCCTACGGCCTGGGGGTGGCCGACGCCATGGACACCGCGCAACGCGGCATGGGCCTGGACTGGGCCGCGGCCCGGGAGCTGATCACCCGGGTCGGCGCGGAAGCCGCGGCCTGCGGTGGCCGACTGGCGTGCGGCGCCGGCACCGACCACGCCAGCCCCGAGCTGTCCTCACTGGCCGCGGTGGAGGCGGCGTACCTGGAGCAGATCGAGGTCGTCCAAAATGCGGGGGCACAGGTCATCATCATGGCCAGCCGACAGCTGGCCCGGCTGGCGCGCGGCCCCGAGGACTACCTGAAGATCTACGACACGCTGCTGGGGCAACTGGACCGGCCGGCGATCCTGCACTGGCTGGGGCCGATGTTCGACCCCGCCTTAGAGGGCTACTGGGGCTCATCCGACCTGGAGGTCGCCAGCCAAACCCTGGTGGAGCTGGTACGCACCCACGCCTCCCGCGTGGACGGGGTCAAGGTGTCCCTGTTGGACGCCGACCGGGAGATCGCGCTTCGACGCGCCTTCCCACCGGGGGTGAAGCTGTACACCGGGGACGACTTCAACTACCCCACCCTCATCGCCGGTGACGAACACGGGTACAGCGACGCGCTGCTGGGCGTGTTCGACCCGATCGCCCCGATCGCCTCAGCGGCCCTGACGGCACTGGACGCCGGGGACCGGCAACGGTACGACGAGCTGTTCGCACCCACGCTCCCGTTGGCGCGGCACCTGTTCGGCGCCCCCACCTACCACTACAAGACCGGGGTGGTGTTCCTGGCCTGGCTGACCGGCCACCAGTCCCACTTCACCATGGTGAACGGGGCCCACAGCGCCCGATCGATCCCGCACCTGTGCACCCTGTTCCGCCTCGCCGACGCCGCGGGACTGTTCAGTGACCCAGAGCAGGCCGCGTACCGGATGTCTGCCCTGCTGACCACCGCGGGGGTGGAGCAGTGACCCTGTCACGGCTGTCGCTGAACCAGGCCACGATCAAACGCGCCACGGTCGCCGAGGCGGTCGCCGCCTGCGTCGCCGCCGGCGTACCCAGCATTGGGCTGTGGCGGGAACCGGTGGCCGAGATCGGTGTGGCCAAGGCGGCCGCCCTGGTGCGGGACGCTGGCCTGCGGGTGTCCTCACTGTGCCGGGGCGGGTTCCTGACCGCCGCAGACCCGAACGGCATCGCCGCGGCGTTGGAGGACAACCGACGCGCCATCGCTGAAGCCCACGACCTAGGCGCGGACTGCCTGGTGCTGGTGGTGGGCGGACTCCCGCCAGGATCCCGGGATCTTCAGGGTGCGCGGCAGCGAGTCGCCGACCGGCTCGCCGACCTCGTCGACGACGCACGGCACGCCGGGGTCCGACTCGCCTTAGAACCGCTGCACCCGATCTACTGCGCCGACCGGGCCGTGATCTCCACCCTGGGGCAGGCGCTGGAACTCGCCGCACCGTACCCGCCGGAGGTGGTGGGGGTCGTAGTCGATACCTTCCACTCCTGGTGGGATCCTGCGGTGTTCGATGACATCGCCCGGGCCGGACAGCAGGGCCGGATCGCCAGCTTCCAGGTATGCGACTTCCTGGTGCCGGTGCCGTCCGACGTGCTGCTGGCCCGCGGCATGATGGGCGACGGCGTCATCGACTTCCCACCGCTGTACGCCGCGGTCGAGGCGGCCGGTTACACCGGCGACATCGAGGTCGAAATCTTCAACGCTGACGTGTGGGCGGCTCCGTTCGACCAGGTGGTGTCCACCATGGTGGAACGCTATCGCCGTCACGTGCTCCCCGCCCCTTAACTCCCTCCGCTGAAAGAGCACGTCACGACGCGCCGCCCCACCCCAACCAGGGAGAGTCGATCCCCCTCGATCGGCTACCCACCGGCCCCGGCTTTGGATGGCCCTCACATACCCCACCTGTCCCCTGCCAGCAGGTGCCGTCCAAAGCCGGGGCCGTCCACTGTGGAGCCGGAAACCTCCCAGCCGAGAAGTTTGCTGCTTTCACTCCGCTCAGCCGCTTAGCCTGGCTGTCTTACCCTATCGACGGTGCCCATCTGTCCGGGGTCGGGGCAGTTGTGGTAGCGCGGTTATAGCACCCTCATAACTACATGTAAGCGTGGTGTGGGAGCGGATGTGGCTGCTCGACTAGGACGCTGGGTACTAGCGGCGGTGTGTGCCTTGGGGTCCTTCGTGGCGGTGTGGTGGTGCTGGCGCCAGTTCGGCCTCCCCACCGGGAGAAGCGCCGCAGCGACACGAGAAGGTGTGGCGCTGGGGTTGGCCGGTGCTGCGGCAAGCGCAGTCCTCGCAGGCATGGGATGGTGGGCTGGTCGAGACAAGCCTGCGGCTCAGGAGCAGCAGTCTACGGTTGAAACGCACAACGTGTCAGGGCGGGACGGGTTCATTGGTGTCGTCAAGACCGGCCCAGGAAACGTGCTCCATTTCTATGGACATGGCCAGCCGTCGCACGACGGGGCAGGCGAGGCAGGCGGTTCGGCTAGTGATGCTCGCCTTACGGACGGGCGGCTGGTGGGGGATGTGCCTCGGGAGCCCGTGGGTTTCCAGCCACGCGCAGATCTGATGCGCGAACTCGAACAGGTCCTCGAGTCAGGCCAGACAGCGGTGGTGTGCTCGGTCACCGGCGGCCCAGGGGTGGGCAAGACCCACCTGGCCGCGTCGTTGGCGCGAAAGTGCATCAAAGCAGAGTGGGATCTGGTGGCGTGGATCGTGGCCGAATCCCCCTCCCAAGTGGTGACCGGGTTAGGAGAACTCGCTGACGCGGTCGGCGCCGGGGCAGACGAAACGAACACCCAGAAGCGAGCGCGGGCAGCAAAACGGTGGCTGGAAAACACAACCGGACGGGTGCTGGTGGTGTTTGACAACGTCACCACCCCAGACGTGGTGGCGCCCTGGCTGCCGGCGACCGGTCACGCCCGAGTCGTAGTCACCAGCCGCTCCCAGCGGTGTGACGTCTTGGGCGCGGTGGTCGGGGTGGATCTGTTCACCGAAGCAGAGACCGTGGCGTACCTGCGGGAACGCACCGGCTTGGATGACGATGCCGGCGCCCGCGCGGTGGGTGAGGCGGTAGGTCGGCTACCGCTGGCTTTGGCGCAAGCGGCGGCGGTGATCCGTTCTCAGCGCCTGTCGTACGCGGCGTATATAGACCGATTGGAACGGTTCCCCCTAGAGAACTACCTGACCCGGGTCGACGGCGACGGGTACCCGCGAGGAGCCAGTGAGGCGATCGCCCTAGCGGTGGAGGAGGTAGAGACCACACAAGGCCTGGATGGGTTAACCAGGCGGCTGCTGGAGGTGCTGTCGGTACTCTCCCCGGCCGGCGTGAACCGGGAGTTTCTCGCGCACCTGCCAGCCCATACCGACACCTCTGACGAGGTGGAATCCAACTCCGACAACGATGACGACCGGGCTGTGGTAGGCGCAGAACGCGTTGAGCAGGCTCTAGGTGTGTTGGCTGACGCCTCGCTGGTGAGCTTCACCCAAAACAACCAGTCAGTGCTCATGCACCGACTGGTGGCCCGAGTCCTACGAGAGCGGGCACGGCGATTCTCCCGGTTTACTGATGTCCTCACCGACGCTGTCGATATTTTGGATCACCTCCAGGTGCCATCTGACAAAGCGTGGGAGCAGCGCCAGATAGCCGCTGAGGTGGTCGATCACATCGACGCGCTCACCGCTGCCTTGGAACGTGATCCAGACACCGGGCGTTTTATCGGTGCCCTGGAAATCATCGAGCGCGTTACAGATTTGAGGATTTGGGCCGCTGAGCACCTAACAGCTGTCGAGAACCTGACCCGCGCCATCGACTTCGGCCGCGCGCTTCTTATTGATACCGAACGCACCTTTGGACCTGATCACCTTCTTACCCTGACCACCCGACACAACCTCGCCGGCGCCTACCGGCAAGCAGGACAACTCGAGAAAGCCATCGACCTGTTCCAACAAGTCCTCACCACCGCAGAA
>PKFB01000009.1 GCA_002919305.1 Actinomycetales bacterium
TGGCCGTCCCACCGGCAAGGCTCTCGGTGATCCCCAACCCGAGAACCCCAAAGGACGGTGCGTGATCAGCGCCCGTGGGGCGGGAACGTCCTTAGCGACGTTCCCGCCCCACGGTACACCTGTGAGGCCACATACCGTGAGCGCCCTTTGGATGATTTCCATGTGACGTTCGTCCGATGGTGAGCGGTGCCATTTTTTGCCGTGCAACCGCCACACCTCGTTGGCATTCCGCCACGTTGAACGCTTTCATCCGCCACGTTGAACGCTTTCATATCGCTCCCTCGGCGGCATCCTTCCGGCAGTCACTTCTCGGATCCGCTCTTACGTCATTGACGGATCCTGACCCACACTCCCCAGGTCCACCGCCGTTTTCCTGCGCGTTCCCCTTTGTTCATAACGGCGTACACCGTCATCCCTTCCCCGTAATCCATATCGTGGGGAAACCGCGTCGACGCACCCAAGCCCCACACCTTCTTCACTCTGCGGCTATGTCTCCCATGGCCTGAGTCATTCACGCTCCAGGGCTTCTGTCAGCGCACGCAATGTCAGCGCGCGGCGCGCTCCACCAAGACGTGTCGTACAAGGCGTGTCGTGTGCATTACGTACGCACACTGCAGCGCTGTCGATCACGAACACGCAGCGCCAACTCGGACAGCTCGGCTCACCGGAGCGGTGGATTATGGCGGCGTTGGATTATCAGGATGTGCTGCCAGGAGGCCATTGCGGGCGGCGTCCCCTCAAGGCCCCTCACACCGGCGCCACCAATCTCACAGGGGCCAACAGGCGCCAGCGGTGCCATAAGGCCCGGGGCGGCCTTTCGGGGGTCTCTGGCGCGGCTTCTCTTTAACTTTCATGTGCCGCTGTGCTCTCAATCCGATAGCCGCGGCGGTTCGCCTGCCCTCTGCGCCTTGCGGAAGGGCAACGCTTTCACGGTGCGGCTCCGGTCAACCGCACTCCACAGAAGTTCATCCACGGTGCGGGTGGCGTCAAGCAGCCGCCCCGTCACCTGGTCACCCGACCAGCGGCGCCGGCTCAGGAGGCGCCTGGTACCGCGTACCCAACGGCGCGGTCAGCTGGAGGCCCGAACCACCAAGTTCGCGTCGAGGATCACGACCCGGTCCTTCTTGCTCAGCTTCTCGCCCCGGATCTGAGCCAGCAGCAGGCGCGTCATCTCCCGTCCCATCGCCTCCGCGGGCTGATGAACCGTGGTCAGCGGCGGATCGGTGTGCGGCGCCATTGGCGAGCCGTCAAAGCCCACCACCGCCACATCCTGGGGGATCCGACGACCCTGCTCCCGCAGCACTCGCATCGCCCCCAGAGCCATCAGGTCGGAGGCTGCGAACACCGCATCCAAGTCGGGACGGCGCTCCAGCAGCGTCCGCATACCGATGGCGCCGCTGGCTTCGCTGAAGTCGCCGTAGAAGATCAGGTCCTCATCCACCGGCAGACCGGCCTCCTCCAGCCCTTGCCGGTACCCCTCCAGGCGGTGGAGCCCCGCCCCCATATCCTGCGGCCCGGTCAAAGTGGCGATCTTGGTGCGCCCCCTGGAGACCAGGTGTGCGACCGCCTGTCGCGCGCCGCCCCGGTTGTCCACGTCGACGTAGCTGGGCGGATCGAACCCTGTCGGTACCCCACCCAGCACCATCGGTAGGCCGCTCTCCTGGATCCGCCGGGGCAACGGGTCATCCCCGTGCAGCGAGATCAGCAGGACCCCATCCACGTGCTGGCTGGTCAGATGACGTTCGACCCGCTGCCACTCTTGCCGGGACTGCGCCATCGCCAGCCACAGCTGGATTGGGGTGTCCGCCAAGACCGCGCTAATACCGCGGACGATTCCGGCGAAGAAGGGTTCCCCGAAGACACGATCCTCCGACTCGGAGGCGACCAGGGCGATCGAATCGGTTCGATTAGTGACCAACGAACGGGCCGCGCGATTGGGGACGTAACCCAGTTCGTTGATCGCCTCTAACACAGCGGCGCGGGCCCGCGCACTGACCCGTGCGGATCCGTTGACGACCCGCGACACGGTACCCCGACCCACCCCTGCGCGGGCGGCTACCGCTTCCAGAGTGGGCCGCCCGGAGCGCGGACGTTGCGCCGTCATGCTGTCTCTCCCTCGTCATTTTCCGTACCTGGTTTGCCACACCACCAGGCACCCGTCTCGGCACGGTCGTGGGCCCGCTTCGTCGAGGACCCCGATCCGGCATAGATCCCAGTATCCGAGTATCCGCCCTAACCGGGCTGGTTTCCGGTCGGGCACCAGGGCCCGACCGGAAACCCTCGCCTCAGGAAGAGTCTGAGGCTTCCGGTTCAGTCTTCTGAAGAGGTCACTAGACCATTCCTCGCGATGACCCCGGCGTACCACCGGGCGCTGGCCTTGGGGATGCGGCGCTGCGTGAGGTAGTCGACGTAGACCAACCCGAATCGCTTTGAGTAACCCCAGGCCCACTCAAAGTTGTCCAACAACGACCACGCGAAGTAGCCCTTTAAGGGCACTCCCGACGTGATCGCCTGATGGCAGGCGGTCAGGTGGGCATCCAGGTAGGCGATGCGGTCCTGATCTTCCACGGTGCCCTCGGAGGTCACTTCGTCATCAAAGGCGGCACCGTTTTCGGTGATGTACAGCGGGATCGTGGGGTACTCGGCGTACACCCGGCGCAGTACCTCGAGCAGACCGTCGGAGTCGATCTCCCACCCCATCGCGGTCACGGGGCGGCCGCTGGAGACGAACCGGACCCACTCGCTGCCCGGCCACGGAGCCGGTGCGGTCGAGGGCGGGTCGGCCGGGCCGGCCACGACGTGGCGCGTGTAGTAGTTGATGCCCAGCATGTCCAGCGGCGTACCGATGATCGCCAGATCACCGTCGCGGATGTGGTCCAGGTCGGTGACGGTCGAGAAGTCGGCCAAGACATCGGCTGGGTAACGGCCACGCAGCACCGCATCCAAAAAGAGCCGGTTCTGGATGCCGTCGATCCGCCGGGCCGCGTCGACATCGGCGGGGTCGTCGCTGGCTGCGGATATCGCGTACAGGTTCAGGGTGATCCCGATCTGGGTGTCACGGCCGGCCGCACGCATCGCCTGGGTCGCCAACCCATGCCCCAGCAGCAGGTGATGTGCAGCCCGGACGGCGGAGGCTGCGTCACGCCGTCCGGGCGCGTGATCTCCGGAGGCGTAGCCAAGGAACGCCGAGCACCACGGCTCGTTCAACGTGGTCCAGGCCTTCACCCGGTCACCGAGGGCGTCGTGGACCACGGCGGCGTACTCAGCGAACCGTTCCGCGGTGTCGCGGACCGGCCACCCTCCAGCGTCTTCGAGGGGCTGAGGTAGGTCCCAGTGGTACAGCGTCAGCCACGGCTCGATGTTGTGCTCAAGCAGCTCATCGACCAAGCGACGGTAGAAGTCCAAGCCGGCCTGGTTGATCGCGCCCCGCCCGTCGGGCTGCACCCGGGGCCAGGCCACGGAGAACCGGTACGCCGTCAGGCCCAACTCGGCCATAAGCGCGACATCGGAGCGGTACCGGTGGTAGTGCTCAACGGCCACATCACCGGTATCACCGCCCAGCACCTTGCCGGGGGTGTGGCTGAATGTGTCCCAGATGGACGGACCGCGTCCGTCTTCGGCGACTGCGCCCTCCACCTGGTACGCGGCGGTGGCCGCGCCCCAGAGGAAGCCGTCCGGGAAGCCGAGGTCGGCCGCGGACTCGCCTAGCGTTTGTGTGTCGGGCTCGCGAGGGGTGACGGGAGCCGGCGACAGGTCGGAGTCAGTCACGCCTTGACAGCACCTTCCATGATTCCGCCGATGATTTGGCGGCCGAACACGATGAAGACAACGACCAGCGGCAGGACAGACAGCGCCACGCCAGCGAACACGAGGGAGAAGTCAGTGAAGAATCCCTCGGACAGCCTGCGCAGCGACACCTGGACCGTCGGCTGATCGCCCCGACTGAGTGCCGCGAACGGCCAGATGAATTCATTCCACATCGCCATGAACTGCAGCAGACCGAGGACCGCCGCGGCGGGACGCAGAACGGGGAGCACCACGTTCCAGTAAATCCGGAAGGTCGAACAGCCGTCGACACGCGCCGCTTCGATGAGCTCGTCGGAGATCGCCTGACTGGCGTACTGCCGCATCATGAACACACCGAAGCCGCTGACCAGGAATGGCACGATGACGGACTGCAGCTCATTAAGCCAGCCGATTTCCACCATGAGCATGTACAGCGGGATGATGCCCAGCTGTACCGGCACCGCCATCGTAGCGATGATGAACAGCAGCAGAGCGTTTTTTCCTCGGAACCGCAGTTTCGCGAAGGCGAACCCGGCCAGCGAGCAGAAGAAAACCTGAGAAACGGTGACCACCGAGGCCACGATCGCGGAGTTCGCCAGCCCGACCAGGAACATCGCGTTCTCGTTGTCGAGCAGACGCGACACATTGTCAAAGAAATGCCCACCTGGGAGCAGTGGCGGCGGCGTGGCGCGGATCGCGTCGTTGGTACGGCTGGCGACCACGAACATCCAGTAGATCGGGAAGACAGATAGCGCCGTGGCGACTATCAGTGCGAAATATGTCAGTGGGCTCGCTTGCCGCAGACCACCCAGACGGCTCCGCCTGCGCCGGGGCGCTCGCCGGATCACCGACTGATTCACGGAAGTCATGGGGTCCCTCTCACCTCGAGCTGTCGCTGATACGGCGAACAATCAGGAAGTTCAATACACCTGCCACCAGGATGAGCAGGAACAACGCCCACGCCACGGCCGAGCCGTATCCCAGGTCGAATCTGTAGAAAGCCTGCTCGTACATGTACATCGCGACGGTCTGGAATTGCCGCTGAGTACCGCCCGACAGACCACCGCCTGAAGCGAACATCACCGGCTCGGTGAACAGCTGCAAGCCACCGATCGTGGAGATGATGACGGTGAAGATGATGGTAGGCCGCAGCATGGGGATCGTGATGCTCCAGAATTGCCGCCACTGCGAGGCGCCGTCGAGTGAGGCGGACTCATACAGGTCCCGAGGAATCGCCTGCATCGCCGCCAGATAGATCAACGCGTTGTATCCCGTCCAGCGCCAGTCCACGATGGTGGAGATGGCGATCCAGGAAGACCACTTATGCGCCTGCCAGTCGATGGGATCGACCCCGAAAGCGCCGAGCACCCAGTTGACCAGACCGTAGTCACGGGCGTAGATCAGGTTGAAGACGATCGCCACAGCCGCCACTGACGTGACGTAGGGAATCAGCACGCCCATGCGGAACAGGGTGCGAGCACGCAGCTGCCGGTTGAGGAGGTGCGCCAGGAAAAGGGCCGTCAGCAACTGCGGCACCGTGGAGATGATGAATATCCCTACGGTGTTGTAGACCGCGTTCCAGAAGTTTTCATCTTGAAGCAGGTCGACATAGTTGTCCAAGCCAATGAACTCGCCCTGCCCAAGAATGGGGCGGTCTTGCAACGACACCCAGAAGGTGTAGCAGATCGGGAACAGTCCGAAGGCCAGGAACAGTATGAAGAACGGCGCGATATACAGATATGGCGAGTATTTGATGTCCCAATTAGCGAGCCGGTTCCGACCCTGGCGTTCACTCGCCGTGTGTTGAGTGCGGGGCGGAGGCGAGGCGCCCCCCTGCCCAACGATGGAGTTGTCGAGTTCGACCTTCATCGATCAATAAGTCCTTCCGGGTGGTGCGGGACGGTGCCCATGGCCCTCGGCATAGCCACGGGCACCGTCCCTCCGGTCACCGGCCGCTGGGGGGTGTTGACGGCCGGCTCGGCCTCACCGCGTCAGTCAACGACGTTCCTGGCGTTGTCGACCGCTTCGTTCCAGGCATCCTGGGGGGATATGTTGCCCTGTTCGACGGCCCGCAGGACGTTCTCGACCTCGGTCCGCACGGCCTGGTTGTCCGCACCCAGGTACACCGGCCGCAGCTCCTGCGCGCCCTCGGCGAACAGCTGTCCCACGGGAGCGTTGCTGAAGTACTCGTTGGTCATCGCGAGCACTTCATCGCTCTGCAGCAGCTCAGGCAGCGACGGCAACCGGCCAGCCGCCTCGAACGCCGCGAGCTGTCCTTCAGGACGGGTCAGGAACTCCACCAGACGCGCCGCCTCCTCCGGGTGCTCGCTCTGGGTGGTGACGGCCAGCCACGAACCACCCCAGTTACCGCCGCTGCCCGGGATCGTGGTCACGTCCCACAGACCGGCACCAGCGTCACCGTGGTTCTCGGCGATCTGACCCAGCATCCAGGCGGGGCAGGCCACGGTGGCGAAGGCGTTGTTCTGGAAACCCGCCGTCCACTCTTCGCTGAAGGTCTGTATGCCAGCGGATAGCCCGGCCTCGATCATCTGCAGGGTGAGGTCGAACGCCTGCCGGACGGCCGGGTTCTCCTCCATGACGAACTCGTCGTCCTCGTTGAAGTAGGTGTAGCCCGGGCCCTCACCGGCGAACTGCATCAAGGTGGCGTTGTAGACGTTGGTGGCGCCGTCGATGAACGCCGCACCGGTGTTGGCCTGCATGAACTGCTGCCCCAGGGCAATGTAGTCATCCCAGGTCTGCAGCTGCTCGCTCAGCTGCTGCCGGTCGGTGGGCAGGCCCGCCTGCTCGAACAGGTCCCGCCGGAAGCACAACCCCATGCTGCCGATGTCGGTGCCCAGGCCCACGAGCTGGTCACCGGCGAAACCGGCCTCCCAGACCCAGGGCAGGTAACGCGCCTGAATCTCCTCGACGTCGAGGTAGTCCCTCAGGTCGACGAACTGCTCCGGCGTGGCGAGGAAGTCGACCAGCACACCTTCCTCGATGGCGACCACGTCGCCGGCTCCCTCGCCAGCCGCGAGGGCCTGCTGGAGCTGCTGGGTGTAGTCGCCTACCCCGAGGTTCTCACCCCGAGCCTCAATCCTGATGCCGGGGTTCTCTTCTTCGAACTGCCGGTACAGCTCGTCATAGCCGAACACCCCGAAGGTGTCCACGACCAGGGTGATGGTGTCACCGTCATCGTCGTCGCTGCCGCCGGAGCAACCGGTGGCGGCCATGACACCAGCCATGGAAATCGCGACCGCGGCCATGACGCGCCGACGGCCTGGGGTCACCTGCATTCCAAACCCCTCTCAGGTCTGGTTGTGGGGGACGTCATGCCCTTCCCGGCGCCGGCCACCGAACGCCCCGTGAGCGTGGGCGTTCCGGGAACGACAGCCGAAAAAGAGCAGAAGGACATAATGGTGGTGGCAGGGAAGGGCGATTGTGTTCTTTCTCACGCTCCGTGGGAGCGCTCCCACGAAGCCTGCCCAGCAGGAAGCCATGTGTCAAGCCCTTGTGGGAGCGCTCCCACAGCCGTTATCCAGTCGTGCTCTTCCCCACCTCAGTCTGTCCACTGATCACCGTAGATGTCCGAAACATCGCGCTCCGCGTTCACCGGTCCCGCTACGCGCCGGACATCTCACCCGCCCACCCCTCTAGGGCCACTCCCGAAACCCACGCGTCGGGCGGCGTCCCCGCCCTCCCCTCGCACCCAGCCCGTCATTCATGACCTCTCAAGGCTCCAGCGACTGGAAATAGCCGACGTCCTGAAGCACTCTCCTGGATGTTTTCCGCTCACACGATGCGCTCTCCGGATTCCTCTCCGTTTTCAAAGCGCTATTTGGGGCCGACTCGTTGACGGTTGGCCAATCCTCCACCGCCTCAGTTTCCGCTTTTCATCACACAAGGGTCACGCGCCATAGATAGCGTTTGCCATCGTCTTTCCTAGGCGCCAGTTAGCGGATTCCCCACATCTTTCGTGTAATTAGCTATGTGCGATTAACCCATTACCATCCTCGGACCCCTCAAGGCCGTCATGCTCCACAGGAGACGCACCGTGATCTGGGCCTGCACCCCATGAGGAGCCCGCGCGGTCACCGCCTTCCCATTACCGAGTGTGACCTACCTCGCCGTTACTGACCGTAATCTTCACGCACGTACCCCTCATCCTCACCAACATCCACTTGACGCCGCTAACGCCCTTGCCGGTGCGGTCCTTCACCCGACAGTGACACCCCAACGACCCGGAATACGACATTCATTTCCGATCCACTGCCCGGGTCGCTGGTCACGTTGGGTCAACGCCCCCGGAAACCAACCGCCACTCGCTATTGGCTTTCCGCTTCTCTACGTGATGCATTAGCCGACGCCGACCTCGTCAAAGTGGAAACCCCCACGCCAATATTCCTTGGAAATACTGAACGCAGGGCAGCGAGCCTCGCCTCATCGTGATTACACCGTGTAACGGCATGCCTCACGAGCGCGACGCCACACGTGTAGGTCACCCACTTCAGGGACCCGGCACCCCTCTGTGATCTCACCCCATGGGGTCCCTGGTCTGACCGTACTCAGATCTGATGAGATGGTCGCATGCATCGGCTGCGTCCCGACGCCGAAACCGGTGAACTCGATGACGACAGTCTGGCGGAGTTGTATGGAGCCTATGACCGCGCCAGACCCACGCTACGCGTCAACTTCGTCACCAGTGTGGATGGAGCAGTCTCCCTTCAGGGATACTCCGCGGGCCTGTCGGGACCGGCTGACAAGCGGGTCTTCGGCCTGTTACGGAGGGGATGCGACGCCCTGCTGGTCGCCGCTGGGACGCTCCGTCAGGAGGGCTACGGTGCGCTACGGTTGGACCCCGCGCGCAGCGCCTGGCGCACCGCGCACGGCTTGTCCCCTCACCCGGTGCTAGCGGTAGTCTCCGGCCGGCTGGCCCTGGATCCAGCCAGTCCTGTCTTCACCGAGGCGCCGGTCCGTCCGGTCGTGATCACTCACCGCGGGTCGCCTCCACAAGCCCGAGCGGCGCTGCAAGAGGTAGCTGACGTCGTGGTGTGTGGAGATGCTGAAGTGGACTTAACGGCGGCGTTGGCCGCTCTTCGGGAACGGGGATTGAACCAGGTGCTGTGTGAGGGAGGACCGCACCTGTTAGGAGCACTCACCGCCGCGGATTTAGTCGATGAACTCTGTTTGACGATATCGCCGCAGCTCACCGGGCCGGGAGCGGGCCGCATCACGGCCGGACCACCGGTACCGGTACCGCGGCGGCTGAAGTTGCGCCATGTGCTGCGAGCCGGTGACGACTTGTTACTGCGGTATGTCCGCTCATGATCAGACGAAACGCCGGTTCACCGGTCGCGGCCAGACCCTTCCCGTCTATGGAGCGAGCCGCTAGGTTCGGCACAACCGTTCGGATGAAGGGTCACGTGCCAACCCTACGAGCCTTTCGCCCGATTCGGATCATGATGGGGGTGAGCGGTGTCTGACGAGGAAGCCGATCCCGTGGACATCATGCTCGGCGAACTGAGCGTGATCAGATCCGGTCTCACCGAGTTGTGCGTCTCCATGGCGCGCGAGCAAGAACGGGCCGCCTTCCGGGAGGCGGTGATCGACCGGTTGCACGCCGAAAACCAGGCGCTGCGGCGCGGCGAACTGGAATCCATGGTCGAGCCGATGCGCAGTGGCCTGTACCGGCTTTATCACCTAGCCCGTAAACAGGGGGAGCAGTGGTCGCAGCCAACCCCACCGCCGGCTTCCCAGGCCGCCCCCTTGTTCCTGGCTATCGCCGATGAAATCGCCGAGATCCTGAAGCGGATGGGGATAGAGCCATTCGAGCCCAAGGCGGGTGAGCCGTTCGACGGCAACCGGCACCGTCCGGTGGACACGGCCAGGGTCGAGGATCCCGCACTGGACGGTGTCGTGATAGAGACCTTGGCGAGTGGTTTCATCCGTGGTGAGCAAATCATGCGTCGTGCCGATGTTGTGATCGGACGTCTGGCTAGCCCCGGTGGCGAGTCAGGTACGCCCGGTCAGGGCACGGCCAGCCGACGATAAGTCCGGCTCGCCGCTGCGGATCCCCGCACGGACCGGACCTGTGAACCGGAAGGAGAAGCGTGGCCGTTTTCGGGATCGACCTGGGCACGACGTACTCGTGCATCGCCTACGTCGACGACACCGGCCGTCCCACGGTGCTACGCAACCTTGAGGGAGCCGACACCACCCCTTCGGCGGTGTACTTCGAGTCCCCCGACTCAGTGGTCGTGGGGGCGACCGCTAAAGACACCGCGGTCCTGGAGCCGGACCTGGTGGTCGAACTGATCAAGCGGGAGATGGGGCGGCATCTAACCCTGCAGATGCACGGGCGGCTGTACACACCCGAAGAGATCTCCGCCTTCATCCTGCGCAAGCTCGCCGCCGACGCCGAAGCCGCCTGCGGACTGCCCGTCAAGGATGTGGTCATCACCGTGCCGGCGTACTTCGGGATCGCGGAGCGAGACGCGACCCGCAAGGCGGGCGAGATCGCCGGGCTGAACGTCATTGACGTGTTGTCCGAACCCATCGCCGCGGCGATCAGCTACGGGGTGCTCGAGCCTGACGTGGACCGAACGATCCTGGTCTACGACCTGGGAGGTGGCACCTTCGACACCAGCGTCATCACCATCCGCGATGGCGACATCCAGGTGGTGTGCACCGACGGGGACCATGAGCTCGGGGGTGTCGACTGGGACGAACGACTGGCGGAGTACGCCGTGGAGGCGTTCCTGGCCCAGCACCCTGACGCTTCTCACCCGCTGGACGACCCCTCAACGGTCCAGGACATCCGGATGCAGGTGGAGGAGGTCAAAAAGCGGCTGTCGGTGACCACCAGCCGAACCATGCGGGTTCTGCACGACGGGCGGGTCGCCACGGTTGAGATCACTCGAGAGCAGTTTGAGACGCTCACCCGGGACCTGCTGGATCGGACCGTGGAGATCACCCGTCGGGCGATCGATGTCGCCCAGCAGCGGGGAGTGACCCACTTCGATGACGTCGTCCTCGTGGGGGGCTCGTCCAAGATGCCAGCGGTGGCGGCCCGGCTCCGTGAAGAGTTAGGTTTCCAGCCCCGGTTGCACGACCCGGACCTCGCGGTGGCCAAGGGAGCCGCTCGGTATGCCTTCGAGGAGACCTATCGCCGTCTGGTGGCCTCGGGAGCGGCGAACGAAGCGCACAACATGGCGCGGCGCGCCGGGCTCACTCCGGCCCAGGAGGACGCCATCGCCGCCCGCAAGATCCGCACAGTGGCCGCCCGGGGTTTCGGAGTGCTCTGCTACTCCGCAGAGACCGACTCCGAACACGTGGTGCATCTCATCCACGGCAACGATCCGCTGCCGGTGGAGGCCACCCGGACCTTCTACACCGTCTATGACTCTCAGGAAGAGGTCGGTGTCGCGGTCATGGAGCAGGCCGGAAGCACCGAATCCGAGCGTCCGGAGGACAACACCCGTATCGCCGTGGGTCCGATCTCCATCCCACCGGGGAAGCCCGCCGGCTGGCCTATCGACGTGACCTTCCGCCTGGACACCAGCGGGTTGCTGCAAGTGGTGGCGACTGAGCAGAGCACCCAGCAGCGTCTCGATCTGGCCATCCAGGTGGGTGGAATGTCGGACGAGGACGTGGCGCGTTCCCGGGAAGCCCTAGCCCGGGTGCGGGTGAGCTGAGATCGTCGACAAGTCCGGGTGTGAGCTAGCCGTGCCATTCCATGAAGACAAACGCTTCGATGAGTCTTATTCAGAGCCCATTCCCTCGCGCACGTCGGCCGGCTACGGAGCAAGGTTCTGAATAATGCTCAACGAGAATAAATTCGATGAGGATAAATATCTACGGGAGGTGTTGGAACCGGCGCGACAAGCCGGGGACCGTCCTCCGGAGAACCTCATCGCCCGGTACGCGTTGGCCGAGCCGCTGGACCCTGCCCAAATCGCCGAAGTGGTCCCTGCGGTCCGGGCCTGCTGGCGCCGTGCCCGCCGGGAGTTGAAGTTCCGGCGGCTGGTGGCCCGCCTTGACGCCGAGCACACCCAGCTGGCTCCGTTACTGGAGGCGGCGGCGGCCGGTGATCTGGATCCGCTGCGGATCGCGATCGCTGAGGCCTTGGCACGACCGGCGCGACGCGCGGCACGGTTGGCCGCCGAGATTGACGACATCGCGGCTCCCCTGCTCCGGATCACTCCTGAGGTGGCGGCCGAGTTGGCCGACACCCATGAGGTGTCCATGGCCGAGGTGGAGACGCAGCTGCGTTCCCGGGGGGTGGAGGTCTGTCAACCCGACCCGCTCCCGACGGTGCCACCGGTGGTGGGGTACACGCGGTACCGCGACGCGCTGCGGGCCCTGGGACATCGGCATGCCCCGGACTTCCTGCTGGGTGCGGAGGAGGTCTCAGGGGCGCTGGCGTTGTGGAGCGACCACTCCCCCGGCCCGAGGGTGACGGTGGCGGGTCTGCCGGTGACCCCGGATCTAGTCACCGAAGCCGATCACTACTGGTCGGCCCGCCCGCACGACGGCAGCAAGACCCTGGCCAGCACGGTGATCGTGGTTCTGAAGGCTGCGATCGCCCAGGGCGGTCTCGATGATCTGATCCAGTACGAGCTGGCTGAGGCTCTCCGGGCCCGGCAACGGCAGGGCGTCTCAGCGGCGGCGCTGGTGGAGTACGCGACCGACCAGCTTGGACTGATCCTGGCCGACGCCCAGCGCCTGGCGTTTGCGATCCGTGCCGAGCAACTCGCCGCAGACCCCTCCCCTGCTTCGTCTCTGCTTCCTCACCCCTCCGCTTCCCTGACGCCGCTGTCTCCGCCCAGCCTCTCGCCCCGGCCTCCTGGTGCTCGGCCCGGGCACCCTTCGGAAGAAGCCCCGACCGCCGCCCCTGAAGAAGCGCCGTCGGACGATCTCGGGACGCGCCTGGACCCGGAAGGGCAACCACCAGACGTGCCCCGGACCCCACCGGTGCCTGTCACCGACGAACCGGTGCTCAAGCCCAGTCAGCGGCTGAGCGCCACTCCACCCCCGGCTGGTCTGGAGCTGCCCGCCGAGACACCGGCGCCGGCTCCTGAGCCTGAGCCCGAGCCCGTCGGTCCTGCCGCGGCTGGTCCGACGGTGCCTGGTCCGTTGTCCGCGACGCCGCCCCGCTCCGGGCATGCGGCATCAGGGATCCCCTCAACGGCCGTCCCCACCGAGACAGTGGAGGCGCCAGGCACCTACGAAGACGCCGGGCCATCGGGGGCACCGTCGGTCGGCGTCACTCCCCTCCCCGATCCGGTATGGCCGCCCACGACGCAGGCCGAAGTCCGCGGGCCTGTCGACACTCCCGTCTCCCGGGGACACGGAGCGATCCACGAGGCCCACCAAGGTCTGGATCTGACCCCGTCGTCCCCGCCCGAGCCCTGGCAGTCCCACGAGCTTTCCGTCCGCGACGCGGGCCCCGCCGTTCCCGTCTCCGCCGACTCGGCCTTCCCGGACCCAGGTCCCGCCGAGCCATCACCTCGACTCCGGGTCACCCATGCCGAGCCGATCGATCCGAAGGTTCCGACACTGCCGCCCCACCTGACCGCCCGACGCAGCGACGGCGAATTAGGGCTGTGGTGGGACTGGCCGGAGGACCTCGCTGAGGTACGGATCAGCTGGCATCTGCCGAATGAACCCCTACAGCGGGAACTGGCCCTGTCCCGCGCCGCGTACCAGGCCCAGGGCGGCGCCTGGTTGACCGCGCCCGGCAATGGGGCCCTGCGAATCACACTCACTCCTGTGGCCCGACACGGGGAGCATCTCGTTCCGGGGCCTCCGATCGTGGTGGACGTGCCCGAGCGGGCCGAAGCCTGGTACGAGATTCGACGCTCTGGTCCCCCCTGGCGCCGTCAACTCGTCGTTATCCTGTACGCCCACCAGCCGGTCTCACTGCGTCGTGTCCTCGTGGTACTCCGCCCCGGATCGGTGATGCCGTTGCGCCCCGATGACGGTGAGATCATCGGTCACGCGGAGAATCTGGTCCTCCGTCCCGGAGTACCCACCCAGCTGGTCCTGCCGGCGCCCCGTCCAGGGCCGTACTGGCTGCGGTGCTTCGCACCGGACGATGATCTGGACCTGCACGATCCTCCTGTCGACCAACTGCGAGGGCGATGAGATGGCGCGGATCACCTGTCCGTACTGCTTCGCGAGCATGCCGCGGCGTGCTGTGCAGTTCCGGTGTCAGGGAGGCGCTCCCGGACGCGGAAAAGGGTGTCCCCCACGGGTCGACGAGGCTCTCGCCCGCTATCTGGACTCCACGGTGGCCGCCACCCTTCCCCCGGTCTTCACCGCTGACGGTCGCCGGCAGCGCGCGACCTGCCCGTCCTGCGGCCAGGAGACCTTCCGCCGGGTCTGCCCGGAATGCCACAACCAGCTTCCGGCGCAGTACTGCGAGACCACCAGCAAGATCGTGGCGTTGGTGGGGGCCAAGAACGCGGGGAAGAGCACCTACATCGCGGTGCTGCTGCATGAGCTGGAGCACCGGTTGGGGGCGGAGCTGAACACCTCGCTGGTGGCCTGCGACGACCGAACCATCGACCGCTACCACAACGACTTCGCGCGGCCGCTGTTCAATGAACACCGGTTGCTCCCCACCACGCAATCGGCGGCCACCGCGATCCGTTGGCCCATGGTCTACCTGCTCACTCGGCGTCGTCGGCGCCTGATGGGGGTGCGGGACACCTCCTTGACGCTGGTGCTGTTCGATACCGCCGGGGAGGATCTGGACCGTCGGGACTCGGTCGATCTACACCTGCGCTACCTCATCGCCGCCGACGCCATCATCTTCCTGGTCGACCCCTTGGAGCTTCCCGGCGCGGCCGCGGACACCCGGGCCGAGGCTCGGGCCGTGGCCGGTGTGGACAGTGCCCTGTCCAGCCCGTTGGAGGTGATCGGACGGGTCACGGAGGTGCTCCGGTCGGCCAATGAGCTGCGCAGTGGGCAGCGGTTACGGGTCCCGCTGGCGGTGGCTCTCACCAAGATCGACGCGCTCCAGCCGCGCCTGGAACGGCAGTCCCCGCTGCACCGCCCTCGCCCCCGCACCGGGACGTTGGATCTGACTGACCGGGAGGCGGTACACGAGCAGGTCCGAGCGCTGTTGCACGGTTGGAACGCCGAAGGGCTGGAGACCTTCCTGGAGCACAACTACGGCCAATATGGACTATTCGGCCTGTCCGCCCTGGGCGGCGTCCCCCGCAACGGTGTGATCGCCTCCGGCGGCATCCGCCCGTACCGTGTCGAGGACCCTCTGCTGTGGTTGCTGTACCAGTTTGGGATGCTCGACGGAGTGAGGCGTTGATCCGATGGCCCGGCAGCTGCACTACACCTCAGCGGCGACCGGCCGGACCGGGCGGGCGGGTTTTCAGTTCGTCGCCACCAGCCCGTCGGTGACCCCGGACCTGGAGCGGCTCATCGAACCGTTCATGACGTACCGGCCGCCGCCCGGTCCGCGTCACCCCGACGCCTGTCCGGTGTCGTTGGCCTATGACCTCACCCCCCAAGGGGCGGTCTTCGTCTGCTGCCGTTACCTGGGCACCGACTACTCCGGTCGGGACGGCAACTTCTTCGGACACGCCATCGTCGCCAACGTCGACGAGCTGGATGGGGTACGCCCGATCGAGCTGTGGCGAGCGCCGGTGTGGAGCCCGGCCCCCGCCTCAGTGACTTCCCTGCCTGAACTGGCTCACATTGAGCCGGGTGAGGTCCTCGACCCGCATGCCGTGGCGTCCTTCCTGACCAACGCCGGCGTCGAGGCGTACCGGCTGCTCACCGTCCTGCTGGATGCGGTGCGTGCCACCTTGTCCGGGCAGGCCGGCCCGATTCGGCTGGTGTGCGACAACGTGGAGGCGACCTGCCACTGGATCGCGGCGATCTCCTACTCGCTGCCCTTCGACACCGTCTCCGGGTTGTCGTTCGTGACCTACACCGCCGATCCGATGGCGGCGCGCCACCACCTGGTCGGTACCACCGAGGCGGCGTGGTCCAGCTCGGGTGGGGACGGGGTGGTGTTCTGGCTCGACCAGCTCCGACCGCCCGAATCCGTCGCCCCGCCCAGTCGGTACGCGACGGCGGTGACTCGCTGCTGGCGCACCCATGACCTGGCCGGGATCGATCTGCTGTGCGAGGTCGCGACCCTGGCGGGACGGACCGATGAAAATTTGGACGCGGCGGCGGCGTTACTGGCGCTGTGCGCGGGTGAACTGGTCGCTCCGCGGGAGCAGGAGGCGATAAGCCGGTTGCTCCGCGCCGCCCCCGCCGGGCAGCGGGCCGCCCTGCTGGACCGGATGGCCGCCGCGTTCACCCGCCGCCCGGTCGATGAAGCGCTCACCGGCCTGCTCAACGGCGCGCTGACCGACCTACTGGCCGACCGGGACTGGACGACGGCCCCAGAGCTGGGCAGACATGTGCTCACCGCGTACGGTCGCCGTCACATCGCTCGCAGGGCGGAGGTGACGGAGCGGTTAGTGGCGCTGCAGGGCGCCGGCTTACTCACCCGCAGCAGCCTGGCCGAGGCGGTGGGCCAGCTGTGGTCCGATCAGACCCCCACCGTCGCCGAGGTCATCCGCGTTCTGGACTCTTTGGATCCGACCACCGCGGGTCAGCCGGAGCTTCGCCGGCTGGCCGCCCAGGCCTTGCGTCAGGCGGACCCGACGGATAGCGCGACCGTACGGCTCGCCCAGATCCTGGAGCGTTCTGCTCCGCTGAGTGACCTTCCCGCCGCGGCAGATCGGACGGAGCCCGCCCCGGCCTCGGAGGCTGCCCCGGCCAACGGCGCTATCACCGAAGCCCCGGACCGGGACGGCACAGCGGGTGGTTCGGGTGGTATCGCGGCCGGATCCGGTGACGGCGCCGCGTCCCCCGTCGACGAGGCCGCCGGCAGCGCCCGACTGATCTTGAACCTGCATGCGCTGTCTCAGACGTACGCGCCGGACCTGGTGGTTGGAAGTCTGACCGCGTTAGGGCAGGCTTTGTCCACTGCGGACCCCGGGCTGGCCGAGCGGGTGTTGCAGGGAGCCTGCACGCTGCTGGCTGGACGCCCGGTCCCACATCGGGTGGCGGTGCTGATCGGGCTTGAGGAGCAGATGCGTGTTTTGATCGTCGACCAATGGCTGCGGACCAGCACCGCCGACGAGGCGGGCCAGACGGATCTGGCTGAGATCGCTACGCGGCTGTATCGGGCGGGGGTGTGCCCGCCGCCCTTGCAGGAGTACGTGCGGAGCCTGGTACGTCGGCCGCTGGCGCACCGTCGCCTGGCGCGGCTACTGGCGGCTCGGGACCGAGAGTTGGTGCCGTCGCTCCGGGAACTGGTCCACGCCGGCCAATGGTGGCGCTTCCTGTTCGGTCGCGAGGGCTGAGGCATGCCGCTGGCTATCGCCGGGCTGATCTCAGCGTCAGTGCTGCTGTGGGCGTTGTTCTGGCAGCTCCTGCTCCCTGTGGCGGCGGCCTTCGCGCTGTTGACCGCCCTGGTGTGCTGGGCGAACATTCTGACCGCTGCGGGGCGTGTGCTCACCGACCCCCGCGCCGATGGGCGTTCCCCGGTGCCGGCCCCTCCCGCCGCGGAGGAGACAGACGGGGCAACGCACAGGCCTGGCGCTACCCAGACGGCGCCTGAGGCGTGGGATGACACCGCGCGGCCAGCGCGCTCGGGGCACCAAGAGCCGGCGTACCTGTCGTACTGGGTGGCGCAGCCGTGGCGGGACTACGCGGCGATCATTCGCCACACCCTCACCGCGGTCAGCCGCCCGGGTCGCCGCACCGTGACCTTCGCTGCCCAGGCGCTGTTGGGGGGCCGGCAGGCGATCGTGCTGGCACCGGTGTGGCTGGCGACGATGGTCGGGCTGGTCGCCGGTATCGTGCTCGGCCTGGCGGGCCTGATCGTGTTCACGCTCGGCTATGGCCTGATCGCCGAGTCGGCGGTCGCGGGATCGCTGGTGATCGGTGGGGCGCTGCGGAGCGCGGACTGGATGGTGTCATGGTGGCGACGGTCCTGGCCCGCCTGCCCACACCCGGGCTGCTACCAGCCGTTTCGGCTACCGGAGTACGCCTGTCCAGAATGCGGTGCCCGACACGCCTGGCTACGCCCAGGAAGGTACGGCGTCCTGTGGCGGGTGTGCCGGTGTGGCACCAGGCTGCCGACCGCGTCGGTCCTGGGGCGGCACCGGCTCGCCGCCTGGTGTCCGCACTGCCACCGACGGCTGCCCCGCCGGATCGGCCGGACCCCGATAGTGCACGTGCCGATCGTGGGTGGCCCAGCCGCTGGCAAGACCACCTTCGCCTGCCTGGCTTTGGGCGGGCTGCGGGCCGGTGACGGAGCGGGGGTGCGCTTCGTCGACGACCGGGACGCTGAGGAGTTCGAACGTGGGCTGGCGCGGCTCAGAAGCGGGGAGACGCTGCCCCGGACCCTGCCCCGGTTGCCGCGGGCCACGATGCTAGATGTGGAGTGGGATCGGCCGGGTCAGTGCATCCTGTACCTGTTCGACCCGCCCGGCGAGCACTACACCTCGGCCGATCGGATCGGATGGCAGCGTTACCTCGATCTGGCCAGTGGTCTGCTGATCGTAGTGGACCCGCTGGCTTTGGTCACGGTCCAACGCTCCCTTGACGGCTCAGAGCGGGCCCTGGTAGCCCAGGCCACCCCGTCGGTGGAGGAGCCGTCGCATGTGATCTCCCGCTTGGTGAACGCGTTACGGACCCGCCCCGACGGTGGACGCCTGCGGCGGGTGGCGGTGGTCGTCACCAAGACCGACGTGCTTCGGCGTACCACAGTGGGCGCTACCTTAAACGGCGTGGCCGCCGCCCCCAGTGAACAAGTTGACCAACAAGTACGTGGCTGGCTGGAGACGGTGGGGTGGGGGAACGCGGTGCGCACCGTGATGGCCGTCGCGGATCAGGTGCGTTTCTTCTCCTCCGGCTTGGACCACGACACGCTCCGGCTGGCCGAGCCGGTACGTTGGCTGGTGACCGGGGCTCTCCCGGGCCGGCCACAGCGCCTGCGCCCGGAACGGCCGTGGCGCGGGCGTCGCCGGCAGGAGGAGATTCCGCTCTGCTACCGGGTGGGGCGTCGGATCCTGCTGGGTGTGTTGAGCGTGACCGCGCTGGCCTGGCTGGTCTGGTCGGCACGGACGGGCTGGTCGTGGCTGCTGACCCTGCCGCTGTCCGACTTGGTGCCGCCTCTGCTGCGGTGATACCGCGCTCGGAGTGTGACAGCGACCGCGTCAGCGGCGTACCGGAACGGGCTACACCGCACCCGAAAGCGTGACACGCGGGAGACCGGGGTCCGCGGCCACAGGCTGCGGGTACGGCAGGATGCCAGGGAAACCGCCGTGAATGTGGATACCGCCGTGGATGGCGTGGAACGGAGCGAGGGAACACATGAGTGAGCCGGTCGGGCGGGTACTCGGCACTGAGGACGCCACCCCGCTCACCTTCTGGGTGGCGGTGCGACCCGGCACGTACCTGCAACTGGACGACGTTGTAGCCACCACCCGCCACGTGCCCGGACATGACCCGGTCACCATCGCCGGCGTGGTCACCCAGGTCCGGGCGCGACATGAGGGGGCCCAGTTCGACTCGGATGTGTTCTTGATCTCCGACGGTACTTTGCCCGCCCAGGTTCAAGAGGCCGCCGAGATCACCACTACCCGGGTCGATCCGGAGGTTTATGTCCCTCCCTTGCCCGGCACCGTGGTTCGTCGCGCGGTCGACGACGAGCGCGCCACAGCGCTGCACTTTGACCGCATGGAGCGGACCTTGCCAGTCGGGCTAGGGCGCGACGGTCAACCGGTCTTCCTCAACGCGGACTTTTTGGACGGTACGCGCGGGGCGCACGTGTCGATCTCCGGTATCTCCGGGGTAGCCACTAAGACCTCGTTCGCCACCTGGCTGTTGTACTCGGCCTTCCACTCCGGCGCCTTCGGCGCTGAAGCCGTCAACACCAAGGCGCTGATCTTCAACGTGAAGGGCGAGGATCTGCTCCTGCTCGATCACGCCAACAATCGCCTGAATGAGGACACCCGCGAGGCGTACACCAAACTCGGCCTGCCGGCGCGGCCGTTCAGCTCCGTGGCGGTCTTCGCCCCGCCCCGTCCCGGGGATCCCGACGGCACCGCCGATGTGGCCTGCCGCTCGTACGGGGTGAACTCCTTCTACTGGACCATCGCCGAGTTCTGCTCGGAGAAGCTACTGCCGTTCCTGTTCGCCGACGCCGACGACGACCGCCAGCAGTACACCATGGTGGTGCACCAGGTGGCGGCTCGGCTGGCCCGGGAGGCGGAGCCCAAAGAGGACGGTGCCGCCCTGATTGACGGGGAGCTGGTGCGCTCCTTCGAGGAACTGGTGGACCTGATCACTGATCGACTCACCAATGAGGAGACCCGAGGACAGTGGGCGGGGAGCGCCGTTGGCCTGGGCACCGTCAACGCGTTCATCCGCCGGCTGGTGGCGGCTAAGCGCGATCTGAGTCGGCTGATTCGGGGGGATCTGCCGGCCCGCCGGGCGCACGCTATCTCCACTGAGGGCGGTGCACAGCTGACCGTGGTTGATCTGCACAACCTCCCCGACCGTGCCCAGCGCTTCGTGGTGGGTGTGACGCTACGGGCCGAGTTTGAACGCAAGGAGCGCTCCGGGACCGCGCGGCCGCTGCTGTTTGTGGTGCTTGACGAGCTGAACAAGTACGCGCCCCGAGAAGGCACCAGCCCGATTAAGGATGTGCTGCTGGATATCGCCGAGCGGGGCCGTTCCCTGGGGGTGATCCTGATCGGCGCCCAGCAGACCGCCAGCGAGGTGGAGCGACGCATCGTCGCCAACTCCGCGATCCGGGTGGTGGGGCGGCTGGACGCGGCGGAGGCGGCGCGGCCCGAGTACGGGTACCTGCCTCCGGCGCAGCGACAGCGTGCGGTGCTGGCCAAGCCCGGCACCATGTTTGTGGCGCAGCCGGACATCCCGGTGCCGCTGGTGGTGGAGTTCCCGTTCCCCGCGTGGGCGACCCGCCCATCGGAGCGGGGCGAGCCGTCGACCCCACCGCCACGGACCTCGGTCAGCGGCGCTGATCCTTTCGCGGTCATCGGCGCCGCCTCTGCCACCGCCTCCGACGATGAGTTTCCGTTCTGACGCGTCCGAGGACACAGGACACGTGGTGGAGAACCGGATCCAGCGGGCACCCGAGCCGATTTTGACAGACCTGACGCTTACAGTGAGCAACACGCGTGAACCGCGTGCAGACACCTTTCCGCTTGGACCCGGACGGTGACCCACGTGAAGATCCTGCACACCTCCGACTGGCACGTCGGCAAAGTCCTCAAAGGACAGTCGCGTCACGACGAACAGGTGGCGGTGCTCAGGGAGATCGTGGAGCTCGCCCGCGCCGAACAACCGGACCTGGTGATCGTGGCGGGTGACCTGTTCGACACCGCCGCGCCGGGGGCACGAGCAACCAGGTTGGTCACCCGGGCGCTGTCCGGGCTGCGCCGCACCGGTGCGGAGGTGGTCGCCATCGCCGGAAACCACGACAACGGAGCGGCGCTGGACGCGCTGCGGCACTGGGCCGAGGCGGCGGGGATCACCCTGCGCGGCACGATCCGGGGAATCGACGACCACCTGATCACCGGCACCACTCGAGCCGGTGAACCGTGGCGGCTGGTGGCGTTGCCGTTCCTGTCCCAACGGTACGCGGTGCGCGCGGTGGAGATGTTTGACCTCACCGGCGCTGAGGCCAACCAGGAGTACACCACCCTGGTGACGCGGCTGCTGGAGAGACTCACCCACTCCTTCGATGCCAGAGCGATCAATCTCATCACCGCTCATCTGACGGTGCTGGGTGGCGCCCTGGGGGGCGGTGAGCGAGCCGCCCAGACCATCCTGTCGTACGCGGTGCCCGCCACGGCTTTCCCCGCCTCGGCGCACTACGTGGCGCTGGGGCACCTGCACCGGCAACAGAAGATCACCGGCCCTGCTCCGACGTACTACTCGGGTAGCCCGTTGGCGCTGGACTTCGGGGAGGAGGAGAACACCCCCGGAGTGCTGCTGGTGGAGGTCACGCCGGACACCCCCGCCCGGGTCCGCTCGGTTCCGATCACCTCGGCGCTGCCGTTGCGGACGGTACGCGGCACCCTGGCCGAACTCACCGAGTACGCACGGACCCTGCGGACCGATCAGCGCTCCGCGTCGACGGACGGTGCGGCCGACACAGGCGCCGCGGCGCGCAGCACGGGCTCCGTGGGCGTACCCGATGACCACCAGCGGTCCAGCGAGCCCTGGCTGCGGGTCTTCGTCCGGGAGCGACCCCGCGCCGGCCTGCGGGAGGAGGTGCAGGAGTTGCTACCCCGCGCCTTGGAGGTCCGCATCGACCCTGAGCTGTTGGAGAAGACCCAGCAGCGGGAGCCCCGCACCCGGCGGGCCGGACGGTCGGCGAGTGAGCTGTTCGCGGACTACCTGCGTGCCCGAGGCCACGACGACCCCGAGGTCCGGGAGCTGTTCGACCAGTTGTACGCGGATCTGGAGGTCACCGAATCGTGAGGCCGCTGCGGCTGGACCTGGCGGGGTTCGCGGTCTTCCGGGAGCCCACCACCATCGATTTCACCAACATCGACTTCTTCGCGTTGACCGGCCCCACCGGCTCCGGTAAGTCGACGGTGCTGGACGCCATCTGCTTCGCGCTGTACGGCACGGTGCCTCGCTGGAGCGACCGGCGTGGGGTCGCGGGAGCGCTGGCTCCGTCGGCCAACGAAGCCCGGGTGCGGTTGGTGTTTGAAGCCTCCGGGGAGCGCTATGTCGCCACCCGGGTGGTACGCCGCGTCAAAGGACGCGCCGAGACCCGGCACGCGGGCCTGGAGAAGCTGCCCGCGGGGGTCGGGTTGGAGATCCTCGACACCAAACGCGCCATCGACCAGGTCGATCAGGTGGGGGAGATCCTGGCCGGCACCCCCTCGGAGATGGATGCGGCGGTGACGCGGGTGATTGGGTTGCCCTATGAGCAGTTCACCACCTGCGTGATCCTGCCCCAGGGGGAGTTCGCGCGCTTCCTGCAGGCCAAGCCACGCGACCGCCAGGACATCCTGGTCAACCTGTTGGGCTTGACCGTCTACCAGCGGATTCGGGAGCGAGCCACCGCGCGGGCAAGTCAGCTTCAGGCCCGGGCAGAGCAGGCCCAGCAGGATCTGCGGCAGCTCGCCGACGCCACCGACGAAGCGGTGGCCGCCGCCCGGCACCGCTGTGAGGCGCTCACGGCGCTGGCGAAGGCCGTCGATGAGCTCATGCCTCATCTGATAGCGGCGCGGGAACGTACGGAGCAGGCGCGCACCGAGGCGACCGCCGCCGAGGCCGAGCTGACACGGCTGCAACGGATCGCCCCGCCCGTGCAGGTGGCTGACCTGGCCGCGACCACCCAGACGGCGCGGGAGGCGGAACGAGCCGCGGCGGAGGCGGTGGCGCAGGCGGAGCAGCATGAGGAGGAGCTGCGGACCCAGCTGCGCGCCATCGATGACCCGCAGGTGCCCACGTGGCTGGCCGCGTACCAGGAGCGGGATGAGCTTCACGCTCACCTGGATCTGCTGCGCCAGGAGGTCGATGCGGCGCGGGAGGCGGTCGATCCGGCGCGTCAGGAGCTGGCCCGGGCCGAGGAGGCCGTGGCCCAGGCCCAGGCCGCCTACGACGCCGCCCGACGGGAAGACCTGGCCACGACACTGCGCTCCCACCTGGCCGAGGGCCAGCCCTGCCCGGTGTGCCATCAGACCGTGACGACGCTGCCGCCGGACACCGGGGCGGGTGGCGCCACCCGCGCGGCCCAGCGGGCCGTGGCGGACGCCCAGGCGGCCCGGGACGCCGCCGCCAGGGTGCTGCGGGACCGGGAGCGCGAACTGGCCGTGCGTCAGGACCGTCACGATCGGACAGCGGAGCGGCTTGCCCGGGTGCAGCACGCCCTGCGGGACGCCCCGACGATGCAGGAGCTCCACCATCGCCAGGAGCAGGTGGCGAAGCTGCGGCAGGCGGCCGATCAGGCGGCGCAGGCGGTACGGGAGGCCCGGACGGAGCACCGGCGGACCCGGGCCGACCTGGAGCGGGCTGACACGGCGCTGCGGCGGGCCTGGGAGGCCTTCGACGCCGCCCGGGACACGGTCGCGGCGTTGGGGCCCCCGCCGGTGCGTCGGGAGGATCTGGTCGCGGCGTGGCGGGAGCTGACCGACTGGGCGGGTGAGCAGATCACAGCGCGTCGGGAACGCCGGGACGCGGCCCACGCCGAGATGGCCGAGGCGGCTGCCGCGGCCGACGAGGTACGACGCCGCTTGACTGGGCTGCTCGGCGCCGCCGACGTGCCAACACCCGCCGATGACGACTACCCCCGAGCGGTGGACCGCGCCTTGGTGCAGGCTGAGGCGGCGGTGACCCGCGCCGAGGAACGGCGCGCCCAGGCCGACGCGCTGCGCGCCCAGGTCGGCACGTTGACGCGCCAGGCCCAGGTGGCCCGAGAGTTGGCCGGTCACCTGCGGGCCGACCGGTTTGAACGGTGGCTGTTGGAGGAGGCGCTGGATCTGTTGGTGGCGGGCGCCTCCACGATCCTGATGGAGCTGTCGGGCGGCCAGTACGAGCTGGTGCACGACAAGGGTGAATTCTTCGTGATTGACCATCACGACGCCGAGCAGCGACGAAGCGTACGCACCCTGTCCGGGGGTGAAACCTTCCAGGCCTCACTGGCCTTGGCGTTGGCCCTGTCAGAGCAGCTGGCCGGGATGTCCGCGACCAGCACCAGCTTGGAATCGATCATCCTCGATGAGGGGTTCGGGACCCTCGACGCAGCCACCTTGGACACCGTGGCCGCCACCTTGGAGAACCTGGCCGCCCGCGGTGACCGGATGGTGGGCGTGGTGACCCACGTGCCCGCGCTCGCCGAACGCATCCCGGTGCGTTTCGAGATCAACAAGGATGCCCGTACCGCCACGGTGTCGAAGGTGACCGTATGAAAGTCCACGTAGAGTCCTGGGATCCCACCTACGGGTCGGCCTTCGAGCCCGGGGAACCCAGCCCTGGCCCGTCGCAGGCCACCACGTCGCGGGTGGAGATCGGCGTGGAGCTGCCGCCTGACGCGTGGCGCCCCTTGCTGCCCCCGGAACAGGTACGCCCACCAGCCACCGTGCTGTTGATCGATGGGGTACGCCGCATCGACGGCCGTATCTGGGTGGAGGACTCTGACGGGACACACCCTGGAGTGGCGGCCTCATACGCGGCAGGCGTGGTGCGCTGCGATCTGCAGGCCGGGGTCGCCGAGGTGATCGTCACGCGGGTGGAGCGTGGATTGTTCACCAGCAGCACCCGGGTGGGGGATCTGGTGGCGGCCACTGGGGCGGTGTACCGCCCGCACCGGGTCAGCAGGCCCGAGCCCATGGATCTGCAGCAGGCTGTCCAGCGGCGGATGCGGGAGCTGGAGATGACGGTCGCTGCTGAGGCTCGCTCCCGTGACAGTGGGGGTGACGATCTGCTGGTGGTGGACGGTCCGCTGCACGGCCGCACCCACCTGGATCGCACCGTGGGGTACATCAAGACCCACCGTACCGAGTACCTGCCTCCGGCGCTGGCTGCTGTCGTCACCAGCCTGCCGGCGGGGCACCGCAGCCCGGTGTTCTTGCTGGGGACATCCTGGGACCGGTACGCCTGGTACCTGCGCTTGCCCGGCGCTCCTGGCTCACCCTGGGCCGGCGTGGTCCGAGTCGAGTGCACCGCTGATGTATCGCGGTCGGTGGCGATTCAGCTGGCCGACATCTCCACCGTGACACTGCCGCGCTTTGCGTCCGCGGCGTACAAGGATCCCCGGGCCCCTCAGAATCTGGTGCCGATCAGCGGGTTGGAGCGTCGCCTGCGCAGCCTGCTCGGCGATGCCCGCCTGCTCAACCGCGCGCTGCGGGCCGCCGTGGCTGGGTGACAAAAACGGGAAGCCGGTCGGCGCCGTAGCGATACGTTCGGCGTGTCGCCATTTGTTCTCCGCACACTGATCCGGATCCAAGGGGCGGACATGAAGATCGAACTCGTTGAGGGGGACATCACCAAGCAGCAGGTGGACGCTGTGGTCAACGCGGCGAACTCGTCACTGCTGGGTGGCGGTGGGGTGGACGGAGCGATCCATCGCGCGGGTGGTCCAGCGATCCTCGAAGAGTGCCGGAAACTGCGCGCCTCGCAGTACCCCGACGGGCTGCCCACCGGTCAAGCGGTGGCTACGACCGCCGGAAAATTGCCTGCCCGCTGGGTCATCCACACGGTGGGCCCGGTATGGCGGGCGAACGAGGATCGTTCCGCGCTGTTGCAGGACTGCTACCGCAATAGCCTGCGGGTGGCCGATGAGTTGGGCGCGCGGGTGGTGGCGTTCCCGCTAATATCGTCCGGTGTCTACGGCTGGCCATTCGAGGATGCGGTCCGCCAGGCGCTGAGCGTGCTCCACGACGCGACCCCCACCGTGGTGTCTGAGGCCCGGCTGGTGCTGTTCGGGCAACAGGCATACCGCACCGCGCTGCAGGTGGCCACGACCATGGGGCTCTCAGGCTCCCACGACGCGTAGACGCGTAGGTCCTGCGGTAGGCCCGGGCGCGTTCCCGGGCCGGAGGCTCCCGCCCTGTCCTCTCTTTACATCCTCTCTTTACGTCCTCGCGTCGGCGTGGCGACAGAGCCGAAGCCATCCGGTCTTCGCCGGAACCCGGCTTTCCCGCACCGCTGTCCCGGCTTCCCGGGCCACGGTGATGCTCGGGGCCTCCATGAGGGCCCCACGTGAGGGGGAGGGTCAGGCCTTGTCGAGTTTGCGGGTGTCGCGCAGCTCCATGTAGGGCTCTTTATCCGCGTCGTGGCCGGCGCTGATGGCGCGGGCCCGCTGCGTTTCGGCGTCGAACTCCGCCCCTAGCAGCACAGCGATGTTAGAGATCCACAACCAGATCAAGAAAATGATCACGGTGGCGAGGCTGCCGTATGTCCGGTTGTAGGAGCTGAAGTTCGCCACGTAGAACGCGAAGCCCAAGGACACGATCACCCAAATGACCACTGCGAGGATCCCGCCTGGGCTGATCCATCGGAACCCGCCCTGCCGGGCGTTGGGCGAGGCCCAGTACAGGATCGCGAACAGCAGGCTGACCAAAAGCAGCAGCACCGGCCATTTGGCGATGTCCCACACCATGACGGCGCCCGACCCCAACCCGATCAGGTCTCCCAGCCACCGGGCCGCGCCGCCGGTGAACACCACGGTCAGTGAAATCACGATCAACAGCAGACCGGTGGCCACGGTGATCCCCAGCCGGATAGGGAGTGTCTTCCAGATCGGACGCCCTTCAGGCACATCGAAGATGGTGTTGCTGGCGCGCATGAACGCGCCGACGTACCCCGACGCCGACCACAGCGCCGCGGCCAGACCGATCACGGCGACGAGACTGGCGGTCGATGACTGACTCTGCTGCAGGTTCTGCACCGCGGAACGCATCAACTCCCCGACCGCGCCGGGTGCCACCTGCTCCAACTCGTCGATCACTCGCTGCATGGTGTTCTCGCCCGACAACCGGAGAGCCGCGATAAGCACCAGCAGCCCCGGGAAGATGGACAGCACGCCGTAGTAGGTCAAGGCGGCGGCCCAGTCGGTGAGGTTGTCCTTCTGAAACTCACTGATGGTGCGCTTGAGTACCCCCCACCACGATCTGCCGCTGAGGTGGGTGGGGCGGTCAGGACCCTGACTGGCGGTAGGGGGTTCAGGCAGGAGTTCGTCCCGTTTCTGCTGTGCCCGCTCCTCCTCCTGCCGTGCCTGCTCCTCACGCAGGGATTTCGCGGCGGGCTGTTCCCTGTCCCGGGCTTCGCGCCTGGTATGGGCGAACATCACCGCTCCTTTCCGGCTCCGCGGTGGGTAACCGCGGCCTTAACCCGGTCCTCACCGCGTACCGGTCCCCCGTCGGCCGGGCCGACAAACCGACCCGGCCGGTCCTCATGGCGCGCAGGTCACCGTTGCAGGTTCTCTTTGGCCTGCTGTGCTTGATCGCGAACGTCCTGCGCCGCGGTACGGCCTCGTTCCCGGACGGCCGTCATGCTCTCGGTCGTGGTTGATTTGACCGACTCCTTCGCTTGCTGGACCGGTTCGCGGAGGTTCTCCTGCATCGTGTGGGCGATCTCACTGGCCTCCTGCTTGAACTGCTCGGAGTGCTTCGCCGCTGTGTCTTTGAGCTGGCCGGTGAGCTGCTGCTCCCGGCGACTGGCGGGGAATAGGGAGGAGATAAGCACCCCTGCCCCGAAAGCGATCAGTCCCACCGCCAACGGGCTGCCCTCGGTGCGTTCCCGCATCATCTGGGGGGCCGCGCTGGCGGCGTGTCCCATCGCCGAGGCGGCGGAGCCTACCGTCGAGGCGGTGGATGACGCCGCAGAGGACATCTGATCCGTCATCGACGACGTGGCGGATCCGGCCTTCTGTCCGATTCCGGCCGTGGTTCCCATGATCTTCTCCTTCGCGCTCCGGAAGACACCGCGGGTCCGTTCCACCCGGTCCCCTACGACTCTTCTCGGGCTGACCTTGCGGGTCAGCGCGTTGACGTCGTCGCTGAGCTCACTGCGTGTCCGTTCGATGTCCTGTCGCAGTCGGTCGGCTTGTGTGGTCATTGCCGGGTCTCCTTCCGATCCGATCCGGTCCGGCGGCACCGGGTCACGCCCGGCCTCTGAGCGCGTCGGGCATCTCACGGACGGTTTCGACGGTCTGGTGCAGGCCGTGCACCTGACGCATCCGGGATCGGCCCACGAAGAACAGGACAGCTGCGATGACGCCCCATATGACGGCGACGATCAGTGCGGCCCAACCATGGTCCATCACGTTGGCCAAGCCCCACCACAGCGCGAACGACAGGAACAACAGCACCATGTGGGCGGCCACCCCGGAACCGGCGATCATGCCGGCGGCCTTACCGGTCTTGACGGCCTCCTGCCGAAGTTCGACCTTGGCCAGCGCGACCTCCTGACGCACCAGCTTCGACAGGTCACGCGTGATGTCCGCCAACAGCTCCCCTACGGAGACCTGGGACACATCACTGAGCGGACGACTCGCGCGGGAGCCGTGCAGATCGGGACGGCCCAGATCGGGGCGTTCCTGCAGGGTCGTCATGGCCGCCTCCGGTTCTCCGCCTCATCCGATGAGGCGGTCGATGACCGGTAGAGGTTGCCCTCGGGCGTCGCCTGCTCATAGGTGGGCTCGGTCAGGCCGGCGCCGAGTCCACCACCCGGCGCATACCCCGGTGGCGGCGGCTGTGCCTGGCCGTAGGTGGGGTTCTGGCCGTAACCCCCCGGCCCATAGCCAGGGGTAGTGGGCGTCTGGGGGGCGGACACGCCGACCGGGGTGGAGGTTTCCATGCCGGGCGTGGCATCGGGGGGCCAGGCCGGGTTCTGGGCCCGACCACCCTCGGCCATGCCGCTGTCACCGCTGGAGGTGAGGCTCCTGGTCAAACGGCCCACCAGCACACCGGCCACCACGGCGCTGGCGAGGAACATGCCCGGACGACGGCGGGCGAAGTTCCGCAGCTCCATCAGCAGGTCTCCCGGCTCGCGCCGTTCCAGCCAGTCGGCGAGCTGCTCGATCCGGGTGGAGGCCTGACTGGCCAGCTCGCTGGCCAATCCGGACTGGCCGTCATGCTCGGCCATCGCTCGCAGCTCCTGGCCGATTCCGCGCAATCCGTCCACGGCGCGCTGCTGCTGGACAATGGCCTGTTCCCTGACCTGGTTCGTTGCTTCACCGACCAGATGGCGGATCTGACGGCCCGACTCTTGAACCAGGTGCTTGCCCTGTTCAGCTGCGGTATGCACGACGTCGCCGCCGGCGCGCACAGCCTCGTGCCCGACCTGGGATGTCTGTTCCCTCGCGGTCGTCACCGGCGACTTCTGCTCGCCAGACGAGCCGAAGCCATCGCGCTCGGTCATCTGCCTTCCTCCTCACGGTGGGAATGTCACTTGTCTCTGCCCTACCCCGTGAGGACGAAGCCATGCCATTAGTCGACCGGAGGGTGGACACAACGTCACCGCCGCATCTCCACCGGTGGCAGTCCTCGTCAAGCCACGACCCGGTGGTGGCGTTTCTTTCACCGTCGCTGATGTGAAGGCCCCGTCACCAATTAATACCTATTTAGACGAGGTTTCCCTGATTTAATGCTAGCGTCGTTACAGAGCGCTGTCGATCAGACACGATACGTCGACGGCCTTCCTCCGGCGGTTCTCCTCCGAAGAGTTCTCCTTCGACAGCCCTTTATGTCACGCCCAGGAGAAAAAATGAATCGTCGTCATCTTTTGCGCTCTCTGGCGGTCGCCAGCGGAGGCACCGTCTACGGTCTGGTCGACACCTCCCTCCCACGGCACACCGTTACCGTCCCCTCCCGGGTGACCAGCCAGACGGTCTCTTCTCGCACCGAACCCGTCACTCGACGCTGGCGCGAACAGCGTTGGCTCCTCGACAGCATCATCGAGGCGAACGGGATCGACTGGGATCAACCACGCTCGTTTTACTGGAACGCCCCCTGCGGGCCGGGAGCCTCACCCGACTTCGCCATCATCCGGGAACGCGTCAAAAAATACGCAGACTTCTCACCCGCCTTCGTCGCCGCCGCCCACCGCCGGGAGGCCATGGCACGCGCCGCTGAAGAAGCCGAAGAACTGGTCACCGCCCGCGAAAACTACTTCATAGCGGCAATCCACTGGGGAGCCGCCCAATGGCCTATTCACGCTAATACCGACGAGAATATTTATTTCCACAATAAAAAACTTGAATGCTATGAGAAGTACGCGAAGCTAGCCGATCATCATATAGAGCGGGTTTCGATCCCGTTCCAGGACACCGCGCTACCGGCGTGGTTCCACCTGCCTCCCGGCTACCGCGACGGTCGAATCCCGGCCGTGGTGTCCGTCCCCGGCATGGACAACTTCAAGGAAGCGAGCGTGTCGCTGTACGGTGACCGCTTCCTTGCGCGCGGCTTCGCGGTCCTGGCGATCGAAGGGCCGGGACAGTACGAATGCCCGATGCTTGGCATCCCCATGACCGTCCCCGGCTGGGAAGCCACCGGCACGGCATGCGTGGACTGGCTGATCAACCGCCCAGAGATCGACCCGGAGCAGATCGCGATAACGGGGACCAGCTTCGGCTCCTTCGCCGCCACGATCGCGGCCGCCCATGAACCCCGGCTACGCGCGTGCGCGGTGATGAACGTCTGTCACGAACCTCGCTGGACCACAGCCTTCGAGCAAGCCTCCCCCACCTTCAAAATGCGCTTTATGTACATGGCGAACTACACCAATGAGGAGGAATTCGACCGGTTCGCCAAAACCTTGACCTGGGAGGGACACGCGGAGCATATCCAGATGCCCTACCTGGCGGTCGCGGGTGAGAAGGATGAACTCAGCCCTCTGGAGCACACCGAACGGCTGTTCAGCGTCCTCTCAGGCCCCAAGCGGCTAGTGGTCTACCAAGGGGCTCGGCACTCTATCGGAGGCGTCCCCTCCGCCAGCATGGGGCCAGCGGTCCCCGGCCTGATCGCGGATTTCATCGCCGCCCGGTTCGCCGGACGAGACTTCCCCAACGAACGCTGGTTTGTGGACGCGACCGGCGCGATCTCCAAGACCGCGCTGTGAGTACAGCCTCTCGACCGTTAGCGGATACCGTACGCGCCCACGCGACGCAGAGGCATCCGACGCCGGCGCACCGAAACCGTCCGCCGCTGAGATCTTCGACTCCCCAGCACACATGGCGCGGTGGGGGCACAGAAGCGCCCCCACCGCGCCTGGGGGATGCCGGCCTGGTGCGCTGTGCGCGCCGCTCGATGCCTGTCGCGGCTCGCGCGAGGCGGTTCAGGACCGGGTGAGATGGCTGGTGATGAAGGCGTGGGCGTGCCGGGCCAGATCCGCTCCGTCGGCCCACAGATCACGCCACACCCCCAGCCGGTTGGACAGCTGGGGTGAGACCACCGCCCGGGAGAAGGACTCAAAGGTCACCGGGCCGGTGTACCCCACCTCCCGCAACGCGCCGAAGAACGCCCCGAAGTCCACGGTGCCGGTCCCCAGGTATCCCCGGTGCGACTCTCCGATGTGGACATATCCGAGGCGGCCGGCCGCGGCCGCCTGCCGCACCGCCGTAGCCGGCACCTCCTCGATGTTGGAGTGGTAGACGTCCACATGCACCATCACGTTGGGAGCGTCGATCTCCTCGATCAGCTCCAGGGCCTGAGGCACCGTGTTGAGCACATTGGACTCGTACCGGTTGACGACCTCCAGCCCGATAGTGATTCCCGCGTCAGCGGCCCGGGCGGCGAGCCTCCGAAGCGCCGTCACCATGTTGCGACGCCCTTCAGGGGTTACGGGCGCGTTGTACTTGCCCAACGCGGAGTAGACCACACCGCCGAGGAAGTCCCCGCCGATCCCGGACACCACCGACAGCGCGGCCGCCAGCCGCTCCTCGCCCCGGCGTACCACCTCCGCATCGGGTGAGGAGATGTCGCAGTCCGGGTCCAGACCCAGCGAGCACACCCCCTTCACCCCGTGGTCAGCCAGGACGGCGCGGGTGTGGGCGATATCGATGGCTTCCGGGTCGAGCGCGGGGATCTCCAGGATGTCAAACCCCGCCTGACGAGTGCTCTGTACCGCGTACTCACACTCCTCGCGGGAGAAGCCACCCACCCAGACCAGCGCGTGGATCCCTAATGGATTCATTCGGTCCTCACCTCAGAAAGGCCTGAGGCACCCCGCCGTCGACGGGAACCAGCAGACCGGTGGTACGCGGGAAGGAATCGTTGGTGAGCGCCACCACGGCCGCGGCGACGTGCTCGGGGAGGACCTCCTGCTTCAGCAAGGTCCGCTGGGCGTAGAACTTGCCCAGCTCCTCCTCGGGCACTCCGTAGACGCGGGCCCGCTCGGCTCCCCAGCCGCCAGCGAAGATGCCCGACCCCCGCACCACGCCGTCGGGGTTGATGCCGTTGACCCGAATGCCGTACTCCCCCAGTTCGGCCGCCAACAGCCGCACCTGGTGCGCCTGGGCCGCCTTCGCCGCGGAGTACGCGAAGTTAGCGGGGCCGGCGAACACGCCGTTCTTGCTGACGATGAACACGATGTCGCCGCCGAGCTGCTGGGCGCGCATCACCCGCGCGGCGGCCCGAGAGACCAGGTAGGAGCCCCGAGGCATCACCGCGAACTGTAGATCCCACACCTCCGGGGTGGTCTCCTCCAGGGTCGCGGCCCGGGACAGTCCAGCGTTGTTGACGACCAGGTCCAGGCCTCCGAAGGCCAGACAGGCCCGCCGGACCCCCTCCTCAACCGCCGCTTCATCGGTGACGTCGACGGTGGCGGCGACCGCCCGATCCGGGCCGCCCAACTCTTTGGCGACCTGCTCAGCGGAGGCGGTGTCCCGGTCGGCGACCACCACGCAGGCACCCTGCTCCACCAAGGCCCGGCAGGTGGCCTTTCCGATACCGGAGCCACCCCCGGTGACCAGCGCGATTCGTCCCGCCAACGGCTTGGGCGCCGGCCGCCGACGCAGCTTGCGCTCCTCCAGGATCCAGTACTCCACGCGGAACTTCTCGGCTTCCTCGACCGGTGCGTACCGGGAGACCGCCTCGGCGCCCCGCATGGCGTTGATGGCGTTGACGTAGTACTCCCCGGCGACCCGGGCGGTTTGCTTATCAGCCCCGAAGGAGAACATGCCCACCCCCGGCACCAGCACGATGGCCGGGTCGGCGCCCCGCATCGGCGGGGTGTTCTCATCGGCGTACCGCCGGTAGTAGGCGGCGTACTCCTCCCGGTACTCGGCGTGCAGTTCGCCAAGCCGGGCCTCGACCTCCTCCAGCGGCGCGTCCGGCGCGGTGTCCAACAGCAGGGGCCGCACCTTGGTCCGCAGGAAGTGGTCCGGGCAGGAGGTGCCCAGTGGGACCAGCCGGTCCAGCGCCTCGCGGGACAGGAAGTCCAGCACCACCTCGTCGTCCCGGAAATGCCCAACCATCCGGGAGTCGGTGGAGGCGATCCGGCGCAGGATGGGCGCCAGCTCCGCGGCGCGGATCCGCCGCTGTTCCTCAGGCAGCGGCCTGCGGTCGTCCCGGACCGGCCCGAACGGCTCGGGGCGGCCGTGGCGCTCAATGAACTCAGCAGCCTCCCGGATGAGTCGGAAAGCCCGCTCCTCACACTCGGCGCTGGTGGAGCCCCACACCGTCAGACCGTGCCCGCCCAGCACCACACCCTCCAGCTGAGGGTTCTCCCGGTACAGCCGGGCGTGCAGCTCACCGAGTTCCCAACCGGGACGGATCCAGGGGATCCAGGCCACCCGCCCGCCGTAGCACTCGGCGACCAGCCGCTCGCCGTCGGCGCTGGCGGCCAGCGCGATCACCGAGTCAGGGTGAAGGTGGTCAATGTGCGGCGCGTCGACCAACGCGTGCATCGGGGTGTCGATGGACGGAGCCGCCCCGCCCGGCCCGAAGCAGCAGTACGGGAACAGGTCCACCATCTCGTCCTCGTACTCCGGGCCCCGGTAGACCGCGCGCAGTCCACGCAGCCGGTCCAGCTCCAGGATCGCCAGGCCGGAGTACCGCAGGGTCCCCAGGTCACCGCCCGATCCCTTCACGAACAGCAGGGTGGCGGGTTGTCCGGTGGCCGGATGCCGCACCTGTGCCTTGCAGGAGGTGTTTCCTCCTCCGTAGTTGGTGACGGTCGGGTCCGAACCGAGCCGGTTAGCCCGTTCCAGCATCTCGACGACCGCGTCGGGCACGTCAGGCGGCAGGTCATCCCGCCGATTCTGGGTCATCGGGTCGCTCCCTCACGTGTTCTCTACTTCGATGGATGGACGTCTTCACGGGCGGGCGTGGGAATCGGGCAGGTACCCTCGCCGCCGCAACGCGGCGAGAAATCTGTGGTAGGCGGCATCCAGGGGGCCGATCTCCGCCGGGTCGGGCTCCACCAGCTGGACCGGATGCACCATCTCCTTCACCGCCTGGGCCAGCCCGTCATGCACGGTGGCGGCGGCCGCCAGGACCGCAGCGCCGAAGCCGCTGCTCGGTTCGGCCGGCACCGTCAGGGGGCGCTGGAGCACGCTGGCCCGGATCCGCAGCCACACCTGGCTGCGGCTGCCCCCGCCGACACCGCGTACCGCTCCGGTCAGGGCGGGTGCCCCGGCCTGGTGAAGTACCTCGTAGCCCAGCCGCTCGGTAAAGGCCACCCCTTCCAGCAGGGCGCGGTAGGTCTCGACGTCGTCGGCGGGCTTGCCCTCCCAGAACAAGGCGGCGTCCGGTCGCGCGAACGGAAACCGCTCCCCTGGCCGGGCCAGGGGGTAGCACACCACCCGGGCCGGGCCGTGCTCCCCCGCGATCTGGTCCCACCGCGCCTTGTCTACATCCGGGAGCACCGCTGACAGCACGCCGGCGCCGACGTTGCTGGCGCCTCCGGCCCACCAGGAGCCATCAGGGGCACGGTGGCTGTAGACCGCGCCGTCGAGCGCGGTGACCTGGTCGGGGGCGACCTGTTTGAGCACCAGCGTGGTGCCCAGCGTGCTCGCGGCCTCGCCGGGTGCCACCGCCCCAGCGGCGAGCTGGCCGGTGCAGCCATCGGTCATCCCTACGATCACCGGTGTCCCCGCCACCAGCCCGGTCCGGGCGGCGATGCCGGTGGACACGCCGCCCACCACGGTGCCGGGCCTCACCAGCTGGGGCAGCCACGACGGATCGACCCCTGCGGCCGTCATCAGCTCCCGCCGCCACATGGCGGAGGTGGGGTCGGCGCCGGTCTTCAAGGCGTGGCTGGTGTCGGTCACCGGCGCTTCGCCAGTGAGAGCGCTCACCACGACGTCGCTGACGTGGAGATACCGGGCCGCTGGACGGTGCCGAACCAGCCAGGCCACGCGGGCCAGCGCGGGCGCAGCCGCGACTACCTCCGTGGGCAGGTCCGCGGCGCTCCGTTGGTCGTCGTACAGCAGAGCGGCTCCGGTCGGTGTCCCGTCGGGGGTGCAGGGCACGATCGTGCCGGAGGTCGCCGTGACCGAGATGCCCGCGATCCTCCGCCCGCCCCCAGGCAGCGCGCCGACAACTTCGGCCAGGGCCTCCAGCACGACGTCCACATAGGTGGGCTCCTGCTCGGACCAGCCGGCGCGGGGACGGGATGGCGTCGCCAGCGGCCGGGCGGCGGTGGCGAGGACGGTGCCGGTGGCGTCCGCGGCCACGACCCGCGTATTCGCGGTCGCCAGATCGACGCCGAGCAGCACCTCGTCCCCGGAGAGCCGCCCCGCTCCCGGACGATCGGTCACCCCGTGGTTGCTCATGGCCGGCTCACCTCCGCCCTCGGCTCTCCGCTCCAAGCAGGGCCTCGGGAAGAGCGGTCAGGTCGGGCACGGCTAGGTCTGGTTCAGCCAGTTGCTCAGCGGTGGGCGCCGGCGGCGCTTCGCCACGCAGCACCCACACCGTGCCCAAACCCAACGCGGCCGCGGGGCGGACATCGGTGTCCAGTCGATTGCCCACATGCACCGCGTGCTCGGCGGTGGTTCCCGCCTCCTGCAGCGCCCAGGTGAACAGCTTCGGATCGGGTTTCTCCACCCCGACGATCGCCGAGACCGCCCACACATCCACGTACTCGGCGACCCCGTCCCGGCGTAACGCATCGACCACGGTGGCTTCCTGGTTGGCGACCACGCCGATGCGAACCCGGCCGTGCAGGGCACGCAGACACGGCAGGACGTCCGGGTACAGGGTGCCCGGCGGATGGATCCAGTGGGCAGCGGTGCGCTGGTGCAGCAGGTCCCGCCGGGAGGCGTCACCGAGGAACTCGGCGGCCAAGGTACGCCGCAGCGAACCACCCTGCGCCTGCCGCACCTCGTCGTAGATCCGCCGAAACCGCTCCCGATCCACGGGAGGGTGGCCGTCCTCGGCCCGGATCTCATCGAGCGCGGTCAGCACCGCCCGGACGAAGTTCTCGTCGTCGTACAGCGGTCCGCCCACGTCGAAGAACACCGCCTCCACGCGTCGCCGCCGCAGCGCCTGCACACCGGCCGCGCTCACCGGGCCTCCCCTCCGGCGGCCCGCCTCAACAGCCGCCGCCGTTCCACCTCGTCGGGGCGTCCGGCGAGCGCCGCGGCGTGCACCGGGTCCAGCGGCGCCAGCCGGCCCGCTCCCAGCGCCACGCTGCGTACCCGCGCCGCCTTCACGCACATCGTGGTCACCGCCTCCACCTCAGCGGCGGTACGCCCGAGGGCCACGATCCCGTGGTTACCCAGCAACACCAGCCGGGGCGGCTGCCCTTCGGTCTCGGCGTACCCACGAATCGCGGCGACCACCGCGCGTCCCAGCGCCAAACCGGGTTCGGTGTAGGGCACCCAGGCCGGGCGCCCCAGCACCACCGCTTCGTCGGGGAACAGCGGGGCGTTCCACAGCGCCTCCGCCTCCTCGATCGACAACAACCCGACCACGGCCGTGGGGTGAGTGTGCGCCACCCACTCGGCCCCGCCGTACTCCAGGGCCGCCAAGTGCACCAGGGTTTCGATGGAGGCGCGACGCCCCGCCCCGTCCGCCAGTAGCGCGCTCAACTCGTCCTGGGTCGTGTGCGGGTTGTCCAGCGCGCGGACCAGCTCCGATGGCTCAACCACCACGAAGCCAGAGGCGTCGGCCTGATCCATCCGGGCCCCGCTCGCCTTGACCACGAACCGCCCATCAGGCAGCCGGGTGGAGGTGTTCCCCTCCGCCAGCACCACCAGGTCCGCGGCGGGGTCCCCCAGGCGTCGGGTCAGCGCCACCAGCTCCTCGGGCACCAGATCGGGTACGGATCGCACCGCCCCGCCTCGGGTACCAGGCTCCGTCATCGTCATCAGGTCCCTCCCCGCCGGCGCACCATGTAGGTGTTCAGTAGCGCTGAGGCGATCAGCACCACGCCCAGCGCGAACAGCTGGTACTGGCTGCCTTCAGAGCCGATGAAGGCCAGCAGGATGCCGGCGTTAAGCCAGGTCACCAGCAGCGCGGCGATCACGACGCCGCCGACCCGGCCGATCCCACCGGCGATGGCGACCCCGCCGAGCACCGCGATGGTGATGGCCGGCAGCGCCATCCCGTTGCCGACCGTGCCGGCATCTGGCCGCGCGGAGGCGTACTGGGCCACCGTCACCACCGCGGTCACGCCCGACAACAGCCCGGACAGCAGGTACGCCCGGAACCGCACCCAGGACACCGACAGGTTGGCGAACCGGGCCGCGGTGTCGTTGGTGCCGACGGCGTACAGCTTGCGGCCGTAACTGGTCCGGTTCATCAGCAGCCACACCAGCAGCACCGTCGGAAGCGCGAAGGTGAACACCTGCATCGGCACCGACGGCAGCCCGAACGGCAGCGCCACCGGATCGGTCAGGGAGTTGAGGTCCTGGATCGGCTGAGTGGAGATCGGGGCGTTGTCGTTGCTGACCAACGCCAGCGAGCTGTAGGCGTAGTAGGTCGCCAAGGTCGCGATCAGCGCGGGGAAGCCCAGGTAGGCCACCAGGAAGCCGTTGATCGCCCCCAACACCGCGCCCACGACCAGGCAGGCGGCCACCGCCGGCAGCAGGGGCCAGCCCCACTCCCCGACCATGAAGCCGAACGCCATGCCGGCCAGGCTCACCATCGCCCCGACCGACAGGTCGATGCCGCCCCGTCCGGAGACGATCACGATCAGCTCCGCCAGTGCCAGGATGCACAGCGGCACCGCCATCTCCAGCGAGGTGAACAGGTACGCCAGGTCGTACGGAGCGATGAGGTAGCCCCCGGTGTCGAGGATGTTCATCCACACCAGCAGGACCGCCAGCAGCACCACCAGCAGCGCGACCCGGTCGGTGAGCAGGAATGTCAACACCTCGCGTACCCCGATCCGCCGGCGGGGCGCCTGTGAAGGCGCGCTGTCCGCCCCGGTCGGCGCCTGGGTCGGCTTATCGGTCACCGAATGACTCACCTCGACCGCCTCCGTCGCTCCCGGATCAGGTCCACTCCGACCGCAATGAGGATGAAGATCCCGATGAACAGCGCGGTCAGCTCGCTGGGCCACTGCAGCAGGGTGACGGCGCTGGTGACCGTGCCGACCAGCAACGCGCCCAGCAGCGTTCCCAGTACCGTGCCGCGGCCGCCGATGATGCTGGTGCCGCCGATGACGACGGCGGCGATCACCTGAAGCTCCAAACCGGTGCCGATGTTCTGCTGCACCAGTCCGCCACCGCCGATGGATATGCAGGCCGCCAGACCCACCAGCACACCGGTCAGCGTGTAGACGGCCACCAGACGACGCTCCACCTGGACCCCGGCCAGCCGGGCCGCCGTGGCGTCACCGCCGATGGCGTACAGGTGCCGACCGGTGGGCGCGTAGCGCATGTAGAGCCACACCAGGGCGCCCACCGCCATCACCAACCACCAGGCATTGGGTACGCCCAGGGTTCGGCCGGCGGCTCCGCCGCCGAGGAACTCAAGGGTGTCAGGCACCCCGGTCACCTGCTGAGAGTCGAAGATGCGCAGCGAGATGAACCGGAACAGGTTGAGGGTGCCGAAGGTGACGATGATGGCGTGAATGCGGCCGTAGGCGACCACGACACCGTTGATCAGGCCGAGCACGGCTCCCACCCCCACCGCGACCAGTAACGCGGTGGGTGCGTTGACGCCGGCGTCCCGCAGCAGTTTGGCCACGATCACAGCCGCCACGGCCAGGCTGCTGCCGACGGACACGTCGATGCCGGCCGTCACGATCACCGCCGTCATGCCGATGCCGATCAGGGCGATGGGGGCGACCGTGAACAGGATGTTCTGCAGGTTGGAGGTGGTCAGGAAGGTGTCGGTGACCAGGCTCAGCACCAGCCACAGCACCGCCAGCACCCCTGCCAGGGCCAGCTCCTGCCCCTCCACGGCTCGTGCCGTGACCCGCCGGGTCTTCGCCCCGCTCCGGGCGGGGCTGGTCATGGTGGTGGCCATCAGCCCACCTCCTCGGCGACCGCTTCTCGGGCGTCGTCTAGTGAGGTGTGTTCAGCGGCCCCGGCCGCAGCCGCCAGCACCTGCGCTTGGGAGGCGCCGCGTGGGAACTCCGCGGTGATCCGACCGTCGCGAAGCACCAGCACCCGGTCGGCCAGCCGCAGCACCTCCGGTAGGTCGGTGGAGACGACCAGAACCGCGCTTCCGGCGTTGGCCAGGTCGAGGATGATCTGGTGGATCTCCTCCTTGGCACCGATGTCCACACCCTGGGTGGGCTCCTCCAGCACCAAGATCTCCGGGCGCTCCACCAGGGAGCGCGCCAACACCACCTTCTGCTGGTTCCCGCCGGAGAGCGTGCCGACCGGGGTGGAGACGCTGGGCGCCTTGATGGCGATCCGACGCAAGAAGTCCCTGGCGACGGCGCGTTCCCGACGCCGGTCCACCCAGAACCTGAAGCGGGACAGCAGTTTCAGGTGGCCGACTGAGATGTTGAAGGCGATGGACTTGGAGGCGAACACGCCCTGCACCTTGCGGTTAGCCGGCAGCATCGCGATGCCGGCGGCGACCGCGTCGGCGGGGCGGGTCAGCCGGAGCGTCCGCCCCTTGATCTCCACCTCTCCCCCGTCGGCAGGGTCGATGCCGTACAGGGCGCGGGCGACCGCACCGGTACCGGACCCGACGAGTCCGTACAGGCCCACCACCTCACCGGGCAACACGTGGAATGTGACGTCGGAGAACTGGCGGGCGCGCCGCAGTCCTCGCACCGACAGGGCCGGCGGCGCGTCGGGCACTTCGCGCGTCACTCGCTGGGTCTCTAGCGCCCGCCCCACCATCAGTTCGGCGATCTCATGGACCGACAACTCATCGGCCCGTCGGGAGGCGACGATGGCGCCGTCCCGCATCACGGTCACCCGGTCGGCGATCAGGGTGAGTTCGTCCAAGCGGTGGCTGATGTAGATGATTCCGACCCCTTCGGCCCGCATGGCGCGGATCGCCCCGAAGAGGGTTTCGATCTCAGCGTCGGTCAGGATCGCCGACGGCTCGTCCAGGATGAGCACCTTGGCCCGGTGGGCGAACGCCTTCGCGATCGAAACCAGTTGTTGCTCGGCCACGGGCAGGTCCGCGACCCGCACATCGGCGATGGCCGGGTCCAGTCCAAGCCGCTTCAGCAGGTCGGTCACGTGTCGCCGCTGGGCCGTCCAGTCAACCAGTCGACGACGCCGCAGTTCTCGGCCGAGGAACACGTTCTCGGCGACCGATAATTCGCCGAATAGTTGCGGTTCCTGGTAGACGGTGGCGATACCGGCTTTGAGCGCCGCGGTGGTACTGCCGCCGGCGAGCCGGGTACCTCCCATCATGATCGTGCCTTCGTCCGGCGCCTCCGCGCCCGAGATGATCTTGATGAGGGTGGACTTTCCGGCTCCGTTCTCACCGACCAGTGCATGGACCTCGCCAGGCCGAACGTCGAAGTCCACACCTCGCAGTGCCTGGACACCGCCGTACCGCTTGTGGATGCCCGTGAGCGCGAGCAACTCCTCCACGGTGTCTCCTCTGTCCGTTGGTTCGGAAGTCTCAGCGGCCCACCGCCCCGACGCAGACTCGTGAAGGCCGCCCCACCCCGGCTCGTCCGAGCCACTGCACGGTGAGGCCGCCTGGTGCGGTGGCCCTGGGTGGGGCCGGTGGGCGTCCCCCGCGGGGGACAACCACCGGCCCCGGCACATCAGCGGTTTGTGAAGGTCAGTAGTTGTAGTTGCGGGCGTTCTCGGCCGTGATCCGCAGCGGCTCGCCCAGCAACAACATGTCCTGGTCGGCGAAGTACTGGACCTCGGTGAGCTGGTCGTTGACGCGGTTGACCTCTTGGAATTCCTGGCCGGTGGCCAGCTGGTACGCCGCCCACACGGTCAGGTAGCCCAGCTGCTCCACGTCCCACAGGATCGCGGCGCTGGAGGAACCCTCCTCCAGGTACGGAACCATCGACTGTGGCGTGCCCAGGCCGACGGTGAAGACCTCACCGATCCGCCCCGCCTCGCTGACCGCACGGGCCACCGCGGGCGCGGAGGAGGTGCACTCACCCACCAGGCCCCGCAGGTTGGGGTGGGCGTTCATCAGGTCACGGGCCATGGACACCGCCCGCGCCTCGTCCTCACCGGCGTAGACCACGTCGACGATCTCCGCCTCGGGGTACTGCGAGGCGGTGTACTCCCGCTGTACCTCGATCCACGCGTTGAGGTTCGCGGCGGTCTGACCGCACGAGACGATCGCGTACTCGCCGGAGCCGCCCATCGCCTCCATCAAGGCGTCGGTGAGCGCCTGGCCGATACCCTCGGCCGTCGCCTGGTTGACGAAGACCTCCCGGACCGAGTTGGGGGCGTCGGTGTCGGAGGTCATCACGTGGATACCGGCCTCCTGGGCGTCGGCCAGCACCGGAGCCATGGAGTCGGGGTCGTTGGGGGCGACCACCAGCACGTCCACCCGCTGCTGGATCAGCGAACGGACGATCTCAGTCTGGGCACCGGGGTCGGCGGTGGTCGCGCCTCGGTAAATCCACTCCACACCGAGGTCCTCGGCCGCCTGCTGGCCACCGGTGTTCATCGCTTCGAAGTAGGGGATTCCCTGCAGCTTGGGGACGAAAGCCACCGTGATGGTGTCGTCTTCGTTTGAGGACGAACCATTCTCCTGTTGTCTGGTACAAGCGGTGGCCGCCAGGACCAGGGCCATCGCCACCGCGAAGCCGGTCCTGACCGCACGTGGGTACCGCATCGATGTACTCCTTTCCTGGGCCTGCTCGGGGGATGCAGGCCGCCTATGTCCGCCTCAGTCGGTTTTGTCGGTGATACCGGCTTCGGCGAGATCGGCCGCTACCCACTCGGTGAAACGGCCGTACAGATCGGTGAAGCGACCGGGGTCGGTAGGGGTGACGGTGTGGGGGTGTGCACTGGTCCGCACCACCTCGCGCATCTGTTCCAACCCCGACACCTCACCCAGCGCGTGCAGCTGCATCAGCACGTTGCCCATCGCGGTCGCCTCGACTGGCCCGCCCACCACTTCCAGACCGGCGGCGTCGGCGGTCAGTTGGTTCAGCAGCGTGTTGCGGGAGCCGCCCCCCACGATGTGGATCCGGCTCACCGGCCGACCCGTGACCTCACCGAGATCGGTGAACGCCATCCGGTACCGCAGGGCCAAGCTGTCCAGGACACAGCGGGCTATCGCCGCGACATTGATGGGAACCGGCTGTCCGGTCCGCCGGCAGTATTGCCGGATGCGCTCCGGCATATCGCCCGGAGTCACAAAATCGGGGTGATCGGGATTGATGACGCTTACTCCGCCCGGCGCCGCGGAGGCTAGATCCACTAGTTCCTGATATGTGTACCGCTTGCCTTCCCGCTCCCACTGGCGGCGGCACTCCTGCAGGATCCACAGTCCCATGCAGTTACGCAGCAGGCGAATGGTGCCCAGCACCCCGCCCTCGTTGGTCAGGTTCGCCAACCGCGCCGCCTCGGTCAGTACGGGCTGGTCGGTCTCCACTCCGACCAGTGACCAGGTACCGGAGGAGATGTACGCGGCCGCGGGGTCGGTGAACGGCACGCTGACCACGGCGCTGGCGGTGTCGTGGCTGCCCGGTGTGATGACCCGGGTCCGCCCGTACGCCACGCCCAGCTCCTCACGTAGCGGTGGCAGTAACAGACCCAGGTCGGTTCCCGCCTCCACCACCTCCGGCAGCATCTCGGTCGGGATCCCCAGGTCGCTCAGCAGCCCGGTCGCCCATCGCCGGTTGGCCACGTCGTACGCCCCGGTGGTGCTGGCCTCGGTGTACTCGGCCACGGCCTGCCCTGACAGCAGGTGGTGAAACAGGTCCGGGATCAGCAGCAGGGTGCGCGCCTTCTGCAGGTCGGCTCCGCCGGCGCGGACCTCGGCCAGCAGCTGATAGATGGTGTTGACCTCCATCAGCTGGATACCGGTCTCGGCATAGAGCCGACGCCGACCGACCAGGCGCACCGCTTCGGCGAGCATGCCGCGGGTCCGTGGATCCCGGTACGACACCGGATCGTTGATCAGCTGCCCGTCGGCGTCCAGCAGGCCGTAGTCCAGTCCCCAGGTATCGACGCCGACCGAGACGATCTCCTCGCCCGTCGGGAGCAAGGTGGCGGCCTTGGCCATCCCGATCCGGATCTGTTCCCACAGCGTAGTGAGGTCCCAGCGAAGTAGACCGTCGACTGCGCGAGCTCCGTTAGGGAAACGGTGCGCCTCGGTCAGGGTCAGCTGTCGCCCGTCGAACTGTCCCAGCATCACCCGGCCGCTTTCGGCACCGAGGTCGACAGCGACCACGTTCAGGCGTTGTCTGATGGCGCGCGGGCCGTTGGAAATCCGTCCCGCACGCGGGCTACCGCCAGCACGTGCGGGACGGACGCCGTGGTTGTGCTGTGTCGCCGCGGAAGCGGGCGCGCTGTCCGGGGGCAGATCACTGACGCTCACGATGCCCCCTCTGTGTCGACCGGCACCCGCCGCACGGGTACCCCGACGGCCTTCCAGCTCTCCACCGCCTCGTCGCTCATCCCGGTGTCCGTGATGAGTTCGGTCACCTGGTCCGGGCTGGCGAACGGGTGAAGCGCGAAGCGGTCCACCTTGCTGGAGTCGAACAGTCCGTACACCTCGGCGCAGACCGACGCCAGGCGCCGCTTGACCGCGGTCTCCTCCGGGTTCAGCTCCATCAGGCCTAGTTGGGGGGACAGGGAGCGTACACCGAAGAACCCTCGCGCTACCCGGCCGCGGCCGGAGAACACATCACCGATGTCGCCGACCAACGACCATGAGGAGCGGCGGACGGTGCCTCCGGGTAGTACCACGGTCGCGTCGGATTCGCTGAGCACTTCGGCGGCTCGTAGCCCGTTGGTGAGCACGACCAGCCCACGTCGTTCGGTGAGCAGTTGCGCCAGGTAGTAGCAGGTGGTGCTGCAGTCCAGGGCGATGGCGTCCCCGTCGCGTACGGTGGCCGCCGCGGCCCGTGCAATCGCCTGCTTGGCAGCCACCCGGTGCCGCAACCGCATTTCGAAAGCGCCCTCGTCGGCTCCGTTCACCGTGACTGCGCCGCCCCGAACCCGACGCAGCAGCCGACGACGCTCCAGCGCGTCAAGATCCTTACGGATCGTTACCTCGGACACGCCGAACCGCAACGACAACTCAGGTACGCTGACTTGCCCGACGTTATCGAGCAGACGCAGCACCTCCTGTTGCCGCTCGTGCTCCGCGATTCCCGGCATCGATCACCTCTGACGCTCCATGACGGCCACCCGGCTCGGGGGCCGCCGGGTTCCGTAACCTACGGGAAACGTAGGAGCAACGAAGCTGAACCGTCAATAAGCGAAAGAGAAATAGCCACTGTTCGAGTTTCGTTCGCAACCGATGTGGTTTCTATCACATGTGTCTGCAATCACAATGTGACCGTCAGTGATTGATCGCCGCGCACCATGCCGGCTCAGGCGGGACACACGAACCGCGTATTAGCAGCGAAAATTCTGATCATCGACATCGTTCGATCCAGACAGTCCGCCGTGACGTGACTGTTCGTGATCGACCAGGCCGACAGGGCACGCCACTTACGGTTCGGTTCCCCAACTACTGTTCCTGCCCGGGATGAATGCCGGCGCGGTGAGAAGAACACAACAGACAAGCCACCATCGGGAAACGCTATTTCCCGGATTTCGCCCCGTCGGGGGAATTGATCGATGAATCCCCGAAACGAGACCACGGAGCGAAAAAAGGTCGAAAATAAGGCAGCCGGCCACGTGGCGTCTGGATAGCGCTATCCCCGACGCCTCACGCTGCAAAATCTGGATCGGGCTCTGGATGCTGCGGGCTCTGAATCAGGCTCTGGAGGTTGTGGACCGGACGTCCTGGCCGACAGTCGTCCGACGGCGGTGCGGGCTCCATAAACCCGCACCGCCTGCCCGTCGAGGCCGGTCAGGCTCCCCAGCCGGCTTGAGTGCCGCCCTGACGCTCTTGGATGATCTTCTCGGCGTACCCAGAACGTCGGTACGCCGCCAACGGGTCGGGATCGATGCCCATCTCCTCACGCAGCGAGGCCAGCAATGGACGCACATCCGTGTGGTAGGCGTCCATCAACACCTCGTTGGCGCCCAGCACGTCCCCGTTCTCCTGTGCCTGGCGCAACGCGTCCAAGTCGACCAGCAGCGCCTTGGCGGTGGCCTCCTGAACGTTGAGCACGGAGCGGATCAGCGCCGGGATCTTCGGTTCGATGTTGTGGCACTGGTCGAGCATGAACGCCACGCTGGAGTTCACAGCGCCGGCCTTGACGATCTCCAGCATGATCCGGAAGAGCTGGAACGGATCGGCCGCGCCCACCATCAGGTCGTCGTCGGCGTAGAAGCGCGAGTTGAAGTGGAAACCGCCCAGCCGGCCAACCCGCAGCAGCACCGCCACGATGAACTCGATGTTGGTACCGGGCGCATGGTGTCCGGTGTCGACCAGCACCTGGGCCCGCTCTCCCAACGCCAGGCAGTGGGCGTAGCTGGTGCCCCAGTCCGGGATGTCGGTGTGGTAGAAGGCGGGCTCGAACAGCTTGTACTCCAGCAGCATCCGCATGCCGTCGGGCATCCGGTCGTAGACCTCGCGCAGCGCCTCGGCCAGACGGTCCTGACGGGCGATGAAGTCGTCCTGTCCGGGGTAGTTGGTGCCGTCGGCGAACCACAGCGACAGGATGTTCGACCCGGTCACCTCGGCGATCTGGATGCATTCCAGGATGTGATCGATTGCCTTACGGCGTACCGCCGGGTCCGGGTTGCACACGCTGCCGAGGCGGTACTCGTTCTCCTGAAACACGTTCGGGTTGATCGCACCGATGGAGATGCCCAGCGATTCGGCGTGTCGCCGCAGGTCGGCGTAGTCATCCACCCGGTCCCAGGGGATGTGCAGAGCCACACTGGGCGCCACTCCAGTGAAACGGTGCACCACGGCGGCGTCCTCAAGCTTCTCGTACGCGTTACGCGGCACTCCGGGCTGGGGGAACACCTTGAACCGGGTGCCGGAGTTGCCGTAGGCCCACGAAGGCGTCTCGATCCGCTGTTCCCTCAGCGCCCTCTTCACCGCGTCGATGTCCGTCATTGCTCACACCTCAGGTCGCCGCACAGTATGAAACGTTTCAATTTCGAACCCTAGAGAGGTGCTCGTCACAGTGTCAAGACGGCCAATCGCCTGATGACAGACCCGATGACAGTCCCGCGAACCTCTCTTGAATCCTTTCAATCGCGGCCCATAAGGTGATGATCGCCGACGTCACGTCCGGAGGTCCCTATGCAGCGGATCTGCTTCATCCTGCGGGTCAAGCCCGACCGGGTTGAGGAGTACCGTCAACGCCACGCCGAGGTCTGGCCCGAGATGCGCCAGGCACTGAGCGAATGCGGATGGCACAACTACTCGCTCTTCCTGCGGGATGACGGCACCCTCGTCGGCTACCTGGAGACCGACGACTTCGAGGCGGCGCGGGCGAGAATGGCGGAGCGGGAGGTCAACGCTCGTTGGCAAGCGGAGATGGCTCCGTTCTTCGAATCGCTCGACGGACTTGACCCTGACCAGGCGATGACGCCGCTGCCCGAGGTCTTCCACCTCGACTGATCACACCACCCCACCAGCTCAGACGCCCCGCGCCCCGACGGACCACGTCAGGCACACCCGGCAGGCTGTGTAACGCGCACTCCAACCCAAGAGAACAGAACAAAACACATAAAGTAGTATCAACCGAGAGGAATCGCGTTTTTATATAACGACAACACATGGAGTCGACTTCCTGGACCGCTTGGGCCTCACCCCTCTGTCAGGCGGCCCGAGCGTCGCGTGCAGCCACCGTCAGCCCTAAAGGCCGCAGGTGGCCGTGACTTCTTCGGGCCCATGCCCTCCCGAGACCGGGTAATTTTCGGCGTCACCCGCTTCGCCCGACGCTGTTGCGGGCGCCCGCACCATCGAGCGCACGTGTAGTTGCGGTGCCTCGTACGCTTCCACGCGAATGGCCGTCCCATCTGCGCTGCCGATGTCCGGAAGGAGCACCGTGACCCCTGATTACCCATCATTCCGCAGTAGAGGCCTCGGCCCGCGCCGCCTGACGGCCCAGGTTCTCACCGTGGCCCTGCTGGTCACCGCAGCCGGTTGCAGCAGTGTGCCACCGGTCCATTGGGTCTCCAACACCGCCCCGGACAGCTCGGGAAACCCCGACTACGCGGGTTCGCAGGAGATCGAGTGGACGGAGTGCCGGCATGAAGCCGCGCATGCCCTCGCGGGTTCTCCTCTCCCTTCCTCCATCGTTTACGAATGCGGGACCGTGCTGGTGCCCCAGGACTGGAACCAACCGGACAACGGCGAGACCTTCGAGATCGTCCTGCTACGGGCTCGCTCGGAGGAGCAAGAGGACCGGATCGGCTCCCTGTTGGTCAACCCCGGGGGTCCGGGTGGCTCCGGGGTGGATATCGCGGCCTATCTGAGCACCACACTCTCTGACGAGATTCTCCGCCGTTTTGACATCGTGGGTTTCGATCCACGAGGCGTGATGCGTTCCTCACCGCTGGCGTGCATCCCCGACACCCTCAAAGACGAACTGATCGGGTTCGATCCCGACCCGGTGTCCCAGGATGAGTTCGACGAGTTTGTGCTCCTCAATGAGGTGGCGGCACAGGGGTGTGAACGCACATACGGCGCCACCCTGCGGCTGTACTCCACGGAGCAGACTGTCCGAGACATGGAGGCGATCCGCGCCGCGCTCGGTGATGAGAAGCTCACGTACCTGGGGTACTCCTACGGCACTCTGCTGGGCGCGGTGTACGCGCGCCTGTTCCCCGACCGGATCCGGGCCTTCGTCCTGGACGGAGCGGTGGATCCGACGGTGAACGGCGTGATCGCCAGCGAGCGGCAAGCGGCCGGTTTCGAGCTCGCCTTCGACAACTTCGTCGCCTGGTGCCGGCAGGTGGGCCGCGCGGACTGTGCGATCGGCCCGGATGCCCGCGCCACCGTTCAAGGGTTGCTGGACCGGGCCCGGCAAGACCCCGCAGTGGGGTACGACGGCCGGCAGGCGACCGCGGGCTGGGTCCTCAACCTGGTGATATCGACCCTGTACACCCAGGATTACTGGCCCTGGATGGCGCAGGCACTCGATGACCTCGACCGTGGTGATCCCACGCTGCTGTTCCAGATCGGCGACTACTTCGTGGGACGCGACCCTAACGGCACGTACGACAACTCCATGGAGATGTTGACCAACGTCAACTGTGTCGATGACGAAGAGTCGCCCACCGTCGAGCAGGTCCGGCAGCTGCAGGAGGAGTGGCGCCAGGAGTACCCGTTGTTCGGCGCCGCGCTCGCCATGTCGATCGTGGGATGCGCGGTCTGGCCCAACCTGCATGACCCGTACCCGGTCGGTGAGGCCGAGGGCGCGCCCCCGATCGTGGTCATCGGCACCCTGGGTGACCCGGCCACCCCATACGAACAAGCGCCGGCGCTGGCCAATCTGCTCGGTACGGGTGTGCTGATCACCTATGAAGGCGAGGGGCACACCATCTATCCCGATTCCCCGTGCGTGAACGAGGCGGTGAACCAGTACCTGCTGGAGCTGGAGCCTCCTGTCGACGGCCTGCGGTGCCCGGCCTGATGCGCCGACGCTCCGCGGGTCGCGCGCACCCGTGACGACCCCATGACGACGGTGCGGTACGTCGGGCCCCTCCATACCCCGGCGTACCGCACCTGCCTACGCGTACCCTCTTCGGCACCGGCTGATGTCCACCTCAAGCCGCCGGTGCTCCCTCACTGGCCTTAACGCCGACGCGCAGCTGCTCTCCCACGTGGTGGAGGTGGGTCAGCGCCTCTCGATAGGAGGCGATCAACCCGGTCTCGTGGTAAGCGACGCCTCGCTCGGCGCAGTACTCCTTGACGATCGGACGCAGCTGCCGCAGCCGTGCCCGCGGCACGCTGGGGAATAGATGATGCTCGATCTGGAAGTTCAGGCCTCCGAAGAGCACATCCAGCCAGCGGCCCCCGTAGACGTTCCGGGCGGTCAGCACCTGCCGACGCAGGTAGTCCAGTTTCTCCCCAGGCTGCAGCAGCGGCATGCCCTTATGGTTGGGCGCGAACGAGCAGCCCAGGTACAAACCGAATACACCCTGCAGCACCACCACGAACAGCACCGCCTTCAGGGGTGAGAGCACCAGGAACGGCAGGCCGACATGAACCAGGGCGTACACCGCCAGGAAAAAGCCTTCCAGCCTCCGGTGAGGTATCCCCCGATCCGTGATCACGGCGCGTGCGCTGGAGATGTGCAAGTGGATGCCCTCCAGCAGCAGTAGTGGGAAGAACAAGTACGCCTGCCAGCGGACCAGGAAACGCCCCAGACCCCGGTGCGCCTCGGCCTGCTCTGGGGTCCAGGCGATCACTCCCAGTCCAACGTCAGGGTCATGATCAAGATGGTTGGGATTGGCGTGGTGTCGGGTGTGCTTGTCCTGCCACCAGCCGTAGGTCAGGCCGATGAGCAAACTGCCCAGCGCCCCGGCCCGCTCGGCCGCGCGTCGGGAGCGAAACACCTGACGATGCGCGATGTCATGCCCCAAGAAGGCGATCTGGGCACCGACAATGGCCAAACCGGCAGCCACCAGCAGCTGGTACCAGGAGTCACCCAGCAGGGCGAATGCGGTCCAGCCTGCGACGAACAGCCCCAATAAGACAGTGCTGAGGCCGATGTAGAACCCCGGAGTCGGCTCGAACAGTCCGGCTTGTCGTACCCGCCTGGACAGGGCGGCGTAATCACTCCCGCGAACGTCGCCGTCGGCGTTTCTTCGGGTGGACGGAGCGGTGGTGGGATCGACCAACGACAACGTCATCGCACGGTCCTCTCGTTACAAATCGAACATCCGACTTTGACGCTACGGAGCCCTCACCTCCGCTACGAGCCAGCTAGCCGCCCTATTGGGAGGCCAGCTAGCCGGCCTATCGGGGGTAGGGTTAACCCCCGTCTCCCCACCACGTACCCGGGTAAACCCGAGCCTGACGGGGTATCCCCACACGCCGATACCTGTAGCGCGAGGTGGAGACGGACAGGTCACCGCTCTGGGCCCGACGCTCGCCGTGGCGTGCCCCGATCCGCGTATCCGTCCAGCGGGAGGCGACACATGGTGACGGCGAGAAAAGCCACCCCGGCTCAAGCGTCGGATCCCTGGTACGCGGTGATGCTGGAGCTGCTCCGCCGCGCGGAGCTGTGTCAGCCCGACGACCTGATCGCCATGGTCGATCAGGTGATCCACACGGTGGGGTTGGAGCTCACGGTCTACCTGATCGATTACGAACAGCAGGCGCTCCGGGCCATCCCAACCGACGGTGCTCCGTTCCCACCACCCCTGCCGGTGGACACCACCATGGCGGGGCGCGCGTTCAGTCTGATACGCACGTTGGCTGGCCAGCCCACCGCGCACCGGGCAGGCCGGCTGTGGATCCCTTTGGTGGACGGATCCGAGCGACTCGGCGTTGTCGAACTGGCCCCCGCCGGGCGACCTCCGGGAGCACCCTCACCCGGGCCGCGTGATCAGTGTGAAATGCTCGTCCACCTTCTCGGGCATTTGATCACGGCGAAGATGCCCTACGGGGACGTCTTTCACCAGATCCGACGTTCTCAACCCATGACGCCAGGCTCTGAGCTGCTGTTGCGGCTGGTGCCGCCTTTGACGTTCACCAGTGACCGCATGGTCATCTCGGCGATCATCGAACCGTGTTACGACTCCGGTGGGGATGCATTCGACTACGCCGTCGACGGCTCCACCGTCCACATCGCGATCCTCGACGCGATGGGGAAAGGCTTGTCAGCGGGGGTGGCCAGCGCGGTGGCGTTGGCGGCCATGCGCGCCACTCGACGGGCAGGCGGTGGCCTGTATGCCATGGGCCGCGCCATTGACACGGCCCTAGAGGAGCAGTTCCGGGAGCTGCGCTTCGTCACCGCTGTTCTCGCCGAGCTTCACCTGGAGACCGGCCTGCTGCGGTACATCAACGCCGGTCATCCGGCGCCGCTGTTGCTGCGCGATAAACATCTGGTCCGGACCCTGGACGCGGGGCGCCGTATGCCGTTGGGTTTCGACGACCCGAGCATCCAAGTAGCGGAGGACACGCTCCAGCCCGGTGACCGGCTGCTGTTTTACAGCGATGGCGTCGTCGAAGCCCGCGATCCGGCGGGAGAGATGTTCGGGCTCACCCGGCTCATTGAGCTGGTCTCCCGGCAGATCCACGCCCAACAACCCGCGCCGGAGATCCTCCGCCGGTTATTCAACGCGGTGTTCGACCACCGCCGTGCCCTACCCGCCGACGACGCGACGTTGCTACTTCTGGACTGGTCCCGGGCCGCCGCGGAACGGGCCGTGCTGTGACCCAGCCGCGCCCACGCCGCACGGCGGGCGGTGGGCTTCGCGTGGGGTACGCCGGTACGCCCGCGGGGCGGCTCAGCCGGCTTGGGCGGCCATCAAAGCCGCGCCGATAATGCCGGCCTCGTTCCGCAGGGCCGCCGGCACCACCGGGGTCCGGGTCTGGATCAGGGGCAAGAACTTGTCGGCGCGTTTACTCACGCCCCCGCCGATGATGAACAGCTCGGGCTGGAGCAGGTCCTCCACGTGGCGCAGATACCGCTGGACCCGCTGCGCCCACTCGGGCCAGGTGAGGCCTTCCCGTTCCCGGGCCAGCTCGGAGGCGCGGTGCTCGGCGTCTGTCCCGTCCAGCTCCAGATGCCCCAGCTCCGTGTTGGGCAGTAACTTCCCGTCCAGGAACACGGCGCTGCCGATGCCGGTCCCTAACGTCAGGACGATGACCACCCCGGAGCGGCCCCGACCAGCGCCGAAGGTGACCTCGGCGACCCCGGCGGCGTCGGCGTCGTTGACGACGGTCACCGGGCATCCGACCACCTCGGCGAACCGCTCGGGCGCGACCACATCCACCCATGACGGGTGCATATTGGCCGCTGTTCTGATGACGCCCCCGGTCACCACCCCGGGGAATGTGACGCCGATCCGGTCGGCCGGCCCACAGTGCCGAGCCACCTCGCCCACCACCGCCGTCACGCTGTCGACATCGGCCGGACGCGGGGTTTCCAGGCGGTACCGCGCGCGTGTGAGCTTCCCCGCGACCGGGTCCACCGGCGCACCCTTGATACCGGTTCCCCCGATATCGATCCCTACGATCGTGGCCCCGTCCGCGTCGACACCTGGCTCGCTCACCTCGGCCCCCTCAGAACGCGTCTTCTCCTGCCCGGACAGCCTAGACGGCTGGCCGCGTACCAACCTGTCGGTACGCGGCCTGAGCTGCGGTGATCCGTCGTCGCCGGCCCACGGCGCCCCCTATGAACGGGCCTCTTTCGCTGCCCGAGAGGCCAGCACCGCGGCGTTGACGGTGCGCAGCACCGGCTCCCTGGTCAAGTCGGCCACCTCCAGCGTGGCCGAGGTACGCACCTGGAAGGTCACGCTCTCCCCAGGCAGGAGCGTCACCAGACACCGGTCGACCTCCGCGTCAGCGGCGAGCCGATCCGCGAACAGGCTCAGGTCTCGCAGCAGGGTGTCGGCGGTGACCGTCACCGCGTACCCGTCCGGTAGCCGCTCCACCGAGGTCCGATAGCGGGGTTCGGCGTAAGCCAGGTGCTTGTCCTCGGTGAAGAACCACCATGCACGTGCTCCGTCCAGGGTGGCCACCAACACTTCCCGGGTCGGATCCGCGGGGTTGGCCAGATGAGCCGGTACCGGGAACGTCCCCACCGATCGCCCGGCGACCTGGACGGGAAGCGTCGCCTCGGCGAGGACCTCACCGTCGAAGGTGACCCGCCGCAGTACCACATCCCCGCTCCAGGCGGTGGCTGTGTCATTGACCCCGATCACCGCCACCGCTCCGTCACGGGGTTGCACGGTCAGCAGGCGATCAGCGAAGGCGTCCCGCATGGCGTACCACAATGGCTTCCGACGCGCGTCGCCGTCTATCGCGGCCCACGAGGTGACCGGCCAACAGTCGTTGATCTGCCACACGATGGCTCCCATGCACACCCCGCGGTGGCTCCGGAAGTGCTCGATGCCCACCTGAATCGCACGGGCCTGGTTGACCTGGGTCAGGTAGTGCCAGTCGTCAAAGGAGGCCGGCGCGTCGAAGTGCGGCAGCAGGCCACGCAGCAGCTTCCCGTTGCCGTCGACCGCTTTCTGGTGGTGCAGCAGCCCAGGCGAGTCTGGGCTCAGCGGCTCGTCGTGGATCGCACGGGTCAGGGTGGCCCAGGTAGGCGGCGCCTGCCAGCCGAACTCCGACACGAACCGCGGCACATAGTCGCGGTAGACCGTGTAATCGACCTGATTCCACACGTCCCAGATGTGCTTGCAGCCGTGGGCGTCGTCCAGCGCATCCCGTTCCAGGGAGCCGGAGTACGGGCTGCCCGGATAGTAGGGACGGGTGGGGTCGGTCTCGGCGACGATGCGGGGCAGCAGATCGTTGTAGTAACCGTTACCCCACGGTCGGTCGCCCACCGCTTCTTTCCAGCCCCAGTGGTGCCAGCCCAGGAAGTTCTCGTTGTTGCCGTTCCACAACACCAGACTGGGGTGCGGCATTAGGCGGGCGACATTCTCGCGCGCCTCAGCCTCCACCTCGGCGCGGAATTCTTCATGCTCGGGGTACACGGCGCAGGCGAACAGAAAGTCCTGCCATACCAGGACCCCCAGTTCGTCACAGGCGTTGTAGAAATCGTCACTTTCGTAGATGCCTCCACCCCACACCCGCAGCAGATCCACCCGCGCGTCGCGCGCCTGCTGGACCCGGTGCCGGTAGCGTGCGGCGTCGACCCGGTGCGGGAAGCAGTCGTCGGGGATCCAGTTGGCGCCGCGCACGAAGATCGGCACGTCGTTGACCACCAGCGTGAACGCCGACCCGATCTCATCCGGGCTGGTGTCCAACTGGATGGAGCGGAATCCGATCCGGCGCTCCCAGCTGTCCAGTCGCACCGCTCCGGCGGTGTCCTCAAGCGTGACCTGCACGTCGTACAACGGCTGATCGCCCAGGCTGTGGGGCCACCACAGCCGCACCTTCGGCACCGTCAGCTCCAGGGTGGCCGACGCGGCTCCGGCCGGCACCTCGGTGGCGGCTTCCACCCCATCGACCTGGGCGGTCAGCCGTACCGGCCGCCCCGGGTCACCGCACCAGGCCAGATCGATATCCAGGTGTACGCGGCCGACGCCCTCCTGCACCGTCACGCTGGGGCGTACCCGCTCCAGGCGCGCTCCGTGCCACAGGTGCAGACCGATCGGCCGCCAAATCCCGGCCGTGATCAACGTGGGGCCCCAGTCCCACCCGAAGTTGCACGCCATTTTGCGGATGAAGTTGGCCGGTTCGTGGTTACCGACGTTGGGCACGTCCCCTAAAAGTTCCCGCTGTCGGTGGGCATAGCGCAGCGCCGACCCGAACGTCACCGCCACCTCGTTGCGACCGGGTCGCAACAAGTCACGCACCTCGAACCGGTAGCTGCGGTGCATGTTCTGGGTGGTGGCCACCACCGTGCCGTTGATCTCCACGGTGGCGATCGTGTCGAGGCCGTGGCATACCAGGTCCACAGTGGATTCCAGATTCGTCGCGGCGGTCTCCGCGGCGTCCGCCTCCGGCAACGGCCAGTCCACAGTGGTCTCGTAACGCCAGTCGACGTGGGCGATCCACGCGACATCCAGCTCGTGGCGGTCCAGGTAAGGATCGTCGATCAATCCCGCGTCGAGCAGATCAGTGTGGACGGTGCCGGGAACGGTCGCGGGGATACCGGAGGCCAGCGTCGTGACGAGCGCAGCCGGAACCGCTGATAGATCACCGACCGCCCGCAGCCGCCAACCTTCGCGCAAATCAAGCCACACGTGCGTTATTCCTCTCTACATGGATGACTAGAAATAACCGGTCTGATACAGCGCCTCGGATAACACGCTGTCACCGGCGGTATTCGACCGCAGCGAACTTTTTTCGCCTCATATCCAGCCCACTGCGGACGCTCACCTCCCCCGCGCCCTACGGGATTTTCCACCCCAAAACACTCACCACATGGGAACTCTTGGTCACGCAGCTGGATCGCATGACCGCGAGGGCACGGGGGAGGTGAAAAACAGCAGGCTCAGTGGCTGACCAGGAGCCTTAGCGCCCAAACCCGGTTCCTGCGGGCTGCTCAGCGTGCAGCCAGCACAGTGCTTCGTGCTCCGCTCCCAACCGCACCGGTAGCGGGCGAGTACTCCGGCAAATCGGCATGACGTCCGGGCACCGATCGGCGAACAAGCACCCCTCCTGCAGGGGGTCGGTTTGTGCACCGCTCCGGGCGGCCTTGCGCAACCCGCGTACCCCTCCGCTTTGTGGTGCCCAAGGGTCAGGGGCCGCGCCGGCGAGCAGCTGTGTGTACGGGTGCCGCGGATTGATGATCACGTCGTCGGCCGCGCCCCGTTCCACGATCTGCCCGCGGTACATCACCATGATCGAGGTGGAGAAGTGACGAGCGGTGGCCAGATCATGGGTGATGTACAAAACCGCGAGGTTCTCCTCCCGTTTGAGCCGGTCAATCAGGTTGAGGATGTCCAGCCGGATCGATACGTCCAACATGGACACCGGCTCATCGGCCAACAGCACCCGCGGACGGGGCGCTAAGGCGCGTGCGATGGCCACACGCTGGCGCTGCCCACCGGACAGCTCATGCGGATATTTGGCGGCGATCCGGTCGGCCGGTCGCAGGTTCACCCGCTCCAGCAGGTTGTAGACCTCCTCCCGCTCCTGCTCTTTGGTCCGGCAGACCCCGTGGATACGCAACGCGCGAATCAGGTGATGGCGAATCGTCTTGACCGGGTTGAGCGAGGCGAACGGGTCCTGGAAGACCATCTGGACCTTGCCGCGGTAGGCGCGCACCGATCGGCGGTCGTTCTTGACCGGTTCGCCGTTGAGCACGATGCGTCCGCTGGTGGGCTGTTCCAAGCGCGCCAGGATCCGAGCGATCGTGGACTTACCGCTCCCGCTCTCCCCCACCAGCGCCGTGGTTTGACCGGCGTGCAGGGTGAAGGAGACGTCATCGACCGCACGGAACACCTTGCCGGAGCGCCCACGGCCGTACAGCGGGAAATCCTTGACCAGGTGCTCCACCGCCAACGTGCTCATACCGCACCCACCTTTCCACCGGCAGGCCCGCTGATGTGGCCCACGGTCTTTGGGAAGGCCGGATCGGGGGCGAACTGCCCTTCCCATAGGGTCTTCGGCACTCCGACCGGATTGATCGTGGTGTCATACAGGTGACAGGCCACCCGGGCTCCAGGGGCCGCCATGGATGTGGGGACCGGACGTAACGTCACCGGAACCCGCGAACACGCCGGCAACGCGAACGGGCACCGCTCCACAAAGGGGCAGCCAGGCACTGGCTTAGACAGATCCGGCGGGTACCCCGGGATGCTGTACAGCTGCCGACGGGGCGATCGCAGACTCGGGAATGAGTTGAGCAGCCCCACCGTGTATGGGTGGAACGCCCGCCGGCGCAGTTGCTCAGCCGAGGCCTCCTCCATGATCTGCCCGCCGTACATGATGGCGAGCCGGTCACTGATCTCCAGCAGCAGCGCCAGGTCATGGGTGATGAAGATGACCGCGAATCCCAACTCGGCGCGCAGCCGCTGGATCTCGTTGAGGATGTCTCGCTGCACCACCACGTCCAGCGCCGTGGTCGGCTCGTCCATGATCACCACGTCGGGCCGCAACGCGAGCGCCATCGCGATCATCACCCGCTGCCGCATTCCGCCGGACAGCTCATGCGGATAGCTGGTCAACCGGGAACGGTCGATACCGACCAGCTCCAGCAGCTCAGCACAGCGTCGCCGCCGCTCCTGCTTGCTCATCTCGGGCGCGTGGGTGATGAACACGTCCTCCAGCTGCCGGCTGATCCGCATCACCGGGTTCAGGGAGTTCATCGCGCCCTGGAACACCATCGCGATTTTCGACCACCGGAATTTCCGCAGCTGAGCTTTGCTGAGCGCGGAGACCTCGATGGCGCCGTCGGTGTCGGTCGCTGGCCTGGTGGGGTCGGAGGACTGAGCCGACTCACGGTCATAGAACAGGATCGTGCCGCCGGTGAGCACCGCAGGGGGACGCAGCAGCCGAGTCAACGCGTACGCCAGGGTCGACTTGCCGCAGCCGCTCTCCCCAGCCAGCCCTAGCAGCTCACCCCGGGCCAGCTCCAGATCCACCCCGCGGACGGCGCGTACCGGTGATGGCCCGTCGTACTCGACCGTAACCCCGGTGGCGCGCAGCACGATGTCCCGGGTGGTCGCCGGATAGGAGAGACTCATCGCGTCCCCTTCCTGGACTTACGCTGCTTGTACACGCGCAGCCGCGGGTTGATGACCTCGTCGACGCTGAGATTGATCAGGGTGAGCCCGGCCCCCAGCAACGCGATACACACCCCGGGCGGCGCGAACCACCACCAGGCGCCGAGTCGTAACGCCTCACCGTTTTGGGCGAAGAAGAGCATGGTCCCCCAAGTCGTGGACTGCAGGTCACCCAGCCCCAGGAAGGACAGACCAGCCTCAGCGAGGATGGCGCCCAACACCGCCCAGATGAACTGGGAGATCAAAATCGGTGAGAGGTTAGGCAGGATCTCAACGAACATGATGCGCCAGGTGCGCTCACCGGAGGCGCGGGCCGCGTCGACATAGTCACGCCGTCTCAGCGAGAGCGTCTGGGCTCGCAGCACCCGGGCGGAGGCCGCCCAGCTGGTCAGGGCGATGACCATGCCGATGACCCACAACCCATTGATGTCGCTGCCTTGCAGGTAGCTGGCGAGCACGATCACCAGGGGCAGGCCCGGGATGACCAGGAAGATGTTGCTGAACATGTTGAACAGCTCGTCAACCCAGCCCCCGGCGTACCCCCCGATCATGCCGACCAGGGTGGCCAGCGTGACCGAAACCAGCCCGGCGATCAGCCCCACCAACAGTGACGAGCGGGTGCCCACCACCAGCTGCGTCAGCACATCCTGGCCATTGTTCGTCGTCCCTAGCCAGTGATCACCGGAGGGGCCGTCCATAATGGGCCCGGTCTGACGCAGCGGATCCCCCACAAAGGCCGGCCCGATCAAGGCGACCAGTGCGAAGAAACCAACGATGCTGATCCCGGCGATGAACTTGCGGTCACGGGTGTACGCGCCCAGCCGCAGCCGCGCAAATCGTCTACGCGCGGGCGGAGCGTCAGCGGCAGCGGTCTCACCGACGGCGATGACGGCCGTGTCGGTGTCACCGGTGATGCCCGCGGCGCCGGTCTTGGTGGAGTGTTGATCCATGACTGCCCTTCCCTACGACTGCACCCGGGCGCGAGGGTCGATGAAGGCGTACAGGACATCGACGATGAAGTTCGCCCCCAACACCGACAGGGTGATGATCAGGAAGATGCCCTGCATCAGGGGGTAGTCGGCGTTCTGGACCGCCTGCAACAGGGTGTAGCCGATGCCTGGGTAGGAGAAGACCGCCTCGGTCACGATCGACCCGCTGACCACGAACCCGAGAGAGATCGCGACCCCGGCTACGCTGGGCAGTACCGCGTTACGGGCGGCGTAGGAGATCATCACACGGCGGGTGGGCAGCCCTTTGGCCTCCGCGGTCAGGACATAGTCCTCGCCGAGCGTGGACACCATCATGTTGCGCATTCCCAACAGCCAGCCGGCGATCGAGCTGACGATGATCGTGATGGCCGGTAGGGTGCCGTGGTAGATCGCGCTCTGGATGAATGGCCAGTTCCAGCCCGGCTGGGTGTGGTACACGTCGTAGCCTTGGGCCAGCGGGAACCAGCCCAGTTTGAAGGCGAAGACGAAGACAAAGATCAACGCCAGCCAGAAGTAGGGGATCGCGGCCAGCATCGTGGTGGATGGCACCAGGATGTCCAGCTTGCTTCCGCGATACCACCCCGCGATCGCGCCCAGGGTGATTCCGATCAGGAATGACAGCGCGGTTGAGATACCGATGAGGCACAACGTCCACGGCAGCGTGTCACCGATCACCTGGGTAACCGGGGTGGGGAAGTAGGTGACCGTCCTCCCCAGATCACCGGTGAAGATCTGCTGTAGGTAATCGATGTACTGCCTCCACAGTGGCTCGTCGCTGACCCCGAGCAGAAGTTCTAAAGAGCGACGCGCCTCTGGAGGCACGGGCGCGACCTGTTGTTGACGCGCCAGAATCGCGTCGACCGGGTTACCCGGCGCCAGCCGGGGAATGAGGAAGTTGAGTGTCAGCGCCGCCCATACGGCGATGAGGTAGAAGAGGATTTTCTTACGTAGGTATCCCATGGGGCCCCCTCAGGTGCTACGGGCAGGGTTCAGGCCCTGCCCCAGGGCGAGCGCCCCGGGGCAGGGTGGGGGCTCATATCACTCAACCGGCTGCAGACTGCGCGCCACGATGCCCAGGTCAGGCACCGCCCAGCCCATGGGGAGGGCGTACGGGTTGTCATCGGTGGGCCATCCAGTGACCCGCTCCGACAGGAAGGTGACGTTCGGCGGGTTCTGCCACAACCCGATGTACGGCAGCTCCTCGACGAAGATCTGCGACAGCTGATCCACGGCGTCGTCGATGAGCTCCTGGTCGTTGGTCTCTGCGATCGAGTTCAGCAGCGCGTCGACCTCCGGGTTGGAGTAACGGGCCCAGTTGGACGCGGCGTTCTCCCCTATCGGAGCGGTGTTAGCGCTGTTGAGGAGACGGTCGTAGAGGTGGTACGGGGTGGGCGTACCGCCCTGACCGTCGATGAGAAGCTCGAAGTTACCGGTCTGGCGGTCAGCGGAGAACTGCTGGAAGGAGACCTGCTCCACCTCCAGCTCGATCCCGACCTCCGCCAGGTCCTGCTGCATGGTCTGCAGCGCCTGGATGTAGTCGGTGTAGCCGGTGACCACCTTGACCGTGACGCTCAGGCGCCGCCCTTGCGGGTCCACGTAGATACCGTCGGATCCCTCGGTGTAGCCGGCGTCCTCCAGCACCTCACGCGCCGCCTCGGGGTCGTACTCGAATTCGGTGTCGATCAGCGCGTCATCGCGAGGCGTCAGCAGCTGCTCCGGGTTGGTGGCCCGGGCGGTGCCGTAGTAGACGTTCTCGATGATCTCTTCCCGGTCGATGCCGAGGCTGATGGCCTGACGCACCGCGAGGTCGCTGGTGGGCCACTGCTCCAGATTCGGCACGAAGTCGGTGATGTAAACGCTGATGGTGGGAACGTGATGCGTTTCCGGATCGATGTTGATCCAGGAGTTCTCCGGGTCAGGGATGAAGGTGTTCCCCCAGTCGATCTGCCCGGCGACCAGTGCCTGGTTAGCGGCGGTGTTACCGGAGTAGGCGGTGAACCGTAAACCGTCGATGGCCGGCACCCCCTCCTCCCAGTAGTTCGGGTTCGCCTCCAGCAGGAAGGTCTGCTGGCTGAACTCCGTCAGGATGAAGGGCCCGGTTCCTACTGGGTTCTCGTTGAGGAAGTTGGCCGGATCCTCCACTTCGGACCAGATGTGCTCCGGGAGGATCATCTGCTGTCCCAGGATGTTCCACTCATCCCGGAAGGCGGGCCGCGAGAAGGTGAGAACCACCGTGTTGTCGTCGATGGCCTCAGCCGAGGTCAGGGGGATGTTGGTGCGGTTGAACGCCGGGTCCATCAACGAGTTGAACGTGAACGCGACGTCGGCCGCGGTGAACGGCTCACCGTCACTCCACTGCACTCCCTCACGCGTTGTGATGGTCAGCGTCCTGCCGTCCTCGGAGTATTCGAAGTCCGTCCCCAACAGGGGCATCGGTTCGTCGTTCGATGCCAGGTTGTAGAAGAACAGCGGCTCGTAGATGGTGCCCGCGGCACCGGTCTGAACGTTGGGGGAGTAGGGATTGAAGTTCCTTGTGAAGGTGGCGCTACCACCGGTGTTGACGTTGACGATGACGCCGCCGCCACCGCCTTCTTCACTACTATCGTCGCCTCCGCAGGCGGCGACGGTCAGGGCCGTCACTAGCGCGAGAGCGGCTGAGCCGACCCTCCGCCTCGACGTGCCAGCTGCCATGTTCCTGACCTTTCTACGTTGCCTTGGTAGTCGGGTAGATCAGAGAGTCACTGTCTCCAGATCGCACCACGGATACTCGGGGGACTGTATGAGGGATCGTGTGCGGTGGGCGGGTGGCCCCTCCGGTCACCTTCTAGGCCCCACAGGGTGATACCTGTGCGTCAGGTCACTTAACCGGATAAGCATTTGCCACGGTAAGTGGGCTGTCCTGCCGTGTCAATGGCTCGTTAACCTCGTAATCATCGTGTAATCACCACTGCTGATACGGTTCAGCAGCTTCCATTCCGATGATGGATCTCCCCTATGCTCCATGACGCCGCGCTCCAGCCCGCAAAGACCAGGCGCGGAAGGTGAGGCCCGCGTGAAACGACCGACGATCGCCGACATCGCCCGCCGAGCGGGGGTGTCTAAGGGAGCTGTCTCTTATGCCCTCAATGGGCAGCCCGGGGTGTCAGAGGAGACTCGGCGACGCATCCGCGCGATCGCGGAGGAGATCGGTTGGCGTCCCAACTCCGCAGCTCGCGCTTTGACCGGGGCACGAGCCAACGCGATCGGGCTCGTCGTCTCACGTCCAGCGCGCATCCTGGGTATCGAGCCATTCTTCATGGAGCTCATCAGCGGTGTCGAAGCCGAGCTTTCCGCGCGATCGTACGCCCTGATGCTCCAAGTGGCGGCCGACCACGAAGCCGAGATCGCGGTCTACCGACGGTGGTGGGCTGAGCGACGTGTCGATGGCGTGATCATCGTTGACCTCCACGTCGAGGACGCACGGATCCCGATATTGCAGGAGCTCGGGCTGCCGGCCGTGGTCGTCGGAGGCCCTGAAGGCGTGGGCGATCTGCCCCATGTCTGGTCGGATGAGACGGCGGCGGTCCGGGAGCTGGTCGAGTACCTCGCCGCGTTAGGACACCGCCGAATCGCCCGGGTCACCGGTCTGCCTCAGCTCCGACACACCGCGGTTCGGGACGCCGCCTTCACCGATGTCTGCGCCCAGTTAGGACTGGAACGCGCGATCCTGATGCCCACCGACTACACCGGTGAGCAGGGCGCTCAGGCCACACGACGCCTGTTGAGCTCTCCTGACCGCCCCACCGCGCTGATCTACGACAACGACGTGATGGCGGTCGCGGGGTTAGCGGTCGCGCAGGAGATGGGTCTGACGGTGCCCGATGATCTGTCGATCGTGGCTTGGGACGACTCGCCGTTGGTCCAGCTCGTCCACCCCGCCCTGACGGCACTCACCCGGGACATTCCCGCATACGGCGCACACGCCACCCAGCTACTTTTGTCCTCATTGGACAATATGCGCCCTGTCAGCTATCAGGATGCGACCCCCATGCTGCGCCCCCGTGGCTCCACCGCCCCGCCTCGCCGCTCATGACGTCACCCATGACGCGGGAGGGCAAGTCGCCCCATCCACCCGTTTTCCACCACCTCGGAGACAAGCCGCGTCTTGCACTACACAGGACACATCGAGATCCATAACTTTTATGGAAATGTAATGATCAGCATCGATTTGAGAGAGGTCGATCACCCACAACGGCCGAGCGTCGTGGGCTCTGAGCCAGATCCGGCCCCGTCTGTTCCTGCCGCAGAGATGTCCCTGGCAGAGGGGAATTACGCGGACCGCGTCATCGTCACGGGAGAGGCGGTGATGAACCGCACCACCGCTGTGATCACATCGGGGTCCCGCAAAATGCGGCGGTGTCCCAGTCCGTCGGTGGTCATCAGCTCCGCGCCCGGCCACGAGGCGGCGATAGCCACGCCATCGGCGTACCAGGTCTCCTTGTCGCGACGATCGTGAATGACCAGGGTGGGCGGTGGCGCGGGACGTCCGCTTTCTGGATCGGCCATCCCGGGGATGTGAAAGGCCCGCATCGGCATGCCGACGCGCTGCTCCAACCGCCGCAGGAATCCGCCCCTGATGCGTTCTCCGAGTCCTAAAGCCTGGGCGAACTGATCGAGGTAGGGCGCCGGGTCAGACATCGGCGCGACGAACACCAGCCGCTCGGCGGTTAACCACTGACTGACCGCCAGCGCCGTAGCGACACATCCGGCCGAGTGGGCCACGACGGCGTGTGCTGGGCCAACGACCGTCACGACCGCTCCCAGCGCGTCGGCGAACTCCAGCAGCGTGCTCCGTCTGGCCCCCATGGAGCCGGCGCCGGAGTCGCCGTGGCTCAATGCGTCAAAGGCGACGACTCGGTATCCGGCCTCAACCAGCGGCGTGACGAAGCCGCCCAACTGTCCGCGCCAGCCACCCCAGCCGTGCATGAGGTAGACGTTCGGCCCGCTCCCCCATGTTTCAACAGCGATGGGGCGGCCATCGAACATCACCGTAAAGCGCTCCCCGGGACCGGGTCGGTTGTCACGCCGGGTACGCGGACGGGGCGGTGTGCACCATAGCTGCTCCGCCCAACGGGCCCCCACCGCGGGCGCCACCCGTTCAAGGACCCCGAAGGCGGTACGCAGAGCAATCAGAGCGCCAGCATTTCTAGCACGAACGATCGTGCTTTTCTGAGGGTAGAGTGCACCCGAGGCGGTCATCGTCTCTCCTTGTCGGACGCGGTCGTAGCGACGTCAGAAACCGGTGAGGCAAGGCCTGCGCCGCACCTCACCGCGAGGTCTGGCGGGGTGCCCCGACGAGCTTCTCTCCTCCCGTCGTACTCACTGCGGTTTTAGGAGGGCCGCACCCGACGCGGTCACAGAATCGCGCGGCTGCGCACACCGCGCCGATGACACGTCGAGATGGGGCACGCGCGCCCTGTCCAGCAAGGCCTCGAACGCACGCTCGGTACGCTTCCGCGCCTGCGGATCTCGCAGCAAACGGTGGAAGTGGTAGTAGCCGAGCATCAGTCCGTAGAAATCCTGGGCGAACTGCTCGGGGTCGACATCGTCCCGAAAGTGTCCTTCGGCGATCCCGGTTCGGCACATCTGTGCCAGCGACTCGATCCAGTCCCGGTGATGAGCCACCAGCCGATCGTGAACCGGCCCTTCCTGATCGTCGAACTCCACAGCGGCGGCCACGAACAGGCACCCGTTCGCGTCACCGCTGCTGCCCACCCAGCATTCGAACAGTTTGCGCAGCCGCGGCACCCCTCGAGGGGCGGCCAAGGCCGGTCGCAGCACCCGTTCCACGAAACGCTCCCGGGCGTGATCAAGCACGTGGATCTGGAGCGCCTCTTTGGAGCGAAAGTGTGCGAACAGCCCGCTCTTGGACATCCCCGCCTCGGCAGCCAAGGAGCCGATGGTCAACCCCCCAAGACCTACCCGGCTGGCGATCTGAACCGCCCGGTCCAGGATCGCTTGACGGGTCAGCTCCCCCTTACCCATGGCAGCTTTCTAGCACGATCGTTCGATTACCGACAATCACACGTGCTCCACGTCTCACTACCCACCACCCGAACCCTCTTGATCAAGACCCCTATTGATCGCGGCGTCATCGACCCGCTCACCAGATGACTTCCGAGGTGAGCGCGGCTGATCATGACGGCTGACGCCGAGAGTGTCCAGTGTCCCCGTTTTGACATGTGGCCGAAGGCTCCGGAATCTCTCCATCACGGCCGCGAGGAAGCGCCCAGAAACTGAATGCGGACACGACCGAAATTACCATCCTGATCGTGATCATCTATACGTATTCAGATACTCCTCTCAAAGGAGGACAGGAATTCCAGTGATGTCGTGAGCCGTCACCCCCACGCTCCCGAGGTCTTTCCCGGTGTCTGTGGATCCGGGCACTACTCACTCCGTTGGATTCACGGAATCACACGCTCCATTGATAGGAGTCACAGAATCCGGCTGTTAGCGTCAGGCCATGAAAGTCACAGGGTTAACGATCTATCCGGTTAAGTCGACCGCCGCCCGGGATGTCACCCGGGCGGTCGTCATGCCATGGGGTCTCCAAGGGGACCGGCGTTGGGCGGTGGTGGACGACAAAGGTGAGGTGATCACGGCCCGCACGGAGCGTCGCCTGTTGTCGATCACTGTCGAGCTGGAGCCAGATGGTTCGTTGGTATGCACCGGCCCACACGCCGCTCCGCTGCGGGTCCCCGAACCCCGGGACGGCCAGCATGTCGTCCTCGACATCTGGAAACAGTTGGTGACCGTCACCGACGCTGGCCCTGAGGCGGCGTCCTGGCTGGGAGATCTCCTGGGACGTTCCGTCCGTCTGGTCTGGCTCGACGACCCCACCCGCAGAAGCGTGGACCCCCAGTACGGTCGTCCGACCGACAGAGTCAGCCTGGCCGACGCGTACCCCCTGCTGCTGACCACTGAGGAGTCCCTGCGACAGCTGAACACCTGGATCGCCGAGACGGCTCAAGCAGAGGGAGATTCAGAACCGGTCCAGCCGCTACCGATGCGCCGCTTCCGGCCGAATGTGGTGGTGGGAGGCGCTACCCCGTTCATCGAGGACCACTGGAAACTGATCCGGATCGGTGAGGTCACCTTCCGAGTCACCAAGGGGTGTGACCGCTGTGTCATGACGACGATCGACCCTCTGACTCTGGCCAAGGGCAAAGAGCCGCTCCGCACCCTGGCCAAGCACCGGCAGTGGGATGGGAAGGTGTGGTTCGGGATCAACCTGATCCCCGACGGCTCCGGCACCCTGCATCTGGATGATCCCGTCGAGGTCCTCGCCACTGTTTGAGCCCCGTCTGACCGGGTGTCCGCGTAGCCAGAAGCGCCATAAGTGATACGTTTCACGTCCACTTCGCTATGTCTATACGGCGACACGCCCGCGCGGGATGGCGCCCGGAAAACCTAAACTTCCCGCCATGGCGGCGGACATCCGGTTGGGCATCGACTTCGGTACCTCCAACACCGTCGCCGTGCTGCGTTGGTCCGACGGGCGGACACGGACCCTGCTGTTTGACGGCTCCCCCCAGCTGCCTTCGGCGGTGTACGCCGATCCCAGCGGCCGTCTTCTCGTCGGCCGTGACGCCCTGCGGAGCGCCCGGATTCAGCCGGAGTGTTTTGAACGCAATCCGAAGCGCCTCATCGACGACGGCACGGTGCTGCTGGGCAACGCCGAGATCCCAGTCGTCGACCTGATCGCGGCGGTGTTACGACAGGTCCGTTCCGAGGCGCTCAGAATCACGGGTGGCGCTCCGATCCGGGAGGTTGTCATCACCCACCCGGTGGCCTGGGGTACGCCCCGTCGCTCCCGGCTCATCGAGGCGGCGGCACGGGCAGGCTTAGGACGCCCGTACCTGGTCAACGAGCCGGTGGCCGCAGCGGCGTATTTCACAATGATCCTGCGTAACTCGCTGCCGGACGGCCGCTGCCTGGTGGTGTACGACTTCGGGGCCGGCACCTTTGACGCCACCGTGGTCCGCCGCACCGGTGATCAACTGGTGGCCCTGGCCAGCGAAGGTCTGGCCGATGTAGGGGGCCTGGACATCGACGCGGCGATCGTAGGCGCTGTCAAGGAAGCCATCAGCGCCGATTACCCCGAGGAGTGGGAGCGGCTCAGTCAACCCACCACCAGCGCCGACCGCCGGCTGCGTGATCAGTTGTGGGAGGACGTCCGGGGCGTCAAGGAGATGCTCTCCCGTACCCCCCAGGCCTTCATCCACGTCCCCCTGATCGATAAAGACATTCCGCTGGGCCGGGAAGAACTTGAACAATTAGCCCGCCCTCTGCTGGAACAGACCGTGAACGCGACGGCCGCGGTCCTGCGGACGGTACCGGCGTCGACGGTGGCGGGGGTGTTCCTGGTAGGCGGTTCCAGCCGGATCCCCCTGGTGGCGACGCTGCTGCACCGGGCGTTACGGATCGCGCCGCTCGCCATCGAGCAACCGGAGCTGGTGGTGGCTGAGGGCGCGGCGGTGCTCCCGCTGTCCGCGCTGCGGACCGTACCCCCTAACCCGACGCAGGGACCACGGCCAGGTGGCGGCGGTCCCCCACGGCCGGGCGGTGGTGGTCCCAGGTACGCGGCAGGGCCGCCTCCGGTTGGGCCCCGGCATCCCGCCCGTCCTCCCGCGGTGCCGCATCCACACCCCCATCCCGCTGGACCGCGCCCCGCCGCACCGCCCCCCGTCGGGGGTGGGCGCCCACCGGTTCCTGGCCCTCCGGGTCCGTCCGTCCCGAATCCCTCATGGCGGCCTCCGGCGACCCAGCCCCGTCCAGGCTGGGCTGCTCCTCCACGCCCCGGTCCTGCACCGGTCGGTCCAAGGCCTGCCACCCCACCGGGTCCAGTGCCGGCGGTAACCTCGGCGCCTCCAGCCCCGACTTCGCCCGCGCCACCGTCACCACCACCGCCCGGCCCGGTGTTCCCTCCCTCCAGTCCGGTGTCGCCACCCGCGCCACCCAGAAGCCCGGCCCCACCGCCTCCGAGCTGGCGTCCTCCCGGGCCCCAGCCACCCTCGGTTCACGCTCCGGGCCCCCGACCCGGCCCAGCGGCGTTTAGGCCGGCCCCCCGTCCGATGCCTGGGGGGTCAGGCGGCCCCCCTCGCCCAGGTGCGCCTCACCCGAGGGCTTCCACACCACCGGCCTCTTCACCGGCTCCCTCACCGAACTGGGCGGCACCGGCACCCCACGCATCGCCTCCGCCCCGGATACGCCCGGCCGTACCGCCGCACCCGGGCTCCGGGTCTGGGCAGGGCCCAACCCCACGGGCTCCCCAGCCCGGTCCGCCCACGTCGGGGGAGCGGTCCGGAAGCTTCCCGTCCCCCTCCTCGCCCCCACCCGATTCGGCCACATCAACGACGGCGGTGCCGCGGATATCGGTGCGGATCCCGTTGGAGCGGCTCGACACCGAGCACTCCAGCGCTTCCTCTGCCCCCTCTGCCCCGGAGGCTCGCTCCGCTTCGGACCGGACCGACGCGTCCGAAGCGTCGGATGCCCACCCCTTCCCCGAGCCGACAACGCCAGCGGCCGCATCCACCACCGATTCCGCCACCGGCTCGGCCACGCTGCAGGCCCTGACTCGGGTTCGCACTGTTCGGTTCGTGCTCCCTAGCGGAGCCGCTTACACCCTGGCTGGGTACATCGGTACCACCCAACTCGGGGACAACGTGTCGCCCTGGGTAGTTCCGGTAACCGATCACCAGGAGCACAACGAGCAGCGCGACGCTGAACAACCGGCCGAAGAGCGGCGGGTTATGGTTTTCCGCTCTCTGGATGACCTCGCCGCCTTCATCAGGGCCGGTGATTGGAGCCAGGTCAGTCAAGGAGAGTTCCCGTGGACGGATCTCCCGCCTGAGCTGGCCGCTACCGATTTGACCCTCACGTCCCAGGACGACCATGACTTCGTCCTCATTGGTCGCCTCCTGGCCAGCGGATGCGAGCCAGGCTCCCTGCAGTATCAGGATCCGGACGGCGGTTGGCGCCCCGTGGATCCCGGTCCGGGCGCTACCGCACGCTGTCTCGTCGGTGATCTGACTCGTCTGGTGGAGTTCGCGCGGAGCCTGCACTACTCCCGTGGCAGCCGGACTGACCTGCTGGCTCCCCAGCGTGTAGAGCGCGTTTTAACGCCGCTTCTGCGCGCCGCCCGAGAGCCCGGCGTATTCGACCGCGGGCTCCTCATGCAGAGCCTCGCTGATCACGAGCGCTACCGCGTCGCCTCGTGGTGGTGGCAGCTCATCGACACCCTCACCTGGTCGCTCCATTGGCACTAGCCATTGGCGCTAGCTTCTGGCCGCACCGCTGTCCGGTGAGGTCGTGGGGCACCTGAGGTTGTAGGTCACCGACGCGACGCATTCGCCCCTCTGACCACGGAGGGAGTCTGTCGCGGCTCAGTGCCGGAGGCGGTCCGGCCTGCGCTCACCTGACGTCGGTTGAGGCATTTGGGATTTCGACACCGTGCCGTCACATCGCTGTACTGACAATGATCGTCACGAATGGTAGACAAGCCGACACTGATTCTTATTCAGAACCCTGTGCTGCTTTGCGTCAGGACATCGCAGCAGGTAGGTCCTGGACCGGGCTCACTCACCACGTGGAGGTCTCGTGTCACACCCAGATCCCGAATTACCGCATTCGGGGCTCCTGCTCAAAGGTCGGCTGTCTCGTTTAGCCCGACGCCTGATCGCGCTGAGCGCGCTCTGTCTCACGGTCGGCGCCGGTTCCAGCGTCGGCGTTGTGCCCGCTCACGCCGTCTCTCCGGATGTCGTGATCAGTCAGATCTATGGGGGTGGCGGCAATTCCGGTGCCACCTACACCCACGACTTCATCGAGCTAGTCAACCGGGGCCCGGTCACGGTGGACCTCACCGGCTGGAGCGTGCAGTACGCTTCCGCCTCCGGCTCCACCTGGCAGGTAACCGTGCTGTCGGGCAGTATCGCGCCCGGACAGCGTTACCTAGTGCAGCAGGCCGCGGGTGCGGCGGGTACCACACCGCTTCCCACACCGGATGTCAGCGGCACGATCTCGATGAGTGCCTCATCCGGCAAGGTCGCCCTGGTCACCCGCACCACCGCCTTGACCTGCGGGACCACCTGCGCCAGCGCGGCGGACGTCCGTGACTTTGTGGGGTACGGAGCGGCCAACGACGCGGAGGGCTCCCCTGCCCCGCTGTTGAGTAACACCACCGCCGCGCACCGCCTTGATGCGGCAGACACCGACAACAACGCCGCTGACTTCGTCACCGGGCCGCCGAGTCCGCGAGGAGCCGATGAGGCCCCACCGCCGCGCACCGCCCGGATCCACGACATCCAGGGAGCGGCGCATCTCTCCCCGCTGACCGGACAGCGTGTCCACGAGGTTCCTGGCGTCGTCACCGCGTTGCGTGACAACGGGTTCTGGATGCAGGATCCGGAGCCCGACCATGACCCGGCTACCAGTGAAGGGCTCTTTGTCTTCACACGCCAAGCACCGACCGTGGCCCCCGGTGACGTGGTCGCGGTGTCGGGGCTGGTCACCGAGTACCGGCCTGGTGGAGAGGCCGAGAATCTCACCCTGACTCAAATCAGCGATCCGATAGTGCGGATCACTGGTGAGCGCGTCTCCCTACCGGAGCCGACCCTGCTGGGCCCCGGCGGCCTGACGGCGCCCCCGGCGATCCGCGTCGACGCGCCGGGTGACGTGGAGGCGGCCGGGGTCGATTTCGACCCGTCCCTCAACGCGTTGGACTTCTATGAGTCTTTAGAGGGCATGCTGCTGCGGGTGGCCGACGCGGTTGTGGTGGGAGCGACCAACGACTATGGGGAGCTGACCGTGCTTCCCGGTGGCGAAGGGGACCCCCGCACCACCCGCGGTGGGATCCGTTACCTGTACAGCGACCCCAACACCGAACGCGTCATCCTCGACGACACGCTGGCCGCGATGCCCGCCGCCGATGTGGGGGATCGACTCCCCGGCCCGATCGACGGAGTGCTGGACTACTCGTTCGGCAACTTCAAGTTCTACCCGCTGCGTACCCCGTCGGTCATCGCGACCGGTCCGGAGCCGGAGCGGACCCGCCCACAGCGCCCAGGCGAGTTAGCGATCGCCACGTACAACGTGGAGAATTTGGACCCCGGTGACCCCGAGGAACACTTCGCGCGGTTAGCCAGCGATCTGGTGACCCGGCTGGCCTCCCCTGACATCGTGGCGTTAGAGGAGGTTCAGGACAACTCCGGCCCCACCGACGACGGTACCGTCGCGGCGAATCGCACCTACCGGATGCTGATCGACGCCATCGTGGCAGCCGGCGGCCCCCGTTACGACTATCGGCAGATCGACCCGGTCGACCAGGCCGACGGAGGACAGCCGGGCGGCAATATCCGGGTTGGTTTCCTTTTCCGCACGGACCGGGGCCTTCGCTTCGTGGACCGGCCCGGAGGCGACGCGACCAGCGCGACCGATGTGGTACGCCGAGGTGGTCGAGCGGCTCTGACGCTCTCCCCCGGTCGGGTGGATCCGACCAACGAGGCGTGGACGGACTCCCGGAAACCCCTGGTAGGGGAGTTCCGCTTCCGGGGCGAAACGATCTTCGTGATCGCCAATCACTTCACCAGTAAAGGGGGCGACCAGCCGCTGTTCGGCCGGTTCCAGCCACCGGCTCGTGACAGTGAGATCCAGCGTCACGCTCAAGCGGCTGCGGTTCGCGCCTTCGTAGACCGGATCTTCGCGGTGGATCCCCATGCCAACGTGGTGGTGCTGGGTGATCTCAACGATTTCGAGTTCAGCCGGACCGTCGACATCCTGGTCGGCGCCAACCATTCCCTGGTGGATCTGCCTCGGACGCTTCCAGAGCCGGAGCGATACACGTATGTGTTCGACGGCAACTCTCAGGTGCTCGACCACATCCTGATCTCCCGCTCCCTCGCCCGCTGCGGCTGGAGCTACGACGTGGTGCATCTCAACGCCGAGTACACCGATCAGGCCAGCGATCACGATCCGCAGCTGGTCCGGCTTCGACTCCGCTAGCCCTCACCTGCGGGACACCGGCTGATCCCGCTATTCCCACTGGGAGGGCGCCGCGTCATCCCGTACCAAAGTGGTCCGTGTGGGGCACCCATGGGTGCCCCACACGGAGAGCTCACGCTCGACGACGACGTCCCAGGCGGACGAGCACCGTCCCGGCGATAATCAGCAGCGCGGCCGCCGCCGCCAACGTTGCTGAGCCACCCGTCACCGGCAGCGTGGGCGGCGAGGGAGACGCCGACGGCTGCGGGCTCTCTCCGCCCCCGTCACCCGCGGGCTCTGAGGCCGACGGTGAGGGCTCCTCATCCCAGTCCCAGTCATCATCGCTGGGCGAGGGCTCCGGCGAGTACGGGCCGGGGTGGAAGGGACCCTGGTCGTACCCGTCCTTGTCATCGCCCTTGTCATCGCCCTTGTCGTCGTCCTTGTCGCTCCCCTTGTCGTCGCCCTTGTCGTCGACCGGCTCCTCATCCTGGTCCCCATGGTCGTGCCCGCCGCACTCCAGCAGCAGGCCAGGTGACGCTTGCCTGTCGCATTCGAGGTCGCTGGGAAGCGGCAGCGACTGTGCCCGAACCTCAGCCGGCTCCCACCGGCTCTCCGCCCAGCTCGTTGGCGCCGAGTACACCAGCAGACCGATCAGAAGACCAACCGGCGCGGCGCCGATTCGTATGACGCGTTGTAGTGATGGCTTCATCAAACTCTCACCTCATAGCACGAAATATCACATGCTCGGCTATCTGATGCTAAGTCCGAATTATGCATGTAGGTGAGAGATGGCCATCATCGCCATGCCATCATGCGACTACTCTTCGCCGTCATCCGAGCCGGTAAGGGGCGTCGACTCTGCCTGTGGCTGCGTCTGAGAGCGTGATCGCGCCCCTGTGGTCCAGGTTCGGTAGGTTTCCCACAAATTGCGCAGTGTGAGGAACTTTCGCTCAAACTGTGGGTCATACGTCAACCACAGGCCCTGGTATGGAGCGGGCAGCAGCCATGAGGCACCGGAGTCCAGTCGCACCACCACCACTGTTCGTCCCCCTCGCCGCTCCATGCTGATCTCAGTGATCTGGTGCCAGGGGACCTCCGTGATCGTTGACCGTCCGGCTCCTACCCGGACGATGCCTCGAGGAGTGGCGTCCACCCCTCGCTGGCTACTCAACTCCATCAGCAGAACGAAGACGACCGCGCACCCGAGCGGGATACATAGCAACAGCAGGTAAAGCGGGGGCGGATCCCCACCGAGTACACGTATCGTGACGATGATCGCGCCACCGATCAACGCGGCGAGCATCCCCGCGAGCAGCCCACGCCCGGCCGTCTGCCGGATTGTCGGCCGATAGCTGGCCAGACGTTGTTCACCGCTCATGCTGAGCCTCCTGCAGCGATACGCTGCTCGTGCGCCGATGCTCTCATGGGGGCACGCTCCCTTTGGCAACATTCAGTGACGTACACCGCGTTCCCCCGGTGGGAACGATGAAACGGCGGGTTCGGCAACCGGTTGCTGTCGCCGTAGGGTTGCCCTATGGAGCAGGTGAAGAAGTCCGAGGCTGAGTGGCGGGCTCAACTGACGCCCGAGGAGTACCACGTGCTCCGCGAAGGCGGCACGGAGCCGCCCTGGACCGGCGAATACACCACCACCAAAACCCGAGGGATCTACCGCTGCCGTGCGTGCGGGGCCGAGTTGTTCTCCAGCGACACCAAATTCGACTCCCACTGTGGGTGGCCGTCGTTTTATATGCCGCTGGCAGAAGACCGGGTCCGCTACCTCGAGGACCATTCATTCGGCATGACGCGGGTGGAAGTGCGGTGCGCCCGCTGCGACTCCCACCTGGGGCACGTGTTCGAGGGTGAGGGGTATCCGACCCCCACCGATCAGCGCTACTGCATCAACTCGATCAGCCTCACGCTGGTGCCCACCGAGACCTCGTAGGTGTGCCCTCGTCGGTTTCCCAGCCGGCTCATCTCGCAGTGGCCCTCACCATCACAGTGCGGTGCGTACCTGAAGGAACGTGCCTGAAGGGATACGCCTGCTCGCAGGGCACGGCCCACCGGTGTCCGCACGTCCGCTGTCACGCTCACCGTCACACGCTTGCGTCCGCGCCCGGTGTGGACGCGCTGGTTGACAGCGGGCGGCTCGGGGTCGCAAGGGCCGCACGTCACCAAGGCCCGGTCCGTTCCAGATCCGACCATCCACGGCCACCTAACAAAGCGCCCTGGGCTTCCTGTGGAGGCTGGAAGCCCAGGGGCCGGTCTACGGCCTGACAGTCTCAGGCCGGTTCAAACGGTCTTGCCTCGACGCCACCGACATCGCCCTCTCCAGCATTGCCCTTCAACGCCGTCCTCCAACGACCGCGCCTTCCGGTGGGCCCGTCGGCGCCCCGCGTGGTGTCGAGTACCGTGTCGCGGTCGGGCCATCCCCACGCCATGCGTGGGGGATGACATAAGGAGCAGCCATGGCGACATCCGACGCGTCAGAAACGCGAGTGCGAGTAGCAGCGTTCGAGGAGCTGAGTACGGATCTGCTCTACCAGATCCTCCGGCTGCGTGTGGACGTGTTCGTGGTCGAGCAACGCTGTCCGTACCCCGACCTTGACGGCCGCGACACTGACCCCACGACCCGGCATGTGTGGGCCGAGCGTGACGGCGCGGTGCTGGGATACCTCCGGATCGTGGTGGAGCCGGACGGCACTCCCCGGATCGGCCGGGTCTGTGTCGTGCCGCAGGCGCGAGGGGCCGGGTTGGCGAGTCGCCTACTACGGACCGCGCTGGACCTGATCGCCGATCGCCCGGTCGTCCTGCACGCTCAGGCGCATTTGACCGAGTACTACGGCCGGTTCGGCTTCACCGTGGCAGGCCCGACATACCTGGAGGACGGCATCCCCCATGTGATGATGCGCCGCGTTCCCACCCCGGCACGGTAACGACCACACACGGCCCCACGCGCGATCGCCGCATCAGGGCATCGTCGCGATGATCTCCCGGATCGGGCGGCGCCGACCGGTGTAGAACGGTACCTCTACCCGCACGTGCAGTCGTGCCTTGGCGGCCCGCAGCTCACGCATCAGATCCACGATCCGGTGCAGTTCGTCCGCCTCGAACGCCAACAGCCACTCGTAGTCGTTCAACGCGAAGGACGCCACGGTGTTGGCGCGGACATCCGGGTACCCACGCGCCAGTTGGCCGTGCTCGACGAGCATGTCCCGACGCTCGGCCTCCGGCAACACGTACCAGTCGTACGAGCGGACGAACGGGTAGACGCACAGGTACCCACGGGGCGGCTCACCGGCCAGGAAAGCGGGGATGTGGCTCTTATTGAACTCCGCTGGCCGGTGCAGACCCATCACCGACCACACCGGCTCCAGGTGACGCCCCAACGCGGTGCGCCGGAACCGAGCGTACGCCTCCTGAAGCGCATCGGAGCTGGGCGAGTGCCACCACACCATCAAATCCGCGTCGGCCCGCAGCGCCGACACGTCGTAGGTGCCCCGCACCACCACATCCTTGGCCGCCAGCTGCTCGATGAGTCCCTCGACCTCACTGGCCAGGTCGTCACGGGTCGCGGGCAGGGCGGTGGCGACGCGGAAGACCGACCACATCGTGTACCGGATGGTGGCGTTCAGTTCCCGGATACGGGCGGCATTGGATTGGGTGTCACTCATGATCCGTTTCTCCTTCCGCGGTTGTCTCCCCTTGCGACCCTCGCCGCGTCAGGGCCTCCCACACCCGCGCCGCCGCGGTCTGCCCCGACCGGATGCAGGCGGGGATCCCCACCCCGTCATAGGCGGCACCGGCCAGGGCGATGGCGGGCGGGCCCTCCCGCGTCGAGCTCACCTTGTCGAGAGCGGCGCGGGCCCGTCGGACTCGGTCGAGATGACCTGGCGCGTACTGCGGTAACGCCCCACCCCACCGGGTGACTACCGTGTCCACCGGTTCCGGCAGCGGCCGTCCCACAATCGCCGACAGCTCGCGCCGTACCAGCGCCACCAGCTCATCGTCGGTACGCTGTAGCGTCTGCTCCTCGCCGTAGCGCCCCAGCGACGCCCGTACCACGGTGAGGCCGTCCGTGGCCAGATGGGGCCACTTACGGGAAAAGAAGGTAAACGCCTTGACCAGGTACCCCTCTGTCGCCGGAACAAGCAGCCCGGACAGCGCCGGCAATTCGGTGGTCGGCAGGGCCAGTCCAACCAGCGCGACGCTGGCGTAGTCGATGCCGCCGATTTCGGCGGCCGCCACCGGACTGACCGTGCTTACCAACCGCGCGGCAGGGCGGGCTGGTACCGCCAGCACCACCCCATCAGCGGTGATCACCTCAGGGTCTCTGGTGTCCCCGAGCACCAGCCGCCATCCCTGCGCTGTCAGGGTCAGTTCCCGCACCGGTGCCCCCAGCAGGTACTGGGCGTCGGCCTGCTTCGCCACGGCCTCGATCAGGCACGACAGGCCCTCTTTGGGGGTGGCGAACACCGGTCCGTCCACCCGAGGCGCCTCCCGCTGCGCCGCCGCGGCGGCCTCCACCAGGGAGGTGTGGCGCTCCAGTTGCGCGTACAACCCCGGCATGGTGGCGGCCAAGGACAGGTTGTCGGCGCGCCCCGCGTACACCCCGCCCAGCAACGGGTCGACCAGCCGGTCGACGATCTGGTCCCCCAGTTGACGTCGCACCAACGCTCCCACCGCGACGTCCCCGTGCCGGATGAGCTCCGCTGCGTCCAAGGGTGGCTCCGACCGCACCCGTTCCAGCCCGGCTTGGGACAGCACCTCGGCGGCGGCGAGGGCCTCCAGGTCACCTGGCACCCCTAACAGCGTGCCCGCCGGCTGGCGACGAAGCTGGCCGTCGACCACCAATCCAGGGAAAACCGGAGCGGGATGGACGAGGGAGTCCGCCAGACCTGCCTGACGGGCCAGGTGCAACGCCTCTGGAACCCGGACCAGGAAGGCCTCCGCTCCTCGTTCTACGGGATGGCCGGCCAGCTCACCGGTCCAGAGCTTGCCCCCCAGTCGGTCGGACTGGTCAATGACCGTCACCTGCAGATGTGGGCCGGCCAGGCGACGAAGCTCGGCGGCGGCCGCCAGGCCCGTCACACCTCCACCGACCACCACGACTCGCATGCCGGGCACCCGGTCGTTCCCGTCCCGCATCGTCACCTCCCGGCTCCACACCGCCCGCGCGGCCTGGCCCCGCTTCTCTGCCTGACCCGCACCCTCCGGTTGGAAGGCCGACGCTGGGCCGGCCTGGCCTCATGTGCTGGCGGAGACGCTGTGTACGAGGTCGACCAGCCGTGCCAACGTGTCCGGATCGGTCTCCGGTAGCACCCCGTGCCCGAGGTTGAACACATGTCCTGGGGCGCTACGGGCCTCAGTGAGCACCCGACGGGCCTGCTCAGCCACGACCTCCCACGGAGCCAACAGCACGGCTGGGTCCAGATTTCCCTGCAGCGCCCGGTGCGGCCCCACCCGTCGACTCGCCTCGTCTAATGGGGTACGCCAGTCGACGCCGACCACATCCGCCCCGGCTTCGGCCATCGCCGCTAGCAGGTGTCCGGTTCCGACCCCGAAGTGGATCCGGGGCACACCGGTCTCCGCCACCCCTCTGAGCACCGTCATCGAATGGGGCAGGACGTAGCGACGGTAGTCCGCCTCCGACAGCGCCCCCACCCAGGAGTCGAACAGCTGCACGGCGGCCGCCCCCGCAGCGATCTGGGTACGCAGGAAGGCCAGTGTGATGCGGGCCAACCGCTCCAGCAGTTGGTGCCACACCCTGGGAGCGCCGTACATCAACGCCTTGGTGCGGGCGTGGGTGCGGGACGGTCCCCCCTCCACCAGGTAGCTAGCGAGGGTGAACGGGGCACCCGCGAACCCGATCAGCGGTGTGGGTCCCAACTCCGGAAGCAGCAGCCGTATGGCCTCAGTGACGTAGTCGACGCTGGCCGGGTCGAGGTCCGGCAGCCGACGCAGATCGGCCTCCTCCCGGAACGGCCGGGCTACCACTGGCCCGACGCCAGGGGTGATCTCCAGGTCCACCCCCACCGCGACCAGGGGCACCACGATGTCGCTGAACAGGATCGCCGCGTCCACGCCGAGCCGCCGCACCGGCTGCAAGGTGATCTCGCAGATCATCTCGGGCCGTCGGCACGCCTCCAGCATCGGCACGCCCTCCCGGATCGCTCGGTATTCGGGAAGTGCGCGACCGGCCTGACGCATGAACCACACCGGAGTGTGCGGAACGGGTTCACGGCGGCAAGCGCTGAGGAATACCGAATCGGCCACGATCGCCATTGAACCCCACACGTGACGCGCGGTTGGTCACCACCCCCGGTGGAGGTGACGCCGCTCGCGTACCAGCCATCACGTCGTCGATAACACCGTCGATGACACCGCACTCACCACCGCGCCGTCCCAGACGGTGTCGACGGTGTTCCCGATCCGCTCCGGGGCCGCCTTGAGGGCCTTGAGGATATGGAGTGATCTCTATTCAGTCCGCTACCGGCGTGCCATGCCAGCGGGAACCGGGGCGGAAGAATACCCTCCCGGTATGGCGCCATCGACCGCGCTTCCCCATACCTTCGCGCGCGCCGTCGTGGGCCTGCGGGCGGTACGCCCACGTCGGGAGATCCTGCTGGAGGAACTGCCCCCGCCCCAACGACTGGCCCCGTACGCGTTCGCGCTCGGCGCGACGGTGATGCGGGATGGTGAGGAGGTGGCCACCGGGCGGTTGGTGCTGCTCCATGACCCTTCGGGGCCCCCGGCCTGGGACGGGACATTACGTCTTGTCACCTATGTCACGGCCGAGGTGGAGCTAGAGATGGCCGCCGATCCGATGCTGGCGGCCGTGGGGTGGAGCTGGCTCATGGACGCCCTGGCCGCGCATGACGCTCACTACACGGCGGCCGGAGGGACGGTCACTCAGACGCTGTCGACTCGGTTCGGGGAGTTGGCCGGTCCCCCCACCGCAGCCGACCTTGAGGTGAGAGCCTCCTGGACCCCACTCGACGAAGATCTCACCGCGCATCTGCACGCCTGGTGCGCACTGCTGTCCTCCACGGCCGGTCTGCCGCCTCCCGGTGTCACCAGCATTGGCGACATCTGACTCGGGTCCCGCCCTGGTAGGCCACGGTTTGGCCCGCGACCATCCTCGCGCTGCCCTGGGGCACCGACCCGAGGACGTGTCGGTGCCCCAGGGCTGTGGTCCGGGGTAGTACCGCAATCAGGTCAGATCCGCGATCAGGTCAGGTAGTAGTCCGCCTCGCGGCAGGGCTGCTCCAGCCGCTGCACCAGCTCACCGACTAGCCGCTGGTCGCCTGTGCTCTGCGCCTCCAGCATCTCGATGAGCAGATCCAGGCAGGTGGCGATGATGTCCCGTTCCTGGGTGAGGTTGGCGTTGGTGGCCTCGGATTCCGCCAGCTGACCTTGAAGGTCTGCTACTTCCTGTCGCGTGGCCTCCAACTCTTGGGTGAGCGTGCTGACCTCTCCCTGACTGACCTCCAACTGGTGACGCGTGTTGTCCAGGTCGCTATCGGTACGCAGGTACAACACCGTCATCACCAGCGACACCACGCAGAACAGCCCGACCGCACCACCCAACACTCCAAACCACGGCCGTACTCCACCGCCGGATAGATTCCGCCCCACGACCGGATCGGACGGCGACGTCGTCAGCGGCGACGCGCTACCGGGGGAAGAAGCGGAAGCATCTGTCAGCGTCTCTGAACTTCTGTTCTCTGAGCTCTCGTTCTCTGATCTCTCGGTCTCCCCCTCCTCTGCGTCGGGCGATGGCGAAGCCGGCTGCTCGGACAGCGTGAGCTGGTGCGGCGTACCGGGCTGATCATGCGGATCATGCGAAGTTGACGTACCGAGGAGAGACGACGACGGCGGCTCGGATGGTTGGCGTGGCTCGTCGTCGAATCCAGGTTGAGTCATGGCGCTCCCTGATCCTCCCCGGGGATATGTCCCCTATGGTGACGTCAGTGCCGGATCGTATGCCCTGATCCGCGATGAGTGGTGCACTTTTGTGACAATTGCCCAAAGATCAGGAAATTCGGCGATCACCGCGTGGATCCACCGAGGTAATACGCCCAGACTCAGCAGATGTCAGCCACGTCCTCAGCAGATGCTGAACACCTCACAGGCCACGTAGATCGGGACCGCAAAACCGATCCCCTCAGCTTCAGCGATCTTGGCGGTCGCCACCCCGATCACTTCACCACGCGCGTTGATAACGGGGCCGCCGGAGTTCCCCGGGTTGATCGCCGCGTCGAACTGGATGAACTCCACATCGCTGCCCGGCAGGGACCGTATCGTGCTCACCACGCCCGTGGTGACCGTGTCTTCCAAGCCACCGGGAGCCCCGATCACCACCACCGGCTCCCCAGGCGCCGGCGACTCGGTCGCGACCGGCAGCGTAGCCACTTCCTCCTCGGCTTCCAGCAACGCCAGATCCGCATCCGGATCGGTAGCCACGATGGTGGCCTGGAAGGACCGGTCGCCTCGCTCGAGCTGCACCACATCCTCACCGGCGGCAACCCAGGACTCCACCACGTGGAAGTTGGTCAGTAGGTACACCTGGCCCGAATCCAGCTCGCCGGCCCCAGCGACCGCGAACGCGGTCCCACCAGCGTTCCCCGCCGTCACTCGAAACACGCTGGGTAACGCCACATCGGCGACAGCCACCGAGTCCAGGGTGCGTTGGGCCCGCTCGTTAAGAGCGGCTGTCTGCTCCTCCAGTTGAGTGATGCGTTCCTCGGCCTGCCGTTGAAAAGCGGCGAACTGGCGGGCTTGATCATCAACTTGCTCGTTCAGCCGCACCAACAAGACGGTCTGCACCACGGTGGTCACCACCAGCAGCAGAGCCATGCCGAACGCTATGTGTGTGAGCCGACCGCTGCGCTGTTGCACAGAAAGCTGTTGACCAGAAAGCTGTTGACCAGGGACGCCGCCCACCGGGGCGCCTAGCACCGCACTCGCGCCGCTGTTCGGTAGTCCGTCCCCACTCGGTAACCCCACTCCGTTCGGTAACCCGACTCCCCCACCTAAAGCCGCTGTCCCCGCTCCCGCAGGGTTAGGTAAGCCGACGCCGGCGGGTGCGGGTGACGCCACGCCCCCGGCCATGGGGACACCCGCCACGGGGGCGCCTGCGGGCGTCACCACACCGTTGCTTGAGACGGGGTCGGTTCTCCCGGCGCCGTTCACCCCCACCGGCTGACCCCACCCTCCGGAGCCCACCGTTGCCGCCGGCGTCGACACCAGCGTCGGCCCGGCGGTGGGTTGCCCGCCTGTCACCGGCCCACTCACCACCGGCGTCGGCGCGGCCTGTGCCGGCGGGTACGCAGGCGGCGGTGAGGAAGGGGGTGTTGAGGGCATAGGTGCCTGGTTCGCCGGCACGCCATCACGCTCACTATTGAGTGTCCGGTCGTACGGAGCCGTCATCTGATGACGTTCCTCCTGTCGTTGTTCCTACTCACCAGCCGCGTCTTTCCCGTAACGCTCTGGCGTGGGTCACCGCCGGGCCGGATCCACCAATGGCCTTCAGTCGGCCTCCGCGGACCCGTGCGGGCTCCGTCATTCGACACGCCCGGAGGGGCTGTGCGCCACACCTGGCCGGGTAAACGTACGGTGGGCACGTGACCGACGGATCTTCACCGACGCGTCGCGACCCCGACAGCTCCCGAGACACCGGCGATAATGGGAGCTCGCGCCTTACGGCCAATTCGCCTGGTAGCGCTAGCTCCCCCGGTACCGGTACCAGTCACCGCGCGCGCCCGACCTCAACAAACAAAGTTCTCAGCGATACGCACCTCAACGATACGGAAATCGCACAACACCCCATCGTGCTCACTCAGCCGCGGGAGGGAACACCCCGGCCGGTGGACAGTCCGCGTGGGCTACAGCGCGCCATCGCCCGCCTCGCGGCAGGCACCGGCCCGCTCGCCGTGGACGCGGAGCGGGCGTCGGGCTACCGCTACAGCCAACGCGCGTACCTCATCCAGCTCCGTCGCGCCGGAGCCGGCACCGTCCTGGTGGATCCGTTGCCGTTCGGTGACCTGGCCAACCTGGGTGAGGCTTTGAAAGACACCGAGTGGGTGCTGCACGCCGCCAGCCAGGATCTTCCGTGCCTGGCTGAGTTGAACCTGCGTCCGACGCGGTTGTTTGACACCGAACTGGCGGCACGTCTGGCCGGTTTCGAGCGTGTCGGACTGGCCGCACTGACCGAGCGGCTGCTGGGATTCACCCTGGAGAAGCACCATTCGGCCGCTGACTGGAGTACCCGTCCCCTCCCCCTCGACTGGCTCACCTACGCCGCACTCGATGTGGAGTTGCTGATTGAGCTGCGGTACGCGCTCAGCGCGGAGCTGGAGCGTCAGGGAAAGCTGGAGTGGGCCTTGGAGGAGTTCGCGGCGCTGGTCAGCGCGCCACCACCCCGCCCACGCCAGGATCCGTGGCGGCGTACCTCCGGCATCCACAAGGTCCGGGGCGCGCGGGCATTGGCTCGGGTACGCGCCCTGTGGCAGGCCCGGGACCAGGTGGCCCGGGAACGCGATCTGGCTCCCGGCAGGATCCTCCCGGACGCGGCGATCGTGGCGGCCGCCCAGACCGATCCGGTCGGAGAACAGGCACTGCTTGCTCTCCCCGGCTTCAGCAGTCGGTCGGCGCGCCGGCTCAGTCGGGTGTGGCTACGGGCGTTGGCCGAAGCCCGTGCGACTCCCGAGGCCGACCTGCCGGCCGCCACCCTGCCCAGCGACGGGCCTCCCCCACCGCACCGGTGGGCGGAGCGCGACCCGGCGGCCGCTAACCGCCTGGTACGCGCGCGGGCGACGGTGTCAGCGTTGGCCGCCGAGCACACCCTGCCCCCGGAGAATCTGCTGGCCCCCGACACGGTGCGCCGCTTGGCGTGGGAACCGCCGAAGCCGCTGTCGTCGTCCACCGTGGCCGACGCGCTCGCCAAGTACGGAGCCCGCTCGTGGCAGATCCAGCTCACCGCTGCTCCGCTCGCCGCGGCCTTGGCCGATGCCTGACAACCATGACCGGCAGGGCGGGCCCCAACGCCGGTGGGGCCTGTCCCCGGTCAGGTCCTTCACCTTCTGGCCTGTTCGGGCCCTAGCATCGAGGGGTGCCGCTATCCGATGCTGAGCTCAAACGGTTGCTCAAGGATCCGGATAGCGATCGTGTCGAACGCAAAGACCTGAACGAACGCGGAGACTTCGGCACCGACCGGATCTGTCAGGCTATCTGCGCCTTCTCTAATGATCTTCCTGGTTATCAGAAACCCGGAGTCATCTTCCTCGGGGTACGCGATGATGGTACCCCTTCCGGCCGCACAATCGACGACCAACTCTTGCTGAAGCTGGGGCACCTTCGCGATCGAGGGGACATTCTTCCGCTCCCTCACATGACGGTTCGGAAATTGCCTGTCGAAGGCAGTGATGTGGCGGTTGTGGAGGTAGCTCCCGGCAGAACTCCGCCGGTCCGGTACAAGGGTGTGACCTGGATTCGAGTAAGGCCACGTCGGGCACGCTCCTCTCATGACGAGGAACGTCAACTCAACGAACGTCGTCGAGCCTGGGACCTTCCATTCGACGCCCAGCCGGTCCATGGCGCAACATTGGATGATCTTGATCTGTTGTTGTTCCGTCGGGTTTATCTACCCGCAGCCGTAGCACCGGAAGTGCTCGCGGAAAACCACCGTACCGTAGTCGAACAACTCGCGTTACTCCGATTGGCTGACACTTCGGAAACCCCTACCGTCGCCGGCCTTCTCGTTCTCGGCAAGGAGCCAACATCCTTCATTCCCGGTGCGTACGTTCAATTCCTTCGGTTGGATGACGACTCACTTGCTGACCCTGTTTTGAATGAAAAAAGATTGGATGGTTCACTCATCGATATTCTGCGTCAATTGGATGAGCTGATTGGGTTGAACATCTCCACTCACATCGACCTCGGCAGATCAACAGAGGATCGGCGACCGGATTACCCTGACATGGCGTTGCAACAGCTTATCCGCAACGCTCTACATCACCGATCTTATGAGGCGACCAATTCTCCGGTACGGATCACGTGGTACACCGATCGAGTGGAGATCGTTAGCCCGGGTGGCCCATTCGGCCTAGTGACTCCCGAAAACTTCAGGCATCGCGGAGTCACGGATTATCGTAATCCGACCTTGTCAGACGCTCTGCGTGCACTCGGTTACATCCAATGCTTTGGAGTGGGTCTCGAAATAGCACGTCGCGCGTTGAATCACAACGGAAACCCGCCACCAGAGTTTGAAGCAACTCAACAGTATGTCGCCGTCACGGTAAGGAGCGCGCCATGAGTACACCCGTGGTCGGTTTCTTTAACAATAAGGGTGGAGTCGGAAAAACCTCACTCGTCTATCACTTGGCGTGGATGTACGCCGAATTAAATCGGCGAGTAGTGGTGGCGGATCTGGACCCTCAGGCCAACCTCACGGCTGCGTTTCTCACCGAAGAAGAGATCGAAGATCTGTGGACGCCTTCTCCACGCCCTACGATCTACGGCGCGATCGAGCCGCTCATCGATGGAACCGGCCCGGTATCCCCTTTGCCTCCCAAGATGGTTAATGATATGATCGCGCTGATACCGGGTGACCTCGATCTATCGCTCTTTGAGGCGGAACTATCCGACGCTTGGCCTCGGGCAATGGACGGGCAGCGCCGAGCTTTCGCTGTCCTTAACGCCTTCTCAACCGTCATCTCCCATGCGGTTCAGAAGACGGGAGCCGACCTAGCGCTAGTCGATGTCGGTCCGAATCTAGGAGCCCTTAATCGAGCGGCGCTGATTAACTGTAGTCACATCGTTATACCGCTCATCCCCGATCTTTTCAGTCTGCGCGGGCTTCAGAATCTCGGCCCTACGATCCGCCGCTGGCGCCAAGAATGGCACCAGCGGCTTAACCAGCATCCAGATAGCGTGGTTACCGCACCGGCTGGCGACATGCAACCTGTCGGTTATGTCATGTTCCAACACCGAGAACGGGTGAGGCGCCCGACCCGCGCCTACGCACGCTGGGCCTCTCGCATACCTGAGATGTACGGAAGACATGTTCTGGACGATAAAGGGCCTTTTATTGACAACATTGATGATGATCCCCATTGCCTTGCACGTCTCCGGCACTACCAGAGCCTGATGCCCATGGCGCAGGAAGCACGTAAGCCTGTTTTTCTCCTCAAGCCCGCGGACGGCGCGTTCGGCGGGCATCTGGCGGCGGCTCTTGACGCGTACCGCGACTTTGAGCGGCTCGCGAAGGCGCTCGCTGCCCGAGTGAACCTCCCAGACTGAGCATCACACCCAGGCGGACCGCTGGGGTGAACCACCACCGTTTGAATCCCGGATCGGGGTGCGCAGCTTTGTTACTGGCGAGTAGCATTCGAGGCAGGCAGACAGCAGCACCGCCACGAGGGAGGCTTGCGTGCCCCGTACCGTCCGCGACGTCGTCTTCGTCGACGGCGTACGTACCCCATTCGGTAAAGCCGGCGGCTTGTACGCGGAGACCCGGGCTGACGACCTGGTCGTCCGGGTGATCCGGGAGTTGCTCCGCCGGAATCCACAACTTCCACCTAACCGGGTGGACGAGGTCGCCATCGCCGCCACCACCCAGATCGGCGACCAGGGCCTGACCATCGGTCGGACCGCCGCTCTGCTGGCCGGGCTCCCTAAGTCGGTCCCCGGTTTCGCCATTGACCGCATGTGCGCGGGGGCGATGACAGCGGTCACCACGGTCGGGTCGGGGATCGCCATGGGCGCCTATGACGTGGCCATCGCCGGCGGTGTGGAACACATGGGCCGCCACCCCATGGGGGAGGGGGTGGACCCCAACCCGCGTTTCCTCGCGGAGAAACTGGTCGATCCCTCCGCGTTGGTGATGGGCGCGACCGCCGAGAACCTGCATGACCAGTTCCCCGCCATCACCAAGGAGCGCGCCGACCGGTTCGCACTGGCCAGCCAACAGCGGTACGCCAAGGCACTCGCTGAAGGGCGGATCCAGGCCGACCTGGTCACCGTGGCGACCCGCTCCCAGGAAAGCGGCTGGGGTTTGGCCAGCGCCGACGAGCCGCCCCGCCCGGACACCAGCCTGGAGAAGCTCGCCACGCTGCGTACCCCGTTCCGTCCCCACGGCCGAGTCACCGCCGGCAACGCGGCCGGGCTCAACGACGGCGCCACCGGATGCCTGCTGGCCGCCGAAGAGGTGGCTCAGGAGTTGGGGTTGCCGGTGGCGATGCGGTTGGTCTCCTACGCCTACGCCGGGGTGGAGCCGGAGGTGATGGGGGTCGGTCCGATCCCTGCTACTGAGAAGGCTCTCCGGCTGGCCGGACTGTCCATCTCCGACATTGGCCTGTTTGAGATCAACGAGGCGTTCGCTGTCCAGGTGCTGGCGTTCCTGGATCACTTCGGCATCGCCGACGACGACCCCCGGGTCAACCCGTGGGGGGGCGCGATCGCCGTAGGGCACCCGCTGGCCAGCTCCGGCGTACGCCTGATGATCCAGCTCGCCCGCCACTTCGCGGCGCACCCGGAGGTCCGGTACGGACTGACCACGATGTGTGTCGGGCTCGGCATGGGCGGCGCGGTGATCTGGGAGAACCCGGCCTGGGAGGGCGACAAGTGACCACTGTGGAGTTTCCGAACGAGGTCGTCACCAAGGCGCTGGTCCGTTACGTGACGGTGCCCGGGCTCAGCGGTGAGGCCGCACTGATCACATTGGACAACGGCTTCGACCACACCAAACCCAATTCCCTGGGCCCGGCCGGGCTGGCCAGCCTGGAGGCCGCGCTCGATGAGATCGAAGCCCGCACGCCGCGGGTGCGCTTCATCGCGATCACCGGGAAGCCGTTCGTCTTCTGTGTGGGGGCGGACATCACCGGCATGCCGCTGATCACCCGGCGGGAGGACGCGCTGGCCATCGCGCGCCGCGGCCACCAGATCTTCGCCCGGCTGCGGAACAGCGACGTCCCCACCTTCGCCTTCATCAACGGGGCCGCGCTGGGGGGTGGTCTGGAGCTGGCTCTGCACTGCCACTACCGGACCCTGTCGTCGAGCGTGACGATGGTCGCGCTCCCGGAGTGCTCCCTGGGCCTGGCCCCCACCTGGGGTGGTACACAGCTGCTCCCCAACCTCATCGGCCCGGACGCCGCGGTGACGGTGATCATCGAGAACCCGCTCAACCAGAACAAGATGCTGCGCGCCGCTCAAGCGCACCAGCTTGGGATCAGCGATGTCCTGCTGGATCCGGCTGATTTCCTGGAGCGGTCCCTGGAGTGGGCGGCCGGTGTGGTCTCGGGGCAGATCACGGTTCAACGGCCCGAGATCGACCGAGGACAGGCGTGGGACGCCGCGCTCGCCCGGGGGAAGGCGATCGCCGATGCCCGGATCCGGGGCGCCGCGCCCGCTCCGTACGCCGCCTTGAGGCTGCTGGAGCTGGCCCGACACGCCTCCTTCGAGGAGGGCACCGCCACCGAGGATGAGGTCCTGGCGGACCTGATGATGAGCGAGGAGCTGCGCTCGGGTCTGTACGCGTTCGACCTGGTGCAGCGGCGCGCCAAGCGTCCGGCCGGGGCCCCTGACCGCTCCCTGGCTCGTGAGATCACCAAGGTCGGGATTGTGGGCGCCGGCCTGATGGCCAGCCAGCTGGCGTTGCTGTTCGTCCGCCGGCTGGAGGTCCCGGTCGTGTTGACCGACCTGGATGAGGAGCGGGTCACCAAGGGTGTGAACTACGTCCTGGGTGAGATCGCCGCATTGGAGTCCAAGGGTCGTCTCAGCGCCGGGAAGGCGGCCAAGCTGCGGGGTTTGATCTCCGGCTCCGTGGACAACCGGGTCTTCGCCGACGCCGACTTCATCATCGAGGCGGTGTTCGAGGAGATGAAGGTCAAAAAGCAGGTCTTCGCCGACTTGGAAGGCCTGGTCTCCCCGACATGCGTGCTGGCCACCAACACCTCGTCGTTGTCGGTGACCGAGATGGCGGCGGACCTGGCGCACCCGGAGCGGGTGGTCGGGTTCCACTTCTTCAACCCAGTGGCGGTGCTGCCCCTGCTGGAGGTGGTCCGTGGGGAGCGGACCGATGACGCCACGGTGGCCACCGCGCTGGCCGTCGGCAAGCAACTGAAGAAGTCCTGTGTTCTGATCAACGACGCCCCGGCGTTCGTGGTCAACCGGCTGCTCACCCGGTTCCTGGGTGAGGTATTCGCCGCGGTAGATGAGGGAACCCCGATCCCGGTCGCTGACCGCGCTCTGGATCCGCTCGGGTTGCCGATGAGCCCGTTCACCCTGCTGCAGCTGGTGGGGCCGGCGATCGCCCACCACGTGGCGCAGACCATGCACGCCGTCTTCCCGGACCGGTTCGGGGTGAGCGAGAACCTGGCTCGCCTGGTGGCGGCCGGCAAACCCGGCGTCTACATCTGGGATGAGACCGGCACCCCCAAGGTCGACCCGGAGGTCGAGGCGTTGCTTCAGGTGGGTGACCGGCCATCGACGGAGGAGCAGGTACGCGAGCGTGCCCTCACCGCTGTGGCGCAGGAGATCCGGATCATGCTGGATGAGGGGGTCGTGCAGGATCCCCGCGACATCGACCTGTGCATGATCCTGGGCGCCGGGTGGCCGTTCCACCTGGGAGGCATCACGCCGTACCTGGACCGCACCGGGATCTCGGAGCGGGTGACCGGGCAGCGCTTCCTGCCGCGCGGTGTGGCCAGTCTGCCTGCCTGACCACTCCCACCGCTCCAGCCACGTCAGCCCGTGGTGTGGGCCCGGAGCCGGAACTCGGCTCCGGGCCCACGCTCGTATCTTGCCCTCGTCACCCGACGAGTCGCTGGGCGTCAGCCAGTCTCGCTCGCCTCCCCCACCGTTTGCCGGGCCTTCCGCTCCTGCCGGGAGCGTTCCACGCAGAACTCGTTCCCTTCGGGGTCGGCCAGCGTGACCCACCCTGTGCCGTCGGACCGGCGGTGATCACTGACGAGGCGCGCTCCTAATCTCAGCAGCCGCTCCACCTCCTCGTCTCGGGTCCGGTCGGTAGGGATCAGGTCGAGGTGGAGCCGGTTCTTGACGGTTTTCCCCTCCGGTACCTGCTGGAAAAGCAGACTCACCCCCGACGGCAGGAACAGGAGGGCCTCCGGGTCACCGGGATGATCATCGTGGTGGCGAGGGCAGTCCAGGACCTGGCTCCAAAACCCCGCCAGTTCATAGGGGTCAGCGCAGTCGATGGTGATGTGGTGAATGTGTGAACTCACAGGAGTCCTCTCACGACGAAGATGGGAGGCTCCCGCGTACCCTCTCGATCAGAAGGTCGCGGGAGGCACGATGCGGGTTGTCATGTCGATCGCACCTCCTTTCTGCTCAGGACTCCTCGCTGGAGTCGTCACCGATTGTTCGTGCCGGAGCCGCTTGTGGCTCCGTTGCCGACGGAGCCGCTGACGGCGTGTGGGCGGAGCCTGACACACCCCCATCGCCGCCGTCACACGGTTTTCTCCATCCACGCCGCCGGCTTGCCCGCGTCGGCCGATCCGTCGCTGTCGTCTAGGGTGACCGCCGCCTCACCGGCCCCCACGGCGCCGACCACGCTCTCGGCACCGGCTGTCACCGCTGCGCCGCGTAAAGCGTTGTGTCTCCAGTTACTGGAAGGTGCAGGCTGGCGGTGTGAGTGACCGACGGCTGATCGGGATCGGAGAGTTGTCCCGGCGTACCGGGGTGCCTGTCCGCACCATCCGGTTCTACTCCGACATCGGACTGCTCCCTGAGACGGAACGCAGCAACGGCGGGTACCGGCTCTACAACACCGATGCCGCCGCGCGCCTGGAGCTGATCCGTGCGCTGCGTGAGCTGGGGATGGATCTGGACACGGTGCGGCAGGTCCTCGGGCGGCAGCGTCGCCTCAGCGACGTGGCTCGGGTCCACGCCGAGGCGATTGAGGCGCAGCTGAGGGTGCTCCGGATCAAACGCTCCGTGCTGCGCGCGCTGGCCCGATCCGACCGTGATGACCTGCTGTCCAGTGAGGAGATGAAAACCGTGTACGACCTCGCGCGGGCAAGCGCCGAGGAACGCCACCGCATCATGACGGAGTTCCTCGATGACATCTTCCAGGAGCATCACAACCCGGAGTTGGAGGAGCGATTCCGTCACGCATTACCGCAGCTGCCGGATGAGCCGACCACGGAGCAGTTGGACGCCTGGGTGGAGCTGGCCGAGCTGGTCACCGACCCTGAGTTCCGCACGTGGGCCCGCACGGTCGGACGCCCCTCCCCGCACGATCAGGTATTTAACAGCGATGTCGACCTACGCGCCTTCGCCGAGCAGGTGGCGGAACACTCTCAACGCGCCGTGGACTCAGGGATCGACCCCGCCTCGCCGGAGGCCGCGCCGATCGTCACCAGGATCATGGAGGGTTACACGGCGGCATCCGGCGAAGCCGACACCCCAGAGCAGCGGGCACGGCTGGCCGACGCGTGGGCCCGCGGACTCAACCCTCAAGCGGAGCGGTACTGGCAGCTCATCGCGATCATCAATGGGTGGCCCCCGATCCCCACCCGCACCCCAGCGCACCAGTGGTTCGTCGCCGCCCTGCGCGCTCATCCTCGCTGATCCGCCCCGATGATCGAACCAGTCATTGCATGGCGAAAATCTGACAGCGGACACCGGCTCCGCTTGTGGTCAAATAGGCGCCATGCCGGACATCCAGCTGCACGGCTCCCCACGTGACGGCGACTCCATCCTCGGCGCCCCCTCCCCTGGTGGCGGTACCGCTTCCCGCTCCGGTGATCTCCCCCCGCCTGGCCGGGCCGGCCGTCAGGATTCACGGGCAGGCGACCGCCCCGGCGTACCCCGTCCGGATTCTCGAATGCGGGCCCTGCTCCGTGAGGTTCGGGAGGAGATCGTTCGCCTCTGCGACCAGATCAACCGCTATCTGCACGCGGGACCGGCGGAGCGGGAGGCGATCCGTACGGATCTGCTGTCCCTGTTTCATGACGAGGCCGACCAGATCGATCAGCGGCTTGCCCAGGTGAACGACCTGCTCCGCTACCACGACGACCTCGCCGATCAGCACTCCGACGCTGTCACCAGGATCCAGAACCTCTGGTCCGACGTCTGCCGGCTGTGGCGTACCGAGTCTGGTGGCTTGCACGAAGCCACCCGAATCACCGAGCTGCTCAACGAATGCGTACTGCAGATCGGGTTCCTCACCGTCCCCAGCCGGGTCAACTTTGAGCTGGCACAGCTGCGGGTCGGTGACCGGTTGGATTTTCATGCCCAGTACGCCGATGAGATCCCCAGCCGGCAGGCCCGCATCACGATCCTGACCTGGATGAACGAGCACCCGCGCAGCGTCGACGGGGTGATCGACGTGGCCAGCGGGTTCATCACCAAGGCCTCCCCCAGCCGTGGCCGCCGGCTGGCCAGTTGGTTGTACGTGGTGATACCGGCGTTGACCGCGCTCATCGTGGCCGCGTACACCCCCCACTGGGCCGGCCGGATCGAAATGGGGACTATTCCCGCTGGCGCCGGCGGAATGGACTACATCTGGGCGGTCCTGGTCAGTTACGTGGGGGCGGTGGCGCACATCGGCGTGGCCACGCTCAAAGAGCAGCGCCGGGCCTTAGCGGGCGGGCGTCAAGGACGCTCCATCGTGCCGGGGGACCTGTGGCTGTGGGTCCACATCAATGAGAAATACCTGTTCACCTACACGGTGGTCATTCCCATCGTCACCTACGTCGTCGTCTTCAGCTCCGGGCGGATCGACACGGTGACGCTGCTGCTCGTGGGCTACTCCATCGACAGCGTGCTCGACGTCCTGCTGGCCCGGTTCGACCGGTTCACCTCCCAACACACCGGACGCATCCTGGACTGAAGACGGACACCATGCGTCGGCGGCGCGGACACCACGCCACGCCCGGTCATCCGTGAGCCAGGTGTGTATGCCGCCGTGGTGTGCCTTGACGAGTTACGGCGAGGCCCGCGCCGCCTCGGCTGGAGCGTTCGGTACGCCGGCTGCGGTGGAACCCAATGTCGCCGCGCCCACGTGTACTTCGTGTGAGCTGGGGCAGCATTCTCCGTGACATCCTGCGGGTTGTGGTGGTCTTAAGGGGTTAGGCGGCGGGGAGTCGAGCGGTTACGTCTAAGCCGCCGCTGTCGGGGCGCGGCACCGCTGTCACGGTGCCGCCGTGGGCGTCCACCACCGCGCGGACGATCGACAGTCCTAGGCCCGCGCCTCGGGAGCCGGTGCGTTCCCAGCCGCCGCGGCGGAACGGTTCGAACAGTCCGGGTACGTCGGCCTCGTCGATCACCGGGCCGGTGTTGCTTACCTGCAGCCACGCGTACCCGTTGTCCTGGCCGGTGGCGATGCGTACCCATCCTTGCTGGTGGTTGTGGCGCACGGCGTTCTCGACCAGGTTGCCTACCAGGCGCTCTAATAAGCCGGGGTCGCCGTTGACGACGGCTGGCTGTAGGTGAGTCTCCACGCACAGGGTGAGGCGCTGCACGTCCTCGCTTACCGCGGACACCGCCCCAGGCACGACGTGGGCGAGGTCGACCGGGCGGCGCCGCGCCAGTCCATGGCTGGCCTGGACTTGGCTGCGCGCCAACAGCAGGAGGGATTCCACGAGGGCGTTGGCGCGTTCTGAGGCGTCCCGGACCACCTGGGCCATGCGTCGCAGCTCCTCGATGTCGGCGTCCGGGTCGGCCAGGGTCACGTCGATCTCGGTCCGCATCACCGCCAGTGGGGTTCGCAGTTCATGGCTGGCGTTGGCCACGAAGCGACGCTGGCTGTCGAACGCGGCCGCGATCCGGTCCATCATCTCGTCGAAGGTGTCGGCGAGCTCCCGGATCTCGTCGTCGGGTCCGGCGTAGCTGATTCGTTCCTCGAGGTTCTCGGTGGACAGTCGCCGCGCCGTGGCGGTCACCTGTTGCAGCGGGCGCAGGGCGCGCCCCGCCACCAGGTACGCCCCCACCACGCCGACGCCTCCGACGACGACCAGCGCCAGCAGTCCGTCGATCAGCACCTCGGTGGCGGTTTCATCGCCGACCCACTGCAGGTAGGTGTCGGCGTCGAGGACCCGCCCGTCGGCGAGTACCACCTGGGAGCCGGGTCGCAGGGATGGGCTGGGGGTGAAGGCGTCCCGGATGCTCAGCCACGCCGCCCCCACCAGCAGCGCCCCGACCCCGATCAGCAGTAGGCCGTTGAGCAGGGTCAGGCGCAGTCGAAGCGTGGGACGGAGCCGCCGCGGCTTGCGGGCGGCAGTGGATGCCGGGCCGGTCACGGCGGGTTCGCCCGCTGTGGCGGCCCCGACCCGGTTTCTGACATCGGTGCTCGTCATCACATCAGAATCCGGTAACCGGCCCCGACCACCGTGTCGATCACGGGCGGGTCGCCTAGCTTGCGGCGGAGGGTCATCACGGTCACCCGCACCGTGGTGGTAAACGGATCGGTATTGGCGTCCCACACGCGCTCCAACAGCTGCTCGCTGGAGACCACGGCCCCCTGGGCCTTCATGAGCTCCTCTAAGACCCCGAATTCTTTCCGGGTCAGATCCAGTGGCCGCCCGTCGCGGCTCGCCTCCATACGGGCCGGGTCCAGCCGGATCCCCGCGGCGGTGAGGACCGGCGGTACGGCTGGGGTGGCGCGCCGGCCTAAGGCCCGGACCCGGGCGACGAGTTCATCGAACGCGAATGGCTTGGGTAGGTAGTCGTCCGCTCCTAGGCCGAGCCCTTCCACGCGGTCGGCCACGCTGCCGCTCGCGGTCAGCATCAACACCCGGGTGAGGAGCCCTCTCTCCACCAGGTCGGCACAGATGTCGTCCCCGTGCATCCCGGGCAGGTCACGGTCGAGCACGATGACGTCGTAGCGTGTCACGGTCGCCATCTCGTGCCCTGTCAGGCCGTCGTAGGCCACGTCCACGGCCATACCGACCCGACGCAGCCCACGCGCCACCGCGTCGGCGAGGGCCCGTTCGTCTTCCACCACGAGTACCCGCACCGTGTTCTCTCCCCTCTGGTCGGTGCTCCTAGCTTGCCGCGGGAGGGGAGATGACGACATACCGGTACCCACCCTGGGAATACTGCTCCGTATTCCGTGAAACCGGCGTGAAGTCACACCGCCCCGGTTCCGGTGCCCGGTTAAGTACCCGTGGTACGCCCGCCGGCCCGGCGTGCCGCTGGCTGACGTGTCAGCCAGCGGCACCAACGCCTGAGAGGACGCCTAGGAGCGTGAGCGGGCGCGGCCGTTGACGCGCTCGGCCTCGGTGAGCGGGACCGCCGCCTCCGTAGCGGTCGACACGCTGGAGGCCCAGCCGATGATGTTCCGGGCGATGTCTTGAGGGGTGAGTCCGAGCCGGGCCAGCAGCTGCGCGCGTGTGCCGTGGGGGTGGAACCCTGGGGGCACCCCCAGGTTGTGGACCGGGACGTCCATCCCGGCTTCGCGGACCGCCTGCGCCAGCCTGGCGCCGACTCCACCGCTGACGATCCCGTCCTCCACCGTCACCACCAGCCGGTGCTGTTCGGCGAGGGTGAGCAGCTCCTGCGGGATCGGGCTGACCCAGCGTGGGTCGATCACGGTGACCCCGTACCCCTGTTCGGCGACCCGGGTGGCCACATCCATGCCCAGGTGCCCGAAGGCACCGATCGCTACCAGCAACACATCGGAGCGCTCATCCCGGCGCAGCACGTCAACCGGTCCGATCCGCTCCAGGGCGGGCAGGTCCGCCGGCACCGCGCCGGTGGGGAACCGCACCAGGGTCGGGCCGTCGGAGACCGCGACCGCCTCCCGCAGCTCCTCCCGGAGGGTCGCCGCGTCGCGGGGCGCCGCGATACGCAGCCCGGGCACGACACCGAAGACGGCCAGGTCCCAGATGCCGTAGTGGCTGGGGCCGTCCGGCCCGGTGATCCCGGCCCGGTCCAGCACGAAGGTGACGGGTAACCGGTGCAGGCCCACGTCGAGCAGCACCTGGTCGAAGGCGCGGTTGAGGAAGGTGGAGTAGATCGCCACGACCGGGTGCATGCCTCCCATGGCCAACCCGGCGGCCGAGGTGACGGCGTGCTGTTCGGCGATACCGACGTCGAAGACCCGGTCCGGGTGGACGGCCGCGAGTTTGGAGATGCCGGTGGGGATGGCCATCGCCGCGGTGATACCGACGATGTCTTCCCGCTGGTCGGCGATGCTCACCAGCTCCTCGGCGAAGACCTCGGTCCAGCGGACGGTCGACGGCGCCAGCGACTTGCCGGTCTCCGGGTCGAACGAGGACGGGCTGTGCAGGCAGTCGTCCGTATCCGCCTCGGCGGGGGCGTACCCGTATCCCTTGCGGGTGACGACGTGGACGATGACCGGCCCACCAAAGCGCTTGGCGCGGCGTAACGCGTTCTCCAGGGCCGCCACGTCGTGGCCGTTGACGGGGCCGACGTACTTCAGCCCGAGGTCCTCGAACAGCGCCTGTGGGGCGACCGCGTCCTTAACGCCTTTCTTGACGGCGTGCAGCAGCTCGTACAGCGGGGTTCCCACCACAGGGGTACGCCCGAGGGTGTCCCGCGCCAGGTCCAGCGCCCGCTCGTACCCGGGGGCCAGGCGCAGCGCCGCCAGATGGTCGGCGAGGCCGCCGATGGTGGGGGCGTAGGAGCGGCCGTTGTCGTTGACCACGATCACGATCGGGCTGTCTTTGGTCGCCGCGATGTTGTTCAGGGCCTCCCAGCACATTCCGCCGGTGAGCGCGCCGTCTCCCACCACGGCCACCACGTGCCGCCGCTCGCCCCGCAGCTTGTAGGCCTTAGCCAGGCCGTCCGCGTAGGACAGGGCGGTGGAGGCGTGGGAGTTCTCGATGACGTCGTGCTCGCTTTCGGCCCGGCTGGGGTAACCCGACAGCCCGCCTTCCTGACGCAGCTGGTCGAATCCGGCCTGACGACCCGTGATGATCTTGTGGACGTACGCCTGGTGTCCGGTGTCGAACAGCAACCGGTCAGCCGGGGAGTCGAAGACCCGGTGCAGTGCCAGGGTCAGCTCAACCGCGCCGAGGTTCGGCCCCAGATGTCCCCCGGTCCGGGACACCTTGGCCACGAGGAAATCCCGAATCTCAGCGGCCAAGGCGGGTAGCGCATCCGCCGGCAGACGCCGCAGATCCTGCGGGCTGTGGATGGTGGACAGCAGACCAGCATCGGCGGTGATGCCCTCGGACGCACTCATGGTCGGCCAGTCTAATCATCCCGGATGGACGCCCGATCCGCTCCATGGTGTCTTTCAGCGGAATCCCGAGGCTCGAACAGGGCTAAACACTCCACATGGTGGGTCATCGGGAAGGCATCGAAGGCCCGCAGCGTCGCCAGTCGCCACCCCCGTTGTCGAAACTCCTTCACGTCACGCGCGAGGGCGGCGGGGTCGCAGGCCAGGTAGGCCACGGCGCGTGGCGCGGCCGCGCTGATCGCGGCCACCACATCGGCGCCGGCGCCCGCCCGAGGCGGGTCCAACACCACCAGGTCCACCGGCCCCAGCTCCCCCGCGGCCAGCACCCGTTCCACCCGGCCCCGGACCACCCGCGCCTGGGGCAGGTCGGCCAGGTTCCGTTCGGCCTCGGTACGCGGATCCACCTCCACGAGCGTCACCGCCCCGGTGGGGCCGATCGCGTCGGCGAGGGTCGCCGTGAACAGCCCGGCTCCGCCGTACAGGTCCCACACCCGCTCCCCGATCCGCGGCTTGAGCAGCTCCAGCAGCGCGGTCGCGTACCTCTCGGCGGCCGCACGGTGCGCCTGCCAGAAGGCATCCGGGGCCATGGTCCACTCGCGCCCCAGCACGCTCCGTCGCACCCGACGCGCCCCGCGTACCACCTTCATACCCCGGCTGGAGTGGCGACGCTGTCGGGTCAGCACCGTGACCGGCTCACCGGGCACCGCGATGACCTCCACAGTGGACACACCGGGCCAGCGACGGCTGGTGACGTCGGCCTGTTGGATCTCCGGGACCGCGATTCGACACCGGTCAATGGGGATCACCTCATGGGACCGGTAGCGCCGAAACCCGACCCGGCCGGCGGGATCCACGGCGTACTGCACCCGCTCCCGCCACTGCACAGCGCCGCCGGGCAGCTCCTCCACCACCAGGTTCAGGGCGGCTACCTCCTCAGCGGACAGTCCGCCGAGTCGGATCAGCGATTCGGCCACCACCGTGGCTTTCAACCGCCGGATTGCAGCGGGGTCGACATGTTGAAAATCACAGCCACCGCACCGCCCCGGCCCCGCATAAGGGCAGGGCGGGGTCACCCGGTCTGGGGAGACGCGCAGGATCTCCACGGCGTCGGCCCGCAGATAGCCGCGGCGTTGTTCGGTGACCTGGGCCCGGACCCGTTCGCCGGGCACGGCGTGCCGGACGAACACCACCTGGCCGTCGTGCCGGGCTATGCAGTGGCCCCCATGGGCCACCTCCCCCACCTCCAGCTCCAGGACGGAGCCGACCAGGTCGCCGCCGTGATCAGACCCCCCGCTCATGACCACAACACTAGATCGTCGGAGGATTCATCGTTCTGGCCCGGACCGCCCCGGGCACCGCGGGTCACACCACGCGACAGCCGACGATCGACCCGGGCCAGGTCCTTCAAGCCACTGGAGCGCAGCTGCCAGGGCACGCTGGTGACCATCACCCCTGGTTCGAACAGCAACCGGGTCTTGATACGCAACGCGCTCTGGTTGTGCAACAGGTGCTCCCACCAGTGCCCGACCACGTACTCGGGGATGAAGACCGTCACCACGTCCCGTGGGCTTTCCCGACGGATCGACTTGACATAGTCCAGGATCGGCTTGGTGATCTCCCGATACGGGGAGTCGACCACGATCAGCGGCACCGACATCTCACGCCTGTCCCACTCCGCCTGCAAGGCACGCGTGTCGGCGGCATCGACGTTGACCGTGACCGCGCTCAACGTGTCCGGACGGGTAGCCTGGGCGTAGGAGATCGCCCGCAGGGTCGGCAGGTGCAGCTTGCTGACCAGGACCACCGCGTGGTTGCGGGACGGCAGGACCGGGCGCTCATCCGGCGGCTCCAGTTCCCGGGCGACCGTGTCGTAGTGGCGTCGGATCCCCGTCATCAGCAGATAGATCAGGGCCATCGCCGCGATCGAGATCCACGCGCCCCGGGTGAACTTGGTGACCAGCACGATCACGAGCACGCTCCCGGTCATCACCAGACCGATGGCGTTGATGGCGCGGGAACGCTGCATCCGACGCCGCGTGGCCGGGTCCCGCTCGGTACGCAGCAGACGGTTCCAGTGCCGCAGCATGCCCGTCTGCGACAGGGTGAACGACACAAACACCCCGACGATGTACAGCTGGATCAGCCGGGTCACTTCAGCCTGAAAGGCGACGATCAGCAGGATCGCGAAACCGGCCAGCATGACGATGCCGTTGCTGAAGGCCAGCCGGTCGCCCCGGGTGTGCAGCTGCCGCGGCAGGTACCGGTCCTGGGCCAGGACCGCGCCGAGCACCGGGAAACCGTTGAACGCGACGTTAGCCGCCAGGAACAGGATCAACGCGGTGACGGCCACGACGATGAACATGCCGGGGGCGAAGTTGTCGAACACCGCGTCGGCCAGCTGGGCGATGACCGTCCGCTGCTCGTACCCCGGCGGCGCTGAGGTGATCTGTGTGGCGGGTGACTCCACGTACCGCAGATCGGTCAGACGCGCCAGCCAGACCACCCCGATCAACAGGGTGATCGCGATACCGCCCAGCAGCGTCAAGGTGACGGCGGCGTTGCGGCTCTTGGGGCGTTGGAAGGCGGGAACACTGTTGGAGATCGCCTCCACACCGGTCAATGCGACGCATCCGGAGCTGAACGCGCGTAGCACCAGGAACGCCATCGCGAAGCCGGCGAACGTTTCGTCGGCGCGTACCTCAATGTCCGCGCTGTCGGCGCGCAGCTCTTCCCCCAGCACCCCGATCCGGATCAGACCGTAGGCGATCATCCCCAGCATGGCGATCACGAAGGCGTAGGTCGGGAAAGCGGAGGCTATCCCGGTCTCCCGCACCCCACGCAGGTTGATCGCCATCAGTAGCAGCACCAGGCCAACCGCGAATGAAACCCGATGTTCGGCGACGAACGGGATGGCCGAGCCAAGGTTGGCCATCCCGGAGGACACCGACACCGAGACGGTGAGGATGTAGTCCACCATCAACGCGCTGGCCGCTCCGAGGCCGAGCCGCGGCCCCAGGTTGACCATCGCCACCTCGTAGTCCCCGCCCCCCGAGGGGTAGGCGTACACGTTCTGCCGGTAGCTGGCGACCACGGTGATCAGAACCACCACGACGGCCAGCGCCACCCAGGGTGAGTAGGTGTACGCGGCGACGCCCGCTAGGGAGAGGGTGAGCAGGATCTCGTCCGGGGCGTACGCGACGCTGGACATCGCGTCGGAGGCGAAGACGGGTAACGCGATCCGCTTCGGGAGCAACGTCTCCCGAAGCCGGTCGGATCGGTATGGCCGACCCACCAACAAACGTTTGACAAATGACGTGGGACTAGCCACGACCGGCAAGAGTAACGAGGTGTCGAGGGCGGCGCTCACTCAACCACCAACAAGGTGTACCGTCGCGCTTCGAAGCACAGCGGGGCGGGCGGCCGTCCATGCTCCATAAGCCTCGGGGTGGACGGTTGTCCACACTGTGATCAGGACGGACCGTGATCAGGACGGACGGAGCGGACAACGGTCCTCTCCGGCGACAGGACGGTGAGCGTCCGTCATCGCGAGTGACGAAGCCTGACGTGAGCCGTGGTGGAGGCCGAGGTGCACGTGGTGATCATGGGCTGTGGCCGGGTCGGGGCGACCCTGGCCCAGGCGCTGGAGGCGCGTGGTCACTCCGTCGCCATCATCGACCGCAATCCCGAGGCGTTCCGCCGGCTCGGCCGTGATTTCGAGGGTCGGACCGTGACCGGGATGGGGTTCGATCGCCAGGTGCTGATCGAGGCCGGTATCGAACACGCCGACGCTTTTGCCGCGGTCTCCTCCGGCGACAACTCCAACATCATTTCTGCCCGGGTGGCGCGGGAGACATTCGGGGTGCCGACCGTGGTGGCCCGCATCTACGACCCCAATCGAGCCGCGGTGTACGAGCGGCTGGGTATCCCCACCGTGGCCACCGTCCGCTGGACCGCTGATCGGATCCTGCATCATCTGCTGCCGGACAGCTCCCCGGAGCTGTGGCGCGACCCGACCGGCATGGTCTCGATCATCGAGGTTCCGGTGCATCCGGGGTGGATCGCCCGGCCGCTTCGGGACCTGGAGCAGGCGACCGGTGCCCGGATCGCGTGCCTGGTGCGCTTCGGAGAGGGCACGCTCCCTACCGCCTCGACCGTGCTTCAAGAAGGAGACCGGCTCTACATGCTGGTCACCGATGACATGACCTCCCGCGTGTCCGCGATCGCCGGAGCCGCACCGGAGGGGGATGTCTGATGCGGGTCGCTATCGCCGGAGCCGGCAACGTGGGCCGCTCCATCGCCACCGAACTGATCGAGAACGGTCACCATGTTCTGCTCATCGAGCGTCAGCCGGCGATGGTACGCCCGGACCGAGTGCCAGGCGCTGAATGGCTGCTGGCCGACGCCTGTGAGCTGTCCAGTCTCCAGGAGGCGGATCTCGCCAGTTATGACGTGATGATCGCCGCCACCGGTGATGACAAGGTCAACCTGGTGGTGTCGCTGCTGGCCAAGACCGAATTCGCGGTCCCTCGGGTGGTGGGCCGGGTCAACCGCGCCGAAAACGAGTGGTTGTTCACCGAACAGTGGGGCGTGGACGTCGCGGTGAGCAAACCACGTCTGATGGCCGCGTTGGTCGAGGAAGCGGTCACCGTCGGCGATCTAGTGCGTTTGATGACTTTCCAGCAAGGGCAGGCCAACCTGGTGGAGATCACCCTGCCCGCCGATACTCCGTTCGTCGGTCGCCCTATCCGGGAGGTGCCGCTGCCCCGGGACACCGCGTTGGTGGCGGTCGTGCGAGGGAAACGGGTCCTGGTGCCCAGCCCGGACACGCCTCTGGAAGCCCGCGACGAGTTGATCTTCGTGTGCGTCCCCGAGATGGAGGCCGCCATTCAGCAGGTCATCCTGGGCCAGACACACCCGGCCGCGTCACCCTCAACGGTGGAGGACTCGGAGCGGACAGCCGAGTAAGTTTCCCAGTGGTTCCCACCCGATCACCGGGACTGCGCCGCCGCCTCAGCCTCGAGGGTGGCGCCGGCTGCCCGGCGTACCCCCCACACCGTGACACCCAGCGCCACCAGGTACAAGGGCAGCCCCATCGCGAGCCGGGCGGCCCCCAACCAGTTCTCACGCTCGACCAGGTACAGACCTCCCTGCACCAGTCCACGCGACAGGAACACTCCCGCCCACATCAGGGTGAGCCAGCCGAACACGCGTACCAGTCGGGGATGGTTCCGCCAGTGGTGGCGGCCGCCAGCCGCTATCACGGCCCAGACGTAACCGATCACCGGCCGCCGCGCGATCACCGAACCGATCAGCACCGCCGCGTACACGAACGAGGTGATGATCGCCGGGAGATAAAAATCCCGGGCCTCACCGGTACGCCAGGCCAGCAGAGCGCCGACCCCTACACCGACCAGGCCGTTGACGGCGTGCCGGATCGCCTCCCGACGGAGCAGGCGGTACACCACGATCACGAAGGCGGTCCCCACCGCCACGATCAAGGCGGGTGACAGCGACCAGATGATGTTGACCACGATGAACATCACGACGGGGATGCTGGACTCGGTGATCCCCCGCATCCCGCCGAGCTGTTCGGACAGCTGCTCCGAGAAGCTCAGCTCACTTACCGGGGGCGAGTCCGCGGACCTCGTGGTCGTCGGGTTGCCGCTCCGATCGGCCTCCTGGTCCGTCACCACTGCTCCTCGTCATGTGGAGGTCTCGAGTTCGTAATAAGGGTTGTACATCACTTTACGACCATCCCGGATCGCTATCCGGCCGCGCACCGTCAACTTCCGACCCGGTTCGATCCCGGTGATGTGTCGGCGGCCCAGCCACACCAGCGTCACCACATCGCTGCCGTCGTAGAGGTCACCTTCCAGGGTCGGCAGATTGGTACGCGGGGTGTACACCACTGTCTTCAGTCGCCCGGTCACGGTCGCCAGCTGTCCCCGACGGGTGTTCCGCAACGGGGTACAACCGGACTGAGCGCTTTCCCGCTGCAGATCCTCTGCGTCCAGCTCGGCCTCACTGGCGGTGAGGCGACGAAAGAATCGGCGTAACGGCGACTCTTGTTGCCCGGTCGCCATGACCGCACTCACACCTCCCTCGGCGGATGAACTTCATTCCGAGCCCGCCCGTCCAGGTGGGGCAGGGCCTGGCATGAAGTTCCCCGGTCGCCGTGCAAGCGTACGCCGTGGAAGGCGTCAGAGGGCGGTTACGGCTCTATTTCCGGTCACGTTGTCGCCGGTTACTGGGGTTTACTGGCCGACCGCTGAGCCCGCTCCCGCGCCTGCGCCTGGGCTTGTGCCTGGACCCGGTTACGCAGCTGGGTCTGGGCCCGCTCCACGGCTTCCTTGGGCAGCCGCAGCGGGAGCGGCTCTCGGACCGGGCGAGGCGCTTTATCGCGGTACACCACCAGATTGTCCAGGCACTCCTGTAGCGGGCCGGCGGCTTCGGGGTCGACCGCGGCCCGGCCGGCGAACACCGCCTGGACGAACCACCGGGGCCCGTCAAAGCCCAGCACTCTTAAATTCCGGGTGCTTCCGTCCGGACCAGGCACCGTGCACCGAAGTTCCACCCCGCGTCGGGTCTGGACCTCCTCGGTGGTGCCGTTCTGCTTAGCGATCGCCGCCGCAAGATCGGTACGGACCTCGTCCCAGATCCCGTCGGTGCGGGGGGCGGCCGACACCATCAACTCCAGTTGACTCTCCCCGGCCACCAGCAGCACCGAGGCCATCTGGCCCTGGGGGTTGACCCGCCCGCGGACCTCCACCCCCGGCACCATGGGGAGGCGGAGGCTGCCGAGATCAAGCAGTCGGTATCCGGAGGCCTCTACGGTTTCCAGGGCCCACTCGTCCTCGGAGTCGTACGGGCCGAGCTCCTCTGACTCGTCCTCGTCGGTAGACAGGTCTTCGAGGTACTCCTCGAAGACTTCCTCGTCCTCCTCGACATCGGTCGGCGTGGGCTGTTCGAAGACGTCACCGTCCTCGGCGTGTCGGCCAACCCGACGACGGCGAAACAGAATCACCGCTCCTCCTCGACAAGACCGGCCCCATCACCGGGGATCCCGGCGTACCCGCCCGTAGACCCGTGGCCGCGCGTGCCGCGCGGTGATCCCGGAAGCGCCTCTACCACGTGGAATTGGGCCCGTTCTACCCGCTGCACCACCAGCTGGGCGACACGATCCCCTCGGGACAAACGGACCGTCTCTCGGGGGTCGAGGTTAATCAAATTGATCTTGATTTCTCCACGGTAGCCGGCGTCGACGGTGCCGGGTGCGTTGAGGACCGTGACGCCCGTCCGCGCCGCCAGTCCCGAACGGGGATGAACCAGCCCGACGTACCCCTCTGGCAGCGCGATCGCGATACCGGTGCCGACCAGGACCCGGCCGCCCGGAGGGATCACCACATCTTCGGTGATCACCAAATCGGCGCCCGCATCCCCGGGATGCGCATACCGGGGTAGCGGCACCTCGGGGTCGAGTCTTTCGACTAGGACCTGGACGGTGTCCGTCGCCGGTGGCGGTAGGGTCTGCGTCACGTCACTCCTCACCTGTCTCATCTTGTCCGGACCAATCCTGCCGCGCGCCCGGCGGACGCGTCGGGCGGGGTGAGTCGTACGCTCGGTTTCATGTCCTCGGCGGCCGACTCCTCTCCCACGACCGGTACTCGTTACCAGGAACGATTGATAGTGCCCTGGTGGCTCGCCCTGCTCATCCTCGGGCTCGCGACGGTGGGTGCCGCCGAGTTGCACCTGGGGGCGCCCGGGCTGCGCGCATGGCTGCCCTACGCCGTGATCATTCCGCTCACTGTGGTGGCGCTGTGGTGGGTAGGGCGGTTGCGGGTGGCGGTCGAGAACGGGGAGCTGTGGGTGGATGACGCCCACATCCCGCTGCGTTTTATCGCGGCCGCGCGCGCCATCGACGCGGAGACCAAGCGGGAACTGCTGGGGGTGCGGGCGCACCCGTGGGCGTTTGTTGTCCAACGCCCGTGGGTCAAGGGCGCCGTGGTCGTTCTGCTCAACGATCCCGACGATCCCACCCCGTACTGGCTGGTCTCCTCCCGTCGTCCTCAGGCCCTCGCGGCCGCCATCGAGCAGGCCCGAGCCGCCGACCCCAGCGCTGCCTCGTCCCCATCCAGCGGCGTCGCCTCTGAAGACGTTTCTGAGAACGTCTCTGCCAAGAAGATCTCTGACAACGTTTCTGAAGACGTTTCTGAAGACATCGCCTCTGAATAGACCGAACAGGCCTCTGACTCGTTGGTCTGCACTGGTGCTCGCCGGATCGGGCCCACCCTGGCCTGGTGAGGCCGGGCCGCCCGTGCAGCCGTAACACCAACGCTTCGGCATCCGGTTGGTACACCGGTGGCCCGGCCTTCAAGGCCGGGCCATCCGGGAAAAGACCGGGCGCCTCCTGGTCAGCGTCCGACCGGGCGCGTGGTGTCAGGCAGCGCGGTACAGGTGCTGTCAAAATCGCTCAACGACATCGATCCCAGATGAAAAGTCAGCAAACCTCCCATACAGGTCTCAAGTCGTCAAAGCGACTCAACGGACTAGGCGGCGCACTCCCGGCAGATCAACTGTCCGTTGTTGTCCTCGGCAAGCTGACTGCGGTGATGGACCAGGAAGCAGCGCGAGCATCGGAACTCGTCGTCCTGCATCGGTAGAACCTTCACCGTCAGTTCCTCGTCGGCCAGGTCAGCGCCGGGCAGCTCAAAGCTTTCGGCGACTTCCGCCTCGTCGACGTCGACGGCGCCGGATTGCGCGTCTGTCCGCCGTGCCTTGAGTTCCTCCAGGCTGTCCTCGCCCAGATCGACGTCATCGCGACGCGGCGCGTCGTAGTCGGTGGCCATTGGTGTCACACTCCCGTTTCAATCTCGCGCCCGGTGTAACGCCAGTCGACGCCGCCAGCTTCCAGCACGGCGTGGGGTGCCGTGAAAGCGCTGACGACGTCAGCGGACCGGAAACTCCTCCCCGCGAGCGCGGTACCTTACCGCTCCTTCGGATGTCAGTACGCATCGCACGCAGAAGTTGTTCCCGATGTGATTCAGGCGACACCACAAATTAACGGCCCGTCAGCTGAAGAGAGCGTGACGCGCCGGGGTGCACCTCACGTCCTTCACTGGCCACGACACGCTAACCTCGGGCCATGCCGACCAGGGGGAGCGGACGATGAGTATGGCCCGTGTCCGCGCGCTCATCATCGTCGGATCCCTGGTGGTGATAGCCGCTGTCACGGTCATCTGGGCGATTCTGCGTGACAGCCAGGCCACACCGCCGGATCCGAACGCGTGTGGACCAGGTGAGGTCCGAGCGTCGCTGGAGATTCCGGAAAACTTCAGTGAGGTAACGGTCAACGTCTACAACGACACTGACCAGGAAGGGTTGGCACAGCGGGTCTCCGAGCAGCTGGCCGCTGCGGGTTTCGTCATCGGCGAGGTGGCTCAGGACCCGTTGCGAGACCGTGTGGTACGGGTACCGGTCGAGCTCCGCTTCGGCCCCGAAGGAGTGGGAGCGGCATACCTGTTGTCCGCTTTCGTGACACAGGCCGACTTCCTTGATGACCTGTCCCGTGAAGGCGCCACGGTCGACTTTGTGATCGGTATCGAGTTCGAGCAACTACGCAGCCAAAGTGAGGTTCAGGAGGCCATCAGCCGCCTGGAGCCCTCACCGTTTGCCGGAATGTGCTGAAGGTGGTCACACCGGCCCGCCTATAGGCAAAGACCGGTGTGACCACCTGGTTGTGACCAATATCTAAGTCACAGTCGGGTTAAGGCCCGGCAATCGGCTGGCCCGATATCAGGGTCCCCCGTCGGCATCGAGTTCAACCAGCAAGTCGTGCAGGCCTTGGTGCAAGGCGGCGGGGGCGGCCAGCGTCATGTCCGGGCCGGCTGGCTGGCCGCGTAAGCCGGTGACCTGCAGACCAGCCTCCTTGGCGATCAGACCACCAGCGGCCAGATCCCACGCCTTCAGCCCTTTTTCGAAGTAGGCGTCGAAGATGCCCTCCGCGGTCATGCACAGGTCCAGGGACGCCGAGCCGAAGCGGCGGATATCCCGCACCTTGGGCAGCAGCCGCGCGATCACCTCGCCCTGATAGGCGCGGCGTTGCGCGTCGTACCCGAACCCGGTGGCCACCAGCGCCTGAGACAGATCGGTGCAGCGGGAGCCGGTCAGCCGTGTCCCGTCCCGCCAAGCCCCCTGGCCGGCGATGGCTGTCCACTCCTGACCGGTCACCGGGTTGCGGACCACACCGGCGACCACCTCACCGTCGACCTCGACGGCTAACGAAACCGCGTACTGGGGAATGCCGTACAGGTAGTTGACGGTGCCATCAATGGGGTCCACAATCCAGCGGACCCGGCTCTCCTCACGATCGGTGACGTCATGCTGGCCGGTCTCTTCACCGAGGATGGCATCGTGTGGCCGCTCTCGCCGTAACTCGGATAACACCAGCCGCTCCACGGCACGGTCAGCGGCGGTGACCACATCGGTGGGTGTGCTTTTGGTATCAACCTGCAGAGCACTACCAGAGGCGGCTTCGGAGCGCATCCGGTACGCCAGATCACCTGCTTGACGCGCTAGCCGTACCGCCAAGGTCAGCAGTCGCGCGGGGTCGATCGTCATTCACACTCCTGTGAGCATTTCGGCTGTCCCCATCCTGACAGGCACGGTCCTCAATGACCGAGGGCCGGCCCGTGAACGTGGCATTCGCAGCTTTCCCCGCCAGCACCGCCGTGAACAGCCACGCCGCAGGCCATAGGCGTCGCACGGCACACCCGGGGAATGATCCGAGACAGGATGATCGCTGCGTGACGGCGTTACAATTCACCTCTGTCCGCGCGACGCCCCCCGCGACGCGAGGGCCTCAAGCCAAACTGGTAACACAAACAGACCCGACTGGACTGGCCCCCCGTGGCCAGATCGGTCGTGCTCGCACACCCGTCTCGGGAAGGTCGTTCGTGTCAGAAGCCCACCGCGCCACCGGCTCCGACATCCGCTCACTCACCGAGTCCCTTATCGCCCAGGCCAACCGCTCAGGCGGTCAGGTGACGTCAGCGGAGGTGGCTCTCGCTCTCTCACAGGGGGGAGTCACCCCCGCGCAGGGCAAGAAGATCCTCAAGGCGCTCGCCGATGCGGGCGTCACTGTGATCGTTGACGGCTCTGTCGGTAGCACCACCACCCGACGTCGGGTCGCCGCCGCTCGGTCCTCGACCCCGGCCTCTAAGGCGACCACTGCCAAGGCCACTCGGAGCACGTCTCGGCGGTCCTCCTCGTCCAGCAAGGCGGCCAGCAGCACCACCGCCTCCTCGGCCAAGACCACGGGTGAGGCGGCCAGCGGGAGCGAGGCCACCGCGCTGACTACCACCAAGAAGACGACCGCGAAGAAGTCGACCTCTAAGAGCACCAAGTCGACGACGACGAAGAAGGAGAGCACCAAGGCGGCCGCGAAGAAGTCGACCGCTCGGAAGGAAACGGGGGAGGCGACCTCCCGTAGGTCGTCCAAGAAGGACGTCGATCCGGCGCTCTCCATCGACGATGGCCTCGCGGTCGACGAACCCATCGAACTGTCCGACTCCGAGGACTTCGACTGGGACGACGAGGAGTCCGAAGCGCTGCGTCAGGCCCGCAAGGACGCCGAGATGACCGCGTCGGCCGACTCGGTCCGCGCGTACCTGAAGCAGATCGGTAAGGTGCCGCTACTTAACGCCGAGCAAGAGGTCGAGCTCGCCAAGCGGATCGAGGCCGGCCTGTACGCCGCGGAGCGGTTGCGGGCCGCCGAGGAGAAGGGTGAGAAGCTCTCTCCCCAGCTCAAGCGGGACCTGGAGTGGATCGCCCGCGATGGGGAGAAGGCGAAGAATCACCTGCTGGAGGCGAACCTGCGGCTGGTGGTGTCGCTGGCCAAGCGGTACACCGGTCGTGGTATGGCGTTCCTGGACCTGATCCAGGAAGGCAACCTCGGCCTGATCCGCGCCG
>PKFB01000005.1 GCA_002919305.1 Actinomycetales bacterium
GCCCGCCACCTTGTGGTGCCTGGCCTCCGGGCTGAAGACAGCGGGCGCCCGGGTTCCCGAGCCGTCGGGACGCCCATGAGAAGCACGAAGCACAAGGACAAGCACACGAGGAGTGCCCGGAGCGCGGCGGCGGGGCACGGTGCGTTCCGACCAGCCGGGCCGGATCGGGTGAGGGCAACGCGTCTGTGGTCGGTACGGCGTGATGCCCGTAGCCGGTACGGCGTGGCCGGTATGGCCGAGGGTTCGTAGCCGCGCAGGGGAGATCCCGTGTCGGGGCACAAGCTTTCGGCCTGGGGGTCGACGGTGGCGCCGCTGGGCATCCTACGACCGCAGCGGATGCGGCCAGCAGATCCGCGTCGAACGCCGTCGCCTCTGTATGACGGCGCGCTTTCGGGAGCATTAAGCCTTGGGAGGATCCCCTCCGGTCGACTCCGTTTGACGATGAGTTTTCGGGGCGACCTGTTGCGACGGCGGCGGCGCAGATGTCGTCTCCGCGTGACCATGGGCTTTCGGAGCCGCTGATGTGCCGCCGGTTTTTGACCCGGGGGTCGTCTCCACGTTGCGACGGGCTTTCGGAGCCCGTGGCGTGTCAGGGGGTGCCCTGCCAACCGGCGGTCTGATCCGCGGCTCCAGAGATAGCTCCAGATATGACGTGGCGGGCGTGGCCGCGTACCGTCCGCCGAAGGTGAACTGACTCAGCGACCGACCGTCTGCGTGGCGTGCCCCTCAATAAGGCACGCCGATTTCCTTCGTGACGTGCGGGGTGTTCGGGCCTTAGTCTGACTCGAGCGCCGCTACACACTGACCAGTCGGTCCTGTTCAGCATCCGACCCGGTGCAGAAGAATCTTCCGCGTGGCGTTGCGTGGACGCGGCAGGGGTCGTTCGAAAGGTCGTTACGATGCCACAACAGGCGGACGTGACGATTCTTATCTGAACGGATCTCGGCCATGTGGTCGTTGACTGATTCGGATAGGACGGCACGGTGCAGGACGAGAGACCTGTGGGCTTGCCGGGCAATGCGTTCGGCGAGGTAGACGCAAGTCGTCTTCGTATCAGACAAACACTGGACGCCGCCGTTTCACGTGAAACGGTGACCTACGAGAGACCGGGACGCGAAAGCGTGTCCGATGGGGGGAGCACGGTGTCGCACCAGCGACCAGCCGGAAGGGCTATGCATCCCGATGTCGACGAACATGGCCGCGAGCTAGCGAGAGGCGACGCGATGGCGTACCAAGAGGGGGGTGATACGCCGGAGCGGATCGGTGCCCCGACATCCCGGGGTTACCGCCGGGCGATCGGCCGGGCGAGCGTCACTCCAAGGCCACGGTCTATGAGTGACTCCGTGGGCGCCCCGACTGGAACGTCGACGCCTTCCATGTCGTCGGAGCCGACGATCGGGATGAGCTATCCGGCAACGGATACCTCTGGTCTCGGAAGTGTCGCCACGCCACCTTCTCGGACCGGTGATCCGGCAGCGCCGCGGCACGCGGCGCCCGATTCGGCGACCGACACCGCCACCACGGCGGTCGGGGAAGCCAGCACCGGCGCCGCGCCCGAGCAGGAGGGCGGGTTCCCTGATGTTTCACGTGAAACCAACGACGACGATGACCTCCCGCTCGCTCTCGAGGCGCGTCGTGCGGTCCAGATCCTCAACCCGACCGGCTCGGTCACCATGCCCCGTCCGCCACGCCGTCGGGTCATCTGCGTCGCGAACCAGAAGGGCGGCGTCGGGAAGACGACGACCGTCGTCAACATTGCGGTCGCTCTCGCGCTGCACGGTAACCGAGTTGTAGTGGTGGACCTCGACCCCCAGGGCAACGCGTCGACTGGCCTCGGCGTGGATCACCACGCCGGCACTCCGAGCGTCTACGAGTGCCTGGTGGAAGGGGCCAGCCTCAAGGAGGTCGCCAAGCCGGTCGAGGGCATCCCGAATTTGGTGTGTGTCCCAGCGACGATCGACCTGGCCGGTGCGGAGATCGAGTTGGTGTCGGTGGTCGCCCGGGAACAGCGGCTTAAGCGGGCGATCGATGGATACCCGGAAGAGGTCGACTACGTCTTCATCGACTGCCCGCCGTCCCTCGGTCTGTTGACCGTGAACGCGCTCGTCGCCGCGGAAGAAGTCTTGATCCCGATCCAGTGCGAGTACTACGCCCTGGAAGGGCTCGGCCAGTTGCTTCGGAACATCGAACTGGTCAAGGCACATCTGAATCCGGTCATCAGGGTCTCGACGATTTTGCTGACGATGTACGACCGCCGGACCAAGCTGGCCGACCAGGTGGAGCAGGAGGTACGGGGGCACTTCCGGGACATCGTGCTCGACACCGTGATTCCGCGGAGTGTTCGGGTCTCTGAGGCGCCCGGCTACGGGCAATCCGTGATGACCTACGATCCTGGCTCGCGAGGTGCCACCAGCTACTTCGGCGCCGCGCAGGAGATAGCCAGACGAGGTGCTCAGCTGGGAGGCCAATGATGAAAAACCGGCGAGGCGGACTCGGTCGCGGGCTGGGGGCGCTGATCCCCACCGGCGTCGCCGAGGCGACAACCGCGGTCGGCCGGGTCCCGAACACGATTACGTCCCCGCCCGTTGGGGTCTCCACGGCGGAGCGACCGACGGAGCCGGAGGGCGGTGACTCGGATCTCGCGCCGGTACCGGGTGTACGGTTCCGGGAGATCCCTGTCAACGCCATCCGTCCCAACCCCCGTCAGCCTCGGCAGGTCTTCGACGAAGAGGCGTTGGAGGAGCTGCGGGCCTCGATCTCTGAGGTGGGCTTCCTGCAGCCCATTGTGGTGCGCGAGATAGCCCCGGACAGCTATGAGCTGGTGATGGGGGAGCGGCGGTGGCGTGCCGCGGCGAGCCTCGGGCGAGAGACCATCCCGGCGATCATCCGGGACACCGCGGACGATCAAATGCTGCGGGACGCGCTCCTGGAGAACATCCACCGCGTAGACCTGAACCCTCTGGAAGAGGCGGCGGCCTACCAGCAGTTGCTGGAGGAGTTCGGGGTTACTCATGAGGAGTTGGCGCGGCGGATCGGGCGTAGTCGACCCCGGATATCCAACACGATTCGTCTGCTGAACCTCCCGCCTTCGGTACAGCGCCGGGTAGCGGCGGGGGTGCTGTCAGCGGGACACGCCCGGGCCCTGCTGGCCTTGACGGATCCGGAGCTTCAGGAGCAGCTCGCCCAGCGCATCGTTGCGGAAGGACTGTCGGTACGCGCGACCGAGGAGCTGGTAGCGCTCGGGGGAGACGTCGAAGGGAAGCGGAAGACGCCTGCTCCTCGACGGCCCAAGCCACAGGCCCCCGCGGTAGCGGAACTGGCCGAGCGGCTCTCGGATCGATTCGACACGCGGGTACGAGTGGATTTGGGGCGTCGGAAGGGCAAGATCGTAGTTGAGTTCGCTACGGTCGAGGACTTGGAGCGAATCGTCAGCCTAATGGGCCTGGATGGCCGACAGACAACACAGCGGGATTGATGATGGTGCCTCGGCGATTCTTGACACGGCCTACCCGCATACAGCGGGGATGCATTGAGAGTCGGTAGGGTTCCGCCATGGCGGAGGGACATCCATTGGCACGCTCAGGTGATGAGCTCACGCTCCCCGAGTTCGTGAATTGGCCGACGTTCCCATTCGAGGGCGACATCAGGGTCAAGCGACTTGAGGAACCTGTCGAGGTAGAGCCTCCCCGCGCGGGTGAAGGGGGCGTCGATTGTCGACAGTGCGCGGCGCCCGACGAGGAGTACATATGGGTGGATGAGCGTTGGCGGGTGCGTGCGCTGAACAAACCCAGTGGCTTACCCGCAGTGGTGGTGCTGGAGACTCGGTCCCACTATGACCTGGGAGACCTGTCCAACCTCCTCGCCGCCGAGCTTGGGGTGCTCATTGTTCGCTTAGAACGCGCTATCCGTTCGCTCGACAACATTGCGAGGGTCCACGTCAACAGGTGGGGTGACGGCTCAGCCCACCTCGATGTGTTTTTCCTTGCCCGTCCCTTCGGTCGGCTTCAACTCCGTGGCACGTTCCTGACGATGTGGGACGACATCCTGCCTCCGATTTCTGAGCGGCAGTGGCGGGAGAACCTCGCCTTCATCGCGGCGTACCTGGCTGAGTACGGCGGACGGGCGTTGGCTGAACCACCTCCGTTAGAGAGCTGGACGCTCTGACCGTCCACAAAAGACCTGAGGCCGGTGAACCCAGGTACTGCCCTGGCTTCACCGGCCGACAGCAAACAGCAACGACATCAATCAGCGATCAGGAAGCGGTCACGGTTCGGCGGATCGCCCGGGTGACCAGGCGCCTGAGAACCTCCCCGAGCTCCAGGGAGCTCGCACGTAGCGCCATCGGCAGTAACGACGTCTCCGTCATACCGGGGGCCACGTTCACCTCGAGAACATGGATCCCGCCGTCAGGGTCGACGATCAGATCCACGCGCGACAGATCACGCAACCCCAAGGCGTTGTGGGCGGCGATGGCCACTCGGGCGGCCTCGGCGGCCACCTCATCGGGCAGCCGGGCCGGGGTGTGCCAGGTGGTGACACCGGCTGTGTAGCGGGCCGTGTAGTCGTAGATGCCGGCCGAGGGCACGATCTCCACCGGGGTGAGCGCCTGCGGACCGTCACCAAAATCGATCACGCTCACCGCGATTTCGGCGCCCGACACATACCGCTCGATCAAAGCGGTTGAGTCGTACGCGAAGCAGCCCACCATGGCGGTGGGGAGGTCCTCGGGGGTCCGGACCACATGGGCGCCCAGGCCGGATCCGCCCTGTGCCGGCTTGACCATTAACGGAAGGCCGAGCCGGGCCACTAGCCGGTCCAGCACCGCGCCGGCGCCGAGCACCGAAAACATCTCGTGGGGTAGGGCCACCCAGTCAGGTGTGGACAGTCCGGCTTCCCGCAGCACCGCCTTGGCGGTGGGCTTATCCCAGGCCACTCGGGCGGCGTGGGCGTCGGAGCCGACATAGGGCACCCCGACCAGCTCCAGAACACCGCGCAGGGAACCGTCCTCGCCGGGCGCCCCGTGCAGCGCGATGAACACCGCGTCGGGGGGATCGGCGGTCAGGATCGGCAGCAAGGTGGCGTCGGCGTCCCGGATCTCCACATCCTCAATACCCACGCTCCGCAGCGCATCGAGGACGCGTCGCCCGGAACGCAGCGAAACCTCGCGCTCAAAAGACAACCCACCGGCGAGCACGAGAACCCGGGGAGGAAGATCATTACCCTCCGGTGAGACCGGAGCCATCCAATCGAACTCCTCGGATACGCCGAACTCCTCGGACGTTGTGAACACGCTTAGGCAACTCCAGGTGCAGGGGTGTCGACCGACGGCCGTCCGACGGTATCACCCCGTTCTGCGGGGGCGCCGAACACCGCCCGGACAGACATCTCCTGCTCCATCACCGAGGCGAGCCGGCGTACCCCTTCCCTGATCCGCTCCGGCGGCGGCAGGCAGTAGGACAGCCGCATGGTATCGGTGCCTGATCCATCCGCGTAGAAGCCGGTGCCTGGCACGTAGGCGACGCGGGCGTTGATGGCGCGGGGCAGCATCGCCTTGGAGTGCAGGCCGGGAGGCAGAGTCACCCAGATGAACAGGCCACCCTCCGGCCGGGTCCAGCGAGTACCCGCCGGCATCAGGCTGGCCAGCGACTCAAGCATGGTGTCACGGCGCTCCCGGTACAGCTCCCGGAAGCCTTTGAGGTGTTCCTGCCAGGGCATGGTGGACAGGTACGCCGACACCACCGCTTGGCTGAACGGGCTGGGGCACAGGATCTGCGCCTCATTGACCAGCACCAGCTTCTCGCGTACCGCGTGTGGCGCCAGCACCCACCCCACGCGTACCCCTGGGGAGAACGTCTTGGAGAAGGTGCCGACGTAGATCACGCCTTCCCGGACCCGGGCCCGCAGCGCGCGCAGCGGCTCACCCTCGTATCGGAAGAGCCCGTACGGGTTGTCCTCCACCACCAGCAGGCCAGCCCGTTGGCAGATCTCGAGGACCCGTTCGCGACGCTGCTCTGAGAGCGTGACCCCAGCCGGATTCTGGAAGGTCGGCACGGTGTAGAGGAACTTGGCCTGCCGCCCGGATCGCGCCACCGTGGTGATGGCCTCTTCGAGGGCTTCCGGGATCAGCCCCTGGTCGTCCATCGCCACATGGACCACCTCGGCCTGCGCCGCCTGGAACACCCCCAGCGCGCCGACATAGGTCGGACCTTCGGCGAACACCACGTCACCGGGGTCCAGGAACACGCGGGCGATCAGATCCAACGCTTGTTGACCACCGGTGGTGACGACCACGTCGTCCGGGCTGGCGCCGCAGGAGGCGTCGATACCCTCCAGCGCCATCACGGAGCAGATCTGCTCCCGTAGCTGCTCCTCACCCTGCCCAATGCCGTACTGCAGGGCGCTGACGCCGCGACGCGCCATCAGCTCGTTAAGCATCTCACCGACGGCGTCGATGGGAAGTCCTGCCGTGTAGGGTGCTCCACCTGCGAACGACACTACTTCGGGCCGGCTAGCCACTGCGAACAGTGCTCGGATTTCCGAGGCTGTCATGCCCTGGATGCGTTGTGCGTAACGGCCGGTGTAGTCGTCGAGGGTTGTACCCGTCACGTCGGTCCTCCCTGACGTGGAGCCGGAATCAGATTTCGCGAGTGTAACGATCTCGCCCCGGACTATCATCCTCTGTTCCCAGAAAGAGAGACCCGACACCTGGACTTTTCAGGCGGCCGTCATGGCCATTTCACCTGGCAGACCCATGGGCACTCCCGGATCACCTGCGGTCTTGGGAGATCGTGGGATCTGTCAGGGACATCCGGCGTTCTGGGCGTCCGCCTCCATCCCCGCGCGTACTATTTCTGCTTAGGGCCTGCGTCGGGAGGGTGAGCCGACGCTACGGCCTGTGCTGTGGTGACCCACAAGCGACCGGCTGTATTGGCGACATGGTGAGGTGCCGATGTCTCGAAGGCTGGTGAACCTCACCCTCGACACACTGGAAGACCTCCCCCGGCGGTGTCGACGCTGCGTTTTCTGGGAGCTGGATCCGGTCGCCGCAGAGCGAGCCAACGAGGCCGGTGATCCCGCTCTGGAGAAGGAGGCCTGGGTCTCAGCGACCCTGCTGGAGTGGGGTTCCTGCGGGAAACTCGTCTACGTCGACGGCATGCCAGCCGGCTACGTCATGTTCGCCCCACCCGCGTACGCGCCCCGCAGTAGCGCATTCCCCACTAGCCCGGTCTCCCCGGACGCCGTCCTGCTGATGACTGCCCACGTGGTGGAGGCGTTCAGCGGTGGTGGATTGGGGCGGATGCTGGTGCAAGGGGTGGCGCGTGACCTCACCAAGCGGGGGGTGAAGGCCATCGAGGCCTTCGGGGACGCGCAACCCAACGAAACCAGCCACTGTGTGGCGCCCGCCGACTTCTTCCTGTCGGTGGGGTTCAAGACGGTACGCCCGCACGCCCGGTTCCCCCGGCTGAGGCTGGAGCTACGTACCGCTTTGTCGTGGAAATCAGATGTGGAGTACGCCTTGGAGAAGCTGCTGGGCTCCATGAGCCCAGAGGGCCTGTTCCGGCCGGCGGTGCGTTCACTGAGCCGAAGCAGCGACAGCGTGGGCGTAGGGGCGTAAGGGGAGCGGCGCTAAGGGATAGGCGCGTAAGGCGCGGCGCGACCTCAGGTCGTGGCCAGTAGGGTACGCAGCGATTTGACGTCGAAGGTCCCAGTCGCCACATCGGCTTCCCGGGGAAGGTACATCCGCTGGATCGCCGCGATGATGGCTTCGGCGACCGTGTCCCGGAACGCGGGGTCGATGATGCGTTCCCGGTCCGTCGGGGAGGTCAGGTAGCACACCTCCACCCGTACCGCCGGCATCCGCGTCAGCCGCAGAATGTCCCAGGTCTTGGCGTGGGTACGCCCGTCCAACAGGCCGGTGCGCGCCACGATTTCACGCTGCACCAGCCCGGCCAGCCGTTCCCCCACCGTGGAGGTGACCCCCGCGTCGGTGCCGAAGTGGTAGGTCGCCACACCTTCGGCCAGCGGATTGGGGTGTGCGTCCAGGTGCAGCGAGATGAATAGGTCCGCGCCGAGGTCGTTGGCGAACGCGGCGCGCGCGTCATCGGGGTAAGCGGTGTCACGGCCGCGGGTGAGGTGGACGCGTACCCCAGCCGCGGCGAGGCGCCCTTCCAGGCGGGAGGCGAGATCGAAGACCAGCTCAGCCTCGGTCCACCGCATGGGCCCGTCCACCACCGTCGCCCCGGGGTCATCACCGCCGTGCCCGGGGTCGATGACGATACGTTTGCCCACCAGCGCCGGGCCGGCGTTACGCAGCATCTCCGACTCCCGCAGCAGCTGCGGCCGGCCACCGACCACCTTGCGACCGAGCCGCCGCAGCGCACGCATGGTCGCCGGGCCGAACCCCCCGTCGGGTACCAGCCCGATCTCACGTTGGAACTGGGCCAGAGCCTTTTCGGTACGCGGGCCGAAGACACCGTCGGCGCGGCCGACGTCGTACCCCATCTCCAGCAGCCGCTCCTGTAACTGCCGGACGTCGTCACCGAATATGGGTTCGGGGCGGGAGTGGAACAGGATCCGATCCCCCAACCGCCAGCGGGCGCCCTCGAGGTTCCGCCAGGTCTCGGCGTCAACGATTCCGTCAGCGGTGAGGCCTCGGGATTGTTGGAACGCCCGGACCGCACGGTCGGTTTCGGCGTCGAAGTAGGCGGTGTCGGAGGAATCGGCGGATTGTTTCAGCAACCCCAGTTCCACGAGGACCGCCCGCACCTCGGCCACCGCTGAGCCGTGGTCTCCACGCCGGATTGGGCGCATCCATCCTCCCCTTCGGCCGGGCACCGGTCGACGGTCCGGCACAGAGCTGAACCTCAATCGGAGTCCACAATCGCTGGCCGGAGGCGGACGGCCTGCCGGTCTCGCGCTTTATTCTGGGACGCCGCGAATCAGGCCGCTCAAAGGCGGCAGGGGTACACGGCGTACCGATCATGGAGCGTACCCTGTCTGGGTTCACCAGGGGTGCACACTCCGCACGAATAGGTCGAGAGCCCGGAGTGGGCCCTCGACCGATGGTGACAATAAGAGACGAATTATTGAGTGAGGTCGGTCACAGTCCTGACTGGATGAACTTCACCAGCTCGCTCTTGGGGCGGGCGCCGACGAGAGAGTTCACCGGGCTGCCGTTCTTGAACAGCGTCAGAGTCGGGATCGACATCACCCCGTAGTCGCGGGTGGTCTTCGGGTTGTGGTCGATGTTGAGGCGGACGATCTTCACCTGGTCGGCCAGCTCCGCGGCCAGCTCCTCCAGGACAGGCTCGATCTTCCGGCAGGGACCGCACCATTCAGCCCAGAAGTCCACCAGAACCGGCTTGTCAGACTCCAGGACATCGGTGGCGAAGCTGTCGTCGCTGACCTCTGTGGTGTGAGCCACGTTCCCCTCTCCAATCTGGTCGGTGTCGGGTCGGTGTTCAGGTGTGAGGGCTTGAAAGGGCGGGCGGGGGCCCGGCGCATGGCCAGTCAGTCCAAGTCAGTCCACGGCGTACCGGGCGGTTGGCCAGTGAGTTAGCTGGTCTGGTGGGCGAGGTACCGCTCGGCGTCCAACGCGGCGACACAACCGGAACCCGCAGCGGTGATCGCCTGACGGTAGGTGTGGTCGACGAGGTCACCACAGGCGAAGACACCCGGCAGGTTGGTCCGGCTACTGGGCGACTGGACCACGACGTAGCCGGCCTCGTCCACCTCAACCTGGTCCCGGAAGAGTTCGCTGCGAGGGTCGTGACCAATCGCCACGAACAGTCCAGTGATGTCGAGGACGCGCTCTTCTCCAGTGACGACGTCGCGTACCCGAACCCCGCTGACCTTGTCCTCACCGAGGACCTCGGTCACCACCGTGTTCCACAGGACCCGGATCTTGGGGTTGGACAGCGCGCGTTCCTGCATGATCTTGCTGGCGCGGAACTGGTCACGTCGGTGAATGATCGTGACGCTTTCCGCGAACCGGGTTAGGAAGGTCGCTTCCTCCATCGCGGAGTCGCCACCGCCGACCACCGCGATGTGCTGGCCTCGGAAGAAGAAGCCGTCACAGGTGGCGCAGCTGGACACGCCGTGTCCCAGCAGGCGCTGCTCACCGGGGACACGCAGCGGCCGCCACGCCGAGCCGGTCGCCAGGATGACCGCCTTGGCGCGGTAGGCGGTGTCACCGACCCACACCGTCTTGATCTGACCGGTTAGGTCGACCCGGGTCGCGTCATCCGTGATGAACTCGGCACCGAACCGCTCGGCCTGCTTGCGCATACCGTCCATCAGGTCCGGACCCAGGATGCTGCCGGGGAAACCGGGGAAATTCTCCACCTCGGTCGTCGTCATCAACGCGCCACCGGATTGAGCGCCCTCGATGACGAGTGGTTTGAGTTCGGCCCGCGCCGTGTAAATGGCGGCGGTGTAACCGGCGGGACCAGACCCGATAATGATCACGTTTCGGACGTCTTCCACGACATCTCCTTGCCCGTATGACCGGTGCTCAAGCCCGACTTCCCGGCTGACACTGGCCGCGGGTGACTGCCTTTCGGCCAGCAGAACGCCATGGTACGGATCCGCATTCCCCTAAGCGGCGCACATCACCTTCCAACGCCGCAGCCATAGACCGGCGTCGGGATCAGGACCGATCCAGGGGTACGCGGCCCGCGTCACAAGATGGCTCACAAGATGGCCGTGTAGATCTCGTCGATGCCTTCCATGCCGCATTCCGGGCCGGCGACCACTACCTGGTACCCGCCTTGCTCGATCTGCAGCAGCACCACCAGCGCCGCGTCGCCGCTGAAGCGGGCGTAGTCTACGAGCTCCACCGGGTAGGGGTAGAACATCTCCATCCACGTCAGGCACTCGGCGAGCGCATCCGGGGACGCCAGCCGGGTCAACTCCGGTGGAGCGGTGTCGGTCACAACGGTGTCGTGACGACCCGGCGCCTGCTCCCGAATGGCGGCGAGGTTGCTTTCGGTGTAGTCGGTCCCGCTGACCGTCACCGGGACGGTGAAGCGCGGGGCATCCCCTCCGGCTGCCGGACCGGGCGCTGTTTCTGCGTCGTCTCCTTCGTCATCACCGGCGGCGTTGTTATCACCGGGGGCCTCTGAGGGGAACCCTTCCCGCCCGTCCGGTTCGGCCCCGGCCACGTCCTGATCCTCGGCCGACCCTGGCTCCTGGGCCTCGGAAGCCTCGGCGCTCGTGGCCGTGTCGGTGCTGCGCTCTGAAGGCAGGGACGTGAACAGGTACCCGAGCCCGCCTCCGATTCCGACCAGGCCGGCGATGGTCGCCGCGACCAGGAGCAGTCGCGACCGGGCGAAGCGTGGCGACTCGACCTGGTCCTGCTTCGACTGGTCCTGCTTCGAGCCGTGAGTATCACGCGAAGGCGCCGACTCGGCACTTTGCGTCTTTTGGGGCGTAACGTCCCCTGTGGCGTCAGGATCAGCGTCAGAGCCAGACATCGCCTCGTCTTTCTTCCGTCCGATCGGAAGCGGTGTGACGATCGGGCTGAGGGGCGGCTCGGCGGCGAGCGCGGCGTCCAACCGAGCGGCGACGTCGTCGGGGATCGGTTCAGGTTCGGTGGCTAACCGCGTCAGATCGGCGAGGACCAACGCGTTCGCGCCGCGTACCTCTGCCAGGGCCGCCGCCCACTCAGGGTGGTCAGCGATACGTGCGGCCACCTCGGTCGCCTTAGCCGTCCCGTCGAGCAGGCCACTGGCGTAGTCCACCAGCAGATCCAGATCGACCTCGTCGGGGACCTGCCCGGGCGCGCCGTCACCTGGACGGTCGCCAGGGTGTTCGGAGCTCACCGTTCCTCCTCCGACTTGGTGTCACCGGTTACCGGGGAATCCGGCTCGGCCGGACGGCCTGAGGATCGGACGTTGGCGCCGGGGGTGGGGTTCCGTAGATAGCCCAAAATCATCGCCAGCCGGGCGCGGCCTCGAGCACACCGACTTTTGACGGTACCTTCGGGGATTCCGAGTATGGCGGCCACCTCGGCGACCGGGTATCCCTGAATATCCAGCAGCACGATGGCGGCGCGCTGTTCCACGGGCAGTTGGTTGAGCGCGTCCCGGATCGCCAGCGACGTCTCCCGGGAGGTCAGGCCATCGTCTACCGCGGGCTCCCCCGGACGACCCGCGTCGGGCAGCGGCACGGTGGGGCGTGCCGCGCGGCGTCGCACCCGATCCACACAGGCGTTGACCACGATCCGGTGCAGCCAGGTGGTCACCGCGGACTCCCCCCGGAACTGCGCCGCCGACCGGTAGGCCGCCAGCAGGGCATCCTGCAGGGCGTCTGCCGCCTCCTCGCGGTCCCCGACGGTACGCAACGCCACCGCCCACAGCCGATCCCGGTGACGCCGGACCAGTTCGGCGAACGCCTGCCGGTCCCCGTTGACATGCGCCTTTAACAGGGCCAGATCGTCCGCGCTGGCCTCCCCGCCCGCGGTGGGCTGGTGGGCACTGTCGGTGGGACGGGCGCCCGGGGCGTCCTGGTCGGTGTTCTCTGCAAGAGAGGTACGCGAGGGCAGCGGCGTGACCGTGCCACGGTCGGTCTCATCTGACCGACCGCGTTCCACGGCTTCGCCACCAGATGGCATGGCATGCACCCTACCCAGCGCATGCTCGTCGGCCGGAGGCGTCGACATCGGACCGTTATCTGCGGGCACCGGTCAGGAGGCGGGCACGCCGTTCACGGTGATTTCCTGGATCTCAGCCCGGTAACCGTCTTGGTAGGACGGCAGTTCATCGGTCATCCACACCAGCAGGTACTGAGTCGTGAGTTCCTCGGTGGGGGTGAGCTGGATGAACCCACCGGCCCGGACCGGGGGCGCGGCGACCTCCCACTCCTCCGCGATCTGAGGGTCGGCGTTACGCCCCGGGTCCTCCGAGCCGTAACGCAGTCCCACGGTCACCCCGGGCTGAGCGAAGATCACCTCGACCGAGGTGATCAGGTAGGGCGCGCCGAGGTCGATCAGCACCCCCATTCCGTCTTTCAGACCGCCGAAGTCAGGGCTGACGTAGGTGTTGGTGGGCCAGGACGTGGTTTGGTCGCCGTCGACGACGTTTTCGATGTCGTCTTCCTCGTCGTCTGGATCAACCACCGGGTCGACGAGCCGCACCTGGTTGGGAGAGATGGTGATGGGTTGCGCCTGTTGGGCGGGGTCGAAAGACGAGATCGTGGGGGCAGGCGTGACGCCGCCTCCGGCGGCGTTGTCACCAGAGGGAAGAAACGTGGTCGCCACCACCAGGCCCGCCAACGCGACCACCAGCAACGCCACGATGGCGAACAGGAACCGACGGGCTCCTGGGCGGGCAGGGGCGGAATCAACAGCTATCGATGTTGAGGTGACGAAGTCGAGAGGGCCGGACAGCGCCGGTTCTTCGGGAACGCTGAATTGAGCCAGTTCCCCGGCCAGTTCAGCGCTGGTGAGTGGCTGGACAGCGGGGTTGAGCAGGTCACTGGTGAGCTCGTCCAGGAACGGAGGCACCCCACCCCTGACCTGCCGGGGGGAGGCGATCCTGCCGCCTTCAACGCGGGGCGCGTCGGGCAGTACCCCAGCCCCAGGGAACTCACGTGGCCAGTAGCCGGTCAACGCGCAGTACAGCACCGCGCCGACCGCGCGGACATCGGTTTCGGGTGTGGCGTCGGGGGAGATGCGCGCATCACCGAGCACCACCCGGTCGTCGCCCGAGAGCAGGACCGTACCGGGGTGGACGTTGCCGTGGGTGAAGCCGCTGGCGTGCACCGCCGAGAGCGCCTCGGCCACGGCGTGAGCGATCGCGGCGGCCCGATGGGCTTCCATCGGACCTTCCCGGCTGACGACATCACGCAGGGGACGGCCGTCGACCCACTCCCTGACGACGTACGCTCGGTGCCCCTCATCGATGGCGTCGTAGACACCCACGATGTTGGGGTGGATGACACGGCTCGCGGCTACCGCCGCTGACAGCATCTCCTCGGCTTCTTTACCACCTGGGCTACGAAGCAGAATCGTGACCGGCCGTCGCAGGATGACATCAACGCCGCGCCAGACCTGGCGGCCGGTCGCGTCATCGTTGATGTGCTCTTCGATGCGATACCGGTCGGCTAAGATCTCGCCCACCTCGGGCGCACCGACCTGGGTCACGCCCGTCCTCCCTCCGGCCGGCCCTTCACGCTGCCCGACGTTCATGTCCAGCCTAAGTCCTTCGCGCATCTCGTTATGAACCCCGCCCCGAACCCGGCATAACGAAGGCGTAAATCACGTCCTCGCGCCACTGCGGTACAGAGTTCCACTCGCGACCCTACCGGCGTCCCACCGTGATGTCGCCCAGGGAGGACCTTCCCAGGGGAAGAGACCACAAGGCGGGAAGCAACCACAACCCGGCCGACACGGTGGCGGGTAGCCGCTGGGCGTTACAGATAACGCCCAGCGGACATGACCACCCAAGAGATAACACGGTTTGAGCCGGCGGCGCGTTGCGCGACACTCCCGGTCGGATTCCCGGGAGGAATGGGGGAGTGGCTGGAACGGCCGTGGCTGAAGCCGAGGGTGGCCGGATTCCGTGTCAGGAGACGAGTCCTGACTTAGGAGACAAACACCACAGGGGCCACGACCATGCCGCTTCCGATCAATGTGGACAGCGTCAGGAGACCGAAAACGAGCCGGGTACGCAGCGGGGTCCCATTGAGCGGGGAGGAGGATCTGAAGGAGCGGGCCGAGGTGTGGGACGGATTGCTGCTGGTGGACACCGCCGGAGCGGTGTAGGCCTGTTCGGCGTACAACAGCTCGTTGGTTGATGGCATGGTGCGTCCTTCCGGCACGCCTGCGAGGTGAGCTGTCGGGTTCGGGCGGGAAGGTGTGCCCGGCCGCCTCTCGGCGGCTTCACCCCAAGGGCCCCGTGGTGCCCTGGCGATATCACCCGATACCACCCGGGCGACACAGGGACCCGCGGTTCAGACGACCGGCGGCGTATCACCGTGCCGGTCGCGGCTTTGCTGGGTGGGTCCCCCGCTCCTGTCCATGACCACAACGATCGGACTGCCCGGGAGGGGTGGACAGGATTCGGCGTGGCCTCTCCCAGGCGCGTGCGTGAATACGCACGCCGACATTCTTTGTAACGGCTTTAGGGGTGTAGTGGTTACGTCGCGGAGCGTCACTGATCACGATGAGCTGGATTCGGCGGGAGTTTTCTGCGGTTTTGCACCCGGCGTACGCGACGAAAAGTGACTGAGGTGCCCCGCGGGCCACGGCGGCGATCCGCGCCCGAATGTGGCGAGGATCACGCACAGTATTCTCGCCCGTCCCCGCCACGGTCCACGCGCCCGATCCCTGGCCCGGGCGGGCCAGGGATCACGTGAGAGCGCATTGACCGGTATCGAGGGTATCGAGGCTGGAATGACTGGGACCCAGGTGGTTCAGCTGGTTCAGCGCGGATCGTTGCGCCGTGGCCGACCATAGGTCCGTGGCGCAGGCGGCTCCCGATACGCCGTGGGAGGTTCCCGGTAGAGCGTGGGCGGCTCTTGAGGGTCACCGCGCAGGTCACGCAGCCAGCTTTCGCTCTCCGGATCCACCGCCTCGGAGCTGCGGGAGCGGCGGCGGCTCCGTTCGGCCGCGGCGGCCGATGGACGGTCGCTGGAGCGTACTCGTGGCGCCCCACGCCGCTCCTCGGCGGCCGGTCGGGTGGAAGACCGCGAACGCTCCCGCTCGAGGGCGCGGTCCAGACGCGTGCTTCCACTCGGGGTGGGCCGGCCGCGGCGCTGTCCGTCCCGAGAGGCGCCCGACGCGCGTGTGGAGCCGGAGCCGGATCCAGAACCGGAGCGGGACTTGGACGAAGAACCGCGCCGCAGGAACCGCCCGAATTTGTTGGTGACCATCTCGATGACCTGCTTGATCTCCCGGACCCGCATCGCCGACGCGGCGGCCAGGTAAACCAGCAGCAGGACACATCCGCCGAGGGCGACCCGGAAGAAGTCGCTGATCTTGCCGTCCCCGAGCACCCTGTTGAGCACCCACAACGCCGCCAGACAGGCGACGACAGCGACCGCCGCCGCCAATGCCACCCGTACCAGGGTGCGGACGATCTCGCTGCTGCCGGCCCGCCCCATTCGGCGACGGAGCAGAGTCCCGGACAGGAACGCGGCGACGGTGTAGGACACCACGTTGCCGAACATGAGCGCGGCGGCGACGTGCTCGGCGGAGACGATGTAGTACAGCACGACGTCGACGATGACCTTCACCGCAACAACCGGCACGTTGATCAAAGCCGCCGTCTTGGTGTCCCGCAGCGCGTAGAAGACGAACATCTGCATCTGGTTGATCGCGAACGGCAGCAGCGCGAAGCCCGCCACCGCGATCACCACACCGGTCTGGGCCGCCTGTTCGGCGGTATAGCGTCCCCAGCCGAACAGCAGGTTCGCGATCGGGGAACCCAGCACCAGATAAACCCCGGTGATCGGCATCAGCACAACCACGACGAGCCGGGTTCCCATCGACATGGTGCGCATGACGTCGCGGTACCGACCCTCGTTGGCGGCGGCGCTCATCTTGGGCATCAGCGCGGTGCTGATGGACACCGCCACGATGCCGTTGGCCATCATGAACATGAAGAAGGCGTTGTTGTAGATGAACGGCCCAGGTCCGCCGTTACCACCCGCCGCGTACGAGAGCTTGACGATCACCAGTACGCCGAGCTGGCTCACCACGACGTAGCAGAGCATCCAGCCGCCGACGCTGCCCAGCTCGCGAAGCTGCAGTTTGCGGAAGTCGAACCGCCAACGCCACCGGAAGCCCGCCTTGCGCAGGGAGGGGAAGAGCCCGAAGGCCTGCACCATGATTCCGGCGAGGGTGCCCAACCCGAGGACCGCTACCTGCAGCCCAGTGATGTTCTCCGGGGTGAGGGTCTCCTGCGTGGTGATCAGCATGAACACGACGGAGGTGGTGATGATCACCACGTTGTTCAGGATCGGCGTCCACATGGGAGCGCCGAAGCGTTCCCGGGAGTTGAGGATCGCGCCCAACAACCCGGCAAACCCGAAGAAGAAGATCATGGGCATGACCAGATAGGCCAGAGAGGTCATCAGCTCTCTGGCTGCTCCGGTCGTCTGTTCGTTGGCCATGACGGCGGTCAACAGCGGCGCGGCGAGCACCGCCAGCGCGGTTGCCCCGCCCAAGACCAGCACCGCCAGGGTGAGCAGGCGCTGCGCGTACGCCAGGCCACCGTCCTTGTCCTGCTGCCGCGCGCGTACCAGCTGCGGCACCAGCACGCTGGTGAGCAGACCACCGAGCAGCAGCTCGTACACCATCGTGGGGATGGTGTTGGCGGTGGCGTAGGTGTTGGCCACCATCGCACCACCGAGAGCGGCCCCCAACATGGCGCTGCGCAGGAAACCGGTGATCCGGCTCACGATGCTGCCGGCGGCCATGATCGCGCTGTTGCGGGCCAGCTCCTTGCGCTCGTCGGTGGTCTTTTTCTCTGCGTCCTCCTGCAGCCGCGCCCGGGTGGCGGTGTAGGAGACGTAGATGGTGCCGGTGTAGGAGGGAGTGGCCGATGGCGTGAAGTAGGGGATCGCCGACATCACCATGGTGGCGTCCGGCGGTGCCATCGGCGGGATTGGCGTGGGAGGCGCCATCGGGGCGTTACGCAACGCGGGCATCACCACGGTCGCGTCAGGCCCCGAATCGAGCTTGGTGGTGGGGTCGTCCTGATTGAGGGGCTGCGTGGCGTCATGCGTCGATGACGCTCGGTATTCGGAGTTGCCCCGCTCTGAGGAATCCGGGCGATCATCCTGTGGATAACCGGCCGGCTCCTGTGGATAACTCGTGGATTTCTGTGGATAGTCGTCCCGCTCTGGGGAGTATCCACGTCGCGGAGCGTAGGCGTCAGGCTGGGAACGAGCGTCGCGGTGGTCGTCAGAGTACGTGTCCCGAGACTCTCTGCGTCCGGGACGACCGTAGACCCGTCCCCGCTGCCCCGCGCCCGCCCGAGCCCGGGGTGAGGCCGGCGGGGGTGGATCCGCGTACGGCGGCTCCGGCCGTGACGGATCCGCCCCGGAAGGACCGGGGGCGGCGGGAGGAAGGACGACGGTGGGGTCCTGCGGTGGCTCCCCATCGTCCCAGGCACGACGGCTGCGGTACTCGCTCATCGGCCCACCTTCACGCGGTGCGAGCGAGTAGTGCGGGCACCTGACCGATCAGGCGCCGTTCATCCCGGTAGGCCAAGCGGTCGGGAATCTCTTCCAGTGGCACCCATGCCACCTCGACGACCTCGACATCGCGGTCGCAGAGTTCACCCGAAATCCGCTTCAACAGGAAATGGTGAACGGTCTTGTGCACTTTGCGACCCTCAAACACGAACCAGTAGTCAATGGTGCCGAGCTCGCCGACGACCTCACCAAGAACGCCAGTCTCTTCATTGACTTCTCGGGCGGCGGTCTGTTCCAGCGTCTCCCCCGGCTCCACATGCCCTTTGGGCAGGGACCACACCAGCCGGCCCCGCCGGTCGTGCTTACCGATCAGAACTCCCACCACCCGGTCGTCGTCCTCCCTGATAACGAGCCCGCCGGCCGAGACCTCCTCGACCCGCTCAGGCTTACGGTCAGTACGTCGATTGCGGCGTGGACGCCGTCGACCCCCGCGAGGGTTGCCTGCGGGAATCGAATTACCACGCCGAGCCATGTACTCGACCCTAGCGTCCCTATACGAACCGGGAGCCGTCTACCACTGTTCTGTTCGCTGGTTCTGTTCTGGCCGGTGACACGCGCAGACCGCCGCGTAAGCTTCAGCACAGCGAGGGCCCGGAAGACAGCCTCACCACACCGGACAGTGCCCACCACACACGACGGTGTTCCCGACATACGACAATGCCCATGAGCTCTTTCTGATCCACAACGGACGGCCGTGCCGGCTGTCCAGGACGATGAACCCGTGGCGAGGACGAAACCAAGACCGTGAACCATCGAAACCTCACCGAGGCCCAGCGCCGCGGTGTCGCTGAACTGCTCCGGATAGCACCCATCGCCGATGAGTTGGGTGAACGTTTCGCCGCCGCAGGGCATGAACTGCATCTGGTGGGCGGCTCGGTCCGTGACGCGTTATTGGGCCGGCTCGGTGACGATCTGGACTTCGCGACCAGCGCGCACCCGGAACAGACACTGGCCGTCCTCAACGGTTGGGCCGACGCGACATGGACAACCGGGTTTGAGTTCGGCACCATCGGCGCGGCCCGGCGGGGGATCCGCGTGGAGATCACCACCTACCGTTCCGAGGCGTACGACCGGGTGAGCCGCAACCCGGTGGTACGGTACGGGACCTCATTGGCGGAGGATCTGCGTCGTCGAGACTTCACCATCAACGCGATGGCGGTCTCGGTGCCCGAGCACCGGTTCACCGATCTCTTCGGCGGTCTTGAGGACCTGGCCCGTCGGATCATCCGCACCCCGGGCACCCCTCAGGAATCCTTCGCGGATGATCCGCTGCGGATGCTGCGCGCCGCCCGGTTCGCCTCCCAACTCGGGTTCCGGGTAGCCCCGGAGGTGATTGAGGCGATGGCGGCGATGGCCGCCGATATCAACCGGATCACCCCGGAACGGATTCGGGATGAGTTCAGCAAACTGCTCTGCGGCGCTGATCCAGTCACCGGGCTGCGGTTGTTGGTCGATACCGGGCTCGCCGACCACTTCCTGCCGGAGTTGCCCGGGCTGCGGATGACCATCGACGAGCACGCCCAGCACAAAGACGTCTACGAACACACCCTGACCGTGGTCAGCAACGTCATGGCCCACGAAGATGATCCCTCGCCGGATCTGGTGCTTCGCCTGGCCGCGTTGCTGCACGATATCGCCAAACCGGTCACCAAGCGGGTGGAGCCGGACGGCCGGGTGACTTTCCATCACCACGAGGTGGTGGGCTCCCGGATGGCCAAGCAGCGCCTGAAGGCCCTGAAGTTCCCCAAAGACGTCATCGAACCCGTCTGCAAGCTGATCTTCCTACACCTGCGTTTCTACGGATACGGCCGTGGAGAGTGGACCGATTCGGCGGTACGCCGGTACGTGACCGACGCCGGGGAGGTCCTGCCTCGCCTGCACAAGCTGGTGCGTTCGGACTGCACGACTCGTAACAAGCGCAAAGCCGCCGCGCTCGCCCGCGACTACGACGCCTTGGAGGCGCGTATCGAGCGGTTGCGCAAGGAGGAGGATCTGGCGCGGGTGCGGCCTGACCTGGACGGCAACGAGATCATGCGGCTGCTGGGAATTCCCCCGGGGCCGGTGGTGGGTCAGGCCTGGCGGCACCTGAAGAACCTTCGGCTGGATCGGGGACCGTTGTCCCGGGAGGAGGCCGAGGAAGAGCTGTTCCGGTGGGCCCGCGCCGAAGGGATCATTCCCGCCTCCGATGCCTCCTCAGGTAGCTGAGGCAGGTCCCTGAGCGCCCAACGGTACGGGACGAGGACGGGACCCGCGCGCCGCGTTACGCCGGCAGCGGGTCCCGGTCGGCGTACCGCCGGCTGTGACCGGTCAGCCGCCAGAAGCCCAGAGCAGCCAGGCCGTAGCCGATGCCGATGGCCACCACGGTGGGCGGGGAGTAGCCGTCGGCGGGGACGGCCAGCGCCCCAGCGAACAGTCCGGCCACGTAACAGAGGTTGTACGCGGTGTCGTTGAGGCTGAATACCCGTCCCCGGAAATCGTCGTCGCACTCCTGCTGGATCGTCGCCTCCACCACGATCTTCGTGCCTTGCGCGGCGACGTTGATGACGAACACCGCCATCAGCAGCAAAGATTGCTGATAAGGCAGTCCGCACCCGATGACCGTGGGGGCGAGCGCCGCCAGCAGCAGCGTTACCCAGGCCCGGCCACCGACCCGTCGGGTTGCCGCCGGGGTGATCGCGGCGGCGAGCAAGATCCCCACGCCACCGACGACCACGATTTGCCCCAATCCGGCGATTGAGGAGGAGTAGTCCTCGCCGTCGTTGAAGTAGTTCCGGTACAGCAGGAGAGTCGAGAGCGCCAGCACACCGTACAGGAACCGGTGGGCCGCCTGGGCGCCGATCGCGTACGCGGCGGCCGGGCGTTCACCCAGGTGCCGGGCGCCCGCGACCATACCCTTGACCACCGTGATGATCTCGCGCCCTAGCTGGAGGTCACGGCGTGGACCGGGTTCCGGCCCGAGCGCGGCGCGCGCGAAAGAGAGGCGGGCGATCGCCGCGGCGCCCGCGTACCCCAGGACACCGGTGAGGGTGATGAGGGCGTAACCGTGGTTTCCGGTCCCAGCCAGGTACTGGAGCAGCGCGGAGCTGCCCAAGGCGAGGGAGTAGCAGACCGCACCCAGGGTGTTGGCCAGGGCGTTTCCGGTGACCAGACGCTCAGAGGGGGTGACGTGGGGCAGCGCGGCGGACAGCCCGGCCATGACGAACCGGTTGATACCGATGACGGCCAACGCCAGCACCGCGAAGAGGACCTCGTCACCGGCCCAGATCAGCGCGGCGATGGCCACCACCAAAGCAGCGCGGAGCAGGTTAGCGGTGACTAATACATTGCGTCGGCTCCAGCGGTCCAGGAAAACGCCGACGAACGGGCCAAGTAGTGAGTACGGCAGCAGGAGGATGGCGAACCCTGCCGCGATCGCTATCGCCCCGGTCTGACGATCGGGGTTGAACAGGACGCTACCGGCGAGGCCGGCCTGGAACCACCCATCGCCGATCTGGCTGGTCAGCCTGGTCCACAACAGCCGACGGAATGCGCTGTCGGCGAGCAAGGGACGCGAACTGGTTCCGGCTGACACCTGGCTAGCGTACGCCTCCGGTGCCTTCTGACCTGTCCCCACGATCCAGGGAGCTTTTGGTTCAAAAACGGATGGAGTGGTGAGTTCTCCCTGGATCGTGGGGTGAGGTCGTGTGATTAAGTCGGGAAGCGAGCCAGAGGTGATCGGTTAGTGATCACTCATTTTGCTTACTTGCTCGCCTCCACCTGCTTGCTGTCAGAGCGGGGCTCTCCGGCCAGCCCGTCAGCCCCGAGCAGCCGGCTGAGCAGGGCGCTCAAGTCGATGCCGGTCAGGTCACGACCGATCTGCAGCCCTTGGGCGACGTTGGTGGCCACCGAGCGAGTCAGCGAGCTGGCACCCTCGCTGGAGATCACGGTCATCTTGTCGATGCCGCTGATCGGCTTGCTGGCGGCCTCAACCAGTTGCGGCAGCATCTGGGCGATCAGGTCCAGGATCGCGGCCTCGCCGTACTGGGCGAACGCCTTGGCCTTGAGCTCCTGGGCCTGCGCCTCAGCGCTACCCCGGGCCAGGATCGCCGCCGCCTCGGCCTGCCCTTCCCGTTCGATCGCCTCAGCGATCGCAGCACGCCGGGCCCGCTCACCCTCACCGAGCAGACGAGCCTGCTCGGCCTCGGCCTGCGCCGCGGCGATGGTGGCCTGCCGGCGGGCCTCCGCATCGGCGATCATGGCGTTCTTCAGCGCCTCGGCTTCCTGCTCGACCCGGTACCGCTCGGCGTCGGCGGGCTTGCGGACCTCGATGTTGAGCTGACGCTCCTTCAGCTCGGCGTTGCGCTCGGCGACCTTTTGCTGCTCGGCCAGAATCGCCTGGTCCCGCTCGGCCTGCGCCAACGGACCGGCCGCGGCGGAACGGGCCTTGGCGGCGTCGATCTCGGCTTGGATCTCGGCTTGCTTCAACTCCAGGTTGCGCTGCGCCTCTGCGATCGCCTCCTCGGACTTCAGCCGGGCCTCCTCGGCCTCCTGGCGGGCCTGAGACTCGGCGATCGCGGCCTCCCGCAGTACGCGAGCCGCCTCGGGACGACCCAGGTCCTGCAGGTAGGTGCCTTCAGCCCGGATGTCCTGCAGCTGGAAGGTGTCTAACACCAGGCCCTGGTTGGTCAGCGAGCTCTCCGCCTCCTCGGCCACCGCGGACGCGAACGCCGCCCGGTCCCGGATGATCTCTTCCACCGTGAGGCGACCGACGATGGAGCGGAGCGCGCCGGCTAGCACCTCGCTGGTGAATATGTCGATGTCTTCCTGCTGAGCCAGGAAACGCTGCGCGGCGCTGCGGATCGCGTCCTCGGTGCCACCGACCTTGACGATCGCCACCCCGTCAAGGTCGCACCGAATGCCCTGCTTGCTCACCGCGCCCTGGATGGACACGGGGATACGACGGGAAGACAGGTCCAAAACGTGCAGTTTCTGGACGATCGGCAGGACGAAGACCGAGGCGCCCATGACGACCTTCTGCCCCGACAGGTCGGTCATGGTCTGGCCGTCAGCGCTCATCGTTCGACGCCCTTTGCGGCCGGTGATGATGAAGGCCTGATTCGGGCTGGCGACCTTAATCCGGGACAGGATGAACAGGATGAGAAGGAATATAAGGAGAGCAAGGCCTCCTATAGCGAGGATGAGAGGGGATACCGACATAGAGCGAACCCTTCTTATCCGGGGACGGGACACCGGTCCGGTGGCGACGAACCGGTCACACTGACTCGATGGGGGCGGTGACGTGTGGAATCCAAAAGGTGAGCTCGGCTTAAGGCAGACCGAAAGACAAGCCGGCGTGGATCAACTGGATCTATGGGGTGGTTCAGGAGGGGAACCAGCGGTGGATTGGTCGAGAGGGAGCCGTTCGACCAGCACACTGGTTTCGCTGAGCGCCTGAACCACAAATACCTGGGCACCGGCGGGGAGAGGCTGATCGGCTCGCGCGTTGAACTTCAGGCGCTGACCCTGCAACGACAGCCGTACCTCGCCGTACCCGCCCTGCTGAATAGGGGTGACGACGACGCCGGTCGCGCCCAGCAGATGATCCCGGGTGAGCGTGGCGTCGGTGGACATGGTCATGGCCGCCCGGGTCAGTCTCCCGGTCAGCCACGCGACAGGAACGGCGGCGATGACTCCCGCCACCGTGGCCACACCGATGGAGACGGCGGTACCTCCAGGGAGGAGGGCCGCCGCGGCCGCCCCGACGAAACCGACGGTGCCCAGAAAGCTCGCCACCACAGGCAAGGTGAATGGGCCGTCCGCGTCGAGTAGGCCCCAGTCGAGGAAGTCGCCGAACACGAGGGAGAGGGCAAGCAGCAGAACGCTGACCCCACCGATCACCAGGAAGGTCACCGTGATCGGGTCCATTTACCCTCCCTCCCAGAAGTGATCGGCCATCCAGTCAGCCTTCAGGGTAGAAGGGCCGTGCCACTCTCCCGATTCGCTGAATCGCGCACCGTTACACCTTCCGGGAGTGCCCTAGCCGCAGGCTCAGCTGAACAGGAATCAACCGGATTAATTGGAGTAACCGAACTATCTGGGCTGGATCAGTCGGAGACGGCCCGCAACCTACGTGACCGAGGAGCGTGGAGTCGGGCCAGCGCCGCCGTTGTCGCCTCATCGGCAGGGAGGTGAACGACCAGGCGCTGATCGTCGTCGCTGGGTAGCGCGAGCGTCTCGTACGCCAACCGCAACTCCCCCACCAGCGGGTGGAGCAGCCGGAGCACGCCATTCGCCTGAGGGACCGCGGTCACGGTGTCGATCCGTCGAGCGAAAGAAGCGCCGGCCGCGGCCGTCAGCTCATCCACCAGCGCCATGGCGTACCGGTTAGCCCCGAACACGCCCTGCTTCAACTCGGCGACCTGTTCATCGGCGACGCGGTCCCAGTCGAGAAAGACGGTGCGGGCACGTTCGTCGGTGAAGACAAAGCGCGCGACATTCGGCGGGGTCCCATCCAACAGGCCAATCGGCGCCGCCAGTCGTTCGAAGCCGTCGGTCCAGGCGAGGGCCTCAGTTAACCGATTGAGCAGGACGGCCGGAGTGGGTTCCAGCCGTTCCAGCAGCATCCGCACGGTAGGGCGTACCACCCGGGTGGGGGCCGCGTCGGCCATGCAGGGCAGACCAGTGTCGGCGACCTTGGAGAGGCGGTACAGGTGCTCCAGTTCAGCGCCGCGTAGCCGCAGGGCTTGAGCTAGGGCCATCAGAACCTGAGGAGACGGCCGCCGATCCCGCCCCTGCTCCAGCCGCGTCAAGTACTCGATGCTGACCCCGGCGAGCATGGCCACCTCGGAGCGCCGCAGCCCTTTGACGCGGCGACGCGGGCCGTCCGGCAGCCCGACCTCGGCGGGAGTGATCGATTCCCGCCGTGCCCGTAAGAATCGGCCCAGCTCGCTGCTGCTCACGGAGCGAACGTAACAGCCACATCGGTTCGGAGGGTGGCCCCGTCACTACCACCCTGGACGCTGTCTCCCTCACGCACACCGTGCGCCACAGAGTTGAGGCCGCGACTGGAGTGACCGGTCGCGGCATGACAAACGGCATGACATGAAGCGCTGCACTCGGAGGTGTGCGTTGACTCCCAGAGTCGCTGTGGTCGGTGGCGGGTACGGAGGGATCGTCGTGGCAAAGCTTCTCGATGACGCCGCTGACGTAACCCTGATCGAGCCCCGGGACCGATTCATCCATAATCTCGCCGCGCTGCGCGCGGTAACAGATCCCGACTGGATCGACCGAATCTTCATCCCCTACGACGGTCTGCTTACCCGGGGACGGGTACGCCGGGATCGAGCGGTCACCGTCACCCCCACAACCGTTCAGCTCGCCTCGGGTGAAGCGGTCGAAGCGGATTACATCGTGCTCGCGACCGGATCGACGCACCACTTTCCCGCCAAGCCGGAGGCCAGCGACAGTACGACCGCCCAGGCGCAGTTACGACAGACCTACCAGGAGCTGGCTCGGGCCGATCGCGTCCTGTTGCTGGGGGCCGGAGCCGTCGGTTTGGAATTCGCCGGTGAGATCCGCACGGCCTGGCCCGACAAGGACATCATGCTCATTGAGCCCAGCGCGGAGCTGATGGCGGGATTCCCTGAAGAGTTCCGGAGTCAGTTGCGGGCGCAGCTGGAGGAGATGGACATAAAGGTGCTGTTGGGGGCCTCTCTTCAAGAACCTCCCGCCACCGCCGCGGGGCAGACCGGGACATTCACCGTGCAAACAACGACGGGTGTCGAGATCACCGCGGATATCTGGTTCGCCTGCTATGGGGCGACCGTCGTGACGGACTACCTGAGCCCGGAGCTGCAGGCGGCCCGTCGGCCCGATGGACGGATCGAGGTCACGCCACAACTGCGTGTGGTCGGCCAGGAGAGGGTCTTCGCGGTCGGTGATGTCACGGCGATCCCCGAGATGAAGCAGGCCGCGAACGCTTCTCAGCACGCCGAGGTGGTGGCCGCCAACATCCGCGCCCTGATTGACGGGCGTGATGACCTGATTAGCCACCAGCCTCAGCCGAACCAGATTGCCCTGCCGTTGGGCCCGCGGGGTGGGGTGTCCTATGGGCCGGACTTTGGGGTTCTGGGAGCTGCTGAAACGGCGGAGATCAAAGGCGGTCTGTTCCTTGACAGGTACCTTGAACTGCTCGGTGCGACGGTGGAGGCGTCACAGCCGTGATGCGATAGCCGCGATACGTGACAGCCGTGGCGCCATAGCCGTCGAACACGGGTCCCGCCGTGATAGCGATGAATGGTGGTCCCTGGTGTTTTACACCTGCCTGTGACGAGAAGCCGACAGCCATACCCGTGCCCTGTCGGACGAGTAGGGCAGGATGGGTAGGTGATGTGGAGTGGGTTCGTATCCCCGATCGGAACCCTGGTGATCGGTGCGACCCCTGAAAACCTGAGAGCGATCCGGCTCCCCTCACCGGAGACCGAGCGGCTCGCGGCCCAGGTGGCGTCGTGGGAGGAGACGACCAACCCGGTCATCCGGGAGACCGGTACGCAGCTGGCGGCCTACTTTGCCGGTGAACTGACCACCTTCGAACTGCCGTTACAACTGTGGGGCAGCGACTTTGAGATGGCGGTGTGGCACGCGTTGTGCACGATCCCCTATGGCGAGACCCGCAGTTACGGCGACATCGCGCGACAAATAGGAGAACCTGGAGCGGCGCGCGCGGTCGGCATCGCCAATAACCGGAATCAGTTGCCGATCGTGGTGCCCTGTCATCGGGTCATCGGCGCGAACGGCAAGCTCGTCGGGTACGGCGGTGGGTTGGAACGCAAGCGCTTCCTGTTGGAGTTGGAAGCCCGCGTCAGCATCGAACGTACCTTCTTCGGCTCCGGCTGATCCGGATACCGGATCGTGGCTTGACCGCCCCTAGCCCGGTGGCAGAAGAGCGAGAGCGACCTGTGACAACGAAAAAGGGCCGGTCCATAATGGACCGGCCCTGTGACGTATTTATCAGATACTCAGCGCTCGACCTCGCCGGCGATGAACTTCTCCACCAGCTCGCGCGCCTCGTTGTCGGAGTACTGCTTCGGCGGGGACTTCATGAAGTAGCTCGAAGCCGACAGCAGCGGACCACCGATACCCCGGTCCTTGGCGATCTTCGCGGCGCGGATCGCGTCGATGATGATGCCAGCGGAGTTCGGGGAGTCCCACACCTCCAGCTTGAGCTCGGCGTTGAGCGGCACATCACCGAAGGCACGCCCCTCCAGCCGGATGTACGCCCACTTGCGGTCGTCGAGCCACGGCACGTGGTCGCTCGGTCCGATGTGGACGGCGCTGGTCTTCATCTCATGCGGGATCTGGGAGGTGACCGACTGCGTCTTGGAGATCTTCTTCGACTGCAGCCGCTCCCGCTCCAGCATGTTCATGAAGTCCATGTTGCCGCCGAAGTTGAGCTGGTACGTACGCAGCAGCTCAACACCGCGGTCTTCGAAGAGCTTGGCGAGTACCCGGTGCACGATGGTGGCACCCACCTGGGACTTGATGTCGTCACCCACGATCGGCAGGCCCGCCTCGGTGAACTTCGCGGCCCACACCGGGTCGCTCGCGATGAACACAGGCAACGCGTTGACGAAAGCGCAGCCGGCGTCGATGGCGCACTGGGCGTAGAACCTGTCGGCCTCCTCTGATCCCACCGGGAGGTAGGACACCACGACATCGACCTGGGCCTCGCGCAGAGCGGCCACCACATCTACCGCCGCTTCGTCGGATTCCTCGATGGTCTCTCGGTAGTACTTACCGAGACCGTCGAGCGTCGGCCCACGCTGCACGGTCACGCCGGTCGGCGGGACATCGCAGATCTTGATGGTGTTGTTCTCACTCGCCACGATCGCTTCGGCGAGGTCACGCCCGACCTTCTTGGCGTCGACATCGAAGGCGGCGACAAACTCCACGTCCCGCACGTGGTAGTCACCGAACTGAACGTGCATGAGACCTGGTACGCGTTGGGCGGGGTCGGCGTCCTTGTAGTACTCCACGCCCTGCACCAGGGAAGAGGCGCAGTTGCCGACACCGACGATGGCCACGCGGACAGAACCCATCGTAAGTGCTCCTTAGCTTCTCACGGCCGCTCCGGCGTGCGGCCGCCGGATGGGCGCTGCGCCGGATGCCTTGACTGTTGTTTCTGGGACTTGCTCTCTGGGTTCTTATGAACGTCAGAGTTCTGCTGTTCTGACACCGACGAGCTGGATTCCGGCTTGGATGACTCACCGGTGTCTGTTGTCTGTGACCGTTCCTGCTCGGTTGTCCGGGGGCCCCGGTTGAGAGAGGCTGGATCGATCACGGTCACGGTGGGGGGTTGACCGGCGCGTTCGGAAGCGATCAGCTCCTCTAACCAGCGCACCTCACGTTCGCACGCTTCCAGGCCGTGCCGTTGCAGTTCCTGGGTGTACGCGTCGAGTCGTTCGGCGGCCCGGCTGAGAGCCTCGCGGAGGCCTTCCCGTCGTTCCTCCACACGACGGCGGCGCCCCTCCAGGATGCGTAACCGGGTCGCCTGGTCGGTGCGGGCGAAGAACGCGAAGTGAACTCCGAAACCTGGGTCGTCGAAGGTCTCGGGTCCGGCCTGGGCAAGGAGCTCCTCAAACCGTTCCTTTCCTTCCGCGGTGAGTTTGTACACCACTTTCCCGCGACGCCCGGTTAGGGGAGGTGCGGGATGGTCGGGGTCGGGAGCGTCCTCGGTGATCCAGCCTTTGGCCTTGAGGCGTCGCAGCGTCGGATACAGCGATCCGTAGCTGAACGCCGCCCGAAAGGCCCCAAGCATGGTGATCAGTCGTTTGCGCAGCTCGTAGCCGTGCATCGGGGACTCGTGCAGGAGACCGAGGATGGCCAGTTCGAGCACACCCATCGCCTCCCCACGGGTCATTCATCGACTGATCTGATTGACCGGTCAATGCGATGTATCGGTTCGATACATCGCAACGGTAGGACAGGAACGTCGAGGATGGCAATGGATCACGCAGTGTGTTGCCTCACGGAAACGGTCCTGACCGTTTCCTGCCTCGATGACCAGGGTCATTGCCCTGATAGCAGCGAAGATCGACCCGCGTGGGTTTGTTCTTCCGCGCCCACCGCGTACTCTCGATCCGTGCGTACGCAGCGGCAGGTCGTCGACTACTCGCTCCAGAAGCGAGCATTGCTGCGTGACCTGTACTCCGGCAGGGTCAGCCTGTACGAGGTGTGTGATGCCTCGCCCTACCTGAAGAACGCCGCCCGGTACCACGGAGACCAGACCAGTGAACGGTGCCCTGTCTGCCGACGCGAGAATCTATGGCACGTTCACTACATCTATGGTGATGAGTTAAAGCAGTCAGCGGGCCAGGCCCGGAGCAAAGCTGAACTCTCCATGCTGGCTATGAGCTACCGGGAGTTCGATGTCTTTGTGGTCGAGGTGTGTCGTGGCTGCAACTGGAACTACCTGGTGGAGCGGTACCTACTTGGTAGGGATGGATTGACCGATCCTCAGCAGAAGGCGCATCGTGAGGCTGCCGAGTGATGGGCCCACTCACGGTGTGGGCTGTGCGGAAGACCGTTTCGATGAGGTTCGGCTATTTCCACCCTGAGGCCGTGCCTGGATGTCGACGTGATATCTGGACCATCCGTGACTCAGGTCGCCCCGCCGGGTCTGTCCAGGTGGTAGGAGCGCGGATGGGAGACCTCGTCGGGGTGGCACAAATATTTCAAGATCACACGTACCGGGCGGTAGCACCCCTCCACCGCCCCCGACCGGCATGGTGTGACCGATGACCCCTCCTGAATATCCGCGAGACTCGGCCCGCGACCCGTATCGCTCCGGCCCGTCAGGCTCTGGTCGGGCGCGAGTGCCCCAGGGAGGTTATGGCAAGCGGCCCTCAACGCCCGAGGAACGCCTGGAAGCCTTCTTCGGGGACCTCACCGATGACGCCACATCGTGGGCGGACAGTACGCGCGGCAGTAGCCGTCGTGCCGCACCAGAAGGCAGGAGCGGTAGACGACGCGCTGCTGAGCCAAGCGGGTGGGGGGCCGATCAGGGACGCGGCCGGGAGGACGTGACCGGGTGGGGAGCGGCTTCCCCGCGACGCAGCGCTTCCACCCCACCGGGGAGCGCTAGTGGACGCGCTCAGGTCGGGCGTGCTCGGCCGGATCCCGAAGGGTACGGCTCATCCCCACGGGCCGGGCGTGCGTCGGTAGGGCGGGCGACTCCGCCCACGAGGCCGGGTACGGGCCGGGCCACGGTCGGTACCGCCTCGGTGGGGAGTGCCGCGGTGGGAAGCGCTTCGGTCGGGCGTGCCTCCGTCGACCGTGACCGTGAGGCAAACCGGGATTCCACTGGCCGTGCGCGCGTCTCGGTCCGCCCTGGGTTCCTGGATGACGACCCTGACACTCCCAACAAGTCTTTCGGACTCGATCTCGATGACGAGTCCGACGAGCGCGATTCGTCCAGGCAGCCGGGCCGCCGGCGGCGTCGGGCCGATGGTGATGATGACAAGCGGCGCCCCAGGAGCAAGCAGGCGAAGAAACGCCGCCGTAGGCGTCGCATCATCGCGCTGCTGTCCGTGGCCCTTCTGATGAGCGGCATGCTGGTCCTCGGTGGGACCTACTTCTTCATGAGTGTGCCGCTGCCTGAGGACTTCCCGATGCCGCAGGCGTCGATCATCCTCGCCGCCGACGGTGAGACGGAGCTGGCCCGGATCGGTAGCACCAACCGGATCGCGGTCTCCATCGACGACATCCCCGACTACATGGAGCAGGCGGTCGTCACCGCGGAGGACCGCAGCTTCTACACCAACGAGGGTGTGGACCTGCGCGGTATCGCCCGAGCCGCGTGGAACAACCTCACCAGTGACAGTACGCAGGGTGCCTCCACGATTACGCAGCAGTATATCCGTAATGCGCTAGATCTGACCCGTGAGCGCTCCTACAGCCGTAAGGCGCGCGAGATCGTGCTCGCGATCCGCCTGACGCAGGAGTACAGCAAGTCCCAAATCATGGAGTTCTACCTGAACACCATTTATTTCGGGCGGGGCGCGAACGGGATCGAGGCTGCTGCGCAGGCGTACTTCGACAAACACATCAAGGATGTGACGTTGGCGGAGGCCGCCCTGCTCGCCGCGGTCATCCGGGACCCGCACGGCTATGACCCCGCCGTCAACCGGGATGGGGTCGAAGAGCGCTGGCGGTGGGTGCTCAACGGCATGGTGGAGATGGGCTTCGTGACACGGGATCAGGTAGCCAATCTCCAGTTCCCCGAGACCATCCCGCCTGACTCCGGTGGAAACGACAACGGCCGGACCAGGCCCACTGGCCACATCCTCAAATACGTCGAGGACGAGCTGATGGCCGCCGGTATTAGTGACGAGCTGCTGGCCCAGGGTGGCTTCGTCATCCAGACCACCATCAGCCCGATGCACCAGCAGGCCGCCGAGGAGGCCATCGCACAGACCCTGGAAGGGCAACCGGAAGGGTTGACGGCGGCGTTGGTCGCGGTGGAACCCGGGACCGGTCGAGTCCTGGCCTACTACGGTGGGCCGGACGGTACGGGATGGGACAACGCCGGTTTCAACGGCAACATGTCCGGTGGGCACCCTCCGGGCTCCTCCTTCAAGGCGTTCACGCTCGCCGCGGCGTTGGAGGCCGGCATTTCCATCCGGTCGCTGTGGGACGGGTCCTCGCCCCAGGAGTTCGAAAGCCGACCGGGCCGGCCGCTGCGTAACTCCGACAACAACAACCAGTGCCCGGTGTGTACGTTGGAGCAGTCGACCGTCCTGTCGCTGAACACCACGTTCTACGCGGTGACCGAAACCATCGGTGCCGACCGGGTGATCGATCTGGCGCACCGCGCTGGTATCCGGTATCTGCACGGTGAGGAAGGCTGGATCAACCTCGACGAGGTGTCGCCCCAGGAGGCGGCTCGCACGGTCCCCAACGAGGTCGGTTTCGGGCAGTACTCCATCACGGTCCTCGATGAGGCCAGCGCCTTCGCCACCTTCGCCGCGAACGGCGTGGCGGCTAACACGCACTTCGTTATCAGCGCCACCCTCGAGGGCGAGCAGATCTACACCGAGCAGACGGAGACCCAGCAGGTCATCGACGAGGACGTGATGGCCGACACCACCTACGTGCTGCAGCAGGTGGTGGAGAACACCGACCGGGAGCTCGACGGTGGCCGCCCAGCGGCCGGCAAGACCGGTACCTGGGAGTACGGTGCGGACCCGAACGAGAACGCGCACGCCTGGATGGCGGGCTACACGCCCCAGGTGGCGGCGTCGGTGTGGCTGGGGCACCAGGGTGACGACGCTCCGCTGCGTGATGCCGAGGGTAGGCGGATCTTCGGTTCCGGGTTGCCCGGTGAGATCTGGCAGCGGTTCATGAACACCGTGCACGAGGGCATGGAGGTCATCGACTTCCCCGACCCGGTGTTCCTCGGCGACGAGGACGCCGGCAATATCGAGGAGTCGCCGACACCCAGCGTCGAGCCTTCTGAGTCGTCGGCGTCGCCGACCCCCTCCGAGGAGCCGAGTGAGACGCCGGATGCGTCGCCGTCGGCCGAGCCGTCGGATGACTCGACCCAGATCTGGCCGCCGGTGGATCCGTCGTCCCTCCCGCCCTCTCGGGGGCCGTGGCCGCCCTGGGGTGGTGACAACGGCAACCGGTAAACGCGGCTGGTAATGACAGTCGTCTATGGCAGCTGACGACTCCACGGCCGGGTCGCTCCCCGGAAGGCATCCAGATGCGGCAGGATGCGTGGTATGAGCGGTAGGAGCAGCACGGTCGGATTCGGAGCCGAAGCTAACGTCGAGGGTGGGGCGGTGGTACACCCCACCCTCGACGATCCATTTGTCCGCGGGCTCTCTCAGCCTTTCGGTGGACCGCTGGGACAGCATGCGGTTCCGCCACGACGTCGGTTCTGGACTCCGGTCCGGATTGTGCTCGCCCTGGCCTGCCTGGTCTTCGCGGTGCACTGGTTGCAGAAGTCCCCCTGCCAGAGTGGGGCCTGGGTCGACCTGATGCAGTACCGTAACTTCTGCTACTCCGACGTTCTCGCGCTCTACTACGCCGAGCACCTCAACGAGGGAGCCGTCCCTTACCGGGATTGGCCCGTGGAGTACCCGGTGCTGACCGGGGCGTTTATGGGGATCCTGGGGCTGCCGATCCACTCCCTGGCGCAGGACACCTTGGAGGGGATCAACGAGGGGCAGTGGTTTTACAACCTCAACGCTCTGGTGCTCAGCACGCTCGGCGTGGCCACCGTCGCGGTGCTGCTGAATATGCGGCGTAACCGTCCTTGGGACGTGGCCATGCTCGCCTTGGCGCCCGCCATGGTGTTCACGGCGACCGTCAACTGGGACCTGTTGGCGGTGTCCCTGACCGCGTTCGCGATGCTGGCCTGGGCCAGGAAACGCCCGATCGCGGCCGGAGTGTTGCTCGGACTGGCCACCGCGGCCAAGTTCTACCCGCTGCTGATCATCGGTCCGCTTGTCCTGCTGGGGTTGCGGAGCCGCCAGGTGGGCGCGGTGATCAACAGCCTTCTCGCCGCCGGTTTGACGTGGTTCGCGGTCAACGCGCCCGTGATGCTGCTGTGGCGTGACTCCTGGATGCGATTTTTTGAACTCAACTCCGAAAGACCCATCGACTGGGGAACCCTGTGGTACATCGGGGCGCACTTCCCTACCGGCGGTGGTGAGTACGGCCTGGAGCCCTTCGAGAGCCTGGGAGCGAACATCCCCCAGCTCAACCTGATGTACTTCGTGCTGTTCGCGCTCTGCTGCGTAGGGATCGGCGCTCTGGCCCTGTTCGCGCCTCGCAGGCCACGCCTGGCCGCGTTGGCTTTCTTGACCATCGCCGCGTTCCTGATCGTCGGGAAGGTCTGGTCGCAGCAGTACGTGCTCTGGCTGATCCCGTTGGCTGTCCTGGCCCGACCCCGCTGGGGGGCGTTCCTGGTGTGGCAGGCGGCGGAGGTCGGCTACTTCTTCGCCTTCTACGGCGAGCTGATGGCGGCCAGCGGCCAGCCGGTGTTCCCGGAGTGGGTGTTCGTCCTGGCGTCGAGCCTGCGGCTGGTGACGCTGTGCGTGTTGTGCGGGTTCGTCGTACGGGACATCCTCAAGCCGGAGCAGGATGCGGTGCGGGCTTCGGGCGCGGATGATCCTGACGGCGGTGTCTTCGACGGCACCTCCGACGCGCCATGGGTACGCCGGTTGCAAGCCTGGATTCAGGGTCGGGAAACCGAGCCGACCGCGGCGGAGGGGGTGGCGACCACGGCGTGAGGCACCAGTCTGCCCCGCCCGTACCCCACCCGAGGAACTCACCACCCTCGTCGGTACCCACGGCGACCCACAAGCTGGGGATGGGAAAGACAGATGCGTGATAAGGAGCGGACCGGGATCCGTGATGTCAGCGACGTCCCCAGCGAGGTCGCGCGTCAGGTGGTGGAGTGGTTCGGCGATGATGGGCGGGCCTGGTTGGCGGCGCTGCCCAACCTCACCGCCGACCTTGCGACGCGGTGGCGGTTGAGCCTGGGACCGGTGTATCCGAACGGCAGCCACGCCCTGGTGGTGGCGGTGACCCGCGCCGACGGGCAGCCGGCGGTACTCAAGGTGCCGATGGTCGATGAGGAAAACCGTGCCGAGGCGGACGCGTTGCGTTTGTACGCCGGGGAAGGGGCGGTACTGCTGTACGACCACGATCCGGCCAGCGGCGCCATGCTACTGGAACGGCTGCAGCCGGGGACGCCCATCGTTGAGCACATGGACCGGGACCAGGCGGTCGCGACCGCGAGCCGGCTGCTGCGGCGACTGTGGCGACCAGTGCCGCCCAGGCACCGGTTCCCTGTGGTGTCTGACCTGGTCACCGCATGGGCAAAGCGGCTGTGGACCGCCCGTGGGGTGGCCGGCCTGCCAGCGGCCTTGATGGCGGAGGCGGCGGCCGCCGCGGAACGCCTGACCCGACCAGATGGCCCAGAAGGGTTGGTGAACCGGGACGCGCACCTGGGAAACATCCTGGCGGCGGAACGCGAACCGTGGCTGCTGATCGACCCGAAGCCGCTGGTCGGGGAGCGCGCCTTCGACGCGGGGTGGCTGATCCGGGACACCCTCTACCGGGAGGCGAAGCCGACGCGGGACACTGCGCGGCACTGCCTCGCCCTGGTCGCCAGCGAACTGGGGGTACGCCGCCAGCGCGTACGAGACTGGGTCTTGGTCCGGGCGGCCCACAACGCCCAGTGGACCGCCCAGTCTGGTGGGGATCCCATGCCGGACCTGATGGTGGCCGATCTGGTCGCCTGATCGCTGTGATCCGCTGACCGCCTGGTGCTACAGGTCGAAGATCACGGCGTTACCGACCTCACGGCGTTCGATGTCCAGGCCGTTGATCGGCGCGGTCAGCGCCCACTCCCACGGGGTTCCAATCGCCCGGTCCCCCAGCACGACCACGGTCTCCACACCCAGCTCACGCAGGTATTCCACAGTGGACTGGTCGGGGAAGTACACACTCCGTTCGCGGATCTCGGTGAGCAGCTGCGGTGTGAACCCGCTGCCACCGTTGACCACCTGCGGGAAACCGTCGGTGGACCACAGCATGACGGCCTGATCGTCGAAGTGGGTGGAGGGCAGTACCAGCGCCGGCCCCGACAGGTCCTGTAGTGCGACAGGCTGACTGGGTACCCGGGGATGCGGTGTCAGGTTCCACCCCTCCACCAGGACCAGAAGGACCGGGATCACCATCGCCAGCCGTAACAGCGGAGCCGGGCGGGGCGGCTCCCGGTGGTCGATCCACGCGGCCTCGGCGGTTTCGTAGCTGCGCCTGACAAACGCGCTGACACAGCCGGCCGCGAGCACTGCCAACAGCAGGGTGGTCCACACGATCAGCCGACCGGGGGTTCGGATCCCCTCCCAGCCGGGCAGATACCGGAAGAGCAACAGGTAACTGAACCTGCCGTCAAAGAATTGGGTGCCCATGGCCAGCAGGACGGTGATCACCGTGGCGACCGCCAGCCACAGCCGCTGCCACCAGGACCATATGGAGACAAACAGCCCGGCCAACGCCAACGCCAGCAGTATCGTGCCGGGCAGCAGCGTCATCTCGGCCGGGAACGGCAACGCCTCCCGGGCCGACTCATGAGTGGAACCCCACAGCCAGGACTCGGCCGGTGCGGTCAGGAATCCTCGCAGTGGCGGCGAGAAGAGCTCAAGATCGGCCTCGGTACGCCGCGCTCCCGGATGAGCTTCCGCCACGCGGAAGTAGGGCAACGCCATGAAGATGCCCACCGCCACGAACAGCAGCGCCCCGCAGACGTTCGCGAACAGAAGCGACAGGCGGAACGGGGCGACGCGGCGGCGGAGCCGCCCCACCAGCCAGCTCACCGTGGCGATCACACAGATCAACGCCAGGGCGTACGCGAAAGGCAGCCCGATGCCGAACCCCAGGGTGAGCTGCCACGCGGCGACCGCCCACCCGGCGATCACCCAGCCGATGCGGCCGGTCTCCGGCCGGAAGCCGCGGGTCAGGGACCAGCCGTGCCCGCGGGCCAGCATGGCCAGCGCCAGCGCGATTCCGCCGGTGGACAGCACGTGCATGTGGCCGGCCTGAGCCAGCCGCCATGGGGCGTAGGCGAACGCGGCCCCGGCGACCGCCGCACCCGGCCAACGCGCCCCCAGCTGCCGCGCGAGAGCGTACGCGCCGACAAAGGCGAGGGCGTGCAACAGAACGTAGATGATGTTGTACCGGACTATGGTGGCGGTCGGCCCCGAGCCGATCATGCCCAGCGGCGCGTAGCCGAGCAGGGTGTCACTGAAGGCGTAGCTGTCCTCCAACGGATAGAAGGTGTTGGAGTTCCACAGGTTGGTCGGATCGGTGAGCAGGGCGTGACCAGCCCAGGCGATCTGCCACGCCTGCAGCAACGGGTCGTAGATGTCCTGGGGGATGGTCCGGGTGGGATCACGCAGAGTGGGCCAGGTCATCAGCGTGGCCAGCGCCAGACTGATGACGCTCACGACGGTCCACTCGTGCGTCCAGAACCGGAACACCGCGCGTACCGCTCGGCTCCACCAGCCCTGGGGAGGGGCGGGGTCGCTGGCAACGGAATCGCCTGCGGCGAACGCCTGCCAGCGCTCCTCCGCCGCCGGTGCCGCTTCAGAACCCCCACCAGTCACCGACGCGGCTTCGCGGGTGGGGGTATCCCCGGTGGCGAAGGCACCCGCATCGGAGACGGAACCGACGGTATCGGTGTCATTCGCGTCCTTCGGTAAGGAATTCTTCGGTGAGGACGCGTCAGACGATCCTGTCGGTGTCTGTCCGGGCTCCGACCGTGTCGGGTTGGGGGCCCGGTCATCGGGCGCGGTCGCGGTGGTCTGGTTCGCGGCGGTGGCCTCGGTCTGGTCGCCGCCTTCACCAGCATCGGGCGGAGTATCGCTCCCGGACGCAGTGCCGTCTGTGGGATCGGAGGGGTCGTCGAGCGTCGAGGGCCGCTCAGGACTGGTTGTCATCCCAGACGCTCCCGTAGGAAGGTGATGTCGGCTGCCTGGCTGGCCGCGCCTCCGGGTGTCTCCACGATCACCGGTGCGGCGGCCGCCCTGACTACCTCGACGATAGCTTCTGGATCGATCTGACCGGTTTCGAGATTGGCGTGGCGATCTCGCCGGGAATCGAATGCATCACGGGAGTTATTGGCATGTATCAGGTCGATGCGCCCCGTGATGGCCTTGATCCGATCCACGATGCCGGGCAGCGCCTCCCCGCCAGCGTGGGCGTGACAAGTATCCAGGCAAAAGCCCACGTTGTACTCTCCGATCACGTCCCACAGACGGGCGATCGCCTCCAACCGCCGGCAGCACGCCAGAGCCCCACCAGCGGTGTTCTCGATCAATATCGGAACCCGCGGCCCGTCGATCTGGGCGACGTGGTCCAACGCCTTACGCCAGTTGTCGAACCCCGTGTCAAGGTCGGCGCCCTGGGAGACGTGACCTCCGTGCACGATCAACCCCTTGGCGCCGATCTCGGCCGCTGCTTGGACATAAGTGGCGAGTAGCTTGCGGCTGGGTATCCTGATCCGGTTGTTGAGCGTGGCGACATTGATGACGTACGGAGCATGTACGTAGATGTCGATGTCCGAACCGCGCAACGCTTCCACGTCCTCCCGCGGCGTGGGCGCTTTCCAGCCCTGAGGGTCGGCGAGGAAGAACTGCACAAGGTCGGCCCCGCGGGCAGCGGCCTCGGCCAGCGGGTCCTCGGAGTCGACGTGAGCTCCGATACGGAAACCGGCGGGACTGCGCATACCGGGGAGGGTACGGCCTCAGGGTGATGATCCGCGGGGAAGGAAGCGAGCCCTGAGGAAATCTTCGTGACCTTGAAGCGTCACCGTGCACGGTCAAGGTCGTTAGGCCCGTAGAAGCACCAGACAGGAAGTAGCGCCACAACCAACCACATCGACCAGGGCTAGGGCGTGAGGTGACCGAGAGCGTACGGAGCCCACACCCCAGCCCAACCCGCTGAACTGGGGAGACAGCAGACGTGCAGGAGCCTGTCAAAAGATCTTCCAGTTGGTTCGCTCGCACCGCCGTCGGCCTCATGGGAGTCGGCGCCGTGGTGCTCGCCGCTGGAGTTGTTCAAGCCGCCCCGCCCACTGTGACCTTTAGCGGTAGCGGTTGTGGATTCCTCTCCACCCACTCCACGCCCGATGTCGACAGCCTGACCATTCCCGACGGAGGGGTCTTCCGGGTGGTCAGCCAGGTCAACGGGCGGACTGTTCCGCACACCAACGGCATCCCTGTCCGGGACCCGTCGAGCGGCGAGGATCTCGTTCTCAACAAAGGGGATTACATCGATATCCCAGTGCAGGGCGTCGGCACCATCGAGCTAACGCTGCGTCCTATCGGTTGCCTGAGCCTGATTCCCAACAACGGCGTCACTGAAGTGAACGTGGTGCCCGCCGAGGAGTCGGCTCCGACCACTGAGGCACCGGACGTTTCACCGAGCACGCCAGGGAGCGAAAGCCCTGAGGCGGCCGAGGAGGAGCAGCCCGAGCCCGCCTCCTCAACCAGCGACGTGGAAGTCGAGGAGAGCGAGAGTCCAGCCGCTGTGGAAAGCAGCTCGCCGGCCAGTGAGGTGTCAGAGAGCGCGAGCGCGGACGCGTCTTCGCCGGCGAGCGAGGAGCAGGAGAACGCCGACAATTCCTCGGTGATCGCGATCGACCCGATCGACCCGACCAACCACAGCGAAAACTCCAACTCCAGTGGGCTGCTCGCGCTGATCGCCGCTGCCTGCCTCGTGGCTGTCGGTGCGGCGGCGGTGAGAACTATCGCCGTGCAGCGCCCGTGGTCATCGCGGAACGTGACGGCGTAAGTATCCTGAGTATTCCCGGATATAAGCCCCGCGGGGCGCTCGACTCCGATGCAGTCGGTGTGGTCGTTCCTCCCCAGGTCCCACCCAGGATTCGGAGGCGGCGCCCCGCGGCTGTTATCGTTCCATGGTTCACCGGTGACGGTGTGAAAATCGTGAGCTGCTTCCGCTGGACACAGTCGGATGCCGCCCACGGCATACACACGAAGGTGTCTGTTCGAAGACGGACGCCTTCAACCCGATGACGACGCAACGACCTCCTGCCACGGAAGGACCGTGGCCGATCTAGTCCACAGGGGGTGAGTACTGTCTTGCGTCACTACGAGATCATGGTGATCCTCGATCCGGAACTCGAGGAGCGCACCGTCGCGCCATCGCTGGACACGTACCTCAACGTGGTCCGTAACTCGGGCGGCTCGGTGGAGAAGGTCGACGTGTGGGGACGTCGCCGACTCGCATACGAGATCAAGAAGCGCACCGAGGGCATCTACGCCGTGATCGATCTCCAGGCCGCGCCGCAGGCGGTGGCCGAGCTGGACCGTCAGCTGCGGCTCAACGAGGCCGTCCTGCGGACCAAGGTGATCCGTCCCGACCTGCACTGAACGCATAAGGGTGTGGTCGAGCTGGGTCCGGACGGCGTCGCCCAGCGGGCGGTGACCATGGCGGTAAGCGCCAGCGTGTGTGGTGATGACGGGAATTCGGGTCACCGGGCGTGGTGACCGAGGTTTCCTGTCAGTCCCGTCTGGGACCGTATTCACGTGACCACACCGGGCCCATAGCCTCGTCGGGCCGTGCCCGGCGCATACGCGTCATTCCACGGGTGGGATGGCGACCTTGGACAGGGAGTAGCCCATGGCAGGAGAGACTGTAATCACGGTCGTCGGCAACCTCACCGACAACCCGGAGCTGCGTTTCACCGCGTCAGGTGCCGCCGTCGCGAACTTCACCGTCGCATCGACCCCACGCATCTTCGACCGGCAGACGGGGGAGTGGAAGGACGGTGAGGCGCTGTTCCTGCGCTGCTCGGCATGGCGTCAGGCAGCGGAGAACATCGCCGAGTCGCTGGAGCGCGGTTCCCGGGTCATCGTGCAGGGGCGCCTGCGGCAACGAACATACGAAACCAGGGAAGGCGAGAAGCGTACCGTCATCGAGCTGGAGGTCGACGAGATCGGTCCCTCGCTGCGGTATGCCACCGCCAAGGTGCAGAAGGTAACCCGCGGCTCTGGTTCGGGCGGTTACGGCGCGTCAGGCGGCCCCTCGGGTGGCGGATTCGCCGCCGACGATCCTTGGGCCTCCGCAACACCCGCGCCGGCCGGCGGCCCCGGTCCGTACAGCGACGAGCCCCCCTTCTGATCATGTGAGTTTCTCGCGGAGCACCGCGAGGTAGTGGAGAGCGAGCGATGGCAAAGCCTACGTCGACACGTAAGCCCAAGAAGAAGGTGAATCCTCTCGACAAGGAGAAGATCACCTACATCGATTACAAGGACACGGCCTTGCTGCGGAAGTTCATCTCCGACCGTGGCAAGATCCGTGCTCGGCGGGTCACCGGCGTGAACGCCCAGCAGCAGCGGAAGATCGCGCGCGCGATCAAGAACGCTCGTGAGATGGCGTTGCTGCCGTACACGACCCAGACTCGCTGAGGAGGACGGCGAGCATGAAGATCATCCTGACTCAGGAGGTGTCGGGCCTCGGTTCGCCCGGCGATGTCGTCGAGGTCAAGGACGGCTACGGCCGCAACTACCTGCTGCCTCAAGGGTTCGCGATGCGGTGGACCCGGGGTGCGGAGCGGCAGATCGAGCAGATCAAGCGAGCCCGCCGGGCCCGCGAGATTCGGGACCTCGGCCAGGCGCAGGAGGTCGCCGAGCAGCTGCAGAGCCTGCGGGTCAACCTGGCGGCTCGGGCTGGGGCGCAGGGGCGGCTGTTCGGGTCGGTGACCGCCAACGACGTGGTCACCGCGGTCAAGGAGGCCGGTGGCCCGGAGCTCGATCGGCGTCGGGTGGAGCTGCCTGGCCCGATCAAGGCCGTGGGCAGCTACCCGATCAAGGTGCGACTGCACCCGGAGGTCACCGCAACGTTCACGCTGAACGTGACCGCCGCACGTTGAGCCGTCTTCCTCGCTGGACGTTTCTCGACAGACGTCCTCAAGCGGAGCAGCGATCGGGGGTGGAACCAGCGACGTGGTTCCACCCCCGATCGTGTTCAGGTTTTACCCGGATTGTTGTCCGGTGAGCTCTGAGAGCGCCCGAATCCCTCCTGGTTCTCGTTTCGTACGGCGTTTCCGGTGAGGTTCTCGTCGTGCCGGTACAGCGTCAACGGCGCCGACGCGTCCCAGCGTGAGGCTGCGGCGCTCTGACCAGCGGTGAGGCAGACCTGGAGAGTGCCCACGGCCCTTGACGACGCCGACGTTGGCCGCCGGCTCCGTGGCGGGCTTCCTGCTCAGTCCAGGTGGGCTTCTTCGCGAGGAGGGCCTCCTCCCTGAGCCATCCCGGATCCAGGAGCGCGCCGCCCCTGAATTTTCCCTGACCCCAGCGGGTGGACGCGGATTGGTTTCATGTCATTGGCTACCGTGAAGCCGCGGCTTCATTCGCTGGGCTAAAACTTGGGGAGAAGGGATGCGTCGTTCCATTGTGGGAAGTATTGCAGTTCTGGGCGCGGTCGGCGTCGGGCTCGCAGGCTGTGGGAGTAATTCGGGGGCGCCTGTGAATTCCAATAGCAATGATCAGCTGGACGCCGTCAACGTCACACAGGTTCTCTCGCAGTCCTACACCGAATTAACGAATGCGAGCTTCCGGTTCCGGGGCACCATATCGGTGGGTGTGCTTGGAGGAGTGGAAGCGGAGGGGATCTTCTCAGCCGCCGATCAGGTTGGTGAGATGAGCACCAACTTCATGGGGCAGGAAGTCCAGATACGGATAATCGGCGAGGACTTCTACGTCAACGGCTTCCTCGAGGAGGATGACACCTGGGTGCGTCTGGACTTAAGTCAGATGGCCGAGGAAGAAACGCTCTCGAGGCTGGCAAACCCCATCGTGAGCGCCAATTACCTGCTTGCGGTGGCGGAAGCTGAGGAGGTCAGCGACGGTCGATACGAGGGCACCATCGACCTCGTGGAATTCGTCGAGCAGTACGCCAGCGAGGAAGAACGCGCCTATCTGGCGAACGTCCCGGAGGAGTTCACCGCGGTGCCGTTTGAGGCGACCGTGGACGATGAGGGCCGATTGACCTCGCTCCGCATGACGCTCACTTTGGATTTCGAGGGCGGCACCACCGAGGTGATACAGGAGGTCGAATTCAGTGACTTCGGTATCCCGGTGGAGGTGGAGACGCCGCCGGCCGATCAGGTGATCGAAGCGCCTGCAGGGCTTTATGGGCAGTGATCATCAGCGCCGGTCTGTCTAGCGCATCTTTATCAACAGCCACGCGGATTTTCCCGCCGCGTGGCTGTTTCATTCGCGTACCCCTGCTGCTTTTCAGATGATGATCGCGGTGGGCAGGTAGCCGGTGCTTCGTCTGTCCGGGAAACCGGGGTCTTCTGCTCACCACACGGTGCCGTGGATGGATCCGCTTAAGGTAACACCCGGTCATGGACGGTGTGCGCTCGTAGTATCGCGGTATGGCGCGGGCGAACGACCAGGTCGCCGCCGTCCTCCAGGAGTACGCCGAACTGATCACCATCCTCGGTGGGGACAGATTCCGGGCGCGTTCATACCAGAGGGCGGCCCGCGCCGTGGCCGGGTATCACGCGGATGTGGCGGCCCTGGGAAGGGACGGGGTACGCACGATCCCCGGCGTCGGGGCATCCATCGCGGACAAGATCGACGAGATCCTCAAGACCGGGACTTTCCGGCGGTTGGAGGAGCTGCGGGCGAAAGTGCCGCCCAGTGTGCTCCAGCTGTCCGCGATCCCGACGGTGGGGACGAAGCGAGCCATGGTGCTCTACCGCGAGCTGGGCGTAACCAGCGTGGCGGAGTTGCTGGACGCGATCGAGGCGGGACGGCTACGCGACCTGCGAGGCTTCGGCCCGAAAAGCGAGGAGAACATCCGCGCCGGAGTGGAGCTGCTGCAGCGTTCCGGGAACCGAATCCGGCTGGATGTCGCGTGGGGCCTTGCTGAGCGGATCGTCGCCGCGCTGTCCGCGGTTCCCGGCTGTCAACGCTGCGCGTACGCGGGCTCCCTTCGCCGTGGCCGTGAAACCGTGGGGGATATCGATGTGCTGGCCGCCACCGAGGAGCCGGCGGCGTTGATGGAGGCGTTCGTCGGGCTCCCGGAGATGGGCGATGTGCTCGCGCGAGGTGAGAAGAAGACGTCTGTCCGGACGAGCACGGGGATCCAGGTCGATCTGCGAGTGGTGCCGGTGGAGTCCTGGGGCGCGGCGTTGCAGTACTTCACCGGTTCCCAAGAACACAATGTGCGGGTACGCGAGATCGCGGTGCAGGCCGGGCTGAAGCTCTCCGAATACGGCCTGTTCGATGCGGAGAACCGGCCGGTGGCCGCCGGCACCGAGCAGGAGGTCTACTCCCGGCTGGGGATGGACTGGGTGCCGCCGCCGTTGCGGGAGGACGCCGGTGAGGTGGCCGCGGCGCGGGAGGGACGGCTCCCTCGGCTGGTGCAGCTGACAGATCTACGGGGAGATCTGCACACCCATACCAACCTCACCGACGGCCTCGCCTCCTTGGAGGAGATGGTGGCGGCCGCCGCTGCGCGCGGGTACGAGTACTACGCGGTCACCGACCACGCGCCCAAGCTGGCCATGCATCGGATGACCCTGGACAAGGCGCGGGCCCAGCGGGAACAACTCACCCGTCTGGCCGCTGGCTCTGGGATGCGGCTGCTTCACGGGACGGAGCTGAATATCGACCCCGACGGTGAGGTGGACTGGCCAGCGGAGATCCTCGCCGAGTTCGACATCTGTGTGGCCAGTGTCCACAGCCACTTCACCCTGCCGGTCGAGCAGCAGACGCGTCGGGTGATCCGGGCCTGCGAGAACCCGCACGTGCACGTGATCGGGCATCTCACCGGTCGCCTCATCGGGCGTCGACCACCTATTGATCTGGACTTCGAGGCGGTGTTCAAGGCCGCGGCGCGTACCGGCACCGCTTTGGAGATCAATGGGGGACCGGAGCGGCTTGATCTGCGGGACGACCACATCCGGTGGGCCGCGCGCCACGGGGTCCATTTCGTCATCTCCAGCGACGCGCACGCCGTACCGCAGCTCGACAACGTTCGGTACGCCACCCTGACGGCGCAACGGGGATGGCTCACCCCCGATCAGATCATCAACACTTGGCCGTACCAGCGCTTGCGAAAGTTCCTGAGCGCGAGTGAACGACGGGTGCATCAGGGATGAGCATCCGGATTCGCGTACTGAAGCGGCGGCGTGATTGACAAAGGTGATGAATAGGGGCGAAGCACCCGTTGAGTCGGCATGCTCTCGGCGCGCTGTCGGCACGAGGGCGAGGTCACATTTTTTCGGGCACTTTTTTCTGTCCACAGGTTGTGGAGGGCGTTAACGCAGGTCAACAGTGGATCGTCCACACATCCCCTGTGGATATCCACAGGCTATGCACAGGTTGTGCACAAGTCTTCCCCAGTTATCCACAGGCTGATCCAGAGGTTGTCCACATGAGCCGCTTGGGCGGTGTCCTAGGGGTGCCTATCGTGGTTGGGTCCACCACGGTGACCAGCCTCCCGAGCGGTCGACCGAAGGTGGGGTACAGCGCAGGGGGGTGCTGTTCACGGAGGATCGTGTGGCGATCTCGGACGACACTCAGTCACTGGAGGTGGGGGGCGAGTTCCGGCAGGAGTTCGAGCGGACGCCACCTGCTGATCTCGCCGCTGAACAGTGCGTCCTCGGAGGCATGCTCCTGTCCAAGGACGCTATCGCCGACGTGGTGGAGATCGTCCGGTCGGCTGACTTCTACAAGCCCGCCCACGCAATCATCTTCGACACCATCCTCGATCTTTACGGCAGGGGCGAGCCGGCGGACGCCATCATGGTTTCGGCGGCGCTTGCTGACTCTGGACAGCTGAGCAAGGTCGGCGGCGCCGGTTATCTGCACACCTTGGTCTCCGTGGTTCCCACGGCGGCCAACGCCGCGTACTACGCGCGTATCGTCGCCGAGCGGGCCGTGCTGCGTCGCCTCGTGGAGGCCGGGACGCGGATCGCGCAGCTGGGGTACGGGGCGGTCGCGGGCGCCGGTCGGGATGTGGACGAGATCGTCGACCTCGCCCAGCAGATGATCTACGACGTCACCGAGCGGCGGGTCAGCGAAGACTACGCCGCGCTCGGGGATCTGCTCCAACCCACTCTGGACGAGATTGAGGCGATCGGGGCCAACGACGGTGAGATGACCGGCATACCGACCGGGTTCACCGACCTGGATCGTCTGCTCAACGGCCTGCATCCCGGTCAGCTCATCGTGGTGGCCGGCCGTCCTGGTTTGGGGAAGTCGACCGTGGCGATGGACTTCGTCCGGTCGGCGGCGATCAAGCACGGCATGACCAGCCTCATCTTCAGCCTGGAGATGAGCAAGATCGAGATCGTGATGCGGCTGTTGTCCGCCGAGGCCCGGGTGCCTCTGCACGTCATCCGCTCCGGGCAGCTGTCCGACGATGACTGGACCAAACTGGCGCGTCGGATGGGGGAGATCTCCGAGGCACCGTTGTTCGTGGACGACACCCCGAACATGACGCTGATGGAGATCCGCGCCAAGGCGCGTCGTCTCAAGCAGCGCAACAACCTGAAGCTGATCGTGGTCGACTACCTCCAACTGATGGCCTCCCCGAAGCGGGTGGAAAGCCGACAGCAGGAGGTGGCCGAGCTGTCCCGGGGCCTGAAGCTGCTGGCCAAAGAGGTCGAATGCCCGGTTATCGCGGTCAGTCAGCTGAACCGGGGACCTGAACAGCGGACCGATAAACGTCCTCAGCTGTCCGACCTCCGGGAAAGTGGATGCCTGACGGCCGACACCCGCATCCTGCGGGCCGACACGGGCGCCGAGGTCACGCTCGGGGAGTTGCTCGCCTCCGGAGCACGTGATGTTCCGGTGTGGACGCTGGATGAGAAGCTGCGGTACGTCGCACGCCCGATGACTCATGTCTTCCCCACCGGCGTCAAGGAGGTCTACCGACTGCGCCTCGCCTCCGGGCGCCACGTCGACGCGACCGGGAACCATCCTTTCTTGACTTTCGCCGGTTGGCGTCGACTCGATGAGCTTCACCCAGGCGATCGGTTGGCGGTGCCCCGGCATGTTCCAGCGCCGCTGGTCACCGTCCGGTGGTCCACCGCTGAGGTCGTGTTTCTGGCACACCTTGTCGGTGGGGGAGCGCTTATGCCGGATCGCTCCATCCGGTACGCCAACGTCGATGAGGCGAGTGTGGACGCGGTGCATGAGGCGGCGCTGCGCGGTCGGCCTGGTCGACCGCACGCTGGTGCGGCGTGGTTGGAGAAGCTCGGGCTGGTCGAACAGCTGCACGGTACCGAGAGGGGCGTGCCGCACGGCGTCTTCGGGCTCCCCAAGGACCAGGTGGCGTTGTTCCTCCGCCATCTGTGGACCACCGCCGGCTGTGTGCGGTGGGACGCGGATCAGGAGCAGGCGACGATCCACTACACCTCCCCGAGCCGGCGCCTGGTCGACGATGTCGCGCTGCTGCTGTTGCGGTTCGGGATCCACACCACGATCGAGGCCACGCGGGAGTCGGAGGGCCGGGAGGCGTACCGCGTGGTGGTGTCCGATAGGGACGATCAACTCCGCTTCCTACGCCAGATCGGGGCGCACGGTGCGCTGGCCCAGCAGGTCACTCAGTACTTGACCGGTGTAGGGGCGCGGCGGCGTACCACCGCTCGGGAGGCGGTACCGCGGGAGGTGTGGCGGAAGGTCCGTGAGGCGTTAACGGAGCCTGACGCGCCCCGTGCAGCTGCAGGGACGCGGCCGTGGGCGGGCGTCCGCGGGGATGGCGACTCTGGCCGGGATCGGCTTGCGCGGGTCGTGGCGGTTCTGGACGACGTCGAGCTGGACATGATCGCCACGAACGACGTCTACTGGGACGAGATCCTCGCGATCGAGGCGCTCGGCCCGATGCCGGTGTATGACGCGACCGTGTTGGGGACCCACAATTTCGTCGCGAACGGGATCGCCGTCCACAACTCGATCGAGCAGGACGCCGACGTGGTGCTGCTGTTGCACCGCGAGGACTACTACGACAAGGAGTCACCGCGGGCCGGCGAGGCGGACTTCATCGTCGCCAAGCACCGTAACGGCCCCACCGACACCGTGACCGTAGCGGCGCAGCTGCACCTGTCCCGGTTCGTCGACATGGCCGTGGTGTAGCGGCTGTGGTGTACGCCGGGTACCTCCTTCGATAGGAGCCCGCGACGTACAAGGAACAACGCCCGCGCCTCGTCCGCGGTGAGCAGGTGAGGCGCGGGCAGCGGTCACGGCCGTGTGGTGCAGTGGATTCCATGAGGATGGCCGCGGTCGGTAAACCCAGGGTTCCCGGCGGGTAAGAAATGGGCTCCAACATTGCTACGGGTGTGAGTCCAGGCGGAGAGTCCAGACCGGTGAGTGGACGGACCGGTACGCCGCGCCACCGTGTTGAGCTCGCCTGAGGAATCGAAAAATCCGTCAGGTGTGGAGGCCGGCGGTAATAGCATCCTGGGCATGGCGGCTCGGATTACCGAACTGGTGTTTGACAGTCGCGACCCGGAGCGGTTAGCGAGGTTTTGGTGCGATGTGCTCGGTTACGTTGAGCTAGACCGCGGTGAAGAGGGCGACATCGAGATCGGGCCACCAGGGAGCAGTTTCGGCGGGCCGCACCCAACGCTAGTGTTCGTCCCCAACGATGAGCCGAAGCAAGGAAAGCTGCGGCTACATATCGATATCAACGCCACTGACCGGGACCAGGATGCCGAATTGGAGCGGCTGTTGTCGATAGGCGCAGTCCAGGTCGACATTGGACAGACAGGCGAGGAGTCCTGGTATGTCCTGGCCGACCCGGAGGGTAATGAGTTCTGCCTGTTGCGGCGTCGAGTCGACCCGATCTTCTGAGGGTCCCTGATCTGGTTCCTGCTTCAGGCGCTCCCCGCACATCGGAGCGGCTCTGAGAATCAGCTCGTGGAATCGGCTCTGCCCAGCTCGCGCTGTGAACACGCATGAGAGATTCAGCGTTCGGCGGGCTGAGTTTTGTGGGGCGAGCCGAGAACATTGTGGTCTGTTCATCGTCAGCTGTCGATCGACAGCTCAGTGGCCGGTCGGCGATCGCCGACCGGCCACCACCGCGTCTCAGTCAACCACGGCCGAATGACCGACGAAGTGTCGGGCGGCCGTCGACGGGCTCACAACCGACGTATTGAACCGACGATTTAGTCGAACAGTTCCTCGAGGAAACTCTTGCGGCGCTTGTGGTACCCGTAGCCGTAACCGTAGGCGGGCGGCGGCGGTGGCGGCGGTACATACGGCGGCGCGGGTGGCGGAGGGGGTGCGGTCGGGATGGGAGCCCCGGGGGCGGGCGGCGGCGCGGCCGGCGGAGCCTGGGGTGGCACACCGCCTTGGGGAGGCGCGGGGGGAGGCGCCGTCGGGGGAGTACCGGCGGAGGCGGACTCGTGCCACTTGTTCTCGGCGTCGATCAGGCGCTCGAGTTCTCCTCGGTCGAGGAAGATGCCGCGACACTCGGTGCACTGGTCGACGGTGACGCCACTGCGTTCATATTGCCGCATAGAACCGTGGCACTTGGGACACGTCATGGTCATGCGTTGACGGTACCCGCTGTGGCCAACCATGCGTGTTTCGGTGTCGCCTCAAGAAATGGGCTTCAAAATGCTGCGTACCTCATCGTCGGTCACCTGACGAAAGTCCTGGTAAAAGCGGCTCACAGCGCCGAAATCAGTGGGCACCAAGGGGCAGACCACCTCGTCGGCGGCCGGGGCGAGCCGGGCGATGGCGTCACCGGACCCCACCGGGACCGCGACCACCACACGCGCGGCGCCCATGGCGCGACACACCTCCACGGCCGCGCGTGCGGTGGCCCCGGTAGCCAGGCCATCGTCGACGACGATGGCGGTACGCTCGGTGAGGTCCAGCGCTTCCCGATCCGCCCGGTACAGGCGCTCCTGTCGATTCAGCTCGGCGGTTTCCCGGGCGATCACCCGGGCGATATCCCGTTGCTTCAGGGACTGGGCGATCGACTCATTGAGCACCCGTACGCCGCCCGGACCGAGTGCCCCGAAGGCCAATTCCGGTGCCCACGGCGCTCCGAGTTTGCGGATGACGAGGACATCGAGGGGAGCCGTCAGTCGTCGCGCGACCTCGGCGGCGACCGGGACACCACCCCTGACCAGCCCGAGCACGATCGTGTCGGGCCGCTCCGCGTACCCGCTCAGGTGTCCGGCGAGTAACGCACCCGCCTGCCAGCGATCGACGTATCCGGCATCCATATCTCGTGTGTACGCCGGGGCACCGGGTTCCGCGACCGGAAGCGGATGCCGATCCGCTGACCGGTGCCGATCGGACGACCGGCGCTGATCGGGCACGGTTCGGGGTGACCATCCCGGTCAGGTCAGATGGTGGTGCCCGGGGTCTCCACCGGTAGCCGTTCGGCTCGAGCAGCCTCCACAAGGCGTTTGTCGTAGGCCACGAAGCTGGTCAGGGCATCTCCCAGCTGCTGGGCACTGGCCAGGTGGATGGCGCCGAGGGTGGGAAGGTGCCGAACCGGCAGGGCGACGGCTTGGTCCATCACGGCGTCGGTCAGTTCGACCCGGGTGAACTTACCCAGGATCCGCGTCGCGGTCTCCAGGGTCGCGGCGTCGGCCTGGCGTCGCTGCAGGAAACGGCCGATCTCCACGAAGCCGATGCTGCTGGTGAGCAGCGGGACGCGGGAGCTGGCGAGCAGCTGGTGCAGCTCCTCGGAGTGGTCTTCGCGGTAGATCAGCTTGATGATCGCTGAGGAATCCAGGTAGCGCATCAGTGGCGTTCGCTCTCACGTGTTTCGATGAATTCCTCCGAGGGGGCCGGTTGCTCCTCGGGGACTGGCACGGGCTCGGGTAGGGGATCGCGTGGGGAACGGGGCGGCCTGATCACACCCGCCGCCACCAGGCGTGCGTACGCCGTCTCTTCGGGGGTCACCGGGCGGATCACCGCGACGACCTCGCCGTATCGGGTCACGTGCAGCGTCTCACCCCGCCCTACCCGTTCCAGGATTCGGCTGGTGTGGTGGGCCAGCTCCCGGGTGCTTACCGCTGCTGACGTGATCTGTTCCACCGCTGTCATGCCCAAATCGTAACTTTTATGTCAAACGCGAACGTATCGCATATAAGTGGCACGGCGTTTGAGGGGAGGAGCGCAGTGAGACGGAGACGCGGCGACCAGGTGGCGGCTGGCAGGGCAGAGAGAGGGCATACAGGGGGTGTTATAGGGGATAGAGGAGGGGCATATGGGGTACGCGCCCCGGATACCGAGGTGCCTTACAGGCTGCGGCGACGCCGGTGAGCCGGCATACGGATCACACGGGCCCTGCTGTGCAGAGGCGGGGCGAGCGGGCTGCGCCGCTCAAGGATGGAGAGCATGCGTTCCGGGGGCAACGGCCGGCTGAACAGGTGCCCCTGGCCAGCGGCGCACCCCATCTCGAACAAGGCTGTCCGTTGCTGCTCGCTTTCCACCCCCACCGCGACCACGACGAGGTTGAGGCTCCGGCCGAGATCGACCGTGGAGCGCACCATCGCCGTGGCCTCCGCGGACTGCTGCATGGCGGACACAAACCGGCGGTCGATCTTCAGCTGGCTAACCGGGAGCTCTGCGAGCGTCGCCAGTGAGGAGTGACCGGTGCCGAAGTCGTCCAAGGCCAGCTGCACCCCAATCCGGCGCAGCGTGGTCAGTACGTGATTGACGACATCGAGGCGGTTGAGGGTGAGGGTGTCGGCCATCTCCAGGATCATCTGGTCGGCGGGCAGGTCGTGAGCCATCAGCCGGTGCCGCACCAGTTGCGGGAAGCTCGGGTCGAGCAGGCTCCGCGCGGAGACATTGACCGTGACCGGGATCGGGTGCCCCTGAGCGCGCCACTGCTGGGCCGCGCTGAGCGCCTCATCCAGCACGATCTCCGCGAACTGGGGAAGCAGGCCGGAGCGTTCGACCGCCGCCAGGAAGTGGGGTGGCCCCAGGTCACCTCGCCGGGGATGCCGCCACCGTGCCAGTGCCTCCGCCGCGATCACCTCGCCGGTCGCCAAGTCCACGATGGGCTGGAAGCTCACCGCGAACTGGCGTTCGGCCAGGGCACGGCGTAGGTCCCCGCTGAGGGCGAGCAGGCTCAGATCGGCGGTATCCCGGGCTCGGTTGTAGACCGCGACCGTGTGGCCTTCCCGCTTGGCCTGGTACATCGCCACGTCCGCGCGCCGCAGCAGCTCGGACATGCCGCCCTCGGTGGGAGCGGTGGCTACTCCCCCGCTCGCCTCGATCTGTAGCCGCATGCCCTCGACGAGGATCGGTGGGTCTAACGCGGCCAGGACCCGACGGGCGCGATGGCTGGCGAGCGCGGGAGCGGGAAGACTGACGAAAAGCACGGCGAACTCATCACCGCCCAGCCGCGCGACCAGGTCTTTCGGTCCGGCGGCGGCGGCGAGTCGCTGTCCCACCAAGGTCAGCACCTCATCCCCGGCGCCGTGTCCGAGGGTGTCGTTGATCTCCTTGAAGTGGTTCAGGTCGATCAGCAGGAGCGCGTGGATGCCCTGCACCGGGCGCCGGTTGAGTAGCGCTTCACCGATCTCTAAAAGGTGCCGGCGGTTGGGCAGGCCGGTGAGTGGGTCATGGCGCGCCGCGTGCGCGTACCGGGCGGCCAGACGTTGGGTCTCACCGTAGGCCTGGGCGTTACGCAGCGCGGTACACAACGCGGCCGCGAACGTGTCCAAGGCGTAGCGTTCGCGTTCGTTGAGGCGCACCTTCCCCTGAAACCGGAGCCGCAGCTCTCCTACGGTGTGGCCACCGTCCTGCCGGGACAGGGAGCGGGTGATGATCTCCCCCGTGGTCGCGGGTGCCTCCTCGGGAGGGCCCAGGTAGGACAGGTCATCGGCGTTGCCCCGGGCGAGCTTAGGGGATGCCGCGCCCACCCGAAACTCCACATCCACCTCGTCGGCCGAGAACAGTTTGGCCGCACCGAGCACGGCGGCGCGCAGCACCGCATCGAGGTTGACGTCGTTGAATTCATCGGTGATTCGCGCCAGGTTCTGCCAGGTTTCCCGCTCGGCCCAGGTGCGGAGCCGACTGAGGTTGAACAGGTATAGACACAGCGCCAGGGGCGGCAGCCCCACCATCAGCGGTGGTTTGTACGCGACGAGAAGAAGCGCCAGGTAGCCCACCGCCGCGCCACCGCCGACCGCGACGAGACGAACATGCCACCCGTTGACCGCGATCTGGTACGGCGAAGCGCCGTTGGCCAACGCGATGGCGAAAGCCACGGAGATCGAGTTGATCCCCACGAAGACGAGGATCGCGGCGATCAGGACAACGGGGTCACTCCAGAGCGGGCCGGAGTGCGATCCGTCCCGGAGCGCAGCCACTACCCCCGCCGCAGCGGCGGTCGCGATGATCTGCTTCCCGACGTTGAAGACCACCTTCTGGGCAGGGAGGCGGAGGAGGAGCTCCGCGATCAGTTTCCCTACGCCGGCGGCCAGGATCAGGATGGATGACGGGAGCAATGCCAGGCCCAGGACCAGGGCGGCCTCTCCAGAGCCGAACGCAATCCGGTGAGAACCGATCCTGATACGCAGGACGGCCAGGCCTGCCACGGCGTTAAGCGCGACAATGACCGCCGTCTCAAGGGTGAGAAGAGCGGGTGAGGGCACGCGGGGAACCGTCGCCGCCACGATGCTCGTGGCGGCGAGCGCTACCCCCAGTACGTAGAGGTTGAGACGCCGGTCGGAGTCGCGCACCGCCACCCCGGGTATTAGGGCATTCCTTCCTAGCCCCGCCATCCTACGCGGCCTCGGAGGAATACGTCTCACCCAGGATACGGCGCATAGTGAACAATGTCCTGGATTGTTCCATGGGGGACCTCTTCGGTGGACCGATCGCCACCGACTGTCATTGAGATCTTTCTAACTGGTTGTTTCAGTGCCAGCTGTCGTCACGCATTTGTGGCCTCCTTGAAACGGTGTGTGACTTGGAATGGAATTTCATTTGAGTTTGAGTCAGTGCCAGCTGTCGTCGCGCATGGTGTCCCTCCGGTAGTACCCGCGGTAAAGCACGTCAGTCTTGATGCCGTCGCCGATGTGTGGGCGATCGGCTTTCGCGTTCACGCATAGAGTAAACCCATTCTGTGGGCGGACTGACATACCTTTCATGGGTTAATAATCACTCTGCACAGATAGCCTTACAGCGCGCGAAGATGGAGGACTGCGCTAATCTTTTGGCAAGGCTGCGAAGCGCGATGGCGAGAGGTTTTATGCCTGTTCAGACCAGGCTTAGACCAGGCCGCGACGCGCTATGGCGACACCGGCAGCGAAGCGGGTTGGTACGCCTAACTCCGCCATCATGGCCGAGATCATGCGCTCTACAGTGCGAACACTGACGCCTAAAGCGCGAGCCATCCCTTCATCTGTGGCGCCGCTGACCATAAGGCTGGCCAGCTTACGCCGGACCGCGTTGTTCTCTGACGAGTCCGAACCGAACAGGTCACCGGGAAGCGCGTCGTTGTCGGGCGGCGTGGATTCAGAGGGGCCGACAAGCCCGGTGCGGTGCAGTGGAAGTGTCTGAGAATCGTTCCAAATTAATTCGAACAATTGTCTGACGACGGCGAGTAGTTCCGGGCTGGTGATGTGTAGCGCGCCGTCTGTACCGGTTGGTGTGAGCGCGACAAGCGCCTCCGTATCATCTCGATAACGGAGTTTGGTGGGCAGGTTCTTCCGGATCCTGATGTCTTCTCCAGCGTGCGCGGCGTACAAGAGGTCGGCGCGGCCGCGTTCGGTTCTCAGGAAAGAATGATCGTAGACCATTCGATACCGTACGCCCGCCGCGAGCGCGGAGGGACGAGGCAATATAACGGTGAGAAGATCAGGATCGCGGGTCTTCCAGCGCGGGATTGTGAAGTCACAGACCTCTACTCGGGCCGCGACGTAGATCTGCTGGGAAATGGCCTTGATGCGGGCCGAGTCGGTGAGGAGCTCGATGCCTGCCGAGCGTGGGCCGTTGAGCCGATCTAACGGCCAGCGACTGACCTGCGCCCGGAGGGTGGACCACAACCGGACGATCTCCTCATGATGAGTCTCTAACTGGTGCTCGGCGGCTTCGGTGGCCAGGTGGAGCGCGATGTGGCGCGGCATAGGGGTGACGTGCGTGGCCAGCTTGTCGGTGGGCCGCACGATCTGTTTGCGGAGCAGTTCGTCGAGAGCCGGGTCATGGGGATCCACGGCCGAAGGCCCTGACCCGACCGCGACGCACCCCTCCTGAAGGATGCGTTCATAAAGCTGGGCCGCGCTGTCGCTGACCAGCCCTCGTAGCAGCGGTGCGCGTTCGACCTCACCCATTGCTGCCTCCTCGGCTAGACCCACCCACGTTGGGCCGCTGCCAGGCCGGCGCCCGCCCGATTGACGGCGCCCAGTTCCCGCATGGCGTCGGCGACGTGGCGTCGCACGGTGCGGATGTTGACTCCCAGCAGGTTCGCGATCTCGGCGTCCGACATTCCGGTGGCCAGCAGTCGGATGACCCAGTGCTGTCGCGATGTGGTGCCTACCGCCGGTGGGCGGCACGTCGCCGACAGCGGGTCGGTCCACAGTTTGTCGAACAACTGGGAGTACGCCTCCAGCAACTGCGGGGAGTACGCCAGCAACCCGTTGATGCCCTCCCCGTACATGAACCGCACGAGTCCGACGGAGGTGTCGGCTAGCCACATATCAACGGGAACGTCTTGTCTGATACGCACCGTCACTGCCGGATTGCGCAGGTTGTCGAGGGTGAGGCGCATGTCGGCGTGAGCGATAAGACGGGCATCGCAGATGATGTGCAGGCGGCTGATGGGCCCGCCGACCAGTGCGGCGATCTCGGCTAGGTGTTGGGGCGCCGCCGAGGTGAACAGCATGCGGAGGGTGTCGGTGGTGGCGTTGACGACCGTCCGCCATACCCCCGAACCCCCTAACGGGTCGGCCGTGATTTCGGCGAGATCCTTGCGGTCCCAGATGTCCCGGGTAGGGGGATCCTCGTCGATTAACTCGCGCATCCGGACCCACGCCCGCACCACGGCGTTCCTGAGGTGGACCGCCTCCTGCACGGTTCGGTCTAAGGCGTGGTTGGTGGACTTGATCCACTTCAGGAAGGCCGTGGGATTGTCGTGAGGCGAGGGAACCTCGGACGTCCGGACACCGCGTCTGTCGGAGTGACCCTGCGACACGTCGCCTCCCGCGAGTTCAGGCTCACGCGCGACAGCGCCGGGTTTGACGTTGCCGGCACCGACACCCGGCGGCGTTGACTCGGCCTCACCGGTACGGTGAGTCCCGCTGTCTTCTCGCCGGATTACGCGTGGCATCCGTCTCCCACCCGGGCCACACGCGCGACCCGTTACTGTCAGCCGGTCATGTTTCCACCGGTTGTCGTGGATGGGAACTCTCCTGTCCGGAACTTACCGTCGTGTCCGAAACTCCTTCAGGATGTTACCGATTAATCACTGACCGATACGGCGATTGTGGATGACACTTCGTAACTCAGGGCGACATGGAGGGCCATTGAGAGCTCAGTGTCACATCGAAGCGGTCGTCGAAAGCCTGAAGACCAGCCTGAAAACCAGCGCGTCAGACCATGTCTCAGACCAGCACCAAGGAGACCAACGGTGCCGCAGAGGTCACCAACAGTAGGCCAAGCACCATGTGGCGGAACCGATCGGCCTGGATGCGGGAGAACGTCCAGTTACCCAGGGGCCAGCCGAGCGCTATGGCGGGGATCCCTACCGCGGCCAGCGCCAGAGCCGATCCCGTCACCTGACCGGCCACGGTGAAGCCCGTCACCGAAAGCACACCGGTGCCTAAAAAGACCGCCGCTAATGTGGCGCGGAAGCTGTCGGGGTCCATCCCCATGGCCTGGAAGGTGCCCACCAGAGGCGGACCGTTGGTTCCCACCGAGGTCGACAGCGCCCCGACGACGACCCCCACCCCGAGCACCGAGGCGGTTCCGGCCCGCATCCGCAGCCCGCTCCAGATCAGAATGGTGAATCCGATCGCGGCCAGCGCGACGGCCACGGTCAGCGCCTGCGCGGACAGCCGGGTAAAGACAAACAACCCGATGGGTGCTCCCAGCACCACCCCGGCCAACACCCCGGTCACCACCCGCCACTGGACGTGCTGCCGATTCCGGATGGTGGTGAGGGTTGGGTTGAGCAGGCCACATAACCCGCATCCGACCACCGCGGTCCGCGCGTCGAACACCATCGCCAACAGCGGGAGAGAGATCAGGGCGAGACCGAACCCCACCGTGGTTTGCAAGACGGAGGCCAGCAACAGAACGCAGAACGCGACGGTCAGGGTGAGAGCGAAGCTCATGACCGGAAGCCAACCGGTGGGGGCACGCTCCCGACAACGGATTTAGGACCCTCACCACAGTTACCGTCATCGATGCGTGGCGTACCTCGCCGCCCGTTATCACCGCGATCGCTCCCAGCACCGCAGGCGGGAGCGGCAAGGGCGGCGACACCCGCTTTCAGAGGCGATCTCCTACCGTGGACGGATGCAGGCGACACCAGGCCCACACTCTCAGGTGCCGGTGGCGGGCTTGCTGCTGGCAGCCGGGGGCGGCCGTCGGTACGGCATGCCTAAAGCCCTGGTACGCCACGGTCAGCGACTGTTGGTGGAGCACGGCGTCGCCACGCTCCGAGAAGGGGGATGCTCCCCGGTGGTCGTCATCCTCGGCGCGGCGGCCGCCGAGGTACGGCGTACCGCTGACCTGGGGGATGCCTGGGTGGTCGACAACGCCGCGTGGGAAGAGGGGATGGGCTCCTCGCTGCGGCTCGGCCTGGCGACGCTGGCGCGTACCGACGCCCTCGCCGTGGTGGTCCTGCTGGTGGACACCCCAAAGGTGACCGCCCAGGCGGTGGCGCGGCTTGCGGCGCTGGCCAGTCCGGACGTGTTGGCGACCGCCACCTACCACGGTCGTCGAGGCCATCCCGTGTTGCTGGGCCGTCACCACTGGGATGGTGTCGCTGCGTCCGCCGTGGGGGACCGCGGAGCCCGGGCGTACCTAGGCGCCCGTCACGTCGTGACGGTGGCCTGTGAGGATGTCGGCGACGGAGTCACCGACTGGGACCACCCTCCCGGTGACCGCGACCGCTCTCCTGGGGTCCGTTTCCGGCAAGGACCATAAAAGCTGGTCTTTCGATGCTTCGAACTCCGCTTCTCAAGATCCAAGTTACGGCGCGGTAGTGGCATAGTAGGTCAGTGACCCTGCGCACACCCGCATCCCCTGAAGAGCTCAGCCGCGTCCTGACCAGCGCCGGATACCTGCCCGACACCGGGTTGGCCACCGCTGGATTTCTCGCGCTCCGGTTGGGGCGGCCCTTGTTCTTGGAAGGGGAAGCCGGGGTCGGCAAAACCGCCTTCGCCCAGGCGCTGGCCACCGCCACCGGCACCACTCTGATCCGGCTGCAGTGTTACGAAGGGCTGGACGCCAGTCAGGCGCTTTACGACTGGGACTTCCCCCGGCAGATCCTGCACCTGCGCACCATCGAAGCGGCCGCGGTGGCCAGCGGAGAGCGAGTCGACACCGAGCAGGTGGAGGCCAGCCTCTACGACCGTCGGTTCCTCATCGCCCGGCCCTTGCTGCGGGCGTTGGAAGAAAGCCCGTGCGTACTCCTGATCGACGAGATCGACCGGGCCGACGACGAGTTCGAGGCCTTCCTGCTGGAGCTTCTCTCCGAGGCAGCCATCACGGTGCCCGAACTAGGCCGAATCGCCGCCCCCACACCCCCGGTGACCATCCTCACCAGTAACCGTACTCGCGAGGTCCACGACGCCCTCAAACGGCGCTGCCTCTACCACTGGGTCGACCATCCCAGCTTCGAGCGTGAGGTGGAGATCCTGCGTACCCGCCTGCCGGAGATCACCGAACGGTTGGCCACCGAGGTAGCGCAGGCCTGCCGCGCGCTGCGCGAGCTCGACCTGCTCAAACCCCCTGGGGTGGCGGAGGCCATCGACTGGGCGGGCGCGCTGCACGCGTTAGGAGCTCAGAAGTTCGACGTGGAGAAGGCCGCGGCCACCCTGGGCGCGGTCCTGAAATACCGAGAGGACGCCGTCCGGGTACACGCCCACGGCTTAGCGGAGCTGATCAAGAAATGATCGAGGTCCTGGTCGGGTTCGCCCGATGCCTGCGACACGCGGGCATGCGGGTGCCGCCCGACCGGGTCCAGGCGATGCTCGCCGCGGTCGATGCCTTGGGAGTGACCGATCCGGCCGGGGTCTACTGGGCGGGGCGGCTGACTTTGTGCGCGGAGCCCGACGACATCGCCACCTACGACGCCGCCTTCGCCGCGTACTTCCGCCAGGTCACGCCTCCCGCGCCCGTATCGGCCTCGGGGAGCGTGTCCCGGATCGGCCTGCCGTTCCAGCTGGACCAGGTAGCGCCGAGGGCGGAGCGGGACGACCCGGAGGTGATCGAGGAGCCCGCGGCCAGTGACATCGAGGTGCTCCGCCACCGCGACCTGACCCAGCTGACCGATCAGGAACGGGATGAGGTGCGCCGGCTGCTGACGCTCCTAGCGCCCACGCCCGCTCCCCGCCCCAGCCGGCGACGTCGTCCGGCGCGTCGCGGTGAGATCGATCCCGCGCGTACCGTGGCGCGGATCCTGCGGCGCGTCGGTGAGCCGGCGCCTCCCGCGTACCGGAGGAAAAGCCGTAAACCGCGCCGTCTGGTGCTGTTGGTGGATGTCTCCGGATCGATGGCGGCCTACGCCGACGCCTTGCTTCGGTTCGCGCATGCGGCGGTACGGCGGCGGCCGTCGAGTACTGAGGTGTTCACCGTCGGAACCCGGCTGACCCGAGTCACCCGGGCGTTGCGGCACCGGGACCCTGACCTCGCGTTGGCCGCCAGCAGCCGGCTGGTTCCGGATTGGAGCGGGGGTACGCGGCTGGGCGAGGCGTTGAAGGTGTTTCTGGACCGGTGGGGACAGCGTGGTATGGCCCGCGGCGCGGTGGTGGTGCTGTTCAGCGATGGCTGGGAGCGCGGCGACCCCAGTCTGCTCGCCGACCAGATGGCGCGCCTGGCGCGGTTGGCGCACCGCGTGGTGTGGGTGAACCCCCACAAGGGCCGCCCCGGTTATGTGCCCTTGGTCGCCGGCATGGTGGCGGCGTTGCCTCATCTGGACGACTTCGTGGCGGGCCACAGCTTCGCGGCTCTGGAGCGATTGGTGGAGGTGATCGCTCGTGCGTGAGGTGCTCGACGATCTGCTGCGTTGGTGGGAGGCCGGTGAGCCGGTCGGCATGGGGACGGTGGTGGCGACCTGGAACTCTGCTCCCCGCCCGGCGGGTGCGGTGATGCTGGTCGGCCCGGACGGGACGGCGGTGGGCAGCGTGTCGGGCGGCTGCGTGGAGGGGGCGGTGTACGAGGCCGCCACCTCTGTGATCGCCTCCGGACGACCGACACTGCAGCGGTACGGGGTCAGCGACGGGGACGCGTTGGCGGTCGGCCTCACCTGCGGCGGAATCATCGATGTGTTCGTGGAGCGGGTGGATCGTCACAGCTTCCCGTGGCTGGGGGAGGTGGCCGCGTCGATCCGGTCCGGGAAGCCGGTCGCGGTGGTCACCTGTGTCGCCGACGCGTCGGCCGCCGAGGAGGCGGACGCCGGATCCCGAGTGGGGGGCCGGTTGGTGGTCTGGCCGGACCGCACCGCGGGCTCGTTAGGGAGCGCGCGACTCGACGCCGCCGCCACCGACGATGTGCGGGGCATGCTGGCCGCCGGGCGTACCGGGACGCTCCACTACGGGCATGACGGTCAGCGGCGGGGCGAGGAGCTCACGCTGTTCGTGGCCTCGTACGCGCCCCCTCCCCGGATGATCGTGTGCGGGGCGATCGACTTCGCCGCGGCCGTGGCCACGATCGGATCGTTTCTGGGCTACCGGGTCACGGTGTGCGACGCCCGCCCGGTGTTCGCCACCCGTAAGCGGTTCCCGTCCGCTGACGAGGTGGTGGTGTCCTGGCCTCACCAATACCTGAAGGCTGAGGCCGAGGCCGGCCGGATCGACGAGCGCACCGTGGTGTGTGTCCTCACCCACGACCCCAAGTTCGATGTGCCGCTGCTGGAGGTGGCTTTGCGGTTGCCGTTGGCCTATGTGGGGGCGATGGGGTCCCGGCGTACCCATGAGGATCGGGTGGCGCGCCTGAAGGAAGCGGGGGTGACAGCGGAGCAGCTGCGTCGCCTGGCGTCGCCGATTGGGCTGGACCTGGGGGCGCGGACCCCTGAGGAGACCGCCGTCTCGATCGCCGCTGAGATCATCAGCCAGCGGTGGGGCGGCACCGGGGCCCGGCTGTCGGAGTTGAGCGGTCGGATTCACCGCGATGACCGGGCCCAGCGCCAGAAGCAGTCTCGGCCCGTCGACGCCTGACGCGGGGCCGACGGCGCGTCCACGATGCGGTGGTGAGACGGGTGCCGCGGACGCGAGTCCGGATCCACGTCGCCGCATAGGCTCAGCGTGTGACTGATCAGCCACGTCTGACCCATGTGGACGAGACCGGAGCGGCCCGCATGGTGGATGTCTCCGTCAAGGACATCACCGCCCGAACCGCGGTCGCCGCTGGCACGGTCCGGACCACCCCCGCGGTGGTCGCGCTGCTGCGGGACAACACCCTCCCTAAAGGGGACGCCCTCGGGGTGGCCCGTATCGCCGGGATCATGGGGGCCAAGCGCACCCCGGATCTGATCCCGCTCTGCCATCCGATCGCCCTGCACGGTGTGACCGTGGACCTCACCCTGCAGGAATCCACGGTGGACATCACCGCCACTGTGCGGACGGCTGATCGTACCGGGGTGGAGATGGAGGCCTTGACGGCGGTCGCCGTGGCGGGCCTGGCCCTGATCGACATGATCAAGGCAGTGGATCCGAAGGCCAGCCTGGAGGCGGTGCGGGTCCTGCGGAAAGAGGGCGGCAAGACTGGCCTGTGGGAGCGTGAGGAATGAGCGGTATCGACCCTGAGTACCGAAGCCGGACACCTGGCTCACGCCCGATCCGGGCCCGGGTGATCGTGGCCTCCAACCGCGCTGCCGCCGGCGTCTACACCGACACCAGCGGTCCGCTGCTGGCTGAGGGCCTCACCGAGCTGGGGTACCAGGTCGACCCGGTGGTGGTCGTCCCGGACGGCGAACCGGTGGAGCAGGCGCTGCGGGCGGCGGTCGCTGAGGGGGTGGATGTGGTGCTGACCAGCGGGGGCACCGGGATCTCACCCACCGACCGCACCCCGGAGATGACCCGGCGAGTCCTCGATCGTGAGGTGCCCGGGATCGCCGAGGCGCTGCGGGCGTACGGCACCGCCAAGGTCCCCACCGCGATGCTGTCGCGAGGGGTGGCCGGGGTGGCTGGCCGGACCCTCATCGTGAACCTGCCCGGCTCAACCGGCGGAGCGCGGGACGGGCTGGCCGTGCTCGGGCCGGTGCTCACCCACGCCGTCGATCAGTTGCGTGGCGGGGACCACAAAAGATCTGGCGTCTGATCAGCTCCAGCGATTGAGCGGCAGATTACGCACCTGATCAGCGGTGATCGGGGCAGAGCAGGGTTGGGATCTCGGGGGGCGCTCAAGGCGACGCGGTTAGGCTCGCGGTGTGACCCTGTCGTGGGAAGAAGCCCGGCGCCTCGCCTACGAGGCCGGTCGCGACGCACGCCTGGCGCCCGTGGACCTGCCCCTGGATCGGGCCGACGGCGCCACGCTGGCGACCCCCCTGACCACCCTGACCGAGCTTCCGGCGTTCCCGACCTCCAGCGTCGATGGGTACGCGGTACGCGGGGAGGCACCCTGGAAAGTGGTGGGGGAGGTGCTCGCGGGGAGCGTACCTGGAACTCTCGGGCCGGGTGAGGCCTTGCGGATCGCGACCGGCGCGATGGTGCCGGCTGGGACCGAGCACATCATCCGGGTCGAGGACTCCACGACACCCGAACCCGGGTATGTCACCGGTACGCCGCGGCGGTCCCCAGACTGGCGGAACCCCGGTGAGGAGGCTGGTAAAGGGGAGGAGCTGTTGCCCGCCGGCACTCCGGTCACCCCGGGGGTGGTGGGGCTGGCGGCCTCCTGCGGATACGACCGGCTGCTGGTGCATCCCCGGCCGTCCGCCGCGTTGCTGGTCTTCGGGGATGAGCTGCTGGTTACCGGGACACCCGGCAATGGCCGGGTCCGCGACTCCCTCGGCCCGTCATTTCCGGCGTGGCTGCGGCGCCTGGGGGCCGATCCGGTACCGGGGCTCGCCCCTGTCGGACCGATCCAGGACACCCTGCAGGCGCATATCTCCGCACTGCGGCGCGGGTTGGAGGCGGCCACGGTGGTGTGCACCACCGGTGGCACCATGCATGGCCCGGTGGATCACCTGCATCCCGCGTTGGAGGCCCTGGGGGCGTCCTACGTGGTCAACACCGTGAAGGTGCGTCCCGGTTTCCCCATGCTGTTGGCCCGGGTGGGGGATGGGTGGGTAGCCGGGCTGCCCGGCAACCCTCAGTCCGCGGTGATCGCGCTGTTCACCTTGGTGGTTCCCCTGATCGCCGGGCTGACCGGTCGTCGGCTGCCGGAGCCACCACGGGTCCGGTTGGCCGCCCCTGTGCCGGGTCGCGGTGACTTCACCCATCTGGCCCTGGTCCGGGTTACCCCGACGGGGGAGGCGTATCCGGTGGCGTACACCGGGTCAGCAATGCTGCGAGGGGTCGCCGTCGCCTCCGGCTTTGCCGTGATCCCACCCGGTACGCAGGGGCAGGTCGGGGACGAGGTGGAGCTACTGCCGCTGTCGCTGATGCCGGGAGAGTTGCCGTGACCGTTGTGCGTGCCGATGTCACCGAAGCGCCGCTGGACGCCTCCGAGTACGAGCGGCTGGTGGCGCACCCGGGCGCCGGGGCTGTGGTCTGTTTCACCGGGGTGGTCCGGGACCACGACCACGGCCGCCAGGTACGGGAGCTGGAGTATGAGGGGCACCCGACGGCCGGTGAGGTGCTGCAGACCATCGCCGCTGAGATCGCCGCGGATCCGGCCGTGTACGCGGTGGCGGTGGGGCACCGGGTCGGGACGCTCGCGATCGGGGACAACGCCTTAGTGGCGGCGGTCTCGTGCGCCCACCGGGGAGAGGCTTTCGAGGCCTGTCGGCGGCTGGTGGAGGAGGTCAAAAAACGGCTGCCGATCTGGAAGCGGCAGGTGTTCGCCGACGGCACCGAAGAGTGGGTGAACTGCCCCTGAGCCGGGTGTGAAGCTCAGCGGAGGTAGACGGCCACGCGGCGGACGTACTCGGGCTGGTAGGCGGGGTACGCCTCGGAACGCCACGGCAGCGCGGTGACCAGCAGCAGCGCGATGAGGGCGAACGAGTTCTCTCCGAGCATCCCGAGGACCCCGTCATCCCAATGGTGGCCGGTGGGGTGGGCGAAGGTCCATACGGGAGCCAGCAGCGCCACCGCGTACACCCCAGCCGCCGCCAGCCCCAGCCAGGGAGAGCGCCGGCTGAGAGCCAGGTCGACGAGCAGCAGCACGGCGGGCGCGATCCACACCAGGTGGTGCAACCCGGCGTACGGGGCGACCAGCGGAGCGGTGAGCCCGACGATGGTGAAGGCGGTCAGTTCGTCGCCCTCCTGGTGGGCGGTGTACGCGCGGCTGAGACCGACCGCCAGCACCAGAAGCGCGAAGGTGAACCAGAGCAGGCCAGGGACCGGCTGTTCGTTGTAGAGCCGCTCCAGAACCCCGGCGACTGACTGGTTGATCGCGCCGTCGGCTGGCCGGGCGCGCTCCCACAGGGCGCCGCTCCAGTAAGCCCACGAGGTGTCGGGCGCCACCAGCGCGCAGGCCACGATCGTCGACAGCGCGGTGGCGGTAGCGGTTATGGCGGCCCGCCACTGGCGGGTGACGGCGAGGTAGGCGATGAACAGCGCCGGCGCCAGGGTGAGGGCGGTGGCCAATCCGATACCCACCCCGGTCCAGCGGGCGCCGCGGCGGATTCCGACCAGATCACAGATCACCAGCGCCGCCGCCAGCATGGTCAGTTGGCCGGTACCCAGGATGTCACGCAGCGGACTGATCGCTACGGCGGCGGGGATCGCCAGCGCGGCCGCGAATTGGGGGGACCAGCCCCGGCGACGCGCGACGGGCTCGACGAGGTACCAGACGCAGCCCGCAATGAGCACGAGGTTGGCGATGGCCACCAGCCAGCTGGCCAGCTCAGCGGGGATCACGGTGAGTGGAAGCAGCAGCAGCGCCGCGAAGGGCGGCAGTGGATCGGCGGGGTAGGCGTACAGATCCTCCCCTTGCGTCCACCAGACCACCGCCTCGTGCAAGGTCCGGATGTCGGAGGTGCCGGGCAGCTGGTTGGACGTGATCGCGACCAAGGCGGCGCCCAACGCGACGGCGAGCCCGACGGTGCGGAGGTACCGACGACGATCGCTCACTGGTGATGATGACACGCCGGACACCTCCTATAAGGTCACCTAGCGACCGACCGGCGAGCATCGTGCCCGGTCGGGCAACACTTACCGTGAGATCCGACTGGACACTGTAAAACGCTGCGTCACGTGCCTGCCGAGCGGGTTGCCCGATCCGTACGCTGGCTCACAGAAACGGATCACAGGGACGGATCACAAAAGGAGATCGCGGAAGCGGATCATCAGGATTCGTCCGTGTTATCACGTTGGGTTACAGCGTAGCTGGTCAGTCTGTCCGGCGGATCCGGATTCGGCGGATCCGTTGAGCTGTGTGACGGGTACGCCAGGCCACCCCGGGGCGTCCTTCGGTGTCGAGAGCGGCCAGCAGCAGACCACCGAACAGGCCAAGGTTTTTCAGGAAATGGATCTGGTGCATCCTGCGCTCCACTGGATCCGTTTTTTGCCAAAACGGGTGTCCGGCAAGCGTGCTTGGAATCAGGGAGCCGGCGAGCGTCAATGCTGCGAGGCGGCGGAATCGGCCGGTGGCGAGGAGGAGCCCGCCGACGACCTGGACCGCGCCGTTGAGCCGAACCAGACTCGTGGCGTCTGAGGGAAGCGCTGGTACGGCTCGCTCCAGCCAGGGAGCTATCCGGTCAACGACCGGGGTGGCGCGCGGGACCAACGGTTCGGGATCATTGAGCGCCGCCGAACCGGAGCTGATGAAGATCCCGGCGAGCATCGTGCGTGCCGTAGCGCGGATAAGTCTCATGAAACCCTTTCTTACCCTGTTATGGCTCCCTGGTACCGCTGAACGGTGATACGTATCGCCAGGGTGGATCTGACGCAGTACGGTTTACGGCACCATGCCGAGAATTTCGTCCTGGATCGTCCGCCACTACCGGTTATTAGCCCTGACGTGCGCCGTCGCGTCGTTCGCCTCAGGAGCGTGCCTGGGGCTGTTCCCTCCAAGACAAATCCTGTTCTGGGTACTGTTCGTCACGGCCATCGCGACCACTGCCGGTGCGGTTGGGTTACCCATGTACGCGGAGCACAACACAGCTCAGCGGGCCCGCGACGCGGTGGAGGCCGCTGAGGAGGCCAAGGCCCAGATGCTGTTGGTGACCAACAGCGTGCTCAACCCCCTGGCGTACCTGCTCGGTGCGCTCACCGACGCCGATTCCAAGGCCGAGATCAGAGAGCTTCAAGGCCTGGTGTGCACGATGGTGCTGTCGGGAACGACCGAGCTGATCTCGACCCCGTCGAACACCACCAGAACTTCTTTTTTCCGAATCCAACCGGGGCGGCCGCCTCGGAAGATGAACATCGTGGCCTGGTATGGCACACCCGACCCACCCACCTGGAACGTGGTAGAAGGGACCCCGTTGGGTGATGCCTTTTTTGAGATCCTTGAGCAGGACAAGATCGCGTTTTATCCCGACCTGCAGACCATGGCGCCTGCGGGCTGGACGCTGGACAACTACCAGGCGCTGATCGTGGTGCCGGTCGCCACCCCGAAGCAACGGCTGGGCCTGCTCATCGTGGAGAACACCGCCCCCAACTCCATGTCCGATCAGGACGTCGACGTGGTGCGGCTGCTTGGTGAACTGCTGGCTACAGCGCTTAACCAGTCGTAGGAACCAGTCGCAGGAAGCGGAGAGCTAGGGGAAGAGGAGGGTGAAATAGGGTGCTATAGGTCGGTTGTTTCCCTGGCAGGCCCATGTCAGGCTTGATAGTTAGCGCTTCATACGGGTGCTAGGTAAGCCAGGGGGCGATATGACTGCGTCATCGGCGGACCTGCCGCTGTACTACGGTCCTGAGGGGGCAGGAGAGCGACAGCGCATCGCCGCCCTCCTCCGGGACCCCAGGAGGTACTTTGCGGAATGCCGCCGCTGGGCGCGGGCCCGCGCCAAGGCGGAGGTGAGACGGGAGCTAGAGCGGGCGGCCCGACGGCACCGGTAAACCTGGTGATTTAAGCCTGGTGATTCTGGGCGGCGATTCCGGTGATTCCGGGTCGGCGGCCACCTGATGGCTGCCGGGTCAGTCGGATCAGGCGCTCCGTTAACCCCAGAATCCGTTAACTCCAGAACCGGAACAGGTCTCCACCGAGGTAGACCAGCTCCAAGGGGACGCCGATTAGCTCCAAGGTCCAATACACGGCACGGAAGAAGGGCCGACCGATCTCGGGTTGCCACAGCAGCGCAAACAAGATCAGGATTCCGAACGGGGCGATTTTACGGGCGTTGCGGACCCAATCGGAGGGTAGCCACGGTTCGGCGATGCCGTAACCATCCAAGCCAGGAATCGGCAGCAGGTTGATCACGCTGGCGGTGAACTGCAGCAGACACAGGTAGGCCAACGCCGACCAGAAAGCGGCCCGCTCGATGGTGATCTCATTCAGATCCGGGATGACAAACACCAGCAACAGGGTTATCGCGACGTTGGTCGCCGGTCCGGCCGCCGCCACGAGACTTTGCCGGACGCGATTCCGCAGCGCGTGAGGATTGATGTAGACCGCTCCTCCGGGCAGGCCGATCCCGCCGAGCAGGACGAACAGCAACGGCAGCACGATGCTCAACAGCGCGTGGCTGTACCGCAGCGGGTTTAACGTCAAGTACCCCGCGGCTGCGACGCTGTGATCACCAGAGTGGTACGCGGTGGCGGCGTGCGCGTACTCATGCAGACACAGGCTCACCACCCAGCCGGACAGCACGAACAGGAAGACCATGAAGCCGGGGTCCCCGATGCCGGTCCACACCGCCCAACCCGTGCCGATGAATATCGCCGTGATACCGAGAAAGATCGGGCTGGGACGGCGTTGGGCCGCCGTCACACGCGGCGGGTCCCACATCTGACAACCTCCGTGTCGCACCGTCGACTGGTCGTGTGTGGCCGTTGCGAGCGGACGCTATCAGTTCCGCGGCGCGAGTGACATACGTGTCCGCTTCCACTCACCCAGCGTGATTGGGATCTCGCGCACGGGCGTTCCCGCAATGGGGGTAATACGCGTAGTCATCATGAATTCACAACTACTTCTGAGTTTCCTCAACTTATTGACAAGGATCAGCCGAGGGCTTGCGATCCGAGTCCGTACGCCCGCACCGTGGAGAAGGTTACTTTTCGTGACGTGATGGGTAGCGGCCCAGGGGGGTGCCACCTCAGTGGTTGGCGACGAGGCGATGGCGGCCGACAAATTCCTGTCTGACAAAGTCCTATCTAAGGTGTTGTGGGTCGGCGGGGGATACGGTACCGGCACAGGGATCGTGGCCCACGCCCTTGCGCGACGTCTGGGATTCACCACCTACCACGTTGACGCACACGAGCGTCAGCACGCTATGGGAGCGCGACCCCGGGCGGGGGTCCTGGACCCGCTTCCCATGCCTCCTGGGCTGGATGATTGGGGGCAAAGGCCGATCGAGGAGCTCATCGCCCGGGTCCAGCACAGCGTGGCCGAACGGTTTCCGATGATCATCGACGACCTGATCCGGTTGGCGGTGAGCGGGCCCGGCGTAATTGTGGAGGGGACGGCCCTGCTCCCTTCACTGGTCAAGCGGTATTTGCCCCACCCGGAGCGGGCCGTTTGGCTGCTTCCGGCCCGGCAGGTGGACTGGGGTGACATGCGCGTACCCCCACCCGTGCCGGATGGGGTGAGGGATGACGAAACAGCACTGTACCGCCGGGATCTCGCGATCGATGACCTGATCCGTCAGCAGGCCGCTCGATACCGCTTCACCGTGATCGAACTGACCGGTGAGGAGGAGTTGGAGGACGTCGTCGGCATGCTGCGGGAGCGCTGGGCGCCCGCTGAGCCGTCTCCCCAACCGATCTCCACCAATCAGATCCGCGCCATGCGACAGGCCGAGAACATGGCGGCCTGCCAAAGCGCCCTGTTGGCGTTGGCGTCCATCGCCAACGCGCGCCCCAGTGATCTGCCGCCGGTGTTACTCAATTGCGAGTGCGGCCAACCCACCTGTGAAGAGATCGTGCCGGTGCCGGCTGAGGAGGCGTTGGCGTGGACCGAACCCCGCTCGCGGTTCGTGATCGCGCCGGGGCACGGATTCGAGGAGGAGGCCCAAGCCCCGCTGGTAGGGGCGATGGTCGACATCTGACGACATCTGAGACGTATCAGATCTCAGATGACACCTGACACGCCAGCGGCGAGCTGAGTCGACCGTCAGGGCCGGACCGGCTCACCGCAACTGGTTGACGCAGATGACGAAGTCCGCGTCGTCGTCGTACGGGTCGTCCAGCCAGAACGAGTACTCGCTGATCTCATCACAGCGCCGGTAGTTGATGGTTCCGTCGAAGCGCTCAACCACCTGGAAGATGTACTCGCCCCGCTCAGAGCAGTCCGCGAAGATCAGATCCACGGTTTCGCCGTACTCGTCGACGATCTCCTCAACGCAGTCCCCCACCTGCACCTCGGAGATGTCCCGGACCTCATAGTCGGTTTCTGCTGGACTCGCGCTTGGATTGGAGTTCTGCTCCGTTTCCTCGTTCTCTCCGCCAGGTGTGGCCTCAGCGCTGGCCGCCGCCGCGGAATCCGTCGCGTCCGCATCCCCGTTCTGGGTCAGCAGGTAGATCACGCTGCCACCCGCACCGACGACTAGGAGGACCACCAGCGTGACGATCAGGGCGGTCACCTTCTTCCCTCCGCGGCGGGGAGGAGGGCCGGCCGGTTGCCATCCCATGGGTGGACCGGTCACCGGCATATCAGGTGTGGGGTACGCCGGAGGAGCGGGTGGGTGCCATCCCATGGGCGGGCCGGTCACCGGCTTATCGGATTCGGGAGCCGCCGGGGGAACGGGCGGCGTGCCCGGTGGGGTGGGGGATCCGCCGGCCTGACCGGGCTGCTGTCCAGCAGGGTACGGAGCCGGGGCCGGGTGGAAGGGGGGCTGCGGCGGCCCCGAGGCGGCCCCGCCAGCGGCCGAAGGCCCGTACTGCGACACGGCTCCTCCTCCCATACGTCGCGGGCTTCATACCGAAGCTGCCGAAAGCCTGCCCCGGCCGCGCCGGCAGTGCATCCCTGATATGTGCCATTGAAGGTCATCCATATTGTCTGCCTGCCGGGGCCGGGAAGGCGTTTCTCCTGCTCCTACAAGAGCCGCAGCTGCCGGTCCCGAGGGGCCCGTCGGACCGGGCCGGTGTTCAAACGCTCCACCAGCGAGGCGTCCACGGCGTCCAGGAACGGCGACGGCCGCGTCTCCCGCAGGGTGCCGTGCCGCGTGCGGCGCCGCGCCGACGACAGGTAGAGCCGGTCCTCGGCACGGGTCAAACCAACGAAGAACAACCGGCGTTCCTCGGCGAGCTCCTCCTCGGTCAACTCGCGACCCGGCAAGCGCAGCGGCAGCAGGCCATCCTCGCAGCCGACGAGGAACACCACCGGGAACTCCAGCCCCTTGGCGGCGTGCAGGGTGAGCAGCGTGACCCGGTCCGCCCGGGGATCCCAGGTGTCCATCTCGGCGCCGGTAGCCAACTCGGTGAGGAAGCGTTCCAGATCCTCACCGCACTCGGTCGCCAGCGGCAGCAGCACGTCCACCGCCATCGCCAGGTCGCTCGGCTCGACCGGCGATTCACCCGCGGGGTGTTCCGACAGCTGCCGGGCGGCCTGGCGTACCCGTTCAACCACCGTCCCTTCAGAGGTGAACCGCAGCTGGTGAGACAAAGCGGCCACGCCAGGGCGGTCCATCAGGCGGTCATGAGACCTTTTTTGAACCGGTACGCCCGCGCGGCTGAGGGCGTCGACGATGGCGCGTGCCTGCGCGTCGGTGCGGTAGAGCACCGCGATGTCAGAGAAGCCGATGTTCGCGTCACCGCTGGAACGACTATCCACGCGGCCGGAGTCGAAGGCGTGGAACGAGGACCCGCCGACCAGCTGATCGATTGTGCGGGCGACGAACTCCGCCTCCTCGGCCTCGGTGGCGGCTTCGTAACGCCCCACCAGCGGCGCGTCGGGATCCCGGCGGGTGGGCTCCAGGATGCGGCCCCGCACCAGGGTGCTGGGGGCGATCGCCTGGGTCGCGGCGGCCAGGATCGGGGCGGTGGAGCGGTAGTTGCGGGTCAGCCGCACGGTACGAGCCTCGGGGTAGTCCGAGGCGAACCGCAGGAAGAACCGGACGTCGGCTCCCCGGAAGCCGTAGATCGCCTGGTCGGGGTCACCGATCGCGCACAGGTTGCCATCCGGAGGACACAGCAGCCGTAGCAGCCGGTACTGGGCCTCGTCCACGTCCTGGTACTCGTCGACGAAGACCCACGGCCAGCGTGCGTGGTACATGTCGGTCAGAACCGGATCGGCGTCGAGTATCCCGATCGGCAACGTGATCAGTTCGTCCAGGTCGACCAGGTCGCGGGCCCGCAACGCGGCGGCGTACTGCTCGACCACGTCGGTCAGACCCTTCAGCTCGGTCGGTAGGGGATCGTCCCACTCCTGAGCGAGTAGCGTCCGGCGGACCTTAGGTAGCTCAGCCAGCAGGCGACGCGCCTCACGCGGCGTACCAGCCACCTCGGTCATGATGTCCAGCCGCTCCTGGGCGTCGGCGATCCGGAAGGCCGGGGTAAGTCCGACGCGCTCCGGGTGCTCCCGCAGCAGCCGCAGCCCCAGGCCGTGGAAGGTGGTGACCAGGATGCGGTCGGCAACCTCGGGCAGCAGGGCGGTGAGCCGCTCCTGCATCTCTTCGGCGGCCCGGCGGGTGAACGTGATGGCGAGGCACTGCTCGGGGGGTACGCCCAGGTCAGCCACTAGATACGCGATCCGGTGGGTCAGGGTGCGAGTCTTACCGGTCCCGGGACCGGCCACGATCAGCAGCGGACCGTCGGGCACTGAGGCCGCCACCCGCTGCATGCTGTCGAGCCGGTCGAGCAGGCCGGTACCGACCTCCTCCATGCCGGAGAGCATCGGTTCGTGTGGCGCGTTCGCACGAGACTCCAGGGCGGCTCGGTGCCGGGCGACGGCGGCTCGGGTGGCCATGACGTCCCGCCGAGGCTTGGAGAGGTCGTCGCTCGTATGGGGCGACGCGTTTTCTTCGACCAGGGTGTCGGGCAACGAGGCGGTGGCCGGGAAGAGGACGTCGGTCGCAGCGGGCGTGTTGGCCGTGCTTGGCTTGGAAGCACCCTCGGTCGCGGTCGTGGCCCGGGACCTCGACCGAGCGGGGCGGGACGCGGCCGCAGGGGGTTCCAGATCGAACAAGGTGCTGACGCCTGGGTCGGTCTTCTCCGCTAGTTCCTCAGGCTGGAAGAGCCGGATCACCCCGTACTCTCCGTCATAGCCAGCTTCCCGGATCACCTGGCCTCGGCGTAGTCGGTCGACGGCCTCACCCAACAGGCTTCCTCCAACACGACTGATCTCGTCGATCGGGACCTCGGTCAGTACGGACAGCTCCGGTCCCAGCGTGCTTACTAGATCGTTGATCTTCCCGTAGACCTTTTTGCTCTTCGGACCGACCTGGTGGATCTCACCCAGGATCTCAGGTAGGGGCACTAGGTTGCGGAACGGCGCGGCCCCGTCGGGGATGCGCCCCTCGGGCTGGTCAGCGAGGCTCTCCACCCGGTGCAGCACTCCGACGGTGAGCGGCTTGCCGCAGACCGGGCAGCGGCCGTTGTGACGTCGAGTCTGCGCCGGTTCGAGGCGTACCTCGCAGGCCCGGTGTCCGTCGAGGTGGTACTTGCCTTCCTCTGGGAAGAACTCCACCGTGCCACCGAAGCCCTGGCCGGTGCGCAGCGCCTCGCGTACCGCGTAGTAGTCCATCGCGCACTCGAAGACGGTGGCCTCACGTCCCAAAGCGGGTGGGGAGTGCGCGTCGGAGCTGCTGACCAGGCGGTAGCGATCCAGTTCGGACACCCGCCAGTTCATCAGCGGGTCCGAGGACAAGCCGGTTTCGATGGCGAAGATGTGGTCGGCCAGGTCGGCGTAGCAGTCAGCCACCGTGTCGAAGCCCGACTTTGAACCCAGGGTGCCGAACCAGGGAGTCCAGACGTGAGCAGGGATGAGGTAGCCGTCCGGTGAGGCCTCCAGGGTGATCTCCAACAGATCGCGGGAGTCCAGCCCAAGGATCGGCCGGCCGTCGGCTCCGAGGTTGCCGATCCGGCTGAGTTGCGCGTTGAACCGGGCGACCGCGTCCAGGTCCGGCAGGTAGACCAGATGGTGGATCTTGCGAGTCCGGTCACCCCGCTTGTAGATCGTGGAGATCTCCACGCTGAGCATGAAGCGCACCTCGCCCTGACAGGCGGGAGGCAGGGTCCGGGCGATCGTCCGCTCCAGATCCGGCTTTAATCGGTACAAGCCTGGCTCGGCGGGAACCAATGTTTGACGCAGATGGTCGTACCAGGCCGGATGGGTGAAGTCACCGGTGCCGACCAGACTGATGCCCTTACGGCACGCCCACCACGTCAAGTTCTCGAGATCGCAGTCCTTACTGCACGCGCGGGAATACTTCGAATGGATGTGCAGGTCGGCGTAGAAGGCCACGAAAGGGCATCCTGACATGTCGGCTCCGACCGGTGAACATCACCACGCCGCTGAACGTCAGGGAAGGGGTTCCGGTAAGACCCATCACGACACGAGGCGGACGATGGTGATGTCAGGCGGGGCGCCCACCCGGATCGGAGGGCCGAAGAAACCAGCCCCGTTGGTCACGTACAGCCAGGTGTCGTCGAACTTGGTCAGTCCGCTCAGCGTGGGCTGCTGGAGGCGCACCATCAGGTGGAACGGGAACAGCTGCCCACCGTGGGTGTGCCCCGACAGCTGAAGATCCACCCCGTACTCCGCGGCTCGGTGTACTTGGACCGGCTGGTGCGCCAGCAGCACCACCGGGCGCGTCGGATCCCGATCCCCCAATGCCGCGTCATAGTCGGGTTCCTCACCGCCGAAACGCTCCGCTTCGGCGTCATTGACACCGGCCACATCCAAGGTGACGGCCCCCTGGTTGATCTCCACCCGTTGGTTGACCAGCGGGCGCACGCCAAGTTCACGGATCTGGTCGAGCCACTCGTCGGCGCCGGAGTAGTACTCGTGGTTACCGGTCACGAAGTACGCCCCGTGCCGGGCGGTGAGATCCCGCAGGGGTGTGGCGGCCTGACCCAGCTCCGCCACTGGTCCGTCGACCAGGTCACCGACGATGGCCACCAGGTCCGGTTGCTGACGGTTGACGAGGGTGACCACCCGCTCGGCGAACCCCCGCCCGATGAACGGTCCGAGATGAATGTCGCTGACCACGGCGATCCGGAAACCGGACATCCGCCGGTTCAGACGGCGCAGAGGGACCGTGACCTGCTTGATCGTTGGTTCTCCGAGAGCGGTACGCACGCCGTACCCGACGGTGCCGACGGTCGCCGCCGCAGCGAGCAGCGCGACCGAGCGTGCGAGCACCAAGCGTCGGCTCAGCAAGAGGTCTGAGTTATCCGGTGTCGGAGTGGCTGGTGTCTGAGGGGTCAGTGTCTGAGGGGTCGATGTCTGCTGCTCAGGTTCGCTGTCTGGGGTGGGCACCGGGGGCGTCGCCGCGGTGTCCGGCTGGCCGTTCGGCGCGGCATCCACCGGATCGTCCGGTGCGGTCTGCCCCGAGGGATTCGATGACGCTTGGGTCGTGGTGCGGGCTGTCGTGGGCGCCGTTGTGCGGCGAAGCCGCCATTCGATGAGGGCGCGCGGTACCTCTAGGAGGAGGAAGAAGATCACCAGGTAGAACAGCAGCCCGATCCATGGGTACCCGAGCCAGGCGAACGGACGGGAGATCGACGGCCCGGTCGTGCGGGTGATCACCATGGTGAGCGGTGCGAGGAGCGCCAGAAAACCGAGGAGCCAGGTGCCGTACCGGCGCAGGCGTCCCGGCCGGGTGGTGTCTCGAACCAGGCGGAGCCACAAGTAACCGTGGACAACCACCAGCCCGATCAGGGCGATGATCAAAAGAGGCACAGGCACCTCACTCGGCTGGTCCGCTCCCGTCGCCCCGGGTAGTCGGACACGGATCGGTCAGCGACGCGATCAATGATGTCGGTCGATGATGTGAGGCGATGACAGAGGGCGGCGCCACGGCGACGACGAGGACGACGGCGGCGGTGAGGACGGAGGGGCGCTGGCACCTCTGGGGCCGCTGTGCCGCTGCTTCTGTGCTGGTGCGTTGGCGCGTTGGTGCCTCTCAGCCTCCGGCGAAGGGCGGTAGGACATCCACGGTGGCCCCCGCCGGGAGCGGAGCGGCGCGGTCGTGCCAGGCGATGCCGTCGACCAGGAAGCTCGCGACAGCGAGCACCCGACCGAGGCGAGCCCCATGCCGCTGCTCCAGCGTGGAGACAATCTCCTGCAGCGTCCCCACCGGCAGGATCTCCTCCCGGATTCCCGCAGCGGCGCGGGCGCCCGCGAAGTACCGCACCGTCACCGTGCCCACGGTGCTGACCGGGGTCAGCCGGTGCTCATCGGTGGAGTTTTCGGCGGGAGCGACCTGACCGGTCGCCGGGGCGGACGGGGCCGCGGGCTCACGCGTACCCCTGTTATGTGGGGGCCGGGTACCGAACAAGCCGTCAACCTCCGATCGCCGACATTGGTCGCTCAGGCTGCAGGAAACTGGGGTCGTCGATGCCGTGTCCGGCTTTCTTGCCCCACATCGCCCGCCGCCACGCTATCGCCAACTCCTCATCGGACGCGCCATTACGTAGGGTCGTCCGCAGATCGCTCTCATCCCGACTGAACAGGCACGAGCGGACCTGACCGTCTGCGGTGAGCCGGGTGCGGTCACAGGCCCCACAGAATGGTCGGGTCACTGAACCGATGATCCCCACCCGCTGCGGGCCACCATCGACCAGCCACATCTCGGCCGGCGCGCTTCCCCGTTCTGTTGGATCCGGCTCCAGGCGGTGGTGGAGTGAGAGCATCTCGACGATCTCATCCGCGGTGACCATGGTGTCCCGCCGCCAGCTGTGCTGGGCGTCCAGCGGCATCTGCTCGATGAAGCGCAGCTCATAACCGTGGGAGAGCGCGTACTCCAGAAGGGCGGGGGCCTCATCGTCGTTGATGCCCCGGATCAGAACCGCGTTGAGCTTCACCGGGTTCAGCCCGGCCTCCGCGGCGGCGGTGATACCGGCCAGGACGTCGGGGAGGCGGTGACGGCGGGCCAGCCGGTAGAACCGTTCCGGATCGAGGGTGTCCAGCGAGATGTTTACGCGGTCCAGCCCGGCGGCAGCGAGCGGTGCGGCCAGGCGGTCTAAGCCGATGCCGTTGGTGGTCAGACAGATCGTGGGGCGCGGACGCAGCGCCGCGGTGGCCTCCACGATCTTGAGTAATCCGGGACGCAGTAACGGTTCGCCGCCGGTGTAGCGGACCTCTGTAATCCCGAGCCGTTCGACCGCGACCCGTACCAGCCGGATGACTTCATCATCGGTCAGTAATGTGGGGCTGGGCAGCCACGGCAGCCCTTCAGGGGGCATACAGTACCCACAGCGCAGATTGCAACGATCAGTCAGCGAGACCCTCAGATCGGTGGCGATCCGGCCGTACCGGTCGATCAGGTGTGAACCGGGAGCTGGGCCGGGGGTCGAGGCGCGCATGCCTTGACGGTAGCTCTTGCGGGGGTCATCTCCAGCATGGTCGCTTTGACGTCTGGTGCGACGCAGCTCATACCGTCAGGCCGGATCCAACCTGTGGACCTGTCCTTCGGACCTCTCACCGGACAGCGGCGGCGGCCCGGACCACGGCGTCCCGGTAGCTGACACCGAACAGCGCGGTATGGACCAGCAGCAGGTACAGCTGATGGAGCGGAACGCGCTCCCGCCACCCCTCTGCCAGCGGCCAGACCTCCTGGTACGCGGCGAGCAGCCGGTCCAGGTAGGGGACGCCGCCGAACAGCGTCAACAACGCCAGGTCGGTCTCCCTGTGCCCGCCGTGAGCGGCCGGGTCCACCAGCCAGGCGGCGTCGGAGGACCACAGGATGTTGCCAGGCCAAAGATCGCCGTGGATACGGCTGGGTGGCTCCGGCGGGCCGGCCCGGTCCGCTATCCGCTCCAGCACCTCGTCCACCAAACGCGCGTCCGATGGGCTCAGCGCGCCCCGGTCGACGGAGAGCCGCAGGTAGGGGCGCAATCGGCGCTCCGCGAACCACGCCGGCCACTGGTTGTCTGGCCCGTCGGGGGTGTGGGGGGTGTTGTCGAGCGGGAGGGAACCGATATAGCCGGACCACGGCGCCCCGAAGTATTCAGCGCCGCTGCGGTGCAGCCGGGCCAGATCACGCCCTAGCTGCTCGGCCTTCTGAGGCGACGGCGCTGCCGGCTCCACCCATTCCAGGACCAGGGTGTCCTCGGTGGCGGCGATGACCTCGGGGATCGGAACGGCGTTGGCCTGGCGCAACCAACGCAGCCCCGCCTCTTCGGCGGCGAAGAAACCAGGAGGGGGTGCGTCGTGGGTTTTGAGGAAGGCGTGTTCGCCGTTGTCCAGCGTCAGGCGTTGAGCCGTGCAGATTGAGCCGCCTGACACCGGAGTGGTCCGGATGCGCTGATGCCGGAGGAAGGCCGGCAATTGGGCCGGATGCGCCTTCAGGTACGCCAGGTCCACGGTGAGCATTATCGGGGCCTCCCGTGGTGGGGGAGCCGAACCACCGTCCCGGTTGAGCACTGTCTTAGGTGGGCGGCATGGCAAGCATGTTCTCCAGTGGTGGCACCCGTGGTGCTCCGAATCGGCGTACCGGATAACACGTTTACCGCCTTAAAAAGGCAGAGGGGGCACACAGAGCGGGGCGGGAGGGTAAGCATGAGCCATGGAGACCTCGAAGCCTCCCGTGACCGACGTCAAGATCCGTTCCTACCGTCCTGACGACCATCGTCGTTGCCGTGCGTTGTGGGCGGAGCTGGTGGAGAGCCAACGGGTGCTCTACGACGATCCGTCCCTGGGAGGCGCCGATCCGGGGGCGGGATTCGAGGAGTACATGACCCGGATCGACCTGAGCGGGGTCTGGGTCGCCGAGCATGCCGAGGAAGGCGTCGTCGGGCTGGTGGGTCTTCTCCTGGAGGGACAGGTCGGCGAGGTAGAGCCGATCGTCGTCACCCGCCAGATGCGTGGAAAGGGCATCGGGCGCGCCCTGTTGGAGCGGGTGGCGGAGGAGGCTCGGCAACGACGCTTGCGGCAACTGACCGTCTCCCCAGCCAGCCGTAACCTGGAGGCCATCCGCTCCCTCCACGCCGCCGGCTACACCGTGCTGTCCAAGATCACTCTCACGTTCGACACCGCCGGCCCCACCCGCGGTTGGCGGGACGGCGTGGAGCTGCATGGTCTGCGGTTCCGCTACTGAGTTCCTCTCCTGTGGATTCCGCATCCTGACGACCCAGGTCGCTGAGGGTGGTTTCGTCGATCGGGACACCGGGTGTGGCACCCGTGCCTACGCCGCCGCTATCGGTGCTCCACGTGGCGTCGTCGTCACCCTGTGGAAGCGCTGTGGATAAAACCTGTGGATAACTCAAGGTCAGTGACTTGTCGTATCAGATATGTGAAGTTTTGATCACTGTTTGTGGTTGCTGGTGGAGAAAACAAGTCCTGACCCTGTGGATGAGCCGCGGTTTTATCCACAGGCTTCAGTGGGCTTCTTGCGGTCAAGGGCACGTGTCCATCACTGTGGGTATATGTCTTCATCACCCACGGTCCCGCCGCGTCCGCTCATTCGCCTGCGGTCACCCGCTGATCTGCTGGCCATCCTTCCGTATCTGCTCGGGTTCCACCCCACCGACAGCCTGGTCGCTGTCGGCTTCGCCGGACCGACCCTGATCTTCCTCACGCGTATTGATCTGCCAGAGCCCGCCTCCGCTGAATCCACTGAATCGCCGCAAGAGCTGCTGAGCCACGTGGCGGATCTGATCAGGCGACAGGGCGCCGATCACGCGGTCGTGATCGGGTACGGCGAGCTGGACGCTGTTGATCCTCTGCTGTGCTCTGCCAGTGACGTTTTCGCCAGGTACGGCCTACCGGTGGGGGATGTGCTAAGGGTCACCGGGGCCCGGTACTGGTCCTATCTGTGTGCCGACACGGCGTGCTGTCCTCCGGAGGGGGTGCCCTTCGAGGTGGAGTCGAGCGCCGTCGCCGCCACCGCGACTGTGGCGGGGCTGGTCGCGTTGCCGAATCGGCAGGCCCTAGAGAGCGTGGTCGCCCCGGTGACCGGGGAGGCCCGGGCGGCGATGCGACGGGCGACCCGGCGCGCGGTCATCCGCCTGGATGCCCGGTTGAGCGGGCCAGATCCGGAGACTACGCGACGTGCCCTGGTGGCTGAGGGGAGGCGCCTGTTGAGTGAGGTCATCAACCAGTACCGCGAGGACGGGCAGCTTCCCGGGGACCAGACGGTGGCGTGGCTGTCGGTGCTGCTGTTCTTCACCGAGGTCCGCGACGAGGCGTGGTATCAGCTGGATCCCGCGATGCTCGAAACCGACATCGCTTTGTGGACCGACCTCACACGCCGGATTCAGCCCCACTTGGTGGCGCCCGCCGCAAGTGTGCTCGGCTATCTGGCTTGGCGCGCCGGTCGAGGGTCTTTGGCGTCTGTGGCGATTCAGCGGGCACTGCAGGCCGATCCGGAGTATCAGTTGGCCCTCCTGATCAGCAACGCCCTGCGGTACGGGATCCAAGCGGATCCCGCGGTGTTGGACGCGTGGGACGAAACACGTCCCGCTCCTCATGAGGTTCGGATCGACGACGGGTCGTCTACACAGCTGCCTTTGAAATCGGCTTTGAGCCCGTTTCCAGAGCCGCTGGCGCGGCCCGATCCCATCGCTGATCAGAGGACCGGGCTAGACGACGCCTCGGTCGATTGGGATGGCTTTTCGAACACGGATGTGAATACGGACACCGCACGGGCGAGGATCCCACGCCAGCGCACCGACGGGGACACCCATGAGAGCAAAGGGTCTGCCGGCATCTGACGGGCAATCTGACGAACGCCTGACGATGTGCTTTCGATGGGGGCGTCGGTGGGTCACCCCAGTGATTTCCTGACCGGCGTACGGGAAGGGACCGGTACGCGCTCAAAGCCGGAGTAGATGTTCATACGTCCTTCTCGAACGAAGCCTGCGAGAGTCATACCCAGCTCACGCGCGAGATCGACGGCGAGAGTGCTCGGCGCGGACACCGCCGACAGTACGGGGATCCCCGCCATCCCCGCCTTCTGAACCAGTTCAAAGCTGGCCCGCCCACTGACTTGCAGGGCCACCCCTCGCAAAGGCAGGCGGCCTTCGCGTACCGCCCATCCGATCACCTTGTCGACGGCGTTGTGGCGACCCACGTCTTCGCGCAGACACAACAGGGCGCCGTCCGGAGTGAACAGGCCAGCGGCGTGGAGACCACCGGTGCGTTCAAAGACTTTCTGCTCCGCACGGAGCGCGTCGGGAAGAACGGCGAGGGTTTCGAAGGGAAAAATCACCGGATCGGTGTCGATCGCGAAACGCGACACGGTGCGTACTGCGTCGATGCTGGCCTTGCCGCACAGGCCACAGGAGCTGGAGATGTAAAAGTGTCGACTTGGATCCGTGGTGGGGTGCGGAACATCCGGGCGGAGCACGACATCCACGATGTTGGGGCGTTCCGTATAGCTGACGCCCCCGCTATCAAAGCCTCCGTTATCGATGTGGTGTCCGGTCGGGTCCGGCTGCTGTCGGGAGGTGACGTCGCAGCCATCGGGTGACCGGCCAGCGTGAGTGGCTCGAGTGCGGCTGCTTCGGGCAGCGGACGGGTCGGTACAGTACCGGGCGGTCACCACGTCGGTGGCGGACCGGATGATCCCCTCGCTCACCAGGAATCCCAACGCAAGATCAATATCGTGGCCGGGGGTGCGCATTGTGACCGCCAAGGGGCGGTCATTCAGGCGGATCTCCAGTGGTTCTTCGACGACCAGGGTGTCCGGCCGGTGGCTCTGGGTCTCCGCACTGAGCCGCAGCATCATCCGTCGGTCGGTAACCTGCCCCATTCTCCGAGGCTACGTCTGATAGCCGTCGCCCACTCGCTGTGACGAGGGGCAGCCATGTGACGAGGGGCGATCATCGGATCGGAGGGCGGGAAAGTCGATCCGGGGTCGCTGGCTCTGTCAGGGTGGACGGTACGGGGAGGGCGGTATGACGACAGAGGGGTACGCAGCGGTGGTACTGGCGGGCGGTGCTGCCCGGCGGATGGGAGGTCTCCATAAACCAGGACTCCCGGTGGGAGGCGTCCCGTTGTTGTACAGGGTGCTGGCGGCCGTCCCGGACGCGGTACCTCGCGTGGTGGTGGGGCCTAGGCAACCGGTGCCCACGGATGTGCTGATCACCCGTGAGGAACCTCCAGGGAGCGGACCCGTGGCGGCGACCGCGGCCGGCATCCGTCTGATCACCGGGGAAGGACCCGGTGCTTCCGAGGAGTCCGGATGTCGGAGCTCACACGCCCCCTATGTGGCGTTGTTGGCCGCGGACCTGCCGTTTGTGACTTCCCAGGCGGTTGAGCGGCTGCGGCGCGTCGCCGCGACCCCCGGTGTGGACGGCGCCGTCTATGTGGACGACACCGGGCAACGACAGCTGTTGTGTGGGGTGTGGCGGACAGAATCCCTCCGGTCCGCACTCGCCCGCTTCGAAACCCACGCGGGAGTCTCCATGCGACGCCTCACCGCTGACCTGCGGGTGGTCGAGGTGGTGTGGGTGCAACCCGATCCGATCGGTGGGTCCCGCGACACCGCTGCTCCACCGTGGTACGACTGCGATACCAGGGAGGACCTTCGCAGAGCCGAGGAGCGAAGTACATGAGCGAGCAGGTCAACGCGCGCGGCACTCTCGACGAGTGGGTGGACGCTGTGCGGATTGCGTTCGACATTGAGCATGAGGTCGACCGGAACCGGATCCTGGATCTAGCTCGGGAGGTCGCCCACAACGTCGCGCGGCCGGCCGCTCCGCTCACCGCCTACCTGCTCGGCCTGGTGGTGGGGGCCGGCGGTGATCTCGACGACGCGGCGGCCCGGATCATCGAGCTTGCGCAGGGCTGGGGTGGTGAAGACCGCGCTTCGCAGGCTGAGACCGAACTGTGAGGGCGACAACAACCTACAGCCCGTGAGCCTGTACGGGGGAGCCGCCGCGCGTGTATCACCCCACGCCAACGCGTCACAGGTCCCTGAGCGGGCAAGGGGGAGAGCCCGCGCCTGGGAGATCCGCGCCTAGGGGCCTCACGTCTGAGCGATATGGGCCCTGAGGGATATGGATAGGGATATGGATAAGGTCGGCGTACCGCGAGGAGCGGCCGCCGGGTGAGATCGCGCCGGTTGTTCGCCGCCGAAACGGATTGTTTCCCGTGAAACCAACGCCGGACGGCGGGTGTCGGCGGTGATCATGAGGTTTACTGCGGGATGATCATGCCCATCTGGGGCTTGCCCGGCCGCCGTCTAGCGGCGTTGACAAGGTGGGCTCTGGATGGGGCTCGCCGGCTAGAGTCGTCGTGAAAATCCGCGCGCTTCGCGTGGTGGGAGGGAACAGCCGGTGACTGATGACACTACGCGCGATGGGCACACACCGCCGTCCACATCCTCCGATGCGGCGATGGCTGTCCGGCTGCTCGACGATCCCGCGACGGCCGATCTCAGCGCCAAGGTAGCCACCGCTTGGCGGGATTTCACCGCCGCCTTGGCCGCTGCATTAGGGAAACTGCCCCGAGGCGCGCGTCTGGATCTGATCCTCGACCCGGCGGCGTCGGGTACCGGGGACGCGGTCTACGACGTGAGCATCGGGGTGGATGAGAACGGTGACCTGGAGGCGGACGCGGTCAGTAACGCCGCGTTGCCCGTCGGGTACCGGCTGGACCGTGCCGCGGTGGCGAGCCTGATAGCGCTGGGGTGGTCGCCGCCTGGTGTGGTGGCGGGCTCCGGTGACCGCTTCGGGTTACGGGCCCCGGCCAGCGAGGCCGCGCGGATCGCTGCCCTGGTGGGGCGGACGATGCGGGACGTGTATGGAACACCGCACCCGGCCTTCCTCACCTACACGGCGCAGAAGGTGGATGAGATTCCACCATTGGCCACCGCCCGTCCCCTGAACCGGGACGAGGTCGTGATATCGGCCGAGAAGTGGGAGCCCGACCCGCATACCAGCCTCACTGAGCGGGTCAAAGCGGTGGTCGCCCACATGCAGAAGACCACCCCGGAGAGCCTGAACGTCGACTCCGACGGGGACATCGGCATCCGGGCCGGATCGGCGATGGTGTTCGTGCGGATTCACCGCAATCCGCCGCTGGTTGATGTGTACTCCCCGATCCTCACCGAGGTCATACCCAATGAGCGGCTCTATGAGCGGCTGTCTCAGTTGACCCGGCGGATGCCGATCGGACGGCTGTACTACACAGAGGGCACGGTGTGGGCGTCGGTGCCGGTCTTTGGGCGGGACTTCCAACCCAGCCATCTGATCCTCGCGATCCAGGTGATGACGACCCTGGCCGACGAACTGGACGACCGGTTGCAGGGTGACTTCGGTGGCCGTCGGTTCTTCGGGGAGAACGACAAACCGAGTCAGATCCCGCAGGAACGCACCGGCATGTATCTGTGACACCGGTGATCTGATGGATTTTGAGCGCTGCGGGGAAGCCGGGCCCGGAGCCCGATCCAGCGGTGCCCCGGGCGGCTTAACCATCAGGCGAAGGGGATCCAGGCCTGTTCTTCCAGGGTTGTTCCGTCGCTGACCCGCAGGCCCACATCCGACAGTGTCCACAGTGTGTTGTCGATCAACACGGTACGCCGGATCATGCCGGCTCCCGCAGGGTCGGGGTGATGGGGCACCATACCGATTTCGGTGAGGGAATCCCCTGACAACCGCATCACCAGCGCACCACCACCGAGCGTGCTGAGCATGCCTCGTGAGTCAACGGGTGTGTCGGGGCCGGCGGGTTCCGCGGTCGTTTCCCAGATCGTCACCGGGATCACCAGCAGACCGGTGTCGGGCCAGTAGAGGAACGCATGCGGGTCGAACTCCGCCTCCGACCAGGCGCCCTCCAGATGGTGGGCGGTGATCCGTTCGGGAGCGGCCGGGTCAGACACGTCAAACAGCGAGATCTGTGTACCCAGGGTCATCCCTTCGGTCGTGGCCTCTTGGCCGACTCCGAGCAGCCGGTCGTCAGCCACTGGGTGCAGGTACGACGAGTAGCCCGTGATGTGCAGCTCTCCGACGAGCTGGGGCGCGGTGGGATCTCGCAGGTCGATGGTGTACAGCGGATCGGTTTGCCGGAACGTCACGACGTAACCGGTCGGTCCCAAAAACCGCACCGCGTAGATCTGTTCGGTCCGTCCCAGGCCACCGACGGAGCCGACCGTTACCAGGTCGTCACCGCTTTGGCGGAGCACATAGACGCCGCTTTCGGTCCCGGTCGGGTTCGAGGGGTCGGTGGCAACGGTGGTCGCCACCCGCAGATGACCGTCGTATTCCGAGAGCGCGTACTGATTGAGCAGCCAGCCAGGCACCGTGCCGGCGGCGACATAGCGGGGCGCTCCCGACCCGGTGGTGTCGAACTTGTACAGCTCGGTGTGCAGGGCGGTGGACGCCGAGGCGTCTTCCAGAGCCGTGGCCGCGTACCGCAGGTCATTGGCGATGTACAGGCTCTCGGCGGTGCCGTAGACGACGTTGCCGTCCGCGGTGATCGTCACGGTGTTCTCCAGGCTGAGTTCCCGGGTGAGATCTACAGAGAGCACCGTGAGCATGGAGCTACCGGTGTAGTTGGCCGGGTGACTGACGCGGTCACAGGGGATGAGGCCCTCCTCAACCGTGCCGGCGGTTTCGAGCCGGTAGCGCGGCAGCCAGTCCTCGATGGTGGAGTTGGCCAGCAGGATCTGGTTGGCGAGCAAGGCCTCGGTCTCGGACACGTCGACCTCGGGGTACCGCCATGGCAACCGAGGACCCGACCGGGTCACCAGCCTGACCTGGTCTCCTACCTGGCGGGCGTCGAGATATTCGCCGTCGAGGGTGAGATCGCTGATGATGCGAGGCGAGCCATCCGGGCCGGCTATCTCAACCAGGACCAGCCGAGTGGCGATGGCCGGGATATCCGTGGGCAGGGTGGAGGAGGCCGGGGGCACCGGGGGAGCGTCGGGGAGGATCACCAGGACCCGGTCCTCACTCAACAGCAACTGGCCACCCCACGACTCGGTGCTCAGGTCCAGGGTGGTCCTGTGCCGGGATGCCACGTCGACGATGTGTAACCGTCCACCGACGAGAGCGAAGACCCGCTCCCCATCGGTTTTGATCAGGTCAGGTTCGTCCACACCAGACTCATGGACGTTGGTGGTGGAGTAGTCACCGTCGGTGCGTTGGTCGGGGAGGACTTCCGCTGCGGCTGGGGCGCGGTCCGCTCCGCCCACCTCGGCGGCCCCGGCGGCGTCCTCGACTGCACCGGCGACGAAGTCGCCCGGCCGGGTCAGGCCCCACGGACTGATATACCGCCTCGCCGCGCTGGTCAGCCCTTCCAGGGCCTGATCGCAGGAGCGGAACGCCGTCAATGTCAACTCGCCGCTCACCGGGAACGGATCGTCGGCCTCGGAGCAACCCCCGACCGTCAGCCCGGCCATGACCACAGCGATGGATATCGTCGACCATCTATGTTTGCCTGCCATGTCACCTTGGACGGTGCCGGCGGCGGTTCGGTTCCTTTCAACGCTGGGTGGCCGGTAGTTGTGTACACCCCTTCTGGTTGATAAAGAGTGCGTTTCAGAATAAAACAACTCGTTGATCACTGAACGACGAGTGTTGTGTGGGACCTCGCGTGTCATCGGGCGACGCACCGGGCAGAGAGGTGCCGGCAGGGCTCGTCCGAGGGTGGTCAACGGTATGGAGCAACCGTCGGGAGCCGTCGCGGCCGAGACGTACACGTACGCACCCGGTCGGTGGCGGCCGGTTCCTAGGGTGGAGCGATGGATGATGTGGACCGCCGGATCATCACGCTGTTAGGGGCGGATGCCCGGCGTTCGTACGCCGAAATCGGAGAACGGGTGGCGCTGTCAGCGCCCGCTGTCAAACGCCGGGTGGACCGGCTGCGTGCCACGGGGGTGATCCGAGGATTCACGACCGTGGTTGACCCCACCTCGTTGGGTTGGACCACGGAGGCGTTCGTGGAGCTGTTCTGCACCGGCCGGACAACGCCGGCGCAGATCGCCGAAGCGGCACGACGCCATCCCGAGGTGGTCGCGGCTTACACCGTGTCCGGGGAGGCCGATGCGCTGGTGCATCTGCGTACGGCCGACATCCCGCACCTGGAGCAGGTGCTGGAGCGGCTGCGTGCCGAACCATTTGTGACACAGACCCGTTCGATGATTGTGTTGTCCCGGCTGGTCGAAAACCGGGACGCCGCGTTTGTGGCCGCGAGCGCCTCAAGGTGAGGCGCACCCGGATCACGCCCCAGTGACACATTCCCTGAGGGAACGAGCACACGGGCACTCAACCGGTGGTGTCCGGAAGCGTCACCTCGACAACCTCGGACCAGACGCGGACCAGGAACACTCCTCGGTCTGTGCGGGCGTCTGGTCGGAGGTGTCCCAGCGCACACCACGCCATCAGGCGTCGGCCCATTGCCGAACGTCGATTCGGTCAGGATTCTGCCGCTGGACGTTCGCTGCAGGCGGCGGTGTCCGGGAGAGGTGTCCGGGAGAACTGGTCCGCCTCGATCCGCTGCCTCCATCGCCGTTTCCCCATGTCGTGCGGTTCAGGCGTGTGATTCAGGCACACGGGTGAATCCCGAGCCCACGGCCGGATACCCCGTCCGGACCCCGTCGTCCGGACCTACAGCAAAGTCGCGATTGGCTCGGGTAACGGTGACGCATTCAGTGCAGGAGGGGGAAACGGTCGGCGGCGCAGGCCAGCAGTGCCCGCTCGGTGTGGTCGAGCTCGACCCGTCCGGTGCCCTTCAGGGCGTACTCCAGGTCGCTCCAGTCAGGACGGCGCGTCCCCGAGCCGAGCAGACCGTCGAGGGTGCGTCGCACCATCGTCAACGCCACCGTGCTAGGGAGGTGACCGTCCAAGTTCAGGTCCAGGTGATGGATCGTCCCCTCCACCGCCAAGGTGGTGATGAAGTCCGGCGTACTCAACACGTGGCCTCCGACGGTCAGCCGGGCGTCTGCGGGCTGAGCGGCCGCGGCCCGCAGCGCGGCGCTGGAGGTCTCGGCCCAGCGGTCGGCCAGGTCGGCGAACCGGGGGTACGCGGCCGCAGAAAGCCGCATAAACCGCTCGTGGGCCGCGGCGTCTGCGCGGGAGCGAGAGGCGGAGCCGTTCGGTAAACCACACAGCCGCCAGGCGACCTTCCAGTAGGACACGTAGTCCAGATTCGCCGGCTCTGTGGTGGGGGTGGCGAAAGCGACCAGAGCCCGCTGGGCATCCAGCAACAGGTGATGAACGATGTCCGCGACCCACCAGCCCGGACAGCGGCTGGGACGGGTGGCATCGGTCTCGGTCAGTTTCATCACCGTTTCGGTGATATCGCCGTATGCCGCACGGAGGGCCGCCAAGGCCTGCTCCCGGAACACCGCGGTTGGCTCACCGGCCCGTGTCATACCGAGTGGGCGATCAAGTCCCATGCTGTTCCTCCCCCGTGGGTGTTTTACTGATCTATCCCACTCTCGCCCGATCGTCGTTACTGTCACGTAGCCGACCAGGGGTCTGAAGGCGCCGGTAACCACTGTTTGTATGACCAGCCGTGCTTTCCGGACATGTTCCCAAGAACCATGGGATGCCGACTGATCCAGGGTGTAGGACTATCTGTTGCACAATTCGGGATGAATTAGGATCTATGGAACAGGTCCCGCCCCGAGTATGCGCGTCTGCGTTGTCCACCGCTCCGTGATCGGGCACCCTTTATCCGTGACGACGCAGGGGGGAAGGGGCGTCGCACGACCGGGAATCGGAAAGCCGACCCGTGGTGACTCGATCGTCGATCCAACGACGATGGTTGCCGAGCAGTCAGTTGCTCCGGTCCCGGGCGGCGCGAATGACCTGTCACGCGCGGCAAGGCCGCGTGAGGAGGCACTCGGTGGGCTAGGGTCAGCCAGGCCCACCGCTCGGCGTGCCCGTCGATTCAGCGACTCCTTGCAGGAGGGCAAATCCGCCGTGGCGCGTACTGCCGGGCATCGACCCGGAAATCAACCTCCTTCCGTCATGCCTTCGGGCACCTCACGACTCCTCACCGCTTTACGGCAACTGCGTCGGACGATTGGCACGCTCCGCTACCAGCTCGTGCTACCCGGCTCTGACGCGGTCAAGCAGGAAGCGCAGGCGCTGAGCGCTCAGCTGGACGACTACCTGCTGCCGCGGGTGGCGTACCTGGATGCTCCATTGCTGGTGGTGGTCGGCGGTGCCACAGGAGTGGGTAAGTCGACCTTGGTCAACAGTCTGGTCCGGGCCGCGGTTAGCCCAACGGGCGTTCTACGCCCCACGACCCGGACCCCGGTCCTGGTGTGCCATCCGGCGGACGCCCAGTGGTTCGGCGACACCCAACTGTTCCCGGAGCTGGAACGTGCCTTCGAGGAGCCGGCGCAGACCGAGAGTCTGCAGGTGGTCGCGGCTCCGAGCCTGACGCCGGGCTTGGCGTTTTTGGACGCGCCGGACTTGGACTCGGTGGTGGAGGACAGCCGGCGGTTGGCCAACCGTTTGATCGCCGCCGCGGATCTGTGGCTTTTCGTCACCACCGCCGCGCGGTACGCCGACGCGGTGCCCTGGGAAGCCCTGATCGCCGCCCGGGACCGGGGGACGGTGCTGGCCGTCGTGCTGGATCGGGTCCCCGAATCCGCACTGCGGGTGGTTGTGCCTCATCTGGGGCAGATGCTGTCGGAGCACGGCCTGGGTGAGGTGCCGCTGTTCGTGCTGCGGGAGTCCCCGCTGGATGACCAGGGCCTGCTTCTGGACTCTGAGATTGGGCCAATGCGGGAGTGGTTCACCCGGTTGGCCGCCGATCCTGAGTGGCATGTCGCCCTGGGACGCCGCGCTTTGGATAGCGTGTTGCGGGCGCTCCCAGCCCGGGTCCACCTGCTCGCTGAGCACGCCGATGCGGAGCAGAACGCCGTCGAGATGCTTGAGGCGGCTGTCGACGCCGCGTACGCCGACGCGATGGACATGGTGGACAGTGGCCTGCGGGACGGTGTGGTGCTCGCCGGTGAGGCACTGACCGAGTGGCGGGAGTTTGTCCGAGGCGGGGAGCTGGCGAGGAGTCTGCGGGCCCGACGTGGACGGTTCCGGGACCAGTTGCGGGCCACCGTCACCGGCCGGTCACTCCCCGGTCAGCGACTGATGGCGGCGTTGGAGTCGGGGGTGGCGGCGTTGGTGCTCGCCGCCGCGGTTCAGGGAGCTGAACAGGCGTCGGCGCGGTGGCGCGCGTACCCCGCCGGGCAGGCGTTGCTGGAGGACGCCGCCGCAGCCGATCCGCCGGTGGATCTGAGCCAGCCAAGCCCAGGATTGGCGAATGAGATCACCAGCGCGATCCGGTACTGGCGGGAAGGCATCCAGGAGTCGGTACGCCAGGCCGCCGAGGCCACGAGTACACGTCTGACCACGCATTCGCTTCAGGCGACCACCGTGCTGGTAATGGTGATCGCTCTGGTTTCTGGAAGCTCCCAACTGGAGGATCAGGAGCTGGAGGTCGGGGAGACCCGGCTGTCCTTGGAGCAACTGCTGACGGCGGTCTTCAAGGACGAGGAGCTGCAGAGGCTGGCCATCCAGGCCCGCGAGGACCTCTTGGAACGAGTACGCGGGATGCTGGCCGCGCAGCGACGGCGGTACTCCGTGGCGGTGGAGGCGACGGGGGTCGATCCCTTGTCAGGGGAGCGCCTGCGGCACGCCGCGGCGGCGGTGGAGCTGGCCCGGGTCGAGGTCGAGCTGGTGCCACGCACGGAGCGGCCACGAGGCGCGATCAACACCTCCACAGAGGATGGTGGGGCGTCGGAGGCGGCGCTTGAGCCGTCCGGGCCAGAGGCCAGCGGCGTGGAGAGCGTCGCGATTCCTGAGGCCGCGCCGGATCAGCCTGGGTTTGACACAACCCCGGCCGATGAGGCGTTGTTCGACGAGGCGCTGTTTGATGAGCCCGCGACCGGGGAAGGTATCCCCTCGGCTTCCGAGGCTCCAACCGGGGAGGAAGCTCCACCCGGGCCGGAGGAGTCGTACTGGCCGGAGGAGCCGTTCACCGCGGCGGAGGATGACAGCGTGGCCGCGCATCCCGTGGAGGAGCCCGTCGGCATCGCAGGGTCTGGCGTTGAAGACGGCCGGAAGAACACCCCGATTGGCGGGCTCGCCGCGGAGTCTGGCGCCGGGCCGATCACGTGGCGCGGCGACGGGTACGCCCCTGAGACGGCGTGGAGCGCGGAGGCGTCATCCAATGGGGACAGCTACGGAAGGAGCAGCGGCGAACAGGCCGACATTCGAAAGGATGTGGGCGTGAACACCGAGGTGTGGGAGAAACCGTGACTACCCTGGCGGCCGAAACCACCGATACTTCACTCACCCCCCGGGGAGCAGATATCAACACCCTCGGCGCTCGGGTTGAGGCGCTCTACCGATTCCTGGACATCATGTCCGGGCGCGTACCGGTGGAGCGACTCGCCACCGCCCGGGCCGCCGTGGACCTGGTGCGGGAACGGCTTCGGCTGTCCCGGGACCACACCGTCGTGGCGCTGGCTGGTGCGACCGGTAGCGGGAAATCCAGCCTGTTCAATGCTCTGGCTCGACTCGGGCTGTCCCGGGTCGGCCCGCGCCGGCCGACCACCGGGGTGCCGCACGCATGCGTCTGGCATCCCGAGGGCGCCGAGACGCTGCTGGACTGGCTCGGGATCCCGAAGCGGCAGCAGTTTGCGCGGGAGACCGCTTTGGACGGTGAGGACGAGGCTCCTCTGCGCGGACTGGTGCTGATTGACCTGCCCGACTTCGACTCTGTCGAGGCTGGACACCAACGGGAGGTGGACCGGATTACCAGTCTGGCGGATCTGGTGATCTGGGTCCTGGATCCCCAAAAGTACGCAGACGCGATCGTGCATGAGCGCTACCTGCGGAGGTTGGCTCCGTACCAGGACGTCACCGTGGTGGTGCTCAACCAGATCGATCGGCTCAGTCCGGCCGAGACCGAGCAGTGCCTCGTTGACCTGCGGCGACTGCTGGACGAGGCGGGTCTGACTCGGGTACGCCTCTTCAGCGCCTCCGCCGTCACCGGTGCGGGAGTGCCTCAGCTGCGCCAGCTGCTGGAGGAGACCATCGCACATCGGCAGGCCTCGCTGTGGCGGGTCAGCGGCGACGTTGACACCGCCGTGGAGGCGGTCTCCGGACTCGTCGGGCCGCTCACGACCGAGGAGGCCGTGGATCAGGGGACGCTCTCCGAGCTCACCATTGCCTTGGGGGAGGCCGTGGGGGTTTCGGCCCGTACCGCCGCGATTGAGCGGTCGGAGTACCGCCGTGGCCGGTGGCTGACGGAGTGGCCGATACCGCGCTGGCTGCGTGGGCTGCGCAGGGACCCACTGCGGCGGTTGCCTGAGGAGATGGCCGGTCCAGAGTTTGCACACCTGAGGGCGGATGCCGACGAGGCGGAGGTGGCGACAGGGAGCGGCACCTCCCACGTGCCCCAGCACGCCGCGACCGAACCGATGATGCTGTCTCGGTCCCGGATCGAGCGGACAGGGCGCACCCTGGCCGAAAAGGTCACCCAAGACCTGCCCGAGCCGTGGCCCACCGCGATCCAGACCGCCGCGTGCCGCAATGTCGACCTGCTGCCGGACGCGTTAGAGCGGGCGGTATCCGGGGTCGACTTCAGGGCGCAGCGGCCGCCCCTGTGGGCCCGGATAGGGTACGTGCTGCAGCTGGTGCTGGCTCTGATCGCCATCGTCGGGCTGGGCTGGTTGCTCATCGGTTGGACCGGACTGGTCGATTGGCCGAGGGTGATGGGCATGCCCGCGCCTGTGGCGATGCTCGTGGGCGGCGTGGTGCCGGGGATTCTGTTCGACCTGGTGTGCCGACCGCTGGTGTCGCGGTCAGCACAGCGCCGGGCAGCGCAGGCCGGACAGCAGCTGCGGGCCGCGGTCTTTGAGGTGGCGGAGGAGCAGATCATCACGCCGGTACGGCAGGAGTTGCAGGCGTACGCCGACGCGTGGAAAGTTTTGGCCGCCGCGCGTGGGGAGCAGCCGCCCGCCGGGTATCGGGCGTAGGGTACACCCTATGTCTGAAACCGCCCCACCACCTTCAGGCCCCGGAATCTTCGCCGACGTCATGGAGGTGGCGGCGCCGATCGCGGATCTGCCGACTCTCTTCGACGCCGAACTGGCCGTGTCATCCCTGCTCGGGGGTGCCTACGCGGCCGCCGACACCAACCGGGCTCAGGCCGTGGCGTGGTTCACCCAGAACCTGGTCGATTACGCAGGCGGGGAGCGTACGCCACGGTCCCGCGCGTTATTGGCGGGGTTGGCCGGCGCGGCGCCCAGCGAGGAGCTCGCCGCTACCGCGGCGGCGGCCGGGGCGGCCCTGAAGACGACGGGGCCGGCCTGGGTGAGCGAAGCCGGCACGGTGCGCTGCACCGGGACGTGGCGGGCCACCGACCTCTATGCCGACCAGGCCCAGTACGTGGCCACCTTCGCGTACCCGGACCAGGAACGAGGCGGCCCTGAGCACACCGTCTGTGTCCTGGTAGATCACAACGCCCGGATCGCCAAGGACCTGTTCGTGGCGGTCGGCACCGACATTGTCCGTCGTTGGCAGGAAGCCGCTGCGGAGGAGAGTGACATCCTGCTGGAGGCGGTCAGCGCCGACACGCTGCGGGCCGTGGTCGAGTCCGGTATGGACCAGGCGGACCGGCTGGAACAGCCACCGAGTGACTCCTATGTGGAGGAGTGGGCGGTCACCCGTGCTCGGTTGGCGCTGCTGCCCACGCGTGCTGAACCGGCCGCCGGTGACGAGATTGACCAGATCCTCGCTGATTTCCTGAGCTCTCCCTTCGCGGCGCGGGTGGCGCCTGAGGCGCCGCCGGGAGAGGCAGTTCTGAGGGCCTGTGTGACCGCCGCGATTGAGTACGCCGTCACCGCCAACAGCGGGGATCCCCTGCGGTGGAGCCCTACCGCCGTTGATCTTTTCCTCATCGACTGGGCGTCCGATCACGCGGCGCTTGACGACGACGCCGCTCCCTGGCTGCCGGAGGTGCTGTCGGCCTTCGTCCAGTACGCAGGACAACGCCGTGGGCTACCGGAACAGGCGGTAACCGCCACGATTCGGGCGATCGCCGACGCCGCACCCCACTACACCGACGCGATCCTCGGCCTAGAAGCGCCGGTTCAGGAACTGCTGCGCCGTATGGTGGCCGACGGCGTGGACCCCACCGACCAGGATGAGGTGGCCGAGTGGGTGATCGCCTACCGGGCCGCTCAGGAGCGCGCCGCCCGGGACCACCGCGACACCCCGCCTGTGGATTGAGCGTTGAGGGCTCACCACGAACCCGCCACCCCACGCGCTGTGCGTTGATGCGTGTCGTCTGGTGCCGTTCACACATCTATCCGGTGCGTATTCGGCATGCTTTGTCGGTACGCCGTTTGCCGAACGGTCCATCGGGTAGTGACTCGGCCAGTCACTGACCGGAACCGTCGCTCACCAGAGCGTGGTCATGGATCGGGGGATTCGGTGAAGCGGAACGATAAGCATGCGGTCGCGCAAGCTGTCCACGACCTCGGCTCCGCCCTATGGTTCGGAGGCTCGGTCATGGGGATCGTGGGGGTGCACGAGGCTGGACCCGAACTGGAGTCCGACATTGACCGAATTCGGGTCGCGTCAGCCGCCTGGAGACGGTTCGGTCCGGTCGAGTGGGCCGGGATCGTCGCGTCAGCGTTGGCTGGGCTCCGACTGACCAAGTCAAGCGCGTCGCGGTTGGCGACCCAGCGCGGTTTCGGCTCCGTTGGGGCATTGAAAGCGGGGTTGACCTTAGCGGGCGCCGCCGCCACCGCCTACTCCGCGTATCTGGGTAGCCGAATCTCGGCGCTGGCGGAGCAGACCCGGGAGAAAGGCCAGATCACCGCGGTGAAGGATGCGACGGAACCCACCGCCGCCACCCCGCCCGACTTGGCCAGCCTGCAACGGCGCCAACGGTATTTCCAGTGGGTCGTGCCGCTCCTCGCCGGGGCCAACATCGCGTGCGGCTCCTACCTGGTGCAGTCCTACCGTCCCGGCGCGACGGTGCGGGAGGTCATGGGGCGTCTGCTCGCGAAGCGCCGCGCGTCGACCTGACCACACGAGTACCGGGGCGGCACCACGAGGGGTACGCGGATCAAACGGTTTGGGCGTACCCCTCACTTCGTGTCGTGTCGTCGCTGGCTGGGGCCAGGCGAGCCTGGATGAGAGCGTGGGTGCCGCTGGTACGCCAGTTCGCGCCGGAGGCCTCCAGCGCCGCGAGCGTCGCCTCGTCAAGCCCCACAATGACGTCGGATTTGAGGGTACGCAGGGTCGCCACCGGCCCGGGGAAGTACGCGGTGAGCTCCTCGAACGTCGAAGTCGCCGGCCAGTGCCGGTCCCCGACCAGCCGTCGGTAGTTCAGATCCCCCTTCATGATCGTCAGACGGGCTCGTGCGAACCGGTCGGCTAAGTTGGCGGGAAGGTCGTGGTAGGACAGCGGCGCCCGATAGAAGGAGTGGGTGTAGATCTCCAACCCTCCGTCACTGAGGGCCCGCCACAGGCGACGCCCAGCCTCGACCACCGGCTCAGGGCCGCTGAGCAGCTGACGCAGGCACTCGATGACATCCGCGGTGGTCGCGTCAGAGACGAAGTACGGGTACGGCTTGACGTGCAGCTCCACACGTTCGGCCAGGCCGGTGTGGAGCAAGTGGTCGATCAGGATCAGGTCGGGCAGCAGCTCCCGGCCCGCGTTGTCAGCGACCAGGCAGACGGGGCCCGGCGCCGTCGACGTCAACCACTCGGTCATCTGAGCGCTGTCGTCGACGATCAGGTCGGTGACCCGGTCGCGACTGTCCACACCTGGGTCGCTGATCCGGAACCCCAGATCGGCGCGGTTACCCCATAACGCGGCCCGCAGCAGCGTCGGCCAGCGCTGCGGCTCCGGGAGCGACACCACCTCCCCCAGAGCGGCCAATTCGGTGGCCAACGCCGAAGCGTCGGCCAGCTCAGCGGCCTTCGCAGGCCCGAACGGGTCGATGCCTCGCCACGGACCGTCCGCGAAGTACCCGACCGCCTCCAGCAGCCTGCGGTAGAAGTAGCTCTCCGCCCACAGGAAAGGGACGTCGAACCAGGACAGGCCAAGATAGCCACGTTCCCAGTGGCGCCACTGCTCCCGGTCGTACGCGTCGTCAGGGAGCGGACTGATCGCCCCTGTGGTGATCTCCTCCAGCAGCCGCTGGAGAGCCTGCCGCGTCACGGGCGGGTACGGGTGAGCCTCGCGTACCCGCCGGATCAGCTCCGGATGACGCTGATGAAGCACACGCCACGGGAACGATCCGGGCTCGTTACCCCGAATCGGACTCGGAAGCGGAACCGCCGAGGATGTCACGAGATCACTTTCTCATTCGTTCGTGCCATCCAGCGTCCCTACCCGCGGTTTTACCAGTATCCGCAGGCTACGGTGTCGCCTGCGATCATCTGGTGCTCGGGAGGCGACCCTGACCCGACGCACCACCGATCGGATTCACCGACCTCAGCGTTGTGACACCGGTTCCAGAAAGGGTGCGCGATGGCGGCGGAGTCGACCGATCCAACACAGGATCCGAACGCTCCTAGGCAGGGCGCCGGCCTGGCATTCACGGCGGCAGGCCTGACCATCATTGTGGTGGGCGCGGTGTTCTCCGTGCTGCCACCTCACTCAATAGTGGGCGCTCTCATCGGCATTGTCGGGGCTTTATGCATCGGGGTTGGCGTGGTTAAACTCGCGGGCTCCCCGAAGCTGCTGCTGGTTGGGTTGATTGTGGGAGCCCTGCTGGTCGCGTCGCTCACGATAAGCACCAAGACGGTGGCGCGTGAGGTCGTGGGCGAAACGATCGTCTGCGAGGTCACCAGCCAAGACACGGAGACCACGCGGGGACGCCGGGGCCGGACCCGGACCAGCTACGTCCACCAGGTGAGCTGCCCCAACGGCGAGCAGTACGAGATCACCACGGGTTCGTCCAACCGGCAACCGCTTGGGCCGGTGGAGGTCATCTACGACCCCAACGACCTGATCGAGCCCGACTTCGCCGACCGGCACGACCCCATGTTCGCGGCGTTGCAGATCATCGGGACGCTGTTGGCGCAGCTGGTGCTGATCCTCGTGGCGTGGATCATGGGCGCGCGTAAGCTCGCCGCCGCCCAGCGCGCCGCGGCTCAGAGGCAGGGCCAGTTCCCCGGTGGGCCCGGTTGGCCGCAGGGACCCGCAGGGTACGCGGCTCCGGCCGGATACGTCGGAGCGCCCTACGGTGCCCCCTACCCGCCGCAGGGGCACCCGGGGTACCCGCCGGGCCCGTACCAGAGGTAACTCGCGCCGTTCCACAGACCCGATAACGACCGATAAGGGGAGCCCTGGTGATGGCTCCCCTTATCGGTTCATCGGTTTCGATGCCCCGTCTAGGAGGCAGAGGAGACCAGGACGCCCCGGCGTAGCGCCTCGTACGCCTGGGGATCCCGGCGGGCCAGGGTGGCACGCGCCCGCCGGCGGTAGCGGATCAGTTGGTACACGCCCAAGCCCCACAGCAGGTACTGCGTCGCGAACGCCCAGCGGAAACCCTCCAGCGAGTATCCGCCTGTCAGGTCGAGCACCACACCGACGACCAGGATCGTGATCAGAGAAGCGACGAACCCACCCACGTTCACAATGCCTGTGGCGCTTCCCAGGCGAGCGACCGGGTTGAACGATCGGGCGTGGTCGAATCCGATCACTGACGCCGGACCGGTCGGGCCCAACGCGATCACCAGGAAGACCAGCAGCGGGAACGGGGCGTGGCCGGGCCACAGCAGCACCACCGTCCACGCCGAAGCGGCCAGCCCGATCACCCCGAGCGCGATCCGGGTGCGGTGGAAGGGGAAGCGGCCGGCGAGCTGCCCGAGAAGCGGGCCGACCAGGATGCTGGTGAGAATCAGCAGACTTAGCAGGCCGCTGGCGGTGGCGGGGGACAGGCCCTGACCCGCCACCAGGAAGGGGAAGCCCCACAGCAGGGTGAAGACGGTGCCGGTGAACTGGGTGGTGAAGTGAGTCCATAACCCAAGTCGGGTGCCGGGTTCCCGCCAGGCCGCGACCAGGTTCGTCCGGAGCCGCTGCCACGACATCACACCGGGGCGGGAAGCGGCGGCGTCCCGCGCGTTAGGAGCGTCATAGACGGTGACGATCAGCGGTACCGCCAACACCACGCCGAGCGCGGCGGCGCCGAGGTAGGTGGTGGTCCAGCCGAACTCCCGGAGCGAACCGGTCAGCGGCGCCGCGGAGATGATCGCCCCAATCTGCCCGAGGACTCCGGTGAGCTGAGTGACCAGCGAGACCCGGTGAACCGGAAACCAGGCCGCTGCTAATCGGAGCACACTGATGAAGATGGCGGCGTCACCGGTACCCAGCAGCACCCGAGCGATCAGCGCAGGGGCCAGGGAATCGGCGAGCGCGAATACGGTCTGCCCGACAGTCATCAGGCTCAACCCGGCCAGCAGGGTGCGACGGGGGCCGATTGCGTCGAGCACCATCCCGACCGGGATCTGCATCCCCGCGTACACCATCAACTGGAGGACCGGGAGGACAGCGAGGGTGGATGCGTTGATGCCGAACCGGTCCGCGGCTTGGATGCCGGCGACGCCCAGGGAATTGCGATGGAAGATCGCCAGGATGTAGACGGCGACGCCAGTGCCCCATACCAGCCAGGCCAGGCGTGAGGAGCGGGGATTCACGTTCCCCCATGCTATGGCGCAGTAAGGCCTGGTCAGCCGGATGCGACACGTGGGTCTGGCCACATAACGTCAGGGGCAGCCGGCCATCCGGTGACGTCTGGCACCCACTGGTGGGGAACGGGCTCCTCCGGTCGCTCTTCAGCGAAAGCTGGAGAAACGACGGCTTCCTGCCAAAAGTCAGGAGCAGGAACAGGGGCGTGCGGCCGTGGCCGAGCGGTGTTGTCGCGCGGGGCACGCATCCACTGGTCGGCGCGCGGCTCGGGGGTGGGCACAGCCGTAGGCGCCTCTGTTGCTTCGAGCACGGACCGCCGTGCGGGTGGGACGGGTGCGGTCGGTGAGACGTCGGCGTTCTCCCGCACCACAGGCCCTGTATCCACAGAGGACATGCGCGGGGAGCTGAGCCGGCCGTTACGGCATGGGTGTGGGGGCGGTGGCTCCGGTTCGCTGAGGGATGGGCAGTCCGGTAACGACACCACGCACTGTAACAGGGTGAATACCCCGATGGTCCCCTCAAGAAGGGCCGACCACACCGGCAGCTCTTCAAGAGGAGGGGGATAGAGCCCGGGAGGTGGAGGAGGCGCCGGAAGCGGTGGATCCGGATACCCCGGAATCGGCTCCTCCGTGGGTGGGGTCGTACTGGGAGGCGTGGCGGGGGCGGGGGAGGACGAGGGGGGATGCGGTGGTGACACCACCGGGCCGCTGATATCCGACACGGGGGGATCCGCCGGTGACACGATCACGACGTTGTCATCGTCGTCCACGGCATCCACAAATGACGGAGGATCCAGCGCTGGTGGCGTGGACGGGGCCGCCGGCGACGGATGCTCCGACGGCTGCTGATCAGGAAGAATCAGCACCGGACCACCCGTCGGGCCGGCCACAAACGGAGTGGTACGCGCTGCAGGCCCACGCTCTAGTTGAGAAGCTCCGGTGGCGACCACGATCGCCGTGGCGCTGGAAGCGAGCAGCACCAAAAGCGCAACCGGGGTGAGGTAGGCGCGGGAGAGCCCACCCTGGTGGAGCTGGGGACGGCGCAGGGAGCGTCGGGTGTTGGCACGGGCACGGCGGCTCAGCAGAGTGAGGCGTCCTCGCTCGCTTGACCATGGATGTGCCTTCGGCATCAGTTCCCCCGATCCTGCCTACCGTCCCGGTCAGGAGCGTGCCCCGACCGGTGGCCTGATTCTCTTCCTATAGGGACCTCTCAACGGAGGTCTATAGAGGCGAATGTCTATGTAAGGGTCGCCTCTCCGGAGCTTCGGCGCGACCCCTTCGGCGTGTTACGACGGAGAGGTTCGATGCCGGATCAAGCTATTTGAGCATTTTTCCTCTGGTATGGCTCGGCAATCTGTTCGATGGCGTGGGTGTGTCGCGGTAATGCGGATGCGCCACCGCGTAACGCCACTCGGCCTCGAATGCTTATCGTTCCAACCAGACGGATCATTCCTCAGTGGTCAGTGGGCTAGCCAGTCGGCGGCGTGGTTACGCCACCGCGCGCTGGTCAGCATGAGAAACATTAAACGACGTGACAACGGGACCGGTAGGAGATAGGCCACTGTGGAGTATCCATCGTGGAGTTTCGCGACAAAATCCGAGCCGGTTCGTCAGGACCAAACGCGTGAGAGGACGGGGTGAGGTCATCGCCGCTCTCACGCATACCGCGGATACCTAGAGGCGCCATAACGCCTGCTCACGGCTCTGGTGTCCACCAGCTGACCTGGCTCACCGACAGAGTCTGCCCGCAGGCCCGTACCACTGCCAACCACGCGGCCGAGCCTTTCGCGGAGAGCTCTCTCACTGTCGAGGCCCGAGGGAAGCCGGGACCAATGACACAACGGCGCGCACGCACCGCTCTTACCAAGCGGCTGACTCCGTGACGGCGCATGACGCCCTAGGAATAGGCCAGAGAGACGATCGGTCAGCAACGCAAGAGTGTTATCACTGTTTGTATAGGAGAGTGTATGCCGGATCGCGGTGCTCTTGTGACGCCGGTTTCTACCCTGTGCGCATCACGTAGATGGGAGGAACGGGCAGAAGAACAGGGAGCGCATGGCGGCGGCTGGAAGCAGCGTGTGACGGCGGCACGGTTGAGCAGGTGGGTGGACGCGGGAAAAATCCCTCAGCGACTATGCGGGGTGAATGCGGTGGCGGCTGCGTCTTTACCTGACGGACGAGTGCTCATCGCCGCCGTCGGATACGACTCCATGGTGTGGTTATGGAATCCAGTGACCGGAACCCGCATCGGTGGCCCTTTAACCGGCCATGAAAATGCGGTATTCGCGATGGCGGCGGTGCCACTGTCTGACGACCACACCCTCATCGCCACCGGCGGTACCGATGGCACGGTGCGGTTGTGGGATCCGATCACCTGCACCCAGGTCGGTGACCCGTTGACCGGACACAAAGGCTGGATAGGCGCGGTGGTGGCTGTGCCGTTTCCGGTTGGACGTACGCTTGTCGCCAGCGGCAGTACCCGAGACAAGGTATTGCGGTTTTGGGATCCAATAACCGGCATTCCGCTCGGCGGTCTGAATAACAAAAGCCCAATAAGCAAGATAGCGGCCGTGCCGCTCCCCGACGGGCGGATGCTTATGGCCAGCAACGGTGTCGATACCGAGATACGACTGTACGATCCAGTCGCCATCGCCCACGTCGGCACTATCCAGGCCGTCCATGACAGGCTGAGCGCCGTGGCGGCCGTACCGCTCCCCGACGGCCGTGTGCTTATCTGCACCGGCGGCAGTGAGGGAACAGTGCAGTTATGGGATCCCCTCACCTGCGCCGCGGTCGGTGAGCCTCTGATCAGCCCTGACAGTCGGGGGTACGCGATGGCGGTGGTGCCGTTGACTGACGGGCAGACCCTCATCGCCACCAGCGGGGGCGAAGGGGTGGTGCGGTTGTGGGATCCAGTGGCCGGCACCCCGGTCGGTTCACCCCTGACCGGCCCCACAGGCCCGGTGTATGAAGTGGTGGCCGTGCCGATACCACACGCGGACGCTGAACGCGGCCAGGAGCGATGACGGTCGTACCGCTTTCCTGTGGCGTGTGCCATGTCCTCCTCGTTTCCCGAGCGCGGACGGTGCGAACTGCGCTGTTCTGTGCCGCCACCCGGAGAGCGCATCGAACCTGGTTTCCTTCACCGCAGTCCACACCTTGGACCTGCTCCACAGCCACGAGACTTCCCCAATGAAGCTCAAGCCGACACCGCTGTGCTGGAGTTGGCCGCTGGTAGTGATTGGAGGAAAGCCGCATGGTCGAGGATCAGCAGTGGCGTCTACATGTACAGGCCCGTATAACCGGCCACGAAGGTGTGGTGAATGCGGTGGCGGTGGTGCCGCTGCCTGACGGGCGGGTCCTCATCGCCAGCGGCGGTGACGACGGCACGGTGCGGTTATGGGACCCGGTCACCGGTGCTGCGGTCGGTGCGCCCCTGACTGGTTACGAAGGCTTGGTGAATGCGGTGGCGGTGGTGCCGTCGCCTGACGGGCGTACCCTCCTCGCCGCTGACGGCAGCGAAGCCACGGTGTGGTTGTGGGATCCGATCACCGGCCAGCGGGTCAACGCGTTTCGCACCGAACACGAAAATGTGGTGACCGCGGTGGCGGCCGTGCCACTCCCGGACGGGCGCGTGGTGATCGCAACTGGAAGCGAAGACAGTGAGGTGTGGTTGTGGGACCCGATCACCGGCGCCGCCGCAACGGACGACCCTCTAGAAGGACACCAAGGGGTGGTGCTTGCGGTGACGGCGGTGCCCTTGCCAGACGGGCGCACCCTCCTTGCTAGCAGTGGTGGCGATGAGGTGGTGCGGTTATGGGATCCGGCCACCGGTCAGCACATCGGCGCCCCTCTCACCGGTCATGACGATTGGGTGAACGCGGTAGCAGCGGTGCCGTTGGCTGACGGGCGGGTCCTCATCGCCAGCGGTGGTGACGATGAGACGGTGCGGTTGTGGGATCCGGTTGCTGGTGTTGGAGTTGGTGAGCCTCTGACCGGTCACGACGATGCGGTGAACTCGGTGACGGCGGTGTCGCTCCCCGACGGCCGGGTATTGGTCGCCAGTGGTGGTGATGACGGCACGGTGCGGTTGTGGGATCCGGTCACTGGCATTGCGGTTGGTGAGCCTTTGACCGATCACGAAGGCGCGGTGTACGCGATGGCGGCTGGTCAACTCCCCGACGGACGCCCCTTCCTCGCCACCAGCGGGACGGATCAGACGGTCCTGGTGTGGTCTCCACAGTCGTGAGGGCCGTCTCAGAACCGCGCCTGAGTATCAGCGATGACAAAGGAGGATTCAGGAAGCGGCCATAGCCGCTACGGTCAGCGTGCTGCCCCAGTGGGTGAGGAATTCCCAAGCTGACGATCAGTGGTTGGGGTCCACAGGCGCACTGTGGCGTCGAGACTTCCGGTGGCGATCAGGACTCGTCCGTCAGGAAGTGGCACAGTCGTCGCCGCGACTACAGAGTCTGTGTGTCCGGTGAGAGGGTGGCTAACCTGGTGACCGGTGATCGGGTTCCACAACCGCACCGTGGCATCGTCACCGCCCGTGACAATCAGCATCCCTTCGTGAGAGAGGTATACAGCCGCCACTGTGGGCACTGAGTCCTCATGGGGGATAAAGACGTGGTGGGTAAGGTCAGCCCAGGTGCTGGTGTGGAGAGACCCGGACCAGTAGGGGTGGTTGGCGGTGCGGGCTTCAGTAAGGGCATGATTGCCAGTCATGCGTGCCCATGCACGCAGAGACCACAACCGATCCCCAACCATTCGGGCTCTCCGATCGCTGTCAGCGGCCAAACTCCAGGTAGTGAGCTAGGGTTTTGGGCGACGGTAAGCGGGTCATGGATGCGTAGCACGGCCAGAGTAGGGCCGTTGAAAATCGCCAGGACCGGTGGGCTGCGTAGCGTTACCTGGCCCGATCGGCACGCCTTGCTTGACTAGTCACCGTTTCTGCGTGGCGCTAACGCTGAGTTCCATGCTTGTGGAGCCCATACCAGGATCGCTCGATCATCACCGCCGGTGACGAGACAGGTACGCCCATCTGCGAGCTGTGCCGCCGCCATCGCACGTATCCAGCCTTCATGACCGGTAAGAGGCTGGCCGATCTGATGGGTGGTGATGGGGTTCCACAGCCGCACTGTCCGATCGTCACTGCCGGTGGCGATGAGGGTGTGGCCGTTGGGAAGTGGTACAGCTGCTATCGCGCGCACTGTTTTTTGGTGGCCGGTTAAGGGGGCGCCGATTTGGGCTCCAGTGGTGGGGTCCCACAGGCGTATCTTGGCGTCAAGGCCTCCGGTAGCAAGGAGGGTACGTCCGTCAGGCAGCGGTATGGCCGCCACTGAGTACACCAAGTTGTGTCCGGTGAGGTGACCGATCTGGTGACCGGTGGTGGGGTCCCACAGGCGTACTGTGGCGTCGTAGCTGCCGCTGGCGATCAGGACCCGCCCGTCCGGTAATGGCACGGCCGCTACCGCATACACCGCGTCTTTGTGGGTGCCGAAGGGTTCACCGACTGCGGTGCTGGTGGTGGGGTCCCACAGGCGTACTGTGGCGTCGTAGCTGCCGCTGGCGATCAGGACCCGCCCATCTGGTAATGGCACGGCCGCTACCGCACTCACCCAGCCTTCATGACCAGTAAGAGGTTCACCGATTTGGGTGGCGGTGGTGGGATCCCACAGTCGTACGGTGGTATCACTACCGCCGGTGGCGATCACTACCCGTCTATCGGGCAGCGGTATGGCAGCTGCTGAAAGCACTGTGCCTTCGTGGCCGATGAGAGGTTTGCCGATTTGGGTGGCGGTGGTGGGATCCCACAACCGAATCGTGACATCGTCACTACCAGTTGCGATGAGGGTGGGCTCGTCGGAAAGTGGTACAGCCGCCACCGCGTTAACCCAGTCTGTGTGTCCGGTGAGTGGTTGGCCGATCTGACAGCCAGTGATCGGATTCCAGAGTCGTATTGTGGTGTCATAACCGCCAGTGGCGATCAATACCTGTCCGTCGGGTAGAGGTATGGCCGCTACTGCAAGTACTGCGTCTTTGTGTCCGGTGAGTGGTTGGCCGATCTGACGGCCGGTAACGGGATCCCACAGTCGCACTGTGGTGTCTTTGCTTCCAGTGGCGAGGAGAGTACGCCCGTCGGGGAGGAGCACAGCAGCCACCGTGGTCACCGCCCGTTCGTGTCCGGTGAGTGGTTGGCCGATCTGACGGCCGGTGATGGGGTTCCATAACCGGACGGTTCGGTCGTTGCTTCCGGTGGCGATGAGGGT
>PKFB01000051.1 GCA_002919305.1 Actinomycetales bacterium
CATGCATGCGGCCGGTCGGAACGGATTTCGTCCGAATCGGAGAACGCCCAGTGGGTCAGGCAAGATGCACGGTTGTATTTGGTCATCGACAGGTCCTCCTCGCTGGTCAGAGGAGGACCAAAACAACAGGGGCAGGCCTTAGGCCTTGCCCCCTGTTACTCCTCCCGAGATCAAGTCAGCGACGGGTACTGCACTACTGAGTGCTGACTCCTCCCCACGCACGTGGGGTGCTCGCCTGGCGACGTGCTTGTCGGCGCCTGTCGGCCGGACAGGGGTTCATCTGGAGCCGGTCGTGCCTCGGCTGCGGGTATCGGCGGGGGTGATGACGCGGGGGCGGATGTGTTCGTACACGATGCTGGTTCGCACATCCGCGACTTCGGGGCGTTCGGTGAGTCGGTCGATGACGAAGGCGTAGACCGCATCAGTGTCCGGTACGGCGATGTGAAGCAGGAAGTCGTCGCTGCCGCTGACGACGAAGACGCCGATTGTTTCAGGGAGTCGGGCCGCCCACTCCCGGAATCCTTCGATGTTGCGTCGGGAGGGTGGCCTGATGCGTACCGCGATCAGTGCCTGTAAGCCACGGTTGAGCGCGGGGAGGTCCACCTCGGTGGTGAAGCCCCGGATGATGCCTCGTTCTCGTAGGGAGCGCACTCGTTCGAGGGAGGTTGAGGGCGCCACTCCCACTGCTTCGGCCAGATCCCGGTTAGTCCGCCGTGCGTCCTTCTGTAACTCGGCCAAAATCGCCAGGTCTAGTTCGTCCAGGGCCATCAAAATCTCCTCGCTGCCGAATGATATTCGGATACTTTAGCTAAGTCTTGTTTTAGTGACTAGTTTGCCGGCCTGTGAGCCTACGACAAACGGCAGCTGTCCAGATTTGGCGAATCGCCTCTATGCTCGGTGCGGCGGTGCTGTGGGGGACGATCGGACCGGCCCAGGTGTTGGCGGATATCTCCGCTGATCCATTCGCTCTCGGTAGCGCACGGTTGTTGCTGGGAGGCGTGGCGTTGGCGCTGTTCGCGCTGCCGTCTCTGATGCGCAACCACCGCGCCGCGGTCGCTGCTCGTGCCCGCGGTGCCGATGCCCATAACGCCTCCTTCATGACCAGCCTGGCCGCACTTATTCGTCCCGGTGTCCGGGGGTGGGTGCTGGGGGTGTCTGCGGTGACGGCTCTTTTCCAGGTGAGTTTTCTGGCGGCTGTCGATCGGACTGGGGCGGCTTTGACCACCACGGTCGCCTTAGGCACCACTCCGGTTGTGGTGGGGTTGGTGGCGTACTGGTTGGTCGGGGAATGGTTGACGCTGCTTTGGGGCGTGGGAACTGCGGCGGCGGTGGCCGGGTGTGGGTTGCTGCTTTTGCCGGGGCGTGCCGCGGGGGTTGACCCGCTTGGGGTGCTTCTGGGATGCGTCGCTGGCACCGCCTACGGCGGGTATACGGCGATGACTAAGCGTCTGCAGGCTCGGGGTGTCGATAGGACGGCGGTGATGATCGCGACGCTCCTGGTGGGTGGGGCGCTGCTTGGGCCGTGGTTGATGCTGCGGGCAGAAACGCTGGCCAGTACGCGTGGATTGCTGCTGACGCTCTGGCTCGGCTTGGCCACGAGTGCGTTGGCGTACCTGTTATTTCCTGTTATTTGGGTGGGGATTGACGCGGGTCAGTGCCGGGGTGGCGGGCACCGTCAGTCTCGCTGAGCCGTTGGTGGCCACGCTGTTGGCGGTTCCGTTGTTGGGGGAGCGGTTGAGCCTCACCGCGTGGCTGGGGTCGGCGTTGTTGTTCGCGGGTTTGGCTACCGTCACACTCGCTCCAAGTGCGCCACCAGTATCGTCCCGTGCGTAGGGTTCTTCGCAGAATGCAGGGTCTTCCGGGCTCCGGCCTGAGGGGTCACGATCCGAGTACGCGGATGTGTGAGCTGTGTCACGTTAAGGTGTGATGCTGGTTCCCTGGTGGGGTCGACGACCGAATTCCTTCGGCGTAATTGATCTTCGGGAATCGGGGTTTTTGGCTTCCTGAGCCTGGTGCCTGATTTGACGTTACGGAGAGTCGTCGGCCATCCTCGCCCGCATGTTCCTTGTCGAATTCACCCTCGCGGCGATCGCGGGAGGCGCAGCCTCATGGTTGGGTTGGTATGGCGCCGACCGGCTGCTCGCCATGGGACGTCGTTCTTCCTGACCCTCTCCCCCCGATAGCGAGGTGCGTGTGTCGCGTTGATGGGTGATGGCGTCACCGTATCCGTGTCCATTCACACAAACCCAGTTGGTATTCAGGTGGTTTCCGTTTGATAAGGCGGAAACCACCTGAATCATTTATGGAAGATGATTATCGGTTGCCAGAACGGGCAACATATAACGTTCTGGGTTTGATCCTTCTTCATGTCTCGACTTAGGGAAAACCTGAGGATACCGTCAGGTTCCCGTCGCTCGCCCGCGAATCGGCGGCGGTGCCCAGTGATGTGGGTGACGATGCGGGCGACGGTGTGGTCCGTCAGTTGTCCGGCGGTGTCTGCCCCGACGGACTGTCAGGGTGAGGCGCGAGACACGAAGGAGCAGCGATGGGCGGCACGGTATTCCGGGTGGTGACCACCGTGGCTGTCGCCAGCGTGGTGGGCAGCGCGGTGCTCACTGCCTGTGGCAGTGAGGAGGGGGACGGCGACGGCCTGACGGTGTGGACAACAGAGAACCAGACGGAGCGGGTCCGGGCTATTCAAGCGATCGCCGACCGGTTCACTGAGCAGACCGGCACCCCTGTGGAGATCGTGGGAATCGACGACAACCAGTTCAGTCAGTTGATCACTTCCGCTGGTGCCGCCGGGGACCTGCCGGACGTGCTTGGCGCGATGTCGCTGGCCAATGTGTGGCAGATGGCCTCCAATGATCTGATCAACACCGAGGCTGCGGAGCAGATCGTTGCTGAGCTGGGGGAGGAGACCTTCACCCCGCGGGCTTTGGAACTGACCCGCGACGACGACACCCAGCTGGCGGTGCCCTCCGACGGTTGGGCGCAGCTGCTGCTTTACCGGCGGGACCTGTTCGAGGCGGCGAACCTGCCGGCACCGGACAGCCTGGAGGCTATCGAGCGGGCCGCGCGTACCCTCCACGGCGACGGCAGGGTCGGCATTGTCGTGTCGACGGTGCCCGATGACGTCTTCACCGTGCAGACCTTCGAGGCCATGGCGTTGGCCAATGGCTGCCAGATGGTCGATGACGACGATGGGGTGGTCCTCGACAGCCCGGAGTGTGTTGAGGTTTTCGACTTCTACCGCAGGCTCGCCACCGATTACGGTCCTGCCGGCGCTCAGAACGTGGACTCCACCCGCGCCACCTACTTCTCCGGACAGGCCGCGATGGTGGTGTGGTCCTCGTTCATCCTCGATGAGCTGGCCGGGCTGCGAAACGACGCGTTGCCTAACTGCCCGGAGTGCGCCGAGGACCCCACCTTCCTGGCGCGGAACTCCGGTGTCGTGACCACTTTGACCGGCCCGCGTAACGACGAGCCGGTGCAGTTCGGGGAGATCACCTCCTGGGTGGTGACCCGTACCGCTCCTGCCGAGGAGGCCATGGAGTTTGTCCGCTTCATGATGGAGGAGGGGTACGTCGACTGGCTGGATGTCACCCCCGAGGGCAAGGTCCCGGTCCGGGAGGGCACCCCGGACAACCCGACCGAGTTTGTGGACGCCTGGCATGAGTTGCCGGCAGGGGTGGACACCCAGCGGCCGTTGGCGGAGCTGTACACCCCGGACGTGATTGAGGCGCTCAGCAGCAGCCCGGAGACCTTCAGCCGGTGGGGCTTCCCCCAGGGTGAGGGGGAGCTGGTGGGAGCCACGTTGGGTGAGCTGCCGGTCGCCCAGGCCATCAGCGCCATGACCGCGGGGGACGTGGACGCGGCCGAGGCGGCGGCTCGGGCGGCTGAGGATATCCGCTCTATCCAAGCCTCTCTGGAGTAGGCGAGATGACGACGACCCAACGCGCGCCGACTCGCCAGTCCGCTTCTCGTCGTTTCTTCCGCCCATTGACCCTGCGGCAGCAAGAGAACCGGGCCGGGTGGGTGTTTTTGTCCCCGACCTTGGTGATCGTCCTGGTGATCGTGGTGCTGCCGATCCTGTGGACGACCATGCTTGCCTTCCAGCGGGTCCGGCTGATCAACATCCGCCAGGCCGGGCTGTTCGGCGATTACACACTGCGCAACTTCAGCGCCGTGTTCAACACACCGGGGTTTTGGAGTTCGTTGTGGACCACGCTGGTTTACAGCGTCGGCGGCACCGCGCTGTCGGTATTCGGCGGGCTGGTCGCGGCGTTGGCGTTGCGCCGCGCGTTCCCGGGACGCGGGCCGTTGCGGGCGGCGATGCTGCTGCCGTACGTGGCTCCTGTGGTGGCGGTCGCCTTCGCCTGGGAGGTGATGCTCAGCCCGCAGTACGGGATCGTCAACGAATGGGGGGTTCGGCTGCTGGGGTGGGACGCCCCGGTGGCGTTTTTAAGCCAACGGCAAACCCAGGTGTCGCTGTGGGGAGTGGAGTTTGACATTCCGTTGGCGCTGCTCACCGTGGTCCTGTTTGAGGGCTGGCGGTACTTCCCGTTCGCCTTTCTGTTCCTGCTTGCCCGCCTGCAGGCGGTGCCTCGGGACCTGGAGGAGGCGGCGCTGGTGGACGGGGCCACTCCTTCTCAGCGGCTGCGGCACATTCTGTTGCCGCAGCTGGGGCCGGTCATCGCGTTGCTGTGTGTGCTGCGCTTCATCATGACATTCAACAAGTTCGACGATGTCTATCTGCTCACCGGTGGCGGTGCCGGCACCGAGGTGGTGGCGGTGCGGGTGTACGAGTTCCTGACCGCGCGGTTTGACATCGGCGCCGCGGCGGCGCAGGCCCTGGTGATGGCGGGCGTACTCGTCATCTTCCTGCTTATTTATCTGAGGCTGTTCGCGCCGCGGCTGGAGGGGGAACGCTGATGGGGCGCGTTTCCAGCCTGCGGGCTCTGCGTACCGATCGTTTCTCCCGTGACGCCGTCGAGACGTGGCTGTTCACCGTGCTGCGTTGGGTCGTCATCGGGTTCCTGGCGGTCGCGACGGTGTTCCCCTTCTACTACATGGTGTTGTTGTCGGTACGCCCCATCGAGGACGTGCTGCTGAACCCGGGCAGCTTGTGGGTGGGGTGGGACGAACTCACCCTGACCACCTACCGCACGGTGCTGTCCCCGGTTTCCGCCGGGGGCCAGGGGTTTTTGACCTTCATGCTCAACTCGGCCCTGGTCTCCCTGGCCACGGTGCTGTTGACGCTGCTGGTCGCCATCCCCGGGTCGTACGCGGTGAGCCGGCTGCGCTTCACCGGACGCCGCCAGGTGCACTTTCTGTTTTTGGCGGTGTACCTGTTCCCGACGATGCTGTTGGCGATCCCGCTGTTCACCCTGTTCACCCGGATGGGGTTGCGGGGCTCCCTGGCCGCGCTTGTGGTCGTCTATATCGCGCAGACTGTGCCGGTCTCCATCTACATGCTGCGTAACTACTTCACCACGATCCCTGAGGGGATCGAGGAGGCCGCCGCTATCGACGGCTGTTCTCGTTGGCAGATCGTGCTCCGGGTGACCTTGCCGTTGGCGGCGCCTGCGGTGATGGCTAACGCCCTCTACATCTTCATGATCGCGTGGAACGAGTTCCTGTTTGCTTTGCTGTTCCTGGTGGAGCACCGGGAGCGGTGGACCGTCTCCCTGGGACTGGCGCAGCTGTCAGGGGGCATCGAGGTGTCCCGGACCGTTCTAATGGCCGGGTCAGTAGTGCTCACCATCCCTGTCGTACTGCTGTTCTTCGCCGCTGAACGCCTGTTGATTGAGGGCCTCACCAGCGGCGCGGATAAAGGGTGAATCGGACGGTGCGTCCCGGGCGGGTGCCTGGTCGTGCCCGGCGGACAACCGGGCACGACCAGGCCGTGGCGTGTGACGTCAGCGTCGAACCCGCCCGTCAGGCGCCGCCGCGGGCCACCAGTGCGAAGGACTGGGGGCCGAAGGGCACTTGGTGCGCGCGGATCCGCAGGGTCCAGGTACCGGCCTGGGGGGACTGGATGAAGACGTTCTCCAGGTTGTTGAGGCGGTCCGGCGTACCGCCGGGGGTTGACCAACCGTTCTCGAATACGTTGCCCCGGTACACGGTGCCGTCCGGTGCCACAACCTCAAGATCAAGGTCGTTGACTAGGGCCACCGCGGCCGACAGTGAACCCGGTACGTCGGAGTAGGCGAGGGTGAATTTCGCTGGCCGGTCCCCGGCGACCTCATACCGGTACTCCAGAACGTCCCCTGTGGACAGGGAGGCCACGTTGTCGAGGAAGCCGAAGGTGCCGTCGGTGGCGGCGTCCAGGTTCACCAGCCCCCAACCCTCATGAATGTTGGGGATGGGGAAGTCGTTGTCGTCGACCCCGTCGTTGTTCTCATCGAGCAGGTCGACCGCGCTGTTGACGAGACTGGCCCGGATCAAGGCCGCGCTAGCCTCGTGCCGGTGCGCCCGCGCGTAGTAGTCCCGGACCACGGCAGCCCCGCCAGCGGCGATCGGGTTGGCCATCGAGGTTCCCGAGAAGTACTTGTAGCGCTGGTTGTACGGGAACAGGTACCCGTCGTTTTGCCACTGGCCATCGCGGGGGTTCGGGCTGGAGTCGTACTGCCGCTGGTACAGGTCGGAGTAGCCGGACAGTACCCAGGAGCCAGGAGCGACCACGTCGGGCTTGATACGACCGTCGTCGGTCGGGCCGCGGCTGGAGAAGGCGGCCATCTGCTGAGCGTTCCCCGCCTGCGGGTCGTCGCGCAGCGGCGCCGCGGAGTAGTTGAACCACTCACCCCAGGTCGGGGTCGGGAGCCGGCCCTCGAGGTCCCGGCAAGACAGGCCGTTGACGGTACGCGCTTCGGTGGCGCTGGAGGTGGCGTAGGTCAGGGAGCGGTCGCAGCGCAGGCTGGGGCGCGCGTTTTCTGAGGCGCCGATCGCCAGGACGTTCTTCGCGGTGGCGGGGGATGCTATGGAGTCAGGGTCGATCACCCCGTCGTTGTTGGTGTCGACGCCACCGTTGCCCGCGGAGAAGGTCACCAGCATGTCCGGGTGGCTGTGGATGAAAGCGTCCGCGGACTGGGCCAGGGCGGTGTACGCGCCGTTGGCGGAGCTGCCCCAGGAGTTGGCGTGGATCCGCGCGCCGTCTCCGTAGGCCTGCTCGAACAACTCTCCAAGGTCGTCGGGGATGCCGACCAGGAGGTACTGGTCGCGGGAGGAGGCGCACAGCCACTGCCAGTCGACGTAGTCCTCCACCGCCTGGAACACCAGCCGGGCGCCGGGGGCGGCGGCCCGGCCCACGCCACTGGGGTCGCCGTCGCCGAGGGCTGAGACCGCTACGTGGGTGCCGTGTCCACTGCTGACATCCCGTGGGCCGTCGGGGATGACGTCGGCGCAGAGGTGGAGGTCCTGGCTGGTCCAGTCGTGGATCGCCAGGATCCGGTCGGCGGGGATGTCCGGGTGGGCGGTGCGTGGGGTACCGCCGCCTAGGCCGGTGTCGGCGATCGCGATGATTTGGGTGGAGCCGTCGTAGCCGCGGGCGTTGGCGATGGTGGCGTGCAGGATCTCACCTGCCGCGTACTCGTTGTGGGTGCGCGGGAACTCGAACGTCTCGATCCAGCGGACACTCTCCAGCCGCGCGATATCCGGCAGGTTGATGCCGGCGGTCGCCACCAGCAGATTCCGGGCGCTGGTCCGTAGCACTCGGGCCCCGGTCGCCTCCACCGCCGTGCGGGCCCTCGCAGCGTCCTCTGTGTCCTCCAGGAGTACCCGGTACAGGCCGTTCACCGTCTGTTGCCGGTAGGCGTCGAGCACCTCAGGGCTGACCTTCCATGAGGGATGGAACCGCCCCACCCAGATCACGCCGGGGATCTGGTCAAGCCGGGAGGCGTCCCTGGTACGCACCCGGTACGCCTGATCCGGTATGTACTCCACCACGTCGGCGCCGCGGGCGCGGAGTGCCTCCACGTGGGGAGTGCCGACCGGTTCGGCGAACTGGACCAGGTAGCTGACCGGGCCTGAGGTCGACCCGATCGGTTCGGGTTCCCAGCCCGAGGGTGGGGACAGCCAATGCTGGGAGGCGGGGACGAAAGTGCCGGCCACCAGGCGGATGGGGATGGGGTGCTCTGGCGCCGGTGTGGTCCCCGCGCTACCGGGGAGCAGCAGGGCCGTGACCATGATCGGTGCCATGAGGCCGGCGGTTTGTCGGAGTCGTTTTCTCATCACATGTCCTCTCCACGGGGAGGCATGCGACGAGGCCCGTCCGGCGTGGGGTGCGGCGCGTGGCCGCCACGAGACGGTTCAGGGCCCGTGCGGGCTGAGGATCCGGGGTGGGATAGACCCATCATGACCGGCTCGTCATCTGATGTCCGCTGAATACCGCTTTTCTCTCAAAGTGAGGTGAGAGGGCGGTGCGGGCGCCTCAGGGCGAAATCAGTCGGTGGCGGGCGCCGGTCTTGTCCTCAAGATCAGCCTATATGTATCGATAAGGCGCATATTCGCAGCTGATAACAACGAATTAACCATGTTGCATTTTTGCTGCCTTCTCGCGGACTCAGCGGACATGTAGTATTCCCGCATTGGCATAAGTCGATGGACCGGTGCCGTTTGGTCCTGGGGAGGTACCGGTCTGCGGACGCAGAACGGAGTGCAACGCATGAAGCTCCGCAGTTCACGCTGGTGGGCGCAGACGGCGGGGGTCGGGCTGCTGCTCACTCTGATCGCCGCGCCGGGTGCTGCGGCACCGATCAGCGCCGCGGTGTCCAGCATCGCTGATGACTGTGTGACGGAGCACGCGAGCAGCAACGCCCGGGCTACAGCCGACAGTCGAGAACTGGAGCCCAACCACCTCACAGAACAAGAGATCGCGATCCGGGAAGCTGACTTCCAACGTCGGCTGCAGCGCCAACCGGCGCGCGCCGACAGTGCCGTCATGGCGACGGTGACGATCCCGGTCTGGTTCCACATCATTCAGGCGGGGTCGAGTCGCGCCCAGGGCAACATTCCGGACTCGATGATCTATGAGCAGCTGCGTGTGCTGAACGACTCCTACGACGGTGGCACGGTCGGCGGAGCTCAGACCGCCTTCGCGTTCTCCCTGGCAGGGATCACCCGCACCACGAATGCCAGTTGGTACAACCTTGTCGATGGAACCAACGCCGAGCGGCAAATGAAAACCACGCTGCGGCGGGGTGACATGGGGGTCCTCAACATCTACGTCACCCGCCTCAGGGACTTGCTGGGTTGGGCCACCTTCCCGACGTCAACCTTCAACGTGATGGACGGTGTGGTGATCCACAATGAGTCACTGCCGGGCGGTACGTTGTCGCCGTACAACTTTGGGGACACCGCGGTTCACGAGGTCGGCCACTGGCTGAACCTGTACCACACCTTCCAGGGTGGATGCAGCTCGCCCGGTGACTACGTCAGTGACACTCCACCGGAAGCCAGCCCGGCGTACGGCTGCCCCACCGGTCGTGACACCTGCTCCAGTGCAGGACTCGACCCGATCACCAACTTCATGGACTACACCGACGACCCGTGCATGTATCAGTTCACGGCTGGGCAGGCGACCCGGATGTACAACGCGTGGGTGGCCTATCGAGCATGACGACCCTGTTCTGCACAAGGGCGTGAAGTGACCGGCGGTGGTGCCCCGATCCCGGCACCACCGCCGCATCATGTCCGCGTGGTTTGTCTTCCTTCTTCTATAGAAGACGGTCCTTACCAGATGACAACCAGACGGAAACGGGCTTCTGAAGCGGAATGCTCTATTGCGTCAACTCGGTGAGACGGCCGATCGCTGGCGGCTACCCCTGACGTATTAGGACAGCGCGTCGACCGGTCAACCCGTGGTGACAAGCGCGGCCGTGTCGCGGCCATCACCCCCGAGCTGGGTACGGAGCGTCCGCGCAGCCGTCACCAGGTTCGCCAACGCCGCCTCCACCTGCGGGTACGTGCGGGTTTTAAGACCACAGTCCGGGTTCACCCATACCCGGTCGGCCGGCAGCACCTCCAGCACCCGGCGCAGCGACCGCGTCACCTCATCGACGGAAGGGACGCGGGGCGAGTGGATGTCGTACACACCAGGGCCGAGGCCGCGGGGGAACCGTGTCACCGCCGGTTCAGCGAGGATCCGGCCGCCGGAACGCGCCGATTCGATGGTGGTCACGTCGGCGTCCAGCGCCTCGATCGCTTCCAACACCTCACCCGCCTCCGAGTAGCACAGGTGGGTGTGGATCTGGACGTGGTCGGGTGCCCCGGAGGTGGCGTACCGGTACGCGGCCACCGCCCACTCCAGGTACTCCGCCTGCCGCGTGCGCCGCAGCGGCAGCAACTCCCGCAGCGCCGGCTCATCGACCTGGATGATCGAGATCCCCGCGTCGGCCAGGTCCTGAACCTCCTGCCGGATCGCCGCGGCGACCTGGGCAACCACCGTAGACAGTGGAATGTCCCGACGCGGAAAAGACCACGCGACGATCGTAACCGGGCCGGTGAGCATGCCCTTGACCGGTTTATCGGTGAGCGACTGGGCGTAGCGGGCCCACCGCACGGTGATCGGCGCCGGGCGAGTGACGTCGCCGTAGATGATCGGAGGTCGAGTGCAGCGGGAACCGTAAGACTGCACCCAGCCGTACCGGGTAGTGGCGCAGCCGTCCAGATGCTCAGCGAAGTACTGCACCATGTCGTTACGCTCCGGCTCGCCGTGCACCAGCACATCGACACCGAGCTCCTCTTGCAGCCGGATCACCCGCTCGATCTCAGCCTCGACGCGGCGCTCATACTCCTGCGGCGTCAGCGTCCCGGCGGCGACCGCCGCACGCGCCGCCCGCAGCTCCCCGGTTTGTGGGAACGAGCCGATCGTGGTGACCGGTAGCCGCGGCAGCTTCAGGTGGGCGGCCTGGGCGGCGGCGCGGACCGGGTAGGGGGAGCGTCCCTGGGACTGTCCCTGGGAATGAGGTACGCCCGCCGAGGCCCCTGTCGCTGAATCTGTGGATTCCGCGGCTGTGTGCTCCGCCAGGGGTGGCGCCGTATCAGCCGGGTCGGAGACGGTGCCGGCGAGGCGCTCTGCGAGCGTGACAACCTCACGGACCTTCTGCTCGGCGAACGCCAGGCGCGCCCGCAGCGCCGGATCCAGGGCGGTCTCCCGCTCCAAGTCGTACGGCACGTGCAGCAGTGAGCAGGAGGTGCTGACGACAACGGGAACATGGCGTCGCAGCCGCCGCAGGGTCAGCAGCGCGGCATCCAGATCCGTACGCCACACATCACGGCCGGAGACCACCCCCGCGACCAGGGGCGTCCCGTTCAACGCGGTGGCGTCGACCATGGCGCCGCGTACCAGGTCGACCCCGATGGCGTCGACGCCGGTGGAGGTCAGGACCGGCAACGCGGGGCCAAGCTCCCCAAAGTACGAGGCGACCAGGAGGCGGGGCCGGTTCGGGACCGCGCTCAGCCGGGTGTACGCGCGGCGGGTGGCCTCCAGCTCCGCCTCGGTGCGGTCAGCGACCAGCGTCGGCTCGTCCAACTGCACCCAGTCGACCCCGTCGGCGCACAGCGTGGTGAGCAGCTGCGCGTACACCTCGACCACATCGTCCAGCCGGTCCAAAGGCCGGAACCCAGCCGGGGAGTCGGGAGCGGCCTGCGACAACAGCAGGAACGTCACGGGCCCCACCACGACCGGGCGGGTGGCGTACCCGAGGGTCCGCGCCTGGCATACCTCACCCAGGGGCTTGTCGGCCACCAGTCGAAAGCGGGTGTCGGGGCCGATCTCCGGGACGATGTAGTGGTAATTGGTGTCGAACCACTTGGTCATCCGCAGCGGCGGCAGGCCCTCCTCGCCTCGGGCCATCGCGAAGTATGGATCGGCGGCGGCGCGGTACCGTTCGGGTATCGCGTCCAGCAGCACCGCGGTGTCGAGGACCTGGTCATAGAGGGAGAATGTGTTGGACGGCAGGGCCGCCAGCCCGAGTGCCTCCAAACGGCGCCAGGTCCACTCTCGTAGCTGCGCGCCGACCGCCTCCAGCTGCGGTCTGTCGATCTGACCGTCCCAGTAGGCCTCCAGAGCGCGTTTGAGTTCCCGGTCCGGACCGATCCTGGGGTAGCCGAGCACGGTGGACGGGCCAAGCCCGGACACGGTGCCGGAGAATTCAGGGGAGCCGGTGGGCGGCTGGGACGCTGAGGTTTCGGATGGCGGATCGGTCGGCTCAGAGGTCACAAAGGACATGAAGTGTCTCCTTCACGCTGCTGCCTTCGGTGGTCCAGGAGGGCACTCAACGCATGCGTCGCCGCGCATCCTGACCCCAACCGTCGGTTTCGTGCCTGATTCATCGACAGCGCTTATGGATCCCCAGGCCTTGTGACTCGGGCTGGAAGCCGGTCTGTCACGTCGTCCCTGCCCGCCGCCGGCGATGTGGGTGGAGAGGCGTATGAGCAGGGAAGGGAATGCCCATACTGAGACGTGAATGACGGCCCGTCACACCGCGAAATCGCGTGTTTTGTGTCGGTGGCCCGGCACTTGAGCTTCTCCCAGGCGGCCGGGTACCTGGGGATGTCGCAACCAGCGGTCAGTCAAGCGATCGCCCGCTTGGAGCGCTCCTTGGGGCTGCGGTTGTTCGAGCGGACCAGCCGGGAGGTTCGGCTTTCGGACGCGGGCAAGGCGCTGCTGCCCCATGCCGAGGCCCTGCTGGACAGCATGGCGGCCTTCAGCGCCGAGGCGGCGCGGCTGGCCGAAACGGTCGGTCGACCTATCACGTTGGCTTATTGCCCCCTGGTCGGGGTGTTCGCCGCTCAGGTGGCTCGGGTGCTAGCGGGACGAACCCCCGCGGTGCAGGTGGAGCTGCGTCGCGCTGGTTGGAGCACCGCCACCGCCGATTTGACGCAAGGTGTGGTGTCGGCGGCGTTGATGGCGACACCGTTCCCAGCCGGGTACGCCACGACCGCTCGGTTCCACCTCCCCATCACCCACCTGGCGGTGCCGGCGCGGCATCCCATGGCCACCGCCGTGCGGGTGGGGGTGACGCAGTTGACCGATCGTCAGGTGTTGATGCCTCGGGCTCGGCCACCAGGCAGCGTGTGGCACCTCCTGGCGACCCGACTGCGGTCCCGGCCGGTGAGTGTGGACATCGATGACATCCCAGCGGCGCTTGACCTGGTCGCCGCCGGGATGGGGCTGTTACCGGTGCCGCGGCTGCTGGTAGAGACCGTACGTCGCCCCGATGTGCGGTTCGTGCCGCTGGATGCCGGCCAGCCCCGGATGGTCTACGGGTTGGTGTGGGCGTCGGAACGGGCGTCAGCGGAGGTGATGATGCTGATCCAGGCGGTACGTGAGGTGCTGCGCGCCCAGAGCTGACCGGCTCAGGTCTGCCCGCCTCGAGGCTGCCCGCGTAATGACTGGCTCAGGCCTGCCTGCATGGTCCGCATGAGCCGACCCTCGTAGTGCCTGGTCCGACAGACTCGTTCCTCACGCGCTGACGCCGACCGGCAGTTGCATGTACATCCGGATCGTGGTGCCGCTCGGTTCGCTGTGAATGCGTACCAGGTCGCACAGGTAATGCACCAGTGCCAGTCCACGCCCGCCGCCGCTGTGAGGCGGCGGCAGGATCCGACCGGCGAGTGGGTCGGTGATATGCCCCTCGTCGGAGACCTGGCAAACCAGGTGCGTCTCTTCCTGCCACATCAGCAGGGAGCCGTGCCCGGGGCCGTGCACGATGGAGTTGGTGGCCACCTCGTTGACCGCCATCTGCAACTCCGCCACCCGTTGTGGGGAGAAGCCCGCCGCGTGGGCCCGATCGGCCACCAGCTGCCGGACCAGGGGGAGACGGTCGGCGTCGAAGACCAACGGGGTCGCGGTGGCTGGGGGAGCGGCGAAGGGCTGGTTACCGATCGGGAGGAGACGCTCCGGCGAGGTGTACTGGTCGCTGGGTTTCCACCCGCCGTTGACCGCCAGCACCGGGTGGGTGCGCATGGCGTCGGTGAGCGCCTGAGGGGACAGGCGGGAGACGTCGTACGGACACAGCACGGTGATGCGCCGTCCAGCAAGAGCCAGGTTGACCAGCGCCTCATGCTGGACACACGCGGGGTATTCGAGCGGGGAACGGTCTGGCCAGATCGGTTCTCCGATGACTCTGATCCGGCGTGCGGGATGCTCAGTGACGAAGGGCTGCAACACCCAGGGGAGGATCCGGCCCGGGTTACGCCCCACCTCCGTCATATCCAGGAGACGTACCGCATTGGCCATAGGACCCAGGGCGGTACGCAGAAGATCCAGACGCGGACCGGGGAGCACGGCCATCACCGCCTCACCCCGCGTCAGCCCGATCCGCAGAAACGACACCGCGGCGGCGAGGAACTCTTCGGTGTCGTGGTAGAGCAGGGCGCTGTGAAGCAGCCCGTTCTGGCTCCATCCGTTGACAGGACAGGGCCCGTCGTCGCCTTCCACGCTCATGGCGGATCCCGGTGAGCATCGGTTGGGCTTAAACCAGGTTGATGACGTGAAGCTTGATGACGTGAAGCGCTACCACAGGTGGAGGATGAGACGGCGGGAAGGGCCGTGATCTCCTTCAGGCACGGCCCGCCGTGCCTTCGCATGTCTGCGACCATACGCCAGGTCGATGATCGTTTTACCTCAATTGCGAGATTTACACGTTATTGCCATCTATAAGCCTGAAATCTGACAAAACGTCGGCGGTGACGTCAGAGGCGTGGACGCGTACCCTCCCTTGTCCATCGGTCGTGGCGACCGTCGCAACATACCGGCCCCCGACGGCGTCGATGAGCGGAAAATCCCGCAGTTGAATGGATGCGGTGGGCCAATCGGCGGGTGGGTCACCGATCTGCGCGATGTCGTCGACGGTGTCCACCCACAACCGTGACAGCGGCACACCCAAGCCGTGCCCAGTGAGCTTGAGCACCGCCTCCTTCCGGGTCCAGATTCGCCGGAACCGACCTGGACGCTCCGGCTCCGGCGCCTCGGCCAGGGCCTGTTCCTCCTGCGGGCTGAGAACCAGACGCCCCATCAGGCCAGCGTCGACCGGGCGGTCCGCCTCCTCCACATCCACCCCTACCCGGCCTGTAAAGGTGTACGCGAGGACCACCAAACGGCCGCTGTGCGACACGGAAAAATCCGGTCCTGCCGGATGCGTCAGCCGGGGCCGGCCGTGATCCCCATCCCCGTGCCGGGGACAATGCCGCGTGATCGTCACTTCCCGTGGGTCACACCCCAGGTAGCGCGCGCCGAGGAGACGTTGCAGCACCCGCGACGCCAGGAACAGACGCCGCGCGGCCCCAGAACGAAACGCCCCCAACTGGCGCTGCTCCTCACAGGAGAGCAGACCGGTCAGGGGCGTGAGAGCGGATTCCAACGACGCGGCGTCAGCGCTCCAGACGTCGACAGTCACGCACCCAATGATGCGAGATACGCCCGCGCCTTAGCCGGATCCATGAACCAGTGCTGGAAGTCGGTGGGGTTGGCAAAACCGTTAGCGAAGCGGGCCGCCACGGTCGGGTTGGTGGCGGCGGCGGCCAAGATGGCCTGCGCGTGCTCCGGCAGCGGCTGCAGCATCGCGTTGGTCCAGGCGGTGACCAGCGACGCGTACTCCCAGTATCGATCAAAGGTGGCCTGCATCCAGGCCGGATCGAACGGTTGATCACCGCGTTCCACAATCGCCTGCAGATAAATAGCGGCGCAGTGGGCAGCGTTGTTAGAGCCCTGGCCGGTGATGGGGTCGTTGGCGACCACCACGTCGGCCATTCCCAGCACCGCGCCCCCCGACGGCAGCTTCGCGACCGGGCGGCGTACCACCGGCGGGTACGCGCCGACAAGCGTGGCCAGCGGGTCGGTCAGCTCAACGTTCCGGCACCGCTCATACACCCAAGGCGTGTACTGGCGGGCGAGGTCCAACGTGCGCTGCAGATGCTCCTGGGGGTCGGGGCGGTCATCCCAGCAGTCCAAAGGCCCACCCGGGATGCCCTCCCAGAACAGGATGTCGCAGGGGCCGCTCAACGTCAGGCCGGGGATGACGAACAACTCCCCGAGCCCGGGCACGATGTTGATCCCGACCTCTGGCTCCGGATGGTGCGGCTCACGCTCCAGCCCGTGGACGTACACCACGGACAGTTTCCGCTGCGGGGTGGAGTACGGGGAACGCGCGTCGTCACGGTCGAATAACTGGACCAGCTCGCCTTTGCCGGCGGCGACGATCACCAGGTCGTACAGCCGGGTGAAGCCATCCAGGTCCGCGGTGGTCGCGCCGTGGATGACCACGTTGCCGCCCTGCTCCTCGAAGGTCTCCAGCCAACCCGCCATCTTCAGGCGCTGGTCCACGCTCTGTGCGTAACTCTCCAATGGGCCGTAGAACTCCAAGGCGCGCTGGCCAGGAGGAGCCGACAGGGACACATGGATCCCTTGAATCTTGGGGGCCTCCTCCTCCCAGAAGTTGATCTTCTGGTCCCGTTCCAGCTGCAGCGACGAGTTGAACATGGCCTGGGTGGACATCACCCGCCCAGACCGGATCTCCTCCGGGGTACGCGCGGACACGATGGTCACGTCATAGCCGTGGCGCAGCAGACTCAGCCCTAACTGCAGTCCGGACTGCCCGGCACCGACGATCAGGATTTTCCGCATCCAGGCTCCTTCTACGTGAATTCGATGGCCGCGAGGCGGCCGGTTGAGGGGACCGGCCGCACAGCGGACGCGTGAGGACGACGGACACCGGATCGCAAGGCCAACCGGAGCCTTCAGGCAGGCCAGGACTCACAGGCCAGGATTTACAAGGCCAGGACTCCGAGCACACCAAGGCGCCACGGCCTTCCGACCGGTTGGGGTGGCTATCGGCCAATCAAGGCGCCCGGGGGTGGGCCAGAGGAGCCCATCTGCTGCATCGCGTGGGTCACCACGGTCTGCAGAGCCCGTGCGCTGGAGGCCCGATCCCGTGCGTCACAGCAGATCAGAGGAACCTCCGGAGACAGCGCGAGCGCATCCCGGACCTCGCTGAGCTCGTGCCACAGTCGGCCGTCGAACAGATTGACCGCCACCACGAACGGCAGACCAGTGTCGTTCTCGAAGTAGTTGACGGCAGGGAAGGAGACGTCTAGCCGGCGGGTGTCGACCAGAACAAGAGCACCGATCGCGCCTCGGCACAGGTCATCCCACAAAAACCAGAACCGGGGCTGACCGGGCGTACCGAACAGGTACAGGATCAGGGAATCGTCGATGGTGATCCGCCCGAAGTCCATGGCGACCGTGGTCTTGGTTTTGGAGCTGCCCTCCTCAATGGGATCCACCGCCTCACTGACCTCGGTCATCCACGCCTCGGTGTTGACCGGTGGGATCTCTGATAACGAACTGACGAAGGTGGTTTTGCCCACACCGAAACCACCAGCGATGACGATCTTGGCTGAGGTAATCACCGGAGGCTCAGGCGAGCTTGGCCAGGCCATCACGAAGCCTTTCCAGAAGTTGAACGTTGTGATGCATGTGGAAGTCGGACGGCCCTCCTCCGGTCAGGGCGCTGGTCGGGTGCAACATGACCCGCCCCTGAGCCACCAGGTCCCCAAGCAGGACCCGGGTAACGCCTAACGAAAGACCGGTGTGGGCGGATAACTCCGCGACCGACAGCGTGCGGCGGGCGTACTCGTACAGAGCCCGGGACTCCGGCAACAGGGTCGTGGCGAAGCCGGGATCATAGTTCGTGACCGAGACCAGCGTCTCCATTAACAGAGGACGCTTAGTTCTGGTGCGACCCGCGGTCAGCACATAGGGCCGCACCCACCGATTAGGCTGTTGTGTCGCCACCGTGCGCTCCTTGAACGGTGAGCCAGGTCCCTGGCGATGTCAGCTGTGGTGCGCGCGGCTGATCGACATGCTTCGCAGGTCGGCGCGCAGTTGCGGGGTCAGGACATGCCCGACGCTGCTAACAAGTTGATTCATCTCGTAGGCCACCACTCGCAAGTCACAGCCGACATCGGTCTGGACCGCGAGCCCACCCACCTCGCCGATCCGCATCACCAGCAAGGTGCCGTGGGTGAGCCGAAGCATGATCTGCTCACAGCCTCCAGCCCCTAACAGTGCAGCGGTGTTGTGACCAAGCCCCAGCAGACCGCTGGTGACTGCCGCAAGCTGCTCACTCAACGTCCGGGACATACCGTTGGAGGCGATCAGAGGCAGCCCGTCGGAGGAGATCAGGAGAGTGTGAAGGATCCCCGGTACCGACTTGGCGAAACGCTCAATGAGCCAGGCGAACTCCGTCGGGTCGCTGTGAGGAGGTGAGGGATTCATCGATGGATTCGTGGAGGGGTCGGTGTGATCGTGGAGAGGACCGGCGAGAGAGTCAGCGCCAGTGGAGGCTGAGAAAACCGTCCCTGACGGGGCTGAACGTGAGATGGAGTAGTCACTCGTCATTACTGTCCTCCGGCGCGCTGCTCAGGGCCGGGCGTGGCATCTTGCACGCCGGCCGTGGCGTCATGTCTAAGAACGACGGCATCACGTCCGGCGTTTGGGGTCTGAGATGTGATGTGTTGAATATCAGCGATCCCTTGTCCCGCAGCGCCCGCACCGACGGTGGCGTCGGGCCTGGCAGCGCCATGCCGAGCGGCCTGATCACCGGTCACGAACGCGGCGAGCTCCTCATGCCAGCCGGGGCGACCACCAGAGGCCTGGCGAGAGCTGGTTGAGGCGGCTAAAGCCTTAGCCGGCGCCGTGGGGTTGCCACGCAGACTGGTGGGCACTCGCCGGGGAAGTCGACCACCACCGCCGCCCTCAACCGGAGCTAAATGCGGCTGGCGCTGAGCGGGTGGTCTGACACCACGGTCTCCGCCGATCTCCCGGGGCCGCGGAACAGGGTGGGAAGGCGGCCCGTCAATGGCCACGATCGGCATCTCCGCGGTGGTGTCAGCCTCCGTCCCGGTTAACTTCGGTTGACCGCTGCTGCTCGGTCCGGCCGTCAGTTCCGCACGGGCCACAGGCGCTTGGGGAATCTCACACAGCAACGAATCCGGTACCAGCACATTGGCGGTGGTGCCCTGATGAGCCCGCCTGGTTAACCACACCCGGATCCCGTGCGTCCGCGCGAGCCGGGACACCACCAGCAGCCCCAGCTGCGTCGGAGCGGTGGTCGCATCGCGCGGCGTCCCCTCTGCCAGAAGCGCGTTGAAAGCTTCAAGCCGCTCCGGCGCCAAGCCGATCCCCGAGTCCTCGATCCGGAACAGCACACTGCCCTCGTTGGTCAGGTGCGCACTCACCAAAGCCGTGGTTCCCGGCGGGGAGTATTGCGTGGCGTTGTCGAGCAACTCGGCCAAGAGCCGACTCAGATCATCGGCGGCATACTCCACTACCGCTAGCTGGGCCACCGTCCCGATCGTGATCCGTTGGTAGTGCTCGATCGCCGACTCAGCGACCCGAATGATGTCCAATAGGGAGGCCGCCATACCCGACAGCTCCTCACCTTCGGGGTGGCCGGCCATGACCCGCAAATTCGCTGCGTGACGCCGGACTCGGGTGATGCCGTGATCGAGCGCGTACAGGTCGCGGAGTCGATCCGGATCCTGTTCGTCGGCCTCCATCCGGTCCAAGTGACCGCGCAGCTGTTCAGCCAGGCTCAAGATCCGTAACGCGTACTGGCCGGCTACGGCCTGTAATGGATCTCCGCGCGATGCGGAAGCCTCCCAAGGGGCGGGGCTGACGTGCGCCTCGATGGTGATACCCGTCTCCGTTAATTCCGGGGCTAGCCAACGGGCCAGCCGCGTCCTCCAACGGGCCCTACCCACGCGTGACCTCGCAGTAACGCATATGTGTTCCAGCCTCTTTGTGCGGTACCTGGTCCTCGTGCCCCGACCGATGGTGAGTCAGTGAACCACTTAAGACGTCACATACGCAACGTTTGAACAAGATGATCACAAAAAATCAACTTCGTACGCTTTGTGACGTCTGACTCAACTCATCTAGCTCAAGTTCGGGCATATCATCCGCAAACGCGGCGTTCAGACCGGCTGCGCCCTACGACCGGTCCGCTACGAGAGGATGAGCTTACGCGGTCATATCCGACTGATGCAGCACCGGGGTGGGTGTATCACCCTCTGGGGTGTCTTCCCTCTGTCAAGTCGTGTCTTCCCTCTGTCAGGTCTTTGTCAAGCGAAGTACCAGGTCACACCTACCATGCCGCCTATGAGTGGTGGCAGAAGGCGGCATGTGGCTACAGCGGTGAGCTTTCTCCTCGGAGGCATGCTCCTGACCGGGTGTGGCAGCCTTGACCTATCGGATGATGCCTCAGTACCCGAGGCTGCCCCTGTGGCCACCCAACCGGCTGGGACGCCGATCACCGACTGGCTGTCGGTCCCGCGGGGAGCGGTGCTGCTCGGGAGCGTCTTTCCGGACCAGCGCGGCGGGGTGCGGGCGCTGATGTTGGTGACCGGTGACGCCTTAGAGGCGGTCACTGACTTAGCCGAGCAGGCCTATAAAGCGGAATACCACTGGGTGCCACCGGACGGTGACCACGGCGTCTGCGAAGTTCAGACCGGGGAACATTGGACCGAGGTCCTGATAGGGCAGGCCGGCGACGATGACACGTATCCGGTGGACGCTGAGCTCCCCGATGGCCCACGGTGGCTGTTCTGCGAAGGCGCTGGATACCGTCCGGTTGAGCAAGGCTTCCCTTGGAGCGTGTACTTCCGGCTGATTGTCGGATCCGAACCCGACCCGTATCTGGCTCACCTGCTTGTGCAGGTCGCTGAGTCAACTCTGGAGGAGGGGCAAGAACTCATCGATGCCCCCCTGGAGATCCCAGATGTACCGGCACCGGTGACTCCACCCCCATACCCGGCCTCGATGTCTGGACTAGAGGAGGACATCGGAGCGCCGTTCTCAAGCAACGACGAGGAATACCCGCTGTTGGAGGGCAGCCAATTGACGGCTCCGCCCTTCTGGAATGAGTGCTCCGGGGGTGGGTTCTACGCGGTGCTCGAACTAGAAGAAGCGGATATAGACGATTACATCTACCAGTACCGGCCGATCGTCTGGTATTTAGCGCTGTACGGGGACGGCGCCGAAGAATACACCTACGGTGAGGCTCAGGTTGTGTATCACGCGTTCTACTCATTTGGTATTGACGAAACGAACAGTGGTGCCTTAGGGCTTCTCGCCGTGGAGTACCCTGACGGGTCGACATACATGTTGGTTGACCGCTGTTACATGTAGGTTTGGCTCTCTGTTTGTTTTCCCTGGTTTCCTGCTGCTCTCGCCTGAGCCTGTGATCTCCCGCATTCGTTAAACATGGTGGTGGCGTTCGGGGCGACTGCTCTACGACTGGTGCGCGGTTATACCTGGCTGATGCGGGCATGAGAGTGGATGTGTCATCCTCTGGGTGCCTTTCTCTCTGTTGAGTGGACCAAGCGGGACCGGCTATGGGTGGTGACCGGAAGCGGGGTGTGGCGGCCGCTGTGAGCCTCCTGCTCGGCGGCGTGCTCCTGACCGGGTGCGGCGGCCCTGATGAAGCGCCGGATATTGGGCCATGGCCCGATGTCACCCCCGCCACCACCCTGCCGCCGGGGACTCCGATTACCGACTGGTTGACGGTTCCGCAGGGAACGATGCTGCTCGGAAGCGCCTTTCCACGCCGGGACGGCGGGGTACAGGCACTGATGTTGGTGACCGGTGACGCTTTAGACGCGGTCGCTGATCTGAGTGAGCAGGCCTATAACGCGGGATTTCGCTGGCTATCATCGGGCGGCTTTAGCGGTGACCATGGCGCCTGCGAGATCGTGAGCGGGGATTGGGCCGCCGCTACCGAGACGTACCCAGTGGATGCCAGACCTCCCGATGAGCCGCATTGGTTGTACTGCGGAGGCTACGGAGTCCGTCCAGTCGCGGAAGGCCACCAGTGGAGCTTGTCCTTCCGGTTGATTCTCGGGTCCGAGCCTGAGCCTTACTTGTCTCACCTGTATTTGTCCCTCGACTGGCTACCCGTGGCGGACGAGGCCGAGGAACTGGAACTACCCACCACCCCGCTGGAGGTCCCGGATGCACCGGCTCCGGTGGACCCACCTCCGTATCCGACCTCGATGCCGGAGCCAGGGGATGACATTGGGGAACCGTTTACGCCCACCGGCGAGGACTACCCGTTGCTGGAGGGCAGTCGACTGACGGCTCCACCCTTCCCTTCCCAATGCGTCACAGGCGGGTTCTACGCGGTGCTTGAGCTGGAAGAAGTGGGCGTGAACAGGTACGACGCCGCGTACCGAGACGTCTTCGGTGGACTCCCGGAAAACGCGGCGACCCCCGGCGAGGAGTTCACCCGGGGAGAGACCCGGGCGGTGTACCGGCAGTACCACCTGGTAGGTGGAGGCGACTTGACGATCCACGCCGTGGAGTACCCCGGTCGACCGGCATATCTCATGGTCAGCCGCTGCAACGACTAGATCCAGGCCTCTGCTCTCGACTGCTCGTTTCCGCAGTTCGAGGTGCTTAGCTCTATAGCGAGTCCTCGGTTATATCTAGGTTATATCTAACTGTTACGGGTGTAAAAGTGGTGATGTCGCTACCTATATGCGGATTTAATACCGCCGAGTAGGGGATGAGATACACCTACCATGCCCTCTATGAGAGGTAATGGTAGGCGGTGCGCGGCTGCTGCCATCAGCCTTCTAATGGGTGGCATGCTCCTGTCGGGGTGCGGTGATGAGCCAGCAGCCTCGTCGGAGGCCGCGTTGCCTGAAGCCACTCCTATCGCTACTTTGCCGCCGGGGACTCCGATTACCGACTGGTTGACGGTTCCGCAGGGGACGGTGCTGCTCGGAAGCGCCTTCCCGTACCCGGATGGGGGAGCGCGGGCGTTGCTGTTGGTGACCGGTGATCCTTTGGAGGCGGTCGCTGACCTGGGTGAGCAGATCTACAACGCGGGATACCGCTGGTCCCCTCTGGAAAGCCCGAGCGATAACGACTACGTCTGCGAAATCCGGAGCGGGGATTGGAATAACCCTGATGAGATCTTCCCGGTGAGTGCTGAACTCCCTGATGGGCCGTCCTGGTTGTACTGTGAGGGATACGCGGCTCTCCCGGTTGAGGAGAACCACCAGTGGCAGGCGACCTTCGAACTGCTTGTGGGGACCGAGTCTGACCCGTACCTGTCCCACCTGTACGTGAACGTCGAACGGGTGTTCATGGACGGAAGCGGGCTGGGAACAGTAGATACTCCTCTGGTGGTTCCGGAGGGGCCGTCGCCGGTGACTCCGCCTTCGTATCCGGACTCGATGCCGGGACCAGGAGATGCCATCGGTGCTGAGTTTTTCCACAACGGTGAGGAATACCCGTTGCTGGAAGGCAGTCGGTTGACTGCTCCGCCTCTTTGGGTCGATTGCACGGGTGGGTTCTATGCGGTGATTGAACTCAACGAGGCAGAAGTGGAAGATTATGTGACCGAGTACCAACAAGAGTTCGGCGGGGAAAGAGATATTGACGAAGAGTTCACCCACGGTGAGACGCGTGTGGTGTACCAGCGTTACCACATAGGCGGCGGGGGTTACCTGGCACTCCACGCTGTGGACCCGTCAGAGCAACCGGCGTATCTGTTGGTGTACCGCTGTGATGACTAGATTCAGGATTCTTGCTCTTGGTAGCTTCTAGATTTCTCGGTTCGGGTCAGTAGTCTTCCGTTCTCATTGAACGTGGTGTTCGGATCTGTGGCTGATCCGAGGTTATGTCTAACCGCTGCAGGTGTGAAGGCAACGATGGTGTTGTCTATGCAAATTTACTTCTGTCGGGTGAATTAATTAAGGTGTGTCTACCATGTCATTGATAGGTGGCAGCGGGAGGCGGTACACGGCTGCCGCTGCCAGTATTTTGATCAGCGGTGTACTTCTGGTCGGATGTAGTGATGATGGTGAGGAGTCGGCGCCGTCGAATTCCGCCTCACCTGCCCCTATCGGCACTTTACCGCCGGGGACCCCAATTACTGACTGGTTGACAGTCCCGCAGGGGACGGTGCTGCTGGGAACCGCCTTCCCATACCCAGAAGAACCTACTAGCGACTTCCCGGTCCCGGATGGGGGAGCTCAGGCGCTGATGTTGGTGACTGGCGACCCTGTGGAAGCACTGACTGATCTGGTTGAGCAGGTTGACAACGCGGGGTATCTCTGGTCCGATCCATCCCCATCCTTTCAAATCCCCAATGCCGTCTGCGAAATTTGGGTCGGAGATTGGGATAACCCCGATTTGGTCTTACCGGTGGACGCTGAGCTCCCTGATAGGCCGTCTTGGTTGTACTGCAGCAATACTGCGTTTCGCCCTCCTGAGGAGGGGTACCAGTGGGGTGTGTATTTCGAACTGCTTGTGGGGACCGAGTCTGACCCGTATCTGTCTCACCTGTATGTGAGCGTCTCACGGGATCCCGTGAATGGTGGTGGGATAGGGATGGCAGCTACTACTCCCCTGGTGTTTCCAGAGGGGCCGTCGCCGGTGACTCCGCCTCCGTATCCGGACTCGATGCCGGGACCAGGAGACCCTATCGTGCCTAGGTTCCAGGACGGTGAGGCATATGGTCCGGAATATCCGTTGTTAGAAGGCAGTCGGTTGACTGCTCCGCCTCGCTTGTTCGATTGCCAAGGTGGTTTCCTAGCGGTGATCGAGCTCAACGAGGTGGACGTAGAAGATTACATGTCCGAGTATCGTCAGATCTTCGATGTGCCCGAAGATTTTGATGAAACGTACATTCACAATGAGATGCGGGTAAATTACCGGGAATATTCCGTAGGAGGCGGAGCTGGCATGACACTCCATTCTGTGGAGCCACCAGACCGGCCGGCGTATCTGATGGTCTCCTACTGCGGCGACTAGAACCAGGGTGTCCGCCTGTGGGAACAAGAGCGGGCGTTACCCTCGCCAAAACCTGTCTTCTCCTGCCGTCATCTGGCTTCTGTGAACCTGTCAACCGTCACGGCACTGTGCGTCCTTGATCGCCTCCAGGACCACAGTCACGGTCAAGGAGCAGCATCAGACCACACGTATGTGGCTGGCGCGTGGCCTCTCATGTAGCCCGAGGGGCCACGCAGGCGCACGGAACCCGGTGACGTGAGGCCTGCCTGGTACGCCGGGTCCAGCGAGGTAGCGCTGGGCGTTCATGAATCGGCCCTCCCCGGTGAACCGGGGAGGGCCGATCTATGGAGAGTATGGGCGGGTCGTGCTTGTCGCTTAGGGCGCTTCGGGCGGTGTCACACCGTCGCCAGCGAGTCGGTGGTAACCGGACCGAGCATGCTGCCCTCCAGGTACTCGTCCCAGGACATATCCCAGCCGGTCCAACCGTCCCCCGGAGGCAGCGGCTCACCGGTGTTTTGCACGATCGCCGGGTCGCCGATCTTGCCCAGCTCGAACAAGAACGCCGCGTTCTCGGTGGAGACGTTCACGCAACCGTGCGACACGTTGCGTACCCCTTGATGCTCCACCGACCACGGGGCCGCGTGGATGAACTGGCCCGACCAGGTCATCCGCATCGCGTACTCCACCTCGGTGCGGTAACCGCCGTTGGCGGTGTCGTCGGGGTCCACACCGTTGCTCTCCGAGGTGAAGATCGCCTCTCGCAGCTTCTCCATGATCACCATGTGACCCTCGTAGGAGGGCATGTCCGGCGCTCCCAGGCTCACCGGGATCGTGCGGACCACCTCACCGTTGACGGTCACCGTCATCTGCTTGGTCCTGTCGTCGGTCACGAAGCGCACGTCATCACCGATCGTGATATTCGTCGCGCTCCGGTCCCGCTCCCCGTAGAGCCCGTTGCCCAGCGGCAGCCCGCCGATTCCAGCCCGGACAGTGATCGTCGTACCTGGCTGCCAGTACTCCTGGGGCCGGAAGTGCACCTGCCGGTCCCCGAACCAGTGCCAGGCACCAGTCACCGGTGGGTTGGTGTCAATGAACAGCCGACGCTCGACCGCCTCCTTGTCGGCGATCGGCTCTGAGAACTCAATCACGAACGGCATTGCCACGCCGTACGTGGAGTCATCAAAGAGATAGAAACCGGTGCTTACCAGGCTATCCGGGTCGGGCTCAGGCATCGTGGTGAACGTTACTTCTTGAACGGTCTCGCCCGCCTCGTTCACCGCGGTGACCCGCGCCGTGTAGGTGGTGTCGTAGTCAAGTTGCCGACCTGGCACCCATGAGGAACCGTCCGTACGGAACGCGCCGTCGACGGTTTGCCCGTTCTCGTCAACCAGCTCCACCGTAGTGGACTCTGCACCCTCCACCGTCAGAACTAACTCTGCGCTGGTGGGAACCTCGGTGCTGTCCGGAGCCGGACTGGTTATCTGGAGAACCGGGGTCTCCTGGGAAGCGCCATCGGATTCGCCTGGATTTCGCCAAGCCGCGTCAGCGGTGGAGGCTTCGCCACACGCAGTGACGCCTAGCAGCCCTACCAACATCAAAGCCACCAGGTTCTTAACCCGCTTCCGCGTCTTCAGCACTAACATGCTCTCCCTCGCCCGGGTGGACGTTGCTCTCCACATGGTGCCCTACCGGTGCACGCGGAACATCACCCGTAACGGCCGGTGTGACGTCCCGGTGCGTCGATCGTGATCGATCTTGGAGGGCCTGCGGTCTGGATGCTCTCTAGACGTTCGAACCCCACGATGGGTTGCAGTTGAAGACGTGCTATCGTTCAACCGTTCGCGCCGCTAGCTCAATTGGCAGAGCAGCGGACTCTTAATCCGCGGGTTCGGGGTTCGAGTCCCTGGCGGCGCACCTGATACGCAGGGCCGGCTCGGAGAGAGCCGGCCCTGAAGCGTCTATACAGCGGGTAGTACAGCCCCGGCACGTTAGGTGGGCGGCACCTGCTCAACCAGCTGTGATCTTTCGGGTGAGGCATTTGCTCAGGGACGTCCGCTTCACCTCAGTGATGGCCAAGGGCGGCGAGGGATATCGAGCGTTTCTACCGCCGCGGTCGCGGGGTATCTGGATCATGGAGTGGGAACCATCACACTGGGGTCAATCGTCGAGCGGTGATCGCTGCCAGGTAGGCCGCGAATGGCGATCGTGACCCGAAATGAGGCGCTGTGATCGCATCCGCATCAAGTCACTCAAGTTATCGTGTGCTGGCCGCTCAGCGTTCCGGCAACGCGGGTGACGCGAGCACCGTGGGCGGTCAGGATCGGCTCTTTGTCCTTGAGAACGCGGTGATCGTCCTCGACGGCGCGTCATCGGCCACGGAATCACTGGTCGTCGATGCGATAGCTCCATCGGCATCCGACGCGTCAGAGGCCCGATTGACGACCGGCTCCTCGGGCGATGCGACACCGCAAGCCGAATCATCACCAGCCGCTGGTGACCCTTTAAAGGACGGAGGATGGTACGCCGACCAGCTCGGCCAGACGCTTGAACGGCGACTGCAGGAGCAGCCGGTCGTGTCGCTGCAAGAGACACTGGCAGCCGCTATCGAGCACATGGTCAACACCTATGACCTGACCCCGGGCGCCTCCCCCTCGTCCACCGTACTGATCGTGCGGTGGAGCACGGAGCTGGTTGAGGCGCTGATCCTGGGAGATGGTGCCATCGTCGTCTGCCGTCCCGACCACACCACGCACCAACTCATCGATATCCGGCTTGCTCAACTGGCTCAGGTGCAGCGGCGTGTGTACCGGGAACGGCTCCGCGCCGGAACCGGTTACGACCATACTCACGGGCACCTGTTACGCGCCCTGCGCGAGGAACAGCGCAAGCGCCGCAATCAGCCGCACGGCTACTGGATCGCTGAAGCTGACCCGGAAGCCGCGTACCACGCGCTGACGGCCACCTGGTCCCGGTCGGACATTGACGCGGTGGTACTCGCCACTGACGGCGTCACCGCCGCCATTGATGTCTACCGTCTCTATCCGGACTGGCCGCACCTTATCGAGCACGCTGACCGGGATGGTCCCGACGCGGTCCTGGAAGCCATCCACGTCGCCGAAGCTGAGGATCCAGATGGGCGGCGTTGGCCTCGCAGCAAGGTCCATGACGACAAGACGCTCGCGATCGTCCACTTGTGACGGTTGAGATGTATCGATTTGTCTATGAAGAACTTTCTTGCGAAGTCTTGTGAGGATAGTCAATCTGGTGCTGTATATATCGACGCGAACGCGATGAGAGCTTTACGCGTCGGACTTCTGACTTATCGGCCTTGCGGCGCAGTCGCTGGTGAGTAACGCGTCAACCGGACGTGGCGCAGCATCAATGTCTTGCCCGCCTCCAACAGGAGCCGACGCTTCTGAGGCAGCCGCGGGCGCAGACTGTGGTAACGAAGGCCGGCGATAGACCTCGGCCGGCTCATCGAGCCACATGAATTGGTGGCTTGAGGTACGCGCGGTGGACGCCGCCGATCCTGGTGTGTGATCAAGTGGGCCGAGGCGAGCCTATGAGCGCCACGCGCCCTACAGCCGGACGCCGTTCTAGGGATGGTTCGACTCCCCGACGTTTGGAGTGGTCGCCACTGGCGTACCCATCCGCCGGATAAATGATCTTGCCGATGGGCTTGAAGACCTCGCCGCGACGGTGTCGGCCTATGTGCCCAGGCAGATGCAGAGCGATCCACAGCAGAGGGGGCAGTGAACGCCTCAGGAAGCACCTCAGTGGCTGAGTAACTTCCTTGCTCGGGGTGAGGTGGCGAAGGGGATCAGATACCCCTCCGGGAGCGGCTGCCCTGGAGCATGAACGGCATGACGTACACCTGCTCACTGGCGAGTTCACCGTCACTGAGGTGAGTGCATCGTTACTGACTTTGCGGAGAACGGCGAGAGCAGCGCCGAAGACGAGGGGAATGACGAGTAAGCCCGCCAGCGTTAGTTCTCGTCCTCTTCCGGTACGGCGCGTTATCGACTGAAAGGTGGTGTAAATACACCGCGCTAAAGCGGCCGTGACGTAGTGATGGATCGGCTCGGTGCAGCCGTCTAATAGTGCTTCGGAGCCCTAAACCTTAGACCAGTCAGTGGGCTTTAGGCCTTGTTGGGCGGCGTGTGGCTCAGGACACCGAACCGTCCTCATAGAGCCGGCCATGAGGACGGTGACGCCCTCATGGCCGGCTCGGGTGTTCGATGACCACGGCTTACATGCCTTACGGTGACCGCGACTCAGTCGTCACTGGTGGACTCGTCATCCTCTAGATGCGTGATCCTCGTCGGGAGCAGGTACTCCTCAATCTGCTCGGCTAGGTGTAGGGGCCAGGGCAGGGTTGTCGTGGAGCGTGCGTAGGGTGCTGCATCTCGGAGATCATGCGCGAGCGCTGCCCAATGCTCAGGACGGTCGCCCTCTTGACAGGCTGCGACGAAGAACTCGACCAACTGGGCGTTCCAGACCTGAGCCTTTGGCTGTGGGGCTACCAACCTGCCGTTGCGTTCCAAAGAGACGAGCTTCGAGGTGCCTTTCAGCGCGCCACTAGCAGTGCTCGGCTTGCCGCTGGTGCTACCGAAAACCAAAGGCGGTAGGAACCGCCACAAACCCTGCGGCTGGCCGGTATCGTCCCCGTTGATTCCGTAACACTCGGGGGTCTCACCCCCCTCAACGGTGCGTACTCGTACATGCCGCAGTCCGGGAAAACGAGCGATCGGGATAGAAGCACCAGCGGCAAATTCGATAGCGTTCACTTGGATCCGGTTGTTGGCGATGCTTTTCCAGGCCGACCGTAGATTCTGCGAGTGAGTGAGCAGAAGCACGTCAGGATAGTCGCTGATCACCTCGCGGACGGTGTTCTCAACAAACCGTACGATGTCCTCTGGACTGCATTTAGTCTCAACATTGACATATCGCTCTCCAATTGCGAGCAGGCCAGTATGCAACGGCCGCCAGTCCACTTCAGGAGCTCGAACCTGAATGTGATCACCGTTGGGATCAATAAGTACAGCAACCGGGACCTGCCGTGCGACCCCCCAAACCTGCCCTCGGTTTTGACGGATCACCCAGATCCCCAGTAGTGCAGGCGGTCGCTCCAGGGTGCCGGGAGCCGGCATGGGCAGGGGAGCTGGGCGGATACCAAGTTGCCGGAATAGGTCGTCGATTGCGGCGGCGAATCGTTCTTGGTTTGGGTCAGATAGTTCTTGGCCTTCCCGAGCTTTAGAGGAACGCTTTGAGGTCGTGACGGGAGTGACGAATTGGCTGATTCGACCAGTAAGTAGTAGTCCGTGACGGATTGCGAATTTCGGATCGTTGCCGCGATGGCTGCCTTGGTACTCATCGGGATGCTGGATTTCTACCAGAGTGGCCGTTGGATGGGCGACTTTCCCTAGCCGCTTCATTGTCAGGGTGATGCGGTCCTCTACCGCAGCCTGCAGGCTCCGTTTTTTATGGACAGTGCGATCGAGATCTGCTCTGATCTCAGGGGCACGGAGGTGCCTGATACCAATGGTGAGGGGGCCATGTGTGATGACCTTTTCGTCCTCACCAAGCTGCTCAACCCGTGGAAGTCGGACTCCAAGTCGAGTTCGCAGGTGGTTTAACGCGTACTGGGTAGCCTCAGGAGTGGCGGTTAGTAGCTCGAATGTTACCCGGGGACCAATGGCGTCACAGATTCGTTCCGGTGGGATCGTTCCCTCGCTCACGCCAGCGAGTCCTTTGTAGATGGTCGTCCGCTCACGGGCCAGGGGATCGATAACCTTGAGAGCGGGCGCTAGAGCCTCCGCCGCCCACGTCATGAGAGGCTCACGATCAGCCAGCGAAAGCCCGGCGCTGACTGTTTCACGTTTCAGCATCCCAGTGCTGTAGACCAGGGCAGCGGCGTCCCCGTCACGTTGTAGGTAATCCAGAGGATGGTTTACCAGTTCCGCGGGGTCAGGAAGGCGGTGTAGGCAGCCGGCCTCAGCAAGTACACGGGCAAGAGCGTCATCCCACCGGGGTTGATAAGAGGTTGTGCCGTCAGCGTCAGTGACCTTGGTCTGCCTGATCCGGGCTCGACCGAAGTGGCGTGAATTATCCAACCCGCTTAGATAGGGAACAGTCGGTGCGAGGTAGACGTTGTGGCCATGATCGAAGGCGAGTCGGCCGCGGATCGGCATCCATCGGCGTACCCCGAAAGAGAGATATATGAATAGCTCATCGCTGGTGGGTATGGTTTGCGCGCTGATGCCGATTTTCGCAGAGAACGGCGTACCCTCCTCAATGTGGGAGGGAGGCCAAGACATCAGCTCGGCGCCCATGTCTGTGGCACAACGTCGAAACTGTAGGTTGCCGTGTGGGCAAATCATGTTCGGCCGTGACAGGGTTGCGGCGATCTCCATGGGCAGGAGGCGCCTCGCCCAGTCGCGTTGCTCAGGGGCAGTGAGATTGATGGTGAGCTTCGACCAAGCCAAATCGGCGGCGGCTAGCTGACTCAGTGTGCTGGCAATCTGCTCAGGTGCCACCTGCTGCGCCCGTACCCAGGCAGCGACCAAGGCGAAGAGCGCATGAGGATTAATCTCACGGTACGCCAGCAACCAGTCCTCATCCTCATTCCCCTGACCAGCCCGTTTTAGGGTGACCACGCAGTCGGGAATCAACGCGGTGATCGCCTCATTGAGCGAGGCGATCGGGATGCTGGCGTCATCACCGCCGCGTCGGGCCTGTGCCAGCCGCCGTAGCGGCTCCTTCCAATGGCCAGGGAAACGCAGCAGGAAGTAATCTCTTTCAAGTGGGATGGCGGGATCCAAGCGCAGGACAGTGGCCGCCAATTCGTTATAGCGTGGCATTATCAGTGATCTCCTATCGATGTAAGTGCCTGGTAAAGGGGGGAATATAGGGCTCGGACTAGATGACGGTCTGGATCAGTGGATTCAGGATTAAAGAAAGGGGAAAGGACGTCACGCATGCCGTACAGCAGGCTGGTGCTGGCGTCATCGAGGACGTCGTCCGCGCGTACTGCTGTTTTGGGAGCGAAGGCGGCGTCGCAGAAGTAGACCTTCGCGGCTTGACCCCCACGAAGCAGACGTCCGATGACTTGCCAGATCGTGACGAGCTGAGTCCAGGCGACTCGATTTCGTTCGTCCTCACTGAGCAGGCTGTAGGCCAGCATGTTGTGCAGCAGCCGTCGCCATTGGCGCCATGCGGCGTGGCGTCGGTCGTTACCCGCTGTCTCCAAACGTTGCCACGATTCACAGTCGCTAACTAGGCGCGGGCGGAGCTGTTCTAAGGCGTATTGGTTAATGCGTTGCGTGACGTAGCTGAGGTCCTTTGGACGGGGGTGTGGACGTACCAGGAAGAAAGCAGCGCCGATAGCGGCGACACCCTCCTCGTTGAGGATATTGTGTCCGCGTTCTATAGCCAGGATCGGCGCGACCAACAGCCATGCCTCATCGGTTCCGAAATCAGCTACGTCACCGCGGCGCAGGAGGTGCGGGTCGTCCCAGCCGGTCTCCAACTCGTCGTCACCGACGAGGCAGCGCACCTGGCCCTTCCAGGACGACTTCAGGCGCAACAGTTCGTTGGTAACGAGGCGGGCCTCGGCATAGCTACCAACCAGCAACATGATCTTCTGACGCCCCGGAGGGAGAGTGTCGCGCTCTCGTTCCAAGCGATTGCGTCGCTTGGGTCCGGGGCCAGGACGGGTGAGAGACTCAACCATGCGCCGTAGCGCAGCGGTGCGTTGAGCACCGTAGAGTCCAGAGACCCAGATGGGGGTATGTCGCGCGCCGGCGTATTGGATATCGAGGGCGAAGGTAGTCTCAGCAATACCAGCGAGCTTTTCTGCTGACGGTCGCAGGATCGCTCCCACGGGGACATCGATGTGGTACCGCGGGGAGCTGCCGGCCCAACTGGTGCCAGACAACAACAGGACGTTCGGTCCTGGGCCATCGGCGGGGAACAGATCCGGAAGGTTAATGAGTAGAAAGCGGCCGACCCCCGAGTACCGGAAGAACCGGAACTCACCCATCTGTCCGTTGTCGTTCCCGTTCGGGTCCTCGACGTATTGGAAGCCCAGCACATTACCCATGGGAGACTCTGGAACCGCCAGCGCTAGGTCGGTCGGCGGCCGCCGAATTTCGGTGGTCATGGTGTCGTACATGTCCAATTCGGCCGCGACCTCTGGCCAGATAGCAAGCATGAGATTAAGGCGGTGTGCCATCACCGCTACCGCGATCGCGATTTCTAGACGCCACACGGCATGGTTGAGATTATCGATCGTGACTTTACGACCTGGAATTAGCTCTCGATCGGTAAGATCAGTCAACCACTTCCGTACCCGTTCTTCGCGGATGTCTTCCTCGGTATCTGATAGCTGTGCCTCGGCCAGCTCCGCCAGAGAAGCCGCTAGACCAGTTGACACGCCGGTTGGGTCATCAATGAAGGTGTCGAATTCCCGGCGTAACTTCTGATAGAGCTTATCGTCATCCCAGCCTGGCTCAGGCTTGTCGCCTTTACGAGCGGACAGGCCTGACCATTCCTGCGCCAGGCTGTTGAATAGCGTCCACGCCGTGAAGTAGTCCGTGTCGATCCACTTCAGAATCGGTCTGTCCGGCCGGGTGCGATCCCGTTGCAGCAATTGATAGATCATGTCAGCGGCGCTTCGTGCCTGGTGGAGCACCCGGTTAAAACGGCGAATCTGCCGGGACCGCGTCTCGGCACGCCCACTGGCGCGGAGGCGTTCAGAGAAGCGCAAACCGATCTCGTCGATCCATGCTTCTGCACTAGGACCGAGCAATATCTGAGAGTGAGCGAACATCTCGTCGAGGTTGGCCTGTACTTGGTCCGCCTCGTCGACGAGGATGAGATCACTGCGCCGCCACACTGCCTCCAAGTAGCGAAGCCGTAGCGGACTTAACGGTGTAGGCACTGGAGTATGCACCAGGCTCCAGGGGGTGGCGATCCACACGTTGGCGGTAACCAACCGGCGGGCCGCTTCGTGGCGCTGGCAGCCGTGCCAGAGCGGGCAGGTGTGCGGAGTGCCTTCCCGCCAGTCGTCGAGTGGAGCATCGGCGTTGTGAGCAATGAGGTCCTGACAGGGAGCCTCGCGGACCATAAGGGGATGTTGGCGATCGCGGCGCAGGGCATCGAGTGCACAGGCAGTGCTGAGTAGATCGAAGCCGTAGGGATCATCAGGTGTGATACGGCCGGGAGCCGCCCGCTGAAGCCGATGGAGACGCTCAGCGTGTTGCGTCCGATTCCGCCCCATGATCGGTGCTGCCCGGACGCCGTCGTATCCGGACAGGACATGGGTGATACGTAGTGCGAGCGAGTTGTCGCCGACCACGATCGTCACGGTGTGGCCGTGTCGTGCCGCCCACACCGCCAATACCATGACCAGGGTGCTCTTGCCGACACTGACCATGCCGACCATGTGCAGCATGCGGTCGACGGTTAGGACGGTGGCATCACGGAAGGCGTCGTCGGTCGCCCGCACTTGGAGAGTGACCTCTTGCAGTCGCTGTTCCCACCGTTGGTCAGCCCGGCCGTGCTTCTGATCCTCGGCATCCATGGCTTGAGCGGTGGCTATGAGTTCCGCCCAGCTAACTGAGATCGGAGTGCGAGAGCGAACAGTGAGGTCGTGGGCGTCTGTCGCTGGAAAGCGTGGCAGATCATCGGGAATGGTGACGCCGTAGCCGCGTGCGGTCGACCGCATCCGGTACGCACCGGGGTTGGCGTACCGAGCTGATTCCTTGACGAACGGCAGAGGCCGGGTGAGCAGCTCCTCATACCAGTCCCAGCGCGCTATGGCGACGCTGCATTCGTTCCGGCGGCTGATCAGTCGATATTCCTCATCCAGGTCGTAGCCTCGAACCTCTCGCGGCACCGACCGATAGCTCTCCAGCTCTTCTTTCCACCCGTAGAGGCGATGGGTGCGCCACAGGATCGTGCGGGCATTGGCGAGTCGGATCTGCGCATCAGAGGGAACCTCATGGACCGCATCCCACAGCGCGCGGTAACCATCGAGAAGCGCGGGCACTCCGGTGGCGGCTTGCCCGGGAGCCACTGTCTCCAATAGATAGAGACTTAGTTCGAGCTCCATAAGACGCGGGATGGTGGGCTGACCATCCTCAGGGGTGTAGTGCGCTTTCAGTGCTTTGATGAACTGTTGCCGCCATGCATGGATCTGTCTCACGCCTGTGTCTCCAACCTAGTGGCAACCTCTTTGAGGAACTCGGACTCCGACACCGCAACTACTCGCTCACCGGGGCGTACTAATGGGCACTCTCGATGCAGCCGCTCCAGATATCGGGGTTGCGCCTTGACCTGTTCATGGGCGATGACGATGAACGCCCGATCAGCGTCGGGAGGAACGGCGAACAGGCGGCGCTTGAGGTGGTTGGCGAGGCGGATAGGGTTACGCCACGCCTTCACATCCGCGACCCACGGGCGTTCATCGAAAACCGATAGATCGCAGGCGTCGAAGTCAGGCCATAGGTGAATAGGGGCGCCAAGCTTTTTCACCTTCTGCTCGATGCGGAGTTCTGCGCGACCAGGTCCGGTGATGAATGTGCGCAGTTCTCGTCGTAACCACCACACTCCTTCGTTCGCCGGATAGGTTGGTCCGGGTTTTCCTGGCCTAGGACAGGTAGCATCCACACACACCCAGGTACGGTCGTCGTCCAACGGCAGAACTAACCCACGACAGCCAGCACAGGTGCGGACCACACCGTCAGCGATGGCCTCTGGTGGTACTTCTGCGTACGCCTGACGGACCTCTCCAGCCAGTAACGCGAGTTCGGGAGTAGCGAGCCGTTCATCAAGGGCGAGCGCGGTCAGTGTTGGGTGCTCGATCAACAATCGTCGAAACGCCACATATGAGTCCGGCGCGTTCGCAGCGCGAGCCTTATCCATAACTGCTCGTACCAGCGCGGTTTCTCGGATTTCTCCTTCGACGTCGCCGCTGAGGCTGCCCAGCTCTTCACACGTGGTGTTGGGACGTCCGTAGGACAGCAGTGACTCTTCTGGATCGACACCGGCGCCGGTGAGGGTGATTGGCCACTCCTCAAATGGCTGTTCAGCCAATTGGAGTAGATCCATGACGCTGGCCGGCGGAGTGACGCCTTGGTGCCAGGACAGCAGTGTCATCTTGTCGAAGGCAGCCTGGAGATTCGCTGGGTAGGGCAGGCGGAATGGCTCGTTAGAGTTGATCCGCTGGTAGTACTCCAGGATCCCGCTTGCCAATTGCGCCACAGTGATATGGACGTCGGGCAACCATGACGGCGGTGTCGAGCGGGAAGAAGCTGAATCGATGGCGCTGGTCATGCGGTCCTCTTTAGGAAGAAAAGAGAGAGAGGAGCTGTTTACCTCAAGTCAGGTCAAAAGTCTGTCTCGTGTCGTCGAGTCAGTGATCACCAGACCACTATCGGGCCATAGTGGTTTCCTATGACGCCAGGTGAGCCGGGGCAGGTCGCCCTTAAGGAGGGAGCTGTTTTCGGTAGAAGGTGGGTCGAGCAACCGGTGGTAGCCGGATGTATACGCGCCCGCAAGACGGAGGTGCGTGTTATTCCAGGTGAGACCACCGGTCAGGTGCCGGGTGGGGTGAGATGGGCAGCGGGGGATAGCACAGAAGGCAAGCTCTTCGTTCTCAAGGTTGAGTTTGAACATGATCCACAACATCGTAGAGAAAGAAAAGCAGGCCGTGACGGACACCGTGTGCGACAAAGATCTGTCGCATAAATGACACTCAGTGCGTTGGAGGCGTGGGCGAAGGCATCTATGTGTTTGAGTGGCCGTTGATTGACTACCTGATCAACAGGGTGAGTTCCGGATGCGCTGACGGTTTGCGGAGACGTACCCCGGAAGGTGGGCGCTCATGGTGACAGGGCCGGGGAGATCTCCCCGGCCCTGTTCACGGTGACGAGTATGACGAGGTTCTGTCTGAGGAAGCGCGGGGGAGAAAGCGGAAGGCGTACCGAGAAGCGCTGCGGCCCGGCGCGTCCCATGCGGTCTACGATGCGACGTTCCTTTTGAAGTGTGGGTGAGTTAAGGCCTGGCGTTTCGTTACCGACGGACCTCGCGGAAGCGGCGGACCATCTCGACAGCGCTCACCACAAGCACCCCTAAAGCCGCGATGGTGTAGACGGCGTCTGATGGCCTTCCATCGGCGATGGCGTTGAGGAAGTCGGGATTGAAGAGCATCTGCTCCTGGAGGATCCAGGCCAGGGGGAGGGCGAAGAAGGCGTTAGCAGCGGCGTACCAGATGGCCATGGTGAAGGTCCAGGTGCGGGTGACGGTCCGAAGTAGGTCGAGTACCACGAGGGTGACCAGGCCGGCGAGGATGGGCCAGATCCAGTTCAGCCACAGGTCCGGGTTGAGGATCGTTATCGACTCCCCGTTGGCCCGGTACGGGCGGGCAAAGTGCTGCCAGAGGATCAGCCCGATCAGCAGGGTGTACCACACCGCCGACGCGCAGATCGTGAAGGCGGGCTTGCGTGCTTCAGGGAGTTCGGGCAGGTCGTCGGGGGTCCAGGCAGGGGTGCCGCCGGCTGCGCTTTCGCGGTACCGGGTCCGGTCGATTAGGGCGAATATCACGGTGAGCCAGGCGATCATCTGGGCGCCGACGTTGAGCACGGTGTCGACACCCACGCCGATGGCTGATCCTACGTTGTTGTTCTCGAAGACATTGACGACCATGGCCGCGGCGGTGACCAGCGGTAACACGGTGGACAGCAGGAGCGTCAGCAGCCGGATGTACGTCGGGTAAAGGTCCGGGCCGATCAAGGCGAGGGGCCGGTCGGCATAGCGGGCAGCCAACCGGATAGGGTCGCCCATCTCGATGAGCACCTCTCGCTCTGCCGCACCGGGATCGGTGGGGTTCCGGGCGTCGATGGCGTCGGCGATTGTGGCGCGCAGCTCGTTGGCGACGTCATCGCGCTGGTCGGCTGGGATTCGCCGGACGACCTCGTGCACGTAACGCTCGGTCAGCGTGCTCGTGCTCATCGGTTCTCCTTGAGTAGTTGTGAGATTGAGGTGACGAGGTCCTGCCACTCGCGTACCAGGGCATCGCGTGCCCGGGAGCCATCGGGGCTGACCCGGTAGAACTTCCGTGGTCGGGATTCGTCGGTGTTCCACTCGCTGGTGAGCAGGCCCTGTTTCTCGAGCCTCCGCAGCAGCGGATAGAGGGTGTTGCCGTCGACGGGGATACCTGCCTTATTGAGGGTTTCTAAGAGCGCGTAGCCGTACCAGGGCTCCTCAAGGAGCACTAGACAGGCCAGAACCACTGTGCCGCGCCGCAGTTCCTGGGCCTGACCAAGGACCAGCTCTTCTAAGCTCACGGTCACACGATACTGTGTGGCACACAGTATCGTCCAACGCGTAATGAAGTGTGATCGACAATGTTGTTCTCGGAGCTGGTCGGGCTAGACCGGTGACCTGTGCCGTGGCGCTCAGAGCGGTCTTCATCGCTACGCGGGTGACCGGTCGCGCCCGGGTACGCCGATGACAAGCGGGCCATACCACTGCCGCAGCCGTGGTATGGCCCGCTGTTCAGGGGGGTGACAGGGTCCTGCGGGGTTAGCGTTTCCACCGGGCGCCGCCGGCGTCCCAATTGGTGTAGGTGTAGGGGTTGTCGAGGAGCTTCGTCTCAGGGATGGCGGGGTTCATGCCGGCGGTCCAGGCCTCCTCGCCAAGGGTGCTGCATAGGTACTCCACGGTCTGCTCGGCGGCGCGCCGGGCCGCTGCGAGGTCGATGTCGACGAGGCGATGGGCGTACTTGACGATCCGGCCGTTGACCATGACGGTGTGCACGTCGCCGCGCTGTGCCTGGAAGGCGACGTGCCCATAGGGATGCAGCAGGGGGAACATCACAGGGGAGAGGTCGTTTTTGATCAGGACGACGTCGGCTTTCTTGCCCGGCTCGAGGCTGCCGACCATCGAATCCAGTCCCAGCGCCTGAGCGCCGCCGCGGGTGGCCCACTCGACGACCTGCTCGGCCCGCAGATGGCAGTGGGTGACGGTCTCCTGTTTGGCGTGCGCCTCTAGGTGTTCGCGGGCGCGATCCGCGCCGAGGGTGGCGCGCATGGCCGAGAACAAGTCACCGCTCCACCACACGCTGGTGTCCATGGAGAGCGATACCGGGATGCCGTACTGGCGCAGCTGCCAAGTGGGTGGGTAGCCCTGCCCGGCGCTTTGTTCGCTTTCGGTGGAGACCGAGACGAAACCACCGGTGGCCGCGATGCGGTGGTAGGAGTCGGGGGTGAGGGTGGCGGCGTGCACGTAGATGGTGCCCGGGGTCATGAAGCCGTGGTCGTACATCAGCCGGATGCCGTCGTCGTTGGTGGCGCCCCACACCCCGGCATGGGTGGTGACTGACACGCCCAAGTCGCGAGCCACCTCGAAGGCGGCACGTTCCGGGAAGTCGGGGTCACCGGTGACGTCGAAGGCCATTTGAAAGCCGAGCATGTCGCCGTGGCCGTCGATGCGGCGGGCCACGAAGTTCCGAAACTCCGGGCTGGTCGCCCACTCCCAGGGGGCCTGCTGGAGGTTGCCGTAGGCCAACACGAACCGGCCGGGCACGGACTCCAACGCGTCGAGGGCGGCGTCGGCGTGGTCGACGGTCCGCAGCCCATGGGACCAGTCGACGGTGGTGGTGACGCCCGCGTCCAGCGCTTCGATAGCGCCGAGCAGGTTGCCGGCGTAGATGTCTTCGGGGCGGAAGATCTTGCCCCACTCCAGGTAGTACCAGACGAAGTACTGGGTGAGAGTCCAGTCGGCGCCGTAGCCGCGCATTACCGTCTGCCACAGGTGCCGGTGGGTGTCGATCATGCCGGGCATCAGGATGCCGCCGCTGGCGTCGATCTCGACGGTGCCCTCGGGGACGGAGAGGTGGGGCCCGACGGCCTCAATGCGGTCGCCGAGCACGAGCAGGTCCGCGTCGGTCAGGACGCGGCGCTGGGTGTCCATGGTCAGCACCACGGCGTGACGGAACACCACGGCCCGGCCGGGTTCGACCGACCCGCTGTGCGGGTGGGAGACGGTCACCATGCCGTCCCTTCTACGGACATGCGTCCGTACTGCGGTCTGAGAGAGTATTGAATGTAACAATGAGGAGCTCACCTTGGGGTGTCAAGGGCCAATCACCATAGGATTCGCGCGAGATTCGTTCATTGCGGCCGCCGTGCGGACATCCGTTTGCGATCCGCGTGAAGAGAGGGCGGTGCCGCCGAGCAGGAAGGGACAGCATGGCCCGTACCCAGACCGGACCAGATTTCATCGAGGCGCTCGCCCGTGGCCTGGACGTGATCAAGGTGTTCCAGCCGGGGCGTCGGGTGATGACTCTCACCGAGGTGGCCAACGCGGCCGGCCTGGCTCGACCGACCGCGCGTCGCATCCTGCTCACCCTCCAGGAACTGGGGTACGCCCGAGCAGAAGCGGGCGGTTTCGCTCTTACTCCGCGCGTGCTGGAGCTGGGGGTGGCCTATGTCCGCTCGCTCGGGCTGTGGGACGTGGCTCGGCCGCATCTGGAATGGCTGGTGAAACAGACCGGTGAGTCCTCGTCGATCGCGCAACTGGATGGCTCCGACATCATCTACGTGGCACGGGTCGCGGTGCCCAAGATTGTCACGTTTTCGGTGAATATCGGCACTCGGTTCCCTGCGCTGCAGACCTCGCTGGGCAAGGTGCTGCTCGCGGGATTACCTCCTGAGGAGGTGGAGCGGGTGTTGGCCCAGCCGAGCCGGTCAGGGATCACGCCACGCTGGCAGCCCACCCCTGAGGAGCGGGACGCGGAGCTGCGGGAGGTGCGGGCTCGAGGCTGGGCGCTTACCGACGAGCAGCTCGCGCCGGGTATCCGATCGGTGGCCGCACCGCTGCGCGACGGGACGGGGCGAGTGATCGCGGCGGTCAACGTCAACGCGCACGCCGCCGAGACCTCTCTGGAGAAGCTGACCGACGAGTATCTGCCGTTGCTGTTGAAGGCCGCCAGCGCGATCAGCGCCGACTGGGCCCGTTACGAGTCGATTCCGCACGTGACCCGGGCCACCGCCTCCTGACCGGCTCCTCGACTCCTGGACTCCTGCTGGCCGGCTTCCTGTGCGCTACGGCCATTGACGTTCTGGATCCGGACCCGCCGCCCCGTGGCGGCCCGCCGTGTGGCGGGCGCAGGTGTGGCGGGTTTTTGTTCACGCGCCACTTGCCTTGACACGCCCGTGGTAGGGGCACAGACTCGATTTAGCGGACAGTTGTCCGTATGGCGGACGAGAGGATGTCATGTCGAGCTCCAGCCGTACCGAATCCACCCCCGGGTCCGGTTTCAACCCCATCCCCGGACCCACCCCCACCGCCTCCGACAGTGGTTCTGGCGCCACGTCAGGGCCACTGTCAGGGCTTTTAGTCGCTGACTTTTCACGGGTGCTGGCGGGGCCGTACGCCACAATGCTGCTGGCCGATCTCGGTGCGGATGTGATCAAGGTGGAGAGCCCGAGCGGCGATGACACCCGCGCCTGGAAACCTCCGGTCCGCGGTGATGAGTCCACCTACTACCTGGGCGTCAACCGCAACAAACGATCCATCGCCCTGAACCTGAAAAACCCCGGTGACCTGACGCTGGCGCGTCGACTCGCCGCCCGCGCCGACATTGTGGTGGAGAACTTCCGGCCTGGTGGTCTGCGCAAATTCGGTCTGGACTATCCGTCGGTACGCCGGCACAACCCTGCGGTTATTTACGCCTCGATCAGTGGTTTTGGCTCCGGCGGCGGCGCGTCCCTGCCCGGCTATGACCTGATTGTGCAGGCTATGTCCGGGCTGATGAGCTTGACCGGTGACCCCGAAGGCCCGCCCTACCGCGCCGGGATCTCGGTGTTCGACGTCATGGCCGGGATGCACGCCACCATCGGGATCCTCGCCGCGTTGCACCACCGTGACCAGACCGGGCAGGGGCAGCATGTGGAGGTCAACCTGCTGTCGTCGGCGCTGTCGGGCCTGGTCAACCAGTCCAGCGCCTATGTGGCCGGCGGGGTGGTTCCGTTCCGTATGGGCAACGCCCACCCCAGCCTGTTTCCCTATGAGCCGCTGCCGACCGCCGATGGTGATCTGATCATCGCCGCTGGCAACGACGGGCAGTTCCGCAGGCTGTGCCAGGTGCTCGATATCCCCGAACTGGCCGATGACCCGCGGTTCGCGCACACCCCCGACCGCACCGCCAACCGTGAAGCGCTGCGGCCACTGCTGGTAGAGCGGCTGCGGCGCCGTCCCAAGAAGGAATGGTTCGAGCTGCTGATCGCCGCGGGCGTCCCGTGCGGCCCGATCAACACTGTCGATGAGGGGGTGCTCTTCGCCCAGGACATCGGCCTGGATCCGGTGGTGACGATCGGCGAGGGCGAGCGGGCGATCCCCTCGGTGCGGCACCCGATCAGCTTCTCCGCCACCCGCCCCGCGTACCGGCTGCCGCCGCCAGGGTTGGATGAGCACGGTGACCGGATCCGTGCCTGGCTACGCAAGTTGGAGGACCCGACGGAGGAGCCTGCGGAGGACCAGGCGAAGAAACCGGAAGAGGAACAGTCAGCAGGGCACGAACCGGCGCGTACCACCACCCCGGAACCTCAGTCCGGCAAACCCCAAACCGTCACTCCTCACTCCAGCACCCCTGACGCCCCCCGCGGCCTGGCCTTTCCCACCTCCTTGGGCACCTCCGACGCCGACAGCATCCGGCTACTGGGGCAGAACCTGGCCACCGACCTGATGGGGCAGGTGGGCTTCGGGGAACTGGCGTTCTGGCTGGCCAGCGGGCGGCGCCCCACCCCGGAACAGGTCCGACTCTTCGAGGCGGTACTGGTCGCGCTCGCCGACCACGGCTTCACCCCCACCGCGCTCGCCGCCCGTCTGACCTATCTGAGCGCCCCCGACTCGATGCAAGGAGCCCTCGCGGCCGGCCTGCTGGGCGGTGGATCCCGCTTCCTGGGGGTCACCGAAGACTGCGGACGTTTTCTCGCCGAGGCGCTGGCGGCTTCCGGCTCATCCCCCGACCCCGCCGACACCGGTGCCTGGGAGCGGATCGCTCTCGAGGCCGTCACCAAAGCCCGACAGGAGGGTCGACGCATCCCCGGCTTGGGGCATCCCGTGCATAAAAAACAGGATCCGCGTACCCCGATCCTCTACGCCATCGCCCGGGAAGCCGGTTGTCTTGGCCCGCACCTGCGGCTGTTGGAGGCCATCGGCCGCGTCCACCCTCAGGTGCTGGGGCGCACCCTGCCGCTGAACGGGGCCGGGGTCTGTGGCGCGGCCCTGGCCGACTTGGGTCTGCCGGTGGATCTGTTACGCGGCTTCGCGCTGCTGGCCCGCACCGCTGGCCTGCTCGGTCACTTGGCCGAGGAACAGCGTCGGCCGATCGGCATGGATATTTACCTCGCCGTCGACCGCAACGCGGTGTATCTACCGCCGGACCCGGGTACGCCGGACGCGGATGCCTTCGACGCCTTCGGGACCGACCGGGCCCCGGGAGGCCTCCGCTAGTGCTCGCCCACCATGGAGGTGCCCATGGCCACACTGGCCGCGGTCATCGCGTCCACTCACCACCCGTTTTATTACAAGACCAGCACCATGCCGCCGGAGGAACGCCCACCCTTCGCCGAGGAGTGGATCACCAAGGTCACCGCGTTCCGGGAGACCCTCACCCGCGCCGCCCCGGATGTGCTGGTGATGGTCGGCTCCGACCACTTCCACCAGCTGTGGCTGGACAACATGCCGCAGTTTCTGATCGGCAAGGCGCCGTTTTACGACGCCAACTTCTACAACGAGGAACGGGAGTTCGGCCTGCCGCGCATGCGGCTCAAAGGGCACGAGGAGCTATCGGCGTACCTGTTGCGGGAGGGCCTGGACGCCGGATTTGACCTGGCCTTCAGTAACGAGCTGCGGGTCGACCACAGCATCACCTGCCCGATCATCACGCTACGGCCGCAGGCAGACCTGCCGATCGTGCCGATCTACACCAACATCTTCGCGCCACCACTGCCGCAGCCCGCACGTTTCGTACAGCTTGGGCGTACCATCCGTCAACTGATTGAGGCCTGGCCGTCGGACCTGCGAGTCGCGGTGATCGGCACCGGGCATCTGTCGTTGGAGCTGGGCGGCCCGCGCCAGTTCGGCCCGCATGGGCCGGATCCGGAGTTCGACCGCAAAGCGGTGGAGTGGATCGCCACCGGGGACATCGAAGGGTGCCTGTCAGAGGTCACCCTGGACAGCCTGTGGAAACCAGGCAACGCCACCCACGGATTTATGGATTTCATGCTGATGATGGGGGTGGCCGGTGACGGCGTCAAAGCCGACTATATGGACACAGTGGACCTGTTTCACACCATGGAGGCCTACTTCACCTGGTATCCGAAGGAGGCGGGGGCGTGAGCAGGTACCTGGTCAACAAGTTCCTCTTCACCGTGGACCGCGACCCTGAGTGGGTGGAGCGGTACCGGGAGGATCCGCGGGGCTTTGTCGCCTGGTGGGAGGCGGAGAAGGCCAACAGCCTGCTCAACTGCCACTCCGGTGAGGCCAGCACCTGGCTGGCGTTCGAGGACGAGGAACGTGAAGCCCTGGCCACCCATGACTACGTGCGGCTATTCGAGCTCGGAGCGCACCCGTTCCTCACCTTGACGCTGTTCATCGCGATGTTCGAGCGCGACTACGACGAGCCGCTGGGGTTCCAAAAGGAGTACGCCCGCCGGTTGGCGCACTTCAGCCTGCCCTACCCCGACATCGCTACCTGAGGCGCCACGGTGATCTTCGACTTGTCGTCGGAGGCCTGGTGAGTATGAGGTAGCGATGTGTCGTGACGCTGGGAAGAAGAACTCATGAGCAACGGGCAGGGGAGGTGATTGTGTGCGTGCGGCGGTGCTTCAGGAGCACGGGCGAGCACCTGAGATCAACGAGCTGCCGGATCCGAAGGCCGGTGACGACGAGGCTTTGATCGCGGTCACCACGGCGCCGATCACGCCACTGGACATCTTGTGCGCCAGCGGGAGCTCTTACTTTGGTAAGCCGGCCGTGCCGTACGTCCCCGGTGTCCAAGGGGTGGGGGTCCTGGCTGAGGACTGCGCCGCTGGTGCGGCCGGCACCCGGGTGTGGTTCCCCACCACGGCCGGGATGCGGCCGGGGAACGGCAGCATGGCGGAGTACTGCGTTGCACCCGCCCATGAGGTAGTCGCGTTACCCGATGGGGTGGACGACGTGCAGGTCGCCGCGCTCGGCCTGTCGGCGGTGGCGGCCTGGATGGCGTTGACGTGGCGGGCCGGGATGCGGCCCGGTGAACAGGTGCTGGTGTTGGGAGGCGGCGGCACGGTCGGGCAAGTGGCGGTGCAGGCGGCCCGAATTCTGGGTGCCCGTCGGGTGGTAGCCGCGTGCCGTTCCAAGGAGGCCCAGCAGGTGGTCCGGGAGGCGGGGGCCGACGCCATGGTGCCGATCCTGGACGGTGACGACTGGCCGACGTTGGCGTACCGGATGTTTGTGATGAGCGAAGGTGAAGGCTACGACGTGGTGATCGACCCGCTGGGCGGGGTGCCGGCCACCGCCGCCGCCTGGGTGTTGGCGTCCCACGGTCGCCTGGTCAACCTCGGCTCCGCCGCTGGCTCCACCGCCAGTTTCGAATCTGAACGGCTGCGCAGCCGGAGCGCGGCGATCCTCGGCTACACCAACAACGACTTGAGCAACGAGCAGCGGCGCAGCGCCCTACTGGAGGTCCTGGGCCATGCCGCCGCCGGTCGGATACGCGTGCAGCACGAGACCGTCCCGCTGGACGAGCTGCCCGCGGCGTGGACGCGCCAGGCGGCGGGTGCCGCTAAGCGACGGATCGTCGTTCGTCTTTGAGTCGGCCTGCTCGTTGTCCACTGTGAACGGTGGTACACCCCACGACAGGCGCGGGGGTGCGTGGGGCGTACCACCGATGGTGGGAAGTGACCTGACCGGACGGAACGGGCCGCGCTTGCGCGGTTATATGCACCAGGGCCGGCTGCTGCCCCAACCGGCCCTGGCCGTCTTTAGCGCCCCCTTCGAAGGCATCATGTTGTGCGTTCCGGAAACTAGGGCATGGTGTGTCGACGCCGCTGTTTCAGCGCGTCATCGACCGCGTTTTCGTGAAAGCGCTATCCGTTGCTCGATATATGGAGGGACCTGTCGGTCGACCTCATGTCCTGTCGGCGCGCTGACGACAAACCGGGGAGGTCAGGGCGGTGGTGGCGGGTGAGTCGGCATGGGATCGTTCCAGTTCATGGGGATCGGGTGGTTTGTTGACCGGTGAGGATGTTAGCTATCGCAGCATTTTGGGAAAGCGCTGTCAAGGGATTGAAGGGAAACGCTGGAAGTTGTTTATCGAACCCTGTTGAGAGTGCGAAATTTTCGCCTCTGATGGCGACAATTTAACCAGTTCCTGACCTGGTGATTTAGGGTGGGTGCACAGCGATAGAACGGGCGATAACGACTGGCTTACCGGCTTCGTCGGATGAGAACTTTTAGGGCACAGGGTTCCGAAGAACGAAACAATCGATCCTGTTCATCAAACCACTCAAGCGGGTGAGGGCCCGTCGGATAGTGATCTTCGAGGCATTGTGATGCTCTCGCTGTGGTCGCTGACGCGTGGGCTCGGTGTCTGCATGTCCGCAATAGACAGGGATGCGTGGGATTGGGTACCGGTTCTGACGAGGACAGAACCGGGAAAGTAACCCGACTCCACTGTGGAGCGCGACAGCCAGAGTGCGGCAACCGGGCTACACGCTTCTCGAAACCGTCGAAACCAGTGACCCGAGAAGGGCCACTGTGGATGCTGAAGGCCGCCGGTCTGACAAGACCGACGGCCAGATCAGGTCCTTGAACCTGGCTAAGCCAGGGGACCTGGGGATGGGCTATGAGTCAGGGAACGGGGTATCGGAGAGCGTCCAGTCACATCACCGCCGCATGATCGACAGGGACGTCCGAGCGTGGCGCCGCACGATCACGTGGTGGAGAGGACAGTCGGAGCGGCAGCGGGTGGGATGGTGTAGTGAAGCCGGAACAGGTTCTCCGGGTCGTAGACGGCCTTGAGCGCGGTCAACCGCTGGTAGATCTCCGGCTGGTACGCCCCGCGTACCAACTCCTGAACATCGACTCCCAAGGCCCCAGAGGAGTCCGCAGCGTTGGGGGTGACAGGCCCGGTGTGGGCCAGGAAATTCAGGAACCGACCCATGCGCCACGGCTTCACGGCGTCGAGCAAGCCGGTCAGAACGGGGTACGCGGTCCGCGCGGTGATCCCCCGCAGAGGGGTGAGAGCGGACAACAGGTACCGCGCATCCCGCCACCCGACCGCGTTCGCCGCCGTAGGACGTCGAGCCAGCGCGCCGCCGAGGTGACGGACCTCGAAGATGAGGGGGACGGCGGGATCGGGGGTGGCGTGAGCGAGGATCGTCGCCACCGCCTTCTGATCCAAGTCCGTGAGCATGACGCTGTCCCCGATCCACGGCGCGGGCATGGAGGGATCGTTATGGATTGAGCCGCACTCGGTGTACGGCATCAGACGGACACTGTCCAGCAGCCGGGGTCCGGCCGCGCGCAGCGGTGCGATGAGCTGCTCGCCGTCATCGACAGAACCGAGGTACGCGATCCGTACGTGATAGATGACGCGACCACGCAGCGGCTCAGGAATCTGCGGCAGATCGGGGAAAGGCGCCAGCGCCACCGAGGAGTCCATCTGCTCCGGCACAGTGAGGGTCCAGCGCCAATAGGCCTCCAACAGGTCGGGGACCTGCTGGGCATCGAAGAACAGGCCCCCGCCGTACAGGTGGGTCACCGGGACCAGTTCCATCTCCAGGCGGGTCACGATGCCGAAGTTGTCCCGCCCGCCCAGTAGCGCCCAGTACAGATCCGGGTCACTGTCGGGGGTGACGTGGCGGCACTGTCCATCGGCGGTGACCACCTCCGTCCCGCGTACCCGGTCAGCGGCGTAGCCGCAGTTGCGGGCCAGGATGCTCAACCCGCCCCCAAGGGTGTAGGGGACAACGGTGACGAACGGCGCGGAGCCGTTCAACGGCGCCAAGCCATGCGCCGCCGCCTCGGTGATCAGGTGATCGAAACGGACGCCGGCGCCGACGCTGGCGATGCGGGACTGCGGGTCGATGCGTACCTCTGTCATGCGGCGGGTGGTGATCAGAAGGCCGCCCTCGGTGGCCGCCGACGCCCCATGGCCGGTGGCGCGAACCCCTACCGGAAGCCCGTGGGCGGCGGCGAACTCCACCGCCGCTTGGACGTCCTGAGCATCGGTGGCGCCGACAATCACGTCTGGTCGGTACGGGAAGGCGAGGTTGAAACTGGTCCGTTCCGCGTCGTAACCGTCTTGGCCAGCCAGCAGAACCGGTCCTGTGACGCGATCAATGAGGCGCTGAATGACAGCGTGATCCACAACTTCTCCCCGTGAGAGAACACGTTCCTTGGCACGATGCCCACCGATGCTGGCGCTTTAACGTGACACGGCCTGTCAGGTTTTCCGGCGCTTCTGCGAAAGCGGGCTACGAGCAGGGGTTTGAATTGGGTTATGTGTATATGTCTGTTTTTGGTGAGGGGGAACTGACTGAGGGTTGATGAGAAGAACACGAGGTCGGGTGTCGGCGCGTGGCAGTCGCGAACTGCCCGTCCGGGGAATCGGCGCTCGTTATGTCACCCCCACCTGCCAGGATCCGTCAGGTTTCTCCGACACCGCCGACACCGTTCTGGAGGCGAACCGCGGACATGAAAGCTGATCGACTGCTGTCGATCCTTCTGCTGCTACAGACCCGTGACCGGATCCCCGCCACGGAGCTGGCGAGGCGGCTGGAGGTATCGGTCCGTACGGTCTATCGGGACGTCGAGGCGTTGTCGGCGGCTGGAGTCCCGGTGTACACGGAGCGGGGCCGGAACGGAGGGATCGCCCTACTGCCCGGCTTCCGTACCGACGTCACGGGCATGACCGCCGACGAGGCGCGGGCGTTGTTCGTCCTGGCGACGCGTACCACCCACTCCGCCCTTGGACTGGACAAGGCGCTGGGGTCGGCGCTGCGTAAGGTGATGGCCGCGCTGCCCGCCCCACACCGGTCGGTCGCCGAACTGACCAGCCGCCGCATCCTGGTGGACCCGGACCGTTGGCTGTCGGACTCACCCCCGGCGGTGGACCTCACGGCGCTGCACCACGCGGTTCTCGCCGATCGACGACTGCGGATTCGGTACCGGCACAGCGGCCAGACCACGACGCGGACCTACACCGTAGATCCGTATGGGTTGGTTTCCAAGGCGGGCGTGTGGTACCTGGTCGCCGACCTGGATGGGCAAGCACGCCTGTTTCGAGCGGACCGACTGTCCAAAGTGACCCTCACTGACCAGCCGGTACAGCGCCGGAAAGGCGTGGAACTGGCGCAGGTGTGGGCGGAGCTCCGGCGCGAGGTGGAGCGGCGCGATGGGGGGATCCGGGTCACGGCGCGGGTTCGACGACAGCGATTGGATCTGGTGCGACGGATTGTCGGCAGCTACCTGCCTCTCACGGTTCGGGACGAACGAGGCGTCGACGAGGCAGACGACCAGGCCGGCAGCGGCGGGGCAGACCCGGAAGAGTGGGTGTTGATCGAGGTCATCTACCCGGTTTCCGGTGCGATCCGTCAGCTGCTGCAGTTCGGCACGGATGTCGAGGTGCTTGACCCGCCCGAGGCCCGTCGAGACTTGGCGCGGACCGCCGCCGAGATCTGTGCGATGTACCGGGTGGGCGAGGGGGACGCGGATCATGACGTGTCACATCTCGCAACGGCTGCCGCGTCGTAGGCGTCAGGGAACGGCGAACGTGTACCCCGGGAGCCGGGTCACCGGGAGAGCAGGGAAATTCTGGGCCGGGTGTGAGGGGTGGGCGGCGTCGGTGTGACGTATCCGCGCTACGGCGTCGGGTCTGTGGGACCGGGTCCGGCGACCGCCGATCGGCGGGCGGCGGGTCGGGGCGCTACGTGACGGTCCGGTAGAGGTCGGGATGGGCCGAACGGTTGACAACGCGGCTATCCGTTGGGATCGTTACGATCCCACAGTGTCTGATTTAGAGGGTACTTGACCGGTTCACGTCCGAAAGTCTCTTGACGACTATTCGAACGTGTGTTCTAAAGTCGCTGTGTGCAAATAGAACTGTGGTGGAACGGGATGGACTCCCCCGATCAGAGGCAGCGTGTCGCGCTGTACTGCGAAGACGGGCAATGGTCGGTTGAGCGTCGTGGGCCACACAAGGAGTACGCGATCACCCTGTGCCGGGATGAGGCTGAGGCGCGAGCTGAGCTGCACCGCCACCTGAAAGCCGCCAACGGCTACCGGTGGCAGCACATCGGTGGGCTCGCGTGGATGCTGCGGGCCCCAAAAGACAGCGCCGCCTCTGATCGATCAGTCATACAAGGCCGGTAATCCGGGACGTTTCCGACGTGGGCGACGCATACTAAGGCGATGGTGGGCGTGAAGCGGATTTACGATCCCCCGGACCCCGCCGATGGTCGGCGCGTCCTCGTCGACCGGATATGGCCCCGCGGCTTGCGTAAGGAGGACGCTCCCTTCGACATCTGGCTGCGCGACATTGCGCCCTCAACCCAGCTGCGTCGCTGGTATGGCCACGACCCGGAACGCTTCGACGAGTTCAGCCGGCGATACCAGGCAGAACTGCACGACGCTGCGCACGCGGACGCATTCGCGCGACTGCAGGAATACGCCAAGGCGGGGCCGGTCACACTGCTGACCGCCACCCGCGATCTTGACCACGCGCACACGGCGGTGCTGGCGAAGCTCCTCGCCGACTGACCGAAGGCGGCGGGGCTGCAACGTCGGGGATTCAACGTCTGGGCTTCAGTGCTCGGACCGGCCGCCTGCGCTCCGTGCAGCCTGTGTCGCGTGGTGCGGGTGTGGGGCGGTGTTCGCGGCGAGCGACTGATAGGCGGTCCATCCCCATCAGGGGCAGTCTCCTGTGCAGGCGCTGAAGAACAGAGCACTGAAGACACCCCGATCCAAATAAATTGGATGAATCGTGATAGCTCACCTGTAGGTGACGCAATGTTCAGGCGGCGGAGTGTGGGGCGGCTCGCAGCGGGGAACAGCGGGGAGGGGTTCCCGGATGAAGGAGGCCGCCGGTGTCGCCGAGCCATCTACAGGCCCGGTCGGGCCAAGGAACCGAAGGTCTAACCGGGCTGGCTGGCTGGGTCGCCGACGTGATCGAGGCCCTCGGCGCGGTGGGGGTTGGGCTCCTGATCGCTTTGGAGAACCTGTTCCCACCCATCCCCAGTGAAGTGGTGCTCCCCTTGGCGGGCTTCCTGGCCGCCGAAGGTCGGATGCATCCGGTAGCGGTCCTCGTCGCCGCTACGATCGGCGCCTTGTTTGGGGCCTTGGTGCTCTATGGCCTGGGCGCCTGGTTGGGGGAGGAGCGGATTCGACGCCTGGTGCGCCGCGTACCACTGCTACAGGAATCCGACCTGGACCGCGCGGTCGCCTGGTTCCAGCGATACGGCCGAATCGCGGTGCTGGTGGGCCGGATGGTGCCGGTGGTCCGCAGCCTCATCTCGGTACCGGCGGGAGTGGAACGCATGCCGCTACCCCAGTTCATACTGCTGACCACGCTGGGCAGCCTGATCTGGAACTCGGTGTTCATTGGGCTGGGGATAACTCTTGGAGAACGGTGGCGCAGCGTGGGCCACTACAGCGATTGGATCAACACGGCGATCCTGGTGCTCCTCGTGGGGGCGATCGCGTGGTTTGTGATAGGGCGCCTTCGGCGGCGCCGGAGCGCGTCGCGGCCTGGCCCGAGCGAGCAGGGTGGCGTGGGAGTGGGCAAGGCACCGAACGACCGTGACCCGCGGCGTGTGGCGCCATCGAGCGGTACTGACCGCAGTGACAGCGCCTGATGAGGGCCCTGGTGCCGCCTCCAGTGCGAGAATCCCGGACCGCGACTAGCGGGTGTGACACCGGGTGGGACGAGGGGCCAGCGCCGCTTCGGACAACTGCTTCAGGTACTCGACTTCAGGCGTTTGGATGAACCAAGCCCGCAAGGCGCGGTGTACGCGTTAGCCGTCGGAGAGCCAAGCCTCGTCGTCGGTGACGTGGGCCAGGAACCGCTGGAGTGACCGGCGCAGCGTCTGGATCTCCGCCTGGCTCATTCCCGCCACGAGTTCGTCCTCCAGCTGTAGCAGCGGACCACTTAACCGCGTCAGCAACCGTTCGGCGCGGGGAGTCAACACCAGACGGCGGGTACGCCCGGAGGCGCCAGGCTCCCGCCGTAGGTATGCGGTCTGTTCCAAGCCGTTGATCATTTCGTGCAACGACTGGCGTGACACCCCTAGTTGGCGGGCCAGCTCGGATGTCGTGAGTTCGGGTTCCTCACGCAGCTGGGCGAGCAGCCCCAGCTGCCGGATGGTCAGCCCGTGCCGTCGCAGCTCCCGGTCAGCACGCTGTGTCGTCACGGTGAAGGCGTAAGCGAGCAGGTACGGGATTGACGTGGTCACCGGGCGGCCGGTCTCGAATCGCGGGTGCGCGGCCAGGCGTCCAGGTCGGCTCATTCTCTGATTCACACCTCGATTGTCAGGCTCCCTGACGGTTTTACGTATTTCACGCCTACGCTTTGGCGGGCGCCGCGCGTCAGATACCTGATCTGCAACCAATCAATCCATTAGCTCGCCGACATGAGCTGTGTCATTTTGTGTCCGCTTTATATAGAAAGAGGTTTTCGTGATTGGGGCTCGGGCTCTGACTCGCCGTTTCACCGTGGGAAAACAGGTTGTGGAAGCTGTCCGCGGCCTTGATCTGACGATCGAGGCGGGAGAACTGGTGGCCGTTTTGGGGCCTAACGGCGCGGGGAAATCCACCACGCTGCGAATGCTGACCACATTGCTGCCGCCAAGCTCGGGCACTGCGATCATCGCTGGACACGACGTGGTCGCCGACCCGGCGGGCACCCGTCGGCGAATCGGATATGTGGGGCAAGGGCGCAGCACCGGCGATTACTTTCGGGTCCGCGACGAACTCATCACCCAGGGACGTTGTTACGGCATGAGTCGCGCCGAGGCGCGCCGCCGAGCCGACGAATTGCTCGCCGCGTTGGAACTGGAGGCCCTCGCCACCCGGACATCCGAGACCCTCTCCGGTGAGCAACGGCGTCGGCTCGACGTCGCCATCGGACTGATCCACCGGCCGCTGCTGCTGTTCCTGGACGAGCCCTCCACAGGGCTGGACCCCAGACCCGGGCCAATCTCGCCGGACATATCCGGAGGCTGCATCGGGAGTTGGGGACCACCATCGTGTTCACCACGCACTATCTGGATGAGGCCGACGCGTTGGCCGAGCGGGTGATCATCATCGATCACGGACGGGTAATCGCCGACGATTCCCCCGTCCGTCTGAAAGCGGAGCTGGCTGGAGACCGACTCACGCTCACCACCACCGATGAGGCCACGGCCGTACACGCCGCGCAGATCGCACGCCGCCTCCCCCGGGGCCACGAGGGCGACACCGAGGGAACAGCGGTGCGGGTACGCGCGAGCGAAGGCGACGCGCTTCTGCCCGAGCTACTGCGCGTCCTTCAGGACACGGGCGTGACCGTGCGTACCGCTGATATCCGGCGCCCCACGCTCGACGACGTCTTCTTCGCCCTCACTGGCCGCCGCCTGTGCGAGGACACCGTCGGCGCTACCGACGCTCCTGACACCCCTGACGCCCTCTGACCGCCGGCCAGGTGCCACACGGTCAGCCGTCCCACAAACCCAGGTGCCCTCCGCGATCGTCAAGGAGTCGTCATGAAGCTGCTCACCGATACCACCACTGTGTTCACCCGGGAGATGGGGCCGGTCCTGCGTAACCCCGCCGGCTTAGTGCTCCTGATGGCTCAACCATTGGTGTTTCTGCCGATGTTCGGCCCGCTGCTGAGTGGTATTGAGGTACCGGTCGCCGACGGCGACTCAGCCTGGCAGTGGTTTGTCCCAGCCATCCTGGTCATGACCGGTGGGTTCGCCACCGGCGGCGCCGGCTACGAGCTGACCACTGAACTTGGTGGCGGCTCGCTGGAACGGCTGCTTGTCACTCCGTTGAATCGCGCCGCGATTCTGCTGGGCAAGACCTTCAAGGAGAGCGCCGCGCTGCTTGGCCTGGTCCTGCTGGTCGTCCTGGGGATCGGGTTGGGGGCGTTCACCATCGGGTTGGTGATCGTCAGCCGCCACTCGCCAGGGCTGTTCTGGGGTGTGCAGCAGGTTCTCCTGTTCCCCTTGGTGCTGCTGTCAGGCGTTCTGCTGCCCGTGGAGTCGGCACCGGGATGGCTCATCGTCGCCTCCCAGATCAACCCGATCACGTTCATCGTGGAGGCCGAGCGGCTGCTGTTTGCGGGCGAGATCATCCGGTTTGTGGTTCTGTACGGCGGCATCGCCGCCGCCTTCATCGCCGCGGCCGGGCTGTTCGTGGGGATCCGGGCCATGCGTCGCGCCGCCCTGTAGGACGACACCGAAAGACGGGTTCGTAAGACCTGTCCGTCATCTCACCCCTTGAATCCGGTCAGCTTGCGCATCCGGGGTCGGGTACGCGCGCTGAGCCAGCCGGTCGGCGGCGCCCGGCCCCGGTGTCCGCCTCGAGCGCCTGCTCCGAGTGCCAGCCCCAATGAGAGCTGGATGAGAGCCCAACCGACGACGATCCGCCCAATCCGGGCCAAGAGCCGACGACGCGGCCGGAGCGATCCGGTTTGTCACCACCGGCAGCGGGTAGCCGGATAACGGTCGGGCAAGCAACCGGGGGAGGAGCACTATGGCGACCGGTTTCTGGGGTCCTGGGGACTACGGGCCAGACCCGTTCGAGGAATTCCTGGCCAGGTTCTTCGGCGGTGTGCCGGGGCAGGGGCCTCGACGGATCGACCTCACCCGTCTGATGAGCCAAGACGCGCGGGAGGTGATCACCTCTGCGGCGCGGAAGGCCGCCGACCTGGGCAGCGCGGATCTGGACACCGAACACCTGTTGTGGGCGGTCACCCAGCGGGAATCGCTGCACCAGTGGCTGGCCCGCGCTGGCGCTGACCCGTCCGCCCTCGCCGCTGAGATCGAGCGGCGTGGCCGGCGGGGCGCGCCCCGGGACCAGGCGCCCGCGTTGACCCCGGCGGCCAAACGGGCACTGATCCAAGCCCACCAGATCTCCCGCTCGCTCGGCTCCTCCTACCTGGGGCCCGAGCACATCCTGCTGGCTCTGACCCTGAACCGGGAGTCGGCGGCGGGACGCCTGCTGGCGGCCCGCGGCGTCACCCCGGACACCCTGCAGCAGGCGACGACGGCGGTGGAGCGGTCCACCGCCGCGCCCGCCAACCGGTCCGCCGGTGGCAGCACCCCCACCTTGGACCGGTATGGGCGGGACCTGACCGAGCTGGCGCGTGACGGCGGAATCGACCCGGTGGTCGGTCGGGCCAACGAAATAGAACAGTGCGTGGAGGTGCTCGCCCGGCGTACCAAAAACAACCCGGTGCTGATCGGGGAGGCCGGGGTCGGGAAGACGGCCATCGTCGAAGGACTCGCCCAACGCATCGTCGACGGTGACGTGCCTCGAGTGCTGGCCGACAAACGGCTCATCCAGCTCGATCTGACCAGCCTGGTGGCGGGGACCCGCTACCGCGGGGACTTCGAGGAGCGCATGAAGAACGTCATCGATGAGATCCGAGCGCATTCTGATGAGCTGATCGTGTTCATCGATGAGATCCACACCATGGTGGGGATCGGAGCCGGGGAAGGCAGCAGCGCGGACGCGGCGAACATGCTCAAACCCGCGTTGGCGCGAGGTGAGCTGCATGTCGTGGGCGCCACCACCTTGGACGAGTACCGGCGTTACGTGGAGAAGGACCCAGCGCTGGAACGGCGACTTCAGCCGATCCTGGTGTCGGAACCGAGCGTGTCGGACACCATCGAGATCCTGCGCGGCCTGCGGGACCGCTACGAGGCGCACCACGGGGTCCGGTTCACCGACGAGGCGCTGGTCGCCGCGGCGCAACTGTCCGCGCGGTACCTGACCGACCGGTTCCTGCCGGATAAAGCGATCGACCTGATCGATCAGGCGGGCGCGCGGGTGCAACTGCGCAGCCGCGCCCCCGACACCGACACTCGCCACCTCGAGGAGCGTCTGGAGCAGCTGCTCCGGGACAAGGACCAGGCGGTCGCTGACGAGCAGTACGAGCGCGCCAGCCAGCTGCGGGACCAGATCCACCAGTTGCGGCAACAGATCGAGCAGACCCAGCAGGATGAGGCCGAGGTGCCGCGGGTGACCGCTGAGGACATCGCCGAAGTGGTCTCCCGAGCCACCGGCATCCCGGCTCACCAGCTCACCGAGGAAGAGCGGGAGCGGCTGAGCAACCTGGAGCAGCGGCTGCACCAGAGGCTGATTGATCAGAATGACGCGGTCAGCGTGGTGGCGCAGGCGATCCGACGCTCCCGGACCGGGTTGAGCGACCCGAACCGGCCCATCGGCAGTTTCCTGTTCCTCGGACCGACCGGGGTGGGCAAGACCGAACTGGCCCGGGCGTTGGCCGAGGTCCTCTTCGGGGACCAGGACCGGATGATCCGGCTAGACATGAGCGAGTTCCAGGAGCGGCACACCGTCAGCCGGCTCATGGGCGCGCCTCCGGGGTACGTCGGCTATGAGGAGGCCGGCCAGTTCACCGAGGCGGTACGCCGGCGCCCGTACTCGGTGGTCCTGTTGGACGAGATCGAGAAGGCGCATCCGGATGTGTTCAATGTGTTGCTGCAGGTCCTCGACGACGGTCGGCTCACCGATAGCCAGGGGCGTACGGTCAACTTCCGCAACACCGTTCTGATCATGACCAGCAACCTGGGGTCGGAACTGATCGCCGATACCCGCGGCACTCTCGGGTTCGCCGCCAACGGCGACGGACGGGAGGACGGGCGCGACACCGAGCTGCGGCAGCGGATTATGCGGCGGCTCCGGGAGGAGCTGCGTCCGGAGTTCCTCAACCGGATCGACGAGATCGTGATCTTCCGCCGTCTGGAGCCGGTTCAGGTAGAGCAGATTACCGATCTGCTGCTGGAGCAGACCCGGCGCCGCCTGCATGCCCAGGACATCACGATCGAGTTCACGCGCCCAGCCATTCAATGGTTGGTCGAGCACGGCTACGAGCCGGCTTTCGGGGCCCGCCCGATGCGGCGCACCATTCAACGCGCCGTGGACAATCCGCTGTCGGAGATGCTGCTGGACGGGCGGCTGGTTCCGGGCCAACAGGTCACTGTGGACGCCCGAGACGATCAGTTGGTCTTCGATGTCACCCGGACCCGGCACGAGGAGCCCGCCCATACCTGAGTGCACATCCCCGCGTGTCCTGGCGTCCTGTGGTGGATCCAGCCTCAGGCATACAGACGTATATGTCAGTCATCTATGGAGGAGCGGGTACGCCGGCCGGCGATCACATCGGTCAGGGCGGCGCACAACGCCACCAGCACGAAACCGATCGCCACCAGTAGGGCGGTGTCGAAGGCCCGCGCCCACTGATTCGAGACGCCCAACGCCGTGAAAAACGCCGTCCCGACCACGGCGATCCCGAGCGCCGCACCGATGCGTTGGCCGGTCTGAAGCACGCCGCCCGCGCTTCCGGCCCGCTGGAGCGGCACCTCCGACAGTGTCAGCGTCTGATTCGGGGAGATCACTAGCCCGCTGCCGGTGCCAGCGAGCAGGAGGGGAAGCACGGTAGCCCATGTCACATGGTCGGGGGAGACCAGATCCACCACCAACGCCGTCGCCCCTAGCCCCAGCCCGACCATAACCAGGCCAACCACCACCAGTGGGCGTCCGTACCGAGTCACCCGTCGGCCTCCGAGCGCCGACGAGACCGCCGACCCCAACGCAAACGGTGTGATCGCCGCTCCGGCCGCCAGCGGACTGTAGCCCAGGCCGTTTTGCAGATACAGCGTGAAAATGAAGAAGATCGATGTGAAGCCGGCGAAGTACAGCAGCGCGATCAGGCAGCCCAGGCCGTAGGAGCGGCGATAGAACAGGGTCAGGTCCACCAACGGGGCGCCGGTCCGCGCGTACCGGCGTTCCCAGGCGAGGAACGCAACCAGCACTGCCACCCCGAGCAGCGCCAAAGGCCATATCCGCTGGCCCTGCCACTGCCGCTCCTGCACCAGGGGCAGCAGGATCAGCACGAGCGCGCTCCCCAACAGCACGACACCGAGCGGGTCGAGGGTTTGCCGCCGTCCGCTTCCGCGGGCGCAATGCTCCGGGATCAGATGCCAGGCCAGCGCTATCGCGGCGATCCCGACCGGCAGATTGACGTAGAAGATCCAGCGCCAGCCGTGCTCAGTCCCGCCTAGATGGATCAGCAGACCACCGAGCAGCGGACCGACCGCGGTGGAGACACCGATCGTGGCGCCTAGCGCCCCGAAGGCGCGTCCCCGCTCCGCCCCTTGGAACAGCCGCTGGATCAGGCCGCTGACCTGGGGGTTGATGATCCCGCCGGCGAGGCCTTGAACCAGGCGGGCGGCGATTAGGAAGGCCGGGTTGGGAGCCATCCCCGCCGCCGCGCTGGCGGCGGTGAACAGCGCTACTCCGGCGATGAACACGTTGCGCTGGCCGTGGGTGTCCCCGAACCGCCCGGCCGGTACCAGAATCAACCCGAACGTGAGGGCGTAGCCGGACAGCACCCACTGCAGGTCGCTCTGATCGGCCTGCAACCCGTCCCGGATCGAGGGCAAGGCCACGTTGACGATGCTGACGTCCAGCAGTGTCATGAAGCCGGTGATCAGGCATACCGCCAGCGCTTTCCAGCGACGTGGGTCGGCGGTACCGGCCGGGCCAGCGCCCCCAGGGGTGGACGGGGCAGTCATCCGGGACGCTGGGGGCCGTGACTCGGATGGTGTGTTCTCAGGCGCAGGTCTGTTCACTGAAGTCACCGAAGGTTTGTCTACCAGGCGGACACCGGCGTTGGTCGGGGTTCGCCGGATGTAGGCGCCGATATCGGCGTACCAGCGGCACCCGACGGCTCGGCTGGTCTCCGCTGGACCGTTGGGGTCTAGGGGTGAGGGAGGAGTTAGAGATCCAGGAATGTCAGAGACGCTTCCTAGACTCCGGGTATGTGCCGCAGCATCAAAACTCTTCGTGAACCCTACAGCGTCAATGTGACGGATGCGGACATCCACGCCGCAGCGTTGCAATACGTCCGCAAGGTAAGTGGCTTCAGGGCGCCGGCGGCGCACAATGCCGAGGCGTTCAACGCCGCCGTCGAGGCGGTCGCGGCCGCTACCCGCACCCTCTTGAACAACCTGCAGGTCAAGGGACGTCGGGCCTGACGCGGCCCGCTCGGTGACTCGGCCAGTTCAAGGCAGTCGGCTCAGGGCAGTCGGTTCAGGGCAGAGTCACCTGATCCGTCCCGGTCGCGGCTCGGGCGGACGACCGCTTACGGAAAACCGTCCTGTGGGCGTTCGGTGATTCGTGTGGGCCGCGATGAGGCGCAAGCTGCGGTCACAGCGCAAGTGAACACCGAGGCGCCATCGGTGGTGATTTCCGCTTCTCATTGATTGGGAGAGCGGCGCGGATGCCGTTAGCGCTGTCGCGCCGATGAAGTCACGATCACACTGTCCGCTGTCGGATTCCGGACAATATCTCACGCCATTCCTCAGGTGGAGATCGCGCTATTACCTGAGCGATCAACGGCGATGCTCAAATTTTTATCAAGTCTCCCTGATCATGGGATTTTCTCGTATTAGAGTTGTTTTCTCTTGCTAGGGTTTGTGATGTAGATCTCATCTCCGGTCATGGAGTTCGGTGAAATGGTTACTGTCCATGGTCGGTAGGGCTGGGGTGCTGACACGATGATCCTGAGTAGTAGTGATTCCGCAGGTCAGGAGAGGGCTAAAACGAGCATCAGGATCGCGCTCGCGATGTTTGTCACCGCATTGGGGTGCGCCCTAGGACAACTCGCCGATGGTATCCCCCGAACCCTAGCGGGATGGTTTTTCTGATCGCCAGCTCTCTGCTTACCGGGACCTCTCGGGGCTGCTGGAAATATCTCTCCCAACCAGGTGGCTCGCCGCGTTCCTTCATGTGATTAGCCGGATCATTAAAAACTCCTGGGCGCGGGCCGGTGTGGCGTTAAGTCTGGCGGCCTTGCTCACCGGCCTTCTCGGGTCCCACCTTTAGCCCGCGGTGGGGAAAAGTATATTCGGCTGTGAACCTCCCACCGAGATCCGAATGGCGACCTCGCCGGAAGGAGTAAAGACCGCTCGTTCCCTCGCGGAGGCGTTCGAACGCGACAGCGTTTCCGCTTTCGATCGATGCCTGCAAGTCAACGTGCTGGTGTACACGGCCCCGGCCCGGGACGTCTACGTGGGTCTGGAGGACGGGTGGCGCACGAGTATTTAACGCGGGTAGGACCGCGGCCGGACCTGTGGCTGCCGGGGACCACGCTGCTGTCTGACACCGACCGCACTATCTCCCTGACCCAGGACCCGCTAAGCGTCCCCTCCGCCCAGGTGAACACGCGCCTTGTCGCCAGCGGCGACATGGGCTTTGAGGAGGCCAGCCCGCTGCGCACCCTTGTCCTGTTCACCGACGGGGAGGACACGGAGGGCGCCTTCGACCCCGACACGGTGGTGCAGGTGGTGCACAACAGCGGCGTACGTGTGTTCGCTCTGGTCCTGGGAGGCGCGCGGTGCGTCACCGATGTCCTGATCAGAGTGACCGAGGCCAATCTTGGGCGGTGCTACGACGTCACTCTCGACGCCCTCAACGCCAGCTTCCGTGATCTGTTCACCCTGCTGTGGGGAGAGCGTGATGCGTACCTTAACCATGAAGCGGACGCCCCGAAGCGGGGCCACGACGGTTCCTCGAAGTCCGAAGCAAAGAGGTAGGAGCCGGCCTTGGGGCTCCCTCCTCATCGAGACGGCCATCGGTCTGGCGATCGCGGTGGTCATCGACCTGCTCGGCCCGCCACCGTTGCCGTGGCTGGACGACAGCGAGAAGCTGGAGCCGGGCAGTTGGTGATCCTCACCGGCAGCGACGACGGGCACGGGGAGCAGCGTCAAGAGCTGATCAATCAGTGGAACTCGCTTGATGGAGTTCCCGAGGCGATCCTCATCGACGCCGGTTCACTCGCCGAGCAGCAACGCGCCACGATGCTGCAGCACGTCCAAACCGAGCACAGCGAGGTCGACGTCTTCAACCTCGACGTGACGATGACGGCGGGGTTCGCCGAGGCGGGATACATCCGGCCGTTGGACCGGGACAGGCTGGACACCTTCAGATTCCTGAAGGCCCCCTGCAGACCTGCGAATACGAGGGAAAACTGTGGTGCCTGCCGTTCAACACCGACGCAGGCCTGCTGTTCTACCGCGCTGATCTGCCGATCGATTTCGAACCACCGACCGGATGGTCGACCATGCTGAGCGTCATCGATAACGCGCAGGCCGCGACACCGCAGCAGATGGCGTCGATGGCCGGTTACGCCACCCAACTGGCTGATTACGAAGGCTTGGTGGTTAACGCGATCGAGATCATCCGGGCGATGGGGGAGAGGTGGTCGATGACGACGGCAATGTCGTCGACAGCCCGGAAGCGTGCCACGCGTTGGATTGGCTCCGCGACGGACTCAACAACGAACGGATCACCCTTTCGGACTCCCGCGGCTTTGACGAGGCGGGAACCACCCAGGCCTTCCGCGACGACAGAGTCTTGATGATGCGGAACTAGCCGGTCGCCTACCGGACACTCACCAACACCGACCAGGGCACCTCACCGGTCCCCTTCGCCATGGCCAAACTGCCCGGCGGCAGTGTCCTTGGTGGACAGAACCTCGCTATCTCCAGCCACACCGATCAGCCCATCGCCGCTCAAGAACTGATCGAGTTTCTCACCAGCCCCTACAGCCAACGCCTGCTGTTCGAATGCGGCGGCTACGCGGCCACCCAGGAGATCGTGTACTTCGATTCGGGAGTGCAGCGGGAACACCCCTACGCCAGCACACTCCTGGAGGCGGTGCGGACCGCGCGGCCCCGGAGCCCGCGGCACAAGCCATTCTTCACCATTCCTCAATGTCCTCCGTTGCGGGATCTTGAACCTGACTGCCGGGAGCGACAGGATTGATCCTCGTCGCCAGGAGATCCCTGGTACGCCGAATGCGTAGTAGGTTGCCCGCCATGCCGCGATCATCAGCACCAGCCGGTGAAGGCGCGTCCACCGACGGTGGCGTCCCGCCTCCTGACCAGCCCTCGGCCCTGGGGGAGGAGCCTGCGACCGAGTCGATGGTCGGGGCGAGTGACGAGGAACGGTTGGCTCGACACCTGACCGGTACACCACGGCGACTCGTGGACCTGATCGCGGTCGGCGTCGGTCTGTTCGCGATCCATCAGGTGTTCCGGCCGTTGAGTCAGGGCACCCAGTACTACCTGATCCTCTTTCTGGCCGCCGTTTTGCCTTTGACGTTCCTGTGTTACCGGTCGGGCCTGACGCTTCCGACATGGCTTCGGCCCCGTCGCGGACGGGCGGCCGGCGCAGGGGACACGGGGACCGCGGCGACGGATGAGGCCGTGGAAAACCCGCGGAGCGACGCGGTGGGGGCCCGATGGCGGGAGAATCCGAGCCCGCTGGACTGGGTCCTGGCGGGCGTCGCGTTGCTGGTGTGCCTGTACCCGGTGCTGCCGGTGTCCCTTGGGGACGCCGGCGGTGGGTTCAACGCATTCCTGGACCGGCAGGGGAGTCTCGTCCTTCTTGATGTGGTGATGGGCGGAATCCTGCTGGTGTTGATCTTGGAGGCGTGTCGACGCGCCACCGGCTGGGCGCTGCCTGTGGTGTGTCTGCTGTTTTTGGCCTACTCCTACTACGGCGGCTATTTGCCGGCGTCCTGGGCGATCGCCCACTTGGGCGTCGACTTCGATCAGATCATCAACGGCCTGTACAACAACCAGAGCGGGTTCTACGGCGTACCACTGGATGTCGCCGCCACCTACATCGTGCTGTTCACCATCTACGGTGGGGTGCTCGAACTGTCCGGCGCGGGCCGTTTCTTTGTGGACCTGTCGGTGGCCGCGTTTCGGCGGTCAACCACCGCCGCCGGGCGTACCACGGTCGCGGCCGGCTTCCTGTTGGGCAGCGTGTCCGGGTCAGGGTCGGCGACCGCGGTGAGCATCGGAACCGTGACCTGGCCGATCCTGCGGCGCGCCGGGTACCCGCCGGAGCCAGCCGGTGGGATGCTCGCGGCGGCTGGGATCGGCGCCATCCTCTCACCTCCGACATTGGGCGCCGCGGCCTTCATCATCGCCGAGTACCTCGGGGTGTCCTACCTGACGGTGCTGGGTTGGGCGTTGATCCCGACCTTGCTGTACTACCTGGGAATCCTGCTGGCCGTAGAGTTCGACGCCCGTCGCTTCGGGGTGCGCCCGGTGGAGGTCGCGGCGGCCTCGCCGTGGCGGCTGCTGGGACGTTTCGGATACCACTTTCTGTCGCTGTTCGTGATCGTCGCCCTGCTGGCGATGAACATCTCCGCCACCCGCGCGGTCGTATACGCCACCGGTGTGGCGCTGCTGCTGTCCTTTTTGGACCGTTCACATTGGCCGACACCCCGACGGCTGTACACCGCACTCGCCGACAGTGTGCGCGCGGTGATCCCGGTGGTGGCGGTCTGTGCGGCGGCCGGAGTCATCACCTCCACCATCACCCGCACCGGACTGGGGCTGCAGCTGGCGTCACTGCTGGTACGCGGCGCCGAAAGCATCACGGAGCATCCCACGGCCGTCCTGGCACTCACCGTGCTCTTCGCGGCGATCGCGGTGAGCCTGTTGGGCCTGGCGGTGCCGGTGACCGCCTCGTTCATCATCGCCTGGGTCATCATCGCCCCCGCCCTGCTGGATCTGGACGTGAGCGCCCCGCAAGTGGCGATGTTCGTCTTCTATTACGCGGTACTCTCCGAGGTCACCCCACCGACAGCGCTGGCCGCGGTGTCGGCCGCCGCCATCACCGGCGGACGCGTGATGGCGACCATGATGCAGGCAGCCCGGTACGCGCTGCCCGCGTTCTGCGTACCGATCGCGTTTGTCCTCACCGACGCTGGCGCCTACCTGCTGGGCCGGGGTGGGCCGTCAGACATCGCCTGGGCCGTGGGGGTGGCGGCGATCGCCGTGGTCGCGCTCGCCATGACCACAGCGGGTTGGATCCGGCGTCAGGCCAGCCCGGGCGAGCGGGTCCTCACCGGCGCGGCTGCGGTGCTGTTGCTCTACCTGGCGCCGGTCACCATCGCCATCGGCCTGTGTGCGCTGGTCGTCGCCGTTGTGCTGCACCTGATGCGTGTATCCCGACAGGCCGCGCGGCGGTCTGAGGCGGGGCACGACACCGTCCCGGCGGGTGGTGAGCGCGTCACGGTCCCGGTGGATGGTGACCGACGTCCGGATCCCCCGAACCCCCGGAAGGAGAACCCATGAACCGGTGGGCCCCACTCAACCCCCATGCCCTCCCCCGCCTTCTCCAGTGGTGTGGACGACGGCGCCATCGAGGCGCGACACAGCGGTGGTGGGGAGGGAGTCGGCCCCGCAGATCGCTGACCGCGGTCGTGGCGACCGGGATGCTACTGACCGCGACGGTCGTCGGCTGTGGTGGACAGCGCGAGGGAGCCGGCAGCGACACCGGCGGCGAGGTCACCTGCCAGCTGGAGCGGACCACCAGAATCACGATCGCCACCGGTAACGCCACCGGCGTCTATTACGCGATCGGCGGTGCCCTCGCCGATCAGATCACCAACGCCGAAGGTAGTCGGCTGCGTGCTACCGCCGCCGAGACCGGAGCCAGTGTCCAAAACATTCAGCAGGTGGTGGCCGGGGAGTATCAGGTCGCTTTCTCACTCGCCGACACCGCCGCTGATGCGGTCAATGGCGAGGGAGCGTTCGACGAGCCGCAGCCCATCGAGGCGCTCGCCCGTATCTACACCAACTACACCCACGTCATTGTGCGCGCCGACTCCGGCATCGAATCCGTCGCCGACATGGCGGGGGCCCGGGTCTCGACCGGCTCGCCGAACTCTGGCACCGAGGTGATCGCCAACCGCCTGCTGCAGGCTGCGGGTCTGGACCCCGCCAGTGACCTGAGCGCCCAGCGTCTGGACCTCACCAGCTCCGTCGACGCCTTGCGCGACGGCACCATCGACGCCCTGTTCTGGTCCGGTGGGCTGCCCACACCGGGGATCACCGATCTGTTCACCACCGCCGGCGACCAGGTGCGGTTTATCGACATCACCCCGCTGCTGCCCGAGCTACAGGAGATCAATCCGGTGTATGAGGAGGGGGAGATCGCCGCTGAGGTCTACGGCACCGACGCCGACGTGCCGACGATTGTGGTCCCCAACCTGCTCGTGGTCCGCGATGACCTGGACGCCAACGTCGCCTGCATCGTGACCCGCACCCTCTTTGAAAGCCAGCCGGAGCTGGCCGAAGTGAACTCCGCCGCCGAGGACATCAGTCTGCAGACCGCGCGGGCCACCGACCCGGTGCCACTGCACCGGGGCGCGGTGGTGGCCTTGGACGAGTTGGGCGCGCCCGACGCGTAAAGCCGGCTCAGCGCTTTAAAAGGAGGGGTACGCCCGCCGTGGCGATCGATGGCGCTTCGCGTGGGCGTACCCCTGTGCCGTCGTGGTCGTCAGTGTGACGCGGTTGTCTCAGCGGTACCCGTCGAGTCGATCCGGGCACGGTGGCCGGGGCCTGATTTCGGTCTATGGCGAATCAGGCCATGAGGAACCGGCTCATCGTGGCGCAGGCGGACCGGGCGTCGATGGGTACGGATGGGGCTGCGACGGCGCAGGGTGACTCCTTGCCGGACTTGTGGTCCTCAAGGGCCCTGACTCGGTCGCCCCCAGTGAATGCGGTGTGCGGTGAGGCTGTTTTGCCACGCCCGTCAACCCCGCTGATCGTGGCGTGGACGCATCGCACGATGTCGGCGAGGCCCACACGCTCAACAGGGCTGTCGGGCCGGTGAGGCCGGATCAGGGAGCCTGCTGCTCGTCAGCAGGAGGCGATCATCACGTCGACACCCTGTCCGTAGCGGTTGATCTGTTCGACGGACAGCTCCCAACGCCACTGGCCACCCTCATAGCGGATGACGTTGTTACCGCTGGCCGAACCGCGGGTCCAGGTCACCATGGCCATGGAGGTGTCGTGGAGCTGCACGTTGGTGATGGTGAACGGGGTACCAGGGTCAGGGTCGCATGCCTGCTCGCCCTGCACGTAATCATCCTGGGAGACGGCGTTCCGTCCGGTCTGGGTGAGTAGCTCCCAGGCGGCCGCGTAGTCCCCGGCCGCGTACAGGTCCATCCACCGTTGTGCGCCCTCCCGTGCTCCGTCCACGGTCTGGGGATCCGCGGCGCCCGCCGATTCCAGAATGGCCTGGGCGGTAGGGGTCTCAGTCGTGTTCGAGGAATCGGATCCGGAATCCGGATCCGAGGAGCACGCCAGGAGAGGGGAACAAGCCACGAGAAGCAGTAATGGACTCCAGGAACGTGACGACATAGGAATTCCTTTCCTCAGGGGACAGGTTCCCGCGTCGGTGTGGTGGGGCTTGCATCGCGTGAGCGATCGCGTGATCACTTCTGCGATCAAGCCGCCAAACTGTCGGCTATCCGACAGCGGGACGACACATCATGACCTAAGGGCCGCTCCGATGGGGGGCGCTCATCCACCGTCTGGTTGATCAAGAAGTCGAATCGGCTGAGGGCAGCATCGTGAGATCAGTCTGAGATTCATTGTTTTTGTAGATGGTTTGTTTTCCAATCAAACTATTGACAGCCTGGAAGTGGGCGTGTGAATCTGTGGAGCGGGATCGCGCTAGGAGCATGGGGACATTCCGCGTCGCATGGTTTACGCGCGCCTGGATTCGGTCCCGTCCGAATTTCTGAAGGCTCTGGGGAAAGCCTTCAGGACCTCCGGCTCGCGTTCGACACTCGTCCACCTGAGCCTTGGGGGCACGATGTCTTCGTTATCTTCTCCGCTGTCCGTCCACAAACGACTGAGTACAAACCTGCTGATTCTCGCGGTGCTGTGCCCGCTGTCGGTGTTCTTCCTGGCCGGACCGCTTGCCGAGAAAGCCTCCGCTCACGGCACGGTGATCAGCCCGCCAACGCGTAACTACGGCTGCTGGGTGCGGTGGGGAAGCGATTTCCAAAACCCCGCGATGGCGCAGCAGGATCCGATGTGCTGGCAGGCCTGGCAGGCGGATCCCAACGCCATGTGGAACTGGAACGGCCTCTACCAGGAGAACGTCAACGGAAACCACCAGGCCGCGGTTCCCGACGGCACCTTATGCAGCGGCGGCAACACCGCCGACGGCCGGTACGCAGCGCTCGATGAGCCAGGGCCCTGGCGCGCCGTTGAGGTGAGCAACAACTTCACGCTCACGGTGCACGATCAGGCCCTACACGGTGCCGACTACTTCCTGATCTACGTCACCAAGCAGGGCTTCAATCCCCTCACCCAGCGACTGCGCTGGTCAGATCTGGAACTGGTGCGGCAGACCGGTCGGTACCTCCCCGGTGAAGGGCGTCCCGACAGCGACCCCATCCTCAACGGGGTCTCCATCGACATCAACGTCAGCGCTCCCGGACGGACCGGGCGTCACGTGGTCTTCACGATCTGGAAGGCCAGCCACGCCGACCAGAACTACTACTGGTGCAGCGATGTGATCTTCCCCGGTGGCTCTAGTGAGCCGACGCAGACGCCGCCCACCAGCCAGCCGCCCACCTCAACCCCCACCTCGACGCCTACCTCGACGCCGTCGAACCCGGCCGGTGACCGCGCCTGCTCGGCCACCTACACGATCACCGGACAGTGGAACGGTGGTTTCCAGGCCGAGGTGCGGGTCACCGCTGGCAACGCCCCAATCAGTGGGTGGACGGTTACCTGGACATTCCCCAACGATCAACGCGTCGACCAGGTCTGGGGTGCTTCGATCACCTCTAATGGAGCGACCATCACCGCGCGCAACGCCAGTTACAACGGCAGCCTGGCGGCCGGTGGCAGCACCACCTTCGGCTTCCTCGGGTCATGGAGCGGCACGAACGGCGTGCCGACCCTGACCTGCACGGCCTCCTAGCACCCACGGGTGACCCACGGTACGTCCGCTGCGGCGTCAGACCGCGCCGTGGCGGGCGTACCCCAAACGGGCAGCAGGTGAAACACCCAGATAGGTCACAGGGACGCGTCGATGCGTCGATCCCGGTGGCGGTTCGGTCGGCGTCGCCGGATCACAAGCCCGGTCCAGGAAATAGCCACCATGGCGGCCATCAGCCACCGTATCCCAATGGTGTAGTGCTCGGGATAGATGACGCCTTCGATGTAGTGGTCGATGAAGCCAGTTGGTAGTCCGGGCTGACCGGCGAGCTCTCGCAGCCGGTCCTCGGCGTACGTGAGCGGGCACTCCACCCCTATCGTGACCGCGATGATCCCCCAGCTCGCCACCAACAGGTGCGGCCAGAAAGACCACGGCCAGCGCCAGGCGAGGAAACCGCCGAATGTTAAGTAGCCCAGGAACACCAGGTGCGTCACCATCACGACTTCGGCCAGGATTCGATACCCCATCGCGGCCTCCCTCCCGTAACGGTAAGGGATATCCGTCATGGTCGGATCCCGCCGAATGTGCTGAATCGAGGATGGCGCCTTCGTGCATGACCCTCCCGGTAGCCGCTGGGCGCCGGTACCGGCGCCCAGCATCAGCATCAAGCATCAGCATCAATACGCCATCAGTGCGCAGGCGTGGGTAGCGGTGGCTCCTCACCCCTCCGGTGGGTCTTCACTGCGGTACGCCACACCTCTGCGGTACGCGCGCCCAGCCGTCGCCGACGCGCCGGGCGACCGTACCGAGCACGAGCACGGTCAACTGTCCATGCCCGCGTACCCCCGGGGCGATTCCGGCTCCAGAACCCCCTCGGGGCCGCCCTCCAACTGGTCGGCGTAGGAAGGCAGATAGTGCTCACTGGCGAAATCCGGCTCCTCACCCTGACGCCACTTCCCCGATTCGGCCCGCGGCGCCTCCGCTTCCTCTTGAGGGGCCGGGCTTCCCACCGGGCTTTTCTGAGGGTCGTGTGACGGGCGCTGCCTGTAGGAACCCGGTGCGGACGTGCGGGAAGCGGTCGGCTCAGGGCGCTCCTCCTGGCTGCTGTCGACCTCCAAGGGGTCGTGGCCATGGCGGCGTGGCTCGGGCTGTTGTTCGTGACGCATCGCTTTACTCATCGCTGCTCTCCTTTCGCCATCCCCCGCGTACCCCGTCAGCGTTCCCAGAACACGCGCCCCACTCAGATCGGTGGGAGCGCGGCGATAGCGGTTTTGGGAAGGCGGCGTAGACACGCCGGGAAACGGGTAGAGCAACGGCTGACCGCAGCACAAAACCACAGAAGCGCATCGAGACATGCCCATGGCATGAATCACGGATCGCAGGGAGGCGAGAGGAATGCAGCACGACGAGTTCATCGGTCAGGTACAGGCGCGTGCCCATTTAGCCAGCCGCGGTGAGGCTGAGCGCGCGACCCGATCGGTGCTGGAGACCCTGGGGGAGCGCATCACCGAAGGGTTGGCGGAGAACCTCGCAGGTCAGCTACCCCACGAAATCGGGGAGCATTTACGCCGAACCGAGGTGTACGCCGGGCTTGGTACGGATGAGCGTTTTGATCGTGAGGAATTTATCGGCAGGGTGGTCAAACGTTCCGGCTTTGATCGGTCCAACGCCGCCTTTGCCACCCGGGTCGTCTGCGAAGTGGTCGATGAGGCTACAGAGGGCGACGTGATGCAACGGGTCTGCGAGTCTCTACCCACGGATATTCAGGCCCTGGTCAGCGCCGGCAGCACTGGACAGATGCGGGACTACTGACGGGCAGCGCAAAGCACGACCCGCTAGGTGTGGGCGGCCTTGAGACGGGTTTCCTTACCGGCCTTCCCTGGCCATCGTCAGTGACGTGCTGACAAAGACAGCCGATCCGGAGCGGTGACCCCGCGGTTGACGTCACGTCGGGGTCACCGACCGAGCAGGTGAGCGTGGGCGGCGCGAAGACGCTCGATGTCCCGGTCACTGCCGGGGCGCACATGGCGGTCCAGTTCAGCCCAGACCTGGTCAAGCGCGCGGATCACCGCGTTCAGCTCCCCCTGATGTTGTCGATGCAGGTTGGCGCGTACCTGCTCTAAACGCCGCTGCCAACCGGCGGCGCTGGCCCGGGCCTGCGGTGACTCTCCGGACGAGGTGACGGCGGTCGCCGGAGCGATCGCGGCGACGGGGCGGGGGTCGTTGTCGCGGGTGATGAGGGTGACGGTCCCGCTGAGTTCGGCCAGCGCCACGAGCTGAGTCAGGCGAGTGCGGACCTCCCGCAGCGGTAGAGAATGCGGAGCGCCTGCCCCGGCGGGCATCGGTGCTGGTGTACTCATGAGGCCATGCTCACCCGGGAGTACGACATTTTGCCGCACTGTCCGGTATTCGGCTCACCTGACGGCGGCGCACCCGAGGGCTCACCGGTCACTAGGGCGCGCCGGGCGGGATGACCGCCAGATCAGCCGGCGGTCCGTGCTCGATGAGCCGCCACAGGGCGTCGGTGTCTACATGCTCCTCGATCAGGTCTCCCAGCAGATCCAGGGTGCGTTCTCGCAGCGCCGTGAAGCGGGTGTCGGGAGCGACGGTGAAGCCGTGGCGGCCGGCCAGGTGAGCGACCCGGGTCAGGAAGCGACGGCGGAACCCGTCCGACTCGAATGCCCCGTGCCAGTGGGTGCCGAAAACATTGCCGGCCGGGCTCACCGCGCCTTCGGCGGAGCCGTCGGGGCGTGTGATGAGCGGAGCCAGCTCCGGCGGCCGCCGCACAACCTGCCCGTGATGGATCTCGTATCCGCGTACCGGTTCTCCGAAAGCCGTCCCCTGGGAACGGGTCACCGTCTTGGTGGGCGCGAAGGAGATCTCAACCGGCAGCAGGCCCAGGCCGGGGACCCGGCCGCGACGGCTCTCCACCTCGTCGTGGATGAAGTCGGCCAGCATCTGAAACCCACCGCAGATCCCTAACAGTGGGCGTCCCGCGGCCGCGTGGGCGCCGATCACCTCGGCCAGCCCGGTACGCCGCAGCCACTGCAGGTCTTCCACGGTGGACTTCGTGCCGGGGAGAACCACCAGGTCAGCGTCGTCGAGCTCGGCTGGTTCGATGGTCAGGCGTACCCTCACCCCGGGTTCGGCGGCCAACGCCTCGGCGTCGGTGGCGTTGGAGATGTGAGGTAGCCGCACCACCGCCACCCGCAGCCACTGCCGCCCCGCCGGCGGTCCGGGGCGACCAAGAGTTCGGCCGTACGCCAGGGAATCCTCGGCGTCGAGCCAGACGTCCAGATGCCACGGCAGCACGCCCAGGGTGGGGCGCCCGGTCAACGCGGTGAGACTGTCGATCCCCGGCCGCAGCAGCTCCAAGTCGCCCCGGAACTTGTTGATAATGAAGCCCGCCAGTAGGGCCTGATCGGCGGCGTCAAGCAGCGCGAGAGTGCCGTACAGCGACGCGAACACCCCGCCGCGGTCAATATCGCCGACCACGATGGTGGGGAGTTGAGCGGCGCGCGCCAACCCCATGTTGACCATGTCCCCCGCACGGAGGTTGATCTCTGTTGGGCTGCCGGCGCCTTCACACACCACCACGTCGTACTCGCGCCGCAGATCGGCGAGGGTGTCGAAGACGAGGTCGCGGAGCCTGAGGCGCAGGTCGGGGAAGGTAACCGCGTCGGTGTGGCCGACGGGGCGGCCCAGCACCACAATCTGGCTGCGGTGATCCGCCTCGGGCTTGAGCAGGACAGGGTTGAACCGCAGGTCCGGCTCCAGGCCGCAGGCCGCGGCCTGCATGGCCTGCGCCCGCCCGATCTCACCGCCGGCGCCGTCGGGGGTGACCACCACCGCCGAGTTGTTGGACATGTTCTGGGCTTTGAACGGCGCCACCTTCACACCACGCCGGTACAGCCAGCGGCAGATGCCCGCGGTCACCACGCTTTTACCCGCGTCGGAGGTGGTTCCCGCCACCAGCAGTCCCCCGCGTAGGCCGCCTCGTGATCTGCTCTGCACGGCCGCAGCGTATCCGCCTGACGGGTGCTGTGATCCCACCCAGGGATCCGCGGTGCTTTCCAGGGGCCGGCAGCGGTACCGCGAAAAAGCGATGGTTGAGGGTGTGTCTGGGGACCAGGGCAGGCGGGTGAAGAGGATCAGCGGGGGTTGCCGCTGTCGTCACAGGGGAGGGAACTCTCGCCGTAGGTCGCCTCGAACTCCCGCGTCACGTCGTTCTCGGTCTCCTCCAGGGCAGTCGGCTCCACCGATACCAGCCCTTGGTAGGGAAGGTCGAAGTCCTCAATGAGATACAGGGATAGCAGGAACAACAACATGAGGGTCACGAGGCCACCGAGGTGGACCTGGTTACCGGTTTTAGGGATTGAGAGCGCAAACCCTATCAGGGTGGCTCCCACTGTGAGTGTCATAAACCAAAACAGCACTCCGGGAATATCAGGCTGACTCTCGGACACTCGAGTATGTCTGGCCGACGCACGCGCGTCCTCGGCCTCCAACATCAGAGGAAATACTTGAAGCTGATTATCGGCCAATCGGTGAAAGACTTCCCGAATCCGCTCGCTCCACACGGTGGGGACCGGAGAGGCGTACCCACCCTTGGCCATCCAATTCCACTCCAGGACATGAACCGCCCGTGCGTAACAAATGAGCTCCGCCTTCAGGTCGCGGCGTTCAGGCTCAGGAGCGTAGTCGGCCAGCGCGTACAGGCGGGAAATGGTACGCGCCTCATCAGTGACGGCCTGATTGGCCTCGGCGTAGGAGTCGGCGGCGAGAACGATCACGAAGGCGATGAGCAGGGCCGCCAGGTTCTGGAGAGGATCGGTGAACTCGCTAATGGCGATACCTTCCCGATCACCGTAACCAGTGAAGGGATGCAGGATCCGCTTCAACGTGATCCCCGCGAGCAACGCGATGCCGAGGACGGTGATCACGGTGAGCATGTCCGCAGTTTAGGCGTCTATCTGCTACGTATCGAATAAAAGTTGTTATTCGGACAGTTCAACTGATGAGTGTCATCGCGGGCGTGTGCGCTGTCGGCCCTGAGACTGTTTCCTCGTTCCGCCACGCGGCGGATCAAGGTTGGATATGTTGCTAGTTGCACCTGGTAGCCGGCCTGGATGATCCCGTGAGGGGAGGCGGGATTCCTCAGTTGGCGGGGCTACCCGACGGACCGGTTCATCAGCCGCAGTGACGATCCGCGGGTCAAGCTGCGCCGTCGCGTGTTCAGCCGTGCCCTGGGCGCACTTGCTCCATGTGTCGCCGCTGGTCGGCACGGTGAGCGCGTGCTTAGTCGAATCGGCCAAAGCAAAACATACCGGTCGTGATCCGGTGGGGCGATACGGATAAGTGTCGACGCATTCGTCACTGTGCGTAACGACGGCGAACGGAGTGTGCGCGACAGGCGCGGCAGCGGCCAGCAACACGGGGGGATACAACGATGGCGTTCACCAGTCTCGTGGAGACCACGACCGTCGCCGGTCGCATCACCGCGATCGACGAGGACACACGATCATTCACTCTGCAGTGTCGCAGCGGCGACACCGTGCAAATCTTCCTGGGGCCCACCAGCTACTACGAGGTCCTCACCAACATCGACGGGGTATCGCGTGACCGCACCTTCGAAATAAACGGCAGCGACGACCCCATCCTGCGGGGCATGCGGCGCTATCTGTCCGTGGGCGCCATGGTCTTCGTCCGGGGTAATCACCTGGAGTACGACGGGCGGGAGCGTTTCGATGGGCGGATCGTCTACCTCCTGCAATCCCAACCCGGTGCCCGGTACGTGTTCGAGGAGACCCACTGGTGGATCGACCAGATCGCTCGCCTAGCGGACCGTTGGCTGGACCAGCTGTTTAGAGGGGATCGGGATTACACCAGTGAGGATTTCGCGCGCGCGTACCGCACCAACCTCGGTTCGCTGGGCGGGGTCATGGATGACAACGTCCAAGAATGCGCCACGCTGTCTCGGCTCATCTACGGGTTGTCCTCGGCGTATCTGCTGACCGGGATCGAACGGTATTACCTGGCTGCCAAAAGCGCTGTCGAGTATCAACGGCAGGCCTTCCGGTCGCTATCCCACGACGGCCGCCATTGCTTCTGGGCATTTGGACGGCGCTCAGGGGTTGAAGGGGAACGAGTCATGTTCGCCTCGGAGTTCCCCGACGACGTGGGCACCATCCCGTTGTACGAGCAGATCTACGCGCTGGCAGGGTTGGCGCAGTACTACCGCATCACCGCCGACTGGGAGGTACTGGAGGACATCCGGCTCACTCTCAACACCTTCTTCGATTTCTACCGAGACGACGAGGAAGCCAAACACAAAGGATTCCCGGGGCTAGGCGGGTACTTCTCCCACCTGGACTATGTGACGTTGCGGCCGGACACCCCGTCCCTGGGACACAACCAGTCCCGGAAGAACTGGAACTCCGTCGGTGACCACATTCCGGCGTACCTGGTCAACCTGGTGTTGGCGATGGATCCGGTACCGCAGGGCACTGGACGGCGTCAATTCGAGCAGCTGCAGGAGCGGGTGTTGACCATCCTCGAGGAGACCGCCTCGCTCATCGTCGAGAAGTTCCCCGACCCGCATAACCCGTACGTCAACGAGCGCTTCCACGCCGACTGGACCCCTGACCACGAGTACCAGTGGCAGCGGAACCGGGCGATCATCGGACACAACCTGAAGATCGCGTGGAACCTGACCCGTGTCTCCTTCTACCTGCGGCGGCGGGAACAGCGGCTCCGTCACAAAGGCGCGCACGAGCAGGCGGACCGGTGTCGGGACCTCGCGGACCGGTGCATCCAGATGGCGACCCAGCTGGGCGACCGGATGGCCGAACGGGCGGTCGACCCCTTCCGGGGCGGTGTGTTCGACGCGGTCGAGCGGGAGCCCATGAACGGAATGCCCATCGAGTTCTCCTGGGGCCCCACCAAGGACTTCTGGCAGCAGGAGCAGGGCATTCTGGCGTACCTCATCCTCTATGGCGCCACCGGGGAGGAGCGGTACAAGGAACTCGCCCGCGAATGCGCGGCCTTTTGGAACTTGTTCTTCCTCGACCGAGACCATCAGGGCGTCTTCTTCCGCACCACCGAAGGTGGGCTGCCCATCGTTCAAGGAATCTACGGCCAGAAAGGCGGTCACTCCATCTCCGGCTATCACGCCTTCGAGTTGGGGTACCTGGCGCACCTGTACACCCGGTCCTACATCGAGCAGAACGAAGCCGACCGCACCTTCTGCCTGCATTTCAAGATCCTCGGCGGTCGGGAGCAAGAAACGGTCAACGTTCTGCCGGACTTCATGCCTCCGGGACGGGTGGAGATCACGCGGGTATGCGCCAACGGTGTGGACCGTCCCGACCTCATCCCCGAGAGCATGGATGACTTCCGGATCGAGGTGGAGGAAGTGGAGCCCAGCCCACGGGACGGCTCGGTCAACCTCCGGGTTGAGTTCACGGTCCACTGACCTTCCGCTGCCCTCCTCAAGATCGGAGCGCGACGACAATGACTGATCAACCGTTGGCGGGAGCCCGGATCGCGATCCTCATCGAAAGTCAATACATCCCTAGCGAGCTGAGGATCTACCAAGAACGGTTCACCGAGTACGGGGCGACGGTCGATCTGGTGTCCCGCCTGTGGGGACAACCCAGTCTGCGTTTCTACTCCACTGTGGAGCCCACCGACGAGCAGAACGTGCCACCGGTCGAATGGGTGGAGGTCAGCATCGATGTCGATGCGGTGGATCCCTCCAGCTACGACGCGGTGATCGCGGTGGCGAACTACCCGACGGTGCGGATGCGGTACAACACGCCTCCTCGCACGAGCGAGGAGGCGCCTGTCACCGCACGCGAAGCGCCGGTGGTGCGGTTCTTCCGGCGGGCCATGGCGGACCGGCGGGTCATCAAGGCCGCCCCGTGTCACGCCCTGTGGCTACTGACTCCAGCGCCGGATCTGCTGGCCGGGCGACGAGTGACCTGTAACCCGGTCCTGATCGCCGATGTGATCAACGCCGGCGGCGTCTACGTCCCCTTCGCGGAAGGGACCCCGGAGTCCGAGCAGGTCGCGGTCGACGATGACCTGGTGACCAGCACGTCCTGGCACGCCACCGAAAAACTCGTCGCCACGGTGCGGGACCTCATCCTGGCCCGGCGGGATCCGGAATGGCGGGCGACCGAACCGGTGCGGGCGGGGTACGCGGAGTGGAGCGCCTCGCCCTTCCCGCGTACCGAAGACGCCACCTCACTGACCGGATCGCTCGCGCCGGGAGCCACCGGGGACGGGGGACCACAGTGGGAACGCACCCGGCGGGTCTTGGTCCTGCTGTCGGAGTGGGGCTACTGGGGTGAGGAGTTGGTCGGGCCCGTGGAGGAGCTCGATAAGGCCGGCTACGAGGTGGACTTCATCACGCCCAACGGTCGGCGTCCCAACGCCATCCCCGCGAGCCTGGATCCCAACTTCTTCGACCCACCGCTCAACCGACCCATCACCACCCCGGAGATGGCGGCCAAGGCACAGGAGTTCGACGACCCGTCCACCGAGAGCGGCAAACGCCTGGAGCATCCACTCAGCCTGGCCGAGTGGTTCCCGCAGCGGCCGTACTACTCCGCGCCGCAGGCGGTCCGACTGCTGGAGGCGTACCAGCGGGCGGTGGAGCAGGCCAGCCGACAAGTCGCCCGGTACGATGCCCTGCTCATCGTGGGCGGCTCCGGTCCGATCGTCGACCTGGCCAATAACCGGCGGGTGCACGACTTGATCCTGGCCTTCTACCGGGCGGGCAAGCCGATCGCCGCCGAGTGCTACGGGGTCACCTGCCTAGCGTTCGCCCGGGACCTGAACGAACGCAAGAGCATCATCTCCGGCAAGCACGTCACCGGCCACTGCCTGGAGTACGACTACCTGGACGGCACCAGCTTTGTGGAGGCGCGAGGCAAGTACCTCAACTTCAACATGGGGCCTCCGCCGTACCCGCTGGAGTTCATCCTGCGGGACGCTACCGCTCCCGACGGGGCCTTCCACGGCAACTTCGGCCACCCGACCAGCGTCATCGTGGACTACCCGTTCATCACCGGACGCTCCACACCCGACAGTGTGCTGACCGGGCAGAAGCTGATCGAGGTGCTCGACCACGGACTGCGGAGGTGGGGGTGGTGACCACACTGCGGTCCCCGTCTCGGGAACGGTCCAGAGTCACGACCACCGGACACCGTCGGCTGCTGGAACAGCTGCGAGCCGACGGTGTCCGGCACCTGTTCGGCAACCCCGGCTCCAGCGAGGAAGGGCTGCTGGACGAGGTCGCGCGGTTCCCCGATATCGAATATGTGCTCGGCCTGCAGGAGGCGGCGCTGGTCTGCATGGCCGACGGGTACGCCCAGGCGACCCACCGCCCCAGCGTCGTGTTGCTCCACAGCGGAGTCGGGCTGGGGAACGCGATCGGCAGCATCTACCACGCGATGCGGCGTCACACCCCCATGGTGGTGTTGGTCGGGGAGGCTGGCGTCACCTACGACGCCCTGGACGCTCACATGGCCGCGGATCTGGTGGCGATGGCCCGGCCGGTGACGAAGTACGCGGCCCGAGCCATCGACCAGGAGAGCCTGTTGCGGCTGTACCGCCGCTGCGCGAAGATCGCCGCCACCCCACCGTGGGGGCCGACGCTGCTGGCGGTGCCTCAGGACATCCTGGACCAGCCCAACGACGAACCGGTGCTGCCGACCCAGGTACCCGACACCCGGGTGCTGCCCGAACCCGAGACCGTCGAGCAGGCGGCGCGGCTGCTGGCGGGTGCGACCTCACCGGTGATTCTGGTCGGGGACGGGATCGCCGCCAGTGATGCCGTGGACGCCCTGGTGCAGTTCGCCGAGGCCTGGGGCGCCCCGGTGCGGGGCGTGATGGCCTCGGAACTGCTCATGCCGTGGACGCATCCGTTGTGGAACGGCCTCACCGGCCACATGTTCGGAGAGGTCAGCGCCGCGGCGGTGGCCGACGCTGACGCGGTGCTGGTCTGCGGCACCTACCTGTTCCCGGACGTGTTCGCGCTCACCAGCAGCCCGTTCCGGCCTGACGCCACCGTGGTGCATGTCGATCTGGACGCGTTCGCCATCGCCAAGAACCACCCGGTGACCCTGGGCCTGGTCAGCGACCCCCAGTTGACACTGCGGGCGTTGACCGACGCTCTCAAGCGGGTGATGACCGACGAGCAGCGGGACGCGGCGGCCCAGCGGGTAGCTCGATATCGCAAGGAGAGCGAGCTGGCTCTGGAGGAGCGGCGCCGAGAGGACCAGCGGCATCGGAACGATGTCCCGTTGCGTATGTCGGCGGTGGCGGCGGTCCTGGCGGAGCTGGCGCCCGAGGACACCATCCTGTTCGACGAGTCGCTCACCTACTCACCAGAGCTCACTCGCTGGCTGCCGCCGCGTACCCCTGGGACGTTCTTCCAGACCCCGGGCGGCACCCTGGGGGTCGGGCTGCCAGGGGCGGTAGGGGTGAAGCTGGCCCGGCCGGACCGGATGGTCATCGGTCTGACCGGTGACGGCGGTGCGATGTACACGTTCCAGGCGCTGTGGACTGCGGCGCACCACCACATCGCCGCCAAGATGATTGTCTGCCACAACGCCAGCTACCGGCTGCTGAAAGAGAACATCGTCGACTACTGGCGGGATAGGGGATGGGATCCGGCGGCACGAGAGTTCCCACCGTTCTTCGACCTCACCACGCCACGCGTCGACTTCGTGGAACTGGCTCACGCGCTAGGAGTACCGGGGGCCCGGGTCACGACACCGGCCGAGATTGAACCGACGCTGCGCTCCATGCTCGACCACCCCGGCCCATACCTGGTGGAGGTCGCCTTGGAGCGAGACGTCGCCATCGAACCCGACAAAGCGTTGGAGCGCGAGGCGATCACCGGGGGATGAGCGCCATGGGGACGATCAGCGTTGACTTTATCTACTACACCGGCCTGCACCAGCCGTTGTTCAGCAACGTGCGGTTGTGCGGAGGGTGGGATGCTACCGGCTCTCCCAGCGAGCAGTGGAGCATCATCGACATGATCGAGGTACGCGGGGAGGACGGCTGCCCCGCGTACCGGGCCAGAGTGGAGTTTCCTGACACCCACATCGGCGCGGTGTACCCCTGGGGGGTTCTCTACGACGGGCCCGCAGGCAAAGACCTCTGGGGCATCGTGACCGAGGTCAACGACCAGTTCTCCACCGTTCGACACCGCTACTTCACCCTTACCGAGTCCACCGGCCCGCAGCGGTACTGGTTGAACACCAGTCGTCGCCTGGGGGCCAATAAGCGGTGGGATGCCGGCGCTGAGTCTCCGCGGCTGGAGTTCGCGGTGTGGGCACCCAACGCTCAGCAGGTGTCGGTGGTATTCGGCGATTTGGACAGCGGCTACATCGCCGATGACGGCACCGGTATCAACCTCCAGATCGGTCGGATCCCCATGACCCGGGGAGCGGATGGGGTCTGGACCACCGACCCCGCCGAGCCCCGGCTCGCCGACTTTCATGCCCTGGTCGGCCACCCGTACATGTTCGAGGTGGTCAAGGACGACGGGACCACGGCGTACCGCAGCGACCTGTACTCACGGTGTCAGATCGGTAAGGGAAAGATCAATCCGGCGCAGCTGGGGCCTGGGGAGTCGTTCTCCGGTCGGTACCAGGATCTCGACGGCACCGTCAGTTGCTCTGTGGTGGTCGATCCCGAACGGGTGTCGACGCTGTTCGATCAGCAGGACGGCCCGGACAAGCAGTGGTCGTCCGAGGAGGAGTTCTGGGCTGACGAGTTTGACCCGGCCAGGCCGCTGCCGTCCCGGATCGATGACCTGGTCATCTACGAGATGCACGTCGGTGGCCTAGGGGTGGAGGACGTGGACCGGTTCGGTGTCGCGCCCGCTGGTGACCTGGCCGACGCCATGGAGCTGATCGATTACCTCAGTGAGCTGGGGGTGAACGCGATCCAGCTGCTTCCCATCGCCGAATTCGAGGGTGTGGCTTCCTGGGGGTACGGGATCTCGCACTTCTTCGCCGTGGAATACAGCGGTGGTGGGCGTGACCAGCTCAAACACTTCATCCGGGCGTGCCATCGCAAAGGCATCGCGGTCATCTTGGACGTGGTCTACAACCACTACCACCATTTCGCGGAACGCGCCGAGTGGATGTACGACTCCAACACCCCGTCCCGGAACATCTACTACTGGTACGAGGGGCGGGAGTCCGACTACCCGGATCCCACCGGCGGATACGTGAACAACATCTCCACCGGTTGGGCGCCCCGGTTCTGGGAGGAGCAGGTCCGCCAGATGCTGATCTCCAGCGCGCTGGTGGCCCTCACCGAATTCCACATCGACGGCTTCCGGGTGGACCAGACCACGTCGATTCATGACTACGCCACGCTCAACGCCGACGGTCGGCGGCTGGACAACGCCAACGCGTTCGGCGCCAAGTTCCTACGGGAGCTGACCCGGACCCTGCGGCTGGTCAAACCCAATGTCTTCCTCATCGCCGAGGATCACTCGGGCTGGGACGCGGTGACCAAGCCCGTGGACGCCGGCGGTTTGGGCTTCGACGCCTCGTGGTACGCCGAGTTCTACCACAACCTGGCCGGGGACACCGGCCGTCTTGACACGGCGAACCTGCTCACCACGGCGGGATTCGGGGACAATCGTCCGCTGGCGATGGATCGTTTCGCCGAGGTGCTGCGGGAAAGCGCCCACCACAAGGTGGTCTACCACGAGTCCCACGACGAGGCTGGCAACTCCCGATTCGCAGGTGGTGACTCGGGGCGGACCGTGGCGATCGCGGTCCGGGACGCGCCGCTGGTCGGGGAGACCCGGCGGTACGCGGAGGCGCGCGCCCGATTCGCCGCCGGTATGACGTTGCTGTCCCCGGGGATCCCCATGTTCTTCATGGGGGAGGAGGTCGCCGCCACCGAGGACTACCGGTACGACGACTTCATCTGGCATCGCACCAACCTCGTCAAGGCGGCTCAGGGCGATGCCCGCCACATGTTCACCTTCTACCAGGACCTGATTCGGCTCCGTCTGACGCATCCGGCGGTGCGCTCCCACCAGATCGATGTGTTCCATGCGGACAACACCAACCGGGTGCTGGGGATACACCGACCCGGCACGGATGAGGAGATCCTGGTCCTGGCGAGCCTGAATGATCACCCCTTTGTACCCGGGTACCGGTTCCGGAACGCTCCCGACGGTACCTGGCGGGAGATCTTCAACAGCGATGCCGCGTTCTATGGGGGGTGGAACGAAGGCAACGGCGGCATGGAACTGACCACGGTTGATGGGCGTTTGGAGGCGGTCCTGCCTCGGGCCGGGTTCGTGGTGCTTCAGCGTGTCTGAGCCCGTGCGGGAGCCGGGCCGTACCAACCACTGAAAGCTGCGCGCTGTCCGGAAGCGAGCGCGGCAGTGGCGCCCCAAGCGGGCTCCCCGAACCGCGGGGAGCCACAGAAGAAAGGAGGCGCCGATGAACGCCTCAGTTGGGACCGAGGCCGGTGCCGAACTGGGTATCCGGTCATTGTCGGCCTGCATCTCGGTCGGTGACCTGGACGCGTGTGCGGCCTGGTACGCCGAGCATCTGGGCTTCACCGTCGTTCAGTCGTGGGAGTTTCCCGAGCTAGCGGCACGGGTCGCCTACCTGGAAGGGCATGGGGCCCGGCTAGAGCTGCTGGAGCAACGGGATGCTGAGCCGGCCCCGCGGTCAGATCCGCCCGGGCACGGTGCCCCGCACGGAGTCACCCAGCTTGTCTGTTACGTCGCCGACATCAACGCCGCATTGGCGTACGTCCGGCAGCGTGGGCTGACGATCGCGATGGATGTGAGCACACTGCCGGAGTTGAATATCGCGGCTTTCTTTATCCGTGATCTAGAGGGAAACCTCATCGAATTCATCGAATACTCTCCCAGCGAGAGCAGCGGAGGCCAAAAATGACAATGGGAACTGAGATGACGCGTACCACGGAGATGGTGGCGCGTCGCTGGTTCGATGCCTTGACGTCAGGCGACACCAATACCGCGATGGATTGCCTTGCCCCAGACGTCGAATGGATCAACTACACGCCAGTTCCCGGCTACAACACCGATATGACGTGGATAGGGACCTACCACGGCCGGGATGAGGTGTTGAAGAGCCTACAGAAGTTCCTCAGCCTGGTGGATGTCAGAACCGAACGCCTGGTGCGGCTGATCGTGAACGGGGAGGAGGCTGCTGGAGTTATCCATGAGGAGTCGGTTGTCAAAGAAACCGGAATGGAATTTGTCATTGAATTTGTTCAATGGCTGACTGTCCGTGACGGAAAGATCGTGCGATGGAAGTCTTACACTGACCCGTCGCCCATCATTCGGGCGCTCCGGGGGGATCGAGGGTCGCTATGAGCGTGCAGCTAGTGACTGCGGCGTGGAATGGGGACATCGACCAGGTGACGGCGGCGCTGCAGGCCGGCGTTGACCCCAACACCCGGGATCCCGCCAACGGCCTGACGGTGCTGATGATCGCCGCCGGCAGGGGCGATATCGCGATGGTCGAGACGCTCCTGAAAGCCGGCGCTGATCCGTTAGCGGTGGACAGCCAGGCAGGAGCGAGTGTTTTGCACAAGGCGGTGCAGGGCGGCAACCTGCGGGTGGTCCAGCGGCTCGTGGAGGCCGGCGCCTTCGTCGACGCGGTCGCGCCGACCACCGGGCACACCCCAGTGATGGACGCGTTGTGGTTCAAGTACCCCGACATCGTCGATTACCTGCTCAACCATGGCGCCACGCTGCATCTGATGACCCACTACGGCTTCTCCTTCGAGGAGCACATCAAATACGAGCTGAACGTCAACAGATACGGCAAGGAGAAGCTGCAGCGCGCTGCGGAGTCGGTACAACACCGTGAAGACCGGGACGCCGAGCTGATCCGTCAGCAACGTCTGATGGCGGCCGTGGTCGCCGGTGATTTGGCCGGGGTGCGTCGTGAGTTGGCCAACGGCGCCGAGGTCGACGCCCGGTACCCGATGGTCAACAGCTTCAACGACGGCCACACTCCCTTGCTGGTCGCCTGCCGAGAGGGGCACGTGGAGATCGCCCGGGCGTTGCTGGAGGCGGGGGCCGACGTCAACGCCGTTGAGCCGGTATTCGGCGCGGTACCACTTCATAAAGCCGTGTATAACGGGCGGGTCGACATCACCGAGCTGCTGGTGTCCTGTCCCGGGATCAACCTCGACTACCAGGGCGCCACGAACGGATACACCCCGCTGCATGACGCGCTGTGGCACGGCTATGACGACTGCGCGCGCGTTCTGGTGCAGGCCGGCGCCCGGTTGGACCTGCGGGGGCACGACGGTAAGACCCCGTACGACATCGCGGTGGAGACCTTCGGCAGCGACCACGACATTGTCCGTGCGGTCCGTGGGACTGGTGACTAGGCGCCTTTGTGACAAAGCCGCTTTCATCAGCGCTCCGACCGGCCACGGCACAAACCCAAACCGCGGCTCCACACCATAGAAGGCTATGAAAGGCGCCCATCATGTTGTTCTACGTCCAAATGCGTTGGAATCACGAAGGCCGGATCTCTCTGGATGAACTGTGGGAGATTGAGGAGCGCGAGGTAGAGCACGCCCAGGAAACCATCGACTCCGGGATGGTGGTCGGGATATGGAAGGTCGCCGCCCAGAAGCGGGTTATCGCGGTGGTCGATGTGGAATCCATTGACGAGCTCGACCGCACCGCCCTGGGGCGGCTGCCAATGCGCGAGTATCTCGATTTCGAAGTGGTCTGGCCGCTGCGGGATTACCGTAGTTTCGGGGAGGACGTGCGGAAACGGTACCGGGTGTGATCAGCACCGGACCGGCGTGGCGTACGTGACACCGGACGCCGATGCCCTGGCCGATGTTGGAGCGCCACTCCGGACTCTCACGGAGAGAATGCGATGATTCATCAATTTATCTTCGCGGCGCCGAAACCCGGCATGAGCAGAAAGCAGTTCCAGGACTACTGGGTGAACGTTCACGCCACGAAGTACGCCAGCAAGATCCCGCAGATCAAGCGATACATGGTCGACACTCGGATCCCGTTTGACGGTGACCGGGGGAAGCCGAAGCTGCCACATCAGGGGATCGCCGAGATCTGGTTGGAGAACGAGGAGGAGCAGTTGGCCTCCCTGCAGTCCCCGGAGTACCTGCAGGGAGCACGGCAGGACGAGCCCAACTGGGCCGCGTTCTGGCTCACCATCGCCTTGGACACCACCGAACACGAGATCCTGGCGGGGGCGCCTTTGACCACGCCCCGGCCCACCTGGGTGAAGCTGACCACGCTGCTGAAACGCGCTCCTGGCATGTCGCTGGACGACTACCGGCGCCAGACGTTGGAGACGTACGCGCCGCTGGTCACCAAGCTCCCCGGGCTGCGGCGTTACCTGCACTGCCACACCAGGGATACCGCGTACACCTTCGGCGAGACCAGCTTCGACAGCGTCGAGCAGCTCTGGTTCGACGACCTGTACGCGCTGGATGTGGCGTTGCGGACGGCGTACTACACCGAGCGGGTAGCGCCGACCTTGGAGCGGCTAGTGAATCCAGCGTACGTGTTCACCATGGCCGCCACCGAGAACTGGATCATCGGCCCTTGAGGCGCGTCGCGGTGCTGCCGCTGTTCGTCCGGTGGCCTCAAACCTGAGAATCGTCTGCTCAGTGCCGCGGCGGAAAGCGAGAACGCGTGTGAGAGAGCGGTCGGGGTCGAGCACCAGGCTGTGGGCTCGACCCCGACCGTCATGCTGTCGTGCGCCTCACTGGTAGGAGATGAAGACCGGAGAGGGCTCAACCGCGACCGTCTGCTGCGGGGAGAAGGTCGGCGAGTCCTCGTCGTAGAAGTTCTTCCACCCCCACCAGACATTCGGTGGGGGATTGCGGTGCAGGATGTTCCAGGTGTCGAGCTTCTGAGCCGGGTTGCCGTGGCCGTCGGCGTGGATCAGCACCGCCACCTCATCCCGTCCGGTGTCGACCTGCTCCCGATCGGTGATCATCGAGAGCCGGAACTGGTGCAGGATGAGCAGCTTCTGCGGCAGGTTCGCCTCACGGGTCAGGTCCGCCAGCCACGACACCACGGAGTTGACCTCGGCGGCGTTCACCGACCCGATGTGCACCATGTGCCGCTGTCCCGGGGCTAGGCGCCACTCCGGGTCGAGCGCCAGCCCAACATGCGGCTCTCGCAGCAGCTCCTCATAGCGACGGGCCTGGGTCAGGAAATCGGTGTGGCCCGGTTGCAGGTCCAAGACCACGTAGATGCCCGCTTCCCGTGCCGCGTCAACCCAGGGCCGTAGGTGCTCGATGGATGACTCGGCGGAGTAGTCACCGTCTTCGCCGGGCGAGGCTGACGCGACCGTGGCGATGATCTCGAAGGCGGGCACCACCGGCTCATTCACCAACGCCTCGTATTCAGCGGCCACCCGTCGGGCCCGCTCGACGGCCTCGTTGACCGGCTGCTCCCCTAGGACCCCCAACGCGGAGGTGCCCGGGTGCCCGTACAGCGCCACCAACCGCCGTCCGGGGAACAGCACCTGTCCCCCACCGGGCAGCTCCACTCCGGTGGCGGCGACCGCCAGCCGCTGCCGGAGCCGGTCAGGAGCGCCGAACCGGTCGCCGAGCGCGACGATGTGGGAGTGCTCCTGCCGCCCCAGCAGCGCGATCAGATTGGAGTCGGCTCGAGGATCCGGGTTATCCAGAAGCACTACCTGGGCGCCCGCCGCCCGGGCAGTCGCGGTCGCGGCGAGACTGGCGTGACCTCCCTGATCAGCCTCTGAGACTAGGAACAACACGGTGTCCAAGGGCTCGGCCGGTTCCACCGGCGGTATCTGATCGTTGTCGGTGCTTTCCTCGGCGACGGGAGGCGCCGCATCCAGGGCCAGGAGGGCGGGTTCGCTCCGCTCCAAGCTGGCCACGGCTTCCAACAGTTCGGCCTCGGGTACCGCCCGTTGATTTGTGAACTCGGTGCCGGTCAGTTCACCGATCGCGGCGGCCTGGGTCGGCACCGGCACCGTGGACACGCCGTCCACACCCGGGTCAGGAACCGCACCGACGGTGAGCACCGTGGCCGGTTCAAGACGTTCCAGCTCGTCGCGGATCTCACGGAGCGGGTCGGTATCCGATCTCCCGCCCGAGGGCGTCGCCGAAGGCGCCGTGGGGGCCGGGGCGACCAGCAGGGGTACGCCCAGTCCAACGGCGACCGACGCCCCGGTTGCTTGAGCGGCCAGGTCGTTCTCCGGGGCGAGGAGAACCACGGGAGAACGCTCATACAAGGTCCGGCTCGTCGCGATCGCCAGCTCAAACGGTCGAGAACCAGCGAGTACCATCGTCTCCTCAGCCGGTGTCGTGACCGAGATGCGCTGTGGTGATCCGGATAGCACCGACTCCAGACCGCTTGAGCAGCCGGCCACCAAGGTGGCGCAGCAGAGTGTGGCGATGACCGCGAGAATCCTCTGTCCCCCCATGGTCACCAGACCATAACAGTGCGAACCGCCCCGCATCGGTTGTACTCACGTGAAGAAGACAAGAAATCCCTAATCTAAACATGTGGCGGTTGCGTCACGGATCAGGGGGGTAGGGGTAATAGATGGAGGTAACACGCGGGATCGTCTGATCAGGGATAGCTGCCAGGTGAAGGGGCTGGTTAGCGGCGTGCGTAGGTCACGGGGGATTGGTGCGCCCTGGGCGCTCTGATCCGACCGGCCCGGCCAGAGCGGTCACGCGCCTCGCCGCGCAACACCGCGTTCCACCACGGCTTCACCGTCACGCGCGTGCGCGCGGTGATATGCGCGTCCGCGCGTACCCCTGCCAGGAGCCGAGGTACGCGCGGACGCAACGGACTCCGCCACGCCGAATGGCCACTGAAGGCGGGACGGTCAGAACGAGCGGTCAGGATACCGACACTGGTTGGCCGTTGAGAGTGAACGTGGTCGGTACCTCATTGACCCCGTTCCAGGTCCCCAGGAACCCGAAGACGACGCTCTGGCCAGCACCGATGTCCCCGTTGTAGGAGACGTTGGTCACTTCCACCCGTGATCCGGTCTGGGTGACCGAGCCGTTCCAGAGCTGGGTGATCTGCTGACCGTTGAGGTAGGTCCAGCCCACGCGCCATCCCCCGGTGAGCGGCGTGGCGCAGGTGATGCGGACTTCACCTTGGAACCCGCCGTGCCACTGAGAGACGATCTGGTAGCTGATGGTGCAGCCGGAGGGCTGCTGGGACTCCGACGCGGAAGGCGACACCGAGGCGCTGGCGGACGCCGACACCGACACGCTGGTCGACGGTGAGGCCGTGATGCGGTCCGGGTCCACGATTCCCCAGTACGCGGGCTTCGCCTGCAGCTGGGTGTCGAACAGCAGCGGCGCGTCCAGCCGGGTGATCGGGAACGTGCTCAGCCAGGTGTCGTCATCGGCCAGACCCCACAGGGTCACCGAGCTGATCGCGTCACTGTGGGCGCGGTAGACCTCGAAAATGTCCCGGTACCGCTCGCCCTGCCGGATCAGCAGCTCTGGTGGGATGCTGTCATAGGAGCTGGTGCTGTCGGTGTAGATGCTCATGTCCATCTCGGTGATCTGCTGATCCACCCCGAGCCCTTCGAACAGCTCGATGGTCTGCTCGATCTCCGTCACCGACGGCCAATCAATGTTGATGTGCATCTGGTGGCCGACTCCGTGGATCGGGATGCCCTCCGCGCGCAGCTGAGCCACCAGGTTGTAAAGCGCCTGCCGCTTGGCTGGGACGTTGGTGTTGTAGTCGTTGATGAATAGCAGAGCGTCCGGGTCCACCTCGTGCGCCACCCGGAACGCGGTCCGGATGTAGTCCAGGCCGGTGATCTCGTACCACACGCTGCGGCGCATCCCGTCGGGCTGGGATTCGTCGATGACCTCGTTGACCACGTCCCAGGCGTAGATGTCATCGGCGTAGCGCCCGACCACGGTGCGGATGTGGTTCTCCAGCCGGGACAGCAGCAACTCTCGGTTTTCGGGTGTCGGGGTCAGCGGGTTGCCCGCGGCGTCTTGGAAGACCCAGGCGGGAGTCTGGTTGTGCCACACCAGGGTGTGGCCACGCACCTGCATGCCGTTATCCCGGGCGTACCCCACGAGCGCGTCGGCCTCGGTGAAGGTGAAGGTGCCTTCGCTGGGTTGGGTGGCGTCCCACTTCAGGGCATTGCCGGGGGTCACCGAGTTGAAGTGCCTGGTGAGCAGCTGCCCGTGTCGGCCGATGATCTGCTGACGTTCGATCGCCGCACCGATCGGGAAGTGGTCGGCCAGCACGTCCTGCAGCGGCGGGATATCGGTCTGGATCGGCGTCTCCGCCTGCCTGACCAGGCTGAAGTCGTCGATGTAGAAGGAGGCCGTGGCGCTGTCGGACTCCACGTACGCGGTGAGGAACTCCACCTCGTGCGCCAGCAGGTATGTGCCGGTGAGCCGGACCCAGCCGTCGGCGGTCACGGTGGTGTTCCCCACGATTCCCTCATAGGTGGGGGTGCCGTCGATGCGGCGCTCCAAGCTGAGACGGACCGAGGTCGACGGTTCACCGGCCGCCAGCCGCACCCACACCGTGAAGGTGTAGCGCGACCCCAACACCATGTGGTCGAGCAGGTTGATGACCGGCCCTTCCCAGGTTTGGGTCCGCCCGGTGACGGCGAGGCTTCCGGTGCCGCTGTGGGCCACCTCGGTGCTGTGCGCGACGGTTTCGCCGCCACGGGGTGTCCAACCCTGTGTGGTGCCGTCTTCGAAGTCGTGGCTGATGATCGTCTCGTCGGCTCGGGCTGGTTGAGGGTTGGTGGCGACGACCGCCAGCAGCGGAGCGACCAGGGTCAGGGCGATGAGTCCGATCCAGCCGAAGCCGCGTAGATATGAGGTACGCATGTGTGCCGCTGTACGCATGACGATCCTTTTCCGGTTCGCATGGACGACCTGCAACATCAGGTCGTGCAAAAACACCGGCATGGACCCGGTATGCCGGTGAGAAACGTCACGCGTGCCGGCTCCTGAACGTGAACAGGACCGAGGGCAGGCGAAAGCCCGCCCGGTCGGCTCGATGCTAGATCCGCCCTATGTGGACGTCAACGCGTCTGATTAGTTGGCTCCTCTGGCTGGTTTGGTCGGCTTCGGATGCCAGAGACGGCCGGAGGGAGAAGCGGGGTACGCCGTTGGCGGCGTACCGACCGCCTGCTCCGGCCGTCCGGGCGACGGTGGCGGGCCGGACCGGTCACGCGGCGCGTTCGATCTGCAGGTTCGCCAACTCGTCGGGGGTGAGCTCGATGCCGAAGATCGTCCACAGAACCTCGCCTATCTCCTCCCGAGGGACCACGCGCCGGTTCACGGTGCCATCGGGGCGAGTCTCAGTCAGCTCCGGCCCGATCAGGGTGAAACGGGACCGTGGGGTGGTGCGCTGAACCACGATGCGGCGCACATAGGGAGAGCTTGGGTTGGTCGAGGTGAAGTAGTTGTGGACCACGATGTCGACCAGCCGCTCCGGCTGCACGGAGAAGGTGTACAGGTCGAACCAGCCTTCCGGGTGGCGGGAACGCAACACCCACATGTCGTCTTCGACGGGGTCCAGCCGGTACAACCAGCTGCCCTGCATGACGGTGCAGGTTCGCAACGGCACTGGGTCCAGGAGACCTTCCCCGCCGAAGCCCACGTCCGCGATCCAGTCCCCGCCCTCGGAGTCTTGTACCCGCAGCATGGTGTGGGAGCGGTGACGCACCTTGGTGCTCCCCATCCGGGTACGCCCCACCAAACGGTTGACCTTGAAACCGATCCTTTCCAACAGCGCGCCGAAGAGCAGATTGTGTTCTGAGCAGTATCCGCCACGAAGTCGATAGACCAACTTGGACTGGATACTGTCTATATCTAGAGGAATTTCACGGCCCAGCATGATGTCGAGATTTTCAAATGGGATCGCCGATACATGAGCCCGATGTAGTCTGCGGAGCGTGTCGCCGGTAGGGGTCAGCGGGCCGTGATCGCCAATACGCGAAAGGTAGGCGTCAACGTCCAGCCGCTCGCAGCCCCACTCACTGATCTGCTGGTCGGGCGCGATCTGTGTTGTCATGGCACTCTCCTGAGAGCTGATATCAGGCGCTGTTCCGGATCAATGCCGAACAGCTGGCCGATGCCGTGGATCTGGCCGTGCCCCTGGGTGGGCGGGGACGGCGGTCCGTCAGAGAGGCGAGGGGTGCTCCGAAGACTCGCCGTCGGCACGATTTCACTCTGAGTGACAAGCTGGAGGGGCGGGTACCGCTGAGGCGACCCCAGTGGCGACGGAGGTCGCAATGTTGATCCATGCCGGACTCGTCGGGCGTATCGAGCCCAAACGTCGATCCCGCAGAGATCGTTTTCGGGCGCCGAAGCAGGCACAGCCTTCAGCATTGCACGTTCGTCAAACCTCGTTGTGGTCACTCACCGTATTTGTGACCAGGGTGTGTCACCAGGCCGCGCCAACCCTCGGGTATTTCCTGACAAAATACGCGTTTTGCCTAGGGTTGGGGAATGCGGCGCGGGGGATGAGTCGGGAACAAGACAATGCGGCGACCCGCCTCATAGAAGGCTGGCGACCCGCGATGGAGTGGTTAGGCGGGCATTCTGAGGGGGAGAGAGGGAGAAGAGCCTAGAACGGCGATGCCTACCTCAGGCGCCATTCTTGCCGTCTTCCAAGGTGCGTTCTGAGCTTCGCGAGTTTCGGTCCTGAGTTTCGGTCCATATTTCGGTCTGGACTGAAATCTAAAGAAGCTGACTAAGCCTATCGATTTAGTGATTGATCGACCACAGTGGGTCTACCTGTGTCCGTCCCAACTCCCTTTTTGAAGGAAAGAGTCGGTAAAAGAACGGAAAGTGAAATCGCGGAGAACAGAGAGTTCTGGCCCGCGAAGTCGGTTAGTGATCGATCGGGATACAGGCGCCTTGGACTTCGCGTCCGTACATCCCGCGTCTGGAACATTCGATAGATGTCTGCTACGTCGGTTAATTCCCTAAAGAAGCGGAATAGGAGGTTTGAAGCTTTCTGGGGGTCGGGTATGGAGAAACCCCCTGATGCTTCCATCGCGTGCATGGCCCGACTGGACAAGGGTCGGGATCAGGGGGTCCGGTGACTGCCTGGTATTCGCCGGCCGACGTCACTCGGCTTCGGCGATGCGAATCTGTGGAGGACGGCGGCTAGCGGACAGCCACCTCACGAGTCCTGCAGTTACACAACTTTGGACCACCTCCTTTCCCGTGTACCGCAACCGTAGAAGGCGGTGAGGGGTCCGAGCAAACACTTATGCGTGTTCCTGCTCACGTGCACGGCGCTTGGCGGCTAGCTCAGCCTCAGCCGCCGCCATCGCTTCGGCAGCGGCGGGAGTGAGGGGCGGCAGCACCACGCTCGCCTCAAAATCCGTCGGAACGGTGGTGGTGACGGTGGGGGAGGAGTTCCAGGTCGGTGTGACCATTGTGGGTCCCAGGGTGGGGGTGTACCCCGATGGCGTGAGAGGGAGCTGCGGCCCGACGGAGCTCACCCGAGGCGCGGCGGGCATGGCGAACCACAACAGCGGATAGAGCAGGGCCGCCCACCCCATGGTGAAGACGGTGGCGACCACGAAACCGACCCGCACCGTCGTGGGATCGATTCCGATGTACTGTGCCAGGCCAGCGCATACGCCTGCGATCTTGCGGTCATCACGGGAACGGCGGAGCTGGTTGCCAGTCATGACTCCACCATGCGTCCCCAGCGGCGTGATCGCCTCAGTGAACGTCCCTTACTTCCCCCTGAAATTGCCCTGAACGCGGAGGCAGGGATGGGGCGACGGGCGACAAGACGGGCAGTACGGCGTCGACAACGCTGATGGCCGGCCTGTGAGAGAAGGCCGGCCATCAATGACAGGGTGACCGATGGGACTCGAACCCACGACTCCCGGGACCACAACCCGGTGCTCTACCAACTGAGCTACGGTCACCAACATTGAATGTTAGGACGTTCCGTCCCCGTCCTAACGTGGCGCCTCATCATAACCAGAACCCGGGAGAGGCTGACCATCGGGTATTCGGGTTCGGGGCACCGCGGCGTTCCGACGCCCGGCCCGCAGGCCCGGACCGTCAGTTTGCGGTGTCAGAACCCTCAACCAGGGCCGCTCCGATCGCCCGTGCCGTCTCGACGTCGGGCCCCGGGGGCGGGACGAAGACGGTCCTGCGGTAGTACTCCAGCTCCCGGATGCTCTCCCGGATGTCGGCCAGGGCGCGGTGCGCCAGTCCTTTGGGGGGCTGCCCGTAGTAGACCCGGGGGTACCAGCGGCGGCAGAGCTCCTTGATCGACGAGACGTCGATCATGCGGTAGTGCAGATAGGCGTCGAGTTCGGGCATATCCCGCGCGATGAAGCTGCGATCGGTGGCGATGGAGTTACCGCACAAGGGAGCCGTTCGTGGTTCGGGCACGTAGCGGGTGATGTACTCCAGCACCTTTTCCTCGGCCTGGCGCAGGGTCACTGTGGAGGCGCGGGCTGCCTCAGTAAGCCCGGAGTGATCATGCATCTGGCGGACGACGTCCGTCATTGAGTCCAGAACGTCCGGCTCCGCGTGGATCACGATATCCACACCCTCGCCGAGTACCCGCAGATCCGGATCGGTTACCAGCGCCGCGATCTCAATGAGTGCGTCGGAGCGCAGGTCCAACCCGGTCATCTCACAATCGATCCAGACGAGGAGATCAGTCACATCCCACAGCCTATGCGTCTGTGCTTACATTCCAGATCACGTTATCGGTCATGGTGATCTTCACGACCGGCGTGATCGGTGGCTACAGATCGCCTTTTTCTTCAAAGGGGGTACGCGCGAGCGCCGTCGCTTCACGCCCGGGCGCTCCCGATGTAAGCACCTCATCCAAGCCCGTTTCCGCACGTCTTTTGCCTCCGCTGTGCCGACAAGGGCGCGGTGGGCTTCCCGCTTCGCTGTGAGCTGATCCGCTGAGAGTGAACAACGAACGGTGGAGGGGCATGAGCCCAAGAAGATGACGGGCGTCAGCGATCCGTACGAGGAGATCAGCCATGAGGATGCTCATCCTGGGGGGCACTGTCTTCCTGTCGCGGGCCATCGCCGAGTACGCCCACCGCGCCGGGCATGACGTGACGTGCGTGGCGCGGGGGATATCCGGCACGGTTCCGGCGGGCGTACACCATCTCCGGTTGGACTGGGATGACCCGGCCGCGATGGCGACCCTGCGGGGAGAGACCTTCGACGTTGTGGTGGATGTCGCCCGTCGACCCAGTCAGGTCCGCCGGTTCGTGGAGCTGTTGGGGGAGGGCACCGGGCACTGGATCTTCGTATCGTCCATTTCGGTGTACGCCGATACCACTGTTCCCGACGGCGGGGTGGGGGTGACGCCGCTGCTGCCGCCGTTGGCGGCCGACGCGGATGAGACGGACGTAGCCAACTACGGTTCGGCCAAGGTCAGCTGTGAGGACGCGGTCCGTCAGGCGGTACCTGGGCGGGAGCTCATCATCCGGGCCGGCCTGATCGTCGGTCCCGGGGACCCCACCGACCGGTTCACCTATTGGCCGGTGCGGTTGGCGCGGGGCGGAGAGATTCTGGCGCCGGGTGACCCGGCGGATCCGGTTCAGATTATCGATGTACGGGATCTGGCCGCGTGGATCGTGGCGGCGGCGGAGCGTGGGCTACGCGGCACGTTCGACGGCGTGGGGCCGGTGATCAGCCGAGGTGAGGTGCTGGAACGGATCGCTGACGGGATCGGGGTACGCCCGCGCCTGACCTGGGTGGAGCAGGACTTCTTGGTCAAGCACGAGGTGCAGCCGTGGTCGGGGGAGCGTTCGCTCCCGCTGTGGCTTCCCCTGCCGGAGTACGCGGGAATGATGACCCGTGACTGGGTACCGGCGCGGCATGCTGGTCTGACGGCGCGTGATGTGGCTGAGACCGCGCGCGACACCCTGGCTTGGCACCGTCAGCGTCCTGACGATCATCGATGGCTGGCGGGTTTGACTTCCCAGCAGGAAGCCGAGCTGCTTGCCGCGTGGCACAGACGCTGAACGGACGCCGCGGTGCCTGATCCGTTGGAGGCCGCCGCACCTGGGGCGGGTGTCCGAAGCGGGGAATCGGGTATCACCGCACGGCGATTATTGATAGCTGTCCATCCGAGTGGTTGACCGACCGTCACCGATTACCCTGTGGATGGTGGAGGAAATTTGACGGCTACCTTCATATGAAAGTAAGTTTCACTCGTGCCGACTAGAGCGAAGGATTTCGTGGTCAAGAGTGGTGGTGGCGAACCCGGCGGGCTCATCGTGCAGATCAGCGGCCTGCTTCCGTCTCTGTCGCCGGCGGAGCAGCGGGTCGCACGGCTGGTGATCGCCGATCCGGCGGACGCGGCCCGACGGACGATCACCGAACTGGCTACCGCTGCCGGGACCTCCGAGGCCACCGTTATCCGGTTCTGTCGGTCGGTCGGCATGGAGGGGTATCCCCAACTGCGAATTCGACTCGCGGCTGAAGCGGCGCGGCGGATCGAGCCGGCCGACACACGTGTGATCGGCGGGGACATCCCGCCGGACGCCGACATGGCCCAGATCATCGCCACCATCGCCTTCAACGATGCGCGAGCGGTGGAGGAGACCGCCGAACAGCTCGACGCGGACACCTGTGAGCAGGTGGTGCAGGCCTTGGCGAACGCCAAGCGCATCGACGTGTTCGGGGTGGGAGCGAGCGGCACCGTCGCCTCCGATTTTCAGCAGAAACTGCACCGCATCGGCCGTACCGCCTTCTACTGGCCAGACGTGCACACCGCGCTGGCCAGCGCGGCGCTGTTGAGCAAGGGCGATGTGGCGTTGGGGATCTCCCACACCGGGACCACCTCTGACTGCATCGATGTGCTGCGGCAGGCTCGCCAGCAAGGCGCCACCACGGTTGCCCTGACGAACTTTCCGCGCTCCCCGATCACCGAGGTCGCCGACTATGTCCTGACCACGGCGGCCCGCGAGACCACCTACCGGTCTGGGGCCACGGCGAGTCGGCTAGCCCAACTCACGGTGATCGACTGTCTCTTCGTTGGTGTAGCGGCGCGCGATCGTGCCGCTACACAACGTGCTTTGGCGGCCACGGCTGAGTCGGTGGCCGACCGGCGGATCAACCCGGGACGGAGGCGCGGATGAGCGGTCACGTGGGCCCTGCCGTGCCCACTTCAGCGTTGCCGGTGGAGCGGGTCACCGCGGTAACGGAGCAGCGCAACCCGCGTACCGTCAATATCGACACCATGGCGACCCGTGACATCCTCCGGGTGATCAACGAGGAGGATCAGCGGGTGGCGGTCGCGGTGGAGGCGGTGCTGGACCAGGTGGCCGTGGTCGTGGACGCCGCCGTCGCCGCGCTCCGCGCCGGCGGGCGGGTGCACTACTTCGGCTCCGGGACCTCGGGGCGGCTGGGGTTCTTGGACGCCGCTGAACTGCCGCCCACCTACAACGCTCCTCCGGACTGGTTCCAACCACATCAGTCCGGAGGGACCGAGGCGTTGTGGCGTACCGTCGAGGCGGCCGAAGACGACGAAGTCGCCGGCGCGGTCGAGGCGCGTGAATCGGTACACCCGGGCGATGTGGTGCTGGGGTTGAGCGCCAGTGGACGCACACCCTACGTGTTGGGCGCGCTGCGGGCGGCCCGCGAGATCGGCGCGCGTACCGTGCTGGTCACCGCCAACCCAGAAGCCACCGCCGCTGGGGAGGTTGACGTTTTCATCGGGGTCGACACCGGCCCTGAGGTGATCGCCGGCTCTACCCGGATGAAGGCCGCCACGGCGCAAAAACTGATCCTCAACGCGTTTTCCACCGCCGTGATGATCCGTTTAGGGCGGGTTTACTCCAATCTGATGGTCAGTGTGGTGGCCAGCAACGCCAAGCTCCGGGGACGGATGCTGGCGATTTTGATGGAGGCCACCGGGCGGGATGAGACGGAGTGTCGCAAGGCGCTCCAGGATGCCGGAGGCGAAGTGCGAACCGCCCTGGTCACGCTGCTGACGGGGGCGAGTGTGGCGCAGGCGCGTCAGGCGTTGACCGACAGTGACGATCAGGTGCGCACCGCCGTAGCGCTCCTTACCGCGACCCCTCAGTAAACGAGGATCTCTCAGGGAACCGGCCCCCGGGGGGGGG
>PKFB01000077.1 GCA_002919305.1 Actinomycetales bacterium
TCAGCCGAAGCGACCGGTGATGTAGTCCTCGGTCTGCTTCTTGGAGGGGTTGGTGAAGATCTTCTGGGTGTCGTCGAACTCCACCAGCACTCCATACCGCTCGCCTTTGTCGTCCACCTCGGCGGTGAAGAACGCGGTCTTGTCGCTGACCCGGGCGGCCTGTTGCATGTTGTGGGTCACGATCACGATCGTGTAGTTCCGAGCCAGCTCGACCATCAGATCCTCGATCTTGCCGGTGGCGATCGGGTCTAACGCCGAGCAAGGCTCGTCCATCAGGATCACGTCGGGCTTAACAGCGATGGTCCGGGCGATGCACAGCCGTTGCTGCTGTCCACCGGAGAGGGCCAGCGCGCTCTGCTTGAGCTTGTCCTTGACCTCATCCCACAGCGCCGCGCCGGTCAGCGCCTCCTCTACTAGGTCATCCATATTGGACACCTTCATGCCGGTGACCCGTGGCCCGTAGGCGATGTTGTCGTAGATCGACTTCGGGAACGGGTTCGGCTTTTGGAACACCATGCCGATTCGGCGGCGCACCTCGATGGGGTCGACCTCCGGCGCGTACAGATCCTGGCCGCGGTAGGTGATCGAGCCGGTGACTCGGGCGCCGGGGATCAGGTCGTTCATCCGGTTGAGCGAGCGCAGCACGGTGCTCTTACCGCACCCCGACGGCCCGATCATCGCGGTGATCTGGTTTTTGCCGATCGGCATGGTCACGTTACGGACTGCGCGGTAGTCGCCGTAGTAGACGTCGACATTGCGGAGCTCGATCACCGCTTCGGTCTGCGGCCGGCCCTGATCGGCGGGGGTGGGGTGCTGTTGACGGGCGGTGATGGATACGCCGCCCACGCCTCGGTGCTGGACGCGCTGTTGGTCTTGCTGTTGGGTGGTGGTCTCGGACATGGTCCTTACCTCTGGATTCTGGTTGTCGGGCACCGTCACCGCCCACTCATCTGCGCTTGCTGAACCGATTGCGGATCAGGATCGCCGCGGAGTTCATCACCAGCAGGATCCCGAGCAGCATGACGATGGCCGCCCAGCCGAGCGCTTGCAGCTCTTCGTGCGGGCTGCGCATCAGGTTGTAGATCGTGATCGGGAGTACGGTGAAACGGTCCCGGATGTCATCGGGGTTGAACGCCACGAAGGAGGAGGCGCCCAGCAGCAGCAACGGTGCCGCTTCTCCGATTGCCCGGGACAACGCCAGGATGGAGCCGGTGGCGATACCTGGGATGGCGGCGGGGAGCACCTGCCGCCAGATGGTCTGCCACTTAGTGGCTCCTAGCGCGTACGAACCCTGCCGGATTGAGTTGGGGACCGCCCGGATCGCCTCCCGGGTGGCGATGATGACCACCGGCAGGACCAGCAGGGACAGCACGATCGAGGCGGTAATGATGCTGAAGCCCAGGCCCAGGGTGCGGGCGATCAGGCCGAGGCCGAGGATGCCAAACACGATCGAGGGCACACCGGCCAGGTTCTGGATGTTGACCTCGAGGAACCGGTTGTACCACTTCGTGTTGTCGGCGTACTCCTCCAGGTAGATGGCGCCCAGGATGCCGGTGGGCAGGCAGAACACCGCGGTGAGGCTGATGACCCAGATCGTGCCTGTGATCGCTGACTGCACACCGGATTCGTCCATCCGGCTGCGCAGCCCACTGGGCATGTTGGTCCACAGGCGAGAGTCCAGGCGGCTCCAGCCACGGTAGACGGCGTAGCCGATCAGCAAGGCCAGGAAAACGAAAGCGATTACCAGGCAGGCCTGAAGGGCAAGCCGGAACAGGACATCTCCGGTACGCCGGCGCCGGCGGGTCAGGTCATACCCGATCTCGGAGGCGCCAGATTGTCGGGGGATCGTCGTGGTGGTCACTCGTACACCTCCCGGAACCGGCGCACCATCCGGATGCTGAACAGGTTGAGAAGAAACGTGAAGCAGAACAGCAGCGAGCCGACCGCGAAGATCGTCAAGTAGTGGACGCTGCCGATTGGCAGGTCGCCGGCGCTGGCGCTGGCGATGTAGGCGGTCATGGTGGACGCGGACTCGATCGGGTTCCACTCGATGTGGTCAGAGATCGAGCCGGCCGCCAGGGTCACGATCATGGTTTCGCCGATCGCCCGAGAGATCCCCAGCACGATCGCGGCCACGATGCCCGATATCGCCGCCGGCACCACCACCCTGGTGGACACCTGCATCTTGGAGGAGGCCAAGGCGTACGCGCCCTCGCGCAAGCTCTGAGGCACCGCGCTCATGGCGTCCTCAGCCAGGCTGGCTACAGTCGGCACGATCATGATGCCCATCGCGATGCTGGCGATCAGCATGTTCTGGAAGGCAGGGGTGTTGTCCGTCGGCCAGATATCGCGCAGCAGGGGGCCGATCGCGAACAAGGCGAACGCGCCGTACACCACGGTCGGCACGCCCGCCAGGATCTCCAGGATCGGTTTGAGGAGTTTGCGGGTACGCGGATGCGCGTACTCACTCAGGTAGATGGCCGAACCGAGACCCAGCGGTACCGCGATGATGAGGGCCAACACGGTCACGATCAGGGTCGCCACCACCAACGGCAGGACACCGTACTGCGGTGACGTGAACAGTGGTGTCCACGCCGTCCCGGTGAGGAAGTCGATGATGCTGACTTCGCCGAAGAACTCCACCGTCGGTTCGGCCAGCGCGATGATGATCCCGATCGTGGTCGCGATCGACACCGCCGCGGCGATGATCAACAGAATTTCGATGCTCCGCTCACCCGGACGGCGACGCCCCCGCCACCAGGGACGCTCATCCCTGGTGACGGGGGGCCGACGGGTGGCTCCCGTTGTGGTTGCCATGGGTAATCCGTTGCTCTCCTGTTAGCTGGAGATCTCGGCGAACGCGTCCTCTAGAGCCGCCCGCTGCTCGTCGTTGAGCGGGATGAAGGCCGCTTCCTCGACGATGGTGTCGATGTTCTCGATGTAGAACCGCACGAAGTCCTCAACCTGCGGCTCCTCCAGCGCCTGGGCGCTGATGTAGATGAACAGCGGCCGACCCAGCGGGGTGTAGGAGCCGTCCTGCACAGTCTCGGCGGAGGGCTCGACGCAGCCGGAGCCGCTGTCGATCTGCACGGCGCGCAGCGAGTCAGCGTTCTCCTCGTAGTAGGTGAAGCCGAAGTAGCCGAGCGCGCCCCGCTCGTTGGCGACACCCTGCACCAGCACGTTGTCGTCCTCGGAGGTGGTGGCGTCGGTCCGGCTGGCGCCCTCCTCACCGTTGACGGCCTCGGTGAAGTATCCGAAGGTGCCGGAGTCGGTTCCCGGGCTGAACAGCGTCAGCGGCACGTCAGGGAAGCTCGGGTCGACCTGGTTCCAGTTGTTGATGGTGGAGTCAGGGGCCCAGATCTGGTTGAGCTGCTCGATCGTCAGGCACTGCGCCCAGTCGTTCTCGGCGTTCACCACGACGGTGATGGCGTCGTTGGCCACGGTGAGCTCGGCGTACTCGATGCCGTTCTCCTCGCAGGCCGCGATCTCATCCTCGTCGATTGGACGCGAGGCGTCGGAGATGTCGGTCTCCCCGGCGCAGAACCGTTCGAAGCCGCCACCGGTGCCGGAGGTGCCGACCGTCACCTGCACCTCGGGCTGCTCTTCCTGGTAGAGCGCGGCAGCGGCCGAGCTTAACGGCTCAACCGTACTGGAGCCGTCAATGACCACTTCACCGGACAGCGCTTCGCCGTTGCTGCCCCCGTTATCGCCATTGTCGTCGTTGTTTCCACACGCGGTAAGTGCGAGCGCGATAACTGCGACACCGGCGAACAATTGCCGCCGGAGAGCGTTCCGCTTCACCTTAACCAGTGCCTTCCTATGGGATCGTTGACAACCTGTCGCAGCGAAACCTAGGGAGCACAGGTAGCGTTCTGTCCTGGGATAAATGAACGGTGGGTGAACACGTAGAGCAGAGAAGGTGACGTGTGGTTAGGCGCGAGATGGCTGTTCCGTGAACTGGCGTGCGTGTCGAGGGGATTCGTATTTTCCCAGGATTTTTCCCGAGACGGGCTTCGAGGATACGCTCCGTATTTGTTTTCCGGATGCCCGACGCTAAAATCGCGGAAAGATCGTCACGACGCGTATAAGTAAGATCCGCTTATACGTAATATCCGGTATCTCGCGTTCGAGAAATTCGTCAGATATGTGAGGTGTGGCGAAGGTCGTGGATATTGCGGTGGCGCGGGTTAAGAAATCAGGCAGCGCGCCGGGACCGTGACACGCCGCCGCCACGGGGAGCGGCGCGCGGTTTCCCACGCGTCAAGCGCCAGAACGGTCGGCTCCGGCGGCGGCTCAAAGTCCACGGGGGAGGCCTCAACGACGGCGTCGGCCGCCACACAGAGCGCGACATCGAACGCGTCATCACCCCGACGTCGCCTCAGCAGCGCGGCTTCCCGGAGCAGGCAGTGGTACGCGTACCCTGTGGGGTCCTGAAGCGCCCACGTCGACCAGTGGCGCGCCAGGCGATGCAGGGTGCCGCGAAGCAGCTCCTCAACGTCGGTGTGGTCCCCGGCCCATTCCGGGCAGGCCGGATCGGTGACGATCTCCTGAGCGGTGCTCCACAGGTCGAGCAGATGATCGCCGACGAAGCGCAGGAATCCTTCCCTGGTCGGCAGGTACCGCTGTCGAGCGTCACCGTCCCCGTGAGCCATCGCGTCCCCCGCGCTTCCCAAGCATGCTGATCACGGCTTGTATTACCCGGATCAGCTATCCCCTACCCGCTCTTTTGATCTGGATGCGGGTTGTCCGCCCCTAGCCTCGCAGATGTCACGTCGTTCGGGGGACAGGTGCGACAAAGAGAGCAAAGGGGCGGGTGGTGTGGTGCGCCGCGACGGAGCGCGCCACAGGGGTGCACGACAGGGACACGCCGCAGGGGTACGCCGCGGCGCCTTACTCGCCGCCGCGTTGCGGGGAACCAATCGCGATCATGCGCTCCACCGAGGTGCGGGCCTTCGCGGCCACATCGTCGGGGACCGTGATCTCGGTGACGCCGTCGCGCAGCGACCGCAGCAGCTTCTCCAGGGTGATCATCTTCATGTACCGGCACGAGGCGCGGTCGTTGACTGGCTCGAACACGGTGCCGGGTCGGGCCGCCCGCAGCTGGTGAAGCATGCCGATCTCAGTGGCCACCAGCACCTTGCGGGCCTGGCTGCGGCGCGCGGCCTCCACCATGCCGCCGGTCGATAAGACCTTGACCCGCTCCGCCGGGACCACACCTTCCCCGGCCAGGTACAGCGCGGAGGTGGCGCAGCCGCATTCGGGGTGAATGAACAGCTCAGCCTCTGGGTCCTCCTCAACCCGTTCGCGCAGCGTGGCGCCGTCGATGCCGGCGTGGACATGGCACTCACCGGACCACACGTGCAGGTTCGACCGCCCGGTCACGCGCTTGACGTGCGCACCGAGGAACTGGTCGGGCAGGAACAGGATCTCGCGGTCCTCAGGGATTGAACGAACCACGTCGGCGGCGTTGGAGGAGGTGCAGCAGATGTCCGCCTCGGCTTTGACCGCGGCGGTGGTGTTCACGTAGGCCACGACCACCGCGTCCGGGTGCTGGGCCTTCCAGGCGCGTACCTCCTCCACGGTGATGCTGTCGGCCAGGGAGCAGCCCGCGTCGGGGTCGGGCAGCAGCACGGTCTTGTCGGGGGAGAGCAGCTTGGCGGTCTCAGCCATGAAGTGCACCCCACAGAACACGATCGTGCTGGCCGTGGCCTTGGCCGCGACCCGGGATAAGGCCAGGGAGTCGCCGACGTGGTCGGCGATGTCCTGGACCTCGGGACGCTGGTAGTTGTGGGCGAGGATCACCGCGTCCCGCTCGCGGGCCAGTCGCCGGATTTCCTCAGCCAGGGCGCTGTCGGTGAGCGTGATGGACACGGGCTCCTCCAGTTATCGCCTGCAAGTCGAAAACGAGCCTAGCACGTGTCATCCCCCACCGGCCGTGTCCATCGTCACGCCCTCGGTAGGGTGCTCATCGTGGTGAGCGGGGCAATGGGGCATGAAGTGCTCGCCGTCGTACTCCAAGTACGCGCTGAAGGACTCTCTGTCCTGTTGTGGCAGCGGGCACGCCCCCCGTTCGAGGGGGCGTGGGCGCTCCCCGGAGGCGCGCTGCGCGAGGACGAAGATCTGGGGCCGTCGATCCGCCGCCAGTTAGCGCAGAAGGTGGACGTGCGAGAACTGTCGCACCTGGAGCAGTTGGAGACCCGGGGTGATCCGAACCGCTACCCGGGTCGGCGGGTGCTGGCTACTACATATTTAGGTTTGATCCCGGCCGACGCCGAACCCACGCTGCCGCCGGACACTAAGTGGCATCCGGTGCAGCAGCTGCCGCCGATGGCCTTCGACCACGCGGCGGTGGTGGCGGCCGGTCAGCGTCGACTGCGGGGCAAGCTGTCCTATACCAATCTGGGCTTCGCCTTGGCCCCCCGCGAGTTCACGGTGTCGCAGCTGCGGAGCTACTACGCGGCGGCACTCGGATATGACGTGAGCGCCACCAACCTGCAACGGATCCTGCTGCGGCGGGGACAGATCGAACCGACCGGGCGGACCCTGCCGCCCGGGCGTTCCGGTGGTCGACCTGCGGCGCTGTTCCGGTTCCGGGTCCGCCACCTGGAGGTCACCGACGCCTTCGCGGTACTCCGGCCACCCGCAACGTGACCGATGATGGCGCCGGTCGGACCGTGTGCAGGGTCGGATCTCGCTCGGGCAGTCTGGCGGCTCGGCGCTCTACCGTTACCGGAGCCGTCACCGACGCGGACGAGGCTCGTTTTCATGGTGGGGGTCCCGAGCACGGGGCAGGCTTTTGGCCGACGGTCCGTTGATGATCTGACGGACCTGCGCGGCCAGCTCGGGCGGCGGCTCGTTCAGGCGACGCAGTAACCGAGCCCGAAGCGCGGTGCCCTCCTCGGTCAAGGTCAGGGTCCGGATCCGGCGGTCGGTGGGATCTGAGCCTCGGGTCACCAGACCACGGGCCTGTAGGCGGTCAGCGATCGCGGTGACGTTCGAGCGTTCGCAATCCCACGCCTTGGCTAACTCGCCCATCGGCCGGGGTTTGCCCGGCACTAAATGCTCCAGCGCGTGTGCCTGGGCCGGGTGTAGCCCCAGCTCCTCGCACACTCGCGTGTAGTGGCGCCGCACCAGCCAGTGCAGCTTCAGTGCGATGCCCCAAGATTGCTCCACATCAATCAGCCTACCCAGGTTATTTAACACATGTAATGTTCACGGCATGAAGGTTCATGACGTGAACAAAACAGATCCCTGGGAGGCAGACGCGCAGCCGCCGCCAGGACGTCTCGCGGTGTTCCTGGTGCGCAGGCGTTGGGGCGCGCTGCTCCTGGCCGGGCTGGGATTCACGTTGGCGAGCCTGGTCGGGGTCGGTGTTACCGGCCATCTCTCCAGCGGGGGATCCGTCGATCCCGACGCTGACTCCGCCCAAGTCGGGCGGCTGCTGTCGGAACGCTTCGGAGGTGGGGTCCCCAACCTGATCATGCTGGTCGAGGCCGACACGTCCCTGGACGACCCCGAAGTAGTCCACGCCGGACGCGTACTCACCCGGGCGGTGGCCAACAGCCAAGGCGTGGCGTACGCCCACTCCTACTGGAGTACCGGCGTGGACGCCCTGCGCTCTCCAGATCAGGAACGCGCCCTGATCGTGGCCCGCCTGATCGGGACCGAAACCCAGGTCATGGACACCGCCGGCAGGCTGATTGATCAGTGGGAGGGGCGGTACGGCCCGTTGCAGGTCAGCGTCACCGGCTCCGGGCCGATCAACCACGTGATCGAGGAACGCAGCGCCAGGGATCTGGCGCGCGCGGAGCTGATCACCTTGCCGATCACCGGCGCCATCCTGCTGATCGCCTTCGGCACCATGGTCGCGGCGGGTCTACCGTTGCTGGTTGGCGTGTTTTCTATCGCTGGCACCTTCGCCGTGCTGCGGCTGCTGGCGGCCATCACCGATGTATCGATTTTCGCCCTGAACATCACCACCGCGCTGGGATTCGGCCTCGCCGTCGACTTCAGTCTCTTCTTGGTCACCCGCTTTCGAGAGGAGACCGCGGCCGGCCAGGACACGGTCAGAGCCCTGGATACGACACTGCGCACCGCCGGGCGTACCGTCCTGTTCTCTGCGCTCACCGTGATGCTGTCGCTGTCGGCGCTGCTGGTCTTCCCCATGTACTTCCTGCGTTCGTTGGCCTACGCCGGCATCGCGGTGGTGGCGTTCTCGGCGGTGGGCGCGTTGTTCGTCCTCCCCGCGGCGCTGGCGGTGCTCGGCCCGCGGGTGCACGCCGGTCGCCTGCCCTGGCACAAGCCGCCTCGTGACGGCGACCTGTGGCACCGTCTGGGTTCCCGGGTGATGCGGCGCCCGCTGGGGGTCGCGGTCCTGGTCACCGCGCTGCTGGTGCTGCTGGCTCTGCCGTTTTTAGGGATCCGGTTCGGAGTCGTCGACCACCGGGCCCTACCACCCGGTGACCCGATCCGCACCGCGGCTGAGCAGGTGACCCGGGATTTCCCGGTGTACCAGTACACGCCGGTGACCGTGGTGCTCCCCGATTTGCCTAACGCCGCATCCAGCTCCGAGCTGCGCCAGTACGTGCTGGCCTTATCGCGGCTGCCTTACGTCACGCGGGTCGACAGTGCGATCGGTACCTTCCATAACGGACGCCAGATCGACGACTCTGAGCATGAACAAGCCGCTGGTCAAGGGGCCGCCAACCAAGCGATCCAGACAGCGATCAGCCAGGCGATCAGGAGTCAAAGGTACGCGGATGAGCACGGCACCTGGATCGCGGTATCGACCGATTTGGATCCCTCTAGTCGGCAGGCGCGGGAACTGGTGACCCAGATTCGACAACTACCCGCGCCGGCGCCGGCGTTAGTGGGTGGGGAGACCGCGACGCTGGTCGACGCCCTCACGAGCCTGCGGAACCGGGCACCCTGGGCAGCGGCGGTCATCATCGGCTCCACCCTGGCGTTGTTGTTCCTGTTTACCGGTGGGCTACTCGTGCCCTTCAAAGCGGTGGGCCTGAACCTGCTGAGCCTGACGGCGACCTTCGGGGCCCTGGTGTTCATCTTCCAGGAAGGCCACCTGTCCTGGCTGGTAGGGGAATTCACCCCTATGGGTTTCCTCGAACCGACCTTACCGACGCTGATGTTTTGTGTGGCCTTCGGGCTCTCAATGGACTACGAGGTATTCCTGTTGTCCCGGATCACCGAGGAGTACCGACGCCACGGGGACAACGGGGTAGCGGTGATGACCGGCCTGGCACGAACCGGCCGCCTGATCACCGCCGCGGCGCTGGTGGTGGCGGTGGCGCTGGGCGGGCTGGCCACCTCGGCGATATCAGCGCTCAAGATGATCGGCGTGGGGTTGGCCCTAGCGGTCCTGGTCGACGCCACCCTGGTCCGCGGCCTGTTGGCGCCAGCAGTCATGCGTCTGGCAGGGCGAGCCAACTGGTGGGCACCGGGGCCATTGCGGCGCCTACACGCCCGATTCGCCTTTTACCACTGAAAACCGCCTCAAACGTCCGTAGCCCGTGGTCTAGTCACGGGGCGGCTCGGGGACGGGTTTGCGCCCGTGTAGCTACTCCTTCACCGTGGGCGGTGAGCCGACGTCTGAACGGGCGAATTGGACATCAGTGATCCAGCGGACGAACCCTAGTTTCGTGTAGAGGTGGACCGCCACGGTGTTCGCCTCATCCACGTACAGCATGACCTGGTGAAGACCGCGCTGTTGGAGGTGACGCAGACCGGCGAGCGCTAACGCCTTCCCGAGCTTGAGGCCCTGCGCCACCGGATCGATGCCCAGCACATACACCTCACCGATCGGCTTAGCCCCGTCGGGTTTCGCGGCGGCATGCACCTTTGTCCAGTGGAAACCGAGCAGGGCGCCGTCGACCTCACGTACGGCGAGGAAGAATCCGGCCGGATCGAACCACGGCTCCTGCATCCGCAGCTGAAGATCCTGTGCGGTCCAGCGCCCTTGTTCCGGGTGGGAGGCGAAAGCTCGACGGTTGACCTCCAGCCAGGCCTCCTCGTCTCGGCCCACCTGGAAGGTACGCAGATGGACGCCTTCCGGTAGGGGGAGTTCGGGGATCGGATCCGACAGCGAGCGACGCATCTGCCACAGCACCCGCTCTCGTCGGAGGCCCCACCGCGTCGCCAACGCCACAGCGGCCGGATGATCACCGTGGGCCCACATCCGCAGGCGACCAGCCGGATCGGCCGCCAGGGCAGCCTGCAGGAGCGCGCTGCCGACCCCTCGGTGGCGGCGTAGGGGATGCACCACGAGTTCCCCCGTCGTGTCCCCCGAATCAACGGTGTGAAGCTGCGCGTACCCGACCAGGTTGTCGCGCACCGGCGCGGCCTCGGCGTCCTGCGTGGAGGCGACAGCGGAGACGACAGTGGCACGCGGCGCGTACGCCAGAAAATGCCGCGTGGTGCCGGCGGTGTCGTGCTGGAGCCGCAGCATGCCCTCCTCGGACAGCGGGCTGGCGCCGTCGGCGTCGGTGGCCAGCCGTATCAGATCCACCACCTGCTGGATCTGCCGCTGATCCAAGCGAGTGACCTGCTGTACCTCGACAAGAGTCACTCCCGGAATCTAGCGAATCCCCGAGAGAAGCCCGAGAAAATCATGGGCTGGGTACCAGCGGACCACGCGAGGACGCGTCGGGTCAGGCACGAACCGGCGACGGTTCCGATTCCGGAAGCGGCCGTTGCGGCGGCAGCACGAACTTGTACCCCACCTGACGAACCGTCCCGATCATCGACTCGTATTCGCTGCCCAACTTGGCGCGCAGCCGACGTACGTGGACGTCGACGGTCCGAGTACCGCCGAAGTAGTCGTACCCCCACACCTCCCGCAGCAGCTGGTCACGGGTGAACACCCGCCCCGGATGCTGCGCCAGGAACTTCAACAGCTCGAACTCTTTGTAGGTCAGGTCAAGCGGGCGACCCTTGAGCTTCGCCGAGTAGGTGTCGGGGTCGATAGTGAGGTCCCCTGCCTTGATCAGGCCGTGCCCCTCCCCGGCCGGTGCGGACAGGCGGCCCACCGCCAGGCGCAGCCGGGCTTCGACCTCGCCCGGGCCGGCGTCAGAGAGCACGATGTCGTCGATGCCCCAGTCGGCGGAGACAGCCACCATGCCAGCCTCGGTCACCACCGCGATCAGGGGCATGCCCAGACCGGTCGCACGCAGCACCCGGCAGGTGGCGCGGGCGTCGGCGAGATTGCTACGCGCGTCGACTAGGACTACATCCGGGCTGGGACCAGACACGAGAGAACGAACATCGCGAGAAGCGACATGTACCGAGTGCGGGAGGAGATCCAGTGCCGGCAGGACATCCGGGACCGCCCTGTCGGAGGGTGGATTCTGAGTTAGCAGTAGGATCTCCACGCGCTCACCTCCGTCCGCCATGGGGTGGTCACCGGTCGAAGCCCAGTGCGCGCCACGTTTGGACGTCTAAACACGGGAGCGTGGACTCGGCAAACCTCACCCGCGTGGAACGTGCGCTTGCTTGCCTCGTGACCCCGGCATCACTGACGGGCGGTTGATGAAGAGGATATCCCACCACGACGGGAGCGTTAACAATCCACGATCCGTGGAAAATTGGCCCTTGGTCACAGCCTCTGGCACCATCACTGCGTGTCAGGTAGCGACGGAATCGACGACCCGGGCGCCTCCCGGCGTGGGGGCAGGCCACCCAACCCCGGGACGGTGTGGTGGGAGGATCTGCGCCAAGCAGATGTCTCCGAGTTGGAAAACCTCACCGGAAGCACCGGTGGTGAATACTGGGATACACCTGGTCAGACGTCGGGCGCGTCGACACCCACTCCATTCTCGTCAGCTCAAACGTCGTTTGGGGCCCCAGCGTCTCAAGAGCCGCCCGGCGCCGCGCCGGAATCTGACCCGTGGGGAGGATCGTCACCCTCCGTATGGGGCGGCTCGTCACCTAGCGTATCGGATGCCCCACCGGCGACGCCTCCGGTGACCCCCACGGCGTCCTCGACCGCAGCCTTCCCCACGACTGCGCCGTCCGATTCCCCGTCCTTCGAATCCACATCCGGGCATTTCCCGCCACCGGAACCTGACTGGCGGAGCGGCCCGACCGACAGTGGCCTGGACGAACCCGGATCCTGGCGGGACGCGTCGTCCCCGGTCTCACCCGCGGCGCCTTCCGCGTACCCCCAATCTGGATATTCGGCCGGCTATCCGGGGCCGGACTACTCGGAACCGGCCACTCCCGCAGCGGGGTACGCCGAACCCGGTGGCCGCCGAGGGGCCGGCTATCGCGAGGACTCGGGGCCTGCCGCAACCGATGAGCAGCGGACGCGGTACTGGGAGAGCCCGTACCCGGACCCGGCTACACCGGATGCGGGGTACCAGCCTGCGGCGCCGGAACCGTCCGGTTATCAGCGGCCCGACACCATGGGCGACGCCCCACAAGAGCCACCGACCGCAGGGGAGCCATACGGGCGAGGCGCTCCGGAGTACCCCACGGGGGCGAGGCCGCGGGTAGGCGCGGAATACGACGAGGGGTACCCGCCGCAGGAGTACCCCACCGGGGAGTACCCTGCCGCCCAGTCCCACCCGAATCAAAACTATCCAGATCAGGACTACCCAGATCAGGACTACCCGGACCGCGCCTACGCGGAGCGCTCCCGCCCCGAAGTGCCCTACCAGGAGGAGCAGTCGGACTCGCCCTATCCGACGTATCAGGAGCGCGACCCCCGGTACGACGACGAGTACGCACCAGGCGGCCGATACTCGCAGGACGACTACCAACAGGGGCAATACCCACAGGACGACTATCCGCAAGGCCAGTACCCGCAGGACGAGTACCCCGAGCAGGCGCCTTCTGAGCAAGAGCCCTACGCGCCGCAGCAGGAGTACGTCGCTCGGCGGTACGCCCCTTCAGAAGAGGAACCCGACGACGCGTACCCGGACGGGTACCAACCCGACGACGCCTACCCCCAGCAGCGGTACGCCGGAGACGGCGAGGAGTACGCCGAGGGGCCCGAGCCGGAGGCACCGCCCCACCGGTCCGAGCCGAGTCGCGCCGGTGCGGGTTCACGAGCCGCCGCAGCGGCCCTGCAGCCTGTGCCGTTCTCCTGGTGGCGTTCAGCTCTCGCCGCCTTCGCCTCCGGGCTCCTGACCGCTGGACTGCTGATCGGGGCGGCGATTGATCAACCCGCGTACGCGGCTATCTGTCTGGGCGTGCAGGCGCTGTTCGTGGCCGCCTGGACGCTGGGGATGCGGCCGCCAGGGCCACGGGTCGTGGCCGGTGTCGGGATAGCCGCCGCTGTCGGTGCGGACATCGCCGCGGTCTATTCCTCCGGTGCCTCCCTCGCCCCATTGGGCTACGTGATGGCCGGAGGGGTGATCGTGGGCATCGTCAGCCAGCTGCTTCGGGGAGAGGGCCGAGCCCGCGTAACCGAATCGGTCGGCTCCACCCTGGTGGTGGTGATCGCGACTGTCGGGATGGCCACACCCATCTTGCTGACCCGGCAACCCGGCGGGCGGGAGGCGCTGTACGTGTGCCTGCTCGCGGCCGGTATCGGGTTGGTGGTCGCCCGGCTGTTGGACCTTGTGCTGCGTGCCCCCCGGGTGACCCCTACGGTGCCTCGGGGCGCGATCGGCATCGTGCTGGGGGCGATGGCCGGTACCGCTGCGGCGACTTTCGCTGGCTCCCGATTGGATACCGTCATCACCTCTCTGGCCGCTGTGGGCGGATTGGTGGTGGCGCTGTCAGCCGTGTTGGCCGATCTAGGTATGGTCTTCGCCGAGATCGGTAGTCGCCTGGATGACGAAGACGAGCGGCGCCGGATTCCCCGTACCCTGCTCGGCCCGTTCGTGGCGTTCGCCGTGGCGGCTCCCGCCGCATACCTGCTCAGTGTTTTGGTGATCGTCAATGTGTGAGCCTGCGATGAGGCTCCGGAAAGAGAGTCCATGGCGTCGCGTGGTCGCAAGATCGGCATAGCTCTTCTGGTTGTCGCGCTGATCCTGGGCGGCATTTTTGTGATCATCGACCGGATCGCGGTGTGGTACGCCGAGGGACGGGTGGCGGAATTAGTCGCCGATCAGGCCGCCCACGAGGGGGTCCGGGCCACCGGAGACCCGGAGGTGGAGATCGGAGGATTCCCCTTCCTCACCCAGGCGCTGGGGGGAGAGCTGTCGACGGTCACCATCCGGATCGAGCACGCGGAGGTCGACGTTTACCGGCTCAATGATCTGTGGGCGCGCGCCACAGGGGTCACCTACGAGTTCGGTGAACTGTTGTCCGGCCGTGGACCGGTCACCGCCACCCGGGTCAGGGGAGAGGTGACCCTGCCCTACAGCCCGTTCAACGAGATCATCTACAACAGTTTCGACCTAGCTTCCCAGAACATCACCTACCTGGAGCTCTCCTCCAACAACGGCGCCCTCCAGCTCCGGGGGCGGGGACAGATCCTGGGTCAGGAGCTGACGGTGGTGACCCGCGCCCACCTGGAGGTCAACGACGGCGTGGCCACCATCCAGATCGACGACGCCCAGATCGAAGACACCGCTCCGTTCGAGCAGGGGCAGGTGTGGCTGGAGGACCTCATGGAACGGCTCAGCGGTGAGCTGCCGTTGCCTCAGCTGCCTTACGGAATGGTGGTGGAAGACATCGAAGTCACCGACGCGGGCCTGCGGGTTATAGCGTCGGCCGTCGACGTCACCTTGGTCAGCTGACAGCCAGCTCACCGACGCGGTACAGGCGAGCCGGTGACCGGCGTGGACTGGCGCCGAGCGGGACAGGTCAGGACCGCCACGGACCAGTCGGCGCGGCACCGGCCGCCGTGGACCGGAGTGTCGAAACCGCGTTCCAGGTAGCCTTGGCCCCCAACCCATATCGACCATCACCGACCGTGCGGAAGGCTCGGTGACGTGACGTGCCTGACTGGGGAGTGGGGCTTGCCATCGCGTGCGGAGTACTCATCGCGGCCAGCGCTTTTGGCCTGTTACGGCGTCGCCGGGACGGTCAGATGCACCCGGTGACGGCGGCGGACGGTGACCAGCCCGCCCACCCGCCGATCTCGTTAACCGACTTAGGGGTACGGCCCGGGGTCCCGGCCACGTTATTACAGTTCTCCTCGGCGTTCTGCGCGCCATGCCGCGCCACCCGCCGGATCTGCGCGGAGGTGGCGACGCTACTCCAGGGCGTCGATCACGTTGAGGTGGACGCGGAAAGCCACCTGGAGGCGGTGCGGGCGTTAGATATCCGGCGTACGCCCACGGTGTTAGTGATCGACGCCGCCGGACGAATCGTCCGCCGCGCAACCGGACAACCCACCAAAGCACAGGTGATTGCCGCCGTCGCACCCCTGTTGACGGCCCACGACAGTGTGAATAGCGACAAACGAACGGTGAGTCGTGGCCGGTCATCGTGCTAGTCTGCGGCCTATGAGCGCACTGCTCACCAAGCGCCGGGCCATTGATCACTGCTTGGTGGCCACCTGTCTGTGTCCCGCCGAGTGATCGGCGGCGACCTCGCGTGCTCTCAGACTGACGCTCCGCGCATCGCCGCCTGACGACCTCCCGCTGTCGTCTGTCAGGAGGTAGAGATGGCGCTCGATCCGCGCGGCCCGCGTTTCGCAGCCTGGATCACCACAGGGGTCTTCGTCCTCGTCCTGGTGACCAGTTCCGGATGGCTGGCGGCGGCCCAGGCCTTGGTGTTCGCGATCACCACCGCAGCGCCGCGGTGGGGGCCTTACAGCCTGTTGTATCGGACCATTGTGGCACCTCGACTCAGTCCACCAACTGAGTTAGAGCCCGCCGCACCGGTTCGGTTCTCGCAGGCGGTCGGCTTCGTGTTCGCTGTTTTGGCGGCTATCGGTTACCTGACCGGCGCGACCACGCTGGGGTGGATCGCGGCGGGCGCCGCCCTCGGCGCGGCTTTCCTCAACGCCGCGTTCGGGTTCTGCCTGGGTTGTGAGTTGTATCTGCTGGTTCTCCGGACACTCAACCGACCTCTCCCTCACCGAGTACCCCTTCCCTCCGAAGGAGCCAACCCATGAGTCGTGAGAACGCACTCGTCTCAGCCGACTGGGCTGAGAAGAACCTCGGACAGCAGGGCATCGTCTTCGTCGAGGTGGACGAGGACACCACCGCATACGACAACGGCCACATCCCCGGCGCGGTGAAGATCGACTGGAAGAAGGAGCTGCAGGACCCGGTCCGCCGCGACTTCATCAACCGCGCTCAGTTCGAGGAGCTGCTGTCGTCGAAGGGCATCAGCAACGACGACACCGTCATCCTCTACGGCGGGAACAACAACTGGTTCGCTGCGTACGCCTACTGGTACTTCAAGCTGTACGGCCACGAGAACGTCAAGCTGCTCGACGGTGGCCGCAAGAAGTGGGAGCTGGACGCCCGTCCCCTGGTGACCGAGGTGCCCGAGCGGCCTCGCACCAACTACACCGCCAAGCCGCAGAACAAGGCGATCCGCGCCTTCCGCGACGAGGTGGTCGCCGCGATCGGCACCAAGAACCTGGTCGACGTGCGTTCCCCCGATGAGTACAGCGGTCGGCTGCTGGCCCCCGCGCACCTGCCGCAGGAGCAGTCCCAGCGCGCCGGTCACATCCCCACCGCGGTGAACGTGCCGTGGAGCAAGGCCGCGAACGAGGACGGCACCTTCCGCTCCGACGAGGAGCTGCGGCAGATCTACGCCGAGGCGGGCGTGGACTTCAGCCGTCCCACCATCGCCTACTGCCGGATTGGTGAGCGCTCCAGCCACACCTGGTTCGTGCTGCACGAGCTGCTCGACCAGGCCGATGTGAAGAACTACGACGGCTCGTGGACCGAGTACGGCTCCCTTGTCGGCGTACCGATCGCGCTCGGCGACCAGCCGGGCGAGGCCCCGAAGGAGGATGAGTGAGTAGCTGCGGTGCCCCGGCGCAGACCGCGACTTTGCCGGCGTCAGTAGACCTGTCGGTCGAGACGGTGATCACGGGCACGGTGACCGCCGCGGGTCAGCCCGTTTCTGGCGCGTACGTGCGTCTGCTGGACGCCACCGGTGAGTTCACCGCCGAGGTGGTCACCTCCGAGGAGGGCGTGTTCCGGTTCTTCGCCGCCCCTGGGAAGTGGACGGTGCGTGCACTGTCCCGGATCGGGGACGGCCAGACCGAGGTCTCGGCTGAGCGTGGCCTCAACGAGGTCACGATCGCCATCGCCGCCTGATCCTGGTTCCCTCACTGAGGGGCCCGACGCCTCGTCGTTTCCCAGCGGCAGTGCGATGAGGCGCGGTCCACAGGAGTACGAGGAGTAGGAGCGGAACGTTCGTGGGCCGAGGCGCCGGGTGGAGAACCCGGACAGACCTCGGCCCACGAACGCGTTCGTGGGCCGCTCGCTTCCAAGGCGGCTGCCGACACCGCGATATCAGGGACGGATCGGGGACGCCGTTGCGTGAGCCGACCACAGCCGACCACATAGACCGGTGGTGACGCCGCCTTCAAGGCGACGTCGCGGGACGACTCGGTCCCGTTGCGGCTCCCGTTGAGATGCCCGTCGGAGACCATGTGAACCAGCGGTGACGCTGCCTGGGACCATGACGGGGTGCGGGACGACAGCCGGGCGTACCACAGTGAGCAAGAACGAGGTGACGTCCACCCTCCACAAGGGAACCAGGCAGGGGTGGCCTCTCAGGCGCAGAGTAGCGGGCGGTTACAGCATGATGGCTCGCCCACGCCGCGGTATCTCAGCCGCAGGTGGCTGACCGGACTGGCGGCCGCGTGGGCCGTGCTGATCCTCGTTCTCGCGATCATCGCGCGGGACGGTGACGTCACCGTCCAAACTCAACGTAACGCCGCGGAGGTGCGTCCATCTGTGGACCGGGCGGTCGCTGACATCGTCACGGCGGCCGGGCCCGAGGTCGCGCTCACCGTCTCGCCGTACCGTTTCGATGGCAGCTGCCGGATCAGCCTGGTACGCCGCGGCGTCTTCTACGAACGTCTGCTGCGGCTGTACACCCCACCCGGGGAAGAACAAGCGCTCCTGGAACGGATCGTTGACCGGCTCCCTGACCGGTACGCGGCGCGGCTACGCACCGGCGAGGAGCAGCTCCATGTGTTCGCGGACGCCGATGAGCTGGTCACGGTAGGCGGTGACACGTGGCCCGGCAGCGGACGGATCGAGTTCTCCATCCACACCGGCTGCCGCCCGGTTGAGCAGCCGATCGTCACCTTCTACCCCCGACCGGATCCAGAGGTACGCGCGCGTCTGGACGACCTGCTCGCCGCGGCGGACGGGACCGTGGCGGCCTGGCGTACCGCCGCTGTGCCGTGTCCGGATGGGCTCCGGTGGGCCCTGGAGGTGACGGCCGAGCAGCGGTTCGACTCCCTGACGGGCTTCGCTGAGAGCCGCCCGGAGGGAGCGACGGTGGTGATATCCGAGGATGATCTGCTCGTCTACCAGGACGGACCGTACTCGATCACCGTGAGCCTGCGGGAGGGCACGCTCACCGCCACCGCCACCCCGCGCTGCGACGGCTAGGACGGCTGAGCCGCCACCCAACCCGCATCATTCGGGTGATCTGTTCCATCCGGGACTAGGCTGGCCACCGCGGCGGGGCCGGCGTGGCGGGTTCAATAGACTGCCGGGCGTGTGGGAAGTCGCAGGTGTAGCGATGCTGGTGGTCGGATACGCCGCCATCGCAGGAGGGTTAGGGTACGTGGTCTTCAAGATGGGAGTTAAGCGGTGACCGCCCCGTTCGCGTTCCCCGAAGGGCCGATCGAACCCTACCCCTATGAGGAGACGCACGACCTGCGTACCGGCCCTGATCTGCATCCGGCGTTGCTGCCCCTGCTGCCCCTGGTCGGGACGTGGCGCGGCCGCGGTAAGGGCGGTTACTCCACCCTCGACGAGGACTTCGACTTCGCCCAGGAGATCCGGTTCAGCCACGACGGACGACCGTTCCTGTTCTACGAGTCGCGTGCCTGGCTGATCGACGCCGACGGGCAGAAGCTGCGGCCCGCGGCCCGTGAGGTCGGCTGGTGGCGCCCGCAGCCAAACAACGAGATCGAGGTGCTCCTGAGCCACCCCACCGGGATCATGGAGCTGTACCTGGGGCGCGTCGACGGCGTGAAGATCGAGATGGTCACGGACGCGGTGCTGCGTACCTCCACGGCCAAGGAGGTCGGCGCCGGGCAGCGCCTGTACGGAATCGTCGAAGGACGGCTGCTGTACGCGTACGAGATGAGCGCTATGGGGCAGCCGCTCCAGGCGCACCTGTCCGCCCGTCTGGAGCGGACCGGAGGGTAAGCGGAAGCGCCGAGCGGGAACCTCAACCCGTCGGGCCGACCAGGCGGTCCGGGGTGCCCGGAACCGACCAGGTCGACCGCCGAGATCACACGATGAGCCGGGGTAACCGGGTCAGAGCGGGTAGCCGAGTAGGTCCTGGAGTCGTTCCGTGTACGGCGATTCCGGCAGCTTGATGTCGTCCAGCTGTCGGACCTCCACCACGCCACGAACCGACGAGGTGAGCCACACGCCCCGCGCTGATTCCAGCTCGTGAGGCCGCACCATCCGCTCCGCGGTGTGCCAACCCAGCACCTCAGCCCGGCTGAACAGGTACCGTGCGGTGGTGCCGGGCAGGATCCCGGTGGTGGTTGGCACCGTGTACAGCGTCGCGCCCTCCAACCACACCAGGGTGGAGGTTGGGGCCTCCAGGGCGTACCCTTCGGCGGACACCCACAGCACGTCATCCAAGCCGTGCGCGGTCGCCCAGCGTTGGCAGGCCATGTTCACCGCGTACGACAAGGACTTCACCCCGCCCAGCAGCCATGGCGCCGCAGCCCGCGCCGCCGCCGGAAACCCGAGACTGAGGGTGCCTATCCGCACCCCCTCCCGGCGGACCCGACGCGTGGAATCAGACACCGGGGTGACCATGGCATATACGGTGGGTGACCCTCCGCCTTCTGGGCCACGGGTGCAAACCAGGCGCAGGACGGCCTCCGACGGGTCATCCCAGGCGGCGCAGGCCTCAGCGGCCAGCTCTCGCAGCTGAGACACCGGCGGTAGCTCCAGATCCAGACGGGTCGCCGATCCCACCATGCGTTCGAGGTGCTCGTCGAGCAACCAGGGGTTTCCCTGGCGAACGTGCATGGTCTCGAAGACCCCGTCTCCTCTCAACACCCCCAGATCGTCGGCACGCAAGATCGGCGTGTCGACAGGGACGACGCCCTGACCGAGTAGTGCGACAACGCGCTTCATCCTCGGCAGCGTAGTAGCTCTGAGTAAAGAGCGGGGGAGCGTCGTCGGTATCCCGTTTCGTGGGACATGCCTATGATCGAACGGTGTCAGGATCGCTGTTGACCGACGCGCTGCGGGCCCGCGGTCTGCGGGTGACCGCTCAACGACAGATGGTGCTCGACGCGGTCCGCAGGCTCGGACACGCGACCCCTGAGCAGATCCACGCGGCAATACGCCAAACCGCCGTCGGCGTCAACATCACCACGGTCTACCGCACCCTGGAATTGCTGGAAGAGCTGGGACTGGTCACTCACACCCACTTGTCCCACGGGGCGCCGACGTACCATCCCGCCGGGGAGCGCACCCACGTTCACCTGGTGTGCCACACCTGCGGGTCGGTGGATGAGGCGCCGCGTGACCTGCTGGAGCCGCTGGCGGAGCAGCTGCGACGCGAACGGGGATTCGAGTTGGATATCGGACACGCCGCGTTGTTCGGACGGTGCAGGCACTGCGGCGAGGAGGAGGAGTGACCGGCATCTGGCAGGACGAGGGGGTAGCGGCCCACCACGGTGACCCGTTCCGGGAACAGCGGGTGCTGGCCGAGGCGGTAGGGGTGGTCGACCGGAGTAACCGCGGCGTCCTCACCGTCTCTGGGCCGGACCGACTGGGGTGGTTGCACAACCTGACCACCCAGTACCTGTCAGACCTGGCCCCACTCACCGGCACCGAGCTGCTGGTGCTGTCCCCGCACGGCCATATCGAGCACCACGCCGTGGTGGTCGACGACGGGGAGACCAGCTGGCTCGATGTGGAGCCGGGCACCGCTCCAGCGTTGCTGGAGTTTCTGGAGCGGATGCGGTTCCTTACCCGGGTGGAGTGCCGCGACGTCTCTACGGAGTACGCGGTGCTCTCCCTGGTCGGCCCGTCCACCCCGCGCGCCCTGGCCGCGCTGGGACTGACCGACCCGCTGGCCGAACCCGACATCCTGCCCGTGCCCGGACCGAAGTTCCCCTCCGGTTCGATACCGCCCCGCCCCACCGCGCTGTACGCGGCGGCCCGACTGCCCGACGGTGGCCTGGCCCGCCGCATGCCCTACGGCGCCGACCTGCTGATCCCACGGTCAGCGGTGGCCGGCACACTCGCCACCCTGGCGGCGGCCGACGTCCCCGCCTGCGGAACCTGGGCTTTTGAAGCATTGCGGGTGGCCGCCCGACGCCCCCGGCTGGGGTACGAGACCGACCACCGCACCATCCCGCATGAGGTGAACTGGCTGGCGACGACGGTGCAGCTGGAGAAAGGCTGCTACCGCGGGCAGGAGACCGTGGCCCGGGTCCACAACCTCGGCCGGCCACCCCGCCGGCTGGTGCTGCTGCACCTGGACCAGACCCCCGTCGAGCTGCCAGCGGCCGGGACTCCTGTGGAGCTCAACGGCCGACAGGTGGGGTTCGTGGGAACCGTGGTCCGGCACTACGAGCTCGGCGGGATCGCCCTGGCCGTCATCAAGCGGACCACCCCGGATGACGCTGTGTTGAGCGTCGCCGGCATGAACGCCACCATCGACACCGACGACCCCGCCTCCTGACCACGGCCTGACCAGGTCACGTCCAGGGGCAGGTCACGCCCAGGGGAGACGCACCTCGCCGACCGGTCGCCCGCCGCCGTACACCACTTCCTGGCCCAGCTCCGCGGGGACATCCACCCCGAGCCGCCGCAGCGCCGCCACGGTGACCGGCAGGCGGACCCGGGCGGCGCCGTCGTCGCACTTGAACACCAACGCCCCCACCCCTGGCAGGGCCACCGCTTGCACACCCTCGGCTCCGACCTTGGCCAGCAGACCAGGCACCGCCCGCATCAGCCGGGTGTCGGTGGCCTCGGTCCCGGCGACCAGCTCCGGGTAGGCCCGCATCGCGTCAGCCACCGTGCGCTCGGGCGTACCCTTCGGTGCCGAGACCAAGCCCAGGAACGCAGAGGCGAGGGTACGCGGGGTCAACGCGAACAGCGCCGCGCCGCAGCCGTCCACACCGACCGCCGCCACCGACTGCCCGGTCCACTCCTCGATTCCGATGCGGAGGGCCTTCTGCAACGGGTGGTCCGGCGCGACATAGTCCTGGATGGGCCAGCCGGCGGCCTGACAGGTCCGCAGCATCGCGGCGTGTTTGCCGGAGCAGTTCATGAAGATCCGACGCCGGCGTCCAGCCGCGAGCATCGCCGCCTCGTTGAGCGGAAACGCCTCCGGGCACACCAAGTCCGACTCGTCCAGGCCACCGGCCGCCAGCATCGCCGCCACCCGCGCCACGTGGAACGGTTCCCCGTGATGGCTGCCGGCGCCGATCGCCAGATCCGCGGGGTCGGACAGCGACAGGCCTGCCCGCAGCATCCCCGCCAGCTGCAGGGGTTTGTTCGCCGAGCGCGGGAAGAACGGGGAGTCGACATCCCCGATGGTGAGCACCGGATTCCCCGCGTCATCGATGACGATTAACGATCCTCGGTGGATGCTCTCGACGAAGCCGGAGCGGACCACCTCAGCCACCGGCTCACCACCCCGATACCCGGCCACTGGCCCCCTCCCCGTCGTTGGCTGCGTCATCGGCTAATGCCCAGCAGGGTACGCGCGGCGGCGGTGTTCAACGGGGGACGCTGCGCGAGCCGCGCAAACCCGGCCGCCCGCGCCACCAGCTGCATGTTGCTCTCCACCGGCTGCCCTTTGGCGTAGGTGAGGGTGTCCTCCATCCCCACCCGCAGGTGCCCACCGGCCGCCAGTGAGGCGAGCATCACCGGCAGTGTGGTCCGTCCGATCCCGGTCGCGGAGAACGTGGTGCCCTCCGGCAGGAGCCGCTCCACCTGCTGCTTGGCGGCGACCAAGGTTTCGACCGTGCCGGGCATGCCGCCGGGAACGCCCATGACGAAGTCGACGTGGATGTGCCCACCGTGCGGCAGGCCGTGCCGCTCCAGCAGCCGGGCTAGCGCCCAGACATGCCCGATGTCGAAGATCTCATACTCGGGCACCACGCCGTACTCGCGCATCCGCTCATGCAGCGCGACGATGAACTCCCAACGGTTGAGGAAAACGTCCTCGCCGAAGTTGACGGTCCCCATCGTGCAGGAAGCCATGTCTGGCCTGGCCTCCAACACACGGAGCCGGTCGGATTCGGGGTCACTGACCGCGCCCCCGGTAGAGAGCTGCACGATCAGGTCGGTCTCGGAGCGCAGCGCCGCGACGGTGTCCCGCAGACGCCCCAGATCCAGAGTGGGGCGGGCCTCATCGTCACGGATGTGCACATGGATCACGCTCGCGCCGAGCGCCTCGCACTCCTTGGCCGTAGCGACCAGCTCCTCCAGGGTGACTGGAAGGGCCGGCACGTCGGATTTGCTGGATTCCGCGCCGGTAGGCGCGACGGTGATCAGGGTCCCTGTCGCCATGTCCGCGATCCTGCCACGGTTTCCCGCCATGAGCGCCCCTCGGTTCGTCGTCATGGCAGGCACGCCCAGACGGATCAGAGTCCCAGGGTCCGGGGGGTTCCCTAGGGGTGATTGCTGATTGCTAGCGATTTGCTTGCAGCTGTTAGCACCGCTGGCTACCGTTGACTCATGGCAGCATCCCGGGACCTGGGTGAGTTCATCAGAGAACTGAGAAACAACGCCCGCATATCCCTACGCCAACTCGCCCAGCAGGCCGGGGTCAGCAACCCCTACCTGAGTCAAATCGAGCGTGGCCTGCGTAAACCCAGCGCCGAGGTGCTTCAACAGATCGCCAACGCGCTGCGGGTATCCACCCCGATGATGTACCTGCGTGCCGGGCTGTTGGCTGAGAAGGAGGGACATGACGTTCTCGCCGCCATCGCCGCCGATCCTGGACTGACGGACCGGCAGAAGCAGACCCTGATCGAGATCTATGAGGCGTTCCGGCGCGAGAACCTCCGCGCTGAGAGCGAGAAAGCACAAAGCGCCGAAGCCGCTACAGGCGCCGCCATGGGAAGCGGTGAAAAGCCTGAGACCGGCAAAGGCGCCGCCGAAGACACCGAAGAAGCGGAAAAGCCCACAGCAACCGGGGACACGGTCGGATCGAAAAGCGAGTCGGTTTCGCAGACGACGGCTGGCTCGGAGCCGGCAAACGCCCAGGAGACGGCGACTGATTCCGAAACAAAGCCTAGTTCCCGGACAAGGGTAAAATCCAGGGCAAATAGGACCAGAACTCAGTCAAGCCGGAGGCGGAGCGGGCCGGGAAAGGCGGCAACCGAGAACCGGACCGACGACGAGGCGGTGACTGACACGCCAGATGACACCAGGACGTCCGGGGACGCCTGACCGGCGTACCTCTGGCTCCGGATAGCCCGTCCGAAAACCAAAACCGAGATCGGGAGGGGACCCAGTGACGACCCGAAACCGAATGACAGAGCCCCTGTACGCGGCCGCGGGCGCCGGAAGCCTCGCGGTGGACGAACTGCGGAAGCTGGTCGCCGACCTGCGAGAGCGGGCTAACCAGGCTCGGTCCAACCTGGCCAACGGTCAGAACCGAGTCGACCTTGAGCGGCTGCGCGACATCGCGCGACGCAACGCAGAGAAGATCATGACCCGGGCCCGGATCGCCGGACAGCGCGCCACCGTGGTCTACAACGACCTCGTGCAGCGGGGCGAGCAGGTCGTGAACAACGCGCGTACCAAGACTGAGGACACGACCGGGACTACCCGGCAACTGCCCCGCGGTCGGCGGCGGAGCTGACGGCGATCGCCGGGTGCATGATCGTGTTGTGAGGTCGTAGGCTCACATACATGGCAGCCGCCGATCTCGCCGTCAACTTCGCCTATCCGACCGTTAATGTCATCAATCTCGCCATTCTCATCTTCGCATTGGCCGTTGAGGTAATGGCGTTCGGTCACTGCCTCATGCAGCGACCGGACGCCTTCAACGCCGTCGGCACCCTACCCAAGACACTCTGGCTCGCCCTGACCGGTGGTGGGCTGCTGCTCACCCTGCTGGTGAGAGAAGGCTTGGGCCCGCTCGTACTCATCGGCATCATCGCCGGACTGGTGTACCTACTCGACGTCCGACCCGCGATCCGCGATATCACCGACGGCAGCGGCCCCTGGTGACAGACACGACAAGCTTGTGATGAGCCACGCAGCGGATCCTGGGCCCTACGCTCCAACGCCCCACAATGTCGATCCCGATAGACGGGCGAATGCGCACATTGAGGCGGAAGAGCGTGGTGTTCTCGCTGGTATCCGGGCGCTCGGGGCTGGCTTTCGGATCATCATCCGGTCACCACGGCTGCTCGTGATCGGCATGCTTCCCGCTCTGATCACGGGGATCCTCTACACCGCTGCCTTGATCACATTGCTCTTCAAGCTCGACGAGCTTATGGGAGTGCTCCCCATCCCCGAAGACTGGCCATCTGCGCTTGAGACCATCGTGCGGGTTCTCGCCGCTGGGGCGATCGGAAGCGCGGCCGTGTTCTTGGCCATCATCACCTTCACCACGGTGACCCTGTTGATCGGGGGCCCGTTCTACGAACACATCGCCGAGAAAGTTGAGGACTCCTTCGGGGAGGTTCCCGAGGCCGAAATCTCTGGGATACGCCTGTTTCTGCGTGGACTCCGCGACTCGGCGCTGTTACTCTTCCTGTCTGTTCTGTGTGCAATACTGCTGTTCTGCGCGGGATTAATTCCCGTCATCGGACAGTCGGTCATCCTCGTAGTAACCATCGGCGTCGGCGCCTGGCTTCTGTGCTTGGAACTCGTCGGGATACCTTTCGCCCGGCGCGGATTGAAATTGGAGGACCGGCACCGGGCGCTGCGGCGGCATTGGCCACGCGCTCTAGGGTTCGCGGTTCCGGTGTACCTACTGTGCACATTCCCAGGCGGCGCGATCATCGTGATGCCCGCGGCCGTCGCCGGCGGCACCATCCTGGCCCGGAATGTACTAGCAACTTATGCCACCCAATGACGCCAGCGCCGCGTTCGGCGCGTTCTTCGACGACCAGCGGTGGATACGGACAGCGATCGAACTGTCCCGCCGCTGCCCACCCTCATCGACCGCCTTCTCGGTGGGCGCGGTGATCGTCGACACCGATGGCCGCGTCATCGCCACCGGCTACTCCCGGCAACACGACCCCCGCGATCACGCCGAAGAAGTCGCCTTGGCCGCTGTCCGCCGTCACTCGGAGAGCATTGATCTGACGCGGACCACCCTGTACAGCTCACTCGAACCGTGCGGCGACCGGGCTTCCCGACCCGATTCGTGCGCCTCACTCATCATCGCCGCCGGCATTCCCCGTGTGGTCTTCGCGTGGCGGGAACCAGCCATCTTCGTGCAGGGGCGGGGAGCCTCACTGCTGCGGGCCGCTGGGGTGGACGTTGTCGAACTGTCGGAGCTGGCCGACTTGGTCCGTGACGTCAACGCCCACCTGCTGTCCTAACGGAACTCGCCTGCAGCAGTGCTCTTTCCGACAAACCCGCCCTGACCGGTGTCGATAAACCGGTCGGCCGGTCCGGGGGACCGGCCTCGGCTCGGCCTGTCCAGCTCAGCCGGTACGGAGCGCCTCCAACAGCCGGACATCGCCGGAGAGATCCAGCACCTCAAACGGGACCCGGCCATACAACGCCAACAGCAGGTCACTGACCGTGCCGCTGGCCCGCGCCTTGACCGCGTGCTCCTCATGCATCACCGTGCTGGTGTCCAGCAACGCGATACCTTCCCGCCGGACCCGGACCAGCCAGCTGTGCTCGATGTCGGAGGCGTGCAACTGCACCAAACCCACCGCCTGCGGCTGACTGCGCCGCTTACCAGCCGGCAGCCAGGTGTCCAGAACCTCAGCAACCCCATCGACGGCGAGCTTGGTTTCGATCGGCTCAGTGAGCCCACTGGCCACTTGGGCATCCCACCGACGGATCGCCGTCTCATGCGCCATCCGCCGATGCCAGAAGACGGCCTTCTTCGCCTGCGGCGCCCAGTTCCAGGCCGGCAGTTCCGGATCGATCTGATCCAGTACACCCGTCAGCTCCTCGAACTGCTGATCCCACCACGACAGCAGCTCGGCCCCTTCGGGAAGTACCGGATCCTCGGCCTGTTCCGGGCGTGTTGTGACTCCCCGCGTAATGTGGCCGCGTACCCGCTGGTAGAGAGCGCCCAGGTGACCAACCAGGTCCCGGACCGTCCAGCCGGGACAGGAGGGCACAGCGGCGGGGAAAGCCTCCTCACTGACGGCGGCCCTGAACGCCGCACCCTCATGGCGGAGCGCCGCCAGCCAGAAATCTTTACCCGGCTTCACGCCCGCCCTTGTCATGGCATCCTCCCTGATGGTGGAACCGCTGATGGTTGACCACCAATGTCGACATGGTGGTTCGAGCCGGGAACCGGACGCACACCCTGTAACCGGCTCTGATTAATCTCCGGGTGCTACCTACCAGCCTAGGGTGAGGACATGCGTGAGGTGACCCACGAATTTCTCGCTACATACACGACGCTTCGACTGGGAGGCCCCGCCGATCGCGTGATAGAGACCCACAATAGCCGCGAAACGGTCGAAGCCTGTCAGTGGGTCGATAGCTCCGGCGTACCTTTGCTGATCCTCGCGGGCGGCAGCAACGTCGTGATCGGCGATGCCGGCTTCACCGGCACCGTCATCCTGTTGCGCGACACCGGCTTCCACGCCGACGTCGACCCCGCGGGGACCGTCACCCTCACCGTCGCTGCTGGACACCCGTGGGATGAACTCGTCCAGCACTGCGTTGAGCAAGGCTGGTCCGGCCTGGAATGCCTCTCCGGTATCCCCGGCTCCGCCGGCGCTACCCCTATCCAGAACGTCGGCGCCTACGGCCAGGAAGTCGCCGAGACCATCACCGCCGTCCGGGTCTGGGACCGGCAACGCCGCGAAATCCGCACACTGTCCAATCAGGACTGTGGCTTCGCGTACCGTACCAGTATTTTCAAAGGCGTCGACCGCTGGGTGGTGCTCGACGTCACCTTCCAACTTCAGCGTTCGAACCTGTCCGGACCCATCCGGTACGCCGAACTCGCCCGTACTCTCGGCGTCACACTCGGTGAACGTGTCCCACTGCCAGACGCGCGGGCCGCGGTTCTCCACCTGCGACGCGGCAAGGGCATGGTCCTCGACCCCGACGACCCCGACACCTACAGCGTCGGTTCCTTCTTCACCAACCCGGTGCTGACGAACAAGGGGTACGCGGAGCTGCGCCGCCGTTGCGCCGAACTGCTCGGCGACAGCGTCACCCCACCCTCCTGGCCCTACGGCGAGGAACACGTGAAGACCAGCGCCGCGTGGCTCATCGAACGCGCCGGCTTCACCCGAGGGTATGGCCGGGACGGCGTCGGAATCTCCAGCAAACACACCCTCGCGTTGACCAACCGAGGCTCGGGCACCACCGCGGCCCTGCTGGACCTCGCCCGCGAGATCCGGGACGGCGTTCGGAAAACCTTCGACATCGAACTCCACCCCGAACCCGTGTTGGTCGGCGTCACCCTGTAGCTGGAGAACCCGTCGGCCAGGGACACACCTCACGCTGTCACGACACCCCCTTTCCACCCTGTCAGGCAGAACTAACGTCAGCTGGCACGGAAGGTAGCGATCGATCAGCTAAGAGTATCGGTGTTACCAATTGATGGGGCAGACGTAACCAGAATGTGAGAGTCGTCTAAGCATCGATATGGAAAAGCGTCAGTGGGCGCCTTCAGAGGCGCCTGCTCCTTCCTGGCCCGTCTCTTGGCCTTCTGGACCTAGACCCGGCGTTCTCGTGTCGCTACCAACAGTGATGTCCTCCCCACGCACGTGGGGGTGTTCCTACCTCGGGCTGCTCCCCGCCCGTGTCCACCAGGTCCTCCTCACGCACGTGGGGGTTCCTTCAGCGCAGCTGGTATGGCTGTGCTTTCTCATGTGGGGTGTCTTCTCGCCGAGCTTTCTCATGTGGGGTGTCTTCTCGCCGCATTTTGACCAGCGATCGCCTTGGAGCGCCTAGGCATACGGGGGTGACTTCAAAGGTCACAGTGGAGCGTGGTTGAAAGGCGAGTAAGGCCGCACTGCGATGCTTGATCATCCACGTTGGGTTCGTGTTGGGTGTGGAAGGTTTTGGGATGGGGACCTGGCTTAGGGCATGTGTTTCTGGGCCATATGCGTAGGCGGTGGGATGCCACGCCTTACCTAGGTGAGGGATGTAGGCGGGGCAGTGGTGCCGAAGCGGCCACCGCCGGAGGTGACCATTCTGATTCGATGGCAAGCCGACCCGGACCGCAGGGCCGCGAGGCGACCCGAGGACCGGAAGCAGCGTGGCGGCACTACCCGAGCTGACTCCGCTGGGTGGTGACCGGTGACGCCTGGCTGTGGAGGAAGCGCGGGGTTCGTCGCCGTCGTCTCGGGGGCATGGAGTACCCAAGGTGTGGGGAGATTGATTGAGGCTTAGGCCAGGTGTGTTTTCACGATCCGCCACCGGTCCGCCGAAGGTTGTGTCCTGCGCCTCGATCCGTGGTGAAGCGCTGGTGGCGTCAGATTGAGGGTGTTTTGGCGAACGTCACATGAGGGTGTCTAGGGGCGCCGTTTGATCGCCTCAAGGAAGGCTGCTGCGCGTTGGGCGATCTCCTCATGGCGTTCTTTGGCGATGGCTGCGGTCGGGCATAGTTCGCTGCCGGCGCCGACCGCGATCGCGCCGGCGTCAAGCCAGTCTCCCAGGTTGTCAGGCGAGACTCCCCCAGTGGGCATGAAGGCCATGTCCGGGAATGGTCCTCGTAGGGCCCGTAGGTATGCGGGGCCTCCCAGGGAACCGGGGAAGAGTTTGGTGACTGTCATGTCGCCGCGTTCCTGCACGGCCATGATTTCGCTGGGGGTGAGGACTCCGACCATGCTCAGCAGGCCGGTGTTCACCATGGCGTCGGCGATGTGGGGTCGGTAGCCCGGGCTCACCAGGAAATGCGCCCCGGCGGCCACGGCCTGTTCGACCTGGGCGGGTTCGGTCAGGGTACCGGCGCCGATCACCACGCGGTCGGCGTACCGCTGTTGTGCCCAGGCGATGACTTCATGGGCGCCGGGTGTGGTGAAGGTGATCTCGACGGCTCCGATGCCGGCTTCCACGAGCGCCTCGACGGCGCCGGATGCTCGCTGAGCATCGGGGGCGCGGAGTACCGCGATCACCACTGCGGCGCGGAGTCGCTCAAGTACGTCACGGTCGTCGGTCATCGGCCCTCCCAGGGTCACGCCAGGCGGCTTGTGGGGGTGTTGTCCACGGCCGCGATGGTCCACCGCTGATCTGGTTCCCCGATCCGCGGAATTCACAGTTTGCGTTGTCTCCCGGCCGCGACACGCCGACTGCGGTAGCGCACGCGAGGGATCGGCTGCCATCTCTATACGGGTTCGCGCCACAGTAACTACGGGGAGGTAACAGGGTGAACATCGGCTCAGCCACGATTGAGCCTGTCCAAGCGGATGTCCATCTGGATGGTTCACCGATCCGACTGTTGCTCGTGGGAAGCGGGGCCGAGTTGGCGGATCCGCTGCGCCTGACTGGCTATGAGGTGATGACGGCCCAGATTGGGAGCATGGCGTTGCGGGCGGATCGTTTTGACTTGGTCGTGCTCGACATGGAGCTTCCCGATATGCCTGGATCAGAGGTCTGCCGGCGTCTGCGGGACAGCGGCTGGCAAGGGCCGGTGGTTTTCCTGGGCGATCGCAATGATCCTGCTGCTTTGCGGGCCGCGTTCGGCAACGGTGCGGATGACTATTTGGTCAAGCCGTTCCAGTTGGAGGAGTTGACGCTACGGCTGAAGGCGTTGCTTCGCCGTTGCCTGGGGTACGGCCGGCGTGATACGCGGTTGACGGTCGGGGATCTGGTGATGGCGGTGGAGTCGGAGCGGGTCTGGCGTGGTGGGTGTCCGGTCTCGCTGTCCCCCACTGAGTTTCGGCTCCTGCACTACCTGATGGTCAACCGCAACCGGGTGCTGTCGAAAAGACAGATCTTGGCCAAGGTGTGGAATCACGCCACCAGCGACGACACGTCCCTGGTGGAGACGTACATCTTCTATCTGCGCCGGAAGATCGACAAGGATGGTCCTAAGTTGATCCACACGGTACGCGGATTGGGGTACGTGCTGCGCGACAGCCGGCAATGACCGGCGCAGACCGTCACGTACGGCGGCCGGTGGCCGCTGTGGTCAGTGGGCGGTCAAAGGCGCGATAGGCGTATAGGTGGGTGGTGATTGGGCGGTAGAGGGTCGGGCCCCACCAGTCCCCGTTGCGAGGGATGACTGGGCCGGTGACCGATGGGGCCCGGAAGGGGTTTCACAGTGCCCCGGCGTCTCGCGCTGTGTAGACGCTGGGGTAGATCGGGCGGTATCCCAACTCCAGCCGGATACGGGTGGTGTCAACGACGCCGTCCCACGGGTCGTCCAGCTCCCGCTGGGCGATGTCCTCGGCCGGCGTCTCGTTGTTGAGCACGTGCAGCTCGTAGGCGGTGACTGGCGCGTCGTCGGCGGCGTTGTAGATCCGCCCGCCGATGCCCTCGGCCTGCAGCGCCCGCAGGAGCGCCTGGCCCGCGTCGGCGTGGTGGATCATGTGCAGCCGCTTGTGGGCCGCCCAGGAGCGGGCCCACATCATTGACTCCGCCAGGTGCGGGTCGCCTTCACCGTAGACGAAGGCGAGCCGCACGATCCGGACGTCTAGTCCTTGGTCGCGGTGCAGTTCCAGCAGCGCGTTCTCGGCAGCCACCTTGGTCTGGGGGTAGGTGAACAGCGGCTGCGGCTCGTCGTCCTCCCGCGCCGGACGGCCCCGTCCCGGCCCGTACACCAGGTTGGTGCTGGAGTACACGTGGCGGGTGACGCCCGCGGCAAGCGCGGCGCGGGCCAGCTCAACGGCGGCCGTTTCGTTCACGCTGACCGCTTCGCTGTCGGGTACGCCCCGGAACGCCGCGGCGAGGTTCACGACGGCGTCGACCCCGGTGACGGCGCGCTTCACCGCTTCGGGATCGGACAGGTCACCGACCAGGACCTCCGCACCCCGCTGCCGCAGCGGCTCGGCACGCTCGGCGTTCCGCACCAGGACCCGGACGGGTATGCCGTGGTCGAGTAGACGCGGGACGAACCGGCTACCAACCCGACCGGTGGCTCCGGCCACGAGAACGGTCATAACTCCCCCATAATCATTAGCCGTGCAATGACTTACCCGCGCTAAACGTTAGCTGGCTAACGATTTCCCGTCAACGTACCCTCGAGGACATGCGGGATTGGTGGGTCGACTGGACCAGCGACGAGTTCCAGATAGTGTTCTGGTCCGCCAAACGAGCCATGAAAGAGGCGGCTGACGCCACTTATCGACAGCACGGCGTCCGCGAGGGGCAGCAGTTCATCCTGATGTGCCTGTGGTACGAGGATGGGTTGACCCCTGGTGAGATCGCTCGTCGCCTGGGCCTGGCCACGCCGACCGTCACCAAGGCCACCACCCGCATGGAAGCCAGTGGGCTGGTCGAACGTAGACCCCACCCCCGTGATGCCCGGTTAGTGTGTGTCCACCTCACCCAACGCGGCCACGAGCTGCGTGGCACCTTAGCCGCCGCCATGCGGGACCTGTCCGAACGGGCCCTGCGCTCCTTCACTCCTACCGAACGCCAGGAGTTCATCCGCTTCCTCAGCGGCCTGTATCACAACCTGACCACTCCCACCCTCGAACCCGAATCCCCTGCCGCTAATCGTGATCTTGAACAGTGAGTGCGGGCTATGGTCGAGAGGACAGTCGATCGCGTGTTCGGGAGAGTTAAGCATGCGGCGGGTTCTGGTGACCAATGACGATGGAGTGAATTCACCCGGTTTAGTCGTTCTCGCCAAAGCTGTACTCGCGGCGGGCCTCCAACCCTTGGTGGCCGCGCCTCTACGGGAGGCCAGCGGTACCAGCGCCTCCATGCAAGCAGTGGAACAGGAGGGCCGGATCGTCGTCCACAACTGGCCGCTTCCTGAGCTGCCCGGTGTGACCTCCTACGGCGTGGAGAGCCACCCCGCCTTCATCGTGTTCGCCGCCTGCCGCGGTGCCTTCAACGGCCCTCCCGACCTCGTCGTCTCCGGTATCAACCGGGGAGCCAACATCGGCCACGCCGTCTTGCACTCCGGTACGGTGGGCGCCGCCCTGACCGCCGGCATCAACCAGGTCCGCGCCCTGGCGGTCTCCCTAGACATGGCCGATCAGGACCCCAACCCTCACTGGGACACCGCACAGTCCTTGGTGGAGCAGGTGCTGCCTCTGGTGCAGGCCACCGAACCAGGCACCGTCCTCAACCTCAACGTCCCCAACCTGCCTCTGGAGCAAGTGAGGGAGCTGCGACGGGCACGCCTGTCCCGGTTCGGGATTGTTCAGTTCGGTGTTGAGGAGCTCACCGACGGGTGGTTGAGGATGACCCTGACAGAAAACACCCGTGAATTGGAGGCCGGCACCGACGCCGCCCTGCTGGCTGCCGGCCACGCCACCATCACCGCCCTGAAGTCGGTCAACGAGGCCTCCTTGGCCACCTTGCCTGAGAGCATTCCCCTCACCCACGGCTGACCGACGCCCAATGGCATACAGGGGTACGCGCGTCCGCGTACCCCTGTTGGTGGCCCCGGGTCGAGCGTCCCCTGCCCGCCCGACCCAGGTCGCGCTACCGGAACACCCCATGCCGCCGTGGCGACAGTGGCCGTAGTGTGCCGGTCAAAGCGCTTCAACCACCTGGTCGCGGCACCGCGGATCCCGCTGCAGGCCCCGCTTCCTGCGTGGGAGTCCGTCGGTGCCGCCTCCCCCTTCCCGCCGTGTCCCCCTTTGCGGCGGTCGAGGCCACTCCCCGCATCCTTCCTAGGACGCTAGAAGAAATCGACATCCATCGATATGTTAGTCCGAAGTCCAGGGATTCGCCCTGAAATCCGCTAAAGGACCCTGTTTCTCGACACGGTGGTCACGCTCTGCGGTTCCCGGTCCGGTCACAGCCGAATGGAGAATGTCACGATCCCCGGTTCCCCGGGCTGCGTCCCCGGACCGACCTCCCCGCCCAGGTCAGGGACCTCCCGGCCTCCGAGGTGCACGAGTAGATCGATGTCCTCAATCGGATCGGCGCTGTCCGCCCGCCTGACCGTCACCGCCCCACCGAACCGACGCGCCAGTCGCGGCGCGACGGCGTTGTCGGCGGTGGTGTGGGCGTGCAGCACCCGCACCCCCATCTCCTCCGCGAGGGTGGTCAACCGACGCAGCAGGGCGGTCCCCACCCGTCGCCCCTGCCACTGGTCCTCCACCAGGATCCCGATCTCGGCCTCCTGGCCGTCCCAGTGCGCGGTCGCCAACCCCACGATCTCCTCGTTGTCGGTCTGGGCGGCCAAGGTGTATCCGGTACGCGGCGCCACCAGCCGCTCTAACCATTCCGGTTCCTGCCGTGAGGCGGCGGTGAGGTAACGCCACCGTCGTGACCGCGCCGAGCAGCGACGGTGCAGCGCCTCCACCGCGGCCAGATCCGCGATCCCGGTACGCCGCAGCGTGACCTCCTGCCCGTCGGGCAGCATCACGGTCCACTCTCGAGGGACCGCGGTGACCCGTAACCGGGCAGCTAAGTCGGTCAAAGCACGGGCCTGAGTCACCTCATCGGTGGTATAAGCCGCTCCAGGGCGCCGAAACTCCAGTGTCCCCCCATCGGGATCAGGCAGCCGCAGCACGGTGCCATCCGCGATGTCGTGGCCACGGTCGGCCCGCCACACCACTTCACTGTCGAGGTGACGAGCCAGCACCCACGGCAATTCGGTGGGATCCCAGGCCAGTCGGGCGGCCAGCTCCAGCAGCTCGGTGGAGTCCGTGGGCAGCACGGTTCTGGCGCGCCAGCGACTCATCGCAGCATCCCTTCCCCCGGAAGTCTTCGTTGGATCCGGTTCCTCGGAGCCCCTCTCTGAGGAACCACAGCCTCGTCCCAACAAGAAACCTCTCTCAGAAAGCGGCATGGTGGAGGCCGCGTCCCCCTACGACCTCCACCAGTACGACAAGGGTGCGCTGCGGCTGTTTCAGCGCCGTTGCTACGGGGTGTCTATCGATCGATCAGCCCTGTGACTCCTCTCACCTGGCGAGGTGACGCCCTGTTGCCTCCGGGGACCCCCTCCAGAGATTCGCCTGATCGGTCAGGTGTCTCAAGAAGTGGTCTATTAATTGGATAGTTTCCTTACTATAGTTCGGATAACCCGGGCCACATCCCTCAAAACCCTGAAAGGCCCCGCTATGGCGCGATCGTCTGTTGTCTTCAGAAGGCTGTCTTTAGCTACCGTCATGGCCTTGGCCCTCACGGCCGCGCTGCTGGCCGGTATCAGCCAGGCGTCCGTACCTCCCACCCCCACCGGCTGGACCCTGCAGTGGAGCGATGACTTCAACGGCCCGGCCGGCTCTCTCCCCTCCTCCAACAACTGGATCTTCGATCTAGGGCACGGCTACCCAGGTGGTCCCAACAACTGGGGTACCGGCGAGATCCAGCGCTACACCAATGACCCGGCCAACGTGAGCCTGGACGGCAACGGGAACCTGCGGATCACCCCGCTTCGGGACAGCGCCGGCAACTGGACCTCGGCGCGTATCGAGACCCGTCGCGCCGACTTCCGGGCCCCCGAGGGCGGCATCCTCCGCATCGAGGGTCGTATCCGGATGCCCGACGTCACCGGGGAGGCCGCGCTAGGCTACTGGCCCGCGTTCTGGGCGCTCGGCTCTCCGTATCGGGGCGACTACTGGAACTGGCCCGGTATCGGCGAGTTCGACATCATGGAGAACGTCAATGGGCTCAACACCGTCTGGGGTGTTCTCCACTGTGGAGTCAACCCTGGCGGACCGTGTAATGAGACCAACGGAATCGGCGCCAGCCGGCCCTGCCCCGGCAGCAGCTGCCAGTCGGCCTTCCACACCTACCGGTTCGAGTGGGACCGCAGCGTCTCACCGAATCAGCTGCGCTGGTACGTGGATGACCAGCTCTACCACACCGTGTACGAAACCCAGATCGGCGAATACTGGGACGACATGACCAGCCACGCCGGCTACTTCATCTTGCTGAACGTGGCGATCGGCGGTGGCTTCCCGGACGGTGTCGCGGGCTTCACCACCCCCACCGCGGCCACCGTGCCGGGGCGTTCGATGCTGGTGGACTACGTGGCGGTGTGGACGTCGAACGGCGGTGGCAGCACCCCCACAACTCCCCCGCCCGGTGGGCAGTCCGCGTACTCCATCATCCAGGCCGAGGACTTCGCGCAGCAGCACGGGGTGGACACCGAAGCCTGCTCCGAGGGCGGCCTCAACCTGGGCTGGATCGCCAACGGTGACTGGGCGCTGTACCGGCGCATCGATTTCGGTTCCACCCCGGCCCGGCAGTTCCAGGCGCGTGTCGCCTCCGGGGCCCCCGAAGGGATCAGCGGCCTTGTGGAGGTACGCCTGGACAGCCTGACAAACCCGCCGGTCGGGAGCTTCGCGATCGCCAATACCGGCGGCTGGCAAAGCTGGCGGACCGTCCCGGCGAACATCTCCGAAATCACCGGAGTCCACGATGTCTATCTGACCTTCACCAGCGGTCAGCCAGCCGATTTTGTCAACGTCAACTGGTTCACCTTCACCCACTGACCGTCGGTAGTCCGCGCGATCTGTGGGCTCGCACGATGTCACCGTCGTCATGAGACGCCCTCGGATCGCACGGTGTAGCGGGGTGTCAGCGACGGAGAACCAAGGCGCCGTCGCTGACACCCCACCCTCCCCGTGAAGGACTGGGGTTCGGGGACCGCGTCGCGTGACCGTGCCGGTTAGCCGAGCGTGTCCAACAGCCCAATCGGGCCGCGGCGCAGGTACCACTCGTACCCGTAGGCGCCCGCGAAATCCGGCACGTCCAGCGATTCAGGTGCGATTTGACTGGTGTGGGCCAACATCGCCGCCCGTTTAGCCGCCAACTCCGCTTCTGTGGCACGCAGCCGCAAGGGGATCTCACCGCCAGGTCGCCCATAGGCTCCAGGGCGACCGGTGGCCAGATCCAACAAGTGCTTGCCAGGCGTGGCGCACAGATGGTCACGGTCCACAGTGGCCTCATAGTCGGTCACCCCGGCGTACCGGGCGGCCAGGCTCCCTACCCGATGCACCATCACATGGTCGGGGTGGCCATAGATCCCGTCCGAGTCGTAGTGGACCACCGCCGCCGCTCCCTCAGCCACCGCGATATCGGCGATCCGCCGTGCCAGACGGTCCACCCGGGCCCGGGCGAACGCGCGGGGATGCCGTGCGGATGGCCAACCCGCCATCCCGGAATCCCGACGCCCGAGCAGGACCAGACGGGATACCCCCAACTGCTCGGCGGCGGCTTCCAGTTCGGCGACGCGGCGCGCGTGAAGCGACTCACCGGGCGCCAGCTCACACAGCGGGGTGCCCAACTCCCCTCCGGTGGCGGTGACCAGTACCACGCGGGCACCGCGGTCGGCCAACCGGCGCATCGTGGCGGCGGTGAAGATCGCCTCGTCGTCGGGATGGGCGTGGATAAAGACCACGGCACGACCCCGGGGGTCGATATCGGACGGAACAGTGGGGGGCGCGGAGGCCGCGGCAGGCTCGGTGATTACCGACGTTGAGGCTGGAGCAGTAGACAGGACAGAGTCCAACGTGGACACAGACATGAGGTCGCTCGCTGAGATCGTCGATGGGATGCCCGGAAACCGGGCGGGACACGGACGTCAGCGGCGACAACAACAGCGCGCGGCGGCAACTCGGGCGGACTGGCCCGGGCAACGGTGTAGCTGCGCGCTCATCATGAGCTGAAAGTGTGCCATATGTCGGCGTCCCCGGGTAAGGAACCCCCCTACCGACTCGCCCGATATCACGCTCTCAGACCAAAGTTCGATCAACGACCCATATAGCCCGGCCCCATATGCCGAGGTCATCCGAGCAACCGCTCACGATCCGCACACCGTCCGGGCGCCGCACCCGAGCGGCTCACCAACCGACGGGCTCACCAAGCGACAACCCCGGATTCGGACATTCAACGCGACCAAACCGATTCGTCACCTCTGATCACGCCTGAACGCCCCTCCGCCAGATCCGGGTGTTTGCCGCACCGACGACGGGGGCACACATCGGGCGGACAAAGGGGGGTGGTGTCATGGGCGCGTACCGCGTGGATCAGAAGTTTGTGACGGGGACGGGCAACGGGCTGGCGCGGCAGAAGGTTTCCACGGCCGCCCTGGTCAAACAAGCCTCCGAACAGCTGTCCCGGCTCATCCGGGAGGAGCTGCAGCTGGCCAAACTGGAGCTGACCGAAAAAGGCAAGCGCGCCGGGATCGGCGCCGGTCTGCTGGCCGCCGGCGCCCTCATGGCGTTGGCCGGGCTAGCAACCTTGATCACGACGTTGATCCTGCTGCTGGCGTTGGTCATGCCCACCTGGCTGGCCGCCGCGATCATGACGGTCGTGCTCTTCGTGATCGCGGGCGTCCTCGCGCTCGTCGGACGCCATCAACTTCGTCGAGCTACACCGATCCCGCCCCACGACGCGATGGAAAGCGTCAAGGTCGACGTGGAGATGTTGAGGGAGAGGGCGCACCGATGAGCGAACAGCTAAGCGAGCGGACCAGCTATCGCGGCCCCAGTCCGAACGGGGCACAGAGCACTCCACCGCGGGACCTGGCCGAGATGCACCGCCAAATCGTCCGAACCCGAGCTGAACTCGGCGACACGGTTGAGGCGTTGGCGGGGCGGCTCGACGTGAAGGCACGGGCGCGGGAGTACCTCGCGGCAACCCGTGAACGGATCGCCGGCTCTCTCAAGAGCACGCTCGCCACAGCGCGGCGGTACCGCGTACCCCTGACCATCACCGTTACCGCCATCGGCACCATCACGGTGGTGTGGTTGGTACGCCACCGTGTGCTCTGCGACGACTGAGGCGCCTAACCGGTGTCACGCACGTTGTGGCGGCCCTGCCTTCAAGCGGGGCCGCCACAACGGCGGATGCATACCAGATCCCTGTCGGATCACCGGTGCACCTCGGCCGGTCCGACGACGTGAGGACAGGCCGGCTTGACGCCCGTTAACGCTTCCGATCCCGGTTCCGATCCCGGTTCCGGTTCCGGTCCCGGTTCCGGCTTTGTTCGCTTTCGCTGGACAGGAAGTCCTCCTGCTCTGTGTCGATGCGCTCCTTGCGTACCTCACCGCTGACCGTCTGCTCTCCGGTCACCGTCTCGGTGGTCAGCCGTACCCGCTCCACAGGCTCGGTCCGCTTGCTCACCACCGGCCGTTCAGCGTGCAGGGTTACCTCGTACTCCTCCTCGCTGAACTCCGACCCCGACATGGCCTGCTCGCGGTTGGCGTCGGTGATCGGTTCGTGTTCCACGCGTACCTCTTCGTGGCTGACCGGAACCGTGGTTTGAACCTGCTCGGTCACCACGTACTTGCGTAGCCGCGCCCGACCAACCTCGACCTTCTCGGTGCTGACTTGCAGGCGTTCCTCGGAGCGGGTCATCGCCTGATCGCCGAATCGCGAGGCGCTGGCGCCTTCAGCGGCGCCTGCGGTTCCGGTCCTAGCGGTGCCCGTCTGACCGGTAACCCCGGTGCTGCTGGCGGTGCCAGCGGCGCCTGCGGCGCCCGTGGTGCTGGTGAATTCGCCAGTACCACTGAATTCACCCGTACTACCAGGACCAGCGGTACTGGTCATCCCCGCGGTTCCTTCTCCCGCGGTCCCAACGGATGCCCGCCCGGTGGCGGTCGGTTCCGTCATCCGGTGTCCGGGAGTCCCCGAAGAGATGTCGATGTGGTAGTAGTCGTACAGTTCCGCTTCCTCACGAGGCTGTAATTCGGCGTCAGCGTCGATACGTGGGGCGTTCTTGATCTCCTCCTTGTCCACCGTCACGTGGAGCCCGTCCCGCTCCAGTTCCGCGTCGGTGAGCGGCACGAAGCTTTCCTTACGGCCGAACAGCCCGGTCGTCACAGTGACCCAGGACGGCATGTCGGTCAGGCTGTCCAGGTAGACTTGGGCAACTTTTCCGACTTTGTCCCCCGTCCGGTCAAAGACCGTGACACCCATGAGTTGGGGCGCCTGTTGCTGGTCAATCATCGTTCCCCCCTGTCACGTGATGACCATCCGTGACGCCACGGTGACGGTCATGCCCGTTGCGGCACGACGCATCTCGCGACGATGTGAATAGGCGCTCCTTCGCGTACCCCGAATTCCGCCCGGCACACCCCCACGGGGGAATCGATGTCGTCTTTAGGGCCGTGGGCGGCCCCGTATCACGCTCAGTCCACAGGGCGTGGTCCCTGCTCCACCAACAGCTCCGACGGCGTCTGATCCACGATCTCCCCATCGAGGATCACGGCGCGGTGGGCGGCGTCTAACCGGTATCCGATTCCGTGGATTGTGGTGATCACCGGGCCGCGGTTTCGCAGCTTCACCCGCAGTCGACGGATGTGGACATCGATGGTGCGCTGGGTGCTGCCGGTGTCGTCTCCCCACACCATGCGCAGCAGTTGTTGCCGGGTAAAGACGCGTCCAGGGTGTTCGACGAAGAACAGCAGCAGGTCGTACTCGCGGCGTGTGAACATCACCGGCGCGCCGTCGAGGATGGCGACCCGTTGGTCCGGATAGAGCTGGAGGGGTGCGGTCAGGTCGGGCGTCGCGGGACGGGCGGGGGTACGCGGGGTTGGATAGGCGACAGGGCGCGGCGGTGGCGCGTCGGAGGTCACTACGCGCAGCCCAGGCGCCTTGGTGACCGTTCCCTCGGCGCGGGTACGGATTCGCGTGTCGTCACCGTAATCGTTGTCGGTGAGGACGATGACATCGCGCAGCGCCTCGGCGATCTGGTGAGCGACTCGGGGAGCGTCAGATCCGGAGACTGTGATATGGACCGTGACGGTCAGCGAAGGGGAGGCGTGTCGCGCGTGGGGTATGGAAGCGGAAACGGCGGGTGGGCGATTCATTATTGGGCTCCTTGACGTCGGTGGTGTGACGGTGAACGGGTAGGGCTACCAGACACTCCGTTCGACATCGCCACATCAGGAACGGGTTGTGACCGGTCATGCCGCCCTCCTTCCAACCGTCGTCGTGAGAGCCCTGTGGATAGGGCGCCCGACCAGAATACAAACAAAACCCATAGCTTTAATAGGGATAGCGGCACGGCGTCTCCCCGACACGCCGCAGGCCCGGCTTTCACTCAGCCTGGGGAGGCTCTGAAGGCCGGCCTCCAGACCGGCCAGGCGCGCGGTATCCAAGCGGTACCCCAAGAGAGCACCTGGCCGATCTGGCCGCCCGAAACAGGCGGGTCTGTCCAACCGAGACAGGTGGGCATAACCTGTCAAGAAGCAGGTCAGGGCTCCGCTCCGCCGATTCAGTGCGAGTGGCGGGGGATCCCATGGCCACTCCCCCCGACCAGGAAATCCAAGTCAGCCCCCTGATCGGCCTGAAGCACATGCTCGACGTACAGCCGTGTCCAGCCTCGCTCGGCCGGCGGCGGAGGCGGCTGCCAGGCGGCTCGACGGGCAGCCAACTCGGCCTCGTCGACCAGGAGATCCAGGCGTCGCTCGGCGGCATCCAGCTCGATCCAGTCACCGGTCCGCACCAGCGCCAACGGTCCTCCGACCGCCGCCTCCGGCGCGGTATGCAGGACGCAGGTTCCATAACCGGTGCCACTCATACGCGCGTCAGAGATCCGAACCATGTCCTCAACCCCCGCCTGGAGCAGGGCCCGCGGCATCGGCAGGTTGCCGACCTCGGGGAAACCCGGGTACCCCTTCGGGCCGGCGTAACGCACCACCAGCACCGTCGAGGGATCCACCGGCAGATTCGGGTCCTCACAGGCGCGGTGGTAGTCCTCCACCCGGTCAAACACCAGGGCACGCCCGCGGTGCCGCAGCAGATGCGGGGAGGCCGCCGAGATCTTCAGAACCGCGCCACGGGGGCACAGGCTGCCGCGCAGCACCACGGTGCCGGAGCCCGGCGCTTGAACCGGATTGTCCCGGGTGCGGATCACCTCCCGGTTCCAGCACGGGGAGTCGGCGACGTTCTCCCCGAGGGTCTGACCGGTAACGGTGAGCGCGTCGGTGTGCAGCAGATCCCCTAACTCACGTAGCACCGCCGGTAGGCCGCCGGCATAGAAGAAGTCCTCCATCAGGAATCGACCGGACGGCATCAGATCAACCAGAACCGGCACCGGGCGGACCAGCTCATCGAAGTCATCCAGGCTCAGCGGTACGCCCAGGCGGCCAGCGAGCGCCAACAGGTGGACCACCGCGTTGGTTGAGCCGCCCAGGGCGGTGTTTACCCGGATCGCGTTCTCAAACGCCTTTCGGGTCAGAATCGCTGACGGCCGCAGGCCCTCGCGTACCATCTCCACGATTCGCCGCCCGCTGGCCTGCGCCAGCGCGTAACGGCGGGAGTCCACCGCGGGAATCGCCGCTGACCCAGGCAGCTGCATCCCCATCGCCTCAGCGAGGCAGGCCATGGTCGACGCCGTCCCCATGGTCATGCAGTGCCCCCGGCTGCGGGACATGCACACCTCAGCCTCGGCGAGGTCGGCGGCGCTCAGTCCGCCGGCCCGCGCCTCCTCGTTCAGGCGCCACACATCCGTACCGGATCCGATGTCCCGCCCACGGAACTTGCCGTTGAGCATGGGGCCGCCGGTCACCATGATCGCGGGCAGGTCCACGCTAGCCGCGGCCATCAAAAGCGCGGGTGTGGTTTTGTCGCACCCCGACAGCAGGACCACCCCGTCGAGTGGGTTGGCGCGGATGGTCTCCTCGGCCTCCATCGCCATCAGGTTGCGAAACAGCATGGTGGTGGGGCGCATCAGCGGCTCCCCCAGTGACATGGTGGGGAACTCCAGGGGGAAACCACCCGCCTGCCACACCCCCCGCTTGACGGCCTCAGCGACGTCCCGCAGGTGAGCGTTGCACGGGGTCAGTTCCGACCAGCTGTTGGCGATGCCGATGACCGGGCGGCCGTCGTACATCTCCGGACCGAAACCCTGGTTGAGCATCCACGATCGGTGGATGAAACCGTTACGCCCGGGCGCGGCGAACCAATGGGCGCTGCGACGGGTTGTGTCGGGTGTGTCCTCGTGAGTCATCGTCCACCTTCACCGGGTTCTTTGTGTGCGTGGCCCTGACGGCCCGCCGACAGGCTGTCCAGACTGCGCTCCACCGCCGATGCCAGCGGCGTACAAACCACGTAGTGCTGCCTCCCATGTGGTGATGCAGCGATCTCTGATCCGGCGTGAACCGATCGCCGATGACGACGCAGTAGTGTCCTCGAGTGGCCTTTCGTCCCGCGACTGCGTCGGCCCTGGAGAGCAGCGTTCGCTCCCCGGGCATTCCGGTAGGGCATCGCGGCATGGCTGACGGTGTCGTCCGGTGTCGTCGCTGAGGAGGCAGGCACCGCCTCCGCCGGCCGCGCCGACCTGGACGCGAGCCGCAACCGTCGTCGGACCGCATCCGTCTGCCTGTGGCCCATCCCCACTCAGCTCCTTACGGCCCACTCCACCGCGGTGCCCGGGAGGCCACCGCGCCGCCTCGCAGCACGCACTCGAAATCCCTGGTCAGCGAGGTCATTCGGCAAGGGAGTGATCGTCATCAATAACGAATCCAGCCTGATCGGCCAGTGGCCGCGCAAGAAAAGGTCCGGATAGCGGACCTCGTCCCGGCTGGCCCGTCGCTGTGGCCAGACCACTGCCCAACAAGTCCGTCAGATGGCGCGGATATGGGCATGAGGGCTTTCCTCCGCGGACCAAGCCGCCGCTGTCGCGTCCGTCGCCGCGCCGTCGGGAGCGCTCGGGAATATGGAGCGTTCGGGAATATATGGACAACCGGCCGTCTCGACTGCCGCGAGAGCGAGTCGACAGCCCTCGCCCCTTCTGCGGAATCCCCTGTGAATCGACAGACGGCGGAGATAGCCACATGCTAACCTATACTGCTTAATCTCCTAATCTTTGGACAAAAGTTACTCAGGCCGCGTATTGCCAACATTAGAGCCAACAACGTTGTTGCGACACACAACTCCGCACGAACAGATCGTTAACACTCAGCACCCACAAGCTTCAGTACTTTCACATACAGTGACGATATACGTCGAATTCTGTAATTCCTCAAGCGTGTAATAAGCGCAAGCCTTGTTAAAACCGAGACTGCGGATTCTGGCCGGCAACCGCCTTCCCCCTAGGATGGATTGCGCAGCCGTCTAACCGAGGAGTAGCTCATGACGCTGAGCCGTCGGGCACGTACCGTGACCGCGCTCATCGACGAGTTCGTCGCCCGGGTGCCCGGCGTCCGCCATGCCACCGTGATCTCGCCCGACGGTCTACTGATCCTCATGTCAGGAGACCTCAGCCGGGATGACGCCGACCAGATAGCGGCGGTCTCCTCCAGCCTGATAGGGATGGCATCGAGTACCGCAGACCTGCTGGCGGGCGAGACGGTCACGGTCGCCATCGTTGAAATGGCGCAGGGTTTCCACTTGGTGCTTCCCTTACCAGACGAGTCCATCCTTACCGTCTCCGCGGCCCCGGACAGCGACCTACAGACCGTGCGTCAGGAAGCCAAGCACGTGGCCGCCCAGGCAGGGGAACTACTCAACCCCGCCTTACGCGCCGAACTTCAGGACGCCTTGCCTTTGTAACGACACTTGTGCGCTTGGAAAATTGCGGAGTCTTTGGTGGGGTGTTTGGTAGCCGCTAGATAACGGTGACGAGAAACTCCATACGCCACCGTGCTCAAAACGCCATCCGACTGCTTAGAGTGCATCAAAGACCGTGAGGGCGTTCGTTACCCGCCCGACCGGTTCCTTGCCAAACCGCGCCCGGGCGGTGAAGAGGAGAGGCATGATGACTCCAGAGCAGGTCGCGCGCATCTCGCTGCCGGTGTTGACCGAATGTAGCGAGCTCAGATACCGCTTCCACATGATGGTGGACCGGTCCCCCCAGGCCACTCTGGTGTACTCCCTGGCGGACGGCAAGATTCGCTATATCAACCACGCGTTCGCCTCGCTGCTAGGTCGGTCAGTCAACGAGCTGACCGGATGCAACTTCTTTGACCTGATCTCACTGAACGAAGTCGCTGATTACGACGCCTTCGGGGATCAGGAGATCGGGATGCGCCTGATGGAATGTCCGGTCCACCTTCCCGATGGCACTACCCGCTACCTCGAGCTCAACCCCGCCTTGATGTTCTACGACGGGGTGGCCTGCAGTCAGGTGGTGGCCTGGGACGTCACCGCGCGGGTGCACCGGGAGCGGGACCTGCTCCGCAAGGCTTCCTACGACGACCTGACCAACCTGCCCAACGCCACCTATGCCCTGATCTACCTGGGTCAGACGCTGCGGCAACTGCGTCCGGGCAGCCGGTGCGTCGCGGTTATCTACCTGGACCTGGACGGCTTCAAACGAATCAACGACACCCATGGGCACCGGATCGGGGACGCGATCCTGCAGGAGACCGCCCGTCGGCTACGCGCCAAGATCCGGGACACCGACCTGGCGGCTCGGCTCCATGGGGACGAGTTCCTCGTGATCTCCCAGGTCCAGAACGCCATCCACGCCGAGGACGTGGCCAGCCGGTTACGGCACGCGCTGTCCCGCCCGTTCGAGATTGAGAACCTCAAGCTGACGGTTATGGCCAGCGCTGGGGCGGCGGTGACAGATAGCCCCACCGTCGACCCGGAGTATCTGGTCCAGTATGCCGACCACCGGATGTACGCCGATAAGCGGAAGCGGAAGGCCGCCGCGGCCGCCGCCCTGGCCCACTCTCGATAACGGTCAGGCCCCTTATCGGCGCCCCGGCCTTCCGGAGGCTCTGACTCACCCATATGCTCACCGCCAAGACACCGGTACAACCGGGAGGTGGAGTGGGGATGGGGCCTCTGGCTAGCAAGGCGCTGAACCGACCGAGCGCGGCCCGCGTCTACGATTATTTTCTCGGGGGGAATCATCATTTCCAAAGTGATCGGGAAATTGCCGAAGAGATTCGGCGTATAGCTCCCGCGCTCCCGGAAATGATGCGTGCCAACCGAGCATTTGTACGGCGGGCGATTCGTTTTCTTCACTCCGTCGGTATCCGCCAATTCCTGGATCTCGGTTCCGGCATTCTCACCGTCGGCAACGTTCACGAAATCGCCCAACGAGCCGCCCCAGAATCGCGGGTGGTCTATGTAGACATCGACCCTGTGGCGGTCGCTCACAGCCACGGCGTGTTGGCCGGCAACAGTCGCGCAACCGCTCTACAGGCCGACATCCGGGAGCCGGAAAAAATCTTCTCCTCACCTCAGCTCCAGCGTGTACTGGACCTGTCGCAGCCCGTAGCGGTCCTGATGGCGGGAGTGCTCCCGTTCGTTCCGGAGAACCCGGTGGAGGTGGTGCGCCCCTACCGAGAAGCCACGGTGTCAGGTAGCTATCTGCTGATCTCCCACGTGACCTATGAAGATCAACCTCCGGAAATACTGGAGGCTCTGCGGTACGTCCACCGGAACGCGATGCAACTCATCCCTCGGTCCTGGGCGGAGATCGCCGTCTGTTTCACCGGCTACACGATGGTTGAACCTGGCCTGGTCCCCACCCCGTTATGGCGTCCGGAACCGGCGTACTCCAACGGGCTGCATCAGCGGGCGTTCGGACACTACGCCGGTGTCGGTTTCAAGCCTTGATCTGACATTTACGCCCCGGCCTGCTCGCTCATGTCATAACGCGATCATCGCCCGCGATGCCCGATCGCCCCGAACCCTCCGGGGCCGCCCCTCGCACGCCCTCGACGGTCCGACCTTTGAGTTTCGGTCAGCCCCGAATCGGCGCCCGAGGACCGTTATTCGGGGTAACCTACCCTCTACGCCACGGAAATCTTACTGGATATCAGGCACCTGACGGCAAATCCTCGTTGTCCAGGCATGCTGGACATATCAGAACAGAAGCACACTCAGAAACTGCATATCAGATCAATACTCTCAGCTAATCAACGCCATAGCTGAGGTTAACGACGCTATCCGGATCAAGTAACGGGAAGAAGACAATTTTCATTCCTTCGAGTGTGCTCGCACACCTAGTGTGACATCGGGTTGGCGGACCGTCATAGTTTTTCGCTCATGACTGATCCGGGTGAAGTGGATGATCCGCTTCTGTGGCGAACCGCCCAGTATGTCCTCGCACGTCACTCCGCCCGCGACGCACGGGGACAGTGCACACGCTGTGCGGTCGCGTGGCCGTGCCCACCTCGTCTACTGGCGGAGCGGGCGGCCGCCATCGCCCGGAAGGCCCCGCCATCGGTGAGGCCGGGTGGGGCGGTTCCTGATGGTCGCTCTGTTCAACCCGTCATGGTGTCCCGCTCCCTTCCCCATCCTCGCCCCGCCCTGTGACCCACCGGGCGGCCACGAGCCGACCCTGGGCGCGCGCTGTGCCATGGCCCGCGCGTCCAGGGTCGCACCTTTGTGAATCCACCTCACCGACTGACACGGTCGGCTTCCCGACCCTCCGCCTCCGGATCCCCGCTGTCGGTCGATCGCAGGCCCTCGCGGTCGGCCGTGTCAGCCGCCCCGCTTCGGTCGCTGACACCACGGTCCGCGTCACCGGTCGCTGTTCTGGACGACTCGTGTGGTCCGGTGAACACGCTCCCCCGGTCCCGACCATCCACACTGCCGCTGAACACCCGGTCGTCCCCAGAGCCGCCAGGCGTGAGGGTCTCGTATCGTCGCGGGGACGAGTACGGCGCTCCCGCCATCAGCCGCTGCTCCTCCACCGCCGCCCGCACCCGAGGCAGGGCGTAAGGGTGCTCATCCCGCAGCCACGTCACCAGACGCTCCCGAACCAGACAACGCAGGTCCCAGAGCCGTCCCGCGTCATGCGCGCTGACTAACGCCCGCACCCGCACCAACGCCGCTGTCGCATCGGTGACTTGAAGTACACAGACCCGGCCATCCCACAGATCGGTGGACTCCACGATCTGCCGTAACTCCTGACGCATCTGCTCCACCGGCACCGACCAGTCCACCTCCAGCTCCACAGTGCCCAAGAGGTCAGATCCGGTGCGGGTCCAGTTCTCAAACGGTTTGGACTGGAAGTAGGAACTGGGCAGGATCAACCGGCGGTCGTCCCACAGATGCACCACGACGTAGCTGAGGGTGATGGCTTCGATCCGCCCCCACTGTCCCTCAACGACGACAACATCGTCGAGCCGCACCGCGTCGCTGAACGCGATCTGCAGGCCAGCGAACATATTCCCCAACAGACTCTGCGCGGCTAACGCCGCGACCACGCCGGCGATCCCCGCCGAAGCCAACAGACTGGCCCCCGCCGCCCGTGCCACGGGGAAGGTGACCAGCATCGCGCCGATCGCGATCACGGTGACGGCCACGATCGTGACCCGGCGGATCAGGGTGATCTGAGTGTGGATTCGCCGCGCCTGTCGGTTGTCGCTCACATCGGTGCGAAACCGAGAGAGCGCCATGTCCTCCAAGATCAGCAACAGTACAGCGGCTAACCACGCTCCGGTCGCGATCAGCCCGAGCAGCAAAGCGTGCAGGACCGGACCACGCCAGCCGTCACCGCTGGTCACGGCGTGGAGCGCGAGGTACAGACTCAATAAGGTCAGCAACACCTGGGTTGGCCGATAGGCGCGCTGAGTCACCGCACTCAACAGCGGCGAACCCCGGCCATACCGCCGGACCAACCGATACGCACACTCAACCAGAAGGAGAGCGAGCAGCAGCGAAGAGGCTGCCGCCACGGCGCGAAAGCCAACGTCGGTCACGCGGTACCCCTTTCCGGATAGCTGTCGCTGTTCGCTCAGGCGTCGCCCACTGGTCGATCATCCGGATGTTTCGCCCGAGGTACATATCGGCGCCGCGTTCCCTACCTCGTCACCTCGTCGAGGCGCTCCCGATCCTGACGTGTACGTCTTAAGCCCGCGTGTCAGGCTGGCGAACCCACCGCGGGCCGATGACGTCCGCCCCCAACGCCGCGACCCGATCACGCAAGGCCCGATCGGCGGTCACCACCAGACAGGGACGTCGTGGTGCCTCCGCTGCCACCAACTCGACGACGGCGTCGTCTCCAGAGCCGGGGGCGGCCAGCACCTGAACGCCCGGGATCGGGCCGACGCTACGAGCCACGCCCTCCACCACGAGCACCAGCTCAAACCCGCCGCGGACCGCCCACTCGGGCGCTCCGTGAGCGACCGCGGCCTCCGGCAACCCCTGCTCGACGATTCGTCCCAATCCATCGCGGAGCCGTTCGTTCGCACCGGCGCGGTCCCGCCACCAGCCGTCAGGGACCGATCCGACCACATTGGCTCCGTCCACAATCATCAGTGGCGTCACCTGTCACTCCCGACCTCTCCGATATCGCCTAACTCATCCAACGCCCGGGGTCACCGCACCGATCCGCTCCCGATACGCCCGTCTTCAAGGACAACCCAGGCAGCTCAGCGCCGAAACGTGTGAACACCATCACGCTCCCGGCATCCGGAGAGAGGGATGGGTGAGCGGACAGACGGTACGCGCGTATCGGCACACACGTCTGGTATGCGCGTACCACATCCGAAAGAAGGCACGCTAATGCCGCACGACACGGCACTTACGTGGGCGTGTTACCGGGAGGAGACCAAGCCGAGTCGGTAAGCGACGGCCGCCGCTTCACCACGTGTGGACACCGCTAGCTTGGCGAGGATTCGGGACACGTGCACGCTGGCGGTCTTCGGTGAGATGAACAGCCTCTCGGCGATCTGACGGTTGGTGTGACCGGCCGCCAGCAGGCGCAGCACCTCCCGCTCCCGCTCGGTCAACCCGGATGTCACAGAACCGTTCGCGGTCACAGGACCGCCGTTGAGGCGTACTCCTGCCCGACGCGCCAACACCTCAATCTCGGACTCCAGGGGACGGGCCTTGAGCCGGCGGGCGATCTTCCGCGCCCGTTCCAGCAAGGTCGCGATGCTCATCCGGTCCCCGACCGCGGCCCGCGCCTCGGCCAGCCGAACCAACGCCTGAGCCAACGGATACGGCTGTCCATCCGTCTCCCAGGCGGCGACGGCCCGCTCCCACGCGGCGATCCGGGCCTCCGCATCGGTCACCTGATCGATGCGGGTACCCAACCCGTTCTCCGGCCACGCCTCACCGGGGGTGGCTCGCTCAATAACGTCGTCCAGTGAGGATGCGGCGGGCGTACCCTGCAGTTCGGCGATCACCGTCAGGGCCGCGGCCCGCTGGGCCATGGTGTGAATCGGCAGCTGACGAGCCGCGGCCGCTACGGCGAACGCCAGGTTTCCTGCAACGTCGGCCACGAGTGCGGGCTGCGACACCACCCGCGCGGCGGCGACAACCACAGGCCACGCGTACCGCGGATTAACCGTCGGATCGACCGTGGTCAACGCAGCCTGTGTGGTCTCCAAGGCACGGGCGATATCCAGCTTTGCCAACGCAGCACGGATCAGGACCTCGTACAACTCGTGGATTAAGTGCCGGGGCAGGTAGGGCTTGGACATCAAGACAACGGCATCGGCGACCAGGTCTGAGGCGTCCTCTCCCCGGGCCAGCAGCAGTCTGGCGCGCTGCACCAGGATGAACATTCGGTTGGTTCCCGGTTCATCCATCCTGATGGTCTTCGCACTTATCTCGTCGCACTCGTCCCACTCCCCCAGCGCCAGGGAAGACTCGACGAAGTTGGCGACCAACAGGACGCTGATGGTACGGCCGATCCTGCCCTCCTGGACGGCGGCGAGTCCTGCTCGCGCGACCGCGGCAGCCTCGGCGTACCGACCGAGTTGATGCAGTCGGTCCGAGTAGTTGGTTTGGGCCCGCGCCAGGACTTCAAGATCCCCGACGGTGCCGGCGATCTCCAAAGCTTGGGCAAGTTCGGCGAGTCCCTCGTTGTCCGGCTTAAGCCCGGCCCGCACGGTAGCCATGGTGACCGCAGCCGATGAGGCAGCCAGCCGGTCCCCGAATGTCGAGGTCGCCTCCAGGGCCGTGGTCGCGACCTCGACTGCCTCGCTTTCAGGCCCGTCCATCAACAGCATGGCGGCCACCTCAGACAGCTGGGTGGCCTGCTCAGGGGAGGGGCCAGCCTCCAGAAGCAACCGGTACGCACGCCGCAGTTGTGATAACCCGTCAGCCTTTCCCAGGAAGCGCAGTAGTTTGGCCTGTTTGATCAGTAGCGTGGCCGCCCGCAGTGGGCATTGTGTGGGATCGACCTCCGCCAGGGCGCCTTTCGCCAGCCCCAGTGCCCGGTCGAAATCACCGGCCCGGGTGGCCACTTCCACGGTCTGCTCCAGCACCCACAGGTGGCTCACCCTGGTCCGTTCCTCGGCCTCCGGCACCTGGTCCCACAACTCCAGCACCCGTTCCAGTAGGCGTTGCGCCTCGGCGTACGCGTACCGCTCCCGAGCGGCCCGCGCCGCACTGACCGCCGAGACCAGGGCCGAGGTGTGGTTGTGGGCGGCGTACCAGTGGTAGGCGATCTCCGCCGGGGCCTGATCCAGATCAACCAGTCCGGGGTTCTCCTCCAAGGCGGCCGCGTACCGGGCGTGCAGCCGGACCTGTTCCCCGGGCAGCAGGTCGGCGTGCACCGCCTCCCGTACCAGGGCATGGCGGAATTCGTAGCTTTCCCCATCCGTACTGGGCACCAGGAGCTGGGCGAGGATGGCGGCGCGTAACGCTTCCTCCAGCTCCGGTTCGGGGATATCGGCGACCCGGGCAAGTAACCGGTGCGTGATCCTCGTGCCGCCGGCCGCCGCGATTCGGAGCACCCGCTGGGCCGACTCGGGCAACTTATCGACCTTGATCAATAACAGGTCCCGGAGGCTGTCGGGTAGCCCGCACCCGACGGACCCATCGGTGACGCAGCTGGTCAGCTCCTCAATGAAGAACGGATTACCTTGAGAGCGGCGGTGGATGTCATCGATGACATAACTGGTGGGGCGCTGGTCGAGCAGGCTGGTGACCATGGCGACGGTGGCCTCGTAGTCCAAGCGCCCCAACTCCATCCGACGCACATGGTGCAGCCGGTCCAGCTCGGCGACGAACGGGCGTAACGGATGTCCTCGGTGCAGCTCGTCGGAGCGGTACGTCAAAACCAGCAGCGCTTTCACGCCCTGGAGCGTGCGAATCAGGTACCCCAGGAGGTCCCGAGTGGACCGGTCAGACCAGTGCAGATCCTCCACCACCAGCAGCAGGGGCTGCTCCGTGGCCAACCGTTCGAGCAGGGCACGGACCAGCTCATACAGCCACACCCGGTTGGAATCCAAGGCCTTCTCTGGCTCGACCGGCCCCAGCTCTGGAATCAGACGCGCAAACTCTCGCTCCTGCCCGGCGAACACCTCCGGGCCGTGGTCCCGCAGCAGGGTGCGCAGGGCTGCGGAGATCGGGGCGAAGGGCAACCCTTCCTCGCCTAGTTGCAAGCAGCCGCCGGTAAGAACCAAGGCGCCTTTCTCGGTGGCTGAGGCGGTGAATTCCCGCACCAGACGGGTCTTCCCTACCCCGGCTTCGCCTCCGATGATGGCGACCGTCGGCTCTCCACTGGCGGCGGCCTCAAAGGCGTCACTAAGCCATGTCCACTCTCGATCTCGACCGATCAGAATCGGGCTGCCCTGTTGCCTGCGCACGCTCCCGAGCATGCCACGCAGACTCGAGACGGCTGGAATGGTTATATGCCCCGCGTCACCATGATCGACTTCGTTCCCTTCCCGCTGGGCACCGAGGGCGTCGGAGAGGCGCGTGTCGTACAGCACCGGGTCACACCGTCGCAGGTAACCGCGAGTCGCTCCCCTCAACAACCCGCCTCCGGTCCGTCGCCACCTCGGCTTCAGCGGGTGTCAATGCCCCCTGCGACGCCGTTACACCGGTGCCTGACCGCTCGGCTCGGGCATTGTCTTTGCCCCAACGACTCAGCAGCGTCTGAAATCTCCTCTTGTGCCCCGTAGGCTTATGCGTGTCGTAGCGGGCCCGCAGCACCGCCGCTGCCCGCCGCTCCTGCTCCGCCTCGGCGAACCGCTGGGCGAACCGCAGCTGGTACTCCTCGTATGGGTCGTACATCGGCTCTCCTTCAGATCGTGGTCAGTGGTGTCTCCCCTCTCGGGGCTGACATCCACGGTCCCGGTGAAGGTGGCCGGTTCGCATGGGGTGAACGCCGCATCTTTACCAGTCGCCCTCTCTTAGGTGAGCCGCGCTCCGGAAGGCTTTCCGGGTAAGACCCCTGAGGCAGCGGCCTAAGACCCCCTGGGGTTAGCGCTGAGTCACGCCGGCAACCGAGTTTTCGGGCTTAAGCGGGTTTCTCAGCGACGCAGCGCAACGGGTGGCCGTCTAGCTGACTCTCTAGCTGACTGTCTCACTGACGTGGTGAGGGCATATGGGCAGACGCCCTTCTCAGGCCGGAGCCTTACCGGGTCGGATAGGCCTTACCTGACCGTTGAAGGCCTTACCGGACCCGGCTTCCGGCTCCATACCGTCGACGTAAGCCGGCTTTCATCGGCGCCGTGTGAGCGAATCGATCCTTATGTCCACGCGGTCTGCTCGCCGATCCGGATCAACTCGTCGCGGACCGACTCTTCACACAGCGCACCGGCCAGCCCAGCGGCGTACGCGGCCTGAGGCGTCACCCCCAGCTCCGCCGCCACCTGGTACTCCCGCTCCAGATCCGTGTCAAACATCGCCGGGTCATCGGTGGAGATGGAACAGCGTGCCCCCGCCGCCACTAGTGCCGGCAACGGATGCTCCTGCAGGCTGGGGACCACCCCGGTCCGCAGATTCGACACCGGGCAGACATCGAGGACCACCCCTCGCGCCACGATCTCCGCCAGCAGCCCGGGGTCCTCCACGGCGTGGATACCATGCCGGATGCGGTCGGCGCCCAACGCCTCCAAAGCACCCCGGATGGACGCCGCACCCGCCGTTTCCCCGGCGTGCGGCACCGACCCTAGCCCAGCCTCCCGGGCAATCCGGAACAGCTCGGTGTACAGCTCTGGCGGCCAGTCGGCCTCCATGCCGCCCAGCCCGACCCCGACCACACCCCGCTCGGCGTACGCCACCGCCATCTCGACAACCTTGCGGTTGAGATCGGCGTCGAACCCGCGGGTGATGTCGGGGGTCAGTCGTACCCGGACCCCGTGCCGCTCGAATGCCTCCTGTGCCCCGTCGCAGTAGCCGGTGAATATCTCGTCCCAGTCGACCCCGCGGAGCGCCCGCTCCGCGGGCGAGAAGATGCCCTCGATGTACACCGCGCCGTGCGTCGCCGCTTCGGCGGCGTAATCAACCACAATCTGCCGGAAGTCATCGGCGGTCCGCAGACAGTTTGTGGTGAGCACCCAGGTACGGATGAAGTCGGAGAAGTCTCGGAACCTGTACAGATCGGCCAGACCCTCTACGGTGTCGGCGGGCAGCCGCACATCGTTACGCCGGGCGATCTGCAGCAGGGTCTGGGGTTTGATCGTCCCTTCCAGATGAACATGCAGCTCAATCTTGGGAAAGCTCACGTCGGAACCCTACGCCCGCCTCCCCGAAGCGGGAACGGGATGAGCCTGGACTCCCGGGCGTACCTCTCGTCCTCCACAGTGGAGGTTCACTCCCCCCGTTTCGCCGGCTGTGGTGTGACATATCCCTGCCCTGGAGGGCGGAGCCTGCGGCGCAGAACGGCATAGTCTCATCGGCGCAGTACAACGATGCGGCGGCGTGACAGCGCGACCCGAGGGAGGGCGAAGATGCGGTGTGTCGTCATCGGGGAAAGCCTGGTCGACCTGATCGGCCAACCCGGATCGTGGGACTTCACCGCCAAACCCGGTGGGAGCCCGCTCAACGTGGCGGTGGCGCTGTCCCGACTCGACGCCCAGGTGGAGTTCATCACCGAGACCGGGGATGACCTGTTCGGTGGGCTGCTCCGGGATCACCTGTCCAGCAACCGCGTCACGGTCACCGGAATCGGCGCCGCGTCCGCGACCAGTCTGGCCATCGCGCGTCTGTCCGAGGAAGGCTCGGCCACCTACGACTTCAGATTCACCTGGGCCGTCTCCTCCGACCCTGATCTGACCGGGGTGGACTGTCTGCACACCGGTTCCCTGGCCTGTGTGACCGCGCCCGGCCGGGATGCGGTGGCGCGGGCGGTCCGCAAAGCCGTGGCCGCCGGCGTACCCGTCAGCTACGACCCGAACATCCGGCCCGCTTTGAGCCCCGACCGGCAGGCCACCCGCGCCATGGTCGAGGAGTTTGTCGCGCTGGCCGACATCGTCAAGGCCAGCGAGGAGGACCTCAGTTGGCTGTGGCCGGACCGCCCCGCTCACGAGATCCTCAACGCCTGGTCACGGCGCCCGTCCGGTGCGCCGCGCCTGGCGGTGATGACCCGGGGCGGTGAGGGCGCGGTCGCGGCGTACGGTGGGCGGTTTGTCGAACAGGCCGCGCGGCAGGTTCAGGTGGTGGACACCATCGGGGCCGGTGACACCTTCATGGCCGGGCTGCTGGTGTCCCTGTCCCAGCAAGGCCGGCTGCGTCCGGACCTCACCTTGGACGCCGCCGAGCTCGATCGCGCTTTGCAGTACGCGGTGGCCGCGGCGGCCGTGGTCTGCACGCGCCCCGGTGCCGACCCGCCCTACGCCCACGAGCTGTGAGCTCCCCGTACGCCTCAGCTGAATGCGAGGACCGCCTCTGGTGGGCCGGGACGCGCCAAGTACCAGCCCTGCCCACAGTCACAGCCCAGGTCGCGTAGTCGTTCCTCCTGGGCTGAGGTCTCGATGCCTTCGGCGGTGACCGTGAGGTTGAGGGTGTGGGCGAGAGAGACGAGAGTTGAGACGATCTTCTCGTCTACCGGATCGGAGGCGTCCTCGGGGCGCAGCCCTTCGACGAAGGAACCGTCGAGTTTGAGGGTGTGGACCGGCAGCCGCCGCAGATAGGACAGGTTGGAGTACCCGGTACCGAAGTCGTCGATGGCGATCCGGATCCCCATCCGTGCCAGTTCGTGCAGCGCGTCCAACGGTGGTCCGGCGCTCCCCATAACCGCGCTTTCGGTGAGTTCCAGCTGCAGGCAGCTTGGATCCAGCCCGGTCTCGGACAGAATCGCGCTGACGTCACCGACCAATCCACGGTCATGCAGCTGGCGGACCGCGAGGTTGACACTCACGAACGGCGCCTGCCCTGGGTACTTCTGCTGCCAGCGTTTCGCTTCCCGACAGGCCTCGGCCAACACCCAACGTCCCAGGGGGACGATCAACCCCGTCTCCTCAGCAAGACCGATGAAGCGGTCAGGGCGCAGCACACCGTGCTGGGGGTGCCGCCACCGCACGAGGGCCTCCACCCCGATCACGGTGCGGTCGGTGAGCCGGACCAGGGGTTGGTACTCCAGGAAAAACTCGCCGCGCTCCAACGCCCTGGGCATGGTCGCGGACAGCGTGTAGCGGGCCACCTCGCGGGCGTTGCGTTCCGGGTCGTACAGCGCCCACCGGTTACGCCCGTCAGACTTGGCCCAGTACAGCGTGATGTCGGCGGCCTTCATCACCTCGGCGACGCTGGTGCCGGCGACCGGCCGTTCGACCACCCCGATGCTCGCGGAGACCGTCAGCTCATGCCCCGCGATCCGGACCGGCTCCTCCAAAGACCGCAGGGCTGCGTCGGCCACTTCGATCGCTGACGCGGTGTCCCGGCTCGGCGCCACCAGGATGACGAACTCGTCACCCCCCATCCGGGCCAGCAGGTGCCCGCCGACCGAGACACATTGGACAAGCCGGTTGGCGATGGCCACCAGCAGCTGATCGCCGACATCGTGGCCCAGGCTGTCGTTGACCACCTTGAACCCGTCGAGGTCCAGATAGCACACCCCCACCCGCAGAGTGGGGTCATCGCTGCGGAGGGCCTCGTTGAGGCGTTCGAAGAACAGGGTGCGGTTAGGAAGCTGGGTAAGGGGGTCGTGGGTGGCCTGGTGCCGCAGCCGTTCCTGAAGCTGGTGCCGCTCGGTCACGTCCTCGAACATCGCGACCTGGTAGCGCGGGGTGCCGTCCTCGTCCCGGATCAGCGAGGCGGTCAGGTGGGTCCACACCGCCTGCCCATCGGTCCGCATCAGGCGTTTCTCTAGGAAGATGTGGTCCCGTCCTCCGGCGGCCAGCTCTTGGAAGATCTGCTGCATCTCGATGGGCTCGTCCGGATGTCGCAGACTGTTGATGTTCAGCCCGCGCATTTCGTTGACGGTGTAACCGAGCATGCTGGCCAACGCCTGATTGACCTCCAGGATGCGGCCATCAGGATCGGCGATACCGATCCCAATCGCGGCCCCGGCGAACACCGCCCGGAATCGTGCTTCGCTGGCCCGCAGGGCGTACTGCGCCTCTTCCCTGGCCAGCAGGACCGCTTGGCGGATGGCTTCCTGTTCGTCCAGGGTGCGGTCCCGCAGCGCCTCGGCGAATCCAGACGCGAGGCTGCCTTGCAGCATGGCCAGTCGGCTGGCCAGCTCTGCGGCGTCAGGCCCTTCCACATAGGACAAACCGAGCTGCGGCAGCAGCCGGTTCCCCAGCACCGCCACGGTACGCCCGAGGGTCTCCGGGCTGGTGAAGTGGGCGTTCACCAAGGTCCTGCCCACTTCGTACCCCACCTGTGGGTCAAAGGTGTCGTCGAGCAGCGCGTCAATGATCCGGCCGGCCAGGTCTCTCAGAAAGGACTCCAGCTCGGTGGAGCTCAAGGGCACATAGCTTGTGCCAGCGATCGTTGTGGCCCACACACGCGCGAACGTGTCTACGCCGGGCCGGCCCCCGCCCGACGGCAACGCGACCCATCCGCGCCCGCTACCGGCGGGAGTGCGGTGGTCCAGACCAGTCATGGTTTCTTGCCGACTCCGCAGTACCCGGAGTGCCGCTCCGGGTTGTCGTCCACCGCTTCTTCAGGTTCCAGTCGCCAGTCAAGGCCCAGCACCAGCCCGGGCTCAACCAGCTCGAATCCTTCAAAGAAGCGGGCAATCTCCGCCTTAGTCCGCATCGCCATGGGAGTGCCGGAACGGGCGTACAACTCGGCGACCTTCAAAGGAGTGGGTTGGGTGTCCGCACTCGCATGTGAGATCACCAGATAGCTGCCCGATGCCAGCGCGTCCCGAAAACGGGCGATGGTTCGCTGTACCTCCTCGGTATCAGGGAAGAAGTGCAGCAACGCCACAAGCAGCAGCGCAACAGGTTGCCGCAGATCTATCAGGCGTTGCAACTCGGGGTGAGAAAGGATGACCTCCGGTTGCCGAAAATCGGCTCGGATGGCCGTAGCATACTCGTTGCCCTTCAGGATGGCACGGCTGTGAGCGACCGCAACAGGGTCGATGTCGACGTAGACCACCTTGATGGTGGGGTCGACTTGCTGAGCGACCTCATGCACGTTACCGACGGTTGGAATGCCGGAACCGATATCAAGGAACTGTCGGATCCCAGCCTCCACACAGAACCGTACGGCCCGTCGCAGGAACGCCCGGTTCTCCTGAAGGGTCTTCGGAAGAAGCGGAAACGTTTCAATGACCCGCCGCCCCAGCTCTCGGTCGACCGCGAAGTTGTGTGACCCACCGAGGTAGAAGTCGTAAACACGAGCCACGCTGGGTCTTTCAAGATCGATGTCTTCTGGAGCCCAGGATGGTCTCTCCACTCCGACACCCTCTTTCGATGGCAAGCGGCGCCTTACAGGGGGCCGCTGCGATCATACGACCGCGTGACACACCGATACAGTCACTGATACGGCAGCAGGACACTTTTCGTCTCCAGCCCGAAGATCCGCTAACGAAAAGCCTGACACGTCCGGTATCCGAGCATTATCACCCCCTCGGCAAGCAACAGAGGAGTTAGGTGTTATATGAGCATTACCCAACGCGTTGTTCTGTATCCGAACTGCACATCGAGGGGTATAGCGCTGAATGAGGCATCCGACACGGATCGTTGATCAGGTCGCGCATCTGTGTCCTCCCCGTACAGTCGAGGTACTCACAGACAGTAGGAGACGCGCGCGATGCTTTTCGATTACGAAACGGCTCCATGGCATACCGTGTCGGTGACGGGTTCCTGGGCCGTCCTGGCCATCCTGGCGCTGCTGTACATGGCGGCGATCGAGCCCTTCCTCGGGCGTGCCATGCATACCCGTTTCCTCCACCGGATCCGTACCGATCCGTCAGTTCGGATCCGCTACTACCGGATCATCGTGGGGTTCGAATGGGCGATCGCGGCCGCCGCCATCGCTGTTGTCGCCCTATTACCCGGCGTCTCCTTCGATTCCGGTCTGCCACTGGGCATCCCGCGTTTTCCGCTCTTCGTCATCATCACTCTGATCGCACTTCTGCTGGTCATGGTGGCGAGTGTGATCGCGGCTCGACGGGTTCCTGAACCTCCTGTCCTCGGCGACGAAGCGGTGGCTGTCCTGCTTCCGCGTACCCGTCGGGAGAAAACGTGGTGGATCGCGGTATCCGCATCGGCGGGTATCTGCGAGGAACTCGCCTATCGCGGTCTGCTACTGGCGTTACTCGCTGCTTTCTTCCCTGGTTTGCCGGACTGGGGTGTGGTCATCGTGGGCGCGGCGATCTTCGGCTTCGCGCACCTATACCAGGGAGCCGCGGGTGTGATCGGCACCGGCATGATCGGTTTTCTTCTCGGTGCGATCTATCTGCTCAGTGGCACATTGCTGCTCCCGATCGTGCTGCACACGCTGATCGATGCCAGAGCCGCCCTGTTGACGACTTCCCAACCTCAGCCGGCGATTTCCCAGTCTAAGCCGGAGAACGCCGACGGCTTTCACGACTGATCCTGACCGCTTTCTGGATCTGTTCTTGGTTCCCCACGTTCTCCGTCGAGATCAGGATCGCCGCGACGACCTCAATACAGACCGTGATAGCGATGGATTCCGCCGCCAGGAGAGCGATGAGAACCAGAACCTGTACGGCTCCGGCTTCAATCGGATTCGCACCTCCTAACAACATGCCCACGAATGTGCCGGGCAGCGTCACCAAACCGACCGTACGGGTTTGATCCAACGCCGGTACCAATGCCTTAGCGGCCGCGTCCCGGCACATCAGGATCGTCGCCTCCCGGGATGCCAGCCCCAGAGCCAGCGCCGCTTCCCTCTCGCCTCGCCGGTTCCGCAACGCATCGAGAGCGCGTTGCCCGGCGAGGGCGGTGACGGTCATCGCGCCACCAAGTGGGATGCCTCCCACCGGAATCAGCTCCAGTCCCTCCGGCTGGATCGCCCGAGTCAGCAACAACACGCCCAGAGTCGGGATCACCCCGGCCGCGATCGGTAACGCTGCCCAGTACCCTCGACGCTCGGCCCGCATCCGACCGGCGCTGGTGGCGGTGGCCACCGTGAACATCACGGCGAGGAACGTGATGGTCCACGGCACAGGGCGGACGATCACCACCACGATCGCAGAAACGACATTCAGCTGCGGAACGGCCCGCACCGTAGCCGTCAGGACGGCGCGTGCGTGCCCGAGTTGCGCAACGAGCGACATCCCGACGGGGCTGAGCGTAAGCAGGACACCGGCGAAGAGAAGCGGAAAGCTCACGGAGACAGTCCGATCTTCATATCTCGCTGGCCAGTCACGATGGGCGGCTGAAGCTCTAGTCTCGAACGTCGTGGTCCGGGAAGCCTGGTCTCGGACCTCAGAGACCCTCACCCCGATCCGTTGGGAGAGTTTGATGCCCTTAACCGACCTGCCGTTGGAGGAGCTGCGTTCCTACCGGCCTGCCCGCAGCGAACCCGATGATTTCGACACGTTCTGGAAACAAACCCTGGACCAAGCCCGGGCCCGGCAGTGGCCGGCACGGTTCACCGATGTGGACACGGGTCTGGTCACGGTGACGGTGTCGGATGTGGAGTTCGCTGGCTATGAGGGTGAGCCGGTGAAGGCCTGGCTGATCCGCCCTGCAGGGCACTCCGATCCGTTGCCGTGTGTGGTGGAGTACCCCGGGTACGGCGGTGGCCGCGGCCTTCCCTTGGAATCGCTGCTATTCAGCGCGGCAGGCTACGCGCACCTGGTCATCGACATCCGAGGTCAGGGGGCTTCCTGGCGTACCGGCTCCACCCCTGATCCCTACGGCTCCGATGCGCACTTCCCGGGGTTCATGACCAAGGGAGTGCTGGACCCAGCGACCTATTACTACCGACGGGTGATCACCGACGCGGTGCAGGCGGTGGCCGCGGTACGGAGCCACCCCGCCGTGGACCCGCAGCGGGTCGCGGTCATCGGCGGCAGTCAGGGAGGCGGTTTAGCGCTGGCTGTGGCCGCCTTAGTTCCTGATCTCGCGGCGGTCGTGTCGGACGTCCCGTTCCTGTGTCACTACCGGCGGGCCTGCCAGATCGCCTCGGAGGGCCCGTACCTGGAGGTGGCGCGGTATCTGCGCACCCACCGCGACCGGATCGCGCAGGTGTTCAACACATTGGACTACTTCGACGGCGTGAACTTCGCCGCCCGTGCCACCGCTCCGCTCCGGATGACCGTCGCGTTGATGGACGATGTGTGCCCGCCCTCCACAGGATTCGCCGCGTACCACCACTACGCCGGGCCTAAAGAGATCGAGGTGTGGGAGTACAACGGCCACGAGGGAGGCCAGGCCTTCGAAAGCCAGGGGCGTCTGGAGTTCTTGCGGCGCCACCTGGCCTGACTCCATAGTGGCCGATGAAGACATCGAACATGACCAATCCGCGCAGGTTCGGGGGTCCGGGCGGCCCCCGAACTCTTTACGCGGCGGGGTCCCGGCGCGGCCGAGGTGCGCTCCAACGGCTCCGCGGCCGCCGCTCCTGGTTCCGGCTGGGACGGCGTCGGCCGGTTCGACGGTCGCGGTCTGTGTGAGACCAGTCCCGCACGAACGGCACTCCACTCGGCTCCCGCGCCCCGGTCAACCGGACCAGTTCCGGATCGGCGACGGCTACCCGGGTGAAGGTGGGGCGTACGCCGGCCCGGCGCAGCAGCGCGATGGTGCTACGCCGCTGGTGGGGCAGTACCAGCGTCACGACCGTTCCGGTGGCGCCGGCTCGGGCCGTGCGGCCGGCACGGTGCAGGTAATCCTTGGAGTCGGCCGGTGGATCGACGTGGACGACCAGACTGATCCCATCCACGTGGATGCCTCGGGCCGCCACATCGGTAGCGACCAGGGCTGACAACCGTCCCTGCCGGAAGTCCGCGAGGGTGCGGGTGCGTACCCGCTGGGTCAGCCCGCCGTGCAGAGCGCCCACCGGCACTCCCATGCTGGTCAGCTGTGCGACGATCCGGTCGACGGCTTCCCGGGTCCGGACGAACAGGATGGTGCGTCCTTCCCGGTTGGCGATCTGGGCCGTCACCGCCAGTTTGTCGGCCGGCGAAACCAGCAACAGGTGGTGCTCCATCGTCTCGACCGAGGCGACGGCCGGCGCCACCGAATGCGTGACCGGATCGGTCAAATAGCGCTCAACCAGGGTGTCCACGTCCCGGTCCAAAGTGGCGGAGAACAGCAGTCGTTGTCCGCCGGCCGGAGTGCGATCCAGCAAAGCGGTGACGGCGGGCAGGAAACCGAGATCGGCCATGTGGTCGGCCTCGTCCAAGACTGTGATCTCGACCCGGTCGAGAAAACACACACCCTGCTCCACCAGGTCGGTCAGGCGACCGGGAGTGGCCACCAGTAGGTCGACCCCTCGCCGCAGAGCCTCGGCCTGCCGCCCGAAGGAGGTGCCACCCACCGCGCTTCTGGTCCGCAGGGACAGGGCCCGCCCCAACGGCTCGAGGGCGTCGTGTACCTGCATGGCCAACTCCCGGGTGGGCACCAGTATCAGGCCCCGAGGCCGATGGGGTTCGGCGCGTCGACCGGCCAGTCGGGCCAGGGTCGGCAATCCGAAGGCCAGGGTTTTACCGGAGCCGGTCTGGCCCCGCCCCAGAACGTCACGACCGGCCAACGCGTCCGGCACGGCGGCGCTCTGGATCGGGAACGGCGTGGTGATCCCCTGCCGCTCCAAGGCGGCCACCAGGGGTTTGGGCAGTTTCAGATCGGCGAATGTCAGTGGGGAAACCGCGTGCAGGCTGACAGAGCTTGGCAAACTAGACCTTTCTGAGAAGGCGTACCTTGCCAGCGACCGCGGCGATCGAAGAGACCGCGGCCACACACCCACAAGAGACGCCTACATGAACACGGCGCGCTCGCTGGCGCGCCACGGGATAGACCAATCCATGATAACGGGTGGCATGAGGCCGCTACGGACGGATACTCCAAGCCGTGTCGGTTGCGTCGACAGATAGCACAGTCGGATAACGCAACCGACGGGCCAGAAAGTTGTGTTCGCCGGGTTCCTGATCGGTGCGGTTAGTCATACGTTGAAGATGCTGACACCTCCCGGCCCCACCAACAGGCCCACAAGGATGAGCACGATGCCCCACAGGAGCCGCCCACGCAGCAGGGAGACTACTCCCGCCACGACCAGTACGACCGCGATGATCCATAACAGAAAAGTCATGGTTTTCTAATGCCCTGCAACAGCGGATATGAAACCCGCGTCGGTACCAAGATTCTCTTCGAGGGGATAAGGGCGACATAGCGCGCCACAGCAGCACTCAAAGATCTGAGAGAATCCGCTCTTCGTCCCGCCCGCACGCCCACGAGTGGCTTTCAATGGTGATCAGGGGCTCTTCTCGGGCACTTCCCCACGGATCCCTCCATTCCCCACCAGGGAGCCGGGACCGCAGACCCCGGATCACGTAAACATATAGTAATGTGTGCATGAGTCGGGACGGCGTCACGGAAGGACGGAAGGAGCGACCAGTGGGCCTGGGACATCATCACGCTGGCGGCCACGTCGCTGACCGTAGGCCGGCCGGGCACGCCGGGGCCCGACACCGGCGTCGCCTGCTCATCGCCCTCACCATCGTCGCCAGCTTCATGGTGCTGGAAATCAGCGTTGGGTTGTGGACCGGTTCTTTGGCCCTGCTCTCCGACGCCGGGCACATGTTCACCGACGTCCTGGGCCTCGCCATGGCGCTCGCCGCCATCCACGTCGCTAGCCGCGCCACAAGCCGACGTGCTCATCGCACCTTCGGGCTCTACCGCCTCGAGGTCCTCGCCGCCCTCGGGAACGCGATTCTGCTGGGCGGCTTGGCCTGCTATGTGCTCATTGAGGCGGTGAGCCGCTTCAGCTCCCCACCCGAAGTGCCTTCCCGCCCGATGCTGATCGTGGCGGTCACCGGTCTGGCGGCCAACCTGGTGGCGTTCTGGCTGCTCCGCCCAGGCGCGCAGGAGAGTCTGAATCTGCGGGGGGCCTACCTGGAAGTGATCGCCGACCTGCTGGGGTCGCTCGGGGTCCTCGTCGCCGCACTCATCATCGAGTTCACCGGATGGCGGTACGCCGACCCACTGGTGGCGGTGATCGTGGGGCTGTTCATCCTGCCCCGCACCTACCGCCTCGCCCTATCCGCGCTGCGCATCCTGGTTCAGGCGGCCCCACCCCATCTCGATGTGGACGCGATCGCCCGCGACCTGTTGGCGGTCCCGGGAGTCACCGGGGTCCACGATCTGCACGTGTGGACCCTGACCTCAGGGATGGAGGTGGCCTCCGCCCACCTGACGGTGCAATCAGAGCAGGCGGTGGCCGGCGTCCTCGCCGCCGCCCGCGACACCTTGGAAACGGGCTACGGCATTGACCACGCCACCCTGCAGGTAGAACCGGTGTCGGTCGGGTCAGGAACGACCTGCTGTCGTGACGTGGGGTGGTAACGAGGACATGGGGTGGTGACAGGTCGGCTGCCGATCAGCCCGTCGCCGCTGTCACTGCTCCTGGAATTGCCCGCTGGCCCGAAGCTCGGCACGCACCTGTTCCATGTCGAGGGCCTCGGCCTGGCTGATCAGGTCATCCAGGACCGCCCCCGACAACGCGCCGGGCTGCTTGTACAGCACCACCTTGTCGCGGATCACCGCCACTGTCGGAATCGCGGTGATACCGAACGCGGCCGCCAACTCAGGCTCCGCCTCGGTGTCCACCTTGCCGAATACCACCCCGGGGTGCCGCGCAGACGCCTGCTCGTAGGTCGGGGCGAAGCTCCGGCACGGACCGCACCAGGAGGCCCAGAAGTCAATGAGGACGATGGCGTCTCCCTCCACCACGTCGTTGAAGTTCTCCTTGGTCAGGGTGACGGTCGCCATCATGGCCTCCGTTCAGTCGTGTCAGTCGTGCGGCCGTCGGCCGCCTTACCCGTCAGGGGTGTCAACCCTCAACCGCCACCCCACATTCCCTTAAGGTTCTCGCGTTTGGCCACCTCACGCGCAGAAGTACGACAAGATCTTCCTCGGCCAAGGCGGCGGACGGGCTAGAGCTCGTTCAGCCGACGCGGTTTAAGTACGCGTACTGATCGTAGAAATAACCGGGCAACACTGAGAAAACTTGATAGGGCTACTCTAAGGGCCGGTTCATACGCAGATTCTCAGTCAACATCTCACAAGGAGGCTTGGATGCCGACGCCGTCTGTCATGGTTCCGCTCGGCACATCCGCGCCTGATTTCGCGCTTCGTTCCATCGACGACACCACGGTGCGGCTTGACGATTTTGCCGACGCTCCTGCGCTGCTTGTGACATTTCTCTCTAATCACTGCCCGTATGTGCGTCACATCGAACTAGAGTTCGGCAAGTTGATCGCAGAGTTCCCTGATCTGGCGGTTGTGGGGATCTGCAGCAACGACACCGAGAACTACCCTGACGACGCTCCCGCTTATCTGCGCGAGCAGCGTGCGCGAGCGGGATGGTCCTTCCCCTATCTGGTGGACAGCACCCAGGAGGTCGCGCGCGCGTATCAGGCCGCGTGCACGCCGGATTTCTTCCTCTATGACCGGGAGCGCAAGCTCGCCTACCGCGGCGCCTTTGACTACTCAACGCCCGGTAACGGCAAGCCGGTGACCGGTGAACTGCTCCACACCGCGATCACGCGGGTGCTCGCTGGCCAGCCGGTTCCGCTTCCGCACCGTCCCAGCTTGGGCTGCTCGATCAAGTGGCGCCCAGGGAACGAGCCGGCCTGACGATTCCTAACGGTTAGCTGGTTCCTGCCCCGGCTCTGATTCGAACCCACACACATCCTGGGTGCCTTCGCGGCGACCGGCAGCGACGCGCTCCAGGGTGTACGCGGCGTTAACCAACGCCAGATGACTGAACGCCTGGGGGAAGTTACCGGTCATTCGACCAGTGGCCGGATCTATCTCCTCCGCGTACAGCCCAACATCGTTGGCCATGTCGAGTAGTTCCTCGAACAACGCGATGCCCTGTTGCAGCCTCCCGGCGAGGGCGTAGGCACGTGCCAGCCAGAAGCTGCACGCCAGGAACGCGCCTTCGCCGGGAGGTAGGCCATCCAAGGTCTGTCCGGCGTGGACCGGTTCGGTGCGGTACCGGCTGACCAACGGTCCGTCCCGCAGCTCCCGTTCCACCGCGGCGATGGTGCCCACCATGCGCGGGTCGTCCCCGGGGAGAAACCCAAACTGCGGCAGCAGCAACAGACTGGCGTCGGTGGTCTCGCCCCCGTAGTACTGAGTGAACGTCCCCAACCGTCGGTTGAAGCCGTACTCGGTGACTTCGGCGTGGATGGTGTCCCGCAGCTCCCGCCACCGCTGCACCGGTCCTGGCAGCCCGTGCCGCTCGCAGGCCCGTACGGCGCGGTCAAAGGCGACCCAGCTCATCACCCGGGAGTGGGTGAAGTGCCGCCTGTCCCCACGCACCTCCCAGATCCCGTTGTCCGCCTGGTTCCAGTGCTTCTCCAGGTTCGCCACTAAAGCGAGCTGCAGCCGCCAGGAGAAGTCGCTTTCGGCGATCCCGCTCTCCCGCGACTCTTCCAGGGCCTCCAATGTCTCCCCGTAGGTGTCGACCTGGAACTGGGTGTACGCGGCGTTGCCGACCCGCACCGGGTGGGTGCCCTGGTATCCCGGCAGCCAGCTCAGGTTCCGCTCCTCCAGCCGCCGCTCACCAGCGATGCCGTACATGATCTGGATGTCCTCAGGGTCACCGGCGACCGCCCGCAGCAACCAGTCCCGCCAGGCCCGGGCCTCTCGCCGGTAGCCGGTGGTCAGCAGCGCCCACAGGGTCAGCGAGGCGTCCCGTAGCCAGCAGAACCGGTAATCCCAGTTACGCGCGCCACCCAACTTCTCAGGCAGTGAGGTGGTGGGGGCGGCGACGATGCCGCCGGTGGGCTCGTAGATCAGCGCCTTCAGGGTCAACAGGGACCGTGTCACCTGACTGCGGTACGGCCCCGAGTACCGGCACGCGTCAACCCAGTCCTCCCAAAATTTCCGGGTACGCTCCAGCTGCTCGTCCACATTCACCCGAGCGGGGCGCGCCTGGTGCGAGGGATACCAGGTCATGGAGAAGTCCACCACCTGGCCGCGGCGAACCGTGAAGGTGGTGCGATGGCGATGGTCGGCGCGGTGAGGGGTGACATCACCGCTGAGGCAGACGGCGTCCGGCCCGGCGATCGCCACCAAGGACTGACGCCCATTGGCTTCGGTGACCCGACGGACCCAGGGGATGATCCCCCCATAGTCGAAGCGGATCACGAACTCCATCATCATGGTGACCTCGCCCGCGAGCCCTTCCAGCCGCCGGATGACATCGGCGCGTCGATCTCGCGGAGGCATGAAATCGATGAGTCTGACCCGTCCGGTGGGGGTGCTGAACTCGGTCTCCAGGATCAGGGTGTCACCCTGGTAACGCCGCTGCGTCCGGTAGCCGGCCATCAACGGGGCGATCTTCCAGTGCCCGTGGGACTCGTCCCCCAGCAGGGCGGTGAAGCAGGCGGGCGAGTCGAACCGGGGCAGGCATAGCCAGTCGATTGAGCCGTCCAGCCCGATCAGAGCCGCCGACTGGGTGTCGCCCACCAGCGCGTACTGCTCGATCGGTAGCGGCATAAACCCATCCTGCCCGCCTGCTCCCTGTTCCGCCTGTTGATCTCCTTCCCGCTGGGTTGGGCTTTGCGGCTCGTCTCTTGCCCGTCGCCGGGCCGCCTCCGCGTAAGCCCGCATGGGCGGCCCGGTTCGGCGGGCTCACTTCACGCGTATCACCGAGGTCACGGTGTCCTGCTCCCCTTCGGCCAGCCGAAGCGTGAACTGGAACTCCCACTCCCCTGCGGTCCGCAGCGTGACCTCGCCGATGGCGTGGTCGTCGCTGAGCGCCAACAGCGGGACGGTGACGGGGTCCGCGTCCCGATCCGGCGGGATGGCGATCGCCGACCACTCCACCACCGTGGCGGGGGCGCCCTGCGGGGTCAGCGCGAACAGATGCAGGCTGTTGGCTCCGACCTCGCCCGGGTCGATCTCGACGTTCAGCGTGTACAGCTCGCTGGTCAGCGTGATGGTGGTCGGTACAGAAGCGGCCTGGTCCGCGGTGTCCGCCTCGGTCCGCGCCGGTGGAGTCTGCACCAGAACCGCGGTGACCCCGAGAATCACCGCGGCGATCGCGATCTCCACGACGATCAGCCAGCGCAGACGCCGGATCTGAGTGGGCGACGGCTCCGGCGGCTGAGCGTCCAACTCGTCATCCGCCTCCGACTCCGGCTCATCATCCGGCTCATCGCCCGACTGATCGTCAGGCGCGGAGCCTGGGTCGCCGTTTGCCTCCCCAGACTCCACGTCGCTGCTGTCTTTGTTGTCTTCGTCTCTGTTGTCTTCGTCTTCGTGGTTTTCGTCTTCCTGGTATCGCTCCTGTTCCTGGTATCGCTCCTGCCCGGCCCGCGGCGCCGGGGCCGCCACGGCGGCGGGGACCGCGTACCGCAACGCAAAGGAGCGGGCGCGCGACGCCAGGGCCAGGACCCCAAGAAGCAGGACCGCCTTGGTCACGATCAGCCAGCCGTACCTGGTCGTTACCAGCGCCTGCGGGGTACGCACCTCGATCACCGCCTGAGTCACCCCCGCGATCACCAGGCACGCCATCGCCGCGGTGGCCCACCGCGACCAGACCGGCAGTACCGCCGTCACCTCCGAGGGGTACGCCCGGGGCAGCAGAAACCCCGCCAGGATCACCAGGCCTCCCACCCAGACGCTCATCGCCGTCAGGTGCACCAGGTCAACCGGCAGCGCCAGCCACGGATACGGCGAGGCGTTTGGATGACCGGACAGCGGCCAGCTCAGCAGCCCAACCACGGCGGGCAGTGCGAGCAGCGCCAGATCGGCGCGGCGGCCCCGCTCCTCCATCAGGGTTAACAGGATCGGGACGGCGGCGATCAGGGCGACCAGCCGCACCAGGTGGGCGATGCCGAAGGTGCTGTCGGCGACCGCTGACAACGCGGTCGAGGAGACCTCAAACAGGCCGACCCCGGTGGTGTACGCAGCCTCCACGTAAAACGCGAGCACGGTGCTGGCCGCCACCAGCACCACCCCGGTCCAGAACACCCGGCGCGGCGCGGTCTTAGACAGGCGACGTGGCCACAGCAGGCTCAGCATCAGCGTCGCGCCGGTGATCAGGGCCAGTCCGGCGTACCCCAGGTATTTGGCCACGTTCAACGCGCGAGCCACCAGCGGATCGTCCTGCTGCAGCTGATCCGGGGCGGTGGGGGTGGACTCCACTCCGATAGAGAAGGTGAAGCCTCCCGCGACCGGGCTGCCGTCATTGGCGGAGACGACGCGGTAACTGACCAGATAGGTGCCCTGAGGCGGGTCCTGTCGCAGCCGCAGGACCAGCTCGTTCCCCCTGAGCTCCGGCTCCCCGTCGTCGGCTCGCTCCCCGTCGGGCCCGGTGATGCGTATCTGATCCTCGACCGGCTCGACCGGCTCCGAGAAGGTCAGGACCACCTCGGTGGGCGGGCTGTCGAGCACCGCGTTCGCGGCCGGGGACGTCTCCACCAGCACCGCCTGCGCGGCGGCTGGTCCCGCTGCACTCATGATCAGTGCCACCGCGGCGACGGCGCTGAAGAGAAGACAGGAAAGCCATCTGGTCATACTGCCCATATTGGTAGCCCTGGATCTGTCTGGGAAGACACGCGTTCTGCGCCCCTGCTCCGCCCCGCCACGGTCACCCTGCGAACGCCGTCACTCTTGTCACGATATGTGCGTTGTGGGGGTCCCTCGGTCGGAGGTCTCGTTCCGTCCCAAGGCCCACAGCAGGGCCGCCTGAAGCGCCGTGACCAGGTGGCTGGTCTCATTGGCCACGGTGGTGGTGGCGTTGGCGACATCGATCCCGCTGGTGACCGCCAGCCCCAGCGCGAGCACGACCGCGACCGGGACGAAAGCCCGGGCCCGTTCCGGGTAACGCGCCGCGAGCAGGAACCCGACCGCCACCGCCACGTCGAACGCGGCCCGTTCTCGACTGACATGTGCAGCGGTCACACCCCCGACCCCGAGGCTATCCAGCAGTAGCATCACCGCCAGGATGAGCTGCGCCACCGCGGTGACCGCGATCGCGATCCGCAGGATCCGCCGGTGGCTGGCCAGGACCGGGGCGGGTGCGGTCTTACGGGGCTTATCGGGTACGCCGCGACGCGCCGCGGCTTTGATGGCCGGGTCGGCGTGCACGGCGGCTAGGATCCGCTCGGTCAAGTCTGGGACCGGTTCAGCCGGGCGTACCCGGGCCGCCCGGGTGACGCGTACCGCCGCGGCGTACCAGCCCTGACAACCAGCGCAGTGAGCCAGATGTGTCCTCGTGTCCCGCTCGTCGATTCCGAGGGATTCATCCAGCGGCTCCTCATCGAGCAACGCTGACAGCGCCAGTCGTACCTCCTCACACCTCATTCCCTGGTAGTCGACGCGGCTCCTGGGCAAGTTCCCGCGTTTCCAGTAGAGGCAGCGGCGACCGGTTCGCGTACGCTCATCCGATATGAGCGCCGATGAGGCTGAACAGCCAGGCCCTCCGGATCAGATCACGCGCTGGGCCCTGGCTGCCCGGGCCGGTGACCCGGTCGCCCAAGCCGCCTTCGTCCGCGCCACACAAGCGGAGGTCTGGCGGTTGGCGGCTGCTTTGTGCAGCCCGGAGGTAGCCGACGACCTGACGCAGGAGACCTATCTGCGCGCGTTCCGCGCGCTTGCGGAATTCGCGGGCCGCTCCACCGCGCGTACCTGGCTGCTGGGGATCGCCCGCCGGGTCTGTGCCGACCATGTCCGGATGTTGACGCGTCGCCGTCGCCTCGACGCACTGCTGTCCCAGCTTCCGGTCCCCAGACTCACACCGGATCCGGTCAGTGGTGTCGCGGCCCGGGACCTGCTCGACCGGCTCTCCGAGGAGCGACGGAGCGCCTTCGTGCTCACCCAGTACCTGGGTCTGTCCTACGCCGAAGCGGCGGCCGTCGAAGGCGTGCCGGTGGGCACGATTCGCTCCCGGGTGGCCCGGGCGCGGGACGATCTGATCGCCGCGCTCGCCGAGAGCCAAGCGAGCTGAACCAGCGGGGCGCGTTGAACCAACAGCACGGACGGTGGAACCAACGATGTCCGGACCGCGACTAACCCTGCTGTGAAAGCACGTACTCTCGCCGTAGATGCCGGCCGCTGGTTGACGCGGCACCGGCAATGGGGGGCGACCAGCGCACGGGTTGTCCTGGGCGGCGTATGGATCTACGCCGGCGTCTCCAAGATCTCTGACCTGCCCGCTTCGGTACGCGCGGTGGAGGCATACGAACTGCTCCCGTTGGGGTTGGCGGAATTCGTCGGCGCCGCGCTGCCGTTTGTCGAGATCACGATCGGCCTGTTCTTGATCGCTGGTTTCGCCACCCGACTGAACGCCGTGGTGTCGACGGTGCTTCTGACGGCCTTTGTGATCGGAATCGCGTCCGCTTGGGCGCGTGGCCTGCGGATCGACTGCGGTTGTTTCGGAGGCGGAGGCGAGCTCGGGGAGGGTGAATCACCCAGCTACGGCGTTGATCTGGCCCGAGACCTGGGCTTGCTTCTGCTCGCCGGGTTGTTGGCCTGGTGGCCCGCCAGCCGCCTCTCCGCCGACGAGTGGACGGCCCACCTGGTCACTCCTGCCCCGCCGCGTTCACGCGCTGGGTTTGTGCCCGCATCCCCCAGGAAGTGATACGGATCGTGCCCGCCCTCTTCAGGAAGTGCCATGAGGAACACTACGCAGCGTGAAGCTCCCCGTCCCGCTGACAGTCCACGTAATCGAGGGAAATCGCGTCGTGCGATAGCGGCCCAAAAAGCATATGAACGCTGGCAGCAGGTGGCTCAGGAACGCCGCCGACGCGCTTCCCGCACAACGACGATCATCGCGGCTTTGGTGATTCTCGCCGCCAGTTTGGTGGGTTATGGAATCTTCGATTCTCAAAGGCCTCGGAATTTCGTTGTACCGTCGGCGGTGACGGCCGATCGGGATGGACTCGTTATTGGAGACGGCCCGGTTACCGTCGATATTTTCCTCGATTTCCTGTGCCCTCACTGTCGAGATTTCGACAACGCCACCCACGACATCATCCGGGATTATTTGGATGAGGGTCGAATCCAACTGGTTCTGCACCCGTTGAATATTTTGGATAGGGCCAGCACCACCGACTACTCCACCCGGGCGGCGGCTGCGGCGGCCTGCGCCTCCGATGAGGGGCGGCTGTTGGAGTTCTCCCGGGTGCTGTTTGAGAACCAGCCTCCCGAAGGCGGCGCTGGCTTGTCCGACTCGGAGCTGATCGAGCTGGGGGCCCAGGTCGGGCTGGTCTCCGACTCGTTCGCCGACGCGGTCACCGACGGCCGTTACTGGGAGTGGGTCGACTACGTGACCGAGCAGGCCGCCAAGGATGGGGTGCGGGGCACCCCGACGGTGTTCGTCAACGGCACACCCATCCAGCCCAGCCGAGAAGCTCTGATCACCGCCGTCGACACCGCTTCCTGACCCCGGGACGGCTCAAGGCAACTCAGCGGGGCCGGTTCAGCTGTAGCCCGAAGCCGTGCTTCGGGCGCCCACGTACCGGCCCACGCAAACCCACAGCCGCGGCTGGGCCGCAGAGTAAGCCTCAGCATGCAGATAGCGGTCCTCATGCGTGGCCGGGCGTATCCCCCGACACGCCTCACCGCATGAGGGTCGTCCCGATGCGTACAGTGAGGGAATGGTACGCATGGCCACGTACCCCCCAGGAAGGATCTTCCGGGCCGGCTACTCCCTCCCTTTCCTTTTTCTGCTTCTCCTCGGTCCGCTGTTAGCCCCCACTCCGGCCTTCGCTCACGCCGGTGACGCGATCGCCGCTAGTGACTGGCGGGTCCGAATCGTGGGTTTAGAACCCGCCCTGCCCGGCATCACCGTCCGGGTGGTCGAGGGTGGGGCCCGCCTGGAGCTGACCAACACCTCCGATCGTCCGGTTGAGGTCCTCGGCTATCTCGGCGAGCCGTACCTGGAGATCCGACCGGACGGCGTCTACCAGAACCCCTTCTCCCCCGCCACGTACCTCAACGCCAGCATGGACGGGCACGACCCCGTGCCCGCGGAGGCCAGCCCGCTGACCCCGCCCGAGTGGACCCGGCTGTCCAGCATCCCGGTGGTGCGCTGGCACGACCACCGGGCCGCCTGGATGAGCGACACCGTTCCGCCGGTGGTGCAGCGCGACCCCACCCGGACGCACCACATCCGCGACTGGGTGGTCCCGTTGCGCCAGGACACTCAGCTGGTCGAGCTGCGCGGCGCCCTGTACTGGTATCCCCGTCCCGCCAGTGAGCTGTGGTGGGCCGGGGGTTTCCTGATCGCCGCCCTGGTCACGGCGGGTGGCGTCACCGCCCGCCTGTCTCGACGTCTCAGGCTGACGCTGCTGGCCGGTGTGATCACCGTGGCTGGCGTCGCTGAGCTGGTCGATTCCCTGGGCCGGGCCCACGACAGCGGCGGCACCCTGGCTTGGACGCTGCACGCCCTGCTGACCCAGCAGATGTGGGGTGTGGTGGGGGCGGTGGCGGCTTTCGCCAGCGCCGGGTACGCCCTGGCCACTCGGGATCGCCCCTCCGCCGCTGAGCTGGCGCTGGCGTTGACGGGTCTGTGTCTGGTGCTGTTCGGCGGAGTGCCGGATGTCGCGGTGTTCGGGCACGATGTGGCCCCGGTTCCCTGGGATGGCACCTTTGCCCGGCTGGCCACCATGGTGACGCTCGCGGTGGGGGCGGGCATCACCTGCGGCTGCGCGTACCACCTGCGTCCTGTCCCGTCGGCATCGACGTGACCGGTACGCCGGTCCGCGCCGATCGGCGACACCGGGGATCAGATGTGCCAGCCGAGCAGATTCCAGCTGGCCAGGTAACCCGACCACGCCACCAGCGTGGCGCAGCCGGCCACGTTAACCGCGCGCGCCAGCCGTCCGCTTCGGCGCCAGCTGTGGAGCGTGGCCCCGGCGGCGACCGCTGTCAGTCCCAGCGCCCCCAGCGGCACAGCCAGTATCAGCCGGATCCCTCCGGGCATGGGGTAGACGGTCAGGTTCGTGTCCTGGTAGGAGGTGGCGGCGAGGTAGCCGAACCCGATCGCAAACAGCAACGCCGAGGCCGACGCGCTTCCCAGTGCCCACCGTGGCAGCGCAGGGCCGCGTGGACGGCGCAGCACGGCCAGCGCCAGGTTGGTCAGCAGGGCCAACAGGAAACCTCCCGACACCGCCGCCTGAGTCACCGGCGTCCGCCACCAGCCGACCCGGTGCCAGGTCCACGCGCCCCGCATCACATAGTCATCGACGAAGACCAGCGGCTCCCCGTCGGGGTCTGCTGATCGGTACACGATCGGGTCTTCGCTGATCCGCTGGTACTCGACGCCGTTCACGATCAGGGTGTCGCCGTCGCTGGTGGCGGTGATCCGCAGCGCGTTCTGGTTTAGCAGAGTGAGCGGGAGCGCGAGGAAGCTGAACCAAGGCAGGGCGAGATCATGATAGAGGCCGGCCAGTTCCTCTGACCGTCGAGCCTGATCCACGGCTGTAGCCGTCGGATGCCCGTCAGGGGTGCTGTTCTGCGGTCTGGGAGGCGCCGCAGGCGGGGATCCCGGCTCCGTCAACAGCTCGAGTACCCGGTCGGTGACGATCCGGGCCAGTTCCAGATCGGTGCCGCTGGTGTGCGCCAGGAAGAATCCCAGGCCCTCGGTGGGCAGCAGGTATACACGGCTGAGGTAGCCCGGCGCCATGCCGTCCTGATACACCGCCCGGTGGCCACCGGCGTACCCCTCCACAAAGCCGTAGCTGCGACCCCGACTGTAGGGGTACCCGAACTGCCGGTCGAGGTTGTAGGCGACCCCGGCGGGATCCAGGCCAGCCGCCTCCGGGTTCAATAACGCCGCCAGGAACCGCCCCATGTCCGTCGCGGTGCTTACCGCATCGCCGCCGGGCCCGATGAGGCTGTAGTACGCGGGGTACCTGGTCACCTCGTCCCTCGTGACGCGGTACCCGGTGGCGCATCCCCGGGCGGGCCGGTCCGGGGTAGGCAGGTGGGTCCGCTCCATCCCGAGGGGGTCGAGCAGGACATGTCGCAGGTAAGAGGCGTAGTCCGTGCCGGCCTGGTGCGCGGCCGCTAACCCCGCCACCGCGTACCCAATCGAGGAGTAGATCAGGTACTGGCCGGGTTCGGCCACCCGGCGGGGTGGTTGGTCCCGCAGGTACTCCTCCAAGGGCTGATACTCCGCCGCGTCCGCGACGCCGCTGTGGATGATCCGGTGCTCGTACCCGGCGGTGTGGGTCAACAGTTCATGGAGTGTGGCGGAGGGCACCTCGACCCGGTCCAGATAGGTGTTGACGTCGACCTGTGGATCGAGGTCACCGGCTGCGATCGATTGGGCGATCGCCGCGGCGGTCAGCGATTTGGTGATGCTCCCCAGATGGAAGCAGGTGGTGTCGGGATCCACCGGACGCTCGGCGTCCACATCGATCACGCCGTACCCCTGTGACAGCACCGGCTCTCCGTCGAGGACCAGGGTGAACACTGCCCCGGGCACGCGTCGCTCCGCCATAAGCTCGGCCAGGAAGCCATCGAGCTGCGCCAGTGGCGCCGACGGCTCGGCTTGGGCGGATGCGGCAGGGGCGGGATACGTCACGGCTCCCCCGAGAAGCAGACAGGCCGTCACGAGACCGGTCAGGCGGGCGGTACGGCTGGTCCCCTCACGCGACGTGGTTGGGTTTCGTGACCCGGTTGGGATTTGTCCAGCACACACATGGGTGGGGCCATCGGCGCTCCAATGCAGTCGCATCATGCGATCGCATTATGCAGTCGCATGACAGCATAGCCTAGTGAATCCCCAGCGTCGGTATAGTGCGGACGCATGAAACCCACTCCGGACCGCCGCACCCGGGTCATCGAGGCGGTTCTGGCCATCGCGGGGGAACGCGGGCTGGACGAGGTGAGTCTGCGGACCGTCGCCGCTGAAGCGGGCGTGTCCATGGGGACCGTGCAGTACTACTGCCGCAGCAAGGACGACATGCTGCTGTTGGCTTTTGAACACGTCTCACGGGAGACCCTGCGCCGCGCGCGGCGCGAGGACCGCCGTGGACTTCCCGCCGGCACCGTGGTTCACCGGGCGGTAGACCAGTTCCTGCCGCGTGGCCCCGCCCGCACCCGCCACGCCCGGGTGAGTCTGGCCTTCGCTGCCCGCGCCGCGGTCAACCCCCGCTTGGCGGCGGTGCACGCCGCGACCCTCGCCGGGCTACGCAGCACGGTCGCCGCGGTGATACGCACCGGTCAGAAGTGCGGCGAGACCCCCTCCTCGCTGGATCCGGACCAGACCGCGGCCCGGTTGGTCGCGCTCCTGGACGGGCTCATCCAACACGTGCTGGTCGACCCCGCCGGCATGCCGGTCGATCGGGCGCGCGCCATTCTCGATGAGGAACTCGACCGAGTCTTCGACATCACCCGGTGCACCCACCCGTCCGTGACGGGCGCCCGGTCCCGCACGGCCAAGGTCATTCCGGCAGACGCTGCCGGGGAACCCACCGGCTAATGACGCACGACACGGTCACTTCAAACGGCTCCGGCAGCGTGTCGATCACGTCCAGGGAGGTGTGCCAGGCGCTGGGCCCCATCCCGATGAGCGCGGCCACTTGAGCCCGGGACAGCCGCAGTCGGCGCTCTTGGCGGACCCGGCCGGCCGGATCGAACCAGGGATCCAAGGCGTTCGCCAGCCGGGCGTCCTTGTCGGCGTCCACCGACAGCAACCCGGCCGCCGCCACCAGCTCGGCCAGATGATCGGAGGTGGGGGTCACCACAAGAAGCGCGCCTCCTGGGCGTAACACCCGGTGAAACTCGGCGGGGTTACGGGGCGCGAAAACATTCAGCACCGCCGCGGCCACCCCGGTCTTGACCGGCAACGGGCGCCAGGCGTCGCAGACCACGGCCGCGGCCCGGGGATGACACCGGGCGGCTCGACGCGCGGCGGCCTTAGAGCTATCCAGGGCCAGGCCGGGTACGCCCGCCGCCTGCTCCAACAACGCCGCCAGGTAGTAACCGGTGCCGGCGCCGACATCGACCACCGGCCCCGCCGGCAGATGCTGTGCCTGCCTGATCAGCGCCTCAGCGATCCAGGCGTAGTGCCCTTGCCGCAGAAACGTGTCGCGGGCCTCCACCATCGCAGGCGTGTCGGCGCTTGGCGCCCGACCGGTCAGCAGGTTCACGTATCCCTGACGGGCGATGTCGAAACGGTGGCCGGCGACGCAGCCCAGGCTCGCCCCAAGTGTCTCCAGATCGCCCGTACACACCGGGCACCGCAGCCAGGGCACCAGATCCGTCAGCATCCCGTCCTCCGTCGCCCTCACTGCGGGAGCTGGATGGGCGCGAACCCGTACGGCAGCTCCAGCCGGTGTCGGGCCAGCAGGTCGGTGTCGGCCAGCAGTTGTCGGGTAGGCGCGTCCGCCACGATCCGCCCCTGGTCCATCACCACCGACCGGTGACACAGCTCCAGGGCGTAGGGCAGATCGTGGGTGACCATCAGCAGCGTCACCGGCAAGCCACGCAGGATGGTGGCCAGCTCCCGGCGACTGGCCGGGTCCAAATTGCTCGATGGTTCATCAAGCACCAGAATCTCCGGCCGCATCGCCAGCACGGTTGCCACCGCCACCCGCCGCCGTTGCCCAAAGGATAGGTGGTGTGGTGCCCGGTCCCGGTACTGGCTCATGCCCACGGCCTCCAAGGCCTCATCGACACGTGCCGCCAACTCGGCGCCCCGCAACCCCAAGTTGGCCGGGCCGAACGCCACGTCCTCGGCCACCGTCGGCATGAACAGCTGATCGTCGGGATCCTGGAAGACGATCCCTACCCGGCGACGGATCTCGACGTAGTTCTCCGGCACTACCGGCAAGCCACCCACCCGCACCGAACCCGCCGAGCCGCGCAGGATGCCGTTCAGATGCAGCACCAGGGTGGTCTTACCGGCCCCGTTGGGTCCCAGCAGGGCGACCCGCTCCCCCTGGGCGATCCGCAGATCCACCCCGGTCAGCGCCTCATGCCCGTCCGGGTAGGTGTACCGTAAGCCGCTCACCTCCAGGGATAACGGTGCCGATACCGCGTACCCATCGTCCATGCGGCCATCATCCTTGAAGCAGCGCCGTCGCCGCGACGAGGGCCGCCGCCACAGGCAGCGTCAGCGCGGACGCCCACTGCGCCGCACTGGCGCCTCCGGTGTCCAAACGCGGCATCCGGCCGGTGTAGCCCCGGGAGAGCATCGCCAGGTAGACCCGCTCACCCCGCTCATAGGAACGCAGAAACAGCGAACCTACCCCTGCGGCCAACGCCCGCGCCTGCCACAAAAAGCGCGGGTTGTAGCCCCGGGAGAGCCGGGCGATCCGCATCCGCCGCGCCTCATCGACCAACACCGCCGTGTAGCGAAGCATGAAGGTGGCGATCTGGATGATCACCGCCGGGCAGCGCAGCCGGTCCAGGCCGATGATCAGATCCCGCGCGGGCGTGGTGGCCGCCAGCACCAAGGAGGACACCACGCCCAACGTGCCCTTGATCAGGATATTCCAGGCCCCCAGTAACCCTTCGACCGACAGCGACAGCCCCAGCCAGGTGACGCGCTCCCCGCCCCCGACCAGCGGGAGCAGCAGCGCGAACACCACGAAGGGCACCTCGATCAGCGCGCGGCTGGCCAACCATCCGGGCGGGATCCGGGCCAGGGCCGCGACCCCGAGGATGAGCAGGGCATAGCACCCGAAGGCCCAGAACGCGTCCCGCGACGTGATGACCACCACGACCGTGTACGCCACCGACGCCACGATCTTGACCTCGGGGGGCAACCGGTGGATCGGCGAGGCGCGGTCCAGGTAGAGCGGATGCGCGTGTCCAGCTCCCATGCTCATCACCGCTGGTCAGCTGCGGGCACCGGTCACACCGGACCGCTCGGGTGAACCGTCCCGCCGCCGCACCAGCCAAAACAGGCCACCGGCGACCGCGGCGGTCAGCAGGACACCCAGGACACCCGCCAGCCCGGTAGACAGGAAGGAGTTGTCGATCCCGGAGATTCCGTAGTCGGCCAGGGGCCCGCCGACCTCGTGCTCCCGCTCGGCTTGGGCGATGCACTCCCCGCCGACGATCTCCTCGTTCTCCACCGTGCAGCCGTCCTGGCTCACTCGTTCCAGGCCGTCCGGCTGTGAGGAGGCGAAGTTACTCACCACCCCGGCCAGCAGCAGGGACAGCAGCAGGCCGGCGAGCAGGAACGCCCGCAGTTTCGCGCGGGGCCGGTGTCCGCCGACGCCCTGGTGGGGGGAATCAGTCACGCCGCACCTCCAGCTGAGACGCTTGTGATCGAACCGGGCTGACCGGCCGGGGCGAGCGGAGCACGACGCAGCGCGTACACCAGGTCGGGCCGGACCCGGGCCACGGTGACCACGGTGGCCGCCGTGATCAGTCCCTCACCAACGCCGATAGCCAGGTGGACGCCCACCATCGCGGCCGCGACCCCACCGAGGGAGACGTCGGTGGTGCCACCCAAGGCGTACTGAACGACGAAGCCCAACGCCGCGACCACCACGCTGACCACGGACGCCACGAAACTGGTCACCGCCAGACCGGTCAGGGTCCGCGGCAGGATCCGCAACAGCGCGGCGATCAGTAGGTAGCCGGCCGCGGTTCCCAGCAGGGCCATGTTGGTGATGTTGAGCCCTAGGGCGGTGACGCCTCCGTCAGCGAAGACCAGCGCCTGCACGATCAGCACGATCGACACGCACACCGCACCCAACCACGGCCCGACCAGCAGCGCGGCCAGCGTGCCTCCTAACAGATGTCCGCTGACCCCAGGCAGCACCGGGAAGTTCAGCATCTGAACGGCGAAGATGAAGGCCGCGACGAGCCCTGCCATCGGCGCGAGCCGATCGTCCAGGTCCCGCCGGCCTCGCTGGACGCAGATCACCAGCGCGATGGCCGCCACGGCCATGAACCCTACCCAGACTGGCGTGTTGAGGATGCCGTTGGAGATATGTAACGCCAGGTGCTCCATGTCGCCTCCCAACCCATGCGCCCATCGTGGTTATTGAGGTGCGCATGGCTATTGCCAATATATTGCAAGAGCAGCTTGCTCTCTTGAAGCCGGTGTGTCACTTCGTGCACGACGCCGCGTACCGGTGCCTGAGCGCCTCCCGCCGCACCACGGCGCCTAAAGTCACAGCCATGACCGAAACCAGCACCGTCCGGCTGTCCCCCGGGGACCCGGCGCCGGACTTCACCCTCACCACCGACTCCGGCGACACCCTGAGCCTGGCCGACCTGCGGGGCCGACGGGTGATCTTGTACGCCTACCCCGCCGCGATGACGCCGGGATGCACCACCCAGGCCTGTGACTTTCGCGACTCACTGTCCTCACTGAAGGCGGCCGGGCTGGAGGTGGTAGGGATCTCACCGGACAGCCCGGAGAAGCTCGCGAAGTTCCGCCAGCAGCACAACCTAAACTTCCCGCTGCTGTCCGACCCCTCCCGCGAGGTGTTGACCGCGTACGGCGCCTACGGCGAGAAGAAGAACTACGGCCGCACCGTCAAAGGTGTGATCCGTTCCACCTTCGTCATCGGCCCAGACGGACGGATCGAGAAGGTGTTCTCCAACGTGAAGGCCACCGGGCACGTCGCCAAGTTGCGCCGCGAACTTGGCATTGACTGAGACCTCAACCAAAGCGCGGCAGCGAGGGTGGCACAATAGGCGGCCGGGGGCCGTAGCCCAACTGGCAGGAGGCACGTGGTTTAGGTCCACGACAGTGTGAGTTCGAATCTCACCGGCCCCACCACCTACGCGTGCCCGCTGCGGCGTCCGCGCCCCGCGTACCTCTCCTCCAGAAACGCGGTACGTGGAGAGCGGACGCCGGGCGACGCCGTCTCGGACGCCGGTTCAGCTCACAGCAGTCGTTCGGCGACCAGCTCGAAGGACCTGATCCGGTCCTCGATGTCGTAGACCAAAGTGGTGAGCATCAACTCATCGGCCCTGGTACGCCGCTGCAGCTCCTCCAGGCAACGCTGAACCGTCTGGGGTGACCCGATCGCCTGCCCCGCACGCCGCTCCGCGATGAGCCGTCGCTCGACCTCGGTGTAGGGGTAGGCCGCTGCTTCCTCCGGAGTGGACAGTGGGGCCGGACGCCCCTGCCGTAACCGCAGGAAGGACAGTCCACTGGGCCCGGCCAGCCACTCGGCTCGTTCATCGGTGTCGGCGCAGATGGTGGTCACCGCCACCATGACGTACGGCTTGTCCAGCCAACGGGATGGCCGGAAGTGGCTGCGGTACAACGCCAGCGCCGGCAGGGTGTTCTCGGCGCTGAAGTGATGCGCGAAGGCGAACGGTAACCCCAGCAGCCCGGCCAGTTGGGCGCTGAACCCGCTGGATCCCAGCAGCCAGATGGCCGGCATCTGTCCGCGTCCGGGGACCGCGGTGATCCCCTGATGGGGATCCTCCCCCGTGAAGAAGTTGATCAGGTCTGTCAGTTCCCGGGGGAAGTTCTCCGCCGACAGTCCTTCCACGGTGCGGCGTAACGCCAACGCGGTCACCTGATCGGTGCCGGGGGCGCGGCCGATACCCAGATCGATCCGGCCGGGGTGCAGGGCCTCCAAGGTGCCGAACTGCTCAGCCACCACCAGCGGTGGGTGATTGGGCAGCATCACGCCCCCTGATCCCACGCGCAGCGTCGAGGTGACGGCCGCGATGTGGGCGATCAACACGGCGGGGGCGGAGCTGGCGATCGCCGGCATGTTGTGATGCTCGGCCACCCAGAACCGCCGGTAGCCCAGTTCCTCCACGCGGCGGGCGAGCGTGGTGGTGTGGTGCAGCGCCTCTCCCACGGTGGCGCCGTCGGCCACCGGCGCCAGGTCCAGTACGGACAGGGGAACGCTCGGCATGTCTGTCAACACCTCATTCCAGCCGGGGTCGTCCGTCTCATCCGGGGGACTACGGTTCCGAGCGATCAGTGGCTATCTCGCGACCACACCGTGTGGCACACTGTCACCGTCATCGCTTGGGCAGCCGCCCGATCCGGTTGGGATCAGCCGCCTCTCCCAAGGTCCCACCGCGGCATACCTCACCCCAGTGTGGCCTGGGTCGGTGAAGCCGCCACCTCGCGTCACTGGAGCCGTTCAGCGAGCACGCTGGCCAAGGCGCGAAACGCCTTACCGCGGTGGGAGATCGCGTCCTTCTCCTCCGGGGTCAGTTCCGCGTTGGTCCGGGTGTGTCCCTCGGCCACGAAGATCGGGTCGTATCCGAAGCCACCTTCCCCACGCGGCTGGCGGGTCAGGCGGCCCCTCATCCGTTCCTCCAGAACGTGCTCCCAGCCCGCTTCGCCTGTGGCCGGATCCGCGGGGAACACCACCGCGGCGGCGCACACGAACGCGGCCCCCAGGTGCTCGTCAGGCACATCCGCCAGCTGCGCCAGCAGCAACCGCAGGTTCGCCTCGTCATCGTCATGCCGGCCGGCCCACCGGGCGCTGAACACCCCCGGCATGCCCGACAGCGCGTCCACCGCCAACCCGGAGTCGTCGGCCACCGTGGGCAGTCCGGTGTACCGGGCCCCATCGCGCGCCTTAGCCAAGGCGTTCTCAGCGAACGTCAGACCGGTCTCTCGAGTGGCGGGGTAGGACGGCACGTCGTCGAGCCCGACCAGCTCCACCGCTGACTTCCCCAGCGCCGCGTCCAGGATCCGGCGCAGCTCATTGAGCTTTTTGGTGTTGCGGGTGGCCAACAGCAGACGTCGGGTCATCGCGTCACACCCGGCAACGACGTCGCGAGGGCCATCGCCTGCCGTCGGGTCAGGTCGCCGCATCCGGCCACCGCCAGGTCCAGCAGGGTGTTCAAGGTGTCTCGGTCGAAGACGTTCTCCTCGCCTGTGCCTTGCACCTCGACGAACTCCCCTTCACCGGTGCATACCACGTTCATATCCACCTCGGCGGCTACGTCCTCGACGTAGCACAGGTCCAGCCGGGGCTGTCCATCCACTATCCCCACGCTGACGGCGGCGACTGAACGCCGCAGCACCCGGTCGACCCGGTCGGCGGCGATCAGACCGTTGTCCGCCATCCATGAGATCGCGTCGGCCAACGCGACATAGGCGCCGGTGATGGCGGCGGTCCGAGTTCCGCCATCGGCCTGGAGCACATCGCAGTCAATGATGATCGAGTACTCCCCGAGCGCGTCCAGATCAACGCAGGCCCGCAGGCTACGTCCTATCAGGCGGGAGATTTCGTGGGTTCGTCCGGAGATCCGCCCCCGAACGCTCTCCCGTTCACCTCGCGTGTTCGTCGCCCGCGGCAGCATGGCGTACTCGGCGGTGACCCAGCCCTTACCTGAGCCTTTCCGCCAGCGTGGTACGCCCTCGGTCACACTGGCTGTGCACAGGACACGGGTCGCACCGAACTCCACCAATGTGGAGCCTTCGGGATGGGTCACCCAACCACGGGTCAAGGTCACCGGACGGAGCGCGTCGGGGGCACGCCCATCGGGGCGAGTAGGGGTTCGCGTCACGCTGTCAGGGTAGTCGTGCCCGATCCACACGCTACGTGGGTACGCGGCCTGACGGTCACACCTCGAAGACCGCCCCCGGTCGGGCGATCTCGATCGGCCCGGCGAACGTGCTGCGGGCTTCGGCGAGCGTCTGAGTCTCGCTCCCCCAGGCCTGGACCAGATGGGTGAGTGTCAATCGGCGTACCCCCGCCTTGGTGGCGTGCTCCCCGGCTTCCTTCCCGGTCAGATGCAGACCAGAGGGGTTGTCCGTGCTATCCAGGTAGCTCGCTTCGCACAGAAACAGGTCAGCGCGGTGGGCGAGCCGGACGAGCGCGTCACAGGCGGCGGTGTCCGCCGAGTACGCCAGGACCCGGCCGTTGTGCTCGATCCGGAACCCGTAGGTCTCCACTGGATGGTTCATCCGTTCGGTGGTGACCTGCAACGGGCCGATCCGGAAGGTGCCGGGGGTGAGGGTATGGAACTGGTACACGTCGTCTAGGGACCCCTCTGAGGGGTCGTACGCGGCCGCCAGCCGCTCTGCGGTGCCGGCCGGGCCGTACAGCGGCAGAGCGGGGAAGGGTGCTTGCGGGGCGTACCGGCGAGCCACCACATAGGAACAAGCGTCGAATATGTGGTCCGCGTGCAGATGGGACAGCACGATCCCGTTCAGGGAGTGCATGTCCACGCCGTACCGTTGCAAGGCTCCAAGTGAGCCGGTACCGAAATCCACGAGCAGCCGGAACCCCTCTGCTTCGACGAGGTACGCCGAACACGCGGCCTCCGGGCCGGGGAAGCTGCCCGCGCAGCCAATAATCGTGAGTTTCATGACGCGGCTCCGGTGAGCTGAACGGCGCCGAACGCGTGCGCCGTGACGGCGGTGGTTTCGCTGATCCTTCCGTTCCCTGCGATACCCAGGAAACGCCGTCCCAGCCTTTCGAACGGCTCTACCGGGCCGGTGGCCAGGAACTGATGGGTCGGGGGTGGAGCGTCCTCGGGCCGTAGCAGCCCACGGGAGGTCAGGATCCGGTACACGTCCTTGGCGGTCTCGTCGGCGCTGGAGACCAAAGTCACCCCATCCCCCATAACCAGCCCGATCAGGCCGGCCAGCAAGGGATAGTGGGTGCAACCCAGGACCAGGGTATCCACTTCAGCGCGCTGCAAGGGCTCCAGATATCCCTGGGCCAGGCCTAGTAACTGGCGCCCGGTGGTCACGCCTCGCTCGACGAAGTCCACAAACTGCGGGCAGGCCACGGTGGTCACCCGCACGTGGGGGGCCGCCTGGAAGGCGTCTTCGTAGGCGCCGCTGGTGACGGTGGCCTGGGTACCGATCACCCCGATCCGTCCATTGCGGGTGGCGGCCACCGCCCGCCGCACCGCGGGGCGGATCACCTCAACCACCGGAATCGGGTATCGCTCTCGAATGTCGTGCAGGCTGGCCGCGGAGGCCGCGTTGCAGGCGATGACCAGCAACTTCACTCCCTGCTCCACCAGGTGATCGGTCACCTCCAGCGCGAAGCGCCGCACCTCAGCGATGGGGCGGGGACCGTAGGGCACATGAGCCGTGTCACCGATGTAGAGCAGGCGTTCGTGCGGCAGCTGGTCGAGGATGGCGCGGGCCACCGTCAGACCGCCAACACCTGAGTCGAAGATGCCGATCGGCGCGTCCGTCACGCTGCGCAAGACTACGCCGTAGCAACACCCCACCCAGTCCTCATGCCGACAGTTGTCACCAAGGTGACACCCGAACTGGTATAGATTGCGGCCTCTCCAGATGCTCACCGCTTGCGCGCGGTATTCTCCGCGGCGATAACAACGCGAAGTTTCATCCCAAATGGTCGGTCTTCTTATGGCGACCGTATCCCTGCCAACTGCGGAGTCCGATGTGTACGCCCTTCCGTGGTAGGGAACAATCGGTGCACGTGAGTTCCCAACCGTCGTCCACGCAGTCCGGCCCGTCGGAGGCCTCCAAGGCCTCTCACAGCACCGGCGGTTCGTCGTCGAAGGCCGCTGTCTCGGCCTCGGCTTCTGTGCCGCCCACCGCTTCCGCCTCCGCGTCCGTACCGCCACCGTCCGCGGCAGCGCGGTCCAACCGCCCTTCTGGGGCGGCACCGCACGAGCCTCCTCCGTTGTCGTCTCTGCTGGGTAGCGCGGGTTCCCGTCAGTACCGCATGCGGCACCTGCTCATCATGGCGGTCTGGGCTTTCCTGCTGGCGCTCGGCGGTCTCGGACTCGGTTCGTGGGCGTTGTTCATTCTGATGTCGGGTTCGGCCCCTGGCTGGTTCGAACCGGTCATCATCCTGATGGGTTTGGTGGGGTTGAGTCTGGCGATGAGCGCCTTCCCCGCCACCAGCCGACCACGACTGCCCTGGATCCTGCTGGGCGCGAGCACGGTGGTGTTCATCGTCGGCCTCATTCTGACCGTCAACGCCGCCTGAGCGGCTCGGCCCTCCACCGGTGACGGAAGGCCGTACCGGTGAGGGCCGCCCAGCTCTAGATCACGCCCACAACTGCCCTTCGAGGCGTTCCTCGGCCTCGCTGAGCGTTCCGCTGTAGGCCCCGGTGGACAGGTACTTCCAACCGGCGTCAGCGACCATGAACACGATGTCGGCGGTACGCCCGGCGCGCAGCGCCTCGTGCCCGACCGCCAGCGCCGCGTGGAGGACGGCGCCGGTCGACAGGCCGGCAAATATCCCTTCGACCTCGATCAGTTGCCGGGTCCGCAGCAACGCGTCTCGGGTTCCCACCGAGAAGCGCCGGGTCAGCACCGTCGCGTCGTACAGCTCCGGAACGTACCCCTCGTCGATGTTGCGCAGACCGTACACGAGTTCGCCGTACCGGGGCTCCGCGGCGATGATCTCGATTTCGGGGTTCTTCTCCCGGAGGTACCGGCCGGTTCCCATCAAGGTCCCGGTGGTCCCCAGCCCAGCCACGAAGTGAGTCAGCGACGGTAGGTCACGCAGCAGCTCCGGGCCGGTGGTCTCATAGTGCGCCCGCGCGTTGGCTTCGTTGCCGTACTGGTAGAGCATCACCCAGTCGGGATGCTCGGCGGCCAGCTGCTTGGCCACCACCACGGCCTGATTCGAGCCTCCAGCGGCCGGCGAAAAGATGATCTCTGCGCCGTACATCCGCAGGATCTGCCGCCGCTCCTCGGAGGTGTTCTCTGGCATCACGCAGACCAGCCGGTAGCCCCGCAGTTTGGCGACCATGGCCAACGCGATACCGGTGTTTCCGCTGGTCGGCTCCAGGATGGTGTCACCGGGACGGAGCCGACCCTCGGCCTCAGCGGCGCGGATCATGTAGAGGGCCGCCCGGTCCTTAACACTGCCGGTCGGATTCCGGTCCTCCAGTTTGGCCCACAACCGCACCTGAGGGCTCGGGGATAGCCGAGGCAACCCCACCAACGGTGTATCGCCGCAAGCGTCCAGCAGCGAGTCGTACCGGGCCATCGCCTCTCGCCTCCGCGTCCTTACCTCAACGTGGATCAGCCACCGGCGACGGCCGGCAGGATCGTCACGGTGTCTCCGTCGGAGACCTTCGCTTCCAGCGAGCCGATGAACCGTACGTCCTCATCGTTGATGTAGATGTTGACGAAACGGTGCAGTCCACCGTCTTCGGTGACCAGACGGCTCCGCAGGCCGGAGTACCGAGAGTCAAGATCGTTAAGCAGCTCCGCGAGTGTCGTACCGGAGCCCTCGACCGTCTTCGCGCCGCCAGTGTAGGTGCGCAGAATTGTCGGGATTCTTACTTCGATGGCCATCGGGAACCTTCTCCTCGGTGGATCGGGTGGATTTAGCGATCTGTCAGGCGTGGGACCGTTCCGACTCGGAGCGAACCTGCTCGGCGTTGTCCTCGATGTGAACCGGCTCCTCGGTGACCTGACCGTCGACGATCCGGAACGACCGGAACTCCACCGTGTCAGGCGACCGGGTGGAAACCAACACATAGTGCGCGCCCGGCTCAGAGGCCAACGCGATATCGGTTCGGGAGGGGTACGCCTCGGTAGCGGTATGCGAGTGGTAAATCACCACCGGCTCCTCGCCCCGCTCCTCCATCTCACGCCACACTCGCAGCTGTTCAAGCGAGTCGAATCGATAGAACGTGGGTGAGCGCTCCGCGTTCTGCATGGGGATGAACCGGACGGGGCGGTCACTTCCGATCGGTCCCGCGATGACCCCGCAGGCTTCGTCAGGATGATCCCGGCGGGCATGGGCGACGATCGCGTCATAGAGCGTCCGATCGATGGTGAGCACGGCTACTAGGCTACCGGCCCTAGTAAGACGTGGGGTCCGTCGCGTGGTCCGCGTCACCGCGTCGGTGACGGGTCAGATCACGCGACGGACCCGCAGTCCCGGTGTGGTTACTGGCGCATCAGAGAGTCAACCAGTGATTCCTGGAGATAGGTGAGGTACGCGTAAACACACAGCTGAGCGACCCGTGCCGATGTGGGGTCAGCGGCCACCGCCTCATCGATCGCGCTTTGCAGATCCATGTCCTCGGTGATGTTCAGCCGCAGACCTAACGCCAATCGCACATCGGTGAGCGCCCGCAGCCATGCCTCCGCGTTCTCCGCGTCGAGCGCCACCACCCCGCCGTCGGCGGGCAGGGTTCGCAGTACCACATTGGCCTGTTCCCGCTTCGTGCGCGCGAGATCGCCGTAGGTAAGCCGTCGGAACTCGGCGCCATCGTGTGGGTCGTCGGGGTAAGCGTTGGGGAACAGCCGGTCCAAGATCGCCCGGTCGGGATCGGTCCGCGCCGGCTCCCGATCGATAAGCCCGACGATCTCGCTGATGACACGGCGCACCACCATCGCCTCCGCCGCGCCGAAGCGCGCCGCGTACTTATCCCCGTAACGCCGGAACAGGCTGGCGCGACTCACTGCTGGACCGGTCACGGCTGCTCAACCGTGGCCCACAACCCGTAGGCGTGGAGTTGAGAAGCGTCGTGCTCCATACGTTCTCGGGCTCCAGAGGAAACCACTGCTTTGCCCCTATAGTGCACGTCCAGCATCAGCTTCTCCGCTTTCTCCCTGCTGTAGCCGAACAACTTCTGGAGCACCCATGTCACATAACTCATTAGGTTGACGGGGTCGTTGTGAACGATCGTCACCCAAGGTCGGTCGGCTTGTCGCTCCTCATCCACTCTCTGTGCTTCATCGACGTGAGGGGCGCCGACGGACGCAACTTGCGGGGAAGCCATGCCTCCCATGCTAGTAACGGAGCGCTCGATGCGGGAACCGGAGCCCCACCCCACCACGCGATCTCCGACAGCTAGGTCAAGATTGGTCACGATCGTCGATCACCACCGTTCCGGTACTAAAATCCCCTCTCCTCACAGCCGGCCACGCCACAACCAGCACTTCCGCTTTACGGCCTGCTCACCGGGGAAGGCCACCGTTCCTATCCGATGCCTTCTCCCTGCGTTTGGCGCTTAAAGCCGCAAACGCACAGGCTGCTCAGTTGCGGCACCTTGGACGGACGGCGTGTTGCCGCAGCATCCGGCCCGCTGAAGGCGCGTTTCGCGCGGCGTACGCCATGCTGTTGATCATGAAGTTACTGCCCACCGCGCGGCCTTTAAACCCTCCTGATCAATAGAGTTTTGTCGGTCGGGGCGCCGCGCCGGGTGCGATCTTTCCGTACGTGTCCTACCGATCACTCACCGCATTCTCAGCGCAACCGAAAGTGGGCTTTGAACCAGGCCTCTCAAGGCCTGGTTCAAAGCCGGTTCCTTGGTCAACAGAGCAGCCCAGAAAATGATTCTGAATTTAAGGCTTATCTCACGCGCCTGACCGCCTCGGGGATTGGCTGGTTGAAGTAGGGGTCGGCACCGGCGGCCCGAAACCCAGCGAGTGACTCCTGAGTGTCGTTCAGCAGCATGTTGCAATCGTCATCGGTTCGGGTTGATCCAGCTGAGTTGAAATAGATCACCGCCCGGATCTGAGGAAGCGCGCGAATGGTTTCCGGAAGAGTTTCGAACCAGTTCCGCTTGGCCTGAGGGTCGGCCGGGTCGGAATTCGTGCCGTACTCGGCGAGCATACGTGGCTTACCCACGCCGATCCGGTTGTTGTCCAGCCACTGGTAGAACGGGGCGATGCTCTCCCACGGCGTCTCCCACCGGCTGCCGTTGCAGTGGTGGAAGTTGTACGGGTCGTACCCGATCCAGTCGACGTACTCGTCGCCGGGATAAAGATCGTGATAGCGGGGGTAGTACCCTGACCATCCCATCACGGTCCACACCCATATCGCGTTGTGCGCCCCGGCCCGCTCGAACCGGTCCACGACATGGCGCCAGGCGCGGACGAAATCAGCGTCACTGCCTTTGGAAGGGTCGTCCTCGGGTTCGTGATCAAATCCCATGAAGATAGGAACCCCGGCGTCGGCGATTCGGCGTGCTACCGCGTCGATGACCTCGTCGTACTCGCCGCTGTAGACCTGTCGCCAGGTAAGGGTGGTTCCGGTGGCGAAGATCCGGGATTCCCAGGCAAAGAACATGATGCGCCCTTGCCGCATCTGCTCCAGCTCGTACTGGTCGGGGAAGGCGCCGTTACTGCCGCTGTTGGAGAAGTCCTTATAGCGGTGGACGATGTCGAACCGGCGCCCCACCTGCTCCTCCAGTCGGGTCAGTGAGACCGTGGAGTTCCAGTTGTCTTCTCTGAGGGTTGGGGTGTAGATCCCCCACCACGCGCCGCAGGAGGGCACCAGTAGCTCGGAAACCTCACAACTGCGGGGAGGGGGTGGGGCGGTGGTGGGACTTGCCGGAGAAGTCGGGGACGGCGGCGTCGCAATCGAGGGCGCCGTGGTCGGTGGCGCGACGGTGGGCGGGACGGGCGCGACCGTGGTGGGTTCGGCGACGTTGGGCGGGGACGGGGCGCCTCGTCCCCGCTCGTAGGAGACGAGCAGCATCGGCCGCAGGGAGCTTCGGGAGTTCTCCCGCGACGCCCAATACACCCGGTTGTGGTGCGTGCTTTGGGTCACCACGAAGGTGTAGGTGCCGTTACCGGTCACCGCGCTGGTGACGTCCCAGTAGTTGTATCCCTGTTTCACGTCGAGATTGGTGTCCAAGGCCAGGCTCATGCTGGGACGCTGGCGCCAGGCCCCTGGGCTGCGGGCGCCACCATCGGCGACGTGCACACTGACCCTGGCGTTGACGTGGTGCCAGGCGTGCAGCCGCAACTGCACCCGCATATTGGTCCGATCCCTCGGCAGTCCGGTAACGCGAAATTCCACGACGGCGTCCCGTTGCCCATTGGGATTACGTTCACATAACCGTGGACAACTGGCCAATGTGGTCTTGGGCCGGTTGTCACCATCCTGCGGTACCTGAGTGATCGTGGTATCGGCGACCGCGCGGAATACGGTTTCGACGTCGTCAGCACCTGCGTCAGGTAAAACCAGTGCGAGGAGCCCACTGAGCATGGCCGTCGCGATGAGCGTGACGAGAACGCGGATCTTCCGGGACCTCATGTATCCTCCGACGATCGGTGGATCTTTCGGTCTTCCGCCGAGCATTACTAGGAGCCCCGCGCCGATCACCACTCGAGGAACATACGGTCGGGCTCCGCATAAGGCTCAGGTACGACGCGCTGTAACAGAATCGCCGGCCACTATAGTGAGTTCCACACCTTCTTCGCCGCCCCGTGAAACAAGATCTTCACGGTTTCTGCGGAATATCCGGTATCAGAATTCAGCACAGGAGCGCGCCCGCAAATCATCACCGATAGCGACGTTCCCTGATTAATCCCGGTATAACCGCCGGTGGAACACTGGTAACGGCAAGGCGACGATCTATCTGTCCATGGGGTTTAGTCTTGGCACCGTGACAAGATCCAGCGCCGCGCTGTACACCGACCAGTACGAGTTGACCATGCTTTCGGCCGCTCTGGCCGACGGTACGGCTGAACGTCACTGTGTGTTCGAGGTCTTCGCGCGCCGGTTACCTCCCGGGCGCCGCTATGGCGTGGTGTGTGGCACCGGCCGGCTGGTTGACCTGATCAGCCGGTTCCGTTTCGAGACGGAAGAGCTGGAGTTCCTACTCAGTCGCGGAATCATCGATGACAACACCGCGAACTGGCTCGCTAACTACCGGTTCACCGGCGATATTGAGGGGTACGCCGAGGGCGAACTGTACTTTCCCGGCTCCCCGATCCTGACCGTATCGAGCACCTTCGCCGAGGCCGTCGTCCTGGAGACGCTCGTGCTGTCCGTGCTCAACCACGACAGCGCCATCGCCGCGGCGGCGGCTCGGATGGTCACCGCGGCGCGGGGCCGTCCCATCATCGAGATGGGGTCTCGGCGTACCCAGGAAGAGTCCGCGGTAGCGGCGGCGCGGGCCGCTTACCTGGCGGGGTTCGCCTCCACCTCCAACCTGGAGGCTGGCCGCCGGTACGGCATCCCGACCGCGGGGACCGCCGCGCACGCCTTCACGCTGCTGCACGACTCAGAGAGCGACGCCTTCGCCTCCCAGGTGGCAACCCTGGGCACCGACACCACGCTGCTGGTCGACACCTACGACATCAGTGAGGGCATCCGACGCGCGATCGAGGTCGCCGGCCCGTCCCTGAGGGCAATCCGCATCGACTCCGGTGATTTGTCGGTGCTGGCCGGGCAGTCCCGTCAACTGCTGGATTCTCTCGGCGCTCATGACACCAAGATCGTGGTCTCCGGTGACCTGGACGAGCACGCCATCGCCGCCCTGGCCGCCGAACCGGTGGACGCCTATGGCGCAGGAACCGCGGTAGTGACCGGCTCGGGCGCTCCCACGGCGGGCCTGGTGTACAAGCTGGTCGAGGTGGATGGGCGCCCGGTGGTCAAACGCAGCGAAAACAAGGCCACGGTGGGTGGTCGGAAGACCGCGGTACGTCGCCATAAGCCCACTGGAACCGCCACCGAGGAAATCGTGGTGTCTCAGGGGGAGCCCGAGCCGCTTCCCGGCGACCGACGGCTCCAGCGGCCGTTCATCGTCGGCGGAGAGCCGGTAGAGCTGCCTACGTTAGAGGAAAGCCGCGAGCATCTACGCCGTTGTTTGATCTCGATCCCGTGGGAAGGCCTCAAGCTCTCCCACGGCGAGCCCGCCATCCCTGTCATCCACCTCAAGGGGTCGTCATGAGTCGCGCTTTGATCATCGTGGATGTCCAGAACGACTTCTGTGAAGGCGGTTCCCTGGCTGTGCCGGGAGGCGCCGAGGTAGCGGCCGCGATCAGCAAACGCCTCGCGTCGGACGACGGTGCCCAGTGGGATCACGTGGTCGCCACCCGGGACCATCACATCGCTCCCGGGGACCACTTCAGCCCAACCCCCGATTACGTCACCTCCTGGCCGGCGCACTGCGTGGTGGGTACGCCCGGGGTGGAGCTGCACCCTAACCTGGCCACCGACCGCGTGGAGGCCATCTTCGACAAGGGCGAGTACACCGCCGCGTACTCCGGCTTCGAAGGCAGAAGCACCAGCGACGCTAAGTTCCTCGCCGACTGGCTGCGGGACGCTGGGGTGACCGAGGTCGATGTGGTGGGGATCGCGACCGATCACTGTGTCCGGGCGACCGCGCTGGACGCGGCGCGGGAAGGGTTCCGCACCAGGGTGCTGCTGGATCTGACCGCGGGCGTGTCTCAAACAACCGTGGACGCCGCGCTGCTGGAGCTTCGGGACGCCGGGGTAGAGCTGGTCGGGGAGCCCATCGTCCGCGCCGCCTGAGGACACGCAACGCCGCTGAGGCACGCCGCTGAATAGCGCTGCTCACAGCGCTAAATCACAGCGTTGAATCACGCATGCGGCGCGCCGGGCTGAGAGGCGTCCTGTTCTCGCCGCGAACGCACTGACAAATGCGTTGACGCCGGGACGGGGTATCCCGTCCCGGCGTCGGACGTCTCTGGGCCGGTCTGTCACTCAGGGCCCGGCCCGGTGGAGCCTAGTCCTTCCCCGCGGGCTGGCTCTCCTGGTAGGAGGCGCCTTCGTCCGCCTCGTGGGTGAGCGGTTTGGCGCCACCCTCAGGAGGCCCAGCCAGGGAGCGACCGGCGGCCAGCTCCGGGAACTTCGCGTCGAAGGCGGGCCGCTCGCTGCGGATCCGCACCATCCGGTTGAAGTTACGCAGCGGCGGCGGCGAGCTGGTCGTCCACTCCAGGGAGTTGCCGTATCCCCAGGGGTCCTCGGCGGTGGTGACCTGGCCGGCCTTGTAGGACTTCCACACGTTCCACACGAACGGCAGCACCGAGATGCCCAGGATGAACGAACCGATCGTGGAGATGGTGTTCAGGGTGGTGAACCCGTCAGCAACCTGGTAGTCACCGTACCGGCGCGGGAACCCTTCGTTCCCCAGCCAGTGCTGCACCAGGAACGTGGCCTGGAACCCGATCGTGGTCAGCCAGAAGTGCACTTTGGCCAGGCGCTCATCCAGCATCCGTCCGGTCATCTTGGGGAACCAGAAGTAAATGCCGGCGAACACCGCGTACACGATGGTGCCGAACAGCACGTAGTGGAAGTGGGCGACCACGAAGTAGGTGTCAGAGACGTGGAAGTCCAGCGGCGGGGAGGCCAGCAGTACACCAGACAGACCACCCAGCAGGAAGGTGACCAGGAAGCCGATCGCGAACAGCATCGGCGACTCGAACGTCAGCTGGCCCCGCCACATGGTGCCGATCCAGTTGAAGAACTTGATTCCGGTCGGCACCGCGATCAAGAAGCTCAGGAACGAGAAGAACGGCAGCAGGACCTGTCCGGTGACGAACATGTGGTGGGCCCACACGGCCATCGACAACGCCGCGATGGCGATGGTGGCGCCGA
>PKFB01000061.1 GCA_002919305.1 Actinomycetales bacterium
AGGGGGCAGGAGCAGGGGGTGGCGTCGGGGACGCAGATGACGTGGAGGGCTCGGGTTCGGGGGAGGGGGAGCGGGTGTCCGGACGGGTGGTCCCGCGCTGCGCCCGTTCAGCAGCGGTGGCGCGTTGAATAGCTTCACTGTCCGGGATGGGCGAGGCCGGGTTGGTCAGATTCGAGCCCTCCGCGTCAAATGACTGCGCCGTGGAGTACACGGAGGCATCGGCTTGTGATGACGGAGTGTAAAAGCCGATGCCTAAGGCTCCGGTTGTCGTCACCGCTAGAGCCAGGGACAGCAGGGCGAGAGCCCGGGGATGGGGTGTCTGCTTTGTGTCCTGAAGCGCCTGAAGGGGCGCTAAAGAGCGGATAAACTCCGCCAAACGGGATGTTGCGGGGGGCGAAAGATGGTGCCGACCCCGTCGATGTCGGCGGGTCACGATCAGCAGCCCTTCGCTCGGGAACATTACAGCGGGTGACCGTACCTGCCGGGTATCGCCGCTAAATTCGCTAAACCGGGCAATCTTGGCGCGTTTGTGATCCATTTCACGCGTGTCGTATCTGGCGGAGAAGAGCTATTTCCTGTAGTGCGCTCTCCCGCCTCGGGTGCGCGGTAATGGCGTCAATCCCGTTGACGCATCCTGGATGAGTCGGGCTTGGATGGAATGTGTCCTTAATCGAGGTACGCGAGCTAACCAAGGAGTATGTCCGCCCGAAGCGGGTGACCGGCCCGTTTGGGGCTATCCGAACATTCTTCTCGCGGGAGTATGACCGCACCCTCGCCGTGGCTGGCGTCAGTTTCAGCGTCGCCGCAGGTGAGATCGTCGGTTATCTCGGCCCCAATGGGGCTGGAAAATCGACCACGATCAAACTGCTCACCGGCGTGCTTCGCCCGACCAGCGGCACAGTGACGATTGTCGGGCCGGAGGGCCCCATGGTGCCGTGGCGGGACCGGGAGCGGAACGCGCGTCACATCGGGGTGGTTTTCGGGCAGCGCAGCCAACTGTGGTGGGATCTGCCGCTGGAGGAGTCATTTCAGCTCATCAAAGCGCTGTACGACATTCCGTCGGCACGGTACGCGCGTACGCTCGGGCGGCTGCGGGAGCTGCTGGGGCTGGACGAGTTCATCAACACCCCTGTCCGACACCTGAGCCTGGGACAGCGGATGCGGGGGGATCTGGCCGCGGCCCTGCTGCATGAGCCGCCCCTGCTGTACCTGGATGAACCGACCGTTGGCTTGGATGTGCTGGCCAAGGAGACCGTACGGTCCTTTGTCGAGGAGACCAACCGGACCAGCGGCACCACCATCCTGCTGACCACGCACGACCTGGCCGATGTTGAGCGACTGTGCCGCCGGATCATCCTGATCGACCACGGACGAGTGCTCTACGACGGATCAACCCACGGGCTGATTGCCCGGTACGCCCCGTACCGCGACGTGGTGGTGCGGTTGGACCCGGATCAGCCCGAACCGAGCCAGGGACCCCAGTGGCGGGTGGGTCAGTTCATCGCCGAGCGGGACCTCGACGGCGCGTGGCGGTTTTCGATCCCCCGTGATCTGCCGATCCACACCCTGCTGACGGGGATCAGCGTGGAGTGGCGGGTGCATGACCTGACCGTGGAACAGCCGGACCTGGAGGCGGTGATCAAGCGGCTGTACGGCGAGCGGAGAGCGCTGTGAGGACGCGGGTACGCCGGATCTGGCGGGGCTGGTATGGATACGCGCGGTTGATGTTCCTGACGGTCCTGCAGTACCGCGTCGCTGTCTTATCCAGCGCCGCGCTCAGCGTGGTGTGGATTCTGTTGTTGACCAGGGTGTGGACGGCTGTCTATGGAGAGCGCGGCCTGGTCGAGGGCTTCGATCTGGAGACCCTGATCGTGTATCTGACGCTGGTCAACCTCCAGAACGTGATCATGAGCAACAGCGTCACCCGCATCATCACCGAGCGGGTACGCGTCGGCACGGTGCTGTTCGACATCGCACGTCCGATGCCGCTGATCAGTCAACTGATCGCCCAACAGGCCGGCCAGTCGGTGGGGGTGTGTGGATTCGTGCTGCTGGCGGCGCCATTCGCGGCGTTGGTGGGCGGGCTGGCGCCTCCGGCCGATCTGGGTGCCGCGGTCACCTACCCGGTGGCGCTGACGCTGGGGTGGCTGATTAATACGCTTCTGGCCATTCTGGTTGGCCTGGCCACGTTCTGGGCCATGGAGATCGGCGGTTTCACTTTGCTGTACCAGGTGGTGGCCGGTTTTCTGTCCGGGACCAGTGTGCCGGTGGTGTTTTTCCCCGGGGTGTTCGGCGTGATCGTGGAGCTGCTGCCGTTCCGCTTCACCGGGTACGTGCCGGCCGCCGTCTACGTCGGGCAGATCGATGGCGTGGCGGTGCTCCGCACGATGGGGTGGGCCGTGGTGTGGATCGTGCTGTTAGGCGGACTGCTCGCCCTGGTGTGGGGGCGGGCGTACCGCAAGGTGGTGGTCCAGGGTGGCTAGGCCGCGGACTCTGCCTCAGCGCGAGGCGGTGGACAGCCCTGCCCGGGCCGGCCGTCGGGGTTGGCTTGTCACCCTGCGCCGCACCATCCGTCTGTACTGGATACTGCGACTCGCCGCCTGGCGTTCGGCCCTGCAGTACCGGTTGAACATCCTGTTCATGGTCGCGGCCGGGGTCGCCTACCAGGGGGTCGGGTTCGTTTTCGTCTGGGTTCTGCTGCACAGCTTCCCCACACTGGCCGGCTGGGGCCTACGGGAAGTACTGTTCCTGTACGGACTGAGGTTGGTCGCTCATGCCCTCTGGCTGGTCTGTTGCGACGGTTTCCAGCTGATCGATCGGGCAGTCCGCGAGGGGGAGTTCGAGCGGATGCTGCTGCGGCCGGTCAACCCCTTGATACAGCTGGCCACCTACGAACGGCAGTTGGATCCTTTCGGGGATCTCCTCACCGGTCTGACCATGTTCGGCATCGCCCTGGGCATCACCGACATCGACTGGACACTGTGGAAGGCCGTCTACTGTGTGCTGGCGGTCATCGGCGGTGCGCTGATCGAGGCGTCGTTCCATGTCGGAGTGGGATCTCTGGCATTCCGGTTACAGAATCTGCGGTCGGTTCAGCTGTTCATCGACGATTCCATGAGCATCCTGGGCTCGTATCCACACGGGATCTTCAGCCCGAGATTCCAGTGGTTCCTGACATTCACGATGCCGATTGCGTTCATCGCCTACCTGCCCGCCAGCGTCCTGCTGGAACGGACCGATGGCCTGGTGGTTCCCGGTTGGTTGGGGTACGCCAGTCCGCTCGTCGGCGTTCTCGTATTCATGCTGGCCTATCGGGTGTGGAGCTGGCAGATGCGGCATTACCAGGGGGTGGGGCACTGACGCCCTTCCAGGAGCGACAGGACCGGAGTGGGGCGGGCGGCTATGGCTTGCGCCCGCATCCTTATCTCGGTGGTGAGTCTTATCACAGTGGTGAGCGGCGTCGGAGCGATCTGGTGATCGTGTACCCCTCTGGCGTGGGATAACGGCGGTCTCTACCCGGCCACTGCATGGTGCGGTGATGAGAAGCGCACCGCGCTTTGAGGACAGCTGTGCGGGGCCATATCGAGGAGGCCGGCGGGTTCGCGGGTGGACAACCAACCGGACGCCTCGGTTCCAGCACGACTTCCGGCATGACCGAATACCGAGCGGCGGGCCTGCCAGCGGGGCCATTGTCCAGTGGATTCCGCATATGGCGGCTGCATTCCTCGACAGGGTGGCCCGCCCACGGGAATTCGTTGCGACCGGGATCGGTTTCTGTGGGTGGCGTGCGGGTGTGGGTGGTTTCACATTGCGTACGCGCGCCAGCGTAGCCAGCCGGGGCGGCCTTCTGGCGCACCTGATGCTTCCGGCGCGTACCGCCCTGAAAATTCGTTCAGGACGAGGGGAGGGCCTTCAGTAGACTTGGCGCTTCTTTGTCGTAGAGCAAGCGAGTCTGACCCACGATGATCACCGCCACTGGTCTGGAACTGCGTGCCGGAGCGCGCGTCTTGTTGTCCGACACCACCTTGCGAGTCCAGCCCGGTGACCGTATCGGGTTGGTCGGTCGTAACGGCGCCGGCAAAACCACGATGCTGAAGGTGCTCGCCGGTGAGGCGTTGCCGTACGCCGGACATGTGGAGCGGCGCGGCCCGGTGGGATATCTCCCTCAGGATCCTCGAGGGGTTGATCTGGACATCACCGCCCGGGATCGGGTGCTCTCCGCTCGTGGCCTGGACACGCTGCTGCATGAGATGGCCAAGCTGTCCGCGGCGTTGACCGAGGCAGCCGATGGGCGGGAGCAGGAGCGTCTGGTACGGCGGTACGGCGCCTTGGAGGATCAGTTCGCTGCTTTGGGTGGGTACGCGGCCGAGGCGGAGGCGGCGCGGATCTGCGCGAATCTGGGGTTGCCCGATCGGGTGCTCGCCCAACGGTTGGGGACGCTGTCGGGTGGACAGCGGCGGCGTGTGGAGCTGGCCCGCATCCTGTTCAGTGACACGGCTGAGGGGGAGGGCATCCTGCTGCTGGATGAGCCCACCAACCACCTTGACGCGGATTCCATTGTGTGGTTGCGGAACTTCCTCGCCGGGCATCGGGGCGGTCTGGTCGTCATCAGCCACGATGTGGGGCTGCTGGAGGCCGTGGTCAACAAGGTCTGGTACCTCGACGCCAATCGGGCACAGATCGACTTCTATTCGGTGGGGTGGAAGGCGTATCTGGAGCAACGTGAGGCCGATGAGCGTCGCCGGCGGAGGGAGCGCGTCAACGCCGAACGCAAGGCCAACGCCCTTCTGGCGCAGGCGGACAAGATGCGGGCTAAGGCCACCAAGGCGGTCGCGGCCAAGAACATGATCCGGCGCGCCGAACGAATGCTGGCGAACCTGGAGGAGGAGCGGGTCGCCGACAAGGTGGCGAAGGTGCGGTTCCCTACTCCAGTGCCGTGCGGTAAGACGCCCCTGCAGGCGCAGGGGCTGTCCAAGTCCTACGGCTCCCTGGAGGTCTTCATCGACGTCAACATCGCGATCGACCGCGGTTCTCGGGTGGCGGTGCTTGGGCTCAACGGCGCCGGTAAAACCACCTTGTTGCGGATCCTGGCTGGGCATGAGCAGCCTGACACCGGTGAGGTGATCGCCGGACACGGCCTGCGGATCGGTTACTACGCCCAGGAACACGAGACGCTCGACACCGACCGTACGGTCATGGAGAACATGCGGTCCGCCGCCTCCACCGCGGCGTCGCCGGTGACCGATCCTGAACTGCGACGGATCCTGGGCTCCTTCCTGTTCAGTGGGCAGGATGTGGACAAGCCCGCGGGGGTGCTCTCCGGGGGTGAGAAGACCCGGTTGGCCCTGGCCATGTTGGTGTGTTCTGGGGCGAACGTGCTGTTGCTGGACGAGCCCACCAACAACCTCGACCCCGCCAGTCGGGAGCAGGTCCTCGACGCGATCGCCCGGTTCAGTGGCGCGATCGTTCTGGTGACCCACGATCCCGGAGCGGTGACCGCGCTCAAACCGGACCGCGCGATCCTGCTGCCTGACGGCACGGAGGACGCGTGGAGCGACGATCTGCTTGAGTTGGTCGAGCTGGCCTGAGGAACGTTGTGGGAATTTAAGGGTCAGTGGCCCACACTCACTCTGTGTATCGCACGGGGGTGGAATCCCGGTCGCCTACCCGGCATTCGAGAAATGTTTCACGACGATTCGTTTCGCCGAGATACATTTCATTAACAGGAGTGTGTGAGGTCCCGCCTTCGAATAAGGCGGGACCTCATCCAAAAGCCCGGTCTCGACGCCGGTGAATAGCGCCGCTGCGGCGGCTCACAGAGAAGCCGGGACAGCGAGATCAACGATCACCGGCAGATGGTCAGAGGCGTCGGAGGCGACGACGGTTGCCGCGTAGGGGGTCACGTCAGGGGAAGTCAGGACATAGTCGATCCGCAGGAAGGGGGCGGTACTGTCGTAGGTGTACCCTGCCCCTTCGCCCACACGGGGCCAGACGTCGACCAGGGTCTGAGTGATATCGGCTATCTCCGGATCCTGTGGGCTCGCATTCAGATCTCCGACGAGAATGGTGGGCTCCGGCACCGCGTCGATTATTTTCCGGATCGCCGCGGCTTGAGAAGCGCGCTCCAGGGAAGAATTGAACTGAAGATGAGTGTTGTATATTCTGACTGGGATGCCATCTACGTCTATCCGGGCGCACATAAGGCCGCGTTGTTCAGACATTCCGATTCGAGGAAGCGGAATGTTGTGCCATTGCTGAATAGGGAAACGGGACAACAGCGCGGTACCGTACCGCCGACGGGGACGCCCGGGCTCGAGAGGATCTGCGTCGAGGTTAGCGCCGAATATTCCTCGCATTCCTAGTCGCTGGGCCAGCCAGAACGGCTGGTCAACGAACTGGCTGCGCGCTGAGAAGTGCTGGTCCACTTCTTGGAGGCCGACCACATCCGGATTTCCGTCCTCGATGGTACGCGCCACGCGCTCCAGATCCAATCTGCCGTCGGGCCCTTCACCGTGATGAATATTGAAAGTCATGATTCGAAGGCGACGGCCCGGTGGGGTTATCGATACCGGACCGCTCCGGGGGTCGTCCAGGTTTTCGGGGGCATCATCACGGTGGATGTGATTATCCGTCACCGGTGCTCCACTGCGTCGTCAGGGCTTTCCATTTAACCGATTCTATTTCTTGTGTGGAGCGCGGTCGGGAAAACATACTGCCTGGCGTCAGGATGTGGTCTGGGCCGTTTGTCGGTCACGGCGCCGCACCGCCGGCGTGAGTACCCACAGTGGACTGTCCATCGCGGTCTCATTGGCCGGGCCTTGCGGGCCAGGCGCTTCGGTACACCACGCTCCCTGCTGGGTGGGGGATGGCGGGCGGCAAGCAGTGGAAGCGCCGGGTACCGGCATTGATGCTCTCAAAACGGTGGCCGGGCGGGGCGGTGTCGCGGGCTCAAACCGGGCCTGAAGCGTCGGGTATGTCGGCTACCTCGATCACGATGAGTGAGCGGTATCCGTCCATAGTGTACAGTTAGGTAGGGCAGGTAGTAGTTATATAGTTGCGATGCGTAGTATGAAGGCGGGCGATCGAACTGTCGGTGAATCGTTTCAATGAGCGGGAGAAGGCGACCCGAGGGTGCGGCAAGTCGACGGTAGGAACGAACACGCCATACCGACTTCGGTGCGATACCGGCCGTGGAAAGGAAGTATGAGCGTGCCGGTCTGTGTGTTCACCTTGACCGCCTTGCTGTCCACGCCAGACCGATTCTCATGAGGATGACTCAAAGCATCAGGTCTCGGCTCGCACATTCGGTCCGGGTTTGATCCGACGCCATCGATCATGACACGACACGCTATCGGGTACCTGACAGAACTGTGCGTGTCGGTTGGCTTCCGAGGGATTTCTGGCGCATGATCGTTCCTGGCGGTCTAATGAAGTGGGACCGCACAAACCGCTCACCGATAGACGTGAGGGAACGAGAAGAGATGGCACCCACCGGCACCAGCACCAGCACGGAGAAAGGTCGCCGGATCGTCGGCACCGAGCGTGCGACGCTCGCGAAGGACTTGGTCAAGCGGTACACCCAGGGTGAGAGTATCCGGGCATTGGCGGCTTCCACCGGTCGCTCGTACGGCTTCGTACATCGGGTTCTGACCGAGTCCGGTGTGCAATTGCGGCAGCGGGGCGGTGCCCGTCGCCGCAAGAAGTCCTGATCGGAGCATGATGGCCCGGTGGAGGGAAGCACGCCTAGGGGCGGTGGCGTGTGCCCTGCGATACGGTGGTTTCGTGCAAGGCAGCGTCGCCTTTAACAAGACCGCCGGTCGATCACCGGGTCCCCAACCATGACCCTCAACGCGGGGGTCCGTCTGACGGTCGACGGCGCCCTCGCCACCGTGACCCTGTGTCGTCCTGAGAAACTCAACGCTCAGACGCCGCAGATGTGGACCCGGCTGGCAGAGATCGGCCGGGCGCTGACCGGCGACATCCGCGTGGTCGTGGTCCGCGGTGAGGGCCGTGCGTTCTCCGCTGGCCTGGATCGGGCCGCCCTGCGGGGTGAACCGCTTCCGGGTGGGCCGTCGTTGGCTGAGATGGGCCAACTGCCACCGGAGGAGTGTGAGGCCCTCATCGCGGACTACCAGCGAGCCTTCTCCTGGCTGAGTCGCCCGGACCTGGTATCGATCGCGGCCGTAGCCGGACCGGCCATCGGAGCGGGCTTCCAACTGGCGTTGGCTTGTGACCTGAGGATCCTGGCCGACGACGCCCAACTGGCGATGCCCGAGACCACATTGGGCCTGGTACCCGATTTGGGGGGTACCAAGCGCCTGGTCGACCTCGTGGGCTACGCGCGTGCTTTGGAGATCTGTCTGACCGGGCGTACTGTTAGGGCGGCCGAAGCCGCGGCTTTGGGGTTGGCCACGGTAGTGGTGCCGCGTCCGGAACTCGACGACGCCGTCGCGGATCTTGTCGCCGCCCTCCTGGCCGCGCCTCGGTCCGCGGCCATCGAAACCAAAGCCCTGCTGGCCGGTGCCGCCCGACGGAGTCAGGCCGAGCAGGAAGCAGCCGAACGTGCCGCCCAGACCCGCCTGCTGCGGGAACGGGCCGGCTTTGCAGAATGACGGCGCGGACGGCGAGCGCGTGATCACGCGCGGACGTGGGAGTAAAACCACCCCGGGTTGGGGTTGTACGACGCGCGGACAACTGTCATGCCTGTTCCGTCATCCGGTAACACCCCGGGTGCGCGGGTATCGACCCATCCTGGCACCAGAGCGTCTGCCCTCGGACCGTCCCTCTGGAGCGGTCCTGCGGATATGCCGATGTGTCACAGGCCTCGGGCAGGCTGAGCGGGAACGCGGCGAGCCGTTGGAGAAGTACAAGGCGGACGGTCGGACCGCTGGGGCGTCGTGAGGGGACACGGCGTCGCGTAAAGACGACGGGAGGTACGCCATGGCCTCAATGGGTGGTTGGGAGATACTACGGTCGTTTCGGCAGGAAAAGAACATGGCCGGACGTCGATTGGCCAAAGGGACCGCCCGTCGGATTCTGCGCTTTGCCCGTCCGTACCGACGTGACATGGCCGTCTTCCTGACCACCGTCGTGCTGTCCTCGGTGATCGGGGTGGTCACCCCCGTCCTGGCCGGGGACGTGGTCAACGCCATCACCGACGCCGCCGCCGACAACCGTGGACTGGTGATCCGTATCGCCCTGCTCATCGCCGGGCTGGCGATCGTCGACGCCGGATTTTCCCTGCTGCAACGCTGGCTGTCGGCCCGGATTGGTGAGGGCATCATCCTCAACCTGCGGACTCAGGTCTATGACCACGTGCAGCGGATGCCGCTGCAGTTCTTCACCCGTACCCGCACCGGCGCCCTCGTCAGCCGCCTCAACGACGACGTCATAGGGGCGCAACGCGCGTACACCTCCACCCTGTCCGGGGTGGTGAGCAATGTCATCGCCCTGATCCTCACCGCCACGGTGATGTTCACCCTCTCCTGGCAGATCACCCTGCTGTCCCTGGCGCTGCTGCCGATCTTCGTCATCCCCGCGCGTCGGGTGGGGAGGCGATTGGCCGACATCACGCGGGAGAGTTACCAGCTCGGCGCGGCCATGAACGCCACGATGACCGAGCGGTTCGGGGTCTCGGGGGCCCTACTGGTGAAGCTGTTCGGGCGTCCCGAGGCCGAGGCAGCCCGATTCGCCGCCGACGCCCGCAAGGTCAGGGACATCGGGGTGCTGTCGGCGATGTACAGCCGCACCTTCTTCGTGGCGTTGACCCTGGTGGCCGCTCTGGCCCAGGCGCTCACCTACGGCCTGGGGGGCGTGATGGCCGTCTCCGGCCAGGTCAGCGCCGGAACCGTGGTCACCCTGGCCCTGTTGCTGACCCGGCTCTACGGCCCGCTCACCGCGTTGTCCAACGTGCGGGTGGATGTCATGAGCGCCCTGGTCAGCTTTGAACGGGTCTTCGAGATCCTCGACCTGAAACCCGCGATCACCGAGCGCCCCGACGCCGTGACCATCCCCCGCGGCCCGGCCCGGATCGAGTTCGACAACGTGCACTTCCGCTACCCGTCGGCCGCCGAGGTGTCGCTGGCCTCCTTGGAGGACGTCGCCGTGCTCGACCCTGTCCCCTCCGAACAGGTGCTGCGGGGCGTGTCGTTCAGCATCGAACCGGGGCAGATGGTCGCCCTGGTCGGTCCCTCCGGCGCCGGGAAGAGCACCACATCGATGTTGTTGTCGCGGCTCTACGACGTCACCGAGGGGGCGGTACGGATCAACGGCGTCGATGTCCGAGACGCCACCTTCGCCTCCCTCCGGGACAGCATCGGCGTGGTGACGCAGGACCCCCACCTGTTCCACGACACCCTCCGGGCCAACCTGTGCTACGCCCGCCCCGGAGCCACCGACCAGGAGCTGTGGGAGGCGCTGGATCGCGCTCAGATCGGGGATCTGGTGCGGTCGCTGCCCGAGGGGTTGGACACCGTGGTGGGGGATCGCGGCTACCGCTTCTCGGGAGGCGAGAAACAACGCCTGGCCATCGCCAGATTGCTGCTGAAGGCCCCCGACATCGTCGTGTTGGACGAGGCCACCGCCCACCTGGACTCCGAGTCCGAGGCGGCGGTGCAGCGTGCGCTCGCCGAGGCGCTAGCCGGCCGGACCGCGTTGGTGATCGCCCACCGCCTGTCCACCATCCGGGAAGCCGACCAGATCCTGGTGCTGGACTCCGGACGCATCGTGGAGCGGGGACGGCACGACGAACTGGTCGCCGCCGGTGGGTTGTACGCGGAGCTGTACCGCACCCAGTTCGCCGACTCGCCGCTGCTACGGCCCACGGCGGTGCCGACCACATCCTGAGGCCGGCCTGAATCCTGAAGTCCGGCCTGGCCTCAGCGGCCCGCCGGTACCTCGCCGGGATCAGGATCCGCGTCCGGCGGGGTGCCTGCCTGTTCCCCTGGCTGAGGGGCTGTGGCGGCGGCGCGGAGCTGGGCGAACTGGACGGTAAGTGCGTCGAGCTGGTAGTGAGCGTTGAGGCCACTGGGGTTGGGAAGCACCCATATCCGTGTAGGCCCGATGCGTTCGGTCTGCGGACCGATCTGGGCGGCGGGGGCGGCGAAGGCGACCCGGTACGCGGTGACACCGAGCACCGCGAGCCAACGTGGGCGTAGCCGCTCCATCTTCGCGCGGAGAAGCGCGCCGCCCGCGACAAGTTCGTCCCGGGTGAGCTCATCGGCCCGTGCCGTGGCCCGGGCCACCACATTGGTGATCCCGAGGCCGAGCTGGGGCAGCAGGTCCTGCTCATCCGGGCGTAGTTGACGCGGCGTGAACCCGGACCGGTACAGCGCGGGCCAGAACCGGTTGCCGGGGCGGGCAAAGTGGTGACCGGTCGCCGCTGAGTACAGGCTCGGGTTGATGCCACAGAACAGCACCCGTAAAGAAGGGCCCACCACATCGGGCACGAGGCGGTCCCGTGCCGCCTGCAGGTCCTGTGGGGTGGGCCGGACACCTCGTACCGTCACGGACGGCAACGGTACTCGGGCCGGCCTCACCGGTAGTTATGGGGAACCTGTGGACGTGTCAGAAGACAGAGCCTCAGAAGGCGGAGGCGCGGATGGCGTAGACGGAGCGGCGACCGGGGTACTCGGTCAGCGACCACAGCTGATCCCGGGAAGCCCAGTAGGAGACGTCCTCCGGTCCGATGCCCAGGGAGTCGTTGTAGTAGCGCGGGGAGCTGCCGGGTCGCCACGCGATCAGGTCACCGGCGTTGCTGGAACCGTCGCTTGTGGACACCAGATACCTACCGTTGATGCTGGTGGCTCCCTGCATGCTGGTGAAGTCCACGCGGTAGGCCTCGGTGCCCCGGGCGTACCCTGAGCTGTCGGTCCGCAGCATGCGGTTGGTGTAGTCGATGCCGAAGCGCAGCAGCCGGGTTCCGGTGCCGGGGTTGCCGTACTCGCCAACGATGATGCTGTCGGGGGTGCTGGTGCGGTCCAGGGAGACGAAGGAGAACCGGAACTCCGAGTAACCGCCCTGTGTGGACTGGGTGTAGCGCAGCGCCTGCGGCAGCACGTACAGGTAGTTGAAGGCGTGGTAGGAACCGTCAGACTGGCGGCCGATGATGTTTTCGTTTCCGGTGCTGACCCGCCAGATGTGGCGCATGTCGAAGACCCGAAGACCGTTCCAGGTGTCGACGACGTACAGGTAGTAGCCGTACCAGAAGATGCCACCCGCGTGGATGTTGACCGAACGGAACGACGGCTGTCCGCTGCTGGTCCGGTAGGGCTCCACCAGCAGCACGTGCCGGTACCGCGGCGACGAGGGGTTTGACCAGTCCACAAAGGACACACGCACGCCCTTGTTGATGCCGTCGTCGGCGCTGTCATACCAGCTGACCAGGATCACGGTCTCACCCTCGTACTGCCCCGCCTCATAGGCGTCGGCCGTGGTGGTGATGCCCTGCGGGTACCACTCGGTGGTGTTGTTGTCACCGGAGTTCCAGCAGAACGCGGCCAGCCGGTTGCTAACCGAGGGGGAGCAGGTGCTGGCGACGCGGTTGGCGTTGTCGATGACGGTGGACACCGAGACGTTGGGCAGCCGGTCGTCCAGCTCGGCGATGAGGGAGTTGTACGAGCTGGCGCTTAACCGGAAGTTGGAGGCGGTCAGCGCGGTGGGCGCCGCCTGCGCGGAGGAGGGGGCCACGAGCAGCCCGAGGGTGAGGGTGAGCAGGGTGGTCGGGACGAGACGCCGGAAAATTCGCATAGCTGAACCTCCCGGAAGGAAACTTCCGACAAGGTATCAGCCTGTGTTTAAAAGCGACAGACTTCTATGTAACGACTGATCAGTCAGAAGTGGGAGTCGTCCGTCAAACCCGCATCGTGAACTAGGAGAGCGATCTGGACCCGATTGTTGAGATCGAGCTTGCTGAGAATGCGTGAAATGTGGGTTTTGACGGTGGGTAGGCTGAGGAATAACGCGGCGCTGATTTCGGCGTTGGAGCGGCCCTCGGCGACCGCGATCGCGACCTCCAGCTCGCGCTCGGTCAGGAGCGCCAGGCGTTCCTGGGCGCGGCGCCGCCGCTGATCGGTATCGGGGTCGGTGACGCGGGCGATTAACCGACGTGTCACCGACGGCGACAACACCGGTTCACCGCGGGCGACCCGTCGGATAGCGGTGACGATCTCAGCCGGTGGGGTGTCCTTCAGAACGAATCCTGCGGCTCCGGCGCGCAGGGCCCGCAACACATGCTCGTCGGCGTCGAAGGTGGTCAGGATGATCACTTCGGGCGCGTGGGGACGGGAACGCAGCGCCTCGGTCGCGGCCAGGCCGTCCATCACCGGCATCCGGATGTCCATGAGGACCACATGAGGGCGGTGCTGGTCGACCAGAGGGAGCGCGTGGCGACCGTCACCCGCCTCGCCCACGATCTCAATGTCGGAGGCGCCCCCCAACATCAACCGCAGTCCGGCCCGCAGCAGCGGATCATCATCGACGATGAGAACGCGGATGAGCGAGGCGTCGGACTCGGTCATGGCCGCCAGGGTAGCCAAGCGGTGAGCCGGAAGCCGCCCTCGGGTGTCGGGCCGTACTGGAGTCGGCCACCGGCCAACGACACCCGCTCGGTCAGGCCGATCAGACCCTGGCCAGAGCCCGGACCAGGATCGACCGGCCCCGGCAGGGCGGTGTTGTCCACCTCAACGGTCAGGCCCTCTCCCGCCGCCCCGGTGATGACCACCCGCACCTCGGCGCCGGGGGCGTGTTTACGCGCGTTGGTCAGCCCCTCCTGCACGATCCGGTACGCGGTCCGCCCCACGCTGTGGGGAACCTCGAGGGCGGGATCGCCGGACAGGGTCACCCGCATCCCGGCGCGTTCGGATTCGGCGATCAGCTCACGGACATCGGCCAGGGTGGGCTGAGGCAGTTCGCCGGTGGGGGCCCGCAGCACACCAATGACCTCCCGCAGATCCTGCAGCGCCTGGTGGGCGCTTTCGCGGATTACTCGGGCCGCCTGGGCGATCTCGGCCGGTGACGCGTCGGAACGGTACTCCAACGCACCGGCGTACACGCTGAGCAAGGAGAGGCGGTGCCCGAGCACATCGTGCATCTCACGGGCGATCTGCTCCCGGGCACGCAGCTGCGCCTGCTCCGCACGCAGATGAGCCTCGGCTGCGGCCCTTACCGCCCGTTCCCGTAACGATTCCAGCAGCTGTCGCCGCGAGCGTAGGTACAGGCCCCAGCCGGTGACGCCGAGGTAGAGGATGAACCCGAGGACCGTCGCCGGGACGATGCCGGGCTCCGGGCGCAGAAAGGCGTACCCGATGGCGGTGAGCAGGCACAGCACCCCGACAAGCAGCGTGCTCCGAAAGGGCCGATGCAACGCGACGGTGAACAGCGCCGCTAGGAGCGCGCCCGCCACCGTCACCGAGAACGTCGAAAACACCGCCAACGTCACCGCGACGGCGACGGGGTGACGGCGGCGCAGCCACAGCGCCAGACAGCCGAGCACACCGGCGACGTGATCGGGCACAAACAGCCATTGCGGGACATGATCCGTGGATATCCCCCACGTCGTCTCCGACAGATACACCACCGCGAGCAGGGAGAGCAGGAACATCAGGGAGTCGACGAACCAGTCGCGTCGACTCCGGTGATGGCTGCCTTCGGGCGGCTCTGGGCCTGTCATGCCCGGAACGCTAACGGCTGTGGGAGCGGAGCGGTCACTATGGCTGCCTCACAGCGGCGATGTCGATACCTTGGGATGACGGCGGCGCCGTGGTTCATACTTTCGACGCGGTCACCGCGCCATTGATCAATCTTCGGTTTCCGCGCTGTGTGCTCGCGACCGACGCGGCGTTGACCTCGCCATTTTTAGCGTGAGGGCGTGCGCTCATTCCTCGGTTTCGTCGGTGTTGTGAAGGTCATCCAAGGGGTTGGCGGGCTGCTGGGGCATCTGGGCCTGCTGTGGGTTCCCCAGCGGTTCGGGGTCGTCAACCGCCTGTCCTTTATGGAGGGCTACGAGGTGCTCGGCAATCTCGCCGTGGCGGCCCTGGGCGTCATCCTTCTCGTGGTCGTCTCCGTGGGGGCCGAGCAGACGCATGATCAGGACGCAGGCTCCTCCGTGTCCGACAGTGACGCGTAAAGGGTCCTGTCGGCGTCCGCGTGTCGGCTGACGGTGATGACGCCGCGTCGGCTCAGCGTCGCCGACAGGTGTGGTGAACCGTCACTGCTGGGCGCGGACCGCGGCCTCCACCAGGTCCAGCACCGGTTCGAGGTCGTCGGCGGGGCGCCCCATCGCCAGGTGCAGCACCAGGCCGTCATACGCCAGCTCCAGGAAGCGTTGGAGCACGGCGATGTCGACGTCCGAGCGCAGCACCCCCGCCTCCCGCTGCCGTTCCAGGCGTTCGCGGGCGGTGCGGGCCACCGCTTCAGAACGCTCCGCCCAGCGTTGGGCGAACTCCGGGTCGGTCCGCAGCCGACGGGAGACCTCCAACTGGGTTCCCAACCAGCCCGCCACCTCCGGTTCGGACGCTCGCGCCACCAAGTCACGCATCACCTGAACCAGGCCGTCACGGGCCACCGTGGCGGCCATGGTGGCGGCGTCATCCTCGGCGACCGCTAAAAATAGCGACTCCTTGTCACGGAAGTGGTGGAAGATGGCGCCACGGGACAGGCCGGTTTCTTCCTCCAACCGTCGGACCGTGGCACCTTCATAGCCGTGGCGTGCGAAGCACGCCCGGGCGCCTGCGAGAATCTGCTGGCGCCGCGCGTCGAGCTGGTCCTGGCTCACCCTGGGCACGCGTTGATCGTGTCAGGCTTCCCGTGGCTATGCAATCAGTACGTACGGCTTGTTGCCGATCGCGTCGTGTACGTCTAGTGACCGTCACTCAGAGTGTGCGATCTCCGGCACGGTAGGAGCAGACGACCTCAGCAGCATTCGGTGGTAGGAGCGGTGGAGCAGGCGGGCGGTGGTAAAGACCAGCCGTCGCCCCAGCCAGTACACGATGATCAAGGTCGTGATCTCGGCCGGCAGAAGGAAGATGAGGATCAGATTCGAGCTCACGTCGGGCAGGTACGCCAGGGCGGCCGTGAAAGCCACCTGGGAAGCCGCCATGAACAGCAGCCACAGCGTCCTCCAGCGCCGTATCAGGCGACGCAGTATGCTCCGGGCTCCCTCCGGTAGGCGGCGCAGTGTGCCCCAACAGAACACGGCGTACGCCACCAGCGCGGCGGTCCCCATGCTGGCGCGTATCGGCCAATAGTCCCATGGTTCCCGCGGATCGAGCTGGATGATCAGCACCAGCATGACGACGAAGAGACAAACGGACACCGTCACCAGCCGGCGCAGCACCGCCTCAACGGCGCCCGCCACGATCATGTGGTAGGGCTTGGTGGGATCGTTCCTAATCACGGCGGTGAAGCCCAGGATGGCCCGCAGCGACGCGCCACGTCGCATGTCGAGCAGGGCGAGATTGCGCAACGCGGGCTGGTGCTCCGGATCCAAAGCCAGGGCCTGACGCCAGGCAGCGGCGGCACGGGGCCAGTCGGACAGGGCGTCCCACACCACGCCCAGCGTCACCCACGGATCTGGGGTGTCCGGCGCCAGGTCACGGGCGCGCTCGGCGGCTCGGAGGGCGAGGCGGGGACGGCGCAGCGCCAGCAGGGCCATGGCGAGGGTCTGATGGGGACGCCAGTTTTCCGGCGCCAACCGGACTGCCTCCTGGGCGGCGGTGAGCGCCTCCTGAGCTCGGGAATGGCCACCTAAGGCCAGCAACGCCTGGGAACGCAGCGTCTGCGGTAACCAGTGGTGGGGTGCGAGCCCGACAGCCCGGTTAGCGGTCTCCAACCCCTTCGCATGACGCCCCATACCGTTGTAACAGTGGGCCATCATGCACAGCGCCGCCGCGTTGTTGGGGTCAGTGGCCAGCACCTGGGCTAAGGTGTCCAAGGCCGCCTCCCAGCGGCGGATATCAATCAGAGCCTTGGCCCGGTTGAGTAAGGCATCGCCCCGGCTCCGTTCGCTCATAGTCGCCGCAGGGTAATGGGTGCCGGACGATGAATGATCACCCCCCTGGGACGCTGAGGCGGTACGCCGCACCGGGACGGAGACGGCGTAAGGGCAACGGTGACACCGGCCCCAGCGGCATCAACAGCCACAGTGGCCGGACCTACCTGTGAGGCCGGTTCCTGGCACGATGCTCGGTATGACGGAACCCGCCGCCACCGGGGCGCTTCCCCGGTCCCCTCTGACGGTCGCGGCCGCGCAAGCCGAGGCCGTACCCGGTGACATTCCGCGTAACGCCGCTGTCGCCGCCGACCTGGTGGCACGCGCGGCCGATGAGGGAGCCGCGTTGGTGGTGCTGCCGGAGCTGTTTCTCCCGGCGTACCATCCCCCTACCCTCGCGGCGGAACCGGCGCGTTGCGACGTGACCGCGGACGAGACCGGACAGGTCACCGATCCCCGCTTAGATCCATTGCGGACAGCAGCCCAAACCCACCGAGCCGTCATCGTGGTCTCCGCGTCGGTCCGGCAAGGGCCGCGGCGTACGCTCTCCGCGCTGGTGATCGAGCCTGACGAGGAGGTGCGGGTCGGGTACGACAAGCAGAATCTGTGCGGCCCACACGAGCGGGATCTGTTCTCGCCAGGGAGGCGGCCTGGGCGACTGACGGTGGCGGGATGGCGCTGGGGCCTGGGCATCTGCTACGACGGCTGTTTCCCCGAACACGCCAGGGCCGCGGCGCTCGACGGCTGTCACGGCATGCTGTATCCGGCCGCGTACCTGATCGGCGCTGAGCACCGCCGGGACCTCTACTACGCGGCGCGGGCGTTGGACAACACCAGCTATGTGGTGGTGGCCGACGCGGTGGGCGGCCCCGCGCCGTGGAGATTCAGTGGGGGCAGCGCCATCTACGATCCAGAAGGCCGGGCGCTGGAACGGGCCCCGAACACAGGCACCGCCGTGGTGGTCACCACGCTGGATCCGGTGGAGCTGGCCCGGGTACGCCACGAGCACACCATGTTGGCGGATCTGGAGTACGGGTCAGAGCGCGGCCGCGATCACCAACTGGCATGATCGAAAAGCACGGGGAAAGCCGGTAGAAAGAGACGTTGGTCGATCTACTCCCTGGAGGGGACCGAGATGCGGGAGTAGATCGACCAACGTCTTTTTTCCTTGTGGAGGGTGGAGTCCACCGCGGACGTGCGCATCACGTCACTAACCGCGCTGATGTTACTCATCTCTGAGAGGTCCGCAACCGTTCGTATAGCGAATGAAACCCCACCGCGTACGTTACCGCTCTTCAATGATGTACCAATGTACCGGAGTGTGTTCGACACCACCGGCTCATCCGCTTCGGCCCTAGCGTACCCCTGTCGGCCCACCCGTCGGTTCCAGGCGTCAGATAGCCCGACGCCTGGTCGGTGTCGTTTGAGGACAGAAAACGAAACCGGCCGCCGGGGACCCGGCGGCCGGTGCGAGTAGCGGGCTGGATTCAGAGTCAGGAATCCAGCATGCGGCGCAGCACGTACTGCAGGATGCCGCCGTGCCGGTAGTAGTCGGCCTCCCCAGGGGTGTCGATGCGGACCTTCGCCTCGAACTCCACAGTGGAGCCATCGGGACGAGTCGCCCGGACCGGCACCATCCGACCGATGATGCTGGCGTCGAGGTCGGCGATTCCGGTGATGTCGAAGGTCTCCTCACCGGTCAGACCCAGCGAGTCCGCGTTGGTCCCCTCCGGGAACTGCAGCGGCAGCACCCCCATCCCGATGAGGTTGGAGCGGTGGATCCGCTCGAAGCTTTCGGCGATGACCGCGCGTACCCCCAGCAGCCTGGTGCCCTTGGCGGCCCAGTCCCGCGACGAGCCGGAGCCGTACTCCTTCCCCGCCAGGACCACCAGCGGCACCCCCGCCTCGGCGTACGCCTGGGCCGCCTCGTAGATGGTGGTCTGCTCGCCGGTGAGGAAGTTGACGGTGAAGCCACCCTCGACTCCGGGCACCAGCTGGTTGCGCAGCCGGATGTTGGCGAATGTGCCTCGGATCATCACCTCGTGGTTACCACGCCGAGACCCGTAGGAGTTGAAGTCCCGCCGCTCCACACCGTGCTCCAGCAGGTAACGCCCGGCAGGGGAGTCGGGCTTGATGGCGCCGGCCGGTGAGATGTGGTCGGTGGTGACCGAGTCACCCAGTTTGGCCAACACCCGGGCACCGACGATGTCGGTGGTGGGGGCAGGCTCGCGCGTCATGCCCTCGAAGTAGGGAGGCTTACGCACGTAGGTGGAGTCCGGATCCCAGGCGAAGGTGTCGCCCTCCGGGGTGGGCAGGTTCCGCCACCGCTCATCCCCGGCGAACACGTCCGAGTAGTCCCGGGTGAACATCTCCGAGGCGATCGCGCTGGCGATGACCTCCTCGATCTCCTGTCCGCTGGGCCAGATGTCCCGCAGGTACACCGGCTTGCCGTCGCTGCCGGTGCCGATGGGGTCGTTGACCAGGTCGATGTCCATCGTCCCGGCCAGGGCGTAGGCCACCACCAGCGGGGGAGAGGCCAGGTAGTTCATCTTGACGTCGGGGTTGATCCGCCCCTCGAAGTTGCGGTTCCCCGACAGCACCGAGACGACGGACAGGTCGTGCTCGTTGATGGCCCGGCTGATCGGCTCCGGCAGCGGACCGGAGTTCCCGATGCAGGTGGTGCAGCCGTACCCCACCAGGTGGAAGCCCAGCTTCTCCAGGTACGGGGTGAGCCCGGCCCGCTCGTAGTAGTCCATGACCACCTTGGAGCCGGGAGCCAGGGTGGTCTTCACCCACGGCTTGCGGGACAGACCACGCTCCACCGCGTTGCGGGCCAGCAGCGCCGCTCCGATCATCACCTGCGGGTTGGAGGTGTTGGTGCAGGAGGTGATCGCTGCGATCACCACCGCGCCGTGATCCAGCTCGAACTCGGTGCCGTCTTCCAGGGTGACGTGGACGGGGTTGCTCGGCCGTCCCTGGGCGCCGTTGGCGGCGGAGGGAATAGGACGCGGGCGTCCCTCGCCGTTCTCCTGGTGGCCGTAGGTGGGCGAGTCGCTGGCGGGGAAGGACTCAGCGCTGGCCTCATCGACCGGGCTGGTGGTCTCGCTGGGGCCGGTGTCCTCGACGGAGACGTACTCCCGCAACGCCGACCGGAAGCTGGCACGCGCGTCGGACAGCGCGACCCGGTCCTGTGGACGGCGCGGTCCGGCCAGGGAGGGCTCCACAGTGGACAGGTCCAGCTCCAGGTGCTCGGAGTAGACCGGCTCGTGTGACGGGTCGTGCCACAGACCCTGCTCCTTGGCGTACGCCTCCACCAGGGCGATCTGGTGCTCGTCACGCCCGGTCAGCCGCAGGTAGTTGATGGTTTCAGCGTCGATGGGGAAGATGGCCACCGTGGAGCCGAACTCCGGGCTCATGTTGCCGATGGTGGCCCGGTTCGCCAGCGGCACTGCGCTGACGCCCTCGCCATAGAACTCCACGAACTTGCCGACTACGCCGTGCCGACGCAGCAGCTCGGTGATGGTCAGCACTAGGTCGGTGGCGGTGGCGCCCTCGGGGAGTTCACCGGTCAACTTGAAACCGACCACCCGAGGGATGAGCATGCTCACCGGCTGGCCGAGCATCGCGGCCTCGGCCTCGATACCGCCCACTCCCCAACCGAGCACACCCAGGCCGTTGACCATGGTGGTGTGGGAGTCGGTGCCCACCACGGTGTCGGGGTAGGCCACGCCGTCGCGGGCGAAGACCACCCGGGCCAGGTACTCGATGTTGACCTGGTGCACGATGCCGGTACCGGGCGGCACCACTTTGAACTCGTTGAACGCGGTCTGACCCCACCGCAGGAACTGGTAGCGCTCCCGGTTGCGCTGGTATTCCAGTTCGACGTTGCGCGCGAAGGCGTCCTCCCGACCGAACAGGTCAGCGATCACCGAGTGGTCGATCACCAGCTCGGCGGGGGCCAGCGGGTTGACCCGAGACGGATCCCCGCCGAGTTCGGCGACGGCCTCCCGCATGGTGGCCAGGTCAACGACGCACGGCACGCCGGTGAAGTCCTGCATCAGAACGCGGGAGGGAGTGAACTGGATCTCGACGTTGGGTTCGGCGTTGGGATCCCAGTCGCCGAGAGCACGGATGTGGTCAGCTGTGATGTTCGCGCCGTCCTCGGTGCGGAGGAGGTTCTCCAACAGGATGCGCAGGCTGTATGGGAGCCGTTCCTGACCCGGTACGGCGGCCAGGCGGTAGAAGTCGTACGCGGTGTCGCCGACCCGCAATGTGCTTCTGGCTCCGAAGGTGTCGAGGCTCGCCAACGTCGTACTCCCTCGTGTGTTCGTGTCGTCTCCCCGGGAAGGGCCCGGCCGGCCTCAAGGTCCCGTGGAGCGGGAAGCCTGGTGGGTACTCCAGGTCTCCCGCTGGAGGTGGGAGGCCTGTGGTCTCAGTCTTGCGTAAGGGTGAGCGCCTGGCAGCGGTAAGGGTGACCTGTGATCCCTTGAGAAAACCGTACGTCCGTCTTGCTTAATGCGCAACTCCGCTGGTGTCGGCGGGCCGGCACGGCCACCAGCGGTGTGGGACATGCCCGCATAGGACGGAGCGCAGCCGTCACCAGGGGAGCGTGGTGAGGACGGTCAGTCAGCAGTGGACACCGGGGTGAGGCGGACCACAAGGCCGGTGAGCCGGCGGACCCGGACCTGGACCACGTCCCCGGAGCAGGTGCCGTTCCACAACGCGGCCGGCAGCGCCCAAGGGGTCACCTCACCGCTGTGGCCGTCATCCACCGCGATCCGGTAGTGGCGCGTCGTCTGTGGCGCCATGTGCGGTCGCCGGTGCGCCCACACCCCCGGGGCGGTTTCCACGAACAGCACCACGCCGGTCCGCTCGACGGTGAGCACCACATCGACCACGGCCAGCGTCACCAAGGCCAGGGCACACCCGATCAGGCCGGCCAGGCCGACCCCGGCGCCGAACGCCATGCTGTCCGGTAGCTGACCCCCGTACCGCAGCAGCAGCCACCCGTCCAGCACAGCGATCCCGGCCGCGGCCAGCCCGGTCGCCGCGCACCCCACCGCCCCCCAACCCCAGATCCAGGGCAGCCTGGGTGGGCGTACCAGCACGGTGCGCGAGGTGCCGCCGTAGTCGGAGCGGATCTGCCGCGGCCGTCCCGGCACGATGTCGATCGCCTCCTGGATCGCCGGCGTCACGCCCAGCGCGGTGGCGTAGGCCAGTTCCCGCCCCAGGCGGAGCACGTCCGCCACATCGGCCTGACACAGGTCGGTACGCCGTTGCGTGAAGTACTGGCGCACCCCCAGCCAGTGCGTGGCGATGAGGCGTCCGGCCCGGGTGTCTCGGGGATGCCGCGCGGGCTCGGTCAGAAGGATCAGCCCGGCGATAACCCCTAGAAATATGGCTAAGAATGCCAAAACCTGTTCAAATATCGTGAACCTGCGCAGGCCGTCGGTGAAGAGCACCCCAAGCGCGAGCAGCGCGGCCGGGATCGTCGTCGCCAGCGACAGCAGGCTGGTGCTGACCCCAATCCGCGCCAGCCGTTTGGCGCGTGCCTCGGCCGCGACCTCCTCGGCGAACCGGGTAAGCCAGCGGCGAGCCGCGCCCTGGCGGCGGAACGCCAGGGCAGACAGCGGCACCATACCGCCCGGCTCCGCCACCCCCTCGCGCATCAACTGCCGCAGCCGGCGCAGTACCCGACGCTCGTAGCGGGTCAACGCCACACGTACCGGGGAGTCTGGGCGTACCGTCGCCGCAGCGGGCTGACCCGGCGCCGGTGCCCGGAGCCGGAGGTAGCCGCGGGCGATCAGATCCACAATCGTGGCGCGGACCGCATCCGGGGTGCAGGACCACCGGTTGACGAGGAAGTTGACCACGGCGGGGCGTTCGCTCCCCAACTCATCGCTGGCCGGACCTGCGAGGACGGCACGAGGGCGGGCGATCAGGGTGATCGCGACCAAGGCCGCGAGCCACAGCAGCAGGGCGATGAACCCCGCCAGGAACAGCGCGGTCGCGGACATGATCTGCTCCGTTCATGCCTGCCCGGCAGGTCACAGCCGCGGGAAGGCGTGGCCGTCGGAAACCAGACAGCTTCCGTGATCAGTGTCCGAAATCTGACCCGTTATGGGTAGCGCGCTGTCTGGATTCCGTCACCCTTAGTTCCCACCAGGGTGTGGGAGCCATCGTCGCCGTCGGAGTCGACGGGCCCATCGGAGCCGGTCGGACCGTCGGAGGCGTGCTCCTCACCACCGTCCGCAGCGCGGGCGCGCGTCAGGCGCTGGTACCGGGCCCACCAACGCTCCGCGACGCCGACCACCAGGAAGGTGAGGCCAACGTAGAGCCACCCCACGAGCACGTCGATGATGTAGTGCTCGGCCGAGTAGACCAACGTGAAGGTCATGGCCAAGGGGTACAGCAGCAGCACCGGTATCCAGCGTCCCCGGACCCGGGGGAAGAAGAACGCCACCACAAACAGCGCGAAGGCGGTATGCAGCGACGGCATCGCCGCGATCGGGTTGCTCGCCGCCTGACCGACATTGAGCACGTTGCCAGCGGCCTCCAAACCGATCGCTCCCCACCCCCGCGTGGAGATCCGGTCCACGGGTTCTAAATACCCGTACTCGGCGGCCCACCACGGCGGTGCGGCGGGGTAGAGGAAGTACGTGACCAGCCCCGCCATCGACAGGAAGATCCAGCGCGTCATGAAGGAGCGCCACAGGGGGCGGGAGCGCAGATACAGCACCACCGCGATCGCAAGAGCCGCGACAAAATGGGAGAAATACACCCAACTCGCCACCACGTCCCACCACTGGACCGCGTCGGGGGTGTAGAAGCGCTCCTGCAGCCACACCGTCAGCACCACATCACCGGTGAACCAGCCGGTCAACCACAGGTCAGCGGTGATGAGTTCGGTGACGTGAGGGGTGACTCCGTTGTCGGCGAGTCCGCGGCTGAGGTTGTACCCGATCAGCAGCAGCAGGATCGGTGCCCAATCCCGGACGAACCGCAGATGCGACCGCCACGGACGGTGAATGTTCCAGGCGATGACGCCTGACCACATCCAGACGAACGCAAAGAGCGGATCGGTGGGCAGACCGACCGTCAACAGCCCCAGGAGGGCTAACGCGACCCATACCGACATCGCGATAACACGCCGGTCACGCCACCGACGCTGAGGCGGGCCTTCGGGGGTACCGGACGTGGTCGCGAGAACATCCGATCCCGCGGGCACCATGGCGGCTCAGCTTACCGGTCAAGCACATGACACCGTCTAGATACCCGGCCTTTGTGCGTTCCAACGCATCTGACGCCCATGTCACGGCCTGAGTGAGTAGGTGGATAGGCGTTCAACCATCCGCTTTACGGCCATGACGCCCTAGGCTGAAGAACATGGACCTCGTATCCAGCCCGTCGCCCGTGCCGTCCTACGGTGCCTCGGGCGGTTCCATGCCTGGGTTGACCCCTGGGCTCGCAGCCCGGGTGGAGCTTCAGGTTACCGACGCCGATACCGCCCAGACCTTGGGTTCGGGGGATGTACCTGTACTCGGTACGCCACGGTTACTCGCACTGTGTGAGGCTGCCACCGTCGCGGCGACCGCCACACGCCTGCCTCCGGGGATGACCACGGTGGGGACCCGAGTGGAACTGGACCACAGCCGACCTACCCCGTTGGGGCGTACGGTGGTCGCCGAAGCACGTCTGGCCAAAATCGACGGCCGACGGCTGCTGTTTGAGGTGGTGGCCCGGGACGACGCTACCGTGGTGGCCGAAGGGCGTGTGGAGCGCGTGGTGTTGAACCGGCGTGACTTCCTGGCCAAGGCTCTCGGGCTGACGGAGTCCGACCAGCCATGACAGCCGGATGGGTCGAGGTAGGGGAGGGCGTGTCCGTCTGGCGTCACCCCGTCCTCGACGTGAACGCCACTCTCATCACCGGTGAGGGGGAGAGCCTACTCATCGACACCCTTTCGACCCCACGGCAGGCGCGTCGTCTGGGTGTCACCCCATCCCAGGTGGTCAACACCCATCACCATTTCGATCACTGCTTCGGCAACCAGGTATACGCCGGGTGCCGGATCTGGGCGCACCGGGAGACGGAGCGCGTCCTGGTTGAGCGGCCGGGGGAGGTGATGGCCGAGGCGTTGCGGGAGTTCGGGGAGGAGCATCCAGAGCGGGGCGATTTGACCGAGGTCCAGATCGTGCCGCCCACCGACATCGTCGGTGACCAGGCCACGCTTGACGTGGGTGGGCGGCGGGTGGAGCTGCGCCATGTCGGGCCTGGTCACACCGCGGGAGATCTGATCGTGATCGTCCCCGACGCGCGGGTGGCCATCGCAGGAGATCTGGTTGAGGAGGGAGCACCGGTACAGTTCTCCGACGCATACCCCTTGGACTGGCCACACGCCCTGGCCGAGCTGCTCCACCTGATGGCTCAGACCGGCGGCGCCTGGCGGATCGTGCCAGGCCACGGCGCGGTCGTGGACGAGGCCTTCGTGCGTCGGCAACACGATGAGTTGGCCGCCTTGGCCTGGCTCATTCGGGAAGGCCACGCCGCGGGCTTCCCACCACAGGAGGTCGCTGCTCGGTCACCATTAGGCCCAGGGCCGTCCCTGGAGGCGGTCCGCCGGGGCTATGCACAGTTGGATGGACGACTGTAGACCCGAGGCGGTGATTCGGTCATACGATGGTTATGATCGCGCCATGCCGTGGGGGCATGGAGACTCAACTCAACCCTGTCGGCCCCGACGATTACGGTCACGGGTATGACGGACACGCGTAAGGTCGTAGAGGCCTTCTGGGCGTGTGCGAACTCCCGGGACTGGGACGGGTTCGGCGCTCTGTTGGCCGATGACGTGTTGTACGAGATCCCCCAGACCCGGGAACGTGTCCGTGGTCGGGAGGCCTATGTCCGGTTCAACGCCGCGTACCCGGAAGGCTGGAGCGTCACCATTGAACGGCTGGTGGCCGACGGGGACCAGGCGGTGACCTGGATCAACTTCATTGTGGACGGCGATGGTCAGCCCGGGTTGACCTTCTTCCAACTCGACGAAACGGGGAAGATCGCTCGGATCACTGACTTCTGGCCGGAGCCGTATCCGCCACCTCCAGGTCGGGAGCATCTCGTCGAACGTTACTGACATCCCGCGTCATGAACACCCCACGGCCGGGATGTGACATGGTCACCTGACCCTCCCATCCGCTCCGCGTCCGCAGCGCCGATGGCGGCCCCTGCGTGTGGCCGCTTATCCGCGGCGGTGGACGGAGGTTGGGAGGGCCAGGGCGGATCCGTTCGGGCTGCTACGGGATCCGGGAGGTCCACACCAGACTCAGCACCGCGCCGGTCAGGCCCAACAGGAGCGCGAAGCCGATGAACCACTGGCTGATTTCCCGGGCTTCCACCCGGTGCCCGATCGAGCTGCCCATGTCCTCATAGACCTGCCGCAGATCCTCGGCGGTGAAGGCTTCGTAGAAGCGGCCACCGGTCTGCTCGGCGAGTTGCTCCAGCGCGGCGCGGTCTACCGGGACCCGCACGGTACGGCCGTCGATGGTGACGCTGCCAGCGTCGGTTCCAAACGCGATCGTCGACACCGGGACGTTGGCGGCGGCCGCGGCAGCCGCGGCTTCTTCGGTGCTACGTCCGTAGGTCCGGTAACCGTCCGACAGCAGCACGATGCGCGCCGGTGGCGGTGTGGTGGCACCCGCCGCCGGGACCGACTGGATCGCCTGCAAAGCGGCGAACACCGCCTCACCCGTGGCGGTGGATTCCGACAGCACCAGGGTATTGATGGCCTGGGTGACACGCTCCCGTTCCGTGGTGGGGGACACGACGACGTTGGCGGCGCGTGCGAAGGTGACCAGGCCCACCTGGTACTGCTCCGGAAGCTGCTCAACGAAATCCACGGCCGCCTCCTGGGCAGCCGTGATCCGGTCCGGCTCCACGTCCTGGGCCTGCATCGATAGCGACACGTCGATGGCCAGCACGATGGTGGCTCGTTCCAACGGTTCGCGCACGTCGGTGGCGGGGCGAGCCATCCCCAACGCCAGGATGAGCAGGCAGAGCAGGAAAGCCACGGCTGGCACGTGCCGTCGCCATCCCAACCCGCGAGGCGCGATCGAACGCAGTAATTCCAGGTTCGTGAAGCGGACCGCCACTTGTGAACGGCGCCAACGGAGCCAGATGTAGGCGACGGCTAGGGCCAGCACCGGAATCACAGCCAGCAGCCACCAGGGTTCCAGATACCGGATCATCGTGTCGTCCCCCGGGTACGGGCGTGCCGCTGGGCGGCGACGAACCGCACGATCTCGATCAACCAGTCAGTATCGGTACGCAGTGTCAAGTGAGCGGCGCCCGCCTCGCGGAGGGAGCGCGCGATCGCCGCTCGTTGCGCCGCGGCCTGTACCGCGTAGCGTTGCCTCAGCCGCGGGTCCGCGGTCTGAACCTCGTGCATCTCTCCGGTCTCAGGATCAACCAGCTCCAAAACGCCTACGTCGGGCAGTTCCAGCTCACGAGGATCAATGATCTCCACCGCGAGCAGGTCATGTCGTACCCCCAACTTGCGCAGCGGATACTCCCAGCCGCTGGGCGCCAGAAAGTCGGAGATCACCACCGCCAGGCCGCGGCGGCGGGGTGGCCGGTTGAGGGCGTCGACGAGAGCCGCCAGATCGGTGCGTCCACCGCGTTCCGGAGTCGGAGTCGACGCCACCGCGCGGAGTACTCCTTGGGCGCCGAGACGCCCGGAGCGGGCCGGTATCCGAATCGTCGACTCACCGGTACCGATGACGGCGCCGATCCGGTTACCACCCCGCACCGTCAGGTAGGCCACCGCGGCCGCGGCCGCGAGGGCAAGGTCCCGCTTGAGGCACTTGGCGGTGCCGAAGTTCAGGCTCGCCGACAGGTCTATCGCCAGCCAGGTCTCAAGTTCACGGTCGGCGATGGTCTGGCGGACATGCGGCACCGTGGTGCGGGCCGTCACCGGCCAGTCCATATGCCGCACGTCATCACCGGGCCGGTACTCCCGAGAGTCGCCCGCTTCGGTGCCCGGGCCCGGGAGCAGTCCCAGATAGTCCCCTTGCAGCAACCCGTCGAGTCGACGGTTGATCAGCAGTTGGAGTCGGGACAGCACGAACTCGGCCCTTCCCGACGGGGAGTACTCCGTCGCGGGCGCGGGCTGACTGCGTGGCACGCGAGCACTACGAAGACGAAAACGCTTCATGAATGTTGTCCGCTGCTGGGCTGCTGAGGCCAGGCCTGCCGGGGTTGTACCATGCCCGGGCTACTGGGGTACGAAGGCGCGGATATCACACCACTTGTGTTGGACGCTGAGCCGCCACTGGGGCGCCGATCGGCCTCCTGACGGGGCGTCACCGTGGGAAGCGGCACGGTGGAGAGGATGCGATCGATGATCTGCTCGGGAGGGACGCCGTCGGCCAAGGCGTCATAGGAGAGCACCAGACGGTGGCGAAGGATGTCGGGTGCCAAGTCCTGGATGTCTTGGGGCAGGGTGTAGTCGCGTCCGCGCAGCAGCGCCAGCGCCCGGGCGGCACGCACCAGACCGAGGGAGGCCCGTGGGCTCGCGCCGTACTGGATGAGAGGGGCCACATCCGGCATCCCGTACTGCGCCGGGTCCCGGGTGGCGAACACCAGACGGACCGTGTAGTCGATCAGAGCGTTGTGGATGAAGACCTCGTCCGCCTTCTGCTGCAGCGCCAGCAGATCCTCTGGGGTGAGGACGCGGTTGGGCTCCGGCGGGGTGACCCCCATCCGGTAGATGATCTCCCGTTCCTCAACATCGCTGGGGTAGCCCACCACCACCTTGAACAGGAAGCGGTCCCGCTGGGCCTCGGGCAGGGGATAGACGCCTTCCTGCTCGATGGGGTTCTGGGTCGCCATCACCAGGAACGGCTTGGGCACCTGGTGGGTCTCGCCGCCGATGGACACCTGCTGTTCGGCCATCACCTCCAACAACGCCGACTGCACCTTCGCAGGGGCCCGGTTGATTTCATCGGCGAGGAGGAAATTGACGAAGACCGGGCCCAGCTCGACATCGAACTTCTCGCTGCTGGGCCGGTAGATCCTGGTGCCGACGATGTCCGCCGGTACCAGGTCAGGGGTGAACTGGATCCGCGCGAAGGACCCCCCAACCACCCGGGCCACCGTCTCCACAGCGAGCGTTTTAGCCACTCCAGGCACGCCTTCCAGCAGGCAGTGACCCCGAGCGAGCAGCGCCACGAACATCCGCTCGATCATGCGGTCCTGTCCGACAATGACCCGCTTAACTTCGAACAGCGCCTTCTCTAGCAGGCTGGCGTCTTGCGCGGGAGTGGTCTGTGCGCTCACCTGACCTCCACGAGCGTGGGCTTTGATACCGCCGTCTGGGTATCCCGTGATCCGCTACGTTACGCGGCCGGATCGACCTGTGTATCGGGCCGCCTCCAAGCCTTGCATGTCGTATCCAGGAACGGCTCACGGACTGGGGTTCAGGAACGAAGCAGGGCGTGTTCACGAACCGCTGTTCCGTAAAAATGATCGTGCCGAAAAGATCGTTATCGGACACGTTCGGGATGGTGGACCACCATGCCATGCCGTAGTTCGCTTCGGAAGTGAAGGATTCATCCGAAGGGAGTGGGATACCGGGTAGACAACGAGCCTCCATGGACGTGTACTATTGAGCTCGGAGCCGGGCGGCTTCCCCCGTGGTCGCCCGGCGTCCTTTCATTTCAGGAACCGTGAGGTTGTTCTTGTCAGCGTTGTTCTTCCCATCCAACGTGTGGGTTGTTTCCGTAGGGTGAAGTTCTCACACTTCCCGCACTTGGGACCGCGGTGACCCTCGTTATGAGCAGGCAGGCTACCGTGATCTTATGACCTCCGACCTGTCTGACCAGGCTCTCATCTGTTCAGCGAAGGGATGTCGACTTCCCGCGCGGTATCAACTGCATTGGAACAATCCCCGGTTGCACACACCCGATCGGCGTAAGGTCTGGCTCGCTTGTGACAACCACCGGGACAGTCTCGCTGACTTCCTCTTAGCGCGTGGCTTCCTGCGTGAGGTGATACCACTCGATGACGCCGACACCAGTCTCCAGCGGTCGTGAGACCGTCTCTTTGGCGTTCCTTATCGAATGTGATTTTCGCCGTCTGAAATCTCGTTTTCTGGAGATTTTCTCTACCGCCTTCTAGGTTTACGGATTTATGCCAGAGCGGCGACACGATACCCGATCTGAAATTGCGATCACTCGATTGGGTGTGTCGCTGGGTGGATACGGTGGGTAGTGGATCTGGTAGGCCGACGGCGCCACACCGTTGTCGTTGGTGTGACGCCGTCGTACCGCACCTTCGCTTGTTCTGACCTTACGGGTTCGCCTATCAGCCAGGAAGACGGAACCCTGCCGCGCGCTGCTGGGCCATCCACGCCTCTACAGCCTCAGGCGCCCGAGGCAACGCGGCCGACAACACGACAGCACCGTCGGGGGTGACCAGCACGTCGTCTTCGATCCGGATCCCGATACCCCGCAGCTCCGAAGGCACCAGTTCGTCGTCGAGCTGGAAGTACAGGCCCGGCTCCACCGTCAGGACGTATCCCTCCTTCAGGACACCATCCCGGTAGTGCTCTTTACGCGCCCGGGCGCAGTCGTGGACGTCCAGCCCGAGCATGTGGCCGAAGCCGTGCAGGCTCCACCGCCGGTAGATCTGGGAGTCACGGTCGAGCGCCTCCTCAGCCGAGCAGGGCAGCACCCCCAGCGCCTCCAGGCCTTCGGCCAACACCGTCATGCAGATGCGGTGCACTTCCTTAAAGGCCACTCCGGGGCGGATCGCGTCGATACCGGCCTGCTGTGACGCCAGGACGATCTGGTACACCTCGCGCTGTAACGGGCTGAACGTTCCGTTGACTGGCAGGGTCCGGGTCACATCGGCGGTGTAGCAGTGCTGGTTCTCCACCCCCATGTCCATCAGGATCAGTTCCCCGGGGCGGGTCACACCGTCGTTGCGGACCCAGTGCAGGGTGGTGGCGTGCGGGCCGGCGGCCACGATCGAGCCATATCCGACAGCGTTGCCATCGTGTCGGGCCCGTAGCCCGAATATTCCCTCCAGCAGCCGTTCGGACACTCCCCGGTCGCTGGGGAGCGCCCGGGTGACGTCCTCGAAGCCGCGGACGGTGGCGTCGATGGCGTCCTGCAGCTGCGCGATCTCCCACTCGTCTTTCACCAGGCGCAGCTCGGACAGGACCGCGGCCAGCTCCTTGTCCCGCTCCAGGCTCTCCTCGGTGGCCAGCGTCCGATCTACGGCCGAGTCGTACCCCCGCAACACCCGGGTGGTGGAACGGTCCAGGTCGGCGAGGGCCTTCTCCAGCTCGGCCAGGTCCGCGGTCTCGATCCCCAGCAGTGTCGACTTCTCAGCCAGTGAGAGACGCCGACCGATCCACAGCTCGCCGTACTGAGGGTCCCGGAAGAACTCGTCGCTGTCCTTGGAGGACCGGGGCCGGGTGTACAGCACCGCGTCGTGACCGCCCCCGTGTGGGCGCATCACCAGCACCGCGTCGGGGTCGTGTTCACCGGTGAGCCACAGGAAGTCCGAGCCGGGACGGAACGGGTAGAAACAGTCGTTGTTGCGGACTTTCTCCCCGCCGGTCGGGATCACCAGGGTTTCACCGGGGAAAGCCTGAGACAGTCGCGCCCGTCGTTCGGCGTGTCGGGCGGCGTGGTCCAACGTCGTCAGGCCGGGCAGCGGGGAATCCCTCCAACCACGGCGCATGAACTCCAAAAGCCGTTCCGGGTAGTCGGGGTGGTGGACCGGCTTGTTGTCCTCAGCCATGTGCCGCTCCTCGTTCGTGTCCATCCGCGGGTTCCCTCCGGCACCGGCGGGTGGTAACTACGCTGTTCCCGTCCATGGTAGGCAGGGGGCAGGGGTGCCCCGAGGTAAGGTTGTGTCCGATATGCCCTAAAGATCCGAACAAGTTTTTGGGTGTCGAATCTTTGTGAAGTCTCTATGAAGAAGTGATCAGAAAGTGGCGACAGTGTGGGCGCGCCTCTCGCCACGGTGAGTGTTTTTCTGTCACCCTCCCGCCATGTGCGGATTGTTGACCTTCGTGAGTGCCCACGGTACGGCGCTGCAACGACAGGAGGCTCTTACCGCCGCGCTCGCCACCATGCGTCATCGGGGACCGGATGACACTCGGGTGAAGGCCGCCACGGCGGCCGGGCAGGAGTCGGACGGCGCCGATGTGATCATGGGGTTCAACCGTCTGGCGATCATCGACCTGGAGCACAGCCACCAGCCGATGGAGTACGCCGACGGTCGGTATCTCATCAGCTTCAACGGCGAGATCTACAACTACATCGAGCTGCGGGAACAGCTCCAGAAAGAGTGCGGGGCCACCTTCACGAGCCAGGGCGACACCGAGGTCATCGCAGCCGCGTACCACCACTGGGGACGTGACATGGTCCACCGGCTGCGGGGGATGTTCGCCCTGGTGATCTGGGATAGCCACGAGAGGGTCCTCTTCGGTGCCCGCGACTGCTTCGGCATCAAGCCACTGCACTACCTCACCACGCCGGACGGGCTGTGGGTGGCCAGCGAGAAGAAGGTGCTGCTGCCTTTCCTGGCCGAACTTGAGACCGACGTCGACACCAGCGCCACCTCTCTGGACACCGCTGCCCTGAGCCATTACTTGACCTTGCAGTACATCCCGGATCCCGCGACCGCGCACCGCGCGATCCGTCGGCTCGCACCGGGGCACTGGTTCGTCTACCGGCCGGGTGGGGAGATTGAGATCACCCGGTACCACCGTGTCCAGTTCCGACCCCAGAACACCGACGAGAGCGTCTTCAAGAAGATCCAGGACACCTTGCGTGAGAGTGTCCGAATGCATCTACGCTCCGACGTGCCGGTCGGCTGCTTTCTGTCCAGTGGTATCGACTCCACGGCGGTGGTGGCCCTGGCGCGTGAGGTCCGTCCGGATCTGCAGACCTTCACCATCGGGTATGAGGTGTCGGGATACGACGAGACAGAGGTGGCGCGACAGTCCGCACAGTGGCTGGGGGTGTCCACCATCACGACCACGATCGGGCCGACCGACATGATGGAGGCGCTGCCCCGCATCGTGTGGCACCTCGACGACCCGGTGGCCGATCCTTCCCTGGTCCCCCTGTACTTCCTGGCCCGGACGGCCAGCCAGCACGTCACGGTCGTGCTGTCCGGAGAGGGGGCCGATGAGCTGTTCGGAGGCTACGGCATCTACCGGGAGCCCCAGTCCCTGCGCCCTCTAACCCAGGCGCCGGCTCCACTGCAGCGAGGATTGCGGGCTCTGGCACGGGTGATCCCCGAAGGGGTACGCGGCCGCAGCTACCTGGAACGTGGCACAACCCCGTTGGAGGAGCGGTACTACGGCAACGCCCGGATCTTCACCGAACCGGAGAAGGCCCTGTTGATGCGGCAGTACGACCCGGCTGTCCGCTACACCGATGTCACCGCGCCGTTCTACGCCGAGTGCGCCGGGCTGGATGACATCACCCGCATGCAGTACATCGACATCCACACCTGGTTGCGGGGCGACATCCTCTATAAGGCCGACCGCATGTCCATGGCGCACTCCCTGGAGCTGCGGGTACCGTTCCTGGACCTGGAGGTCCTCAAGGTCGCGGAGACGCTGCCACCACACTGGAAGGTCACCCGACGCGGGGTCCGCAAGTACGCGCTGCGCCGTGCCTTGGAAGGCGTGGTACCCCCTGCCATCGTCAACCGACCCAAGCGTGGTTTCCCCACCCCCACCAGAGTGTGGCTGGCCGACCCCATGTACGAGTGGGCCCGGAAGATCCTGACCGATTCCGCCGCCGATAAGTACCTCGATCTGCAGTACGCGCTGCGGCTACTGGAGGCACACCGGCGCGGCGAGGCCGACCACAGCCGGAAGGTGTGGACGGTGTTGGTCTTCTGCATCTGGCACGCGATCTTCGTGGAGCGTTCAATCGACCCAACGCCCATGTCGGCGACGACGGTGCTCTAGGCTCTCTCCGATCGAACGGCCATCACCGGCCGCCCGCGTCGCTGAGAGGAGTCGTCCGTGCCGCGTACCGTCCTGGTCACCGGCGGCAACCGGGGAATCGGTCTGGCTATCGCTCGGGCGTTTGCCAAGCAGGGGGACCGCGTGGCGGTGACCCACCGGGGCAGCGGGGCGCCCGATGATCTGTTCGGGGTGCGGTGCGATGTCACCGACCCCGAGTCCGTCGACACGGCCTTCACCACCGTGGAGGCCGAGCTCGGGCCCGTCGAGGTCCTGGTCGCCAACGCCGGGATCACCGACGACACATTGCTGCTTCGGATGAGCGAGGACCAGTTCGCGCGGGTGGTCCAAACCAACCTCGGAGGGGCGTACCGCACCGCGAAACGCGCCGCTGCCAAGATGCTCCGCGCCCGTTGGGGCCGCATGATCTTCATCTCATCCGTCGTTGGTCTGTCTGGGAGCGCTGGGCAGGCTAACTACGCGGCGAGCAAAGCGGGCCTGATCGGGTTGGCGCGCTCTATCGCCCGGGAGCTGGGTTCCCGCAACATCACCGCCAACGTCGTGGCGCCCGGATTCATCGAAACCGACATGACCGCGGCCCTGTCCGAGCAGCGGCGTCAGGAAATCTTCAGCAACGTGCCGCTGGGCCGGTTCGCCACCCCCGACGAGGTTGCCGGTGTGGTCACCTGGTTGGCCAGCGACGCCGCCGGCTACATCACCGGCGCCGTGATCCCGGTCGACGGTGGCCTTGGAATGGGGCACTGACGGCGCCGGGCATATCCGACACTGAGGACAACCGGTCACGGGCCGGGTCACCGACGACAAGGAGACGCAGTGAGTGGATTGCTCGCCGGCAAACGGCTACTGGTCACAGGTGTGATCACCGAGGCTTCGATCGCTTTTTCTGTGGCGAAGCTCGCGCAGAACGAAGGGGCCACGGTGGTCCTCACCGGTTTTGGGCGGATGTCCCTGGTGGAGCGCGTCGCCAAGCGCCTGCCTAAACCCGCGCCGGTGATCGAACTTGACGTCACCAACACCGAGCATCTGGAGTCACTGGCCAGCCGGGTGAGCGAACACGTCGACGGCCTCGATGGAGTGGTGCACTCCATCGCGTTCGCGCCGCAGAGCTGCCTGGGCGGGGGTTTCCTCACCGCTCCCTGGGAGGACGTGGCCACCGCGTTGCACATCTCCACCTACTCCTTCAAGTCGCTCGCCACGGCCTGCCTGCCCCTGATGGGGCGGGGAGGCGCCATCGTGGGCTTGGACTTTGACGCCCAGCAGGCGTGGCCGGTCTATGACTGGATGGGTGTAGCCAAGGCCGGCTTGGAGTCGGCGTCGCGCTACCTGGCGCGTGATCTGGGGCCGCGGGGTATCCGGGTCAACCTGGTGGCGGCCGGACCGCTGCGCACTATGGCCGCCAAGAGCATCCCCGGATTCGAGCGGTTTGAGGAGACCTGGACCGCCCGTGCCCCGCTGGGATGGAACCTCACCGACAGCGAACCCGTCGCGCGCGCCTGCCTGGCGCTGCTGTCGGACTGGTTCCCCGCCACCACCGGCGAGATCATCCACGTGGACGGTGGTTTCCACGCCATCGGCGCCTGAGAAGACGGCGGGCGTACCCCGCCGGAGGGGAACGCGAAGACATGGCCGGGCCGATCTGCAGCCCGGCCATGGTCGTTATGGCCCAGCGTCGTTGTAGCCCTGCAAGGACGACAGCCCACATGTAAGCCCGCATGTACAGCCCTCATGTGAGGTCTACCGCCAACGGCAGAGTGCGGCGTTTTGGCCTGGCGGGGATATCGCAGGGGTGAGGGTGGGGCGACCTGGGGTGTTGAGAAGATGAAGTGGTGAGTGGGTACGACGCGATCCTGCTGGTGTCCTTCGGTGGGCCGGAAGGGCCCGATGATGTGTTGCCGTTCTTGGAGAACGTGACTCGGGGGAGGAACATCCCCCGCCAGCGGCTGGAAGAGGTCGCCGAGCACTATTACCACTTCGGTGGAGTCTCCCCCATCAACGCGCAGAACCGCGCCCTACTGGCCGCCCTGCGTGAGGAACTGGATCGCGTTGGGATCAATCTGCCCTTGTACTGGGGGAACCGGAACTGGCACCCGCTGCTGCCGGACACGGTGCGTCAGATGCGTGACGCCGGAGTGCGGCGGGCGTTGGCGTTTATCACCACACCGTTTTCCGGGTACTCCTCATGCCGGCAGTACAACGAGAACATCGCGTCCGCGATCGCCGAAGTCGGCGAGGGCGCACCCCAGATCGATCGGATCCGGCACTACCACGACCATCCCGGGTACATCGGGCCCCACGCCGAGGCGTTGCGTCAGGCCCTGGACCGCCTGACCGGCGACCCCGCCACCAGACGGGTGGTGTTCACCGCCCATTCGATCCCTACCGCGATGAACGCGGCCAGCGGCCCCGAAGGCGGGCGGTACCTGAAGCAGCTGACGGAGGTCGCCACCCTGGTGATGCAGGCCGCGCAGTCAGACCTGCCCTGGGATCTGGTGTGGCAGAGCCGCTCCGGCCCTCCGCAGGTGCCGTGGTTGGAGCCGGACATCAACGACCACCTTGAGGCGCTCGCTGAGCAGGGGGTCACCAACGTGGCGGTGAGCCCGATCGGGTTTGTCAGCGATCACCTCGAGGTGGTGTGGGACCTGGACACCGAGGCGGCGGCCACCGCCAAGCGGTTGGGGATCGAATTCGCCCGAGCGGCCACCCCCGGTACCCACCCCGACTTCGTCGCGATGGTGCGGGAGCTCATCCAGGAGCGGCTCGACCCGGCGACACCGCGCCGTAAATTGGGCAGCCTGCCCGTGTGGGACACCTGCCCCGCCGACTGCTGTGCGTCACGGTGACGTCGTGGCCGGCCGCTCCTGGTGAGCCACGCGGCTTGTCCTCGTCGTCTTGACGCCGCTTTGTCGCCGCGGTGTCGTCGGTCCCCGCTGTGATGACGGTGATTAGGGAATCAGGACGACTTTGCCGGTGGTGGCGCGGGAGACCAGGGCCTTGTGCGCGGCCGCCGCTTCCCGCAGCGGGAAGTGCGTCCCGATCAGGGGAACCAACTCCCGCGTGGCCGCGGCCGCCAGCGCCTTCTCCTCCAACGGCCGTAGGCCTCCCGGTCGTTGCAGAAGCCGAGGACCGATCGGCACCGCGGCGCTGATCCCGTAGGTGTACAGATCCATGGTGGACAGTGAGGTCCAGTCCCCGGCGCTACCGCCGTACATGAGCAATCGGCCGCCGAGCCCGATCACCTCCAAAGATTGGCGGCCCAGTGCGCCGCCGACTCCATCGAAGATGACGCTGACGGCGCGACCGTCCAATGCGGAGCGGATGGTTGAGGTCCAGTCGGGTTGCAGGTAGTCCACGGCGATGTCGGCGCCCAGCTGCTGGACCGTCGCGACCTTGGCGGGGCCGCCGGCGGCGCCGATCACGGTCGCCCCGATCCGCCGGGCTGCCTGTACCAGCAGGCTCCCGATCCCACCGGCCGCCGCCGTCACAAGGACGACATCGTCGGCGGTCACCTCGGCGACCTCGAGGATCCCCATGGCGGTACGCCCGGTCCCGATCATCGCGACCGCCGCGTCGAAGGCCAGGTCATCGGGGAGAGCGTGCAAGGCGGCGGCGTTGGCGATCGCGAGTTCGGCGTACCCTCCGCTCGCCGGTCCCAGGTGGGCGACCACCCGCCGCCCCAGCCACTGTGGATCGACACCATCACCGAGCGCATCGACGACTCCGGCCACCTCCCGTCCGAGAATGGCCGGCAGCTCCGGCAGGGGGAAGGGCCCCGCCTCACCGGACCGGATCGAGGTGTCGATCAGGTGCACCCCGGCCGCCTCGACGTGAATGCGTACCTGTCCGGGGCCGGGTTCAGGATCCTTGACCTCCTCGTACCGGAGATTGTCGGCCGGACCAAACGCGTGTAGACGTACCGCGTACATGTATTCCTCCGCGTCGGATGGGTGATGGCCACGCCATCCTGCAACCTCAACTTATCTTGAGGTCAAGGTGTGGCGGTTGACCCACCCACCACGCGCGGGGCTCGCGGCGGATACCTGTGCCCGTGGCGGCTCAACCAGGTGCCGCCTCCGGCGATTGGTTGGGTCGTGGCGGTGTTAGACGCGGTGTCAGACGCTGAGCGGTGCGTTGCACGCGGCCATCAGGGCGCGGCGGCACGCCGCGGCCAACGGGCGTAACGCCGCTTCCCGTCGTTCGGCCTCGTACGCGTTGATCGCGGCTCCGGGCGCGTCGGCGTACGCAATGCTGAGAACCCCATCAAGCAGTCCGGCGCGGGCGTACATACGCCGACTCCGGTGGTCGTAACCGGGAGGCAACAGCAGGCCGTCGTGGGACCGGCGCAGAGCCGACAGGGCGGTCCCGATCTCCGGACGCCACCGGGCTACGTCCAAGCTGGCGAGCTGATCGGTCGCCACGGCTAGCGCCTCGTTCAACTCGGCCTCGGCTTCTGAGGTACTCAGATACTGCTCCACGATCGGCTGCTCCACCGGGTACGCCCGCCACGTCACGGTGTTCCACTGGACGCCAGAGCCGGAGGTGTGAGTGGTCACTTCAGGGACCAGTCCGAGATTGCCGGCGATGATGCACTCTCCAGCCAGCAACGCGGCGCCGGTGAAGCGACCCGATTCCGGCAAGCCTCGAGGATCACCGGGAGCGGGAAGTACAAGCCGGATCTGATCGGGCGGGGTCCGGGCTAGAACGGACAAACCTTCCCTGAGTGATACGGCGCGCCACTGATCCGGCAGATCGGCGCAGAGGTGTTCTTCTTCGTCGTCATCATCCGGCGTGACATGGTCCACGACATCGTCGAAAGAAACCAATCCCGCACGCCAGGAACGTACCCACGGCACCAGGCGGACACTGCGCCTGATACCCGTGGCCGAGGAGGTACGCGGAGTCGATGTCACCTGAATCAGAGTACGTGCCGGCGCGCCGCTCGGCGATATTCCGCTAATCGGCGTACCGTCCTCTCAACGGGCCGTATGGTGAGGGCCGTCAGATCTCGTCCCAGGCCGGTATCCGGGTGTCTGATGTAGACAGTGCGATAGAGAGCGTGACGTCAATGGCCGGTGAACCCCACCCGGAACCCGACCCATGCCGTACCCCGGCCCGCGACGAGGCCGGCAGGCAGAGCCGCCACGGGCTCCGGAGCGTGGACTACGGCCCGGACGTGCTGGCGGGCGACTGGCGTCGCCGTCGGACCGTTCCCACGGTCAACGCGGCGCTGGGGATGGTCGTCGAGGACGCTGACAGCGGGTTTTGCGGCGCGATCGTCGCCTATGAAGCCGACAGCGTGGTCCTCGAGGACCGTTTCGGCCGTCGACGCCTGTTTCCTTTCCTGCCGGCGGGGTTCCTGCTGGAGGGAAAACTGGTCACCTTACGCCGGCCCGCCCGGCGCGATCCCGTGACCCGACCCGCCCCGCGTACCCCTTCCGGGTCCATCGCGGCGCCGTCGGGTCCGGCCCGCGTGGCCCGGGCGAGCCGGATCTGGGTCGAGGGGATCCAGGACGCGGAGCTGGTGGAACGCATCTGGGGCGATGACCTGCGGGCAGAGGGGGTGGTCGTAGAACCGTTGGACGGCATCGATGCTCTGCCGCAGGCCTGCCGGGCGTTCCAACCCGGGCCGACGCGTCGCCTGGGGATCCTGGTTGATCATCTGGTGCCGGGCAGCAAGGAGAGTCGGATCATCGCCGCGGTCCAGGGGCCAGATGTGCTGGTGACCGGCCATCCGTACGTCGACATCTGGCAGGCGGTTAAGCCCGGCGTTCTCGGGCTTGCCGCGTGGCCTCCGGTCCCACGCGGCGTGCCGTGGAAGGAGGGGGTCTGCGCGGCGTTGGGGGTGGCCGACCCAGGCGAGATGTGGCGTCGGATCCTGGGCGCGGTCCGCGATTTCCGGGACCTCGAACCCCCCTTGCTGGGCGCCGTGGAGCGGCTGATCGACTTTGTCACATCGCCGGCCACGGATCCCGTGTGAAGACGAAGGTGGCGATGTCCAACGCGACCACCGCGCCACTGCGGGAGCGTCGGACGGTCAGCGGCTCACCGTGGTTCATACCCGCGGTGCCCCGCCACTGCCCTGGGCCTTCCTGACGGAACCGCCAGGGTTTTTGCTGGCCATCGAGGCGGGCGATCACCAGCTCATTCCGCGTCGCGTCCCACCACGCCTCGTACTCCATCCCCATGAACCACCACCGGCCGGTCAGTGGCTCCACGTGAGGCGGTGGCATCGCGCCCGGACGCCACGGAGCCGGGCGTTCCGGTTCTGAATTCAGCACCGCGCTGAGCAATTGGACACCGAAAGTGCCGACGTCGATTCCCCGCATGTTGTACGCGTTCGCGAAAGCGACCACGGCGGTCCCGGAACGACGGTGCACCCAAAAGACCGCCAGATACCCAGGCATCGAGCCGGTGTGCCCGACATAGACCCGGTCGCCGTCCCGGGCCATTTGGAAACCTAAGCCCTGGCCGCGCTGCCAGGAGTCGGGGTCGAGCATCGCGATCGGGGAACACATCTCGTCCACCGTCTCCGCGGCGAGCACCGCCGGATCGGGGGAGGCGACGAAACCTGTCCAGCGCGCCAGGTCCGACACGGTGCTCCACAGTTGACCGGCCGGCGCCATGGCGCCGGCGTCATAGCGTGGCTCCTCACGTAGCGCGCCGTGCCAGGGGTGCACCACATAGCCGCGAGCGAACGGCTCCTGTGGGCTGTAACTGGTGCGGGACATCTTCAACGGGGTCAGGATCCGCTCGTGGACCACCTCCCACCAGGATTGACCGGTGATCTGTTCAACCACGGCGCCGAGCAGGCCGTAGGCCAGATTGGAGTAGTGCTGGCGCCGGAACGGGGGATGCACCAGGGCCTCAGGAGACAGCCCGGCCATCAAGCTGGCGAGGTCGGATCCGGCGGAGCGTTCCCACCAGTCCCCGGCTGGCTCCCGGACCAACCCGCCCACATGGGCGAGCAGTTGCCGCAGCGTCACGACTCCAACCGGAGTACCTGGCAGATACCGGTACAGCTGGTTGTCCAGGTCAAGGAGGCCGGCGTCGCGCAGCTGGAGGATGAGCGTGGCGGTGAGGGTCTTGGTGATCGAGCCGATGCGGTACTGGGTGTGCGGGTCAGGCACCGGGAGTTCACCGGCTCCCGCCAGGTGTACCACCGTTCCGCTCTGTACCACACCGGCCACCAGCGATGGCACCCTGCCGATCGCTTGGGCTTGTGCCACACGATCGTTGATCTCACTTACGGTCTGGGGCAGCAGTGTCACGGTGGTCTCCCCACGTTGTGTCCCGGGCCGGGTAGGCAGGTCGATCCAGCGACGGTGACGACGGTGACACCATCGGGGACGTCATCCACAGACCCGCAGGGCCCATGGAGGGTGATGCCACCGAAGGCGCCACCGATCGCCGCAGGTCACGGTGCGACGCGCGTCCCGCACCGAGATTAGGGGGTCTTGCCTGGGCTTTCATCAGTGCTCACGCACGACGACCCACGGCGACCCGGCGACGCGCTGCGTGGATCATGGCTCGAAGCCAGGGTTCCTGTATCTGTTCTGCCGCTTTTCTGACATCAACTGGCGGGATGCCCATAACCCTGATTCAGTGTTTGGGTACGCGACGTACGGTTCGCCAGAGTTGGAAACCCATGAGATCATGAATTCATGGCCGCCCTGGTCTGGCTCATCATCGGCATCGCGCTCATCGTGGCTGAGGTTTTCACCCTCGATTTCGTACTCATCATGTTGGCCGTCGGCTCTTTCGCGGCCGCGGGGATCGCCGCTGCCGGAGGCGGCCCGGTATTTCAAGTTATCGGATTCGCGTTGGTCTCCGCCCTTACCGTGGGAGCGGTACGCCCCGTGATCAAACGCCGACTGGAGCAGAAGGCGCCGAAAACACCGGAGGTCGCGGTCGGCGCCGAAGCGATCGAGGGCGCCACGGCAGTAGTGCTGGAACGGGTGGACAGTGACCGTGGACTAGTCAAGATCAATGGGGAAACCTGGAGCGCGCGGGCGTTTGACGCTACCCAGGTGTTAGAGCCAGGGGAGCGGGTTCAGGTCATCAAGGTGCAGGGGGCCATCGCCCTGGTGTGGAGGCATATATGAGCGGCGGCGAGATCACGCTGTTGATCTTCGTAGGCGTCATCGCGCTATTCGTGTTGGTGACGTTGGCGCGTTCGATTCTGATCGTCCCTCAGGCGCAGGAGTACATCATCGAGCGACTGGGGCGGTACCAGACCACGCTAGGCGCTGGACTGCATCTGCTGGTGCCGTTCATCGATCGAATCCGACAGAAAGTCGATATGCGGGAACAGGTAGTCAGTTTCCCGCCACAGCCGGTGATTACATCCGACAACCTGGTGGTGTCTATCGACACCGTCTTGTACTTCCAGGTGATGAATTCGGCCGCGGCGACCTACCAGATCAGTAACGTGCTGCAGGGGATCGAGCAGCTTACCGTTACCACGCTGCGTAACGTGATCGGCTCCATGGACCTGGAGCGCACCCTCACCAGCCGCGAGGAGATCAACCGGCAACTGCGCGGGGTGCTCGATGAAGCCACCACGCGGTGGGGGATCCGGGTCAACCGTGTGGAGCTGAAGGCCATCGAACCGCCCCCCAGCATCCGGGACTCGATGGAGAAGCAGATGCGCGCCGAGCGGGATCGGCGGGCAGCGATCCTGCAGGCTGAGGGGCACAAGCAGGCGCAGATTCTCACCGCTGAGGGTGACAAGCAGGCGGCGATCCTGCGGGCTCAGGGGTCCCGGGAGTCCCAGGTCCTCAACGCCGAAGGGCAGGCTAAGGCGATCCGTACCGTGGCCGACGCCATTCACCGCGCCAACCCCGACCCCAAGCTGTTGGCGTACCTGTACCTCCAGGCGCTGCCGGAGATCGCTCAGGGCCAGGCCAACACCCTGTGGATCCTGCCGTCGGAGATCACACGCGCTTTGGAGGGGATCGGCGGCGCGCTGGGCAAGCTGGGGGAGCAGGCCACGGATCAGGCCGGGCCTCAGGACGACGCGTCGGAGATTGAGCAGTTCGGCGCTCAAGCCGAGGCGGCGGCCCAGGCGGCGCAGCGGGAGGCGGAGGACGCCTCTCGGGAGGCGCGAGAGTCGGTACGTAACGTTCAGCCCACCGCAGGCGCCACCAGCACCCTCGCCGGCGCGGGTGCCTCGGGTGACTCCGAGGTGACGCAGACAGCGTCTTCCATCCAGACCACTCCAGCGTTGCCCGAAGCTCCGGGGACGCCGGCCTCGACGGTGCTCACTCAGGGGGTCCCTCCGGTGACGGCCCCGCCGTCGGATTCAGGGCGGTGACATCACCCGGGGAGGGGACCCGTCACCCACGCTTATCAGGGCAGAGGGCACCGGGAGGAGGGACACGGCGCCCGGAATAATCGGCGGCGATGATCGTCGAAGAACTGAACGACCCTGACGACGAGCGGCTAGCCGACTACCGCGCGTTGACGGACGTGGAGCTGCGTACCCGCTTCGAACCGCCCCACGGTCTGTTCATCGCCGAAGGTGAGCTGGTGCTCCGCCGTGCGCTGCGTGCCGGCTATCGGCCGCGGTCGGTGTTGGTGGATTCCCGCCGGGTGGCCCAGCTGTCCGATGTGGATCTCAAGGGGGCCCCGGTGTACGCGGCTAATCCGGTCGTGCTTGAGCAGCTGACCGGGTTCCACGTGCACCGCGGCATCCTGGCCTCGTTCTGGCGCCGCCCGTTGCCCAGCGCCGAGGAGTTGATCGCGAACGCGCGTCATCTCGTGATCCTGGAAGACGTCAACAATCACACCAATCTGGGGGCGATCTTCCGGGGCGCGGCCGGGCTGGGCATGGACGCGGTGCTGTTGTCCCCCTCCTGCGCGGATCCCCTGTACCGCCGCAGCGTACGGGTGAGCATGGGGGAGGTCTTCGCGGTTCCCTACGCGCGGTTGGAGCCGTGGCCGGCCGGGCTGGAGCGGGTACGCGCGGCCGGGTTCACGATTCTGGCGCTGACCCCTGCCCCGGACGCGGTCCCGCTGCACCAGCTACGACCCGAGTGGCGCAAGCAGGCGGCGTTGGTGTTCGGGGCCGAGGGGGCGGGTTTGTCTCATCAGGCGTTGGCCAGTAGTGATATTCGGGTCTGCATCCCCATGCGGCGGGGGGTGGACTCTCTCAACGTCGCGGCCGCCGCGGCCGTCGCGTTCTGGGAACTCATCCGGGACGAGCCGGTATGACCGGTCGGTGACCCATCACGCGGGACAGACCACGCCCGAAAGGCGGGGCGGCGCCATAGAACGTCGGCGGCGCAGAACGACGTGGTGCGCGGACCGCCCTATGCGGGGATGACGTCACTGCACAAGACACCGTCACTGAACAAGGACGCCGTCACTGAACAAGCCGGGCGTGTAGCGACAGCAGGTCAGCATCGGTGAGCTCGGGCAGGCCGGTGGCGGCTAACCACGCCGCTCCTCCGGCGCCGTCTCGGGCGATGCGGACCTCGGCGTCGGGCCAGCGTTGGGTGAGCGTGGCGCGCACGCTTCGCGCGACCGGACTGTCACCGGCGTCGTCTTCGGTTGGTGAGGAGGGTACGGCACCGGTGAGCACACTGCCGGCGAACACGATGGGGGAGCGCGCGTCAGCGGGACGGACGGTGGCGACCGTCTCCACCAGGTGAGCCGCGGCTTCCGTCACGATGCGGTGGGCGGCGGGGTCGGATGCGGCGGTGCGGATCACCAGGGGAGCTAGTCGGGACAGGGTCACCGGAGGCTGGGCGGTGACGGCGTTGATGAGCGCGTTGACGGTGACCCGTGGGTGAGGGGCCACCTCCTCGCTTCCCAGCACAGTGGTGAGGACAGCCCGGACCAGGGGCGAACGCTCGCCGTCTCGGTCCAGGGTCCGCAAGGTGTGACGTACCGCCTGTCTGCCCAACCAAAACCCGGATCCGTCATCCCCGAGTAGCCACCCGTGTCCGTCGGCGATGCGGACCGATCGGCGGTTGACCACGTGGGTGGCGATGGCTCCGGTTCCCGCGATGAGCACCGTGCCGTCCGGTTCAGGGGTGCCGGCGGCGAAGGCGACGAGGGCATCGCTGACCACGTGATAGTCACAGCGGAGCCCGGCGGCGTGCCACATCGCGTCAAAGCGGGCGGCGGCCGCCGGTTCGGTCAGCTTGGCGCCTCCGGCCAGGCCGATGGTGGCCGTTCGGACCCGGGCCGGATCGAGGTTGGCTAGGGCGGCACGAACCGCCGTACCGATCGCCTCGACCGCGGTGTCCACGGTGTGGGCGGTGGGGTTACCGCCCGCGGCGGTGCCGTACCCCAGCCGGTCACCGGAGAGGTCGGCGACCAACGCACGGGTGGTGGTGCCGCCGACATCCAGACCGAGGACCAACGTGTCCGACATGTCAGCTCCTTTCCTCTGGCGTCGGCGGTTGGGGTGATCCCGGGCGAGCGATCGTCATCGTGCTGGGACCTCGCAGGGCTTGGCAAGGATGTGAGCTGAGGGTTAACTGAAAAGAAAGGTTACAGTTTTGAAAAACCTGCTCAGAATCTTGACATGCAGGCCGCCGCAGTAAGAATTTTCACCATCGCTTAATCTAGTGAAACCTATCTCCGGGGCCTGGCTCCCCGGGGAACGCCGTTCTGACCGGAACGTGCACATTTGACCTGGAGCCGGAAGGGGGTGCCCGGGTGAGCGACGCGATGGCCGCCCGTATCCGGGCCCTCATGCCGGTCCTGCCTGCCGCGCTCCGGCGGGTCGCCGACGAGGTGCTCGCCGATCCGGAGGGCATCGCGCGGGCCACGATCCTGGAGCTGGCGGACCGGAGCGGAACCTCGGCGGCGACCGTGACCCGGTTCTGCCGGGCCCTCGGGCTAGAGGGGTACGGCGAACTGAGGCTGCTGATGGCCGAGGAGACCGGTCGGGCCGCCGCGGTCGCTGGTCGGGACACCGAGGAGGCCGGGAATAGCGCGCCGAACGGGCACTCCGCCGCACCCTGGGTGAACAAGTTGGTCTCCCTGGCGGTGACGGCGCTGACCGGGACCGCCACGGCGCTCGACCTGGCCGTGGTCGACCGGGTCGCCGAGGCGGTGGCCGCGGCGCCCCGGGTGGACATCTACGGCATCGGCGGCAGCGGTGTCGTCGCCTGGGAGCTGCAACGCGGGCTGTACCGTGTCGGGGTCCCGGCGTGGAGCTGGACCGAGGTCGGCGCCGGATTGACCAGCGCCGCACTGCTGTCCCCGGGAGACGTCGCGATAGGGATCTCGCATTCAGGCACCACGCCACAGACCGCGCAGATGCTCGCCGCGGCGGCGACGCAGGGAGCGACCACCGTAGCGATCACCAATCGGCTGGTTGTCGACGGGGAGACACCACCGGTAGTGGAGGCGGCCGATCTGGTGCTCACCACGGCGGTCCCTGGCCCCGCGGAGGAGGCATCGGGACTGGAGCGGCTCGCCAAACGGTACGGCCAACTCATCGCGGTGGACCTGCTGTGCACCGCGGTCGCGTCGCGCTTCGAACGGCGGGGAGAACCGGTGACAGAGACGACAGGAGAGCAGGACGCATGAGCGGGAGTGTGAGCGCACCGGCGTACCTCGCTGCGATCCGTGAGGTGATGGAGCGGGTGGCGACCGGTCAGACCGAAGCGATCGGTCGTGCGGCGGAGCTGATCGCGGATTCAGTACGCCGCGGCGGCGTGGTCCACGCCTTCGGAACCGGACACTCCGAGGCGTTGGCGATGGAGATCGCGGGGCGGGCAGGGGGACTGGTGCCCTCCAACCGCATCTCCCTGAAGGATTTGGTGATCCGGGGCGGTGAGCCGTCCAGTGTGCTGTTCGACGAGAAGCTGGAGCGCGATCCCGCCGTCGCACACCGGCTGTACGCGCTGGTGAAGACCGAGCCTTCCGATGTTTTTGTGATCGCCTCCAACTCCGGCATCAACGGCTGCGTGGTGGAGTTCGCCCGCCTGGTCACCGACCATGGCCACCCGCTGATCGCGATCACGTCGCGGGAGCACAGTGCCCGGGTGGAGTCCCGCCACCCCTCTGGTCGCAAGCTCACCGACTACGCCCATGTGATCTTGGATAACGGAGCGCCTTACGGTGACGCCGTGCTGCCTCTTCCCGCCGTGGAGGGGGAGAGCGCCGGGGCGGTCTGCGGGGTCTCCTCCATCACCGCGGCCCTCCTGGCGCAACTGGTCATCGCGGAGGTGATCCGCCTTTTGCTTGAGGCCGGGCAGGTGCCGCCGGTGTACCTGTCGGCGAACATCCCCGGCGGTGACGCACACAACCAGGAACTCGAGGCCCGCTACGCGGGGCGCATCACACGCACCGCCTGACCCGCCCAGACCGAAGCTGTCGGAACGGAGTCACCAGATGCGGCACGGTAAGTACCCGTTCATCCTGGCGTTCCTGCTGCCGCCAGTGGCGTTGTACGCCATCTTTGTCATCTCACCGTACATACAGGCTTTCTACATCTCCCTGACCGAATGGAGCGGGTTCACCTCCCAGGCGACCTTCATCGGCCTGGACAACTACCAGTGGCTGCTGCGGAACGAGTACTTCTGGGCCGCGCTGTGGCACAACGTGCTCCTGCTCATCGCGCTCCCGCTGATCACGATCGGTCTCGGGCTGTTCTTCGCCTCGATGCTCAACGTGGGCGGTCGCCGCGGCACCATGCAGATCACGGGGGTCCGCGGTTCCAGCGTCTACAAGGTGCTCTACTTCCTGCCGCAGGTGCTGTCGGTGGCGATCATCGGCGTGCTGTGGCGGTACGCCTTTGAACCCAGCACCGGCCTGGTCAACGGCGTGCTGCGCGCGGTGGGGTTGGACGCGCTGACGCGGGCCTGGCTGGGGGACCCCAGCGTCGCGTTCTGGTGCGTGCTGGCGGTCCTGGTATGGGCCAACGTCGGGTTCTACGTCGTGTTGTTCTCAGCCGGCATGCAGGCGATCCCGCGAGACATCTATGAGGCGGCGTTGCTGGACGGCGCGAGCCGGTTCGCCACCTTCTGGCGGATCACCGTGCCGCTGCTGTGGGACACCATCCAGGTGGCCTGGATTTATCTGGCGATCATCGCGTTGGACGGGTTCGCGATCGTCCAGATCATGCTCGGCAACGCCGGTGGGCCGTCTCGCTCTGCTGACGTGGTCGGTCTGGTGCTGTACCGGACCGCCTTTATGGACTACAACTTCGGCCGCGCCTCGGCCATCGGCGTGGCGATGTTCTTCCTGACCTTGACCGTCGCGGTGTTGTCCATGCGGGCATCCCGGCGTGAGCGGATCGAATTCTGACAAAAGGGGGTGCGGCGGTCGTGACGACGATCAGTACCGAAGCAACGGCCACGCCGGCGCCGCCGGCGCCGCGCGAGACCAACACCGCGGAGTCGTCGGGGCTGGGGAGGTTCAACCCGCTGCGGCTGCTCAACGGCGGCTTCCTGCTGCTGTGGGGCGTGCTCACCACGTTCCCCCTGCTGTGGGCCATGATGACCTCGTTTAAGACCAACAACGAGATCCTCACCAGCCCGTGGGAGCTGCCCTCCAGCCTCAACTGGGACAACTTCGCGCGTGCCTGGACACAGGCCAACATCGGACGTTACTTCCTCAACAGCGTGATCGTGGTAGGGGGCAGCCTGATCCTGACCATGCTGTTGGGGGCGATGGCCGCCTACGTACTGGCCCGCTACGAGTTCCCTGGTAACCGGATCGTCTATTACGCCTTCGTCGGCGGGATGACGTTCCCGGTTTTCCTGGCGCTGGTGCCGTTGTTCTTCGTGGTTGACAACCTGGGCTCGGTGCCGGTGCTGGGGCCATTCATCACCCTCAACAGCTACGGCGGGTTGATCTTGGTCTACACGGCCTACTCCCTGCCGTTCACCGTGTTTTTCCTGTCGGCCTTCTTCCGGAGCCTGCCGACCGCGATCGCCGAGGCCGCGCTGTTGGACGGCTGCTCCCACTTCAGACTGTTCTTCCAGGTCATGATGCCGATGGCTCGCCCTGGGCTGGTCAGCATCGGGCTCTTTAACTTCCTGGGGCAGTGGAACCAGTACCTGTTGCCGGTCGTGCTGATGCCGGACGAGGACAAACGCGTGCTGTCCCAGGGGCTGGCCGCCTTGGCGGTCAGTCAGGGCTATCGCGGTGACTGGGCCGCGCTGTTCGCCGGACTGACCATCGCGATGCTGCCGGTCCTGATCGTCTACCTGATCTTCCAGCGTCAGATCCAGGCCGGTCTGACCGCAGGAGCCCTCAAATGACCCCGTCCGCCCTGTACCCCAGGTCATCCGCCCACACGGATGACGGTCCCACACGCACACGCTCCGCGTCCCCCGAATCGTTCGGAGCGTCTTTCCCCCGACAAGGAGATGACCATGTCAGTTCCCCAGGATCGGTCTGTTCCTGAAGACACCGCTCCAGTCTTCCCCGTCCCCCTGTCACGTCGCGCCCTGCTGCAGCGGGCAGGGGTCGCAGGTCTGGCGCTCGGGCCCGCCGGAGGCCTGCTGGCCGCCTGCGCCACCGGTGGAGGCGGCAACAACGACGCCGCTGAGGGCGAGGTGACCGAGGACAACCCGTTGGGTGTGCCCGAGGACGAGCCGTTGGAGGTCGTCATCTTCAACGGCGGCTTCGGCGAGGCGTACGCCACGGACATCCATGAACCGATGTACGCCGAGCGCTACCCCAACGCGCGGATCGAACACTCCGCGACCGAGCAGATCGCCCAGACCCTGCAGTCCCGGTTCGTCTCCGGCAACCCGCCGGACGTGGTCAACAACTCCGGCGCCAACCAGATGGACAACGGTCAGCTCGCCGCCGACGGCGCGCTGTACGAGCTGACCGATCTGTTGGACGCCCCCAGCTGGGACGACCCGAACGTGACCGTCCGGGACACCCTGGTGGCGGGCACCGTCGAGGTCGGCAGCTACAACGGCACGTTTTACGTGCTCAACTACGCGTACAGCGTCTTCGGGATCTGGTACAACGCCGCGCTGCTTGAGCAGTACGGCTGGGAGTACCCCCGCACCTGGCAGGACATGGTCGCGCTGTGCCGGGAGATCCAGTCGGCGGGGATCGCGCCGTGGACCTACCAGGGCCTGCACCCCCGGTACATGAACTGGCCGATTCTGTCGATGGCGACCAAGCTGGCCGGGCCGGATATCTTGGTAGATATCGACAACTTGGTGCCAGGGGCCTGGAACCACGAGGCGATCATCGAGGCCGCCACCGCCGTGTACAACCTGCGCCGGGATGGCTTCATCCTGGAAGGCACCGAGGGGATGGACCACGTGCAGGCTCAGACCGCTTGGTGTCAGGGGCGGGCCGTGTTCATCCCGTGTGGGTCGTGGCTGGAGAACGAGCAGGCGGATGTCACGCCCGAGGACTTCCGGATGGCGGTCGCGCCCGAGCCGCTGCTGTCGACCGACTCGGCGCTGCCGTTCGAGGCGATCCGGGCCACCCCTGGGGAGCCGTTCATCGTGCCCGCCCAGGCCAACAACCCCCGCGGAGGCCTGGAGTACCTGAGGATCATGCTCTCTAAGGAGGGCGCGTCCGGCTTCACGCAGATGGTCTCCAGCCTCACCTCGGTCAAGGGCGCGGCGGATGGCTTGGAGCTGTCCCCCGGACTGGCCTCGGCCGCCCAGATGCTCTCCAACGCCGGTGACAACGTCTTCAACTGGCTGTACCCCAGCTGGTACGCGACCATGGAGAACCCCATGATCGACGCGGCCACCGGTGACTTGATGACCAACCGCATCACCCCGCAGGAATGGGCGGAGCGGTGCGAGGCCGCCGCGACCCAGATCCGCGAGGACGACAGCATCGAGAAGTACAGCCGTTGACGGCGTAGCACAGGATCGGGGTAGGTGGCCATCCGCGGACGATCCGTGGATGGCCACAATCCCAATTAGGTCACAGAAGTCGTCCGGTTCCGTATCAGTAATAGTTTCGCATCCTTGACAACGCTTAAAGCCAACCACTGTGGTCACATAGGCTGGGAGAGTGAAGCGAACGCGCGACCGCGGGATTCTCGCCAATGCCGCACTGATGATCGTGTGGGGCCTCGCAGCCGGGGTCGCGGTGGCGGCCGCCGCATTCCCGGCGTTCGCCGTGGCCGGGCTTGGCGCAAAGTACGGAGCCGAGACCTTCGAAGACCTGCCCAGCGAGCTGCGGGAGGAGCCGCTGGCCCAGATCAGTTACGTGTATGCGGCGGACAACGAGACGCTGCTGACGAGCTTCTATGAGGAGAGTCGGCGTTACGTTCCGCTTTCTCAGGTCGCTCCCGTCATGATCGATGCGATCGTTGCCGCTGAGGACCAACGTTTCTGGGAACACAACGGGGTCGACCTGCGGGGCGTGATCCGGGCACTGGTCGCCAATCACCAAGCCGGTGAGGTATCCCAGGGTGCCTCCACATTGACCATGCAGTATGTCCGCAACGCATTGGTCTATTCAGCGGACACCCCCCAAGAGATTCGGGAAGCCACCGAGGATACCGCCATACGCAAGCTTCGCGAGATGCGGTACGCGGTTCAACTCGAACAGGAATTGTCTAAAGAGGAGATTCTCGAGCGCTATCTCAACATCGCCTACTTCGGACACCGCGCTTACGGTATCTACGGTGCCAGCCGGATCTACTTCTCTAAGGACCCCAGCGATCTCAACGTGCAGGAGGCGGCGCTGCTGGCCGGTCTGGTCCGGGCCCCCAGCGCTTACGACCCAGCCAGTGGGGATGGGCAGGCCGCGCTGGAGCGACGGAACTGGGTCCTCGATCAGATGGTCGAGACCGGGGCGCTGACCCCGCAGGAGGCCGCGGCGGCTCAGGCCACCCCCATCGAGTTGCGGCTGAGCACCATCCCTAATGACTGCGTCTCCGCTGCGCCGGGGTGGGGGTTCTTCTGTGACTTCTTCCGCAACTGGTGGCTGTCACAGGAGGAGTTCGGCCAGACCGCGGCTGAACGTGAGAATCTGCTGCGCCGCGGTGGGTTCCGGATCGTCACCTCGCTCCATCCGGGGATCCAGCAGCTCGCAGAGCGCTACATCGCTGCTGAGGAGATCGAACCGCATCTGGCTTTGGGGGCGGTGTTTATCGAACCCGGGACCGGTCTGGTGCGGGCCATGGCGATCAACCGCAATTACAGCCTGGACCAGAGCAACAACGGTCCCCACACCGACCCGGCCAGGCGTGCGGCCGGGGTGCGAGGGAACTACCCGAACACGGTGGTGCCCCTGCTGGGAGGTGGCGAGACCCCCGGATACCAGGCGGGTTCGACCTTCAAGATGTTCACCATGCTCGCCGCGCTGGAGCAGGGGATCCAGCTTGACACCAGCTTCTACTCCCCGGCCCGGTACGTTTCGCGCTTCATTGTGGAGCCCGGTGGGCCCGCCGCCTGCGGGAACCGCTGGTGCCCGCAAAACGCCGGTGGCAGGACCGCGGGTGTGTTCAACATGTGGACCGGATTCGGGCGGTCGGTCAACACCTACTTCGTGCAGCTGGTGGAGCGGGTCGGCCCGGAGAACGCGGTTCGGATGGCCGAGCGGCTGGGATTGACCTGGCGGGATCCGGAGGACGCGCGCCTGGCGGCCAACGCTGAGGGCTGGGGCGCGTTCACCATTGGAGTACCGAACACCACGCCGCTGGAGATGGCCAACGCATTCGCTACCGTCGCCGCGGAAGGGCTCTACTGCGAACCTCGACCGGTGCAGCAGATCTTCGACCGTGACGGGGAGGAGGTCCCTGTACCGCAGTTCTGTGAGCAGCGCATCGATCCGGAGGTGGCCCGCGCCGCCACCGACGCGGCACGCTGCCCGGTAGGGGACCAGCCGCTGCGTGGCAGCTGTGAGGGTGGCACCGCCAGCCGGGTAGGCACCATCATGGGCAACCGGCCGGTCGCGGGGAAGACCGGAACCACTGACAGCAACCGGGCGGCCTGGTTCATCGGGTACACGCCGCAGCTGGCGGGAGCCGCCTTCCTGGCGGACCCGGACTACCGACTTACTGAGGTGGAAGGCACCAGACCACCGGTGTCGGTGGTGGCGTACACCCTGCGGGACGCCCTGCGCGGACGAGAGATCGCGCAGTTCAATCCGCCTCCCGACCGATTGGTCCGTGGCGGTCAACAGGCCTCAGTGCCGACCCCTGACAGTACGGCCGACGAGGGCGAGGACGGTGACCAGACCACGCAGGGGGACAACGACCGGCGGCAGGATCAGAACAACCGGAACAACGACGGCCAGCAGCGGCCGGTGCCGGCACCTCCTGAGGCAGAACAACCCACCGATCCTGCGGAGAGCACTCCCGCCCCCAACCCCTCCACGACCGCCACAACCCAGTCGGCCGTGGCCGTTGATCGAGGAGATCATGCGGTGGCGAGCATGACGACCGCCGTGCTTCCGCCACAACGGCGGGGCCTGGACCCGATAGACCCATGAGGTGACCGGGCTGGTCGGGGCAGGCCGGGCTTGAGGGCGGTCCCTGACCGGTTACCGGTTGCTCGGGGCCGAACCGTCGCGCCGGCCCTGAACTGTCGGACTCAGCTTTCAGAATCGACGTGTGCGGATCGCGGTGGCCGTCGGGACAGGACAGACCGACGGTTGGTTGTGCCCGTTGCGGGAGGACGACACTCCTGCCGGGCCCGCCGAACCGGTCGCTGATCTGGCGGCCGCCGTGGCCGAGTGGGAGCGCCGAGGGACGCCTCGCTGGGTGTGGCCCGCCACGCCGGAGGTGTACCCGCGTCTGCTCCGCGCCGGGGTGCGGGTGGCTCGGTGCCATGACCTGGCCCTGGTGGAGGCGTTGCGGTTGGGATACCAGGGCGCCTGGGGTGCACCCCGCTCCCTGGCCGCGGCGTGGGCCCGACTGCGTGGCCTGCCGGTACCGGAGGATCCTCCGGCGCCGGTCCGGGAACGCCAACCAACCCTGTTTGACACCGACCAGACCGGCCTCCCCGAAGGGGTCGCCGTCATCGAGGCCGTGGTGGCTGTCCACGCCGATCAACGGCGGTGGATCGCCTCCTGTGACCACCCGGAGCGGGTGGCTCTGCTGGCGGCGGTGGAGTCCGCCGGCGCTTTGGCCGCGGCCGAGATGGGACAGGTGGGCCTGCCCTGGCGGGCCGACATTCACGACGCCGTCTTAACCGATCTGCTCGGACCTCGCCCGGCGCCGGGGATGCCGCCGGCCAAGCTGGCGGCGTTAGCGGAGCGGATCACGGCCGCCTTTGGTGGGCGGCCGGTCAACCCGGATTCCCCGGCCGATGTGGTGCGGGCTTTCGCGCGGGAGGGCATCCTGGTGCCGTCCACGCGTTCCCACGTGCTGCGACGGATCAATCACCCGGCGGTGCCTCCGCTGCTGGAGTACAAGGAGCTGTCCCGCCTGATGGCCGCCCATGGCTGGGCCTGGTTGTCGGAGTGGGTCCGCGACGGCCGATTCCGTCCCGAGTACATCGCCGGCGGGGTGGTGTCGGGGCGGTGGGCGACCCGTGGGGGCGGCGCCCTCCAAATTCCCCGGGTGGTCCGTCGCGCGGTGGTCGCTGACCCTGGGTGGGTGTTCGTGGTCGCTGACGCCGCCCAGTTGGAGCCGCGGGTGCTCGCGGCGTTGTCCGGTGACCGACGGCTGGCCGACGCCGCCAGCGCCGGTGATCTGTACACCGCGTTGGCCGCGGACGCTTTCGGAGGAGACCGTCCACGTGCCAAGGTGGCGTTGCTGGCGGCGATGTACGGGCAGACCTCCGGTGAGGCGGCCGCCTCCCTGGCCATTCTGCGGCGCCGGTTCCCGGTGGCGTGGGAGTACCTGGAGGCAGCCGCGCGGGTCGGCGAGCGCGGCGGACTGGTCCGTTCCCGGCTGGGGCGTACCTGTCCACCACCGATGCCCGGCTGGCGCGAGGCGGATACCGAGGCCCGGGCCCAGGAGGCGATCCGAAGCCGAGGACGGTTCACCCGTAACTTCGTCATTCAAGCCAGCGCGGCGGATTTTGCGCTCACGTGGCTGGCCGATCTGCGGCAGCGGCTGGCCGGGCTACGGGCCGGTACGCACGGCGGAGCGCAGGAGGCCGCCCCTGAGCTGGTCTTCTTCCAGCATGACGAGGTGCTGGTGCACTGCCCACGGCGGTTGGCGGCCGATGTGGCCGAGGCGGTCCAGCGGGCCGCCGTGCGGGCTGGCCAGGCGGTGTTCGGCGATTCCAGGGTCCGTTTCCCGGTCGATATCGCCACTGTCGAGTGCTACGCGGACGCTCGGTGAGCCGGCATCGGGTTCGGCTACCTGACAGCCTCTACCGGACAGCCTCGACGCGGCGCGTCACCAGGGGCACAGCCCCGTCCAGGTATGAGCCCTCAGGGTCCAACCGCGCGGCCTGCTCGCACAAGGATTCGCCGTGGTTGCGTTCCCCCCGCGCTTGGTACAGCAACCCGAGGTTGTGCAGCGTGGCGGCGTACAGCCGGGTGTCCCCCAGAACCTTGGCCAGTTCGGCGGCCCGGTTCAGCAGCTGCTCGGCCAGACCGGTCCGGTCGCCGGCCAGCAACGCCGCCGCCGCGCGGGCCAGACACGTCACCGCCTCCCCGTAGCGGTCCTGACGTCGGTGTTGGGGTTCTTCCAGGAGGGCGAGCGCGATGGCGTGGTTCCCGCGACTGAGTTCCACCACCCCGAGATTGGTCTCCACTTGGGCGAGCGCGGCTTCCTGACCACGGTGCCGGACACGTCGCCGTGTCTGCGCCGCGCTGAAGTAGGACAGGGCGCTGTCCAGGTCTCCGCGGAGTCGCGCGATGACCCCCAGCTCGTTGTACGCCCACGCGTGCAGCTCGTCTGGACCGTGATCTCTGATCGCCCCACACAGCACACGCCAGTCAGACAGGCGGCGTTCGGCGGCGTACCACACCGCCAGAGCCACCGCCAGCCGGGACAGCCAGCGGCGAGAGGCGGCCTGGTATTCGACTGGACCGGTGGACCGATCCAGCAACAGCGTCAGCATGTGCCGCAGCAGGAAATGGTGTCGGGTGAACCACGCCGAGGCCTCCTGAAGGTCATCAACGGGTGGGGAGGCCGTCGGGATAGCGCGGGCGCTGCGTTCCCGAGGATTAAACACCGCCGCGTACCCCTGGGCGGTCCGGGTCGCGCGTCGGATCAGCCGGTTCACCGCACGGCGTCGGTATCGGGGCGACTCATCGTCGAGCCAGCGTCGGGCCGCCTGCATCAACGACTGTGGGATCCGATACCGGTCGGAATAACCGGGTATCGGAGCGACCAGCCCCAATCCGGCGAGCCGGGCGAGAGCCCGCTGGACAGTCTCCGGTCGGCTCCCGACCAACGCCGCCGCGTGCATGGTGTCAATCTCGGTGGCCGGTACCAGACTCAGGGCACTGAACAACCGCCGTTGCTCGGTTGACAGCGCCCGACAGGCGATGTCCGCCGCGCACCACAGCGGACGACACGGGTCCGAGGCAGGGTACGCGGAGCTCACAGAGCGCCAAGCCGCCACCAGATCATCCGGTGTCCACCGGTAGATGCGGATCAGATTCCCGATGATTTCGATCGCCAGCGGAAGGTGACCACACAGCCGCACGAGACGGGCCGCTGCGGAGCGCTGGTGAGAAGACACGGGGTCTCCGCTTATCCGCTCCAGGAGACCGAGCGCGTCCGAGGCGCTGCGCCGCGGCAGCCGACTTCTCTCCACACGTGCGTCAAGAGGGCCGTCGCACGGCCCAGCGATCAGCGCGTAGCAACCGTCGGGGAGCTCGTGAGCGAGCCAGGACACCTGGGCGGCCTTATCGACGTTGTCCAGCACGAACAGCACCCGACGGCCACCGAGCGCGTCGGTGAGACTCTGATGGACGTCTCCCCGGTCGGGCAGGCCTAGCGTCCGCAGCGCCTCGATCCGCAAGGAGCGCCGTGCCTGGTCGGCGGAGAGCGCAGAACCGAGGGCAGGGCCCCGCAGATCCAGGTAGACCAGTTCCCGGTGGTGCTCGCGGATGAACAACTGGGCGATCTGCCACGCCCACGTCGAGGTGCCCGCGCCACGAGGGCCGGTGAGGGCCAGGATCTGGCGCTGCGCCAGCAGAGTGCTCAGCCGCCTCCAGTGTGGTTCGTCACCGAAAAGGGCGGATGGGCGTTCCCGACGGCCATCCTGCCTGAACCAGGACTGGATCCGCTGCAGGAGTCGGCTGGGGCGCTGCGAAGGGAAAGCAAGCGCGGGGAGGGACGGGGCGCGGGTAGCGGTGCCGGGTGAGGACTGAGCGGATGTCTGCTCCGTTTGGGGTGGAGCATCTGAGGAAGACACGCGGTCCCGTTGCCGGACCGCCCACAACACGATGGCGCCGATGGCGAGACACGGCACCAGCAAAAGCAACCAAAGCCCCAGGCTGCTCCAGGACGGCTCCACCAGATCGATGAGGGGTTTGCCGGTGTCCAGCACCTGCAGGGAGTCGGCGGTCAGCCCCAGGCAGAAGGTGACCAGGGTCAGGCCGCCCCCACTGCCTGCCCACAGCAGCCGGCGTCTCCGTTGCTGCGTGGCCGGGCTCCGCTCGGGCTCGTTGGGCGGGTGGGGCGTGGAGACACTCATATGCGCCGCACCCCCGCTCCGATGGTCTCAACGATGGATCTCCAGCACGTGATCACCACCACCAGCGGGGGGAGCGAGGCCAACACCGCACCAGCGGCAGCGGTCCCGGCTCCCGTGCTGAACTGCCGGGCCTCACCCAGGATGGTGATCCCGATCGGGGTGACCTGGGAGGCGTCAAAGAGCAGACTCACCACTACGTCGTTCCACACCTGGACGAACTGCAACGCCGCGGCGGCGATCACCGCCGGTCGCGCATGCGGTACCACGACCGTAAGCAGGGCCCGCCAGTTAGAGTCCCGCAGCCGGACCAGGTCCACCTGGTGCGCGGGCGGTCGGGCCTCGAAGGCGCTGCGCAGGATCAGGGTGGTGACGGGGATACCGAGGACGACATGGGTCAGGATCACCGCCCCGGTCGTCCCGGACAGTCGCAGCACCCCCAACACTTCGCTGAGAGGATCGGCGATCACCTGGATAGGGAGCACCAGCGCGCACAACAGCACGGCCAGGTCCCACGGGCGTGACGGGCGCCCCAACCAGGTCAGGGCGTAGGCGGCCGGGGCGGACAGCGCCACCACGATCAGCATCACGGCGCCGGCCAGCAGGAACGTCCGCAGAAGCGGACCGGTCAGGACAGGCAGGACCTCCCGGTAGGAGTCCAGAGACAAGGGGGCCCGCCAGCCGTGCAGCGCCTGCTCCACCGGGTTGTGCAGCGAGGTCAGCACCAACAGAGCCACCGGTATGCACCAGAAGACCAGCAGGGCGACCGACAGGATGACCCGCCGGACCCGGACCCGGGTCCGGCGCTGTCGCCACCAGTTTTGGGGTTGGTCGGTGTCGGGGAGCAGCACCGGTTGCCGGGTGGGGTCGTGGATAGCCCGCCGGAACAGCAACACACCGGCCAGGACAGCCATGAGCCACAGCACACCGAGCGCGGCGGCGTGCCCAGGGGGCCCCTGGTGGTAGCTGCGCCACACGTGCAGGGAGAGCAGCTCCGCCTCGTCCTGAACCGACCCGGGCGCCAGGACCAGGATCAGTTCGAAGGTGCGGGACGCCGCGGCCGCGGCCAGGGCGAACAGCACGATCGCGACCCGCCGCAGCAGGGGGAAGTGCACGGTCCGGAGCACACCCAAAGCCGTGGCGCCTTCGGCGCGGGCGACGTCCTCAATCTCGGGTGGGATGGTGTGGAGGGCGTAGCGGAATACCAGCATCGCCAGGCCGGCCCACGCCCAGACAAACGCGGTGATCGCCGCGACGGTGATCAGTCGTGGTCCCAGCCAGGGCCCGAGCCACCTGCCGAGCCATGGCCACAGCATTGGCAGCGCGGTGTCTGGGCCCGCGCCGGTGAGGTGGGACAGAGGGGCGGCCAACCAGGCGGCCAGGCCGTACGCGGGATCTGGGTGATAGAGCAGGCGGAACGCGATACCGACCGCCACCATCGGCAACGCGATCGGGGCGACCAGCACAGTGGTGATCACCCGACCGCCCCACCGGGCACGCGTCGTGACCGCCAGCGCGTACCCCAGACAGGTCACGATCAGGGGGACCACGACCGCCCACAGCAGGGTGTTCCGCAACGCCACCCGGACCTGGGGGTCACTGAGCACCCGGATGTAGTTCTCCAGCCCGACGAACCGGCCATTGTCCGTCCAGCTGAGAATCACTGTCCGGGCCGTGGGGAGGCCGAGCAGCAGCACCAGCAGCGTCGCTGTCGGAGTGATCCAGGCCAGGAAGTGCCGGGATGGTCGCCACAGCCCGGCTGTCGGGGGCGCCCCGGCGTTGTCGAGGACCGCGACCCGGGCCGTCGGTGGTGTCGCTTGTGGAGTGTGATCAGAATCAGCTACGTCGCTCACGGCTCCTCCGCCGTGATTCGCGCCAGTTCCCTCATCACCTGGTCGACGGCCTGCCTGGGAGCGACGTCACCGCTGGTGACCATGGCGAAGAAGTCCTGCAGGATCCGCCACAGCCCGGCGCCATCGCCACCGGTGAGCGGACCCCGCAGCCGATCGGACAGGTCAAAGTGGAGCCGCCGCTCACCACTGTGGAGTTGCTGGGCCAGGGTCCGGGAGATGGGGGATTCGTACCAGTCACTGTTTACCGGGTAGGGGGACAGGAAACCAGGGCGCCGGAGCCAGGGCCGGAACGATTCGGGCCTGGCCAGCCAGGACATCAGCTGCTGACCTGGTTCGCTGTCGCGCAAAAGAACGGCGACGTCGCCGCCGACCACCAGGGGAGGAGAAGCGACATCACCGCGCGGGAATGGCAGAAAGCGCAGGCCATCCTCGGCGCCTTCGCGGTGGAACGCCGAGGCTACCGAGGCGACGAAGTCACCTTCGAAGATCAGATCCGCCGTCTGGGTCGCGAAGACCTGGATGACGGCCTCATCGTTTTGCGTCAACAGGGCGCGTCGGCCACCCCCGGGGAACACACCCTCGATACTCCACAGCTCGGCCAAACCCAGCAGGGTCTGCTGGACCGGTGAGGAGTCCCAGGCGGTCGTGTCTCCAGCGGCGAGCGTCTCGTACACCTCGCCCCCGCCTTCGACCGACAACAACAGGTTTTCAAACCAATCGGTCAGGACCCAGCCGTCGGCGGCGCCGATCGCCAACGGTGGATGGCCGGTACGGGCACGGTCAGCCGCCCACGCCACCAGCTCATCCCACCTCCATGAGGAGGCCTGGGCCGGGAGGATGGCCGCTCGCTCCGAGCGGTACCACAGCAAAGACTTATGGGTCGCCTTCACCCACACCCCAAAGATCTGATCCCCCCGAGAGGTCAGGGCGTTCCACGCGTCACCGGGTGAGTGAGACGGGGGTGTGTGCAGAGGGTGCAGCCAGTTGTGGGCCCGGTACCTGTCCAGCAGGCCAGGGGAGGGAAGGATCGCGATGTCGGGTGGGCGGTTGGCCCGCATCCGAGAGCGCACCAGGGCGTCGATCCGTTCTCCAGCGCTGATGTACTCCACACGGTGCCCGTAGTGGGCGGTGAAGTCGTCCAGGACCTGTTGGAACGCGTCCGCCTCTGAGCCGCTCCACGCGGCGGTGACCACAAGCGGGGCGGACGAGGCACAGCTCACCAGGATGGGGGTCAAGGCCGCCGCGGCGGACAGCCGTAGGGCGTCCCGACGCGTTATCGGTGTCATCAGCTCCGGCCTCACTGCCGATCCATGCCGGGTGCGGTTTCGGGGTCACGAGTGGGGATTTGCTTTACATGGTCGGTCCACCACGCCACCTCGGGGGTGGTGGTGCAAATCAGCAGGGTCATCCGATCGTGTTGGGGAATTCGGCGCCACCACTCCTCCAGACCTCCCAACCCCACGGCGCCGGCGGTGCCATCGACCACCACGGCCTCGGGGGCACGGGACAGCGCGCGAGCGAGCGCGACCCGCAGCACAACCGAATCGGTCAACAGACGCGGATAGTGGTCCAGATACGGCTGGAGTCCCAAAGCCGTGATCGTGGGATCGGTCGCCGGTTCGGGGATATGGAAGGTACGCCGGCGCAGACGCAACCCGAACAGGATGTTCCCCGCGACGGTCAGGTGCGGGAGGAGACCGCCGCCGGCCGGGACGAAGCCCACGGGGCGTTCCCCGGGTGGGAGATGAGTAATGTCCCGCTCGGGCGCTGATGCGTGCTCACGGACCAGGATTCGCCCGGCGTGTGGCCGCAGGAGACCCACGATGGTGCGGGCCAGGGTGGTGCCGCCGAATCCGGATGGGCCTACCACCGCCGCGGTCTTCCCCGCCGGTACGCACAAGGACAACCGGAAGAGCGCAGGGGCGCGTGGAGGCCCGACAGCCAGGCGGTCGAGCTCCAGCGATGTCCTCACCTCCACACTCCGTGCGTCGTTACCTTGTCATCGCGTACTGTAAATCAGCAAGTCACAATTACTGACATAGCGGTATATACCGGACGGACAGATGCGGAAACGTAAGCAATACATGGGATGTGTGGGACGGGGACGGATCACCACTGTGGTGGTTGTCCCATAGAGCCGGACCCGGCCGGGCCGCCGCGTCACCGGTGTCGCAGGATGGTCCTGACAGGTCGATCACCCGTGTCAAGTTCCTGTCACGTCAATCCACCTATCACGGCGAGAAACACGATGCGGACACACACGCGACCCCAGGTCACCGGTGCGCGCTGCGTGGTGGTCAAGGTCGGATCGTCGTCGTTGACCAGCGCGGCGGGGGGTATCGACCCGGAACGGCTCGACGCGCTGGTGGACGCGCTGGCGGCCCGCCGCGCCGCCGGTGTTGACCTGGTCCTGGTGTCCTCGGGCGCGATCGCGGCTGGCCTGGCTCCGTTGGGCCTGACTCGCCGCCCTCAGGATCTGGCCACGCAGCAGGCGGCCGCGAGCGTAGGGCAGGGCCTGCTGATCCACCGGTACACCGAATCCTTCGCCCGCTACGGCATCCGGGTGGGGCAGGTACTGCTGACCGTGGACGACGTGGTACGCCGCAGCCACTACCGCAATGCGTACCGAACCCTGCGGCGCCTGCTTGATCTGGGCAGTCTGCCCATCGTCAACGAGAACGACACCGTCGCCACCGAGGAGATCCGCTTCGGCGACAACGATCGGCTCGCCGCCCTGGTGGCGGTCCTGGTCCATGCCGACCTGCTGGTGCTGTTGTCCGATGTGGACGCGTTGTACGACGGCGACCCGCGGCGGCCGGGGACGATGAAGATCTCCGAGGTGCACGGGGACGAGGACTTGGCCGGGGTGCAGCTGGGTGGAGCTGGACGCTCGGGAGTGGGGACCGGTGGCATGGTGACCAAGGTGGAGGCCGCACGGATCGCCACCATCTCCGGCATCCCGGTGGTGCTCACCTCCGCGGCGCTGGCCGCCCCCGCCCTGGCCGGTCAGGAGGTGGGGACCATATTCCATCCCCGCGGCCCGCGGCCGAAGAAGCGGTTGTTGTGGTTGGCGTACGCCACGACGCCTCGGGGCCGGCTGCACCTGGACGCCGGTGCGGTCCGAGCGGTCGTGGAGCGGCGTCTGTCGCTGCTGCCGGCCGGGGTGGTGGCGGTGGACGGTGTCTTCACCGCCGGTGACCCGGTCGACCTGGTGGATGAGACAGGGCGGCCGGTAGCCCGTGGGCTGGTGAATTACGACGCCACCGAACTGCCCAACCTGCTGGGGCGGCGCACCAGCGAGCTAGTACAGGAGCTGGGGATGGAGTACGAGCGGGAGGTCGTCCACCGCGACGACCTGGTGCTGCTCGACCAGCGCTGACCAGGCGACGCGCGTACCGACAAAGTCGGTATCGACAAAGTCTGTGTTGGCAAAAAGTCTGTATTGACAAAGCCAGCAGGTTTCCGGCGCCCTGGCCCCTGCCCCGCTCACGGGTGGGGCAGGGCGTGCGCGTCCCCCTTACTGAGCCGCGGCGGTGATTAGACGCGGGAGGTGGACGGGTGGGTACGCCGCAGCCAGAGCAGGCCAATGATGGGCAGCACCAACGGGACAAATCCGTAGCCACGTCCGTAAACCGACCAGACGGTCTCATCCGGGAAGGCGTCCGGCAACGTCAGACTCAGTGTTCCGATCACCACCACGCCGGTGAGTTCGAAGGCGCAGCTGGCGACGGCGATCCGGTGCGCCATCGGGCCGGAGCGGGCCAGCGCGACGGTCGCGATCACATAGACCGCGGCCGCCAGGGCCGACAACAGGTACGCCACGGGAGCCTCGTCGAATCGGGTCGCGATCTGCACCCCGGCGCGCGCCCCGGCCGCTATCGCGAACAGGGCGTAGACCGCCACCAGGACCCGGCCAGGGCCGCCGGCCGTCGTCGTGGGGCGATCGGTGTCGGAAGGGCCCTGGCGTGGAGACATTCCCTCAGACACTGGGCGCGTCCCACAACTGCTGAAGTCGAACCACCAGAACCGGCACAATCAGGGCGGCCACTCCAATCACGGCCGGCCCCCACCGGGAGCGGTCCAGATAGGACCAAGCGACGCTGGCCGGCAGAGCCACCACGAGCATGATCAGGTAACCGATGAAGGTCACCAGGTCGCCGGGACCTTCGCCGTCGACCAGCCGGGTGATGACCAGCACCACCTGGGCGAGCACGATGAACTCGACCACGGCCGTACCGATGAGGTGGGTAAGGTCCGTGGAGCGGTTTCGGGCGGTGGTGATCAGACACCACGCGGCCAGGATCAGGGAACAGATGATCAGGGCTGTCTCGACCCCGCCTCCGGTCATGGCACGGGATACTACAGCCGGTAGAAGGTGATCTTCTCCCTGGGTGGTGACCGGGCATTCGGCCCGGACCGGTCATGTCGTCGAGAACACCGGGGTGTACGCGGTCAGCCACTGCCGCAGCTCGTCGTACACCCGCTCCCGGACCGGTCGGGGCGACAGCACCAGGTCGTGGATGCCGTCGGGGATCCTGACCACGGTGACATGGCGGCCCAGCTGCGGGCTCCAGCGGGCGATCTGCTCCACATCCAGGACCGCGTCGGCGCGGCGGATGTCCTCCGACCATTCCGAGGTCAGGACCGACCGGGTCGAGCACATCACCAAAACCGGGCAGCGGATGTCCAGACCACGCTGGAGCACATGGTGGGCGATGCGGATGGCGCGCAGCCAGCCGGCCCGGATCGGGAACCCATCCACGACCGGTTTCCAGGACGGGTCGAAATCCCACTCACCGCCGTAGGCCCGGTGCAGGCTCCGGCCGTACCAGCCCAGGCTGCGCGGGATCACCGTGTAAGGCCGGTAGCGGCCCAGCACATCGATCACGTATGTGCCGATCGTCCGCAGCCACCACGCCCCAGCCAGGTCGAACCACGGGCTGTTGAGCACCACACCGTCGAGGATGTTCAAGTCACGCAGCCGGTGCGCCCAGAGTGACCCGATCAGGCCACCGGTGGAGTGCGCCATGAGCAGCAGGCTCTGATCGTTGCCGTCCTCCTGACGGATTATGCGGGTCGCGGCATCCAACTCGACGAAGTAGTCCCGCAGATCAGCCACGTAGTTCGGCATCTGGTGCGGACGCAGCGAGCGTCCGTAACGACGCAGGTCGAGCGCGTAGAAGTTCACCCCCGCCGCGCCGAAGAAGTCAGCCAGCTCGGTCTGGAAGAAGTAGTCGCAAAAGCCGTGCAGGTACAGCACCGCCCGGCGGGACGGCACATCAGCGCGGCGGCGTACCAGGGTGGCGATCAGCTCCCCGTCGAAATCCCGCGGCAGTGGGATCTCACGGGACTCGAACCCAGGGCCGAGCACATCGGGGGACCACACCGCATCGGCGGATGAGGCGGCGGTGGGGGCCGACTCTTCGGTGGGGCGCGGGCTGGTCGATGCGTCGGACTGGGGGGAGGGGCGACTGACCCGATGCCGGCGACGCGTCGGGCGACTGATCCGCTCGTCGAGCTCGCTCACGGATCACAAGTATTGCGGATCATGGGAAGCGCGAACCATCGGCTGAGCACCACGGGGCGCATCCATGCCCGGCGCGGGCCTCACCAGGCGATAGGGCGCCCATCCCGGAAGAATCCTCCGGTAGGGCCGTTATCGGGCAGTAACGCGGCCCACACGATCCCCGCGGCGCCTTCACTGACGGGACGACCGCCCCAGCCGCCCATGTCGGTGGCCACCCACCCAGGGCAGATCGCGTTGACCAGGATCCGGTCCCGTCGCAGCTCAGCGGCGAGGATCCTGGTCAGGGCGTTGAGGGCGGCCTTGGAGGTGGCGTACGCCGGGGTGCCGGCGCCCATCTCCGTCAACGAACCGGCGCCGGATGACACATTCACGATCCGGCCATGGCTACTGGCCCGCAGCAGCGGCAGGAACGCCTGAACGGTACGCCAGGCGCCGAAGAGGTTGGTTTGGAACGTGCGTTCCACCTCAGCGAGGTCGACGGTGCTGGCTCGGGCCCCGGAGTCGTAGTTGATCGCCGCGTTATTGACCAGGATGTCCAGCCGGCCATACTCCGCGGCCACCTCTTTGGCGAGCCGCTGAACGCTGGCCTCATCGGTGATATCCAGCTGGCGGGGGTCCAACCGTGTGCCGCGCGGGTCCAGTTCGGCGGCGGCTCGACGGGCGGCCTCCAGACGGCGGGCGGTCAACAGGACCCGATGCCCCCGTTCGGCCAGTTGACGAGCAACCTCCCGACCGATACCACGGTTAGCCCCGGTGACCAGTGCGATCAGAGAGTCAGCCATGACCGGCTCCTTGGTATTAGTCCGGTTTCAACGAGCACAGCATAGGGGTGGCGTTCCCGCCTGTCCTCGCGGCACGCACCGGCGGACACGGACGGTGCAGACACAGTTCGGACAGCGACGGTGGGGAGCCGGCGCGACACGTCGATCATCCCCACCGTCCTGTCGTGAACCTGGACAGCACGCCTTGCGGTTGTCAGTGCGGTTGTGAGGTGAAACGTGATCGATCACGGAACGAGGTCAACAGGTGAGGAGATCAGACCTTGTAGCGTTTCTTGACGTCCTCGGCGAAGCCCAGATAGTCCCGCAGCGGCCAGACCACCTCGAACTCGAGGTATTCCCGCATCGGCAGGCGGCCCAGAGCGGTGCGGTCGAGCTCTTCGATGGATTCCACGTCCACCACCGCGATGACGCGCTTTTGGGCCGCGACTTTCCAGATTCCGACGACCATGCCCGAGTCGATGGTCTCTTTGGCGTGCTCAGTCTCTAAGGCCTCGACGTCCCATAACTCCTCGAGGCTGATGCGACCCTCGTGATTCCACCGCATCTGCACGTAGAACAACATCGAACTCAACTCCTCACCAGGGGGATGATCTCGTGTTCCTCACCGAAGGTCTCCACGGCGATGTCGTAGGGGGTCTTTCCGTCATGACCACGCAGGTCCAGCCGGGCGCCGGCCTGGATCAAGATGCGGGCACAGTCGTCGTAGCCGTGCCACAGCGCGTCATGCAGCGGGGTGTAGCCGTTCGTGGCGCCTTGGAAATTGAGATCAATGCCGGGCTGCTTCACCAGCATCGCGGTGATGTCCGCCCGTCCGTTGTAGACGGCTTTGTGGAGGGGAACCGCCCCGAAGGTGGGTTCGGTGGCGTTGACGTCGGCGCCGGCGGCCACCAGTTCAGCGGCGATCTCGGCGTGCCCGTCCCGGCAGGCCACTAGCAGGGGGGTGTGGCCGTCGTTGAAGCCGTTGACCCTCGGATAACGGGCGTCCACATCGACGCCGGCCGCGATCAACTCCTTGACCTGCTGGAGGTCACCGGCGACCACGGCGGCCATCAGACGCTGTTCCTGAATTTGGGCCTGGTCTCGCTCCTCGCGGGCCCGCAAGAGTTCAGCGGCCTTCAGCAGACGCTCTTTGCCGAAGCGGTTGACGTTCAGCTCGTAATCGAAGTGCTCCTTCAGTGAGAAACCGTAGTGGGTGGACAGGTTCAGCCCCGCTCCCTGATCGAGCAGGTAGCCGGCGATGTCGGGGTACTTGAACCACAGCGCGTCCATCAGGGGCGTGTGGCCGGTCGTGGCGGCCACCGAGTCCACGAAGGCGCCTGCCTCCACCAATTGCCGAACTACGTCCAGGCTGCCGCCCTGGACCGCCTTGTGCAGCACGCTGGCCCCGCCCCGACTGTCAACCGCCAACGGGTCCGCGCCCGCGTCCAACAGCAGTCGAGTGAGCTGACTGTCTCCTTGGCCAGCGGCGATCATCAGGATTGTCAGGCCGCTATCGGGATCCCGGGTGTTGGCGTCCGCGCCGTCGTCGAGCAGTTTGGTCACCTCGTCTACGGCTCGGCGCCATACCGCGTCGATGATGCGTGCACTCATGACGCGTCCCCTCGGTCACCGCGGAGCGCCCGGATGATCTGTGAGGGGTCGGTGTAGGACTTCCAGCGCACGATCTTGCCGTTGCGGATGGTCAGCCACTGCACGAACTCGATCTCGAAGGGCACGCCGGTGTCCTTCACCACCGACTGTTCGTGGATGACCCCGGCGGCTTCCTCACCGTCGACGATCAGCCGGACCAGCCGTTCGGATTTGACGTCCACCAGCCCTACGAACGTTTTGAAGCTGTTGAACACCGCCTCCGGGCCCCGGTAGGTCCCGATCCAGGTCATGTCGGTGTTGTAGCCCGGGACAGGGGTGTAGTTGATCCACTCCACATCGGGATCCAGGCAACTTAGCGCCGTCTGGATGTCGCCGGACGTTAAGGCGTCGAACCAGCGTCGGGCGACGGCTTCGGTTGTCTGACTGACGTCGGTACTTGCGGTCATGTGGTTCCTCCAACGCAACAGCGGGCTCCGGATATGTGGCTCCCGTGGCGGTCTGAGGTGGGTATGGAGACCGGGACGGGTAGGTCACCGGTGAGATCGATGGCGAAGAAACGGGTTCAGGGCGTGGGCGCCGGCCTCGCGACCGGGGCCGGCAGTGCTATACCGGCGTCGCGGCTATCTCGGGTGTGCAGTTAGGGGTGTCGTACTGAATGAACTCGATGAGATTCCCCTCTGGGTCCTGAATGAAGAAGGCAGACAGGTTCAGGTCGGGGACCGTCACGATGTCCATCGCCAACGTCAGGCCTGCGGCCTGCAGCGCGGTGGCGACCGCGGTCAGGGCGTCCACGTAGAAGGTCACTTGGGTGACTCCGCGGACGGCGCCATGGTGGGGTGGGGTGGGACGGGCCGGTGCCGGCTGTGAGCCTTTCTGCTCCAACAGCTCCAGCCGCAAACCGCCGGATTCCAGGTACGCCACCCGCGCGGAAAGCTCGGGGAAGTCCCTGGTTTGGGTGACAGCGAGGCCGAGGTACTGGGTGTACCAGGCGGCGCATGAATCAAGATCGTCAACTGAGATGCAGGCCGATACGGCGCGTAAGTGGGAGTCGATCGTCATGCCAGGTGTCCCCCCGTCTGTTAAGCGGTGCCGGGAAACGACGGCCGCATCGCCTGTCATCGATTCCCGGGTTTTCAATCGGCGTGATCATGCAGACGAGGGTAGAAACGCGTCCTGGATCGTTGATGTGATCCGGATGAGTTGACTCTTTATCCGTTGCGGCCGCTGAATAAAGGAGGTGCGTACCTCCATATTCCGTGCGGGAGTCGGAAAGCGGCGCATAACCGTACCCTTCGGGGCGGGTAGCCGTGAGCGTTGAGTGGAAGGGGCGATAAGCGGGCTCCGGACACGAGGGATGCCGCTGAAGGGGACAGCTGTCCAACGCAACCGTACCGCGGTGCGCTCGACTGTATTGAGTTCTTCGCTTAAGGGGATTATCCGGTGAGGCCCCCTGGTGTGACCTCTCGATCCCTCAGCGACTTGGTGATTATATGGCCGACCTGCGGATAATCCGAATACTGATGGTTCGTAGGGTGGAAACTGGCGCGCGGGAGCCTCGGGTGAGGGGCAGGAACGCCTCATCTACCAGGGATGATGCGCCATGTGGGCATGGGAGGACGGAGAGTGTGACTCGTATCACAACGATGATTCCCGTCGATTGTCTGCTGGATTGATAATGTCATTCCACCCCCGACATGGGAGAGTGGCGTGCGTATCGCAGCCTTGCGAGGCTCAGTGCGTCAGCATTCATGATCGGAGCCGGGCGGCCGGTCGCGTCCATTTCAGGACGCGTTGTGCGGTCGTGTCTCGGCTGAGCCGACGGGAGCGTGAATGACTATGCCAGAGCCAACCGGATTCCAAAACTCCTTTGTCATTTCCGGTCCTCAACGGTCCCATGGACGCGGGTTACCCGACATTGTTTGAAATCGTCCCGAGCGACGGTGCGCGATACCGGATCCTGGGGGCCATCGAACTACTCAGCGGCGGTGACTGGCAGGGCCTGAGCGCGCGGAAGATGCGTTTGCTGCTGGCCGTTCTCCTGATTAACGCCAATCGGCCGGTATCGACCGCGCAACTCATCGACGAGTTGTGGGGTGATCGACCCCCGAAGGGCGCCGTCAATCAGCTCCACGGCTATGTGTTCCGCCTACGCCGCCTTCTTGGGGAACCCTACGGCCGTCGGCTGGTCACCAAGTCGCCGGGCTACCAGCTGCAGGTGCAACCGGAAGAGATCGACGCTGCCCAATTCATCGCCCGCGCCGAACGTGGTCAACGGGCCCTACGGGAAGGGCGGGTGGACCAGGCCGCGGAGTTCCTGCACGATGCCTTGGCGCTGTGGCGGGGTGCCCCTTTGGCGGATGTCCCTCCCAGCCCGTTGATTGAGGCCGAGGCGGCGCGGCTTAACGAGCTGCGCTTGGTCGCCTTGGAAGCCCGGGTGGATGCCGACCTGGCGTTGGGACGGCACGCCAGCCTGGTGGGGGAACTGCGGCAGATCGTTGAGGCGCATCCGCTGCGGGAGCGCCCCTGGGCACAGTTGATGCTTGCGCTTTATCGCTCTGGTCGGCGGGCCGACGCGTTGGGCACCTATCGCGATCTGCGGCGGACGTTCGCGGAGGAGCTTGGCTTGAATCCGCCAGCCGAGCTGCATGACCTGGAGCTGGCGATCCTCAGGGAGGACTCCTCCTTAACACCACCTACCCTCACCCCTATCCCGACGTCGGTGTGCGGTCGCGTCGTGTCCACACCGTCGGCTGGGCCGTCCGGTCGGGTACGCCTCGCTCAGCTGCCCGGAGATGTGGGGGACTTCACCGGACGAGAGGCTCAGGTACGGTTGCTGGACGACATGCTGGCCCGCCACGAGATCGGTGGCTGCACACCCGCGGTACTCGTCGGGCCAGCCGGTATCGGTAAGACCGCGCTGGCGGTGCACTGGGCCCACCGGGTCATCGAACACTTTCCCGATGGTCACCTGTACGCCGACCTTCACGGTCGAGATCCGACCCCGGTCAGTCCGCTGAGGATCCTGACGCGGTTTTTACGGGCGTTGGGGGTGCCACCGCAGTCCATACCGGATGACGAGGAAGAAGCCGCCGCGCTCTACCGGTCGATGCTGGCGGGGCAGCGGGTCCTCATCCTGTTGGACGACGCCGGATCCGCAGACCAGATCCGTCCGTTGCTTCCGGCCAACCTGTCGTGTCTGGTGCTGGTCACCAGCCGACAGTGGCTGGATGAGCTGGTCGTCAGTCACGGAGCTCGACACGTCGAGATCGATGTGCTCACCGAACATGAAGCCATAACCCTGCTTGGACGGATCATCGGAGCCGAGCGGGTCAAGGCCGAACCTGCGGCGGCCAGGAAGGTGGTGCGGTGGTTCGAGTGTCTGCCGCTGGCGCTGCGTACCGGCGCCGCCGATCTGGTGCATCATCAGGGCAGCCTGGCCGGTTTCCTGACCCATCTCGCCGGAGCCCAGGTCGCCCGGTACGGGGGCAACCGACGTGTCGAATCGGCCTCCTGAGCTCACCAGCCGGCGCGCCTGAACGCATACCGCGCGTACCACTGGCATATTCTCTGGAGCGGTGAGGTGAACGATCGTTAAGCTACAGGTGGCGGCCTTTGACAGGCCACGCGTTCCGTGATGCTGCCGACGCGCGCAGCGGATCAACCGCCTACCCGCCTCTCACGAGGGGGCGTCCACGGCGGGTCAGCCTGCCCGTACCAGCCCTCGAGGAGAGTGCGTGTCCACGTCCACTGTGTTCTCCGCGCCGCTACCTGCCCTGGCCAGCCGGCTCAGACAGGTCACCAGCTCCCCGGTCCGGGAGATTTTGGCGTTGACCGCCCGCCCCGGTGTCCTGTCATTCGCCGGTGGGTTACCGGCGCCGGAGTTGTTCGATCACGTAGGACTGCGCGCCGCGTTCGACCGGGTGCTCGCCCGTGAGGGTGCCCGGGTGTTGCAGTACTCGATCACCGAGGGGAACCCCGCGCTGCGGGAGTGGATCGCGGCGCGGATGACGGCCAAAGGGCTGCCCAGCGACGCCGACCAGGTGCTTATCACCAGCGGCTCCCAGCAGGCGTTGACGCTTATCACCGCCGCGTTGCTGGAGCCGGGGGACACCGTGTTGGTGGAGCGGCCCTGTTACCTGGCCGCGTTGCAGTGCTTCGGCATGGCCGGGGCTCGAGTCGTGGGGGTGCCCAGCGACGCGGGTGGGTTGGATCCGGAGGCGCTCCCCGCGTTGATCAGACAGCACCGCCCCACACTGATCTATCTGGTGCCGACGTTCTCCAACCCGACCGGGCGGACACTGTCGATGGCGCGGCGACAGCGGATCGTCGAGGTCGCCGCCCGTTATGGAGTGTGGATCGTCGAAGACGATCCCTACGGGGAGCTGCGGTACCGGGGGCAGCCGGTGCCTTGGTTAGCAACGTTGCCGGACGCCGCGGAGCGGGTCATCGTGCTGTCGACCTTCTCCAAGACGATGGCACCTGGCCTGCGATTGGGCTGGTTGCGCGCCCCGGAGGTGCTGCGCCGGGCCCTGGTGGTGGCCAAGCAGGCCGCCGACCTGCACACCTCGACCGTGGATCAGGCGGCTGCGGCCGAGTATCTGACGACGGCCGACCTGGATGCCCATATCCGGCGCGTCAGACAGGTGTACGCCCAGCGGCGTGACGCGATGATCGCCGCGCTGCCCGCCACTGTGCCTGACGGGGCGGAGTGGAGCGATCCGGACGGGGGAATGTTCGTGTGGGTTCGGCTCCCCGGTGAGGTGGATACCGCCGAGCTGCTGCCGCGGGCGTTGGCGCACGATGTGGCCTTCGTGCCTGGCGCGCCGTTCTACCCGGAGAGGCCGGACCACGCCACGCTACGCCTGTCGTTCATCACCCACTCACCGGAGGAAATCAGGCGCGGCATGGCCCGGCTGGCCCGGGTTCTGCGCCCCTGAGCCACGCGCGGTGCCGGCCTCACCGGCATCCGGCGCCGGTGAGGCCGCATGCCGCGGAACCCACCGGCGCCGGACCGTCAGGATCAACGGACGTAGATGTTGGGTCGAGGCGGCTCCGCCATGCCCGCACCGATGAAGTAGCTGGGGTGGGGCGGCTGGTTGTAGGCGGTGTTCTGCCAGGCGAGCGCCACCCGGTACTGCGCGTCATGCACCAGGGTGTACAGCCGCATGTCGGTCAGCATGGTCGTGCTGTAGATCCGCAGCGCCGAACTGTCGGAGGTACGCCAGATGACCTCCTCACGCCAGTCACCGAGGATGTCTCCGGATAGGTTCGGCGTGGCCTTGGTGTCGTTGATCGAGGTGACTCCGCTGCCGGTCAACAGTCGGGTGTCACCGCTGGTGCCGTACTTGTCGATGTGATTGCCGTCGAGCAGTTCCCGCACCGGGTCGGCGTCCCACCACACCAGGAAGTTGCAGGAGCTGGGAGCCCGCCCGACGGTGCTACCGGAGGTGCTCAACAGGCTGGAGCCGGAGTACCACATCTCCGCCCCTGGGTTGCCGGCGTAGATGTCACCCGCCACGCCACGCCCCGGGCCCTCGCCGCTGTTGGTACCGCCCCGCCACAGGACGGCGCCGGTACGCGCGTCGTGCAGGTCAGCGGCGGGTTGGCCGGAGGCCTCGTGCGGCAGGAACACCTCCAGGCCTGGGCGGGAGGGCGCGAAGTCACCGACGTGCAGGGCATCTCCGTGGCCGTAACGGGTGCTGTACATGCCCACGCCGTTGTCGTCGATGGTCATCGCGCCGTAGATGATCTCCTGCCGGCCATCGGCGTCGACGTCGGCGATGGACAGGCTGTGGGTGCCTTGTCCGGTCCACTGGCTGCCGGCGGAGTTGCTGTCGAAAACCCAGCGGCGGGTCAGGGTGCCGTTCCGGAAGTCCCACGCCACGATGACGCTGCGGGTGTAGTACCCCCGGGCCATGATCAGGCTGGGACGCTGCCCGTCCAGGTAGGCGGTTCCGGCCAGGAAACGGTCAACCCGGTTGCCGTAGTTGTCGCCCCAGTCGGTGACGTTACCTCGGGGCGGTACATACTCCACGGTGGACAAAGCGGCGCCGGTGAGACCGTCGAATACGGTCAGGTACTCCGGGCCGGACAGGATGTAGCCGCTGGAGTTGCGGTAGTCGGCCGACGCGTTACCGATGACGCGACCGGTGCCGTCGATGGTGCCGTCGGCGGTCTTCATCGCCACCTCGGCGCGACCGTCACCGTCGTAGTCGTACACCTGGAATTGGGTGTAGTGCGCACCGGAACGGATGTTGCGGCCCAGGTCGATCCGCCACAGCCGGGTACCGTCAAGCCGGTAGGCGTCGATGAGGGTGTTGCCGGTGTACCCGGACTGGGAGTTGTCCCGGGCGTTGGAGGGGTCCCACTTCAGCACGATCTCGTACTGGCCGTCGCCGTCGAGATCGCCGACGCTGGCATCGCCGGCGGAGTAGGTGTAGGAGCCTGAGGGAGTCGAACCACCGGGCGGTACCTGCAGGGGGACCGTCAGATAACCACCGCTCTCGAACCGCAGCGCCGGCTCGGAGTTGCCCTGCTCCACGCCATTGACCACCGCGCGGACGGTGTAAGAGGCGTCTGCGGGGGCGCCGCTGTCGTAGTAGTTGGTGGAGTTGGTGATGGGGGACGAGTTGACCCGGCTCCCGTTACGGTAAACGTTGAACGCCACCCCGACCGGGTCGGTGCCCAAGAGACGCCAGCTGAGGAAATTGCCATTACCGGAGCGGATACTGATCAGCCCGCGGTTGAGATCCTCCATCTGCAGCGCACCGGTCGGCGGTGGGGTGCTCGGCCCTGGAGACGGAGTGGTCGGCCCCGGGGACGGGGTGGTGGGCCCGGGTGAGGGGGAGCCGGTCGTCGGCTCGATCGCGCCCGTACAGACGGTGCCGTTAAGGGTGAACCTCGTCGGAGCCGGGTTGGAGTTGTTATTCCAGCTGCCGTTGAATCCGAATGAGGTGTTGCCCCCTGTGGGCAGGTGACGGTTGTAGTCGACGTTGGTCGCGGTCACCTCAGCGCCGTTCTGGGTGACGGTGGCGTTCCAGGCGTGGACCACCTGCTGGCCGGCGGCGAATGACCACGTGAGCGTCCAACCGTCGATCGGATCCCCGAGATTGGTGATGGTCACATTGGCGCCGAAGCCGCCCGGCCATTGGTTGGTGACCGAGTAGTCGACCTGGCAGCCGGATGCGGCCGCCTGGGCCGTGACCGCGACGGCGGCCGGGGTGAAGGCGAGGAGCGCGGCGCCGCCGAACGCCAGCATTGTTGACCGCTGCGGGGAACGGCGGGTCGAGGATGGTCGGCGTCGAGGACGCCGTGAGAAAAGGAGGCTCAGCCTGGTCATGGTGAACTCCTGGAGAAAGCGGAGATGACCGGGCGGACGAGTGGGCAGCGTCGACCGCGGATCCGGCCACGACGAGCGTCGTGGGCCCGTCACGACTGTCGGAGACTAAAAGGATGTGGTGAGTTCGCTTCAGAGCCGCCTCACGCGACTGTGGGCGGGCTGCTAACGCGGCTCTGCGTAACGCTCAACGCGGTCCGAAGGCTCGGGGTTAGGTTATGTGCCTCGGAGAGCTGTTGGCAAGCGCTTTCCGCCTCAGTTTTCGTTAGAATTTGTGCTCTCCCCTTGCCGTATCCGCCGCCTTTTGAAGTGAGGGTCAGGGGATTTCGCAGGCGATTACCTGGACCTTCATAGGCGATTGCCTGGGTCTTCGCAAGGGGAGCGGAAAGCAGTCACCGTCACGCTTGCCGCATTGAACTGATCGCGTATGCTGATCGTGACCTGACCGTCTCATACGGTTACGACCGGATGTCGACCGCGGCGGGAGAGTCGACAACGAAGCCGGCGGGGTTCACGGTGTAAGTCCACGGTGGATGGAGGCGTACCGATGGCTCGGCAGACCCAGTACACGGCCGAGGAGTGGGAGATCCTGGCGGGGCTTCCTCAACTGATCACGGTAGCAGCGATCTCCGCCGAAAAGGACGATCCTCAGGAGACGATCCGAGAGGGGATCGCCGGGCTCCGCGGAATCCTCTCCGGCGCCCGGGCGCGTACCGAGCTGGTTCGGTTTGTGGTCGCCGACTTCGACGGTGACCGGGATGAGCAAGGCAACCTGCTGCCGATCGCCCATGAGTTCACCAATCGACAGGCCGGCATTGCGATGACGCTTGAGCAGTGCCGCAAGGCCGTCCACATCCTCGCCGCCAAGGCGACTCCTGAGGAAGCGGCGGAGTATCGGGAGTGGTTGGTCACCATCGCTCAGGATGTGTGCGCCGCCGTCCGCAGCGGTGGCGTGTTCGGGCTGGGAGGTACGCGTATCAGCCCGGCTGAGGAGGAGTTCATCAACAAGCTCGCCACCACCCTCCAGGTCGAACTGGTCTGATGTGCGGCTCAGACCACCCCGCGCGATTCCGGTCGGCTCGACGCGATGGGTCACGCGTCGCGTGACGGTGCGCAATCCCCGGACGAGGCACGATCACCGTCCAGCCCGGGTCCGACGGAGCCAACGACGCGGGGTGGTCACGACGCCGGACGACGGGGCGTGCGGAGCGTGTCGCGGCGCTGAAGGGTGTAGGCCGGACGGTTAGTGACGAGCACGTCGATCCGGGGATCTTGTAAGAATCGATCGATCAGCGAATCCTCGTCGACGGTCCACACCATCGCGCCGATACCGTGGCGCGCACACTGAGCCAGGACCCCACACAGGGCCAGTACCTTGTGGACCGCGACCCAGCGGGCACCACAGGCGCGGATCCGGCGCAGGGGAAACAGTTCACTGTGGCGGGTCTGGACAAGCCGCAGCGGGCGGGCCCACCACTGGACGGTCTGGGTGATCTCGTCGTTGCCGCGCCCCAATGACAGTGCCGTACGTACTCCAGGGAATCGCTGGCCGATAGCCCGGACGGCATCATCCTCCACTGTGGTCACCACCACGCCGTCCTCGCCCAGTGTCTGGACCGCGAGTCGGACCGCCTGCTCCTCATACCCATGCTCTTTGAGATCCAGGTGGGCGAGGGAGCGGCCCGCGATCACATCCAACGCCATGGGGAGTGTCGGTACCTGATATCCGACAGCGTCGCACAGCTGCCGATAGGACAGCTGAGACAGCAGTGGACCGGTACCACCGACGCGCGCCGCGTGATGACAGACCAGGGTGCCGTCTTTGAGTCTGCGGACGTCGATCTCGACATATTCGGCGCCGAGGGTGACCGCGTCGGCGTACGCCTCGAGCGTGGCGGGGCGGTGCCGCTCCTTACCGCCTTGGTGCGCCGAGACAGCCGGCCGTGATGTCATGCTCGCTCCTGCGGGTCGTCGCGTCGCCAGCCTAGCCCGCGGTGAGGGCGCCGGGATCCGTCCAGCCCGAGCCTGACGGCGACCAGTGGGCGGTATTCCGCGCGGCGCGATCCGGATTGATGTGAAATGTCGTCGGCGTGCGTAGGTGATATCCCTGGGTTCAGGGCCGGAACGAGAGCGCAGGGATAGGGAATAGCAGGTCTGGCGGGTGCGGCCTTCTTTTCAAGGCCGTTTTACCGCGTCGCGCCGTGGCGCCGCGGGTGGACCCCGCATCAGATTCGGCACAGGCGCTCTGGAGAAAATCCCGATGCCGAGACGTCGTCGCGCGTGGTGCACGACCCGGACCGCCTACTTGATCACCTATAGGGATAAAAGTCATAATCTCGGCGATTCTAGACAGGCGCGGCGAGGGAGGCCCGCCATGATCCGCCATGGGGCGCGTCCGTCTTCCCGGCAGGGCCGGTCCGGCGTACCGCGCTCCGGGCGGAGCGGCCCGTGCACGGGGGACACAACTGGACATGGAGAATGCACCTGTGACGACGTCTACGCAGGGGTCGGTAACCGCCCCGACAACTACGCCCGCGGATTCCAAGCTCGACCCGGCGCGGCACGCGTCGATCATTCGGCGGATCGCCGGCGAACTCGGGGTACGCGAGGGACAGGTCAACGCCGCGGTCGAGTTGCTCGATGGAGGCGCCACCGTGCCCTTCATCGCCCGCTACCGCAAGGAGGCGACGGGCGCGCTCAACGACACGCAGTTGCGCGTGCTTGAGGAGCGGTTGCGCTACCTGCGGGAACTAGAGGAGCGACGCACCGCGATCCTGGAATCGATTCGGGCCCAGGGCAAGCTCGACGCCGAGCTGGAGGCCCGGATCATGGAGGCGGAGACCAAGGCGCGGCTGGAGGATATCTACCTGCCGTACAAGCCCAAGCGGCGGACCAAGGCCCAGATCGCCCGGGAGGCGGGCCTGGAGCCGCTGGCCGACGCCCTGCTGTCCGACCCGACCCGTGATCCCCAGACCGAAGCGGCGGCCTTCATCAACCCCGATAAGGGGGTGGCCGACGCCGCGGCCGCTTTGGAAGGGGCGCGCGCGATCCTGGTGGAGCGGTTCGCCGAGGATGCCGACCTCATCGGTGAGCTGCGGGAGCGGATGTGGAACCGTGGGCGGCTGGTATCCCGGGTCCGCGAGGGCAAGCAGATCGACGGTGCCAAGTTCGCCGACTACTTCGAGTTCGATGAGCCTCTCACCTCCCTGCCATCGCACCGGATCCTGGCGATGTTCCGGGGTGAGAAGGAAGAGGTACTCGACCTGACTATCGATCCTGAACCCGCCCCTGACACCTCGGAGGCGGACGGCTCCGGGGCGGGGCGTGCCGAGACCGGGCCCAGCGAGTACGAGGTACGCATCGCGCGACACTTCAGTATCGCCGATCAGGGCCGGGCAGCGGACCGTTGGCTATTGGACACGGTGCGGTGGGCCTGGCGGACCCGGATCATGGTGCACCTGAGCATTGACCTGCGGAACCGGCTGTGGCAGGCGGCCGAGGATGAGGCGGTCCGCGTCTTCGCCGCTAACCTGCGGGATCTGCTGCTGGCGGCGCCGGCCGGTGCCCGTCCCACCATGGGCTTGGACCCGGGGTACCGCACCGGGGTGAAGGTGGCGGTGGTCGACGGGACCGGCAAGGTGATGACGACCGCGACCATCTACCCCCACCAGCCGCATCAGCGGTGGGACGAGTCGATCGCGGTGCTGGCCCGCCTGGCCGCCGCGCACAAGGTCGAGCTGGTCGCGATCGGCAACGGCACCGCCTCCCGGGAGACCGACAAACTCGTCGGTGACCTCATCGCACGGTACCCAGAGCTCAAACTCACCAAGGTCGTGGTCTCAGAGGCGGGAGCGTCGGTGTACTCCGCCTCCGAGTACGCCGCGCGGGAACTGCCCGAGCTGGATGTGTCCCTGCGCGGCGCGGTGTCGATCGCGCGTCGACTCCAAGATCCGCTGGCCGAGCTGGTCAAGATCGACCCTAAGTCGATCGGGGTGGGTCAGTACCAGCATGACGTGTCCGAGCTGAAGCTGTCGCGTTCCCTGGACGCGGTGGTGGAGGACTGCGTCAACGGGGTCGGTGTCGACGTCAACACCGCCTCGGTGCCGTTGCTGACCCGGGTGTCGGGTATCGGGGCCGGACTGGCGGAGAACATCGTCGCGTACCGGAACGCCAACGGGCCCTTCCGGTCCCGCGAAGAGCTCAAGCGGGTGCCGCGGCTGGGGCCGAAGGCGTTCGAACAGTGCGCCGGGTTCCTGCGGATTCGTGACGGGGATGACCCCCTGGACGCCTCCAGTGTCCACCCCGAGGCGTACCCGGTGGTGCGGCGGATCCTGGCCGCGACCGGCACCGAACTGCGGGAGCTGATCGGTAACACGAAAGTGCTGCGTCGGCTGCGGCCGGCGGATTTCGTCGACGGCACGTTCGGTTTGCCGACCGTCACCGACATCCTCGCCGAGTTGGAGAAGCCGGGCCGTGACCCCCGACCGGCCTTCCGGACCGCCGCTTTCGCCGAAGGGGTGGACACCCTGGAGGACCTGAAGGCGGGCATGATTCTGGAGGGGGTGGTGACCAACGTCGCGGCGTTCGGGGCCTTCGTCGATATCGGTGTGCACCAGGACGGCCTGGTGCATGTGTCGGCGATGTCGAAATCCTTCGTCAAGGACCCGCGGGACGTGGTCAAGCCCGGTGACATCGTGCGTGTGAAGGTGCTCGACGTCGACCTGGCGCGCAAGCGCATCTCGCTGACGCTGCGGCTGGACGATGACGTGGACTCCTACAGCACCGGGCGTACCTCTGGACGCGGCGACGGGCGTCAGGGGGAGCGCCGTGGTGACAGGCGGACCGGACAGCGCCAGGATCGCGGGGCCTCCCGGAACGCGCCGATCAACAGCGCGATGGCTGACGCGCTGCGCCGCGCGGGCTTGGTGAACTGAGGCTCGGTGAACTGACACGCGTCACAGGCGCAGGAGCGGCTCTGGCTCCCTGTCGTTGGACGAGAACTGGATCAGGTGCGGTGGGCCGCGACGGATGAAAGAACCGTCGCGGCC
>PKFB01000002.1 GCA_002919305.1 Actinomycetales bacterium
CGGTGTGGGTTCGGTGCGGTACGGCGAGGCTGGGGATATTCCGGTGCCGGCCGACTATGACGGTGATGGTGAGTGGGAGTTGGCGGTGTTCCGGCCGTCGGCGGGTACGTGGTTTATCCACGGTGTGGGTTCGGTGCGGTACGGCGAGGCCGGAGATATCCCGGTACCCGCCGACCACAACGGCGACGGGTATGCGGATCCGGCCGTGTGGCGCCCCGGTATCGGAACCTGGTTCATCCTCGGCGGCCGCAGCCACCAGCACGGCCAACACGGTGACATCCCCGTGCCCTTGATGTGAATGAAATTGAATTAGGTAGGGCGATTTGGTGACGGTCTGGCAACGTCAAGCGGCTGGCAGGCGTCGTGGCTCACAATCTCGGGCAGGGCGGGCGTAGGCTTCTGCGGAGAGTGTTACTTCAGCCGCATCCGTAACGAGGAGTGGACTCGTGACCGGCGGTCGCCCACCCCGTGTGCTTGTCGACGCCACCAGTGTCCCGGCCGACCGAGGTGGAGTCGGCCGCTACGTCGACGGACTGCTCGGTGCGCTCGGGCGCACCGACGCTGACCTGGTCGTGGTATGTCAACGCACCGATGCTGAGCGGTACGCGCAGATGCTGCCGCGTGCCCAAGTGGAGCCTGCACCCAGCGCGGTGGCTCACAGACCGGCCCGCCTCGCATGGGAGCAGACGGGTTTGCCGCTGTTCGCGCAGCATGTCGGCGCCCAGCTCATCCACTCGCCCTTCTACACCTGCCCGCTGCGGGCCAGCTGCCCGGTGACGGTGACGGTGCACGACGCGACCTTCTTCACCGAGCCGGAGCACTATGACAAAGCGCGTGGCACCTTCTTCCGGTCAGCGATCAAGACATCTCTGCGTCGTGCAGCGCGAGTCATCGTCCCCAGCAAGGCCACCCGGGACGAGTTGATCAGGCTGCTGGACGCCGACCCCACTAAGATCGACGTTGCCTATCACGGAGTAGACCCGCAGGCCTTCTACGTTCCCACTGAAGGCGAGAAAGCGCGGGTACGGGCGCGTCTGGGGCTCGTCGACACCCCGTACATCGCCTTCCTGGGCGCCAAGGAGCCCCGCAAGAACGTTCCGAACCTCATCCGGGGCTGGGTCGCGGCGGTCGCTGACCGGCCCAATCCGCCCGCCTTGGTAATCGCCGGCGGTTCTGGGCACGACGATGAGATCGACCGGGCCGTCGCTGAGGTGCCTCGTCATTTGAGGCTGCTACGTCCGGGATATCTGCGCTACGCCGACCTACCTGGGTACCTCGGCGGTGCGCTGATATCGGCCTACCCCAGCCACGGTGAAGGCTTCGGGCTGCCGGTCCTGGAGGCCATGGCCTGCGGCTCCCCGGTGTTGACCACGCCGCGCCTCTCCCTGCCAGAGGTGGGGGGTGACGCCGTCGCGTACACCGGTGAGGACCCGGAGGCGATCGCCCGGGACCTGCGGGCGCTGCTCGACGACGAGGAACGACGCAAGGAGCTGGCCCGGCGTGGTGTGGCACGGGCCAAGGAGTTCACCTGGGAACAGAGCGCCGAGGCGCACCTCCAGGCTTGGCAGCGTGCAGCGGTGGTCTCCGTCGCCTGACGGATTGTCGAGGGCCGTTGAGGGGAGAACCTCCCTTGCGGCCCTCCCGGGGGGGCATTGTGTTGATCGCGTCTGGGCCCGGGTCCTGTCGCGGCGTCGCGCCGCGTCTGTCAGTATGACTCCCGTCTCACAAGATCCATCGTTTCCGTCACATCGAGATCCTTCACCTTGACCCGAGAGAGTCCTGTGCCCAGTTTGTACGCGGTGATCCCCGCCGGGGGCAGCGGTACCCGTCTGTGGCCCCTGTCCCGAGCCGCGCATCCCAAGTTCCTGCACCAGCTGACCGGTACGCCTCGGTCGTTACTGCAAGCCACCCGGGACCGGCTGGTACCCCTGTCCGGACCGGATCGGATCTTCGTGGTCACCGGGGTGGCCCATGCCGCCGCTGTGGCCCGGCAGTTGCCTGAGGTACCCGAAAGCAACATTCTCGTCGAGCCGTCGCCACGTGACTCCTGCGCCGCGATCGGACTCGCCGCCGCGATCATCGCCGAGCGGGATCCCACCGGAATCATGGGCTCCTTCGCGGCAGACCACCTCATTCCCGACGTGGAGCCCTTTGTGGCGGTGGTACGCGAGGCGATGGAGGTGGCCGCCGAGGGATACCTCACGACCGTCGGAATCACCCCCACGCACCCGGAGACCGGCTACGGTTACCTCCGCTGCGGCGCCTCATTGAGCATCGGCTCGGCCAAGCAGGTGGAGGAGTTCAAGGAGAAGCCCACCTTAGACGTCGCGCGTTCCTACCTGGAGTCGGGACGGTACCTGTGGAACGCGGGCATGTTCGTGTGGCGGGTGGATGTCTTCCTCGCCGAGCTGGAACGCCAGCAACCCGACCTCCACGCCGGCCTGCTCAAGATCGCGGCGGCCTGGCATACCCCCTCTCGGGAGGAGGTGCTGCACCGGGAGTGGCCTTCCCTGCCCCGGATCTCCGTCGACTACGCCGTGATGGAGGGAGCGGCGGCTGTCGGGCGGGTCGCCACGGTACCCGGCACCTTCCGCTGGAACGACGTTGGTGACTTCCACACCGTGGGGATGACGCTGCCCGCGGACGACGAGGGCAATGTCGTGGTGGGGGACACCGAGGCCCAGGTGCTGCTGCGCGACACCAGAGACACGGTGGTGGTGCCTCGCTCAGGGCGGCTACTGGCCACGCTGGGGGTCCGTGACTTGGTGGTGGTCGACACTCCTGACGCGTTGCTGGTGTGCGCGAGGGAACGTGCGCAGGAGGTCAAGCACTTCGTCGATGCTCTCAAGGAAACCGGCGACACCGCTTACGTCTGACAGCGACTGACAGCGGCCGGAAGCGGTACGCCGCCCATACGCGTCACGCTACGCGCATCACCTGCGGCGGGCGTGACGGCGCAGCGTGAGGGCACGGCCGGCCCGGATGGCCTCTGACCGTGGGTCTCTTATTAACCCATCGGTTTAAGGGCGAATCATCCGGCGCGGTCCGTGCCCCTTCGTCGTCCTTCGGCATGGACGCCCTTGAAGCGCCCGTGAGGAGGCGGCCAGGCTCTTGTGGCGTACCCATTCCGGCCAGGTGGCTGATGCCCGACGGTTGCGGCGGAACCATATCGTCGCGGGTCATGCGATGCGTGAACCCGGTTGATCTCACCGTCGGTGTGAATGAGGCCAGCGATCTGCTGCCTGTCCACTCAAGCGAGTTACTGGCGGCCCGAGGCTGGCGACGCGCATTCTGGACCACCCTGGACGAAGGGCCGGTCGAGGAATGCGTCGCGTTACTGGGGCTGCCCGAGGGTGAGGCGGACGACGGGCATTGGCAGGCGGAGCTGCTCTCCGCAGACGCGGGACGTGAGACCGGTCGAACCGAGGACGGGGAGGCGTTGGCCTACCGGGATGGGTACGTCTATGTGTTCGGCTCCCACTTCGGCTCCAAGCGAGGACCACTGCGGCCCCGGCGCGCATTCGTCGCACGATTCCGCGAGGAAGAGGCCATCGCGGGCGTGACACGTCTGGAGGTGGTGCGGAACAAGTTCCGGTTCCATCGCGCCATCAATGACGCGCTCGCCGCCGCGAACATTCAGCCCCTCAAGCCGGGCAGCGAGGTGAACAAGCGCTTCATCGTGGAGACGATCGAACGGGGACGGCAGCGCGGTAAGCGGTGGATCAGTCGAATCACCGAGGGCGATCTGCCGATCAATATTGAGGGGACCGCCTTCACCCCGGACGGCAGTTTGCTGGTCGGGCTGCGGTTCCCGGTGACCGAACAGGGTGAGCCACTGATCATCGAGTTGGCCGATGTGGAGGAGCTGTTCCACTCCAGCGGGTTACCGACGGTGAAACGGGTGTTCCGGCTGACCGGGGTGACTCCACCCGGCACGTTGACCGGGATCCGAGGCATGTCGGTACGGCCGGACGGGACGGTGGACGCCGTGGTGGGGTCGATCGACGCCTTAGGGAAGCGGTCCGTGCTCCTGGACGAGCACCCCGAAGGTGGGGACGTGGAGTGTCGGCACGTGCGGTTCCAGCCACCGGTGAGCGGGGATGCGGTCGAGGCGGAGGTGATCCGCGAGCTGACAGGCTTCCACAACGTGGAAGGTGTGGCCGAAGTGGACGGTGAGACGTACTACGTCACCGACGAGGACCATCGGGTGGCGCTCTGGGTGGCCTGAAGGAGCGACCGGTCGGTCACGAAGCCGGATGACCAACCGCGATGAGTCCGGCGGGGCGGCTGCCAGCCGGCGCGCCGAACAGGGCCAGCGCCGGCTCAGGCCACGGCCCGACCCACGGAACCCACCGGCTCCCCAAGCCCGCGGCGGCGAGGGCTGTCAGCAGGCGCTGCACCAGGGACCCAGTGGTCAGATAGGTCACCGGATCGTCGTCCCGCGCTCCCGGCGGCAGCAGGGGTACGCCCAGCAGCGGTGCGGTACGCCACGCTGGATCGTCGGGGAACCCGGCGTCGCCGAGCGTGAGCAGCAGCTTCTCCCGTACGGTCACCGCGATCACGTCCAACCCCACTGACCGTGCCGATTCGGTGAGCAGAGCCGAATCGACCGCTTCGTCGGTGAACTGCTCGGTGGCACCCGCCAGACGCAGGACCTCTCGGCGGCCGGCCGCCCAGGCCTCCCTGGTGCCCAGGGCGAACATGTCTCCCTCGCCCGAACGGACCAGCGCCGCAGCTCCCGGACCGTCCGGAGTCGGGTCCGCATCGGGGGACGACGGGGTAGACGACCAGGTGGCGGCCAGGTCCAGGCCACGGACCACCGCGACCGGGACCCCGCTGAGCTTCCCCTTCACCAGGTCGGCCGCCGCGGCGAGTTCATCGATCACCGCGGTCTGTGTCATGTGGAGCTCGTTGCCGTAACGGTCGATGCGGCCCCGATGGTCCAGGAGAGGGGAGATCCCAGCGGCACCGATGGCGGTGTCCACCAGACCGATCCGCCACGGCCGCCCCATGGTGTCGGAGATGATGACCGCGACGTCGACGCCGTACCGGTGACGCAGCTGCTGTCTGAGGCGTCGGGCCGAGGCATCGGGGTCGACCGGCAGCAGCACCAGCCAGCCTCGATCCACATTGGAGGTGTCGATCCCCGCGGAGGCGAGGACCAAGCCGTGCCGGGTCCGCACAATGCGGGTGGTGCCGCGTCGCGCCACCTCCGCGACCGCTTCAGCGCTGATCGCTTCCTGCCGCGCCGCCTCGGCGGCCACCGGATCGTCTGGGACGCGAAGCAGCCGGCCCTCGGCCTTGCTCACCACCTTGCTGGTCACCACCAGCACATCACCGTCGGCCAGCCAGGGGGCTGCGGTACCGATCAGGGCGGCGAGATCGTCACCGGGGCGTACCTCGGGGAGGCCGGTGACCGGCAGGACCTCCAGCCGTCCGGACAAGGCGGGCCCGAAGGAGTCGGTGCCGGGACCGGGGTGGTCCCTTCTGGGCTGGTCGCTGGTCATGACGCTAGGCCGGCGAGGGCGACGGCGTCGGCCACCATCCGCGCGGTCTCGGCCTCATCGGTCATCCACAGCGGACGCGCCAGAACGGTCACCCCCGGCACCTCGGTCTCCGCGTCCACGCTGTCCACCAACCAGCCGTCGAGCAACCCGCCAGCGGAACGCGCGCCATACATCTGACCGACTCCCTCCGCTGACACCTTGACATCAAGGGCGGCCAGGCACCGGTCGGCCATTCCTCGCACGGGAGCGTCACCGATGATCGGGGAGAAGCCGATCACAGGGGCGTTACCGCCGCGTACCGCCTCCGCGATCCCGCTGATGGCCAAAATCGGTCCGATGCTGACCACCGGGTTGCTGGGGGCGATCAGGATAAGGTCGGCCTCCGCGATGGCGTCGAGGACTCCGGCGGCGGGCTTGGCTTGATCGGCGCCGACAAAGACGAACCGTTCAGCGGGCAATGACGCGCGGTGGCGTACCCACCATTCCTGGAAGTGCATCGCCTGACCGCCGGTGACCACGTGGGTCTCCACGCGATCGTCGGTCATCGGGAGCAGCCGGATCCCGGGCTTCCACCGCTGACAGAGCGCCTCTGTCACCGCCGACAGTGGATAACCGGCCGCGAGCATGCGGGTACGAATCAGGTGGGTGGCGATGTCACGGTCGCCTAACCCGAACCAGGTCGGCTCGGCACCGTAGCGCGCCAGCTCTTCTTTGACCACCCAACTTTCATCCCGACGTCCCCAACCGCGTTCGGGATCGGCCCCGCCGCCCAAGGTGTACATGACACTGTCAAGATCGGGGCAGATTCGCAGGCCGTGGATGACCAAGTCATCACCGGTATTGACAATCGCGGTCACCTGGTGATGATTTTCGGCCCAGGCGCGTACTCCGAGGAGGAAGCGAGCCCCGCCGATGCCTCCGGCGAGTACGACGATACGCATTCCGCCATTCTTACCGATGAGTTTTTGCGCGACGCGCGGGACCGCTGTACCCGCATGTAATAGCCGGATGAGTCTAGGCTCGGCAGGGACAGAACCGGCTGTAACTGACACACCGCTACCCAAGGGGGAGCTGTGACCACCCAGACGACGGCCGAGGAGCAGACGGCCAGTCAGCACACCAAACCACTCCGGTCATTCATCGCCATCGTGGCGCTTGCGGTTACGGGCATCATGCTGTTGCTGGCGTTGGCCGACTGGCTGCTGCCGCCGGCCGACGCGTTGTCCTTTACCGATCGCTCGTACCTGAGCTTTTCTCAATTTGTGAGCGTCCCGATCATCGCGTTGCCGGTGATCGCGGTCCTGGTAGCGACGCATGTGTCCCCCGTGCTTCCACAGGGTCGGGCCATCGCCCTCATTGCGCTGGTGGAGTACGGCGTGGCGGCGCTGTGCGGTCTGATCAGCGGGATCATGCGCCTGACCTTCACGCTTGACGAAGGGGACCCGGTCCCTAGTGGGAATCCGTCCAGCGTGTTCACCCAAGCTCCCAACCCGCAGCTGACCCGGATCGCCATCGAGGATCTGCTGCTCAACCTCAGCAAGCTTGCCCTGTTGGTGGCCGCAGCGCTGGTCACGGCGCGGGTCTTCCTGAAGCTGGCATCGGCTGCTCGCCCAGCTGCCCAGATGGGTGGGTACGGCCAGAGTCAGTTCGCCGGTTTCGGACAACCGACCTTCGGGCAGGAGGCTCAGCAGGCCGCGTTCGGCCAACCACAGGTTCAGGGAGCGACCGCCGTCGCCGCTCAGGCGGCCTACGGGCAGCAGTACGGCCAGCAGCAGGCGTACGGACAGGCGCCTCAGCAGCAAGCGGGCCAACAGCAAGGGGCTCAGCAGTACGGCCAGCCCGTCTACGGTCAGCAGCAGACCACCTCACCTGCCGGCTACCCCGCGCCGGGAACGCAGCAGGGTGCGGGTACGCCCGGTGCGACCGCGCCGACCTCCGGCGCCCCGGCTGTCGCGCCTACCTCTGGATCACCTGCCGCTCCCACCGCCGGTGCCCCAGGGGCGGGATACACCTACACCCCGGGCACCCTCCCCGGTCAGGGCGTGACGAGCACCCCGACCGCCGGGGCCTCTTCGTGGGCGCCCACACCGCAGTATCCCGGTCAGCAAGCCCAGCAGAGCCAGCAAGCGCAGGCGGGGCAAGCCACTCAACCCGTCGCGGGTCAGCAGGCCCCGAGCTGGTCGCCGACGCAGCCTGTCGGATCGGCGCACCAGTCAGGCTCCTCACAGCCGGGTTCGGGACAGACCACGTCGTCGCCGAGTACGGCCGCTTGGCCTCCGGCGCCGGGACAGGAGCAGCGGTCAAGCAGCGTCGATGAGGCGCAACGTACTCAACTGATCCGACCCGAGGTACGGCAGCCCGCCGAGCAGCGGGATTCCTCGAATGAGGAGACCCAACGGCAGTGGAGCGGCGGCAGCGCCTGACCCGACATCTCGCCACACCGAGCCGGGGCCGGCGCCACGGTACGCGGTGAACGGCCTGACAAATCAAGAACGATGACTCGAGAGTGACGACCGACGCATCCGGGGCGGCTGTCCGTGGATGGCCGCCCCGGGCCATGACGGCGCACTACGCTCGTGTCATGCCGTCTGGGACCACAGCTTCCGCCCTGCGCCGTGCTCTGCGTCGCGCCAGTGACGGGCGTTCACTGACCGTGGACGAGGCCGTCACCCTCCTGAGCGCTCGGGGCGCTGCACTGGATGAACTCCTCTCTATCGCGGGGCGGGTTCGAGACGCGGGACTGGCGGACACCGGGCGGCCAGGGGTGATCACGTACTCCCGGAAGGTGTTCATCCCGCTGACCCGGCTGTGCCGGGATCGCTGCCACTACTGCACCTTCGCCACCGTCCCTGGGCGCCTGCCCGCGCCGTACCTGGAACGCGATGAGGTGCTTCAGATCGCTCGTCAAGGCGCGGCTGTGGGGTGCAAGGAAGCGCTGTTTACCCTGGGGGACCGCCCTGAGGCGCGCTGGTCGGTGGCCCGGCAGTGGCTGGAGGAGCGGGGTTATGAGTCCACGTTGGACTATCTGCGGGCCTGTGCGATCGCTGTGCTGGAGGAGACAGGCCTGCTGCCGCACCTCAACCCTGGGGTTCTCAGCTGGGAGGAGCTGAGCCGGCTGCGGCCGGTGGCTCCGAGCATGGGGATGATGCTGGAGACCACGGCGGAGCGGCTGTGGTCACAGCCGGGAGGTCCGCACTACGGGTCCCCGGACAAAGAACCCCGGTTACGGCTTCGGGTGATCGCGGACGCGGGACGGGTGGCGGTCCCGTTCACCACCGGCATCCTCATTGGAATCGGTGAGACACCCACCGAACGGGTCGAGTCGCTGTTCGCGCTGCGGCGGCTGGCCAGGGAGTACGGCCATATCCAAGAGGTCATCGTCCAGAACTTCCGCGCCAAGCCCGACACGGCGATGCGGAATGTGCCCGATGTGGACATCGTCGAACTGGCGGCTACGGTGGCGGTGGCCCGGCTCATCCTGGGGCCGGGGATCCGGTTGCAGGCTCCCCCCAACCTCATCGGTGACCAGTACGAGCTGCTGATCCGGGCTGGGATCGACGACTGGGGCGGGGTCTCCCCGGTCACTGCTGATCATGTCAACCCCGAACGTCCGTGGCCGGCGATCGAGGAGTTGGCGCGCCACACCCAGCAGGCCGGCTTCCGGCTTGCGGAGCGGCTCACTATCTACCCCGAATACCTGCGGGGTGACCGAGAACGGTGGCTTGATCCACGCTTGGCCGGCCATGTTGACGCCCTCGCCGACCCGGTCACCGGGCTGGCCATTGAGGGGGTACGCCCGTCAGGGCGGCCCTGGCAGGAGCCGGATGACCTCTATACCCGTGGCGGCCGGACGGACCTGAACGTCACCATCGACACCGCGGGTCGCACCGCCGACCGTCGAACGGACTTCGACGTGGTCTACGGCGACTGGGAGCTGGTCCGCGAGGCGGCGGAGCGTACCGCGGCCGCGGGAGCGCGCGTACCGTCCCGATTGGACAGTGAGGTCCGGGCTGGGTTGCGGATCGCGGCCGAGAATCCCGCCGCGCTGCTGGCGGAGCGGCACGAGCCAGCCGCGTTGGCGCTGTTCACCGCTGACGGCCCCGCCCTGGACGCGCTCACCCAGCTCGCCGATGAGCTGCGCCGTGATGTCGTTGGTGACGAGGTGACCTATGTGGTCAACCGGAACATCAATTTCACCAACGTCTGCTACGTAGGCTGTCGGTTCTGTGCGTTCGCGCAACGGGAACGGGACGCGGACGCCTACCGGCTGTCGGTGGAGGAGGTCGCGGACCGGGCCCAGGAAGCGTGGGAGGCGGGCGCGACCGAGGTCTGCATGCAGGGCGGTATCGATCCTGCGTTGTCGGGTACCGCGTACGCCGATCTCGTCCGCGCCGTCAAAGCGCGGGTGCCGCAGATCCATGTGCACGCTTTCAGCCCGATGGAGGTGGTGACCGCCGCGAACCGGGCTGGGATGTCGATCCAGGCTTGGCTGGAGATGGTCGCCGATGCCGGGCTGGACACCATACCGGGGACCGCGGCGGAGATTCTCGATGACGAAGTCCGCTGGGTGCTCACCAAGGGCAAGCTGCCGGCCTCGACGTGGATTGAGGTGGTGACGACCGCGCACCGGCTCGGGATCCGCAGCTCCTCCACCATGATGTACGGGCATGTTGATCATCCCGGTCACTGGCTTAAACACCTGCGTACGTTGGCGCGGATTCAGGACACCACCGGAGGATTCACTGAATTTGTGGCGCTGCCGTTTGTGCATCACAACGCGCCGCTATATCTAGCCGGGGTGGCGCGTCCGGGGCCGACCTGGCGGGACAACCGGGCGGTTCACGCGATGGCGCGGCTGCTGCTGCACGGCAGGATCGACAACATTCAGTGTTCGTGGGTGAAGCTCGGTGATGAAGGCACGGCCGAGCTGCTCCGGGGCGGCGCCAACGACCTGGGTGGGACGCTGATGGAGGAGACCATCAGTCGGATGGCGGGCTCTCGGCACGGCTCAGCCCGGAGTGTGGAGCAACTGATCCGGATCGCCGAGTTGGCGGGGCGGCCTGCACGGCAGCGAACTACCACCTATCAACGTCTGTGACAGAACGTGGCTGCTAGAGTCACTCGACGTTATGGTCGTTTCGTGGGGAAATGTCCATCGGTTTCGTCGGCGATGTGACCGCGGAGGTGGGGCGGACCGGACGGGTTGATGGGCGTCCCGTGATCGGGGCTATTTAGCAGGTTCGGCTTGACGACGCACGCATTACACGCGTGTAATTTCAACGGGGGTCGTGTCAGACACCGGACAATACGGACGTTTGTGCACTGATGAAACGCGGTACTCAAGACGCGTGCGCGTCGATCAAGCCTTCCGCGTGGGGGGTGCGCACCGGCGTTCGACCGGTGCCAGAGAAGGAGGCGTGCTGATGGATAACCAGCGGCTCCTGGCCAACCTGTTGGGGAATATGCCCGAATGGCAGGAGCGGGCGCTGTGTGCGCAGACCGATCCGGAGGCCTTCTTTCCGGAAAAGGGGGGATCGACGAGGGAGGCAAAGCGGATCTGCCTGCGCTGTGAAGTGCGCGCCGAGTGCCTGGAGTACGCGTTGATGCACGACGAGCGGTTCGGGATCTGGGGTGGGCTGTCAGAGCGCGAGCGCCGTAAGCTCAAGCGCCGCGCCGGTTGACGCCCAAGGCCTGTGGCACTTCACCGTGAGCGTTGAACCCATGACCCGTGACGTAAAAAGTAGAAATCGTTAAATTCGTTAAATCGCCGGACCGGGGTCCGGCGATTTTAGATCTCTGGATCGACCTCCTCCGGATCCAGGCCGAGCAGATTGGCCAACTGCTCAACCACCACATCATGGATGAGCTCGGCGAGGTCCTCACGACTGACCGCTCGAAACTCCAGAGGGCGCCGATAGAGCACGATGCGGGGAGCCACCCCTCGCTGGCCTGGACGCCCGGGGAGCAGCCGCGCCAGCGGCACCTCGCCGTCCTCCAGGACATCGGAGTCATAGACGTTGAGTTCCGGTGGAACATCCTCGACCGCGAACTCAATCCCAGCCAGCTCTCGGGCCCAACGACTCTCCAGGCCCTCGACCGCGTCCAGGACAAGGTCATCAAACATCTCCGCCCGAGACCGGGACAGGGGCACCGTGGCAGGCACCAGCCGGCCACGCAGCCCACGACCTCGACGGTCGCGCCGAGGCCTGCCGCGGGGGCGGTCACGGGAGGGACGTGGTGACGGGTTCACGTGGCCAGATTAGCGCTGAGACGCCGTTCAGTAGAGGACCCCGACCGGGAGGCTGTGCTTGTTATGGGAACATCACAGTCTGCGCACAACTATTTGTCCGGAATCGTCAGAGAAGCTCTCGGCGTCGTTTCTGAATAACGGCGTGTCGCACGGTACCCAGATGAGCGTGACGGCGCAGAGCGATACCGTGATCTGCTGTGAGGTCACAACGGCGCTGCTCCCGTAACGGTTGCCCCAACCCGGCCGTCGCCACATTGACCTACGTGTACGCGGAGTCCACAGCGGTGGTCGGCCCATTGGCGGCGTTCGCGGAACCGCACTCCTACGATCTGTGCGAGCAGCACGCGCGTCGGCTCACGGCGCCACGAGGATGGGAACTGGTCAGGCATGAGGGCGAGTTCGTCGCGCCCACGCCCACCACGGATGATCTGGTTGCTCTCGCCGACGCGGTCCGGGAGGCCGCCCGACCACTGAGTACCAACACCGCGCGGGAATCAACAGCACAGCACGTAGGGCGTCGTGGGCATCTACGGGTGATCCCCCCACCCGGTGCCTGATACCGGGCCGGCCGTGATTACACGTTCGCTGTCCTGGGAACCACGGCAGGAATCGCCGACAGGCGATCATCGATGAATGTCGTACGGCGGAGGGAGTGGAAACGAGGCATATGGATATCCGTCCAGGGGACGGACTCTGCGTTCCGGGCTTGGCCGTGGAATGGCCGTGCCCGTGAATGTCACTTTGGCCCAGTAGGCTGCGACCCATCCGCTGGAGGGCCGCGGCACCGGCCCAACCCAGTGCCAGTCCGAGCCTCTAAGGAGCACTTCGTGGTGTCCGAGTCCGCCACTTCCCCAGTCGGTCGCGGTGACGCGCTGGCCGGCATCGTCAAGGCCTACGACGTCCGCGGTACCGTACCCGACCAGCTCAATGAGGACATCGCCCGCGCTATCGGAGCCGCCTTCGTCCGGGTGCTGGCCGCCGAGGGGAAGGTCCCGCGGGTCGTGGTCGCCCACGACATGCGGGCATCCTCGCCTGGTCTGGCCGCGGCGTTCGCCGCCGGAGTGACCGGTGAGGGCGTCGATGTCATCGACGCCGGGCTGGCCTCCACCGACCTGCTGTACTTCGCTTCGGGGCACCTGGACGTCCCCGGCGCCATGTTCACCGCCAGCCACAACCCCGCCCAGTACAACGGCATCAAACTGTGTCGCGCTGGGGCCCGTCCCATCGGGCAGGACAGTGGGCTAGCCGACATCCGCGACCTCGCGGGCGACATTTTGGCCGGCCGAGCCTCAAGTAGTGGGCAGAAGACAGGCAGCGTGGAGCCACAGGACCTGCTGACCGCGTACGCCTCTCATCTGCGGACCCTGGTGGATCTGACGGGAATCCGTCCGCTGAAGGTGGTGGTCGACGCCGGTAACGGCATGGCTGGCTACACGGTCCCCGCGGTGTTGGGAGACGCGAAGTTGTCGGCGTTGCCGCTGGAGATCGTGCCGCTGTATTTCGAGCTGGACGGCACCTTCCCCAACCATGAGGCCAACCCGCTGGTGCCGGACAATCTGGTCGACCTTCAGGCGGCGGTTCGCGCCAACGGCGCCGACATCGGCCTCGCCTTCGACGGCGACGCCGACCGGTGTTTCGTGGTCGATGAGCGTGGTGAGCCGGTGCCACCCAGCGCGATCACTGCGATGGTGGCGGTGCGGGAACTGGCCAAGCACCCGGGCGCCACGATCATTCACAACTGCATCACCTCACGCGCGGTGCCTGAGATCGTCGCCGAGCACGGCGGCACGCCGGTGCGGACCCGGGTCGGACATTCATTCATCAAGGCTGAGATGGCCCGTACCGACGCAGTATTCGGCGGCGAGCATTCCGCGCACTACTACTTCCGGGACTTTTGGTTCGCCGACACCGGCATGCTGGCTGCGATGCACGTGCTGGCCGCGCTCGGCAGCCAACCCCGGCCCTTGTCGGCCATCGTGGCGGAGTACACCCGCTACGTGGCCTCCGGGGAGATCAACTCCACGGTTACCGATCAGCGCGGGCGGCTGGCCGCGGTGGAGGAGAAGTACGCCGGGGCCGAAGGCGCCACGATCGATCACTTGGATGGTCTGACCGTGCAGTTCACCGACGGGAGCTGGTTCAATCTGCGCCCCTCCAACACCGAACCGCTGCTGCGGCTCAATGTGGAGGCGCCCAACGCTGACCGTATGGCGCAGCTGCGGGACGAGGTCCTGAGTGTGGTGCGTGCCTGATGGACCCCAAGCTGCTGGAGATTCTGGCTTGCCCGGATACCCACCACGCGCCGCTACGGTATGACGAGACGGCGCAGACCCTCACCTGCACCCAGTGCCATCGGGTCTTCCCCATCCGGGACGGCATCCCGGTGCTCCTGCTGGATGAGGCCCGACCTGGTGAGCCGACACACGCGGAGGACAGCCGGTGACGACTGTGAATGGTGACGCCGGAGTCAGCGGACACCGCTGGGTTAATGAAGCGTTACTGGACGATCCTCAAGGATTGGAAGAAGCCGATCCCGGCATGATGCTGCGTGCCCTGGCCTCGGCCGGTGCCCAGGTCAGGGAGTCCATGGCTTTGACCGCGGAGGCGGACCTCAGCTCGCTGTCGGAGGAAGGCCGCCCTCGTGCGGTTGTGATCGCCGGAGTGGGAACCGCCGCGCGGACCGGGGATGTGCTCGCCACCGTCGCCGGTCCTCGGTGCCCGGTTCCGGTGTTGTCACACCGGAGCGCCGGCGTACCCGGATGGGTCGGGGCGGGTGACGTGGTGATCGCGGTGTCGGCCTCAGGCCGTAGCCCGGAGGCGCTGGCCGCGGCCGCCGCCGCGGCACGGCGGGGCGCTCGGCTGGTGGCGGTGGGCGCCCCTAACAGTGAACTGGCCGCTTTGGCGGAGCGGGCCCGGGCGGTGTTCGTGCCGGTACCGCGGCGGGCACCGGCGCGGGCCAGCCTGTGGGCGTTAACGGTTCCCGTGCTGCTGGCCGCCCGCGCTTTGGGAATGATCCGACTGGCTGAGGCGGATTTGGTGGAGACCGCGGCGCGGCTGGACCGAGAGGCTGAACGGTGCCGCCCGTCCGCCGAGTCGTTCGTCAACCCAGCCAAGTCACTGGCGTTGAATCTGGCTAACTCCATCCCCGTGATCTGGGGCAGCTCTCCGCTGGCCGCCGTCGCCGCGCGCAGGTTCGCCGACACCTTGTCGACCAACTCCCGCTACCCCGCGGTGGCGGGATCGCTCGGTGAGGCGGGGCGCGGTCGGGTCGGTCTGCTCGATGGGGTGTACGGCGGGCTGGCCGAGTCTGAGCGCGACATCTTCGCCGATCCCGAGGAAGGGCAGAACGAGATCACCCGGCTGCGGTTGATCATTCTGCGGGACGACGGCATGGACGACGAGGAGGCCCGCCTCAGCGGGGGAGAGCCAGCGGCGGTGGAGGCCCGCCGCGCCGCTGCGGTCGCCGAGCTGGCGGAGCGGCGCGGAGTGCGGTGCACGGTGGTGGCGGCCGAGGGGGTTTCCCCGCTGGAACGGTTGGCCTCCCTGATCGCGGTGCCCGACTTCGCATCGGTCTATCTGGCGATCGCGCACGGATTCGATCCGATGGCGGTCCCCGCGGTGACCGAGATGAAAGAGCTGTCCATGCCACGGTTGCCGGGCTGAGAAAGCTGGGTATGCCATGAGCGCCTCAGGCGGAACCAAGGCGATCATCGCCGCACTGTTGGCGAATCTCGGTATCGCGCTGACCAAGTTCATCGCGTGGGGATTGACGCGGTCGTCCTCGATGCTCGCGGAGTCGATTCACTCCTTGGCCGACTCCGGCAATCAGCTTCTCCTGCTGATAGGAGGGCGTCGAGCACAACGGGCCGCGACACCGCAGCATCCGTTCGGGTACGGTCGGGAACGCTACATTTACGCGTTCATCGTCTCGATCGTGTTGTTCACCGTGGGCGGCCTCTTCGCGCTGTACGAGGCCTACCACAAGCTCAGCCACCCCGAACCCATCGAGTCCTGGCACTGGGTGCCGGTGGCGGTGCTGATTGTGGCGATCACCCTGGAGAGCTTCTCGTTCCGGACGGCGATCAAAGAGTCCAACGCGATCCGGAACGGTGCCTCGTGGGTGCGGTTCGTGCGGAGCTCCCGCTCTCCAGAGTTGCCGGTGGTGCTTCTGGAGGATCTGGGCGCCCTGCTCGGGTTGGTCTTCGCGTTGTTCGGCGTGGTCATGACCCTGATCACTCACAACGGCATCTGGGACGGTGTGGGCACCGCCGCTATCGGGGTGCTCCTGGTGGTGATCGCGATCATCTTGGCCATCGAGATGAAGAGCCTGCTCATCGGCGAAGGGGCCACCCCTGAGGACGCTCGGGCTATCGAACAGGCCATCCTCGCGGGCGGCGAGGTGGAGCGCATCATCCACATGCGCACCATGCACCTCGGGCCGGAGGAGCTGCTGGTCGCGGCGAAGATCGCCGTCCGCCACGATGACACCGCCGAGGTGGTCGCGCGCAGCATCGACGCGGTGGAGACGCGGATCCGGACGGCTGTGCCGATTGCCCGAATTATTTACCTGGAGCCGGATCTGTACAGCGCTGAAAAGATCAAGTCTGCGTCAGTGGAGTCGGGTTCCGATCCTCACTGAGCAGCACACGAGCCGTGGTCCATGACCGGCGGACGTGAAAGGGAACGGCCAGCATCGCCGCACCTGAGGCGGGGGCGAAGCGTGACGTTAGTCTGCCGGTCATGGAGTTACTCACGAACGAAATCCGGCCGTACGCGTGGGGGTCTCGTACCGCCATCGCCGCCATTCAAGGACGGCAGGTGCCGAGCGCCGGGCCGGAGGCGGAGTTGTGGATGGGAGCCCATCCAGCAGCTCCCTCACGGCTGACAAGCAGCGGTCAGCCCTTGAACGAGGCGATCGCCGCGGATCCCGAGGGCATGCTGGGGGCCAAAACGGTCGGAGAGTTCGCGGCGCGACTGCCATTTCTCCTTAAGCTCCTCGCCGCTGACCAGCCGCTCTCGCTTCAGGTACATCCCACAGCCGATACGGCACGGCGCGGGTTCGAGGCCGAGGAGGCGGCGGGAATACCTGTGGATGCCCCCGAACGTAACTATCGCGACCCACACCATAAGCCGGAGCTGCTGGTGGCGGTCAGCGATTTCGAAGGACTGTGCGGGTACCGGGCTCCCGAGGAGACTGGGGTTCTCCTGTCCAAACTGCAGCTTCCGTCGCTCGAGCGGATCATAGGGGTCATAGCACGGGATGTAGGCGGGTCAGGGATAACGCTGGCGACCGTCACCCGCGCTTTGCTGGCCGCTCCCGCGGAACGGCGCGCCATTCTGGCGGAGGAGGTGAGCGCCGCAGCCGCTCGTCGAGTGGACACGGTTCCGGAACCGGCCGCTACTGCGTACCGGCTGGTGACGGAACTCAGCAAGTACTACCCCGGCGACGTGGGCGTGCTGTCTCCGCTGCTCCTCAACCCGGTACGCCTGTCGCCTGGGGAAGCCATCTACATCCCTCCAGGGACCCCGCACGCCTACCTGCGGGGGGTCGGGATAGAGATCATGGCTGCCAGTGACAACGTGCTGCGGGGTGGGATGACCAGCAAGCACGTCGATGCGTCTGAGCTGTTACGGGTCGTGGACTACTCGATATACGAGGAGCCGGTACTTCAGCCCACGCCGGTGGCCCCAGGGGTGGTGGAGTGGCCAACACCGGTGCGGGAGTTCCGGCTGCGTCGGTTCAGGGTGGGGGGCCTGTACCCCACGATCTCTCTGCCGACCGACGGGCCTCAGATCGTGTTTTGCCTGTCCGGCCGGGTACGGGCCGATGACGGCGCCGGTGAGGTACTCCTTGGCCCGGGTGAGGCCGCGTTCGGCGCCGCACGCGACGACGGTCAGCTGACCCTGACAGGGTTCGGGGAGGTTTACCAGGCCACCACCGCTGTGTAGCGAGGGGTAGCCGTACCAGCTCCGCGTCGCTGCTACCTGCGGTGTCGTGTGACACGGGAAGAAAACAGTAGGTGTGGAATGCCGCAGACGCACACGAGGCGGACAGGTTTGCCTGTCCGCCTCGTGCATCCCCCCGGTTGTTTTCCCCCGCGCGTGGCTCGGACCTTCGTCGCGATGACACTGCGTACTTAGAGAGTCACACCGTGCGGAGATCTTGTCAAGAGAAACGGAGAATTTTTGTTATTCGGACATTTCGCATTCGGGTAGTAATGGGGGTATTGGGAGCTCTCGACCCAAGGCTGCTTCGACGCCTTGGTGGGGCGTGACGGTAGACAGGCGGCGCGTTACCGGACTGTCTGACAGGTGGGCGTACGCATGGCCTGCCCCGGTGCGGGCGCGGGAGAGAGTCCAAGTATGAGCTGGGCTTGGTGGTTCGGGTCGCAGGCGCGGATCCGTGGGGAAGCCGGTCCGTCTGAGGCATGTGGCGCGGGTGGGGCGTGGCGAGGAGCGATGCGGTCTGCGCTGTTTCGGCTCCACAAGGTGGCCGGGTACGCCGCGGGAACCGCAGGCTGTGCGAGTGTGCCGATCCGGCGCCTGACGTGAGGGGTCGGTGGGCGCCGGTGACAGGGCGTGGGACCGTCAGTGGTAGAGAAGTAGTGCAGCTCGCGGCTTTAACGGCTTCTAGTGGGGTACAGGGCCCTGAATGACGTCCTGAGAACCTTCCATCGGTATTAATGTATGGAAGCGAGGGCGGGAACGGTTCAGAAGCGGCCGAGCAGAATCGTGACCTCCTTGATAAAGGAGGGTTCCGTACGTCACCTCCGGTTTTTATGGTGGTGCACGGAAGCTGAACGGTTTCTATGTGTTGACAATGCGGTGCGACGCGGTGTTATGGCTGTTACTTTCTCTGATCCGTCTACCAAATGGTTTTCTCGGGCGTCAGATGGGGCGGATTTCAACACGTAGAGGATGAGAAAAACGATCGCCTTAGTGAACCGAAGGCACGGCGGCGTGGCCACCGCGGAAGGCGCCCTGAATGTGTCCGTTATGTCGCTATAGTGGGCTTCTTGATGTTCGCGCGAATGTCGATATTCGTTGATCTGTAATTTTTTGGAGATATGGGGCATGGGGTGCGCTTCTGTGGGGCCACAGTCCGTGAGAAGGGCGCCAAAGACGCGATCGTCGCTCAGGGCGCCCATCTGCGTTTTCTGGATGAGCCGGTTCAGTACGGATTCCTCAATCGTCGTGCGCCGTCGGTTACATTCCGAATACAGCCTCACGAACTGGTGTCTCCTCACTATTTTTGTCACGGCGCGGGTGTGGGTCAGTTCGTGATAACCGGCCCACACCCGTAATCAGTTAGCTCGCGCCCGGCGATGTGAGCGATAGGCGGCCACCTGATGACCCTGCCGATCTGGGGTTTTCCGTGTTACACGGTGGTCGCCAGGGTAAGCGCGACTGACCATGAAGCGGTGCTGGGCCCGGCTTCAGCGACATCGCTTACGCGTACCCACCCCGTCAACTTCGGGCCTCGATATCCCGCCTCGGGGATTCTGGGCGTCGATGTGTCGCGCTCATCGTTGAATAACACGCTGGGTGGCGCCTGAGGACTATGGGGCATGGAGAACGTCTGTGACGCCTCAGTCCATCAACGACCGAGAAGCTGGTACTTAGCCTCGGTGCGACGCTTGTGCGGCTCCCACCACCATGTGTTGTTGCGGTACCAATCAATAGTGGCGGCCAACCCTGATTCCAGATCGGCGTACTGGGGACGCCATCCCAGCTCATTGCGCAGCTTGCTGGAGTCGTTGCTGTAGCGCAGGTCATGCCCCGGACGGTCGGGGACCAGGTCGTAGGCGTCCGTCGGCTGTCCCATCAGCTGCAGGATCAGCTCCAGGATCTCGCGGTTGCTGCGTTCGTCACCGGACCCGATCAGGTACGTCTCTCCGATGCGTCCGCGCTCCAAGATCAGGTGAACCGCCGCGTTGTGGTCATCAACGTGGGTCCATTCTCGGACGTTCTGGCCGGATCCGTACAATTTGGGGCGCTCGCCTATCAGCACATTGGTGATCTGACGCGGGATGAATTTCTCCACATGCTGATACGGCCCGTAGTTGTTGGCGCAGTTCGACAGGGTCGCCGCGACACCGTAGGAACGCACCCACGCGCGTACCAACATGTCAGAACTGGCCTTGCTCGCCGAGTATGGGCTGGAGGGGTCGTATGGAGTTTGTTCGGTGAACCGCTCATCGGAGTCCAGCGGCAGATCTCCGAAAACCTCGTCGGTGGAGATGTGATGCAGCCGACTACCGTGCCGGCGTACCGCTTCCAGAATACGAAAAGTACCGATGATGTTACTGCGAATGAAAGGCTCGGGGTCGTGTAGGGAGTTGTCCACGTGCGATTCCGCCGCGAAATGGACGACCACATCGGCCTGGCTCACCAACTGGTCGACGAGATCGGTATCGCAGATGTCACCGTGGACGAACGTCACTTGATCAGCCACCGGGTTCAGGTTCTCCCGGTTACCCGCGTAGGTCAGCGCGTCGAGGACCGTGATCTGATAATCGGGATGGTTCCTCACCGTGTAGTGCACGAAGTTCGCGCCGATGAACCCAGCGCCGCCGGTGACAAGCATCCGTCTCATGCCCGGCATCCTACGGGGCAGGTTGGATACCCCGACGAGCACGCGAACCGACCAGGTTGCTCAACTCCTAGTTGCTCAACTTCGCAGCGTCGCCGGATGATACGCCAGGGCCGGGGGGCTCAAGGGTTTCACGTGAGATGAAACTATGGAGCACATGAGAGCACGGGTACTTGTCGTCGACGACGATCCGGCGCTGGCGGAGATGCTGGGCATCGTGCTGCGCAGCGAAGGATTCATGCCGTCATTCGTGGCCGACGGAGAACGCGCGCTCAGTGCGTTTCGAGAGATCCGTCCGGATATCGTCCTGTTGGATCTCATGTTGCCTGGAATGAGCGGCATCGACGTCTGTCGAGCGATCCGGGCGGAGTCCGGAGTGCCGATCGTCATGTTGACGGCGAAGAGCGACACCGTCGACGTCGTCCTCGGCTTGGAATCCGGAGCCGATGACTACGTGATGAAACCGTTCAAACCCAAGGAGCTGGTCGCCAGGATGCGGGCGCGTCTGCGCCGCAGTGAGGACGCCGCTCCTGAGGTGCTCACGATTGGTCCTCCGCATAGCCAGATCACGATCGACGTTCCCGCTCATACCGTCACCCGCAACGGCACCGAGATCAAACTGACCCCCCTGGAATTCGATCTGTTGGTCGCGCTGGCGCGTAAGCCGCGTCAGGTGTTCACCCGTGAGGTGCTCCTGGAGCAGGTCTGGGGATACCGGCACGCCGCCGATACCCGCCTGGTCAACGTCCATGTGCAGCGGCTTCGGGCCAAGATCGAACCGGATCCTGAGCACCCCGAGGTGATCCTGACTGTGCGGGGTGTCGGCTACAAGGCAGGGACGGGATAGGCCGCGACCATGGCTGCATGGCTCCGAGCCCGTCGACATCCCCGGGCCTACCGCCGGTGGGCGCGGGGAATGTCCGGTCGACTGGCGCGGCGGGTTCCTCGTCGTTGGTTCGGGCGGGTGCCGGTCGTGTTCGTGGAGGCAGCGCGTCGAGTTCGTAGTGGCCCGTTGGGCAGAGCGGCTCGAAGAGTGGCCGCCATTCCGGTGATCGCGGTGATGGTGAGGCTGCTGCGCGCCGTGACACGCATGATCACCGGCACCTGGCGCCGGTCATTGCAGCTGCGGGTGGTGACCATCACGCTGGTGATGTCCAGTCTGCTGGTGGCGGCCTTCGGATTCTTGGTGGCCCAGCGCATCACGGCCGGATTAGTGGTCGAAAAACGCGAGGCGGCGCTCGAGCAGCTCCGGCTCGGCCGGGAACACGCCATCCAGCAGCTGGCGACCATGTCCGGGGTGACCGATCCGGAGCTGGACCGCACCGTGGCGAGCATCGTCTCTGACCTGAGTAGCTCCTCTGGTCCGGCCGATGCTTTTGATGTTGTCCTCGTCGCCAACGAACCGGGCGTTCAGATCCCGCCGAAGGCGCTGCCCAATTCCGACGCCTACCAGTGGGTGCCGCCCGAACTGATCGAGGTGGTCCACGGCGACCAGGCCCTGGCGTACCAGTTCATCCGGGCCAACACCGACGGAAACGGGCGGCGTCCCTACCTGGTGGTGGGGGCCCCGGTCCAGCTCGAGTGGGGTCAGGTGGAGCTGTATTACCTGCTCCCGCTGGACGCCGAGAGCGAGGCCGCCGCGCTGGTCCGTAACACCGTCCTGGTCACGGGGACGGCGTTGGTGCTGCTGCTGGCGTTGGTAGCCGGGATCGTCACGCGCCTGGTGGTCACGCCGGTCCGACTCGCCGCGCGGACAGCGGAGCGGCTGGCGGCCGGTCTGCTGCATGAGCGGATGACGGTGCGGGGCGAGGACGATCTGGCCCGGCTCGCAGGCGCGTTCAACGTGATGGCGACCAACCTGCAGCAACAGATCGTGCGCTTGGAGGAGCTGTCCCGACTGCAGCGCCGGTTCACCTCCGACGTCTCCCATGAGCTGCGTACCCCGTTGACGACCGTGCGGATGGCCGCGGAGGTGTTGTACGCGGGACGCGACGACTTCCGACCGGAGGTGGCCCGCAGCGCCGAGTTGCTCTATGACGAGTTGGATCGGTTCGAATCGCTGCTGACCGATCTGCTGGAGATCAGCCGGTTCGACGCTGGCTTCGCCAACCTGGAAGCCGAGACCGTGGATCTGATTCCGATCCTGCACCGTGTCGTTGGCGGCCTGAAGCCATTGGCGGACCGGTTGGGGGTACGCCTGGAGGTGGTCGTTCCTGACACGCCCGTGGTGGCCGAGGTGGATACCCGGCGGGTGGAGCGGATCCTGCGTAACCTGCTCGGGAACGCCATCGAGCATGGAGAACACCGGCCGGTGCGGATGACACTCGCCGCTGACGAGAGCTCCGTGGCGATCACGGTCCGTGACTATGGAGTCGGCCTTAAACCCGGCGAGGAACGGTTGGTCTTCAACAGGTTTTGGCGAGCCGATCCATCCCGGGCGCGGCAGACCGGCGGGACCGGTTTGGGGCTGTCGATCAGCCAGGAGGACGCGCGGCTGCACGGCGGTTGGCTGGAGGCGTGGGGTGCGCCCGGACGCGGCGCTCAATTCCGACTCACCCTGCCGATCGAGGCCGGTGGTCGCTTGGTCTCCTCTCCCTTGCCGTTGGTGCCTGAAGACGCTGACGCGCCGTTGCCGGAAGCAGGGATGGCGGAGCCGGTCCACACAGGGACGCAAGAGCCGGTCGCCGCGGAGGCGCAGGAGCCGGAAAACCCGGAACCGGAATCCGAGGAGGTGTCGACGGATCTGCAAGCGTCGGCGTTGGGGGGCATCAGATCCTCAGGCGGGTCTGGAGGCAGATCCCCGGGCGGATCTGGAATCGCTCGGCGCGAAGCGGGGGGACGGCATGAGTGACACGCTGCGTACCCGATGGTGGCAGGCAGCGCTGCTGACGGTCTGTGTCGGCGTGACCGGTTGCGGTGTCCCTGACTCCGGGCCGCCGGTGGTGCAAGAGAGCATGCCGCAGTCGGGGATCGGTGTGGAGCGGTACGAGGAACCCACCGCCGTCCCCCAACCCACCGATGCCAACACCCCGGAAGAAGCGGTGGAGCTGTACTTCCATGCCGCGACTGGTGACTGGGAGGTGCTTGAGGACCAGGTCTCCCAGTTCATGACCACGGACGGGAGAGCGCAGTGGCAGCCCTCGGAGACCGCCACCATCGTGCGCGTCGATCAGCAGCCGCAGCGGCTCTCCTCCAGCCCGGAAGACGTGTCGGTGCGGGTCACCGGTCAGGTGGTGGGGGAGTACACGAGAACCGGGCAGGTGATCGCGCAACCACCCAGCGAATTCTTCTACGAGTTCCATCTCCGCCTGGAGAGCACCAGAACCGGCGTAGCCTGGCGGATCACTAACCCGCCGCGGGGGTATCTGCTCAGCGTGCGGGCGATGGAGAACGACGACTACTTCGAGCCGATGCCGCTGTACTTCGCCGGCCGTGGTCGCGACATTCTCGTCCCCGACACCCGCTACATGCCCCAGACCCTGGAGTACGCCAAGCGGCGCTCTCTGCTGGTGGAGTGGTTACTGGACGGACCGAGTCCATGGCTGGCCAACGTGGTGGACTCCCGGTTCCCCACCGAGACGCAGTTGGTCGGCAACGTGGTGCTCGACGACCACACCGTCATCGTCAACCTCAGCAGCGAGGCACAGACCGCCGAACGGTACGACCTTCTTTACGCCCAACTGGTCTGGACCCTCAGGCCACTGATCCCAGAGTCACTGGAGATACGGATCGGCAACCGTGCCGTGACGGTGCACGAGGAGAGCCGGCAGCGTCCCGCCGATTACCTGGAGATGAACGCGGCACACCGCGAACCCATGAATGGGTACTTCGTCAACGCAGACGGGAGTGTGGAACCGGAGGCGGAGGACGGGATACTCCCCAACGTGCTGCGCCTGCCATCGGAGGAGGGCGAGGCGATCAACACCTCCGTGGTATCGGCGGCTTTGGATCTTGGGTTGACCAACGCGGCGCTGGTGCGTGACACCGGTGAGGGGCCGCGATTGTGGATCGGCAACGCCTCCCACACCCTGAACCCCGAAGAGGGTGTCGCCTCCTACCGGGAGGTGGATCTTTCCGCCTGGAATCCCCAACGTCTGGGACGACCGATCTGGGTGAGAGGGCCAGCGGACAAGCGCGCTGTCCTGCTGCTGGTCGATGGGCATTTGACGGTGGTCGACGCCGCGACCACACAGGCGCAGCGGGTGTCCATCCCGAGCCTGGACGGGCGGATTGACGCCTTCTCTGTGGCGCCCGACGGGTTCCGCCTCGCGCTGGTCGCGGATGGGCAGATCTACCGGGCGTCGCTGCAGCAGGGTGCTGAACTGGTGGTCGGTGACCCGGAACTGGTTACCCACTTGATCACCGACGCCACGGATGTGGCCTGGAGCCGACAGGACAACCTGGTGATCTCCGGGGTCTACGCCGGTGTGAACGGCCCGATCGCCGGGATCTGGGAGATCACCATCGACGGCGTCTTCCCTAAACCAGTACCGGTCAGCGCCCGGCGGGTGCCTCAAGGGCTGGCGTCATGGACGGACAACCCGAATGCCAGCAGCGTTCGGGGAGCGGTGCTGTTCGAGCAGGATGGACAGATCTACGAGGCGCACTCCGCTGACGTCACCGGCCCCGGGGGACGTCCCACGCCGGTTGAAGGAACTAATCCGTTCTTTCCGACCTAATACTCTTGTCGGAAAGTAGCGAGTACGTCACGCTAAGGGGCGTGCCCTGGCTTGCCCGCTGTGCGCTCGCCCCAGTGGTCGATCTGGTCCTGCCGGTCAGGTGCGCCGGCTGTGACCGCCCGGCCGTCGGGGATCTTTGTGACCACTGCCGTTCGTTCCTGGCGGGGCTTAGCCCCGCAACGGTCAGGCCTGATCCCGCGCCACCCGGCACCCCGCCGTGTATGGCCGGCGCCGAGTACGCCGGACCGCTGCGTGCGCTGATCGTGGCGTACAAGGAGCGGGGCAGGCACCGGTTGGCGACCGTCTTGGGGGAACTGCTTGCCCGGGTGATCCTCGCGGCGGAACCCGCTGCGGAACGGATGGTGCTGGTGCCGGTACCCGCGACCGCCACTGCGGCGCGGCGGCGGTACGGGGACCACATCAGCCGTCTGGCGTACCGGGCCGCCCGGGTGATTCGGCGGCGTGGTCGCCAGGTGACCGTGGTGTCCGCGCTCGCCGCACGGCGCCGTCCCGACTCGGTCGGCATGACCGCAGTGGAACGGGTTCGGACAGCTCAGGAGGGTTTCAAAGTCCGTTCCTGGGGCATGCGCGGATGGTGCGGGAGGGCCATCCGTCGTTCCCAGGCGCTGATCCTGGTTGACGACGTGATGACCACCGGGGCGACCCTGTCGGCCACCGCTGAGGCGCTGCGGGCACGGGGAGCGGAGGTGACCGCCGCGGCCGTGCTCGCGGCGACTCGGCGTATCCGCCGACGGTCGGTTGATCCGGTTTCCCCTGGATAGGGAAGTGCCGAAGGTCCCGGAGCATCCCTTGATCTTCAAAACAGGAGATGACGAAGTGGGGGGTGACGGGATGACCTTGGAGCACTAGCGTCGGAGGCGCAGCCGGATGACTCGCTGTCAAACCGGCGGTAAACCGCAGGGAAACGCGCGAAAGGGGGGTTGACGACTCCAAGAGGCTGCCGACGCCTCGCTCGACCGGCGCGCAGACGCCGCCGAAGTCGAGTCCTGATCCCTCAAAACCACGACATCGAATGTGGGGGAGGTTAGGCGTGGACATTGTCGTCAAGGGTCGTAACGTCGAGGTGCCCGACCACTACCGGGAACACGTCGCCGGCAAGCTCCGCAAGATGGAGCGCTACGACCACAAGCTGATTCGATTCGACGTCGAACTGTTCCACGAACGTAACCCTCGGCAATCTGACTACTGCCAGCGAGTTGAGATCACCTGCATCTCCCGAGGCCCGGTGGTGCGTGCCGAGGCGTGCTCCAAGGATTTCTACAGCGCTCTGGACTTGGCGGTAGCCAAGCTGGAGACCAGGCTGCGGAAAGCCGCCGATCGGCGGCGAGTCCACCGTGGTCGTCGCACCCCAATCTCAGTCGCCGCGGCCACCGCGTCGTCCGTTGACGTCGCACCCGCGCTAGCCACCCGAACCACCCCATCCACTGACGCTGCCTCGGAGCCGGCCGCAGTCGCTGTGGCGACCGCCCCGGAATCGGAGGAGGCCTGGAGCGGCGTCGATGAAGGACCCGGCCGGATCGTCCGGGTTAAAGAACACCCTGCCGACCCGATCACCGTCGATGACGCGCTGTTCCAGATGGAGCTTGTGGGTCACGACTTCTACCTGTTCCAGGACAAGGAGACCGGGAAGCCCAGCGTGGTCTACCGCCGTCGCGGTTATGACTATGGCTTGATCCGACTCGCCTGACGGGTCCACGGTGTCGGCCGCACTGACGGGGCACAGCGTCAGTGCGGCCTTTGCTGGGATGATCGCCTTTGCTGGGATACCCCTTGTCGAGTACGCGCTGCGTGTCCAAGACGTGTTAACTGATCGTCTGGAAGGCGCTCCACCAATCCTCCGCTAAAAGTGCAAACCGGACGTTGTCCACCCGGCCTCCCTCAGCCGCCGGCACCCGTTGTCGCTCCACTCCCTCGTGAACAAAGCCGACTCGTTTAAGGACCTGCTGGGACTTGTGATTGTCCGGCCGGGTGCCCGCTGTCAGGCGAGCTAACCGCAGCGTGGAGAACGCCCAGTGAGCGAGCAGACGCAGCGCCCGGGTCGCAAAACCACGCCCCCGCCATTGCGGGAGCAGGCTGTACCCGACTAACCCTTCACCAGGGAGCATGTTCCACAGGTCGAGGACAAGATCGCCGGCGAAGGCGTCGGTGGCGGCGTCCCGGATGGTGAACATCGCCCGCTCACCCGCTAGCCAGTGACCGGGGGCGAGAAGACAGCGGCGCTGCACCTCCTCCCGGGACAGCGGACGAGGCGGGATCCAGGAGTGAACCACCTCGGGCAAGCTGAGCAGCGTGTACATGTTCTCGGTGTCATCGGGGCCGAGCGGTCTTAAGGTGACCACGCCGTCGCTAAGTGCCCCACCCGGCAAGTCCGGTAGCAGCCTGGGGGATGGCGTGCCGGAGTCGGTCGCCAGCCGACCCCATACCACCTGATCCCAACGGCCCCCATCAGGCAGCCAGCCACCACCCCGCCGGATACCTTCCCGTTGGTAACCCGCCGCGTACGCCACCCGCTGACTGGCGATGTTCGCGTGCTCGGTGGTCACCTCCAGGCGCGCCATCCCGTGCTGGAAAGCCCACTCGGTGATCGTCCGCAGCGCCTCGGTCGCCACGCCCTGCCCTCTGGCCCATGGGGCGGTGAAGTACCCCACGGCCGCCACCTGGGTCGGCCAGTGCACGCTGTGCAGCACGATATGCCCCAGCATGCGGTCGGTGGCGCGGTCGGCGATGCAGAAATCCGCCTCTCCGAACCCCCAGCGGGCCGGCGCGCGTACCTCAATCCAGTTACGGGCAGCGTCGGCGCTGAAGGGGTACTCCAGGTGCGGCAGAAAACGCCGGGTGAGAGGATCCTCACACGCCGCGATCAGATCAGGAACATCGCTGAGTCGCAACTGCCGTAATCTCAGCCGTGCGGTGGTGAGGTCCTGCTGAGGAAACATGCCCACATCGTCCTCCTCGGATGGGCGTCGGGCGTAGCCACGCGATCGGATCATCCCGGATGGATGGGACGCCTGACCGTCCGCCGTACCGGAGTCCACCCCGGCGCATCGCGGCACAGACGCGACCGGTGGTGAGCGGGGTGAGCGTTACCGTGTGGGCGTGGGTACGGCTCAGTTTTCAGCGGAGACCGGGCGGCACGGCGAGTGGGTGCGGCAGAGCAACCGATTCACCGATCGGATCACTGTGGATTCGACGTCACCTCCTGGGGGTGGGCCCGACGAGTACGGGCGCTGGCCGGTGGAGCCAGGCCGGTACCGGCTCGTGGTGTCCCTGGCCTGCCCGTGGGCGCACCGCGCCATCATCGTGCGTCGACTCCTGGGGTTAGACGTCGACGACGTGATCTCCCTGGCCGTGGTGGATCCGATCCGGGATGAGCGGGGCTGGCGGTTCACACTCGACCCCGACGGTCGGGATCCGGTGCTGGGGATTCGGTTCCTCGCCGAGGCCTACCAGGCCACTGATCCAAACTACCGCGGTCGGGTCACCGTACCAGCGATCATCGACACTCTCAGTGGTCGAGTGGTGACCAATGACTACCCCCAGATCACGCTCGATTTCATCACGCAATGGCGGGCGTACCACCGACCGGGTGCGCCGGATCTGTATCCGGAGGCGCTCAGGCCAAAGATGGATGCGTTGATGGAGGAGATCTACCGGGACGTCAACAACGGCGTGTACCGGTGTGGGTTCGCCACGACCCAGGAGGCCTACGAAGCGGCGTACGACCAGCTCTTCGCCCGACTGGATGCGCTGGAAAACCGGCTGTCCCAGCGGCGCTATCTGATGGGGGACGCGATCACAGAGGCTGACATCCGGCTATTTACGACGCTGGTGCGTTTCGACGCGGTTTACCACGGCCATTTCAAATGCAACCGGAACAAACTTACCGAGATGCCGGTGCTGTGGGCCTACGCCCGGGATCTGTTCCAAACCCCAGGGTTCGGCGAAACCGTCGACTTCGATCACATCAAGCGGCACTACTACGGGACGCACGACAAGATCAACCCCAACGGCATCGTGCCCAAGGGTCCGGATCTGTCCGGGTGGACCACGCCGCACGGTCGGGGCTGAACCCGCGAGCCCGCCAGGTGGCTTGGGCTGGTCGAGCCGGACCCGCCAACGACAACGCTGAGTAGTAGGTCACACTCACACGATGATTCGTGATGCGTGATGCCAGGCATGTGATGCCAGGCAGTGGTGCCCTCGATGGGAATCCCACCCTGCGGCGCTCCGTCGGATGAGATGGCCGGGACCGGGCGGTACGCGTCAGCATGGGGTTCTGGAACGCCGGTGGGCCGCCAGGCAGGGGGCCGCGGTCAGCGCACCTGATGCCATGGTCGGCTGAACCGACCGGTTACGCCAGGCGTGTCCGGAGCCTCACCATCCGCGTACCAGGGGAAATTACTGGTCTTTTCGTCAGGTTTCCGGCGGAGGGTGACAGGTTCCCGGGAGGGGCGAATACGATGGTCACCGATGACCGTCCCAGGGAGCGCTACCCGTGTCGATACTCGAAAAGATCCTCCGTGCCGGTGAGGGCCGCCTACTCCGTCGTCTGAAGGCCATCGCCCAGGCTGTCAACTCGATCGAGGATGACTACACCGACCTGACCGACGCCGAGTTGCGTGAGCTCACCGACCGGTATCGGGAACGTCTGGCCGACGGTGAGACGCTCGACGATCTGTTGCCGGAAGCCTTCGCGACCGTACGCGAGGCCGCCAAGCGCACATTGGGCCAGCGCCACTATGACGTGCAGATCATGGGTGGTGCTGCCCTGCACTTCGGCAACATCGCCGAGATGAAGACCGGTGAGGGGAAGACCCTGGTCGCCACCCTGCCGGCGTATCTGAACGCGCTGGCTGGTCGAGGCGTGCACGTGGTGACCGTCAACGACTACCTGGCCCAGCGCGACGCCGAGTGGATGGGACAGGTGCACCGATTCCTCGGCCTGAAGGTGGGAGTGATCCTGCCGCAGATGCCGCCCGCGGCCCGCAAGGAGGCCTACCAGGCCGACATTACCTACGGCACCAACAACGAATTCGGGTTCGACTACCTGCGCGACAACATGGCGATGTCCAAGGAGCAGCAGGTACAGCGCGGGCACTACTTCGCGATCGTCGACGAGGTCGACTCGATCCTGATCGACGAGGCTCGAACCCCTCTGATCATCTCTGGGCCGGCTGAGCAGTCAGCCCGCTGGTACCAGGAGTTCGCTCGGGTGGCGAACCGGCTTCAAAAGGGCGTCGACTACGAGGTCGACCTCGCCAAGCGGACCGTCGCGGTCACCGAGCGGGGAATCGAGAAGGTCGAGGACTGGCTGGGCATAGACAACCTCTACGAGCCCGGCAACACCCCGCTGGTGGGGTACCTCAACAACGCCATCAAGGCCAAGGAGCTGTACCAGAAGGACCGGGACTACATCGTCGCTGACGGTGAGGTGCTCATCGTCGATGAATTCACCGGTCGCATCCTGCATGGCCGCCGCTACAACGAGGGCATGCACCAGGCCATCGAGGCCAAGGAGGGGGTGAGGATCAAGCAGGAGAACCAGACCCTGGCGACGATCACCCTCCAGAACTACTTCCGGCTCTACGAGAAGCTGTCCGGTATGACCGGTACAGCGCAGACCGAAGCCGGCGAGTTCAACCGCGTCTACAAGATGGGCGTGGTGTCGATCCCGACCCACCGGCCGATGATCCGGATCGACCGCCCCGACGTGATCTACAAGACCGAGAAGGCCAAGTTCGAGGCGGTGGTCGAGGACATCGTGGAGCGGCATGAGCGCGGCCAGCCGGTGCTGGTGGGAACCACCAGCGTGGAGAAGAGCGAAATCCTGTCGGCCATGCTCCGCCGCCGCGGCGTCAAGCACTCCGTGCTCAACGCTAAGTACCACGCCAAGGAAGCCGAGATCGTCGCGCAGGCCGGGCGTAAAGGGGCGGTGACCGTCGCCACGAACATGGCGGGTCGTGGTACCGACATTCTGCTGGGCGGTAACCCCGAGTACCTGGCCGCCGCCGAGTTGCGGGCGGCTGGACTGTCTCCTGAGGAGAATCCCGAGGAGTACGCGGCGGCGTGGGAGGATGCGCTGGCGCGAGCCACCAAGGCCTGCGAGGAGGAGGCCGAGGAGGTCATCGCGGCCGGCGGTCTGTACGTGCTGGGCACCGAACGGCATGAGTCCCGGCGTATCGACAACCAGCTGCGAGGCCGGGCGGGACGTCAGGGTGACCCTGGGGAATCCCGGTTCTACCTCTCGTTGGGGGACGAACTGATGCGGCGGTTCAACGCCGCCGCGGTCGAGGGGATCATGAACCGGCTCAACATCCCCGACGACGTGCCGATCGAGTCCAAGCTGGTCACCCGCATGATCCGGAGTGCCCAGACTCAGATCGAGCAGCAGAACGCGGAGATCCGCAAGAACGTCCTCAAGTACGACGAGGTCCTCAACAAGCAGCGTCAGGTGATCTACAGCGAGCGCGCCCGGGTGCTCAACGGCGAGGATATGCGGGAGCAGATCCTCCACATGCTCGACGACGTGATCGAGAGCTACATCCGGGGCGCCACCTCCGAGGGTTACCCCGAGGAGTGGGACCTGAAGACGCTGTGGACGGCTCTCAAGCAGCTGTACCCGATCTCGCTGACGATCGACGACGTCCTCGAAGAGGTCGGCGGGCTGGAGGCGTTGGACGCCGAATACCTGCTGCAACGCGTCAAGGAGGACGCGCACGAGGCGTACGAGCGGCGCGAGAAGGAGCTGGGTCCCGAGGTGATGCGGGATCTGGAACGCGCCGTCCTGCTTCGCGCCATCGACCGCAAGTGGCGTGAGCACCTGTACGAGATGGACTACCTCAAGGAGGGCATCAGCCTGCGCGCGTACGCCCAGCGTGACCCGGTGGTGGAGTACCAACGCGAGGGCTACGACATGTTCCAGCAGATGCTGGAGGGCATCAAAGAGGAGACGGTCGGCCCGCTGTTCCACCTCGAGCTCAAGCAGCCCGAGGCTGCTGCTCAGACCGGTAAGAGCGAGGCGCGGCCGCGGCCGACGCTGGCGGCGCTGCTGGGGTCGCAGCAACCTCAGCGGTTGCAGTACTCCGCCCCCACGATCGACGGTGCGGCCGGCTTCAGTGGGGTCGCGGTCCGGGAGGCGACTCCGACGGCGCCGGCCTTGGGCTTGGACGGCTCCGGTCGCCAGCCGGCTAAGGCGGGGGCTGCCCAGGGCGGCAAGAAAGCGCCGGCCAAGGGTACGCCGGGTCGCGCGGTGAAGGGCGCCAAGGCGCCGAACGTGGCGAAGACATCCGGCAAGCCGGTGAGCCCGGTGCTGGGGCCGGCCACGGTGACGGCGCGGCAGGTGGGGCCGTCTTCTCGGCTCGCGGCCGGGGAGCGGGTCGTCGCGGCGGGGCAGAAGGTCGGGAGTAAGCCGAGCCGGAACGCACCCTGCCCGTGCGGCTCTGGTAAGAAGTACAAGCGGTGCCACGGCGCTCCCGGCAGCGATATCTAAGCCATCTAAGCCCGACATCCCCGGGTATCTGAAGCCGGGGATGCGAGGTAACACCGGCGCTGTGGACGTAGAGGCAGAGGAGGCGGTGGCGTAACTCATCGGCAGCCGCCTATCCATGGATGAGGTGTGGCTCTCGTGGGGGAGCCACACCTCATTTATGTGCATTCGCTTGCCTGTCCACATCAGATGACCTGGAGGAACGTGCACAGCCAGCGGTTGTCGTGAGCCTCCATCCGTAGCGCGATGGCCCAGCTGCGCCCGTGCTGCTCCAGCACCACCGCGGCCTCCACAGCCCGTGGATGGGGTTGGGAGGTACGGATAGTATTGATCTTGATGCGGGGAGTGTTGGGGGCGTTCTGGCTGTTTCGCCGACGCATCGGAACCGGCAACTCGGCCATGAGTCGGCCGTAGCCCGCGGGCGTGCAACAGATGCGGAGCTGCCGGAGCGGGCGCCGCCCCTCCAACACCTCAACGCAGAGCTTGACAAACCCCCGAACCCCGGCCTTGGGGTCAGGCAGAAGACCTTGGGACTGCCGATCTGACGGGTTCCCACGGGTGCCGTCGGAGGTGGAGTTGCGTCGACGTCGCCGGGATAGCGCCTCCCACTGCCCTGATCCGGGCTGCGGACGCTCCCACTCCAAGGGCAGTTCCCGATCCAGCGGCAACTCGACGCCCGGGTCTGGAACGAGGACCAAACGCGCGCGCTCGCGAGGGAGAGCGTCGTCGTAAGGAGGCTCCAGATGTGGCGCCGGGCGTAGCCGCGGGAAGCCGGAGTGGATGGGATCGGCGGCCAGTGGTGCGGTCACGGTGTCTCCTCGGCGTCCGTCAATGCTTGCGTTTGCGCTCGGTTGCCTTCGTTTGCCTAATCCTGTTTGTAGCGGCCACCGGCAAGAGGGTCAAGAAGCTTGCGTTTGCTTTCGTTTGCTTTGGAACAGGCACTTGTGACTTCTATGCTGAGACCGGCAAGAAGTTCATGCCGTCGGCTTCCTGACACGAACCGTCACAGGACGGGATGAGGGTGGGGGCGGTCGCGGTCGCTTGTGATCGCGGCGGACGTCAGTGGGCAGACGCGCGCCAGACGTGGGAGAGCTGTCAAGGCGTCAGAGCTGACGACAAAGGCGCGGGCAAGTCATGCGCGCGACAAGAAAAGGTAAAGTAAAAAAGGGGTATTTAGGACAAATCTTCGTCTATTTCGTCCCGATTTGTTAGTGGATTAGCGCGGATCCACTCCGCCGTCTCCTTGTACTTGAGCTGGATGTACTCCTCCAGCTTGGCGATCTCCACCCGCCACTGCCCCCGGCCACCGATTTTGATCGCGGGCAATTCACCGCTGCGCACCATGTGGTAGACCTGCGACACCGAGACGTTGAGGATCTCAGCGACGTCAGACAGCTGCAGGAACCTCGGCTGCATGAGGTCAGGCTCCTCTACAGGGCACGTTGCGCGGGTGTCGTACCGTTGCCGTTGCCTTAGTTTGCCATCGATTGCTTTGTTGGCCACCCTCTCGGACCATATCCGGTTCGGTAATGTCGGTTCGGCCCACGCCGCCTCAAACGAGCGACCGAGACGATCACCATGACACGATGGGCACGAGAAATCCGTCAGGACTACCCGTGGGGAAGGTCATATGCCCGATCGGCTCAGCCTGACCGATGTGTCCTTCCTGCATCGGGAGGATGTGAACGGCCCGATCCATGTGGGCAGCCTCGGGCTGCTTCGTCCCGGGCCTGGTGGCCTGACGTACTCCGACCTGTGTGACATCGTCGAACGGCGCCTGGATCTGGTCCCTCGTTATCGACAGAAGATCCGCGCGGTGCCGGCGGGATTGGCCCGACCCGTCTGGGTGGACGATCCCGAGTTTGATGTTCGGTTTCACGTACGCCGATCCATCCTGCCCCGGCCTGGAACCACCCAGCAGCTGCGGGAGCTGGTCGCCCGCGTCATGGCGCGACGCGTAGACCGGAAGCATCCGCTGTGGGAGATGTACCTGGTGGAAGGACTAGAGGACGGCCGGGTCGGCCTGCTGTCCAAGACGCACCAGGCGATGATCGACACAGGGACCGTCGATCTGACCCAGGTGATCCTCGCCCATCGCCCTGCTGACGTCGTCGCTGACGGGGCCAGCGGTCAGTGGCAGCCCGCTCCTGCGCCCAGTGACCTGGGATTGGTGGTCCGTGCCGTCGGTGACCTGATCCGCCAGCCCACCCGGATCATGGACACCCTGCGGCTGAGGCTGCTGCACAGTGACCGTGGCACCCTGACCACGCTCGCCTCCGGAATCATCTCCGCGGCCCGGACCGCGGCCCGGCCAGCGCCACCGAGCCCACTGAACACCGAAATCGGCTCGCAGCGCAGCTTCGCGATGCTCCGAACAGAACTGGAGGACTACCGCCGGATCCGACGCGCCTACGGCACCACGATCACCGGCGTGGTGCTCGCCACCATCACAGGAGCGTTGCGATCCTGGCTGCTGATGCGCGGCGAACCACTGAACGGACAGCAGATCCTGCGAGCCCTGGTGCCGGTCAGCGCGGGGGGTGTCCGGGACACCCGGGTGGATTCGCTGCTGGTCGACCTGCCGGTAGGGGAGCGTGACCCCAGGGTCCGGCTGCACCAAATCTCGTACGCTTTGGATTCTCAGCGACAGACCGGTCAATTCGTCAGCGCCAGCGTCCTGATCGGCCTGTCCGGATTTGCTCCGCCGACGTTGCACACTCTGGGAGCCAAGGCGGCGGCCGGTCTGTCCCGTCGGCTCTACAACTTGATGATCACGAACGTGCCGGGGCCGCAAGAGCCCCTTTACCTGGATGGCGCCCGCCTGGAGGAGGTGTACCCGGTGCAGCCGTTGAGTCAGGGACAGGCATTGGCGATCGGGGTCACGTCCTACCACGGCGGGGTCTATTACGGATTGAACGCCGACCGCCGCACGATCAGCGATCCTGATCCGATCGCTGACCTGATCGCTGAATCCCTCACCGAGTTGGTGGAGACCGTACCGTGAGACAAAGATCGACCAGGGTATATCTTTCGGCAACCCTTCCGCTCCTTGCCCGCCTTCGGGAGCAGGGGGCGCTGCCGGCACCGGAGCTGACCGCTCACGCGGTCACCCCCGGGCTACGAGAGTGGTACGCGGAGGGCGATGAGGAAGAGCTGGAGTACATCGCCTTCACCCGCGCCGCCCAAGACGCCCTCCACCTGCTTCGCGCCGACCCGGCCGCGCCCCGTCGACGGGTCGTGGTGTCGGTCGATGTCCCCAACGGCCAGGTGCAAGTCACGGACGCCGAGTTGGGAGCCAGCGCGGTACGCGTCACCGCAGAGGTGCCTCTCGCCGCGGTGGCGGCCATCCACGTCGACGGAGCGGAAGCGGTCGATAGCGTCACCGCGGCCGTCGAGGTCGTGGCAGCGGCGGCGGCCGGTGATTCCGACGCTCAGTTCACCGTGGACAGCGTCGAGGAGCATGAGCTGGAGTGGTACGACGTCTCCGAGCTTGAGCATTTAACGAGCGCGGACTTTTAACTCTTCACGCCCGTCACCCTTCAAGCCCAGCCCGCCCGGGCGTGGCCGAGGATCGACCGGTGGACGCGCCGATATCCAGCGCGCGGCGGTGACCCCGTCACGCCCAGGCTTTTCAGTCGCGTCTTCTTCCTCAGCCTTTTTTCTTAGCCGCTTCTTTCTGAGCCACCGTGTCGCGCTGCGTCGCCTCGGGGTTCTTCCCCTCGCGGCGTGCGCGCCGGGCCTCCTGGCGTTCCGCGGCGGCGATGAGCTTGGCGTCCCGTTCGGCCGCCTTCCGAGCAGCGGCCTGCTTCGCCGCGAGGCGCTTCGCGCTGGGGCGTTCCCGACCCAGCGCCAACACGGCGGTGACCGCGCCAGCGAAGAAAATGATCAGCGCGCCGTTGAACCGGGCATCGTTGAGCAGTTCCAGGATCAGGAAATTCCCGATGTCAATCCCCAGGCCCGCGCTGACCAGCCGGTCCTGGGTGTTCTGGGTGATCACCTCACCGATCAGCAGAAAAGCCCCAGCGCCGCCGCCGGTCAAGATCCGGCCGGGGAGCCCTACGCGGGAGCCACGCAGCAACAGATGCGCTAGGACCCCGGCGACCAGACCCGCGAGGAGGCCACCGATCAGGGAGATCCGTTGCTGAGCCTCGATCACCTCGCTGGCCGAACCACCCCCGTCGAAAGCCCGCCGCAGCGGGGTGGTGAAGAACGCCAGGATGACCTGGGTGACGGCGACTCCAAGCGCGCCAGCGAGCGCCCCGGTGAGGATCTGCGCTGGACGAATCGCCGAGATCAGGCCACCGACTAAGCCCGCGAGAGCGACGCTGAAGGCCGCGACCCGAGCGGCCTCCGACATGCTGTGCTCCGCCGCGTACGTGAGCCCACCTAAAGCCGCGCCGGTGACCAGTCCGACCCCTAACCCACCGAGCAGCCGCAGCCACCAACGAGCCGCTCGTCCGCGACGCCCCTGTCCGATCTGCTGGACGACGAGCCCAAGCGCGGCGCCGACCGTGATCGCAGCCGGCACGATGGTGGCCAACGCGTAGGCGTAGTACGAGAGGTAGAAGTCCAGGGCGTCCGGGTAGTACTCGGAGGTCGTGGCGCTTCCCGACCACAGGCGGGCCGCGTACACCAACGCCGACCCGGCGAGCAGGGCGGCGAGCAGCCTCATTGACGGTGCAGGAGCCTCACCGGTCGCGCGGCCCCGGCCAGCGTTCGCTCCGACAGCCGTGGTCGTCCCGGTGTCGGTCCCGGGCTGGTCAGCCGCGGTCTTATCGGCAGGGTCGGCGGTTGTCCGGTGGTGTTTCTTCCCGGAGGTGGTCACGCCCCCGAGGGTACGCGTGGCCCACGGCGGCCCGACCAGCGCGGTCGGCGGATCCGGGCAGTGCGGTGAAGCAGGGCAGGGACGCCCGTGGGGAAGAAACGCGATGACGACCATGTGACGAATCCGGGCGCAACCGCGTCTCCGTGTCAGGATGGGAGCAGGCGCACAACGCCGAATAGCTCAACAACGGTAGGCCCACAAAGCCAGATATGTAGCTTGAGGAGTCGCCATGGACGCCGTCTTCTCCGTTCCCGCACCGCGCAACGAGCCGCCCCGGAACTACGCGCCGGGAAGCTCGGAGGCCGAAAGCCTGCGGCGCCGTATCGACCAGCTCGCCTCCGAGCAGGTCGATCTGACGATGACGATCGGCGGTGAGCAGCGGATGGCGGCCGGCGAGGAGATCACGGTGGTCCAGCCGCACCGGCACCGCCACGTCCTTGGGGTGACCCGGCAAGCAGACCGAGCGGACGTGGCCGCGGCGCTGGAGGCCGCCCGCCGGGCCGCGCCACAGTGGCGCGCCCTGCCGTATGAGGAGCGCGCCGCGATTTTCCTGCGCGCCGCGGAGCTGCTCGCCGGTCCGTGGCGAGACACCCTCAACGCCGCCACGATCCTGGGACAGTCCAAATCGGTGTATCAGGCAGAGATCGACGCGGCGTGCGAGTTAATCGATTTCTTCCGGTTCAACGTGTATTTCGGCCACAAGCTGCTCAGTGAGCAGCCGATCAGCGCCCCTGGCATGTGGAACCGGTTCGACCACCGGCCCTTGGAGGGCTTCGTCCTGGCGATCACCCCGTTCAACTTCACGTCGATCGCCGGGAACCTGCCGTCGGCGCCGGCGTTGATGGGCAACGTGGTGGTGTGGAAGCCCTCCCCGACCCAGGCGCTGGCGGCGCACTACACGATGCGTCTGCTGGAGGCTGCTGGCCTGCCGCCCGGCGTGATCAACCTGGTGACCGGTGACGGGCAGGCGGTCAGCGAGGTCGCGCTCACCGCGCCTGACCTCGCCGGTATCCACTTCACCGGCTCTACCCGCACCTTCCAGCACCTGTGGCGGACGGTCGGTCAGAACATCGACCGCTACCGCACCTACCCGCGGCTGGTCGGTGAGACCGGAGGGAAAGACTTCGTGATCGCCCATCCCAGCGCCGACGTTGAGGCGTTGCGGGTGGCGCTGATTCGGGGCGCGTTCGAGTACCAGGGACAGAAGTGTTCCGCCGTCTCCCGCGCGTACCTGCCGCGGTCTCTGTGGCAGGGTGGGTTGCGGGACGCCCTGATCGCCACCACGGAGGAGATCCAGTACGGCGACGTGACGGATCTGACGGTGTTCGGGGGCGCGGTCATCGACCGTCGGGCCTTCACCCGACTCAGCGAGGTGCTGGATCGGGTGAAAAACGACGGCGCGTGTGAGGTCATCGCGGGCGGGACCGCGGATGACAGCGAGGGCTACTTCGTACGGCCGACGCTCGTGGAATGCACCGACCCGGGCCATGAGCTATTCACGACCGAGTACTTCGGGCCGATCCTGGCCCTGTACATCTATGACGATGATCGTTTTGAGGAGACTGTGCGGCAAGCCGCCGATGTGGCGCCGTATGGGCTGACCGGCGCGTTGTTCGCCACCGACCGACGGGCCATTGACTGGGCCAGTGAGGTGTTGCGGTTCTCGGCCGGGAACTACTACATCAACGACAAACCGACCGGTGCTGTGGTGGGACAGCAGCCGTTCGGAGGTGGGCGCGCCAGCGGCACCAACGACAAGGCTGGCGGCTGGCAGAACCTGGTGCGTTGGATTTCACCACGAACGATCAAGGAAACGTTCGTCCCGCCTCGGGATTGGCGATACCCGCACATGGGGTGATCCCTGACCACGACGTACGCATGTGAAGCTGTGGCGGGGTACTGGGAACACCATCTCGTTATCCGGGCGGCCGGTGGTCGGTCGCCCGGTCTTCATGTGGCGCCACGAGCCGCCATCGAGTTCCATCGACCTGGTCATGAACGACGCACTGGCCGCTTCACCCAGGCTTGTCGATAGTACGCCGAGATGTTCCTCTTTCAGGGAATACTGATGTTGAAGGAAACCTTTCGTAAGGAACAGGATGACGGCCCTAAGAATCAGGTATAGGTGATAGTGCGAGTATCTTGAAGCGACCGGCGAGCAATATTCGACGGGGCGCTCCAATTCAAAGGGGGAGATCACGGTGGGTCGGGGGGATCAGGGCGTGACCTGGCTTCACGGTCCCAGAAGCGTGGAGCGGTCCTGGCCCTACGTCCTGGAGGCGGAGGCCGACTCCATGTTCCCAGGGCGCGTGCTGCTCGATAGCTGTCGTTCCCGAAGGCCCTGGTCGGAGCGGAAACGGTCTCAGTTGGAGCAGTCAGGCTATCCGTTCGCGCGGATCGTGCGGGTAGCGTTGGCTCAGTCCCTAGAATTTTCCGATTCTGTTGAGTTTTCCTCCGGTCAGCACTGGCTTGATCGGCCCGACACCCGTGCGGTCTTCATCACACTTCACTGTTGTGAACCGACGGTCCGTCCCCTGACCGCGGAAACCGAGAAGATCAATGTTCAGATATATGGTCAGGCGGGCGAGAAATGGACCGGAATGGTGCCATTACACGGCGTTTCTCAGGGATGGCGAGTCGGCCCGTTCCAACTGCCAGGCAGCCTGTTCGCCCAGCAACGGACCGTGACAGCCGAGCTCATCTTGCGCGGTATCGCTCACCCCGGTCCCCGGCTGAATCTGCGGGTTGCGCCGATCGATCCATACCTGACGGGGCGCGCTGAGCTGTTCCGTCGCGATTCCTTCATCTGAGAGGCGGCGTGCGTACCCGGTATCCCGCTGGGGCTGGATGCGTCGCGCGTAGCGTCCCCGGCGAGCGGTGTCGGGTGAAGAAAAACGGTGGAGATCCTGACCGGGTACGCCGCGGCGTCGGCTAAGCTGTAGCGATGAGAGGTGGAGCGGCATCGCCGCCGCCTGCCGGTAAGTGGTTGAGCGTCGTCGCTGCGGTATGTCGCTGGTTCTCGATATGACGATGTCAGGCGAATGCCAAAGGCCTGGCTGAGCCGGCCTGATCGCGTCACCGAACGCCGACGTGGGGATGCGCGGAGCCGCCGGGAGACCCGTGGCATGCGGTTCAACAACAACGACCGGGGCGAGTGATATGGCGGGCGCGCACACGCCGTTCAGAGACGCCGATCATGATCTTTGTTTTTGTCGACGGTGGTGATGACAGACAGTCCATTGTCAACAGACGCGACACCTTTGCGACGCACGATCCTGGCGGGTACGCGCGTGGCACGCACGAACCACCGAGGCGTGGGAGCCCGGACCGCCGCGCGGAGCCGAAAGCGGATCGCCGTGCGCGCTCATCACCCCGGTGTTCTCGAGCGCGTCCAGAGCAGGACCAGCGGACGATCGGCCGTGTCATGATTCGTGTCCACCCGGAGCCGCGCGTAACCGGAGCGCCTCAACGGTTTCAACGCCGGGCTTCTTATCTCCTTAGATGATTCCCGGTGGCGTGTGGAGACAGCAGATGCGGCGCCGATGGCGGCAGCCTCGCACGGATACCGACGAATCACTGACCTTTCGCGATCTTCATGGTTGTGATCCACCATATTGGAATGCCGAACGCGCGATGTTAGGGGACGAGGGCCGTTCCGGCGTTCTAGACTTGTGCGGGGGCGCCAATAAGCGTCCTCCGATCCGAGGCGTACCCTTTACCGTGGACGTCTCAAATCTCGGCGTGCGCCAAGAGGCGTTTCCCTGCACTGGAGCGTCTCCCTGGATGGTCTCCGCGCCGATCAGCGATCGGGGATCGAATAGCGATTCGATTCTCGTCAATAGGGATGGCCCCCGGTGGTGCGGGAATGGGGACCGGGGGCCATGACCAGAACCTCTCAAGGAGAAGTAGTCTGATCCAACGTTGCATCCTATGTTCCCTCTTCAGGGAATGGGGCGGCTTCCGTTAATTGGAAGGACTCCTGTAAAGGGCGTCGAGATCTTGGCCTGCCTGTCTTACCGGCCAGGTTCATGGGCCCCGGGATCACCGCGTACCGCTTGCATCCGTCACCAGGTCACCGGGGTCCATGGGGACGTGCCGTGGGGAGACAGGACGACACGCACATACCAGCCGTCCGGACCCTCCTCCAGGATCGGAGTGAGCGCCGACAGGCCGATACGACCGCCGAGCTTCCACTCCTGGTAGTACTCGATGAGCGCGGCGCGGGCAGGGGAGCCGGCATGATCGGCCAGGATCCGTCCGTCGGCGGTGAGGACGGCGACGTGGATACCGTTGGAGAACCCGATGCCGGACACACAGTGACGCCCGATGACGCCGTATGTGGTGAGACTGGCGAAGGCATGGCGGGTGTCCCGACCAGCGCAGTAGGCGCGGAAATTCCGCCACACCACCCAGCGCTCCTCGGCGCTGGAGCCGAGATCAATCGACTCGACATAGTCGGGGTCGAGGAGCAGGCATAGCGTGTCGGCGGGGTCGTAGGGGGTCCGGTGCTCCCGCCAGGCGACGCTGAGCCAGGCCAGGTCGCCGCCTGGAAGCTCCTGGCGAGCGTCGAGGTAGAACATCGGGACTCCAGGGGTGGTGTTGATGCGGCCCCCCATGTCGATGTACGCGGCGGCGCTCAGCTCAGGACCGGTCGGGTGACCGTCCTCGGTGACCGTGACGCGGATATGCCCCACCATGCGGGCGACCGGGGCTAGGTAGATCGGGGTGGAGATCACCGCGCCCGGTCGACACTGCCGTACCCAGGGGAGAGGAATGTGGGTGGGCGCGGCCCAGCCCACGATGGCGTCGAACGGGCCGTGCTCTTCAGCGCCGTAGCGACCGTCACCCGTGAGGACCGTCAGATTCGATACGCCACGTTCAGCGTGGATCTCGGCGGCGCGCGCCGTCAGAGCCGGATCGATGTCCATCGAAACGACGTGTCCGGTGGGGCCGACGATCTCCGCCAGCAGGGCTCCTGTCAACCCGGTACCGGTACCGATCTCCAGGACGCGCATGCCAGGTTGAATGGCGGCGCGGCGCAGATCTCGTTCGATCGCCCACTGGATCGTGCTTTGGGCAACCCCGCCTAGCCGGGGATGCTGCGTGTAGTCCTCTCGCCGTACCGTGGCGAGCGCCCGGGTCACCGCGTCATCGAAGGTGGTCCAGGACACCAGACGGTCCTCTCTCCAGTGGTCTTCTTCAATGTTCCAGCCAGACGCGGACAGTAACCAGTGGAGGGTGGGGTATGGGGGCCGAGGAGCGGATGTGACACGCACCCGTGACCGTCGCCCCGGAACCGTGCCTCACGTGGCGTGCTCCACCGCGTTGGTCACGAATTATTCACGCCAGTTCAGCGACACGCTCGACAGGCGCAATGATCAACGGAGGTTTCGGGGTGAGCCGCTGCGTGGGAGGTATGGGCCCTGGAGGGAACGCGGCGCATGGCAATTTCTAGAAAATGATTCGCATTTACGTTGCTTGTTGATTTTCTATTCTTCGCCATTTAGGGTTTGAGAGGGAAATGGGTGTTTGTTCGTGCTCAATAATCGGGCCTCGACGGTGCGTCCCCACCATCCGAGGGCCTTGACCGATCCCTTACCCAGAAAGGGGGCGATCCGATGCCGGATTCTGCACGCGCTTCTTCCGGGTATCGCCATCTGTCTCTCGTAGCCTCTTTTGATTCCGCCGCGCTTTCCTCACAGGCCGCCGTAGATCAGCATCTGTTCTTGAAGCGTTCCCCGCGTCGCGTTCCTATTCGCTCACCTCACCAAGAGAGGTGTAACGAAACTCTGACGTTGCGCACTGAAACACCCGCGTTGGACTCCTCCGATGAAGGCATGACGTTCGGCGGGGTGACCGTGACGCTCTTGCCGGGGGTACCGCGTGTCGCGATAGCGCTCGACGTGGTCGGCGTCAGGCCCGGGCGGCCTGGCCGGGCCGCCACCAGCGTGCTGTTGACCCTCCGGGAGGTGCGGCTTCTGGCGGGCGCATTACTTCAGCAGGCAGACCTGCTCACCTCAGCGGATCAAGCAGACCAACCCGCTCCCACCCACCGATCACCCGAGGCCGCACCCACACCGGCCACCATGACAGCGAACCCAGCCTCAGGCGTCGAAATGAGAACCACGGAAGCGACAGCGGCGAGGTCGAGAACCGTCATGACCATGGCGCCGTCCGACCCATCCACTTGCCACACACATCCGGCCTGGTGCGTCTGGGCCCACCAACCCGAACCGTGCGTCCACCACTCCGCCGCAGGGATGGATGTGCCAGCCACCGCCGGCCAGTTCGACCCTCACGACGACGGCGCCATCTTCCCCCGCTTGGAGATCTACGCCACCCGCCACGCCCACACCGGAGTATCCGGCGTCACCATCTCGGTCACCTCACCGACGGCGTGGGTGGAGACCCAGCTGAGCCTGACCCACGCCCGCGCCCTCGCCCACGCACTCAGCGAACAGATTCACCGCGCAGGCGTCACCACCGTCTACTGATCCGACCAACCCAGCCCCGATACGCACGGTGGGTTGACCGGTTACCCTCCCGCCGGCCAACCCACCCATGGCCGGAAACAATCAACAGCCACGTCGTTTTGACGTGTAGCCGGCGGCACCAATGCTCTACCGCTCCTGCGGCATAGGTAGCGACACCTAACCTCCGCGAGGAACAACCGGAGACGCCACTTACCTGCCAAGAAGAAGTGACCAGGTTCCATATTAATATGGATCACTACATATTTCGGAATTTGCACTATCTGAAAATAAGTGGCGAGTAAGAGGGTAGCCATTAGTGGCTTATTAACCACCCGCGATCATCGCCTCGCGCCGCGTTCACAGGCCACAACAAGCGGCATTGAGACCCGCCCGTGGGCCTTCCCCATCCGTAGACGCACCACACGGCGCCTTTGCGGCCACCTTAGGCGGGCATACAGATCAGCGAAACGCGTACCCGGCGATGCCCTATGGGGGGAATGTCTATCTATGTCCTAGACCGGGCGCGTGAGTCTGAACCGGCGCCGGAGACGCTATGGGCATGAGCCGTTCGTATCTGCTGATCCTGGCCGAACGTGTCGCGGTCGCCTGGGTGTTCCGTACCTCACGGATGGCTTTCCCGGCCACCCGTCGCCCCGAAGTGGAGCAACTCGCGGTGGATGATGAGCTGTTCCTGCTCACTACTCGCGGATGTTGGCACAATCCCAGCCGGGACCGGACCCGGGTCATCGGCCGGGCAGTGGTGGCGAGCCCGGTACGCGTGCTCAGCGAGCCTTTGAACCTCGTCGACCGGACGTTCACCCGAGGATGCAGTTTGAAGATCACTAGCCTTACGCCGTACCTGACGGGTGTGGAGATAGCGCCACTGGTGCCGCGGCTCGACGCGTTTCCTGACGAACGGTCATGGTCGATTCGGCTACGGCGGCCACTGCTCGAGATCTCCCAAGCCGACGCCGCGCTTCTGCGGACCCTCCTGAGCGACGTGGCCGGCGAACCCGCTCAGAACATAGGCGCGTATTTGGAACGTATCCGGTCGGTCCTCACGTCCTGAGGGCCGACCGACATCACACACGTCTCCCTCGGGGCGGCCAAGTAGAAGACGATTCGACGTGAACAGGCATGCCCTGCACCCCTGGTTATTTGCTGGACCCCACGTGCGTGGGAGGAGTGACCCGGAACCTGACACCCGGCGCATGTCTAGGGAACACCCCCACATGCGTGGGGAGGAGATTCCCATGAGACCTCCTGGGGGAGAGGAGTGAGGAACACCCCCACATGCGTGGGGAGGAGCTAGCCTCCGGAGCCCCGGGCCCCACATTTGCGGGAACACCCCCACATGCGTGGGGAGGAGAGGACGCGACCTGCGCTTTTACCCGGCACCTTGCATAACTGGACTGACTCTGTCCGCAAACCTCACTGGCCATCACCGCCCCATAACGGCATGAAAGGGATGTTTCTCGGCCCTGATGTAGGTCGAGTCCTCGACAGAACACTTTAGTCGTCAATCCTCGAGTTCAATGTGGACAGTTTTCGTCCGTGTCATCGATGTGTCCGGGCGGGGTGTGCGTTTGTGGCGTGTGCCGCTCGCGTGGCGTACCAGGCTGGCTATGTGGAAGTGGCCGGTCAGCGGAAGGGAGTCTTCAAGTCCTGGGGTGAGAGCTGAGGACGTCAGCTCCGGCATACCGGGAAATGTCCGACCCTCCTCATACCGTGTAGGTGATGGCAGAGTGACCGAGGGTAGAGATTGTCATGAACGAGGACGGGCGGACCCATAACGGCGGTCTGCGGCCCGATAGGGCCAGTCAGGCTGAGGAGCTCGCGTTTCGGTACGCGAAGGTCCGAAGCGTCAGTGAACGGGCCAGGACTATCGGCGCCGATGTGATGCATCGGCTGGAGTACGGGCAGCCGTGGGAGGCGAGGGACGCTATCACGCAGTTCGACAGGCTTGTCGAGTCCATCGATGAGGCTGACTTGGTGCGGCTGGCTCAGTCGACGGCCGAGCGGACCGGTGGCACGCAGATCACCCGGTTCGTCAGGCTCGGGCTGTCTTTCCCGGGGGGCGCAGTACGCCGCGGATGAGGACGAGCAGATCGACGGCGTCTTTGAAGGCCACGACACCGGGGAGACGTTGGTTTGGAGCGAGGAGGTTGAGCGCCGCCGGGACGTGCTCGAGACGCGGATGGGTGACTGGGGCCAGTACCTCGGAGAGGTGCTGGGCTTCTGCGACCACGCGTGGGGGACCGCGGTGGCGGCGGCTGAGGCGCTGGATTCCGGGCAGGCGGTGCGGATCTGTGGGGTGATCCGGGTGGTGCCGGACATGATGTGGCGGGCCTACGACGAGTGGCGGGTGCTGCGCGACGAGTATGACCGGCTTCCCGTGAGTTCGCAGCGGCAACGGATCCTGCAGCAGATGGCGAAGCAGTACGCGCGGGCGCGTATCCGGCCACGCGAGGACGGGAACGCTCAAGTGTCCAGGGGATACGGGCGGTCAGGAGCGATGGCTGTCCACACGAGACGCAGGTCGCGGTCGAGCTCGTCGGCGTCCTCGTCGGTCCACTCATCGTGGTAGAGGGTGGTGCCCCACCACTGTGGCGTGAAGGCGCCCGCCTGCAGGGCCGCTTCGAATTCGGTGACGAACCATGGTTTGTCGCCTCGGCGTACCACCCTGCCTAGGTCTTCGATGCCGACGGGGTCTCCTTCGAGGAGGTAGTCGGTGAGGGTCTCTTGTAGACGCTCACTGACGTTCATGGGGTTTCTCCTGGCTGACTAACCCGTATGGACTAACCCATCCGGGCCGGAGGGGTGGGGTAGCACCGGTACAGCCGCCACTGCTCATTCGGTGCGTCACGGCGGTAAATCGCGACAAGTTCGGTGTCGTCGGGGAAGGTGGTGGGGGCGGCGCCGAGGGGATGCTTCCGGTCGCCTACCCGGCTCCAGCCGTGGATGTAGTCACGGAATTGGGGGCCGAGAACGGACGCGGCTGGTAGCCGCACGGTGAAGCGGTCGTCGTTGTTGGCTTCGGCGCGTTCTCGTTTCGCCCGACACTCAGGGTTGTCCCAGATCCGCATTTCGGCGAAGACCAGCGCGGTGTTGTCGGTGAACGCGGTCGCGTGTCGACCGACGCGGTGGCCGCCGCCGTGCTCCCAGTCGGTGGTGGTGCCGGTGATCGGGTCCCGGCCGTACATCACGCGTTCCTGGAGGCGCCGTTCGGAGACGTCCGCGCCGTGCCGAAGCCGCGCGTGACCGCCCGCGTCCAGCCAACCCAGCCGGAGGGCGACGAGGCCGTTGTCGCGTTTCCGGAGATCAGCCAGCCCGGCTGGGCCTTGCTCGGTGAAGACATGGGTACGCCGACGGGAAACGTCCGTCAACGCCTGCCGGGCCGGCGGTACCGGCAGTGGAGTGGGTGCCGGTGGGGGAAACACCGCTGGAACTCGAGGGGTGGGGATGGGGCGGGCGGTTGACCGAGAAGGGTCCCGGTGAGGCTGGGATCGGGTGAGTCCGGAGCGTTGGTGGCCGGATGGTTGTTTGGGTGGTTGGTGGTCGGAGCGTCGCCGCATCGTGGAGCGTCGTTCTTTTGACGTGACGCGTGATTTGTGTCCGCCGCGCCCGACCGGGCCGGATTGCGGACCAGGGAGTCCAGTGACTGATCCGCCGGCCGCGTCAGGGTCCACTGTGGCCAGATAGCGCCGCCCGTGGTCGGCGGCTGTCAGGAGAGCGTCGTGCGCTTGAGCTAATCGTTGCCGGGTCGCGGTGAGTTGGGCGAGGGCTTGTTCGGTCAGCGGGGATTCGCTGCCGCGTAAGGAGCCTGCGATCGCTGTTCGTAGTTCGTCTAATTCGGATAGTCGGCCAGCAAGTCGGACAGCGGCCGCCTCATAGGTGGCGATCGCCCGTTCCGCGACGGCTCTCAGGTCGGACCAGGACATCAGATCGTCGTCTCGTAGTGCCGGAGCGATTCGGCTGCGGCGCGTAACCGGGTGGCGGCGTCCTCGATCATGCGGGTGGCGGCGGCGTTGGCGGTCACGATTGCACCGCGTTCAGGGCGGGACGAGCCGGCCAGCGCGTTGACCAAGGCGCCTGTCGCGGTTCGGCAGTCGGTGAGGTCGGCGATGAGGGTGGCGGCCAGGTTCTCCGCGCGGGTGGCTAACTCTTCACAGAGACGCCTTTGATGCTGAATGTCCCACATTGTTACCCCGACGGCCGTGTGACCGGTTCGCTGTGCGGACACGGTATCCCACGCCTCGAAGAGGAGCGGCGGCGACCCGGGCCCGCGTGGTGCGACCCGCATCCGTATGGGACGGACCCGGCATGAGGGGGTTACAGGGAACGGGCGGAGAGAAAACGGGACAGCGGCCATCCGGCTGCGTTATGCCTGGTAGCAAGCTGATCACAACCAAGGCGACCTTGAGCGTACGGGCCCGAGGGGGCCCGGTGTCGGCGTTACGGTGAACCCCGTGACCGAGAACGGAGCGAGGTTCGGTGAGCAGGGTGGCCTTCTGACGTACGGCACCTATCTGCGTCTGGCGGATCTGCTGAACGTGCAGCGCCCTGAGTCAGACCCACCGGCTCACGACGAACTGTTATTCATCACGATTCACCAGGTTTACGAACTATGGTTTAAGTTGTTGCTCTTTGAGCTCACCGATGCGCGGGACCGCATGCTGGAGGGGGACGCCTACCTTCCCCGGGTACGCCTGGAGCGGTGCCGGGAGGTGGAACGGGTCCTCGTCGCGCAGGTGGACGTCATCGACAGCATGACCCCGCAGGATTTCCTGCGGTTCCGTACCAAGCTGGCACCGGCCAGTGGATTCCAGTCTGTCCAGTTCCGGGAGATCGAGTTCCTGTCCGGGCTGAAGGATCCCGGCTTCTTAAAACGGTTCCGCGGGCTCACCCAGGAGGAGGTGGCACGCCTGAAACGGCGTCTGGAGGAGCCCAGTCTGTGGGACGGTTTCCTGGCCGTGCTTCGGTACGCGGGGTTCACCGTCGACACGCCGGAGCAGCGGATGGAGGCCTACAAGCAGATCGCCCATGATCGGACTTCGTATGGGTCGCTGTGGGACTTGGCCGAGGCCCTGGTGGATCATGACCAGGCTTGGGCGTTGTGGCGTTCCCGGCACGTTCTGATGGCGGAGCGGCAGATCGGGACTAAGCCGGGGACCGGTGGCAGCGCCGGCGGCGCCTATCTTCGCTCCAGATTGGACATGCGGTTCTATCCTGAACTCTGGCACCTCCGCAGCATCCTGTAGCTGGGCCAACTCACAACTTCGTGCCATTCCCTGCGCGCTGCCCATGTTCCCCTTCGTGGGGTTTTTAGCCTGACCAGCGAGCCAAAGTGGGAGGACGTCATGGAACGGGTGCTCGCTGGCCGGTACGCACTCGAAGTTGAGATCGCTGAAGGGTCGATCGGCGCTGTCTGGCGCGCCAAGGATCTCCAGGCTAATGAGCTGGTCGCCGTCAAGCTGCTTCGCCACGAAGCGGCTGACGACCCGGAGGTCGTCAGTGGGTTCCGGGAAGAGGCGAAGGTGCTCGCCCAGCTCAACCACCCCGGTGTGGTGCGTCCTCGCGACTTCGTCGCCGCCGACGGCGACTTGGCTTTGGTGATGGACCTGGTTGACGGCACTGATCTGCGGCGCCGGATTCAGGACGCAGGTCCGTTGCCGCCGGTGTTGGCGGTGGACATCACCGCGCAGGTCGCCGAGGCACTGGCCGCGGTGCACGCCGCCGGGATTGTGCACGGCGATGTCAAACCGGGCAACATCCTCGTCCCCGCTGACGGTGGTCCGGTTCGACTCGCCGATTTCGGGGTGGCTCACCGGGTGCACGGGGCGGCGGCGACCCACGGTACGCCGGAGTATGTGGCGCCGGAGGTGATCGAGGGAGCATCGCCGGAGCCGGCCAGTGACATCTACAGCCTGGGCATCGTCCTGTATGAGGCTTTGTCGGGGCGCAGTCCGTTCCGAGGCGGCCCGGTGGCCGAGGTACTCAAACGTCATCAGACCTGCGTCGCGTTGATGCCTCCGGGGATGCCGCCGCAGGTGTGGGAGCTGATCGCCCGTTGCCTGCAGAAGGATCCGCGGGCGCGTCCCTCCGCGGGGGAGATGGCGGCCGCGTTGCGCGCAATGCTGCCCTCTTTGGCTGATCTGCGGGCCGCTCCGGAGCTTGCCCCCGAGGTGGTGACCTACCAGCCGCGTGACGCGATGGCCGCCCTTCAGGCAGCCCCGGTCAGCCCGGCTCCCGACAACGCCGGCGTTCCGGTCAGCCCAGGCCCCGCGATGGACTCGGGGGCACCTGCCGGCCTTGATGGCGCGCCGCTTTCAGGGTGGAACGGTCCGACGCCTACGCCGGAGCAGGGCGAGTCGGAGGTAGGGATCGGTCTGTTTAGCCCACCCCCCGCCGGGGATCTTGGCTCGCCGACGATGCTGGTTTTCCCCGATGCGGCGCCTCCGTCCGCCCCGGACAAAACTGACCAGCGTCGCGGTCGTTTCATCGCGATCGCCTCCAGCGTCGCTGCCGCGGTTGTCCTGTTGCTGTTCGTGGGATTCCTGGTGATCTCCGGGGGTGACGGGTCCGGGGAGAGTCAAGAACCGGCCAACTACCAGCAGGAGTCAAGTTCGCCGGCGCCTGAGCAGTCCTCGGCTGGGGAACCGAGCGAAGGCGCGACCGAGCCGGAGTCGGAACCGACTACGGAGCCGACGAGCGAATCAACCGAGGAACCCGCTTTGCCTGACGAGGAAGAGGACGGCGACCAGGAGGACTCCTCTGAGGACCGGTCCGGCAACGGCGACGAGGACGAGACGGAATCCAGGACCAATGACCGGATCCCGGACATTCCTGGTAACGGCAACCCTGGGCCCACTGGCCCCCCTGGGATCGGTGACCCGATACCCACTCCTCCGTACAGGAGGTGAGCTCCCCGGCAGGGAGTGTGACGCCTACGCGCCTTGAGCGTCCCTGATCCGACCATGTGTGTGGCTTCGTCGCAGCGCCTCTGCAGCGGTGACGAAGCCACACGCGTGTTGTGTTGGTGCCTTAAGAGGAGTAGCTGCCAGGAGTCGTCGCCTCCCGTGGGTGACGGCAAAACGTGACGGGTGTCCTCAACGCCTGCCCATTGGGAGCCGGGTATTGGGGCGCCCGTGTCGTTGGTCGGCGTTGTGGTCGACGGGACGCGTGGGGCGTGGCGGCGGTGAGGTCAACGGGACAGAAGCCGCACAGATCGAGGTACACCCGAAGCCATGGCCTTATGGCCTGAGCGCCGTGAGCCGGTGGGTGCCGACTTATGCCGGCCGGTTCATGCTGGACGTCATAGTCGGAACGTCATCTCGGAACGTCATACTCGGACACGTCATACCGGATGGGAAGCCGTCGAGGGGCGGAACGTATAGCCGGCGCCGGGCCCGAATCGGACAGGAAACCGGGCGTGACAGCCGCGTTGTCCCGTGCCATTCCCGGTGATGTCCGCACAAGACGCGGAGATCCACGAGGCGCGGCTCTGAAGGCGGTGCCACGTCGTAACACGTGGCGACGACGTGGCACCCCCGATACCCCTCCAGCATGGGAGCGCTCCCAACCTACAGCCTCCCGTGCGGGTACCGCGCCGTCAAGTCCGAGAGATCACGGTTCGGTACCCCAGATCAGATCGGTACCGGCATACACCGTGATTGTGTCACTCTCCGTGAAGTCCGCGCTTGCGACATGACTGTGATCGTCGGACTCGTCGAAAAGCGACCAATCCTCCTTGTTGAGGCGAAGTTGAACTTCTCCGCTGGAGCCGCCTGCAGGGATGTCGCCAGAGGTGAAACCGACCTCGAGGTAGTGGTCAGCGCCTGGTCGTTGGTCCGGTAAGGACACCACACGGTGGGTGATGGTGTCGTTGCCTACCTCGGCCCAGTCGCACCAGCTCTGGAAATCAACGGACTGGTCGAAGGAGAAGTCACCGGTAAACCAGTAACGCACAGTGATAGCCGTCAGATCGACGACAACATCACCCAGGTTGATCAGGCGAAACGCGAACTGGATCTGGTTGTCGTTCGGATCGGTGTTCAGGGTTCTGACCTGAGCCACGAGGGGCGCCGGCAGAAGGCTTATCTCCCCCTGGGTAGCGCTGTCAGTGGGTAACCCTTCATTCGCTCCCTGTCCGGAATTGGGCCTCAGCATCGCGACGAGGAGGACCGCCAACACCGCGCCGGTCACCAACGACGCCAACAGCATCAGGGGCAGCGGCGACAGGCGACGCCGATCGGCGGGATATCCCTCCGGCAGGAGGCGGGTGTCCGATCCGGGCCCCCGGACAGGGACCGGGAGCAGCTCGGTGGAGGGCAGCTGCGGCGACGTCGGGACCGGCATAGCCGAGGAGGAGGGCGCAGCCGCCCGTAACACCGCGGCGACCTCCGCAGCGGTGGGACGTTCCTGCGGCGACTTGGCCAAACACTGCCGGTAAATGGCCGCGACAGCGGGAGGGACACCAGGCAGCGGAGGAGCAGGACTGCGCAGGTGAGCCTTGACCAGCTGGGGCCACGTGCCGCCGAACGGGTACCGCCCGGTGAGGGTGTGGTAGAGCAGCACCCCCAGGGCGTACACGTCGGTGGCGGGCAGGCTGGCGCCGTGTTCGATCCGTTCCGGCGCGATGTACGCGGGGGTGCCCAGCACCGCCTGTGGGCGTCCTGGTCCGCCCGTCGCTGGAATCGCCGCGATCCCGAAGTCGAGAACTTTAACCCCGTCCGGGGTGAGGAACACGTTATTGGCGGTGACGTCACGGTGGATAAGGCCGCGGCGGTGCGCGGCGGCGAGGGCCTCGGCGACCTCGGCGCAGACGCGTAACCCCTCGTTTAACGGCAGCGGGCCCCCTCGGGTGAGGCGGGAGGCCAGCGACTCCCCTTCGAGCAGCTCCATCACGATGAAGGGGACGACGGTGCCGTCCTCAAGTGTGGACTCACCGTAGTCGAAGACGTTCGTGATGTGCGGGTGGTTCAGCCGGGCGGCCGCCCGTGCCTCCTGCTGTAGGTTTGCGCGCTGCGTCGAGTCGGCCAGGGTCAGGATCTTCACCGCCACCAGGCGGTCCAAGACCGTGTCGAAAGCGCGCCACACCGTGGCGGTGCCGCCGGTGCCGATCCGGTCAGTGAGTCGATACCGGTCCGCCAACAGCGTGCCAGATTCCACTGTCCCTCCCAGCGTGTCAGGGTGCAGTGTGCCTCAGGAGGCGCGCCGTTGTGGTGCCTCATCCCCCATGTGACCTCGAGATTGGTCGTATCCCACCCGTTGATCACTCCTCGTTCGGCCCGGAAACGGGTCTTGTGAGGGCCTCTGAAACCGTCTGTGCGGGACAGTTCACTGTGGATATCTGGATTGCCTAGATTTCTCCGCGTTCCGGTGGCAGCTTTGAGATATGGCGGTTTCAGGTGTCAACGCGACAGCAGCCGCCCTGTTGGGGCTGCTTCACGAAGGTTCGATGACCGGTGGTCAGCTGATGGCCGCGGCCGCGCGCCGGCTGGGCCCGGTCTGGTCAATGACGCGCAGTCAGGTCTATCGGGAGCTTCCAGCCCTGGCCGAGGCGGGACTGGTGCGGATGGGGAAACCCGGTCCCCGCTCCAGCCAGCCCTACAGCATCACAGCCGCGGGACGGCGAGCCTTCCAGCGCTGGCTAGCCGAGTCGGTTGGACGCGACCAACTGCGCAGCCCAGCGGCGCTGCGGGTGGCGTTCAGTGATCTGCACTCGCCGGAGCAGATGGAGGAGGTGTATCAGCAGGCGACCGAGTACCACACCGCGGCGCTTCAGGAAGCGCGGGAGGCGGTCAAAAACGCCACCCAGGCCGGTGACATCGCCAGCGCCGCCGCGCTGGAGTTCGCTGTCGCCTACCACCGGGCCGCGCTGTCCTGGTTGCGAAAAATCCGAAGCTGAGTGCGGCGACGCGACACGGCCTGCCAACCAGCCGCCTGAGGTTCTCTCAGGTGGCAGGTAGGCTTGATGACTGTGACCGTGACCGACCTTAACGACCGGCTACGCGACATCGACTCCACCCTGCGTTCGGTGGAGTCGGTCCTTGACCTTGACGCTCTCCGCAAGGAAAAGGCGGAGCTGGAGGTGGCGGCCACCGAGCCAGGCCTGTGGGACGACCAGGAGCGGGCCCAACAGGTCACTTCTCGGCTGTCCTATCTGCAGGGTGAAATCCAGCGACTGGAACAGCTGAGGCGACGAGTCGATGACGCGCGGGTGCTGCTGGAGCTCGCCGAAGCTGAGAACGACGAGGCGTCACGCGCAGAGGTCGCCGCGGAGGTGGCGCAGCTGCGCAAGGCGGTCGACAAGCTGGAGATTCGTACCCTGCTGTCCGGGGAGTACGACGCTCGGGAAGCGTTGGTCACCATCCGAGCCGGGGCCGGCGGAGTGGACGCTGCGGACTTCGCTGAGATGCTCCTGCGGATGTACCTGCGTTGGGCTGAACGGCACGGTTACCCCACCCAGGTGTACGACACCTCGTACGCCGAAGAGGCCGGGATTAAGTCGGCCACGTTCGCGGTGAAGGTCCCCTACGCGTACGGGACCCTGTCGGTGGAACAGGGCACCCACCGCCTGGTACGCATCTCCCCCTTCGACAACCAGGGCCGGCGCCAGACCAGCTTCGCCGGTGTTGAGGTGCTGCCAGTGGTCGAACAGATCGACCACATCGACATCCCGGAAAACGAGATCCGGGTGGATGTCTTCCGCTCATCGGGCCCTGGAGGCCAGAGCGTCAACACCACCGACTCCGCGGTGCGGATCACCCACCTTCCCACCGGAATCGTCGTCACGTGCCAGAACGAGAAGTCTCAGCTGCAGAACAAGGCATCGGCGCTACGCGTTCTGCAGGCCCGACTGTTGGAACGGCGTCGGCGGGAGGAACGGGCCAAACTGGACGCTCTGCGCAGCAACGACGACTCATCCTGGGGTAACCAGATGCGCTCGTACGTGCTGCATCCGTACCAGATGGTCAAGGATCTGCGCACCGACTACGAGACCAGCAACCCCGCTGCGGTGTTCGACGGTGAGATCGACGAATTCATCGCAGCCGGTATTCGCTGGCGGCGGGCCCACCAACACCAACCCGCCTGAGCCGCACGATCACCGCATCGGCACAGCTCAGGGCGGTTTCGTCGGCGCCGGATCTCTCTCCGCTGGTAGCGGTTATCCCCAACCGGGAAGTGCCGCGTAGACTGGCGACCCGTGATTCGGCTCGACAACGTGACGAAGACGTATCCAAAAGCAACTCGCCCCTCCCTTGACTCGGTGAGCGTGGAGATCGAGAAGGGCGAATTCGTCTTCTTCATCGGTCCGTCCGGCGCTGGTAAGTCGACGATCATCAAGCTCCTGCTTCGGGAGGAGGCACCCACCAAGGGGCACGTCTACGTCAACGGACGGGACGTCGGTGCGCTGCGGAGCTGGCGTATACCGCATTTCCGTCGCTCGATCGGGTGTGTCTTCCAGGACTTCCGGCTGCTGCCTAACCGCACCGCTGCCGAGAACGTGGCCTTCGCCCTTGAGGTGATTGGTAAGCCGCAGAGCGTAATACGGCGGGTAGTCCCCGAAGTACTCGAACTGGTGGGTTTGGGCGGTAAGGAGCACCGCTACCCCAATGAGCTGTCGGGTGGTGAGCAGCAGCGCGTGGCGATCGCGCGGGCGTTCGTCAACCGGCCGTTGGTGTTGTTGGCCGATGAGCCGACAGGAAACCTCGACCCCGACACCAGTATCGAAATCATGCGGCTGCTGGACCGGATCAACCGGACCGGTACCACCGTGGTGATGGTCACGCACGACTCCAATATCGTCAACCAGATGCGGCGTCGGGTCATCGAAATCGATCAGGGGCGAGTAGTCCGCGACCAGCCACGCGGTGTCTACGGCTGAGCGCCGCTAGCACGCCGTCAGACGTACACCCGGAAGGAAGCGATGCGCGCGAAGTACGTGCTGTCCGAGGTCGCACTCGGGCTGTGGCGCAACGTCACGATGACGATCGCCATGATCATCACGATGGCGGTCTCTCTCGCCCTGCTGGGGGCGAGCCTGTTGATGTACCTGTTGGTCCAGGACATGCGAGAGGCGTTCTACGCCGACGTTGAGGTCACGATCTTCCTGGCCGACGACATCACCGACGCACAGCGGCAGGCGCTGGGAGAGCAATTAGCGTCTGATCCGCTGGTAGCCGACGCCACGTACGAAAGTCGAGCCGACGCGTACGAGCGTTTCCGGGAGCAGTTCGCGGACGCGCCTGAGCTGGTCGAGGCCACGCGTCCCGACGCGCTACCCGAGTCCTACCGGGTCCAGCTGGAGGATCCGGAGCAGTTTGAGCAGATACTCAACCGGTACGCCGACGTTGAGGGTGTAGACGAGATCGTCGACCAGCGGAACGTGTTGTCGCGGCTGTTCGGCATCCTCGGCGCGATCCAGAACCTGGCGTTGGTGATCGCGATCGTGCAGGGCATCGCCGCGTTAATGCTGGTCGTCAACACCATCCAGATCGCCGCGTACAGCAAGCGTCGGGAAGTGGCGATCATGAAACTGGTCGGTGCCTCCAACTGGTTCGTTCAGGCACCGTTCGTGTTGGAAGCGGTCTTCGCCGGTGTGCTCGGCGCGATCGTCGCCTACGGAACCCTCATCCTAGGCAAGATTTTCCTGGTGGATGGCGCTTTAGAGCCGTTGTTCCTCGCCGGTGTGCTGACACCGCTGAGTTGGGGACGCATCCACCTGATGCTGCCGGTTCTGGCTGGTATCGCCGCGTTCGTCAGCGCCGTCACCGGCTGGCTCACCCTCCGCTTCTACATCAAGGTCTAAAAGAGTCCGATCGGTCCCCAACATGGACGACGGGACCGGTCTGGGAGGGAATAAAGCCACCACGTCGGGCGGGGGCCGTCACGGTCCCCGCCCGACTGTCTGTGTAAGACCCCTGCGGTTGTCTGGCGACGGGTAGGATGACCGGTCGGTCCCGGCAGTGAGCTTTCGTCAGCATCCGCTCCCTAGAACGTGAAAGGGTAAGCGGGAGCCGGGAGATCAGCACTTAGCCCGCACAGCACCGTCTCTGCTCCAGTGCACCATGATTGCATGTCACGGGCGGATTTTCTGATGTAACCCGGCGTAGAGCTGTTAATCGCGTACTGTAACCCTCGAGTCAGGACGGAAAGTTCGCGGGTCTACTGACCACGCCGGTGGGTGCGGGACGGCGAGGCGGGGCGACGGCGGATAGACGATGAGCGCCGGCCCCGAGGACCCGGTGAGCGACCGGGTGTCACCCCGGTCGTCAAAACTGACATAAGGGGGGCCAATGCGGCGACGATGGACAGGTGTGCTCGCGGCGGCTGTATCACTGGGGGCACTTCAGGCCGGCGTACCGGTAATGCCGGTGCTGGCCGAACCGACAACTGAACAGCAGCACGTGAACCAACAAGGCCTGGACCACCACCACCCGCACCACCAATACCCGCAGTCTCAACTGATATGGGCGGCAGCTCTGCAGAAGGGAGTGAACCCACAGACCCGCTACGGCATCGCGGCGTACGGTGTGACAAACGCCACACAGGCTGCTCGGCGCGTCACCGGCCAGCAGAACGCACGTATCGGCGTCGAGGAACACCAGGAAGCCGACCTAGCCCGCTTTCAAAACCGCGCCCAAGCTGGGCGCGTCACAGCACTGATCGAGACACTCGCGACCACCCCCCCAGAGCCGACGTTGTACCCGACCGCGGTACCAGGTGTCGAAACCCCAGGGTTCCTCATGCCGACTCAGGGCTGGAAGTCCAGTGACTTCGGGATGCGTCTGAACCCGATAAGCCACAAGTGGCGGCTTCACGCCGGTGTGGACATCGCAGCTCCAGGAGGTACTCCCATCCGGGCGGTGGCTAACGGTGAAGTCCGCAAAGCCGGCTGGGGCGGCGGATACGGCTACTACACCTGCCTGTACCACGGGCTCTACCAGGGGCAGGAGTTGACGACCTGCTACGCGCACCAGTCGGAGATCCTGGTTGAGAAAGGACAGCGGGTATGGCGCGGCCAGATCATCGGCCGCGTCGGCACCACGGGCGCATCAACCGGTAACCACCTGCACTTTGAAGTGCGCCTCGACGACACACCCGTGAATCCTTTGGAGTGGCTTCCGGAATGCCTGTGCTGATCTGAACGCGACCACCTCCTCCGCGCGTGGCGGCCGTCGACGCCGGTGACAAGAACCCACAGGACAGGCGGGTAGTATTGCGCGGTCCCATGGTCACAACGGTCACGGCCGACGCGTCGCGGAGGAGGTGGGGAGATGCCGCGTGAGCAGGGACGGAAGGTGATTACAACCAACCGTCGGGCGCGTCACGACTACACGATCCTCGACACATATGACGCCGGCATAGTGCTCACCGGAACCGAGGTCAAGTCGCTACGCGCTGGACGTGCGTCCCTGACCGACGCCTTCGCGGTCGTCACCGATGGCGAGGTGTTCCTGCACGGCATGCACATCCCCGAGTACGCGCAGGGCACGTGGACCAACCATGACCCCCGCCGGGTGCGCAAACTGCTGCTGCACCGCAAAGAGATCAACCGTCTCATCGGTAAGACGCAGGAGAGCGGGGTGACCCTGATACCGCTCAGCCTCTACTTCAACAACGGCTGGGCCAAGGTCGAACTTGGTCTGGCCCGCGGTAAGCGGTCCTATGACAAGCGTCAAGACATCGCGAAGCGTGACGCGCAGCGGGAGATCAGCCGCGCGCTCGGGCGCTGGCGCAAGGGGATGGGCTGACAGCCACCCGCCGGGCCATGGACACAGGAAGCGGTAACTACACCGTCGTATCCGCCGCCTGGACGTCCGCCAGCGCCTCATCCACCGAACCGAACAGCGGGAACACCCGCGTCAGGCAGGTCATCTCCAAAATCCGCACCACGTTTGGCGGTGCCGCCGCCAACACCACCCGGGATCCAGCGGCCTTAGCCCGTTTGTGGGCCCGCACCAGCACACCCAGCCCGGTGGAGTCCAAAAACCGCAGCTCAGACATGTTGATGATCGTGGTAGGGCGCTGGGTTACCACGTTGGCGAGCAGCGTTTTCAGATCATCGGCGGTGATTAGATCCAAGTCACCCGCCAGTTCGATGACCGCCGCTTCCGGTTCGAATCGATGGCTCGTCGCGAGTCGCATAGACCGTCACTTTCATCAGAAACCACGGGAGGCTCGCATCCCGGGGACAGTGCGCTTACCTGACAGGGTCAGTCAATTCCTACTCCGTCTCAGGGTCATCCGCATGGCGGAACCGCTAACCGGCGGAACGGAGTGGCCGTGCGACCAAGGCAAGGGGCAGCGAAATCGATCAAGAAGGCATATTGTGCCCACGAACCTGAACGCGAGTGGGAGGTACTAGTGGGGCCGGAGACGGAGGCCGACGCCACCATCGAGTTGCGTGCCCTGCGTCCCAGACGAGGTAGGCGGGTTCTGGTCGCGGTGGGGCTGGTGGTAGCGGTCATGGCTCCCTTGATCGGATTACGGCTCGCCTTCGACTGGCTGTTACGCGACGATGAACGATCAGTGGACGCCCTCCCCGAGCCGCCCCCGATCAACCTGGATTCCGAGGTAACCCTCTCCGCCGTCCCCTCACTCTCCGAAACACAGGTGCCAGCGTCGACCTCCCCTTCCGCGTCCCCGTCACCATCCGCCTCCCTGAGCCCGTCGGAATCCGTCAGCCCATCGGTACCGCCCTCCCGGAACACCACCTCGGGCGCACCCACACCGACAGAAGCGTCCCCTCCTGCGTCATCCACCACGCCCGATAGGACCCAACCGCCCAGCCTGGTGGCCTCCTACCGCACCCTGAACAACTGGGGCACAGGCTTCATCGGGCAAGTCATGATCGTCAATCAGGGGAACAGTTCGATCAACGGTTGGACCGTGACCATGACGGTCCGGGAAGGCGTTTACCTATCCTTCGCATCCTGGCCAACCCGTGGCCAGCAAAGCGGAACAACCCTGACATTCAGGCCGGGACAGGGGCAGGCGAACCTGAATCCAGGGGAGAGCGTGACCTTCACATTCCAGGTCCACTCCTACCATAGGCGGGTAAGCGGCCCCGAAACCTGCACTATCAACGGCACACCATGCCAGTAACTCCGCTGCTGGTACGGGCCCCGACAGCTGGGCCCACATCACAGCGGACCGGGTGGAATCCGGGATGAACGCTGGACACGCAGGCGTTACTCTTATGTGGCATCACACGGTGATGAGCAAGGGGGTGACAGGTTTCGACTTCGTGCGTTGAGTTAGGGGAAGCGAGCCGAGGAAGCCGACGTCGTCTCGTTAATCGTCGTCGGGAACAAATAAGCGCCAACGCTAATCGCGCGCAGTTCGCCCTCGCCGCCTGAGGCGAGTAGCGAACTTGTCGGCCTGGGATCGGCCTCCGTTCCAGTCGCCGGCATCAGCGAGGAGGTCTACCGGCCGAACCCGGCCGCGGGGTTCGATCGGGAAGCCAAACAGCGGCTGGGCCCGTCATACCGACTTGCTTGCGTGATCGGTAGGGCCGAGTAGAGGCACAGCAAGCTGCGCTCGGAGAAGCCCTGACAAGGCGGCGAAGGACCCGGGTTCGATTCCCGGCACCTCCACCAGTACCAGGCGGCCCGTGGATCACACGCACGGGCCGCCTTACGTTATGCCCGACCCACCGCTACCACCCATAGACCCACGACCAAGCCACCACAGGACCCTCCCGACCGATCGCCGTAACCACCGCCGAGCCCTGATTCGAGAGGAAGCCAGCCGTGAAGACCGCAGGGTTCGACACTCATCAGCATCCCAGGCCACCTGGTCGGTGCACACCGCTGCGGCAGACTCGGACCCGGACGCCGCCCAGCCACGAGGACGAACATGATCATCTGGTTTTGACGCTCTGACCAGCACAGATGTACAACCGGCGGATCGCTGCAAAAATCGACTGAGCCGAGCCCCGAAAAGCGGGCTGACCTGCGATTTGAGGTTAGGGTTACTTCATCACCCCTAGAGGGATCGCAACGGCTTGTTACATGGGACAAAACGGGCCGCGCTTAGCGGATTGCTTTATCGTCACTAGAGGGATCGAATTGTCAGTAGTTTGGTTGAGCGTCGTGCTCAGTTTTGATGCATAGACGCGGGTATTAGAGCTTCTTAAGTGATGTAGATTTGAGGTTATGAGGTGTTGTTGGTGGAGATAAAGCTTTGGATTATGGGTAGCGTTGTTCGAGTTGGGTTTTGATGCGGAGTAACTGCCCTGGCTTAAGAATGGTGATGGGTTTTCGTGTGTGATTGCCTGGTTTCGCTGCTTTGGGTGAGCGAATGTATGACCGTCAGGTCATCGCAATGATCGGTTGAGTCGAGCATTGAGAAGTGAGCTCGGCTAGGGATTTGAGTTCGGGTTGTTTATCAAACCTAGGAAATCGTAACTAGCCTAGGTGATTGGCTATTCTTGCTAGGGATTCTTTGTTACTTATTGTCTCTGGCGGATGGTAGTGGAAGCTCTCAAACGTTGGGGAATAATTTATCCCCAGAGCAACCCCATGATCAGTTGTGTGCAATTTCAGGGCTGTACCGTGTGTGACCCTGTCGTTGCGTAATCAATGGGGTTGGCTGGGGATGGGTATGTGTTTTATTGTGGGTAGCGGGTGCGGTGAACTGGATTGGTTGTGAATTCGAATTCTCTATCGCTGTTCAGTGAAACGAAGGTGGAGCTCAATGAGATCTCACATATTCCGGTGAAATCCTGGGGGTGTCATCGCGAGCGTAGAGCGGTAGGCCTCGGCCGCTGACCTGCACTTCTCCGATCTCCTGCGGCACCACACTGAAGAAGCCTCGTTGTGGTTGGAGTTCTATCGCGGGGACGGTGACGATCCGCCAGGTGACCCTGTCGGCTTCGTAAGGGTCGCTTCCAATACGGATCTCATCCTGGAAGGCCGCGGTGAAAGGGCAGTTTGGTGGGGACGGGCTCCTTGATGACGCGCAGGTCGTCAACCACTGCTCAAAGTCCATTCGTGCCCGCTCTTCGCCCTCCTCGGTGATGCTGAACAGCGGGGAGAAGGAATGGGCAGGGGTGCGGTGGGGTGTCGCTGGGGGTGGGGACGGCCACGTAGGTGGGGCGCTAAGGGTGACAAAATCGGCCACCCCCTGATACAGGTGGTACGCGCCGGGGAACAGCCACACCACTGTGACCTGCCTTGTGAGGCCGTTGACTTCGACATATGAGAAAGGAAGGGTGGACAGGTCCAGCCTCACCAGAGGGTTGAGGATTACCCACCGTCCGGCTCGTCTCTCCAGGGAGAAACACCCTTCTCCCCTGGTGCCGTCAGCGGCGGTGATCGCGATATCCACCAGCGCTTTGTCGTCTGCCTGGACAAAACGTGGTGTGATCTGACTTATGTGCCAATGCGTCGTGAGCACCTCAGGAACAAGGAGCGCGTTGGAAAATCCTTCAACACGACCCAAATGGCGGGTGTATGACAGGGCTTCGTCAACGTCTCTGGACCTGATGGTGTTGAGGTAATCGGTTACGGTCTCTTCTGGGCTGTCATCGATGCCTACCGTGACGACCGCGACCAGTGCACTGGAGGCTGCTGCCAGGGCGGCCACCGCCGCCGCGATCCACCAGCGATATCGCCGCCACACCGTGGCCTACGAGAATCCTCTGGGCGATGGCGGTTCGGTTATGGCCGAGGGCGTGCCGGTGGTCGGTGGTTGCAACCCTTCAGCGTTGTGCGGTGCGACGTCGCTATGTCCGAGATTGCTGGGTGTGGGTTCGTCGGTCATGACACCACACTCATTTCCGTGGGGTACGCGCAGGTGTTCGCCTCTACATCCGGTTGAGGAGGGGGAGCGGGAACAGTGCGACACCCATTGACTGGTAGGGGAGGACGATCGAGCCGTCCGGATCGATCCCGGCCAGCGGGAGGTGCGAGGTCAGCGTGCAATCGGCCGTGAACCGGACGTAAACGTGGACGCGCAGTGGCGTTGGGTGGATCCGAGGCTGACGAGGTGAGGGTGGATGCGTCGTTCGATGACATGCAACGACTCTCAGTAAGGTGGTCGAGTGGGAATCGGATGTGGATGCGTGACAGAGAGTTGAAACGGCGACACTGTACGCATGTGGTTGGGAATCTTCCACCGCGAGACCCCGTATTCATCCCCTGACATCCGTTCCGGGAATACCGCCTCGAACGCCGTGTGTTAGCCGTCGAGTGCCCGACGGTCAGGGCCCCGCCCTTACCCGCGCCATCGGTCTCAGGAACGATGGTGGGCGGCCAGGAGAACTGAAGACGGTATGACCGGCGACAGCGAGACCGCGAGCGGGAGGTGACCGATGCGGCAGCAGTGGTGTGTGCTGCTCAAGTACGGCGAGATGGCGCTCAAGGGGCGCAACAAGGAGCGCTTCGAACGCCAGCTGCTGGACAACCTGCGCTATAGCCTGGCTGATCTCGGTGGACCGGTGCAGATCAAGCGTCGGGACGGCGTCTTGGTGCTTTCCGCACCGGCGTACCAGGAGGAGCTGGTCGCTCGTGCGCGACGGCTGATCGGGATCAGCGTGGTGCAGCCGGCGCTGCGCGTACCGAAGGACCCTGAGGCCGTGGCTGACGCGGCCGTTGAGCTCGCCGGGAAGCAGCACCCCTCCGACCCGCCGCCTCGGTTCGCGGTGCGGGCTCGTCGCCGGCACAAGAAGTTCCCCATGACCTCCGAGCAGTTCGCCGCGTTCATCGGCGCCCGTATCCATACCGAGCTCGGCTGGCCGGTGGATCTGGACACGCCGCAGGTGGAGATCCTGGTGGAGGTGGACCGGCACGAGGTGTTCCTCTCCACCGAGCGCCACCGCGGTCAGGGCGGTCTCCCTGTGGGCACCAGCGGGAAGGCGCTGGCGTTGATCTCCGGCGGTTTCGACTCGCCGGTGGCCGCGTACCGGGCGATGCGTCGCGGACTGCGGTGTGAGTTCGTGCACTTCAGCGGGGCGCCGTTCACCGGTCCGTCTTCGACATACAAGGCGTACGCGCTGGTGCGTCAGCTCAGCGCGTTCCAGGGCGCGACTCGCCTGCACGTCATCCCCATCGGGCGGGCACAGCGTGCGCTCGCCACCGCCGGCGCCGGTGAGCTGCAGATCGTGGCGCAGCGCAGGCTGATGGTGCGGGTCGCCGATCAGCTCGCTCAGCGGCTCGGTGCGCAGGCGCTGATCACCGGGGACAGCCTGGGGCAGGTTTCCAGCCAGACCCTGCCCAACCTCGCCGCGGTGGAGCAGGCCGCCACGCTGCCGGTGCTGCGTCCCCTGGTGGGCTGGGACAAGACCGAGATCATCGCGGAGGCCACCGAGATCGGGACCGCGGAGATCTCCAAGTTGCCCGATGAGGACTGCTGCACCCTGCTGCTGCCGCCGCGCGTCACCACCCACGCCGAGCCGCAGCGCTTGGCGCGGGTGGAGGGACGGCTCGACCTGGACCAGATCGTCGACGAGCTGTTGACGGATGTACAGGTGATGAACATCGACGTCACTCAGTCCGCTCAAGAGCCGGTTCGCAGCTGCGAGGTCGGGGAGCGGGAGGAGACCCGGCGATCGGCGGTCGTGGCTCACGCGGTGGGCGAGTAACGCGAGTAACACGGGTAACACCTGTCGCATTCGTCACCCCGGTATTGGAACGGCGGTTACAAAACTTGGTACGCTCCCGCTGTGGCCAGGCCGAGGAAGTTCGACGAGGAGCGGGTAGTCGACGCCGCGATGCGGGTGTTCTGGGCCACCGGTTATCAGGCGACCTCCACCGAGGAGTTGTGTGAGGCCACCGGGCTGGGGCGCGGCAGCATCTACAACGCCTTCACCAGCAAGCGCGATCTGTTCAAGCGGGCGTTGCAGCGGTACATGGACACCATGACCACGCGGCAGATCGCGCTGCTGGAAAGCCACCTGCCGGTGCGGGAGAAGCTTCGCCGACTGCTGTACCAGGCCATCGACGAAGAGGAACAGCAGCGCCGCGGCTGCCTGGTGGTCAACACCATCGTGGAGTTGGCGCCTTGTGACCCGGAGATCGCCGAGCTGCTCTGTCGTGACTACAACCGGCGGCTCGAAGCCCTGCGGGCGGCGATCGACCGGGGCCGGCGTGACGGGGAGATCGCTGCGGACCGGGATCCCACCGCACTCGCGCATTTCATCAACGCCACGCTGGGAGGCATGCAGGTGGCCGCCCGGGGTGGGGCTGACCGTGGCGTGTTGGAGGGGATCGTCGCCATCGCGCTGCGCGTCATATGAGGTGTCATCTGAGTCTGCGGCTCCCGGGGTGAGCCGGCCCGCATCACGCGCTTACTAGGCGCGGATCTGTCTTGTCAGAAGAACTGACCCTGTCATGGCCACATTTTGTACTGATCAATACAAAACTGTGTCCTCGTGAAGACGGGCACGTGTCACAGATGGGAAAAGGCTCTATGCCACTGGCCGTCTACATCCTGGGGCTGGCGATTTTCGCTCAGGGCACCTCGGAGTTCATGCTCTCGGGCCTGCTTGACCCCATCGCCGCTGACCTGGGGGTCTCCATCCCCGACGCCGGGCTGCTGACCTCGGCGTACGCCATCGGGATGGTGGTGGGAGGCCTCCCCCTCGCCGTGTTGACTCTGAGCTGGCCCCGCCGTCGGGCGCTGCAGGCCTTTCTCGCCGTTTTCGCCGTCGCGCACGTGGCCGGCGCGGTCACCTCGGACTACGGTGTCCTGCTCACCAGCCGCGTGATCAGCGCGGTCGCCAACGCCGGCTTCTGGGCGGTCGCCGCGGCCACTGCTTTAAGTCTGGTGCCGCCGCATGTCAAAGGGCGCGCCATGTCCATCGTTGTCGGTGGCATCACCCTGGCCTGCGTCGCGGGCGTGCCGGGAGGCGCGGTCCTGGGACAGCACTGGGGGTGGCGTTCGGCCTTCTGGGCGGTGGCGCTGGTCTCCGCGCTGGCGATGATCTGCATCCAGGCGATCATCCCCGCCGGCCGCGACACCGGGGCACGACCCGGGGTGCGTCAAGAGGTACGCGCGATGCTGCACCCGCCACTGTGGAACGCCTACGCCACCATCGCGCTGGCCGAGGGCGCCATGTTCTGCGTCTTCACCTATCTCGGAGTACTGCTCACTCGGGTCACCGGGCTGTCTGAGGGATGGGTGCCGGCGATGCTGGTGCTGTTCGGGGTCGGCTCGATGATCGGGATCACGCTCGGTGGGCGGGTGGCCGACGCGTACCCCTTCCAGCTGCTGTTCGGTGGGCTGATCGGGCTGGTGGGCGCCTGCGTCGCCTTCGGGCTGTTTGCCGGCAGCGCTCCCGTGGCGATCGGGCTGGTCTTCCTGCTGGGTCTGCTGGGGTTCGGTATCAACCCCGCCTTGAGCGCCCGGGGCTTCTCCCTCGCCGCCGGGGCTCCGGTCCTGGCGGGCGCGACCGTCACCGCGGCGTTCAACATCGGCAACACCGTCGGCCCGTGGCTGGGTGGGGTGACCATCGACGCCGGGCTCGGCTACCGGTCCGTCGCCTGGGTCGGCGCCGCCCTCGGCGTGGCCGCGCTAGGCACCGTGGTCGTGGCTGTCGTTCTGCACCGTCGAGCCGCACCATCCCCCAACGACGCGCCGCTGCCGGAGGCCGCGGTCACTTCCTGAAAGCCGGGCTGACCGGCGTGATGGGGTACGCGCGGCGGGGCCGTTATGAGCCGGGCGTCTGGGACATCTGGACCAGCTCGGTCAGGAGTCGGTACGCGGTCGGGATGAGTCGGTCGCTCCAGGTCCATCCGGCGTCGGTCACCGCCGCCACCCCCACCCCTCGCTCCGGGCAGAAGCCGACGAAGGCCGTGCCGCCGCGGGTAGCGCCGCTGTGAGTGAACAGTTCGCAGTCCGCCACCTCCCGGCGGTTCCACCCCAAAGGCGGGCTCTCCCCGGTCAGGGTGGTCACCAGCTGAGGCTGGTGAGTGGCGGTCAGCGCCGCCGCCAACGGTGTGCTTTCCGGGTGGAGATGAGCCAGCAGGTACCGCCGCAGGTCGGTGATCGAGCAGCGGAGCGTGCCGGCCGCCGCGAGCGCCCCCATCCGCCACGGGGGGACACGACGGCCGTGGTGGTAGCCCTGGACGGGGCGGACGACCGTGTCGTCGTCCGTGGCGGCGTCATGCATCCCCAATGGACGGCACACCCGGTCCAGGACGAGGCGCGAATAGGGCGTACCGGCGGCGTTGGCCAGCAGTTGCCCCAGCAGACCGATCCCGAAGTTGGAGTAGTGCACCCGGTCGCCGGGGCGGTGTCGTAGCCGCAGCCGCGCCGTGGCCTGGTAGAGGTCGGCGAGGGTGTGACGGGCGTACGGATTGGACCAGAACCGGGCCAGGGCCTTCAGGTACAGACGTGACGGGAGCCGGGGAAGCCCGGCGGTGTGGGTGGCCAGATGCCGCAGTGTGATCGGGGCGGGGGTGGGGTGGCGCGGCGCCGCGTACGCCGGAAGGTATTTGTCGATCGGGTCGTCATAGGAAACCTCCCCACGCTCCACCATGTCGGCCAGCAGCAGCGTGGTGAAGGTTTTGGTGACCGAGCCCAGCTCGAACCCGCTGTGCTCATCCAGGACAGTCGCGGTGGCGGACTGGCGGCTGCGGATCCACACGCTGTAGGTGTCGCCAGCCACCGCCACCGCGGCGATCCCGACGGTCGGGATCTCGTCAAAAGCCTTCGACAGACGGCTGCTGAGCTCATCGGTTGATCGGGTCACGCGGCACCGACTCCTCTCCCAACGCGGTGGTCGGCCGCGGGGGGCGGCGCATCAGGTCACCGCCGGGGCGTGTCGCGCGAGCTCACCGATCCCCCGCGAGACAGCGAGCGTGCCGGCGATGGCCGCGACACAGGTGGGGTGGTAGTTGGCGGTGAAAGCGTCCTCGGGGCGCTCGGGGGTGGGGTGCGGCCCGTACGGCAGCATCCCGTTGTCGTGTTGGGCTTCACGGAGCTTCCGCCAGGCGTGCGGATGGTAGCCGGGCTGCTCCAGGCACACATCCACCAGCAGGAGCTCGGCGACGAGGTCCCACTGGGCGGCCTCCAGCCAGATCTCCAACCAGACCGGAAGCCACGCCCGCAGGTACTCCTGCAGCCGCTTGGGCAGCCCTTTGGGACGGGCGGCCCAGTCGGTGAGGTGGAAGACGGTGTGAGTGACGGCGTACGCGGTGGACCAGTCGATCATCCAGGGCTCGGGCGTACCGCCTAGCCAGGTCCGCTCGGCGACCTGCTCCATGTCCGCCGACAGGGGCAGCCCGATCACCCGGGCGGCGTTGAGCACCGCCAGACGCCGGTTGGGCATCATCTCCGGCACCGCCGTGGCGCGCAGCGCGGTCAGGTGGGCCAGCAGCTCCTCCAAAGGAGCGTGCCGGTAGCCGGCCCGCGCGAACGGCGCGTAGATCTCCATCAGGTCGGTCAGCAGCGGGTGGCGCAGCTGCTGCTCGTACAGCAGGGTGCCCCGGTCAAGCTCTTCCCAGGCGAATTCGATGAGGGTGGGGGCCAACCGGGATTCCCGTTGGCCCCCAGTGTTCTCCCGCATCACCAGTGACGCGGCCAAGGCCAGCTCACCCAAGGGCTTGAAATCGTTGTTGGGATCGCGGTGGCCGGACCGGGGGAGGCGGAAATACTCCCGGGACGCGTCGAGCCAGGTCAGGGCGGTTGAGGCGAGGTGATGGGCATCCGCCAGGTGGTCGAGGGTCACGGCGTCGATCTCTCCGTCATCCGGTCGCTGGTTCGTCATTCGGTTGGCCCTTGGGGCCTGGTCGGTTCTCCGGTCACGCGGTCAGCCCGACCATGTGTTCGGCCAGTTCGATGTCGAGAGCCGAACGCCATTCCCGCCCCGCGTAGATCTGCAGGTGACGCAGCAGGGGAGGGATCTGCAAAGTCGTACCCGCCTCGGTCGCCGGCGTGGTGTGGGGAGCTGAGGGATCGGAGGCCTCGACGGCGGCCATCCAACGGACCAGGCGGGCCGCGGTGGGGTAGTCACGGCGCAGCATCGCGCGGGTCACCCCTCGGGCCAGGGCCAGTGGATGGTGTCGGGCCTGGTAGTACACGGGGCAGCGCAGCCCGGGGAGGGCCAGCCCCGCCAGCCGCGCCATCCGGGCGCCCCAGGCGGGCCATTCCCGCTCCGGGGACGGCCAAACCCCACCGGGCTGCTCCGGGACGGACACAAACCCGTCGGGGAAGAGGCGCAGCTGATCGACTCCCAGACGGACGAGCAACTCACTGGTCGCCCAGTCCTGCAGGAGCGCAACCTCAGCCCCAGGACCGTCGGAGGGGGCGGGGAACACTCGCAGACTGAGCAGAACGGCCTCGACATCCTCCTCGTCGAGGCGGTGGCCACCCAATACGAAGGGAGCCAACGCGTCGGGGCCTAGCACACGGAGGGCTGCCAGACCGGCTTTGTGACGGGTGTACGGCCGGAGCTGGTCAATGAGCCGGAAACCATCGTCCGCGCTCCGAAGAGCGCGGACGACGGCCGCGGCCAGTGCCTCGACGGCTTCGGTGTAGACCACCCGGACGGGTGGGCTTGTGCTGGTCACGGAAGGGATCTTTCGGTGGTCACCGGCTCCTGCTCGGGGAGTCCGCCGGCTCGGGCGGGGAGAGCAGGAGCAGCAGGAGGAGCAGACCGACGGCGCTCGGGCCGGTGTACAGCGGCGGGTCCGCTACCGGCGCCTCGCTCCACGTCATCAGGTCGGCGACGGTGGCCTGCTCCTCGGGAGTAGAAACCAGAGTCTGTCCAGTCAGGACAGTTTCCTGTAGTCGCATAGCAGCCTCCTCGTGACGACCGCCCCAGCAGCGGTGTCCGGGCCTACCTTACGACGCGACAACGGATTAAAGGGCCATATGCCAAAAAACTCTGAAGTGGGGCATGTCGCCCGGCCGCGCGAGCGGTTACTCGACGATCTTGGTGATTAGAGCGGCCAAATGCTCGCGGATTGTCGCATGTGTCTCTTCGTCGATAGGGCGATCCATGATCATGGATGTCATGCGGGGCACGGCGTGCGGCCAGACAGCCATGCCGATCAGGGCGAGGAGCGTGACGGCGGTCTTGTCGTCCGGGGTGGCGCCCAAAGTGGAGGCGAAAGCCTTGACCTTCTCCACATAAAGCGCGCGACGCCGCGCGCCTCCCGGAAGGGCCTCGGTGCCGTAGTGCAGCCCTTCCCACATCAGCAGCCGCAGCAGGTCCGGGTTCGCGCGGTGGAAGTCGTACACCCGCCTGAGGTAGTCGGCGGGGTCTCCGGTGGGAAGCCCTAGGGCGGCGGTGTGCTCTTCGAGCGCGTCGATCACCACCGCTTCGAAGAGCTTCTCCTTGCTGCCGAAGTGCCCGTAGATGCGCTCTTTGTTCACCCCCGCCTTCTCGGCGATGCGGTCGACGCGGGCACCGGCGATGCCGCGGGCGGCGAACTCTCCCCGCGCGGCGCGCAGTAAGTTGGCGCGGGTGGCGTCAGGATTCCGCGACGCGCGAGGCTTCTTGGACATATCTGCATGGTATGCGCCCAACCATGCGGTTGGGTGGCCGCGCGTTTCACGAATGTCGCTTCATCCCTCTAGACACCGGTAGGTCCGGAGGTCGACTATCGGTAAAGATCCGGTGGCGGGAGGTGACGCCATGGCGGTGGCATCCCGATACGAATCGGCGCCCTTGGACGCCGGCAGCGAGTCTTTCCAGGCCGCCCGGCAGCACCGGGAGCGATTGCTGGAGAGCATCCACGCCTTCGAGCGTGCCCTGGCCGCACCGGCCGCCGATCCCCGATGGCGGGGGGTAACCGCCCAGCGGCTGGGCGAGCTGCAACGGGCCTTCGACGAGCACATGACAGTGACCGAGGGGCGGGACGGCCTCTACGCCGCGCTGTTAGCGGCGGCGCCTCGATTAACGCAGGCGGTGAGCGTCCTGGCACGGGAACACGCCCTCATCAAACGGGTGTTGGAGGTGCTAGCGGAGCGACTGGCCGATCCTGGGACCACCACCCACCAGGTACGCAGTTGGGCCAGTGACCTGCTGAGGGAACTGTCCCGGCATCGGCAGCGGGGAGCAGACCTGGTCTACGAGGCCTACGCCGTCGACATCGGTGGTGAGACCTGAGACCGTGAGTCGCAGCGCGGTGAGGAGATGACCACCCCAGGGTCGGTACGCCTCACGCGGCCACCGCCGCCACCGCCGCGGCGAAGCGGGAGCCAGGACAGTGAGCGGCCACGGCGTACGCGTCGGTGATCGTGTCGACGTCCCGCAGCCGAGGCAGCATGACCACCCGCAGCCCGCGGGCCCGCAGGGCCGCCTCGGTCAGCCGCCCAGTGTCGGGTGTGGACATGGGAATCGCGCGTAACACCTCGGCGTGGCCGGGCTGTCGCAACCCCAACGCCCACCAACCACCGTCGTAGGCCAGCCCTAACACCGCGTCGGCGGTCTCCAGGGCAGCCGCGGCGGCGTTGAGTAACACCGGGGTCACCTGCGGGGTGTCCATGCCGATCAGCAGGGAAGGCACCCCGGCGACGGCGGAGTCGGCATAGGCGTACATCAATCTCTCGCCTAGGCCCTCACCCCGTTGAGGCAGGACCGTGAAACCCGGCGGTCGCGGGGAGCGGCCGGACAACACCAGGACCCTCCGGTACGCGGGGGTCGCCGCCACCACCGCCAGGGTGTCTGCTAAGGCGGCCGCGGCGATGAGGGCGGCCTGCCGGGGAGAGCAGGGCGGACACAGCCGGGTCTTCACCCGCCCCGGCACCGGCTCCTTAGCGATCACCAGAAGCTGCGGAGCGGGAACGGGCGGCACCACCCCGACCCCATCGATGGTCATGATTCCGCCAGGATCCGGCTCATATCCCGGACGGTGCGGACCGTTCCCAGCACCGTGCCGGTCACCTTCGACCGCGTACCCGGGGTACGGGGCAGGTAATCGACGTCGGTCTCCTGGATCCGCCAACCGGCCTGAGCGGCCCTGACCACCATCTCCAGCGGGTAGCCGAACCGGCGGTCCCGCAGCTCTAACGCCAGCAGGGCCCGCCGGTACGCGGCGCGCATCGGGCCGAGGTCATGCAGCCGCAGCCCGCAGCGCCTCCCCAGACGCCAGGCGAGGACCGCGTTACCCCACCGGGCGTGCAAAGGCCACACCCCACGTTGGGTTGGGCGCCGCCGCCCCAGCATCAGATCGACAGAGCTCTCGGCCACCGGGTCGACCACCCGGGGGAGCTGGCGAGGATCAAAGGACCCGTCCGCGTCCATGAAGCAGACGATGTCACTGGTCGCAACCAGCAAGCCGGCGTGCGCCGCCGCGCCGAAACCGCGCTGGGGCACCCGGATCACGATGGCTCCGTACGCCTGAGCGATCCGCCCCGAGTCATCGGTAGAGCCGTTGTCGGCGACGATGGGGCGGTAGCCGGGCGGCATCCGGTCAAGCACCCAAGGCAGCGACTCCGCTTCGTTCAGGCACGGCAGGATCACATCGGTCACGTCTCGCACGCCAGGGCGATACCCAGGGATGGACCCGGGTCGAACCTGGAACCTCACCCACGGCGCCGACAAGCCGCTTTTGGTCGTCGAGTCGCCCATCGCTAGTCGGAAATATCGGTGACTATGGGGCGGGAGGCGAGCGGTGAACCATACCAGTCACCCGGATCAGGCAGGGTGCACGGAGCATGGCGCGGGCGAGGCGGCGCCTTCCCGGGCGTACCCGGCCTTCGAAGCGGCGGCCCCGGCGACGCGGACCGGCCGGCGTGGGCGGGGACCGGACTGGAGGGTGTCCGTCGGTACGCTCACCGGCGCGTTGGGGTTGGTGGTGGCCGCCCACCTGGTCGCGCGTTCCCTGGTGGGCGACGGGGTCCGGCTGTACCTGGGACGCGCCGCCTGGCCGCTATTCGGTCACTACGCGCCCCGCCTCGATCTGTGGTTGGTTCCGGCGCTGCTGGTGGCGGTAGCGGCCGTGGTGGGCGGGCCGTGGGTGGTGGCGCGTTTGCCGTGGCGGGCGCTTTTGACGATGACCGCGGTGGCCGCCGCGGGCTGGGCGGTCAGCCTCGGGGTGGCCGGCGGTGGAGTCGACGCCCTGGCGGCTCCGCTCACCAGCCGACACGACTACCTGCATGACGTGGACAGGGTCACCGACCTGGGCGCATACCTGCGTACCTTCACCGACTACATCGTGGACCGCCCCCGCTGGACGACCCACGTATCTGGACATCCGCCGGGCGCGTTGGGGATTTTCGTTCTGCTGGATCGGGCCGGCCTGGCGGGCGCGGGGTGGGCGGCCGTGCTGTGCATCACCGGGGGAGCCGCCGCCGCCCCCGCCGTCCTGGCCACGGTGAAGCTGCTGGCCGGTGAGGAGTACGCGCGCCGCGCCGCCCTGTTCGTCACCTTCGCGCCGACCGCGCTGTGGGTGGCCACCAGCGCGGACGCGTTCTTCGCCGGGGTGGCCGCCTGGGGGATCTACGCCGTGGCGGCCGGGACAGCCCAGCCGGGGCGGCGAGGGTACGCGCGGGCGCTGGGCGGAGGACTTCTGCTGGGATGCTGCCTGCTGTTGTCCTACGGGTTGACGTTGCTGGGGCCGTTGGCGCTGGCCGTGGTGCTGCTGCAGCGTCAGGTCCCGCTGCGGCGCCGACTCGTCGTGCTCGCCGTGGGTGCGGGAGCGGTCGTGGCGCTCCTGGCGGGGATGGCGGCGGCCGGGTTCTGGTGGTTTGAGGGGTTGGAGCTCACCGCGCAACGGGTCCGGACGGGCTCCGGCTGGCTGGCGCGCCCGGCCTGGTACTTCCTGTTCGCCAACGCCGCAGCGGTGGTGATCGCGGTCGGTCCGGCCACCGTGGTGGGGCTGGCCCGCGCCGTCCAGGACGTGGTGCGGCGCGTCGGCGACGGGCGACCGCTCGCGGGCGGGCGCCCGCTTGTGGTGGCCGCGATGGTTCTGTTGGCGATGACCATCGCCACCGCGTCCGGTCTCTCGAAAGGCGAGGTGGAGCGCATCTACCTGCCTTTCTCGATGTGGCTGCTGCCGTTGGCGGCCTTCCACGCCGCGGGGGTACGGGGATGGGTGGCCGCGCAGTGCGGGGTGGCGATCGCTGTGGAGACGGCCCTGGATCTGGGGTGGTGACGGTGTGGAGCGCGGCGGCAGGCCGGGTCAGCCGCGCAGCGGCGCGGTGGCGAACTCCCGCATGCCCTCGGCGAAGGACACTTGCGCCACAAAACCCAACTCCCGCCGGGCGCGCTCCGGCGAGGCCACCACGTGCCGTACATCCCCCAGTCGATACTCGCCAGTCACCACAGGGGGCGGGCCGCCGTACGCCTTGGCCAGCGCCGTCGCCATCTCACCCACGGTGTGGGGCTCACCAGAGGCGATGTTGTACGCGGTGAACGACCGCTCCCGGGCCACCACCGCTTCCAGAGCGGCCAGATTGGCGCGCGCCACGTCCCTCACGTGCACGAAATCCCGACGCTGTGCTCCATCCTCAAACACCCGCGGTGGCTCACCCCGCGCCAGGGTCGATCGGAAGATCGCGGCGACCCCGGAGTAAGGGGTGTCCCGGGGCATTCGTGGGCCGTACACGTTGTGGTACCGCAGGGCGATCCCGGCGCCGCCGGTGACGCGGGTCCAGGACGCGACTAGATGCTCCTGGGCGACCTTGCTCGCCGCGTAGGTGTTGCGGGGATCCACGGGGGCGTCTTCCTCGACCAGGCCGGGGGAGAGCGCCGCCGCGCAGTGGGGGCAGCGCGGCTCGAAGAGCCCTGCCTCCAGATCGGCGGGGGAACGGGGCGCGGGAGACACCACGCCGTGCGTGGCGCACGCGTACCGTCCCTCCCCGTAGACCACCATGGAGCTGGCCAGCACGATCCACCCGATGTCGCGCTGAGCCATCTGGGACAACAACACAGCGGTGCCCAGGTCGTTGGTGGAGACGTAGCGCGGCATGTCGCCGATATCCACCCCAAGACCCACGACCGCGGCCTGATGCACCACAGCGTCCACTCCAGACAGAGCACTGTGGACAACATCCGGGTCCCGGATGTCGCCACGGATGAGTTCGAAGTCCGCGATGTACGCCGGGGCGACAGGATGCACCGTCGGATCCAGGGAGTCGAACAGACGTACCTGGTGCCCTGCGGCGGCCAGCTCCTCGGCGACGTGCGACCCGATGAAGCCGGCCCCGCCAGTGACCAGGACCTTCACGGCAGCTCCAGCGGCAGCTCGATGCCGTCCAGGGCGGTCGGGCACGGGCAGGTCCGCTCTACCGGAAGCGCGGCCACCACGGCGTACAACAGCTCCCGCAGTCGGGCGGTGTTCTGGCCGAAGACCCGGAACACCTCCTCCTGCGTCACGGCCTGACCAGCCTCGATGCCTGCGTCCAGATCCGTCACCAACGCGATGGCGGTGTAACACAACGCCAACTCGCGGGCCAGAACGGCCTCCGGGTACCCGGTCATGTTGACCAGGGAGAACCCCTGCGACGCGAACCAGCGGGACTCGGCCCGGGTCGAAAACCGCGGACCCTCAACCACCACCATGGTGCCGCCGTCGACCACCTCCACACCTCGCTGCGCCGCCACCTGGAGCACCGTGCGGCGGCCGGCAGGGCAGTAGGGGTCGGCGAACGGCACATGCACCGCGCCGGAGTCGTAGTAGGTGTGGGTGCGGCCGGAGGTGCGGTCCACCAGCTGGTCAGGGAGCACGAAGGTCCCGGCGCCTAACTCGGGGCGTAGGCTCCCCACGGCACACGGAGCCAGTACCTGCCGCACCCCCAGGCTGCGCAGCGCCCACAGATTGGCGCGGTAGGGGATCCGGTGCGGGGGGAAACGGTGGTCCCGACCATGGCGGGCCAGGAAAGCCACCCGGCGGCCCTCGATCTGCCCCACCACTATCGGGTCACTGGGCGGCCCGAACGGGGTCTGAACCGGATATTCGGTGACGTCGTCCAGGAAGCGGTACAGACCGGTCCCGCCGATGACGGCGATGTCGGCGACTGGGGTTGGGGTGTTCACAGCGGTCACGGACTTCGACCCTAACGGGCACAACCGTCATGGAGGGGCTCGTAGCGGCATTCCGGACGCGCTTCCCGATCAGTCGTCTCAGTTTCACAGCCAGGCGGGTCCGGTCGGGGTCCGGTCAGGACCTCGAGTCAGGTCCGGTCAGGACCCCAACCGGGCGCCGGGCGAGTGTGACTGGGGTGGCGGGCCCGTCCAGGCTGCGGCGCCACCGGTACAGAAGGAGGCGCAAGACGAGAGGGACGAGCCTGAATTCATCGAATGAGACGGATGAGGGTGATGGGGTGAATGAGACGTGTCGCCCCTTGATCACCAGGTGATGAAGCATCGGCTCGGATCGCCCAACTGGCCGATCCGACGCCTGGGTCTTGGATACGCTGAGCTGGTCGCGGTCCGATCGATCCGGGGCGACGGGCCGGTCCTATCCCGGCCGGCCGTGCCGTCCGGAGAGCGGACGGCGACGCGCGGACACGCTCCCAGGCGCGGGCCGCCCCCCCCGGCGCGGGGCGGGGCGCCCCCGG
>PKFB01000043.1 GCA_002919305.1 Actinomycetales bacterium
AGCAAGATGCGCCGCCAACTCGGTGTCGGTCAGGCCATACAGCGGCGCCCAGGCGGCCTCCCCACGGCAGGGAAGCCACCTGAGACAGGGCATCACCGCTGTGGCTACTCACACCCGCGACGTTACGGAAGGGGTACGACAAAACACTGACCGCACCCAAAGGGTGGAGGAGAAATTCCCTAAAAAATCTTGAAAGGGGCACTCTAGTGAGCGGGTGCTGCTGACCCCAAGAGCCGTTGGCGGCGGCTATCGCCTCTCACAACGCACCAGCGGAAGCGGCGGCCTTCACCGACCCAACGCCATAGAACCAGTGCTGTAGAGACTGCCGTGGTGCTGTGAAGACCGATCCAGTGCCGCAGGCATCAGCGTCTTAAGCCTCGACAGGAAGCTCGCCCACGCCGACCGAGGAGGAAAACTAGAGGCGAGTAGAGCGCTCACCGATGAAGCAGACACACGACCGGCACGGGCTCATCACTCCAGCTAACTCGTCGCTTCAGCTATCGCCGACAGGCATCAAAAGAGCTCCCAAGGCGTGCTCGAGTAGCCCCGCTGGGCTCCCCACCGCCTATGGCCGCGACCAGGGTCTGCGGGACGGCTCAACCGGGGTGTGTAAGGCAACGCTGGCTGAAGTAAGCGCCTGCGGGTGCTGTGACTAGAAATCAGGCAGCAGGTATGCAACAACAGGATTCACCGCACGGACAGCGGTGGGCTTCACGCACAAGGGGCCAAGAGTCGGGCGGGCCTAGCAGCGATGCCCGAACGGCTCGTTGGAGCGTGTTGGATCGCCCTCCCCCGGTCTCTGTCTACGCAAGCCGCTATCACTGACCGCCCGTAGTAACGGGAACTAAAAGAAATGGGATGAGTATCAACGGGTAGCGGTCGTTGTCGCGTTTCCGCGACGGCATGTCCTCTGTAAGGGCCCGGTCCGGGGGTACGCGCGTACCCCCGGACCGTCTGTCGCGAAAGCCTCCCTCCGCCGTCTACGCCGCCAGGTGGCGCTGGACAGAGGCGAGCCTGAGGTCAGGCCTCAGGCCGTCGTCGTCTTCTTGGGTTTGGCGTCGATGCCGGCCTCGGCGCGCTGCTGCGCGGTGATCGGGGTAGGGGCGCCGGTGAGTGGGTCGTAGCCGCCACCGCTCTTGGGGAACGCGATCACCTCGCGGATCGATTCGGCTCCGCTCAACAACGCACAGATCCGGTCCCACCCGAACGCGATACCACCGTGCGGCGGTGGCCCGTACTTGAACGCCTCCAGCAGGAACCCGAACTGCTCTGAGGCCTGCTCCTCGGTGATGCCGAGCAGCCGGAACACCCTACGCTGCACGTCAGCGTCGTGGATACGGATCGATCCACCACCGATCTCGGTGCCGTTGCAGACGATGTCGTACGCGCAGGCCAGCGCCTCCCCTGGCGATTCCTCGAAGCGGTCCCGCCACTCGGGGGTGGGTGAGGTGAAGGGATGGTGCAGGGAGGTCCAACGCCCGGTCCCCAGCGTGACGTCGTCGGAGTGCTCCACTGGGGCGAACAGTGGGGCGTCGGTGACCCATACGAACGACCATTCGCCTGGGGTGGCCAATCCGAGCCGGGAGGCGATCTCCACCCGTGCCTTACCCAACAGCTCCTGGGATGTCCACCGCTCACCCGCGGCGAAGAAGACCGCGTCGCCGGGCTTGGCGCCTACCGCGGCGGCCAATCCGGACAGGTGCGCCGGGGAGAGGTTCTTGGCCACCGGGCCCTTGGGTTCTCCGCTTTCGGCGTCGAAAAGCACGTACGCCAGGCCACGTGCCCCACGTGCCCGTGCCCACTCCTGCCAGCCGTCCAGCTCCTTGCGGGTTTGGCTGGCGCCGCCCGGCATCACCACCGCACCCACGTATCCACCGGATTCGATGGCAGAGGCGAACACCCGGAACTCGGTCCCGCGGAAGTATTCGGTGAGGTCGGTCAGTTCCAGGCCGTAGCGCAGGTCGGGCTTGTCGGTGCCGTAGCGGTCCATCGCCTCGTGCCAGCGTAGCCGTGGGATCGGCCGGGGGATCTCGTAGCCGGCCAGCTGTGACCACAGTGCGGCCACGATGGCTTCACCGAGCTCGATCACATCGTTCTGGTCGACGAAGCTCATCTCGATGTCGAGCTGGGTGAACTCCGGCTGCCGGTCGGCGCGGAAGTCCTCGTCCCGGTAGCAGCGGGCGATCTGGTAGTACCGCTCCATCCCGGCGACCATGAGCAGCTGCTTGAACAGCTGCGGCGACTGTGGAAGCGCGTACCAGGAACCAGGGTGCAGCCGTGCCGGCACCAGGAAGTCGCGGGCGCCTTCAGGGGTGGACCGGGTCATCGTGGGGGTCTCGATCTCCACGAATCCCCGCTCGTGCAGCAGGTTCCGGGCGATCCGGTTGGCCTCGCTGCGCAGTCGGAGTGCGGCCGCGGGGCGGGAGCGACGCAGGTCAAGGTACCGGTACCGCAGTCGGACTTCCTCGCCTACCTCGACATGATCGTCGATCGGGAACGGTAGAGGCGCCGACTCCGACAGGATCGTCAACGCGGTGACTTCGACCTCGATCTCACCGGTGGCCAGGTCAGGGTTCTCGTTCCCGGCGGGACGGCGCTGCACCGTACCGGTGAGCTCCACGCAGTATTCCGACCGCAGATCGTGGGCAGCCTCGGCGACCTGATCCCGGAAGACCACCTGAACCACACCCGAGGCGTCCCGCAGATCGACGAAGATGACTCCACCATGGTCCCGGCGACGGGCCACCCAACCGGCGAGGGTCACCTGCTGGCCGACGTGCGCGAGGCGCAGCGTTCCGGCCTCATGGGTGCGGTTCACTAGCTCTCTCCCAACAGTGACTGTCGTGACTTGCCTTGAGAAGAAGAATTTGCTCGATTCTCGCAGGTGATCGCACCTGGATTACGCCTCCCCCCGGCCTACCCAACTGCCGGCTCGGGATCCGGTGCTTGCCTGGTCGTCGCGTTGAAGCCACGGTGCCCTACTCCAGCAGAGCATGCTGTCTCACGTGGCTGATCTCGCAAGGCTGCCGTCCGTTGACCCATCGTTAGGGTGTCCACAGATGTGGTGGTACGCGCGCCACGCTGACTCGTCTGGCACATCGCACCATCCGCATTCCACGTCAATGGGGCGCCAATGGGGTACGCCCGCCGTTGATCGTGTTGCCGCTGTAGCCCTTGATGCTGTGGCCATTGACGTGGGCTCCATCGGCGCCTTGCGCAGCGTCATAGGGCCTCAAAAGCACCGGCCGCTGTGGGCGCGCCCGATCAGGACGCGCCCACACATACATCCCTCACAAACGTGGGCGGATCATCCTTGAGAGGTCACGATCCGCGGGAACCGGTCCTCCTCCGACGGCTCCCAGGTGTTGATGTCGATCGGGGTCTGTGCACCGGAGCGGATGTCCTTGATCTCGTGTTCGTCCGCTTCGCCGGGGAACAACACGAACGGGATTCCGCGCCGATCGGCGTACCGGATCTGCTTGCCGTACTTGGCCGCCGTGGGCGAGACCTCTGTCGGGATGCCGCGTCGCCGCAGCACGGCCGCGATCCGGTCACACTCCCGGCGTACCTCCTCCGACGGCAACGCCACCAGCACGCAGGTCGGCACCTGCCGGCTGGCGTCGATCAGCCCTTGGTTGAACAGCCGGGCAAGCAGCCGCGACACCCCCACCGAGATCCCCACACCGGGGTAGCGCTCCGACTCGGTGGAGGCGAGGTTTTCGTAACGCCCCCCTGAGCAGATCGAGCCGAGCTGCTCGTGCCCCAGCAACGTGGTCTCGTACACCGTGCCGGTGTAGTAGTCCAGACCTCGGGCGATCTTCAAATCAGCTATCAGCAACCCGGGCGCGTGTGCGGCGGTGGCTTCCACCACCTGGGTCAGTTCTTGCAGCCCTTCGTCGAGCAGCTCGTGGCGTACCCCCAACGCCAACACTCGGTCGGCGAAATCCTCGCCGGAGATCTGGGCCAGCTCCAGGCACAGGTCGGCCTGCTTTTCGGTGGCGCCGGCGAACTCCACCAGTTGTTCCTGTACGCGGGCGGGGCCGATTTTGTCGGTTTTGTCGACGATCCGCAGCACCGTGGTCACATCGGTCAGTCCGAGCCCACGGTAGAAGCCCTCGGCGATCTTGCGGTTGCTGACGTGGATCCGGATCGGCGGGATCGGTAGCCCACTCAACGCGTCCGCGATAACCAGGGCGATCTCGACGTCGTAGTGGAACGGCAGCTCATCGCGGTTCACGATGTCGATGTCGGCCTGGTAGAACTCGCGGAAGCGCCCCTCCTGGGGACGCTCGCCCCGCCATACCTTCTGGATCTGGTACCGCCGGAACGGGAACACCAGCTTGCCGGCATTTTCCAGGACATACCGCGCGAACGGCACGGTCAGGTCGAAGTGCAGCCCGAGGTTGCTGTCGGGCTCGTCCGCCTCCGCCTGCAGCCGCCGCAGCAGATAGATCTCTTTGTCCGTCTCCCCCTTGCGCAGCAGTTGATCCAGTGGTTCGACCGCGCGGGTCTCGATCGGCGCGAATCCGTACAGCTCAAAGGTGTGGCGCAGCCGGTCCAGGACCCGCTGTTCAACCATGCGCTGCCGTGGCAGCCACTCGGGAAAACCACTGAGGGGGGTGGGCTTACTCATGACACAACGCTCCTGGAATGACGAGAACGACGCTGACAGCGAGAACGGTGGACGGTCACAGGCCGCGGGCACCGCCGGTGGTGGCACCCCCAGCCGGTCTATGGCCGCCCGCCCCCTCCTGGGTCAACCGCTTCAGGTAGGGGTTAGTGAGTCGCTCCCATCCCATCGTGGTCGCCGGGCCGTGCCCAGGCAGGATCGCCACCTCGTCATCCAGCGGCAGCACCTTGGTGCGCAGACTGCGCCACATCGCCTCCGGATCCCCACCGGGAAGGTCGGTCCGCCCGATCGATCCGGCGAACAGGACATCCCCGGAGAAACACAAGGGGGGTACGCGGCGCGTACCGTCTCCGTCGCCGTCGCTTCCGGGGAGCCGGAACATCACCGAGCCCGGGGTGTGTCCGGGGGTGTGATCCACCGTCACTGACAACCCGGCCAGTTCTATGACGGCGCCGTCGGTCAGGGGTGCCACGTCCTCGGGTTCGCTGTAGGACAGGCGCCCGCCGAACAGCATGTGGGACAGGTCTGCAGAGAGTGCCTTGCCGGGGTCGGCCAGCAGCTCGGCGTCGTCAGGATGGATGTACGCGGTGATGCCACGCGCACCGCACACCGGGGCGACTGAGAAGGTGTGGTCGAGATGCCCGTGGGTCAACAGCACCGCCACTGGACGCAGCCGATGCTCGGTCAGCACCGCGTCCAGCTGCTTGATCACGTTGACGCCGGGGTCGACGATCACGCACTCCTCACCGACCGCGGGCGCGATTACGTAACAATTCGTGCCCAACAATTCAGCGGGAAATCCGGCGACGAACACCGACCGGTCATCCTTCCTGTACGCCTGAACGTACGCTTGGACGCCCGAGCATTGACGCCCGGGTGCGAGCCAACCGCTCCATCATGCCCTGACGCGTACTGGATCGTGCCATGACACCTCATCCGGGCCGGGCCCTCAGGCTGTGAGTTCCCTGAAGATCGTCTAGTCGGGCGAACCTAGCGTCGCAGGACACGCCGTTGTGCCCGTACACTCCTGCGGATGTGGAGGGCGCAATTTACCAACCTTCGTATCAGCTCTCCACAGCGGCTCGTGATGCCGTCTCTCGGCACCGGCGTCCGCCGTCGGACCTGACGCTGTAAGAAGGGAGCACAAGAGTGCCCAGCAGGAACCGGCAGCGCCAACTGGCTCGTGCCAAACTCAACCGACAGCTTGCCCGTCGGGCAGCCGCGGCACGGAAACGACGCCAGCTTACGGCCGGAGTCAGTGTGACCATCCTGCTGGCCGCGCTAGTTGTCGGCGGATTGTGGACGAGTGGCGTATTCGATTCTGACCCGGCTGAGACAGCCGATAGCGTCACCGGCAGTTGTGCGTGGATTCCTGACACCTCGGGTAGCCCCAACCGGACGGATGTGGGGACACCTCCTCCAGTTATGGAGCTGCCCACTGGAACCGGCACCATGACGCTGACGACAAATCTGGGCGTCATCGAGATTTCCTTGGATGTCACCAACGCCCCATGCGCCGCCACCAGCTTCAAGTACCTGGCCGATGAGGGGTTCTTCGACAACACCACCTGCCACCGGCTGACCACTGAGGGGCTCTATGTCCTGCAGTGCGGTGACCCGTCCGGTACCGGTAGCGGTGGCCCCACCTACAGCTTCGCTGACGAGAACCTGCCTAGCGTGGATTCGACCCCGAGCGCGGATCCCAGCGCGAGCACAGATCCCAGTGCCAGCGCAGACCCCAGCACGAGTGCGGACCCCAGCGCCAGCCCCACGCAGGAGTCGGCGACCTACACCTACACCCGAGGCACGGTGGCGATGGCGAACTCCGGGCCTAACACCAACGGCAGCCAGTTCTTTATCGTCTACCAGGACAGCCCGCTGCCCCCGAACTACAGCATCATCGGCACCGTCACCCAAGGACTGGAGATCGTCGACCAGGTAGCGGCGGGCGGCGCGACCGGTACCGACGGCGCGACCGTCACCGACGGTACCCCGGCCACCACGATCCGACTGCAGTCGGTGACTGTGACGATGCCGGGTGAGCCCACGCCGTCCCCGTCGACGACGGCCTCAACCACCCCGTCGGCCATCCCCTCAGTCGAGACGGAGGCATCGGCGACCGAGGATGAGGTCACCGATTCCTGACGACAATCGACCTAAATTGATTGATCGTCATGAAAGTCACCCACCCCTACACCCCTGACCACACAAGGGAGCACAACCGTGGCATCTGGTCGTGACCGGCAACGCGCCGCCGCGCGGGCGAGATTAGAGCGTGAGATGGCCCGGCGGGCCGAACTAGCCCGCAAACGACGGCGGACCCAGGTGGCGATCGGATCGGCAGCCGCGGCGCTGCTGTTGGTAGTCGGCCTGATCTGGATCGTAGTCGCCACGACCGGTGACGACGGTGGGGAAGAAGCAACAGACACCATCCCCATCAGCACCCCGGGCCCGTGCGTCTACTCCGACATCATGGACGGGGCCTCAGCCTCCCCTGACGCGTCGGCGACAGACGCTTCACCCGCTTCTGACGCGTCGCCTGACCCCACCCCCTCCTCCCCCCGCACTGATGTCGGTAAGCCCGAGCCAGGCACGGAGCCGCGGGAGGGCGTCCGCAACCTGGATCTGCACACCAACCTGGGTGTGATCACGATTCAGCTCGACCTGGAGCAGGCGCCCTGCAACTCCCAGAGTCTGGTTTACCTGGCCAACCAGAACTTCTACGACGGCAGCACCTGCCACCGTCTGATCACTAACGGTCTGTACGCGCTGCAGTGTGGTGACCCGACCGGCACTGGCAGCGGTGGCCCCACCTACACCACCAACGATGAGAACCTGCCGTACGGGCAGCTGCCCGCCTACCCGCGTGGTGTGGTGGCGATGGCCAACTCCGGCCCTAACACCAACGGCAGCCAGTTCTTCATCGTCTACCAGGACACCAGCGGGCTGGACCCGGCGTACACCATCGTGGGTGAGGTGGTAGCCGGATTGGAGATCGTGGAGCAGGTGGCGGCGGCTGGCCACGACGGCGCGTACGAGCCTTCCCCGGGTGGCGGCCGCCCCAACCAACCGCTGACCATTGAAAGCGTCACGGTCGGTGAGCCGATGGAGCGGCCGGCCCCGGTGTACACCTCCGCCTCTCCATCACCGTCGCCCGCTGAGAGCGCGACGACCGACCCGAGTGCGGCGTCGGACCCTAACGCTACGGCTGCCGCGTGACGCTTCGCCTTCGCCGTGTCCTTCCAGTGCGAACGGTGAGCGGTCATCTCGCGTACCCGGAGCGCTGGAGAGTCGTGGATCGTAGCGGGGTGCGGCTGGATCCTCTGGCCGCACCCCGCAGCGCGAACCCGAAACCGGAAGCCGACACCGAAAGAGGGAGGGCTCCAGACGGCCCTCCCTCTTTTGTGGCTTGTGAGTGGTAGGCGTTCTGTGGACTCCCCAGAAACGGCCGTCCTGGGGCTTTCAGGTGCCGGATGTGACCCGGTACGCGTCGTAGACACCCTCGACCTTGCGGACCGCCCGAAGCAGGTGCCCCAGGTGCTTGGGGTCGGCCATCTCGAAGGAGAACCGGCTGACCGCCACCCGGTCCCGGGTCGTGGTGACGCTCGCCTGCAGAATGTTGACCTTCTCCTCCGACAGGGTCTTGGTGATGTCGGCGAGTAGCTTGTGGCGATCCAGCGCCTCAACCTGAATCGACACCATGAAGGTGCTCGCCGCGCTGGGCTTCCAGGCCACGTCAACCAGCCGCTCGGGCTGAGAGCTGAGCGCACCGGTGTTGGGACAGTCGACCCGGTGCACACTGACCCCGCCGGTACGGGTGACGAAACCAAGGATCTCGTCGCCGGGCACCGGGGTGCAGCACCGCGCCAGCTTGATCCACACGTCGGACTGACCCTGGACCGTCACCCCGGGGTCGTATCCCTGCCGCCGGCGCCGTTGTCGGGCCGGCCGGGTCGGTACCGCGGCCTCGGCGATGTCCTCGACCGCTCCTTCCTCCCCGCCGAACCCGGCGATCAGACGCTGCACCACCGACTGCGCCGAGACCTGGTTGTCGCCGACCGCGGCGTACAGGGAGGCGACGTCGTTGTAGTGCAGATCGCGGGCGATCGCGGTGAGCGCCTCGGGGGTGGCCATGCGTTGCAGTGGCAGCCCCTGCTTGCGCATCGCCCGCACGATGGCTTCCTTGCCCGCCTCGATCGACTCTTCCCGGCGTTCCCGGTTGAAGTACTGACGGATCTTGGTACGGGCGCGTGGGCTCTTGACGAACCCCAGCCAGTCCTGACTGGGGCCGGCGGTTTCGGACTTGGAGGTGAAGATTTCCACCACGTCGCCGTTGGCGAGCGTGCTCTCCAAGGGCACCAGTTTGCCGTTGACGCGGGCACCGATGCACTTGTGCCCCACCTCGGTGTGCACCGCGTAAGCGAAGTCAACAGGGGTGGAGCCCTTGGGCAGGGCGATCACGTCGCCTTTGGGGGTGAAGACATACACCTCCTGGCTGGACAGGTCGAACCGCAACGCGTCGAGGAATTCGCTGGGGTCGCTGGCCTCCCGCTGCCAGTCCAGCAGCTGCCGCAGCCAGGCCATTTCGTCGATGTGGGCCGGGGGCCCGACGATTGTGGCGCCCTTGGTCTCCTTGTACTTCCAGTGCGCCGCGATACCGTACTCGGCCGTGCGGTGCATCGCCCAGGTGCGGATCTGCATCTCCACCGGCTTGCCGGTGGGGCCGATCACGGTGGTGTGCAGCGACTGGTACATGTTGAACTTGGGCATCGCGATGTAATCCTTGAAGCGCCCCGGCACCGGTTGCCAGTTCGCGTGGATTACACCGAGAGCGGCGTAGCAGTCGCGTACGGTATCCACTAGCACCCGCAGACCCACCAGGTCGTAGATGTCGCTGAAGTCCCGCCCCCGGACGATCATCTTCTGGTAGATCGAGTACAGGTGCTTGGGGCGACCTGTCACTTCCGCCTTGATCCGGGCGGCCTTCAGGTCTGCCTTGACCTTCTCCTTGACGTTGTTCAGGAGCGCCTCACGCTGCGGGGTGTGCTCAGCGACCAGCCGGGCGATCTCTTCGAACCGCTTGGGGTAGAGGGTTTCGAAAGCGAGGTCCTCCAGCTCCCACTTGATGGTGTTCATGCCCAGCCGGTGGGCCAACGGCGCCAGGATCTCCAAGGTCTCGCGGGCCTTCTGCTCCTGCTTGTGCGTCGGCAGGAACTTCAAGGTTCGCATGTTGTGCAGCCGATCGGCCAGCTTGATGACCAGTACCCGGGGGTCCTTGGCCATCGCAACCACCATCTTGCGGATGGTCTCGGCCTTGGCGGCATCACCCAGCTTGACCTTGTCCAGTTTGGTGACCCCGTCGACCAGCAGCGCCACTTCACCCCCGAAGTCGGCGCGCATCTGCTCCAGGGTGTAGGGGGTGTCTTCGATGGTGTCGTGCAGCAGGGCGGCGACCAGGGTGGTGGTGTCCATCCCCAGCTCGGCCAGGATCTGCGCGACCGCCAACGGGTGAGTGATGTACGGGTCGCCAGACTTACGGAACTGGCCAGTGTGGTATTTGGCTGCCGTATCGTAGGCGCGCTGTAGCAACCGGACATCGGCCTTGGGGTGGCTGGCCCGGTGTGTGGCGACCAGAGGCTCGAGTACCTCCGAAACCTGGGAGGTCTGCCACGGCGCATTGAAACGCGCCAATCTCGCCCGTACCCGACGCCCGGTGGGCGCGCTGGCCAGGGCTGCGCCCAGCGGCGGCGGGGCCGGGAGCGACTCCGACCCCGAGGTGGTTGTCCCCCCCTGCTTCTGGGTCGGCAGGCTACCGCTGCCCGCTGTGGCTGACCGCCCCTCCGCGGGTCGGCCTTCCACGCCGGCCATGGTGGAAGGGCGCTCTGTACCGTCGGAGGTGTTCTCCCCGCTGGTGATGGTTTTCGTGCCGTTTGAGACGGCCCGCCCGCGGCTGTCAGCCGGGCGTCCGCTCTGCCCGTTTCGATCCGGAGCACCGACCAGCCCCACTGGCTGACGCTCCGGGGCACCCTCGGTCGAGGGCGCGAAGTCGCTCGGCACTGCTCGCTCCTCCGCCTCGCTCATGGCCCCCGAAACCGCGGCACCCCGGTGGGCGCCCCCCTGGAGACGGTATCCATGATGGATACCCGCTGTACCGGGGTTCCGCGAAGGCCAATCCTATCCCGACCTCACCATGCCGTGATGACCTCATCACGGCCTCATACCGTCCGAATGGAAAGCGCTACGTAGGGTCAGTCAACGCCATGTCAACCGCCCCCAATCTGGTCGGGTTACGCCGCCCGGGCGGTTCCACCCCGGGTGGGATCAGACGGTGAGCAAGGCATGTACCGGACAGGTCGAGACCAGCCGGTCGCGGCCGTTCAGGAAAGCCAGCTCCAAAATCACCGCCAGGCCTACGGCTCGACCACCCGCCTGTTCGATCAGCCGTAGGGTCGCTTCCGCCGTACCGCCGGTGGCGAGCACATCGTCGACCACCAAGACCCGGTCGCCCGGACGGATTGCATCTGAAGTCAACTCCAGAACGGCTTCGCCGTATTCCAAGGCGTAGGAGACCGAGTACGCCGCCCGCGGTAGCTTGCCGGCCTTCCGGACCGGTACCACTCCCACCCCGGTGGCGTACGCGACCGCCGCGGCGATCACAAAGCCCCGCGCTTCGATCCCCACAACCTGATCGAACGGATTGTCCGCGTAATGCTCGCCGATGGCGTCAATAACCCGCCGGAAACCGGGCCCATCGGCAAACAGTGGAGTCAGGTCTTTGAAGATGACGCCCGGCCGGGGGAAGTCGGGCACGTCGACCACCCGGCTAGCGATGAGGTCGGCTACCGTCCCGTCCGCCTCGGCCTGAGAGCCGGTGGCGGACGGGACGGTGTGCCGAGCTGAAGTGTCGGCCATCTGATCGCCTACCGCTTCCGTCGGGTTCCGCTCCGCTTGGTGTTGCGGGCAGGGCGCTTACGTACCGGCCGTGCTCCCGGTCGAGGTGCGGCGACGCCCACGACCTCCTTGTCCTGGGCCTCAGCACCCTCGTCCTGATCGTCGGATTCTTCAGAATCCGCGTCGTCCGACACGTCATCGGCCTTCTGAGAGTCGGCGTCTCGTGTGACGACTCGCCCGTTGTCGGTCTCCAGGGCGGCGCTGTCGCGCTGGCCGTCCTTGGCCGTCTCCTCAGGACGGGACCGACGCCCCTTCGACGCCGTCCCTCCAGCACCAGCGGACTTGCCTTCGGCCGCCGCCTCCCGACGGGCCAGGATCCGCTTCTCGTGCGCACGGTACCGCGGTTCCCGTCGCTTGAGGTCGACCAAGATCGGGGTGGCGATGAACAGCGAGGAGTACGCGCCGGCCAACATACCGATAAACAGCACCAGCGCCAGGTCGTTGAGGGTACCCACACCGAGCAGACCCGCTCCGATGAACAGCAGGCCGGCCACCGGGAGCAGACCGATAAGGCTGGTATTGATCGACCGCATCAGGGTCTGGTTGACCGCCAGGTTGGCCGCTTCCCCGTAGGTCTGCCTGATGCTGCCGAGGAGGCCACGAGTGTTCTCCTGGACCTTGTCGAACACCACGACGGTGTCGTACAGGGAGTAACCCAGGATGGTGAGCATGCCGATGACGGTGCTGGGGGTGACCTCGAACCCGATCAGGGAGTAGATACCCGCGGTGAGGATCAGGTCGTGCAGCACCGCCGCGAGGGCCGCCAGAGCCATCTTCTGCTCGAAGCGGATCCACAGGTAGAGCATGACCACGGCCATGAAGACCGCCAGGGCCCACAGCGCCCGCTCAGTGACGCTGCTTCCCCAGGAGGAGCTCACCTCGGAGACGGTGACCTGCTCAGGGTCTATCCCCAGCTCGTCGGCCAGCGTCTCCCGTACCTCTGCCCGCTGCTCATTGTTCAGCTCACCGGTACGGATGATGTAGGTGGCGCTGTCACCGCGTCCGGCCTCCTGCGCCGAGGCGATCTCGACATCGAGATCCTCGACGGCACCGCGTACCTCCTCCAGGGTGGCCCGGTCGTTAGCGGGGGCCTGGAACTGGTTTCCCCCCGCGAACTCGATGCCCCAGTTGAAACCCCGGATGATCGGGCTGACGATGCTCACCAGCAGCAGTACCACCGACAGCAGGTACCACCACTTGCGCGTACCGATGAAGTCGAACCTGGTTTCGCCTCGGTAGAGGCGGCTCAGCACACCCACGTCAGGACTCCTTCACACGGATACCGCGCCCACCCGACGGGGTGCTACTCCGCGGATCAGGGCGCAGATTGCCCAAACCCGAGACCCGGGGATGGGTGACCACACGCCACCGCGACATCAACGCGACGAGCGGGTGGGTGAACAGGAACACGATGAGCAGGTCGATCACCGTGGACATACCGAGTGTGAAGGCGAATCCCCGGACGGCCCCGATCGCCAGGAAGTACAGCACGATAGCGCCGATGAACGACACGCCGTTGGCGGAGATGATCGTGCGTCGGGCACGGACCCACGCCCGGGGCACCGCGGCTCGCACCGAGCGGCCTTCCTTGACCTCGTCCTTAAGGCGTTCGAAGAACACCACGAAGGAGTCCGCGGTGATACCGATGGCCACGATGAAACCAGCGATACCAGCCAGGGTCAGAGTGAAATCTATCTGGCGCCCCAGCAGGACCAGCAACGGATAGATGATGGAGGCCGACACCACCAGGCTGGCCACGACCACCACACCAAGTACCCGGTAGTAGAAGAAGCAGTACAGGATCACCAGCCCGACACCGACCGCACCGGCCAGCAACCCAGCCTGCATCTGGTCCAAACCGAGAGTGGGGGAGATCTCGGTCAGGGTCTCCACGTTGAAGGTCAGTGGAAGCGATCCGTAACGCAGCTGCGCCGCGAGGGTACGCGCCTCATCCCGGCTGAAGCTACCGGTGATCGACGCCTGACCCGCCGGCATCGCCTCTTCGATCTCGGGGGCGGAGACCACGACGTTGTCCAGCACCACGGCGACCTGCTCGCCCACGTTCTCACTGGTGAGGTCTCGCCACAGCCGGGTGCCTTCGTCGTCGAACTCCATCACCACGGTCCAGCCACGACCGGTGGTGTCGAAGGTGAAGTCGGCGCTTTCTATGTGGGTTCCCAGCACCTCGGCGGGCGACAGCAGGTACTTGACGGCCACGGTCGTCGGGTCATCGTCGTTGTCCTCACTGCAGGCGACGACGATGGCCTCAGGGTCCTGGATCGAGCCCGGTGGGCGCTGGTTGAGCTGCGCACAGGTGATCTGCGGGACGGCGAACTGAACCGTCGGCGACAGCACCGCTACCTCAGCGCCGCTGAGCTCCCGGAACGGCCCCAGGATCTCCTCACGCTCGTACGCGTCCGCTCCGATCAACTCAACGCTGAGCTGCCCAGAGTCGATGGCGTAGTAGTAGTTCGTCAGCTCCGGCCCCAGCTTGTCCAGCACCTCCTCGAGGGTGGGCAGCTCAGCGGGGACACACGGGGCAGAGGAGGCGTCTGGCGACTCCTCAGACGAGCTCGGCGTGTTGGTCGGACATGGGCTCAAAGAAGCGTTGGGCGACGCGCTGGCGCTCGCGCTCGGCGTCGGCTCAGTCGACGCAGAAGCGCTGGGGTCCGGCGTCTCAGAAGTGTTAGGGTCCGGCGTCGCGCTCGCGTTGGGGTCCGACACCGCGGCGTCGCTGGACGACGGAGTGGCACCAGCGCTGGGATCCGGCGTCACGCTCGCGCTGGGATCGGCACTCGGGTCGGTACTCGCGCTCGGGCTCTCCGATGGACGCTCAACCGGTTCTGGTGAGTCCTGAGTGCTCTGCTGCACCTCCCGGAACCGCAACTCGGCTGGCGCACCGATCTGACGCAACGCCTCCTCGTTGCTACCGGGAACGTTGACGATGATGTTCCGATCGCCTTGCGTAATAACTTCGGCTTCGGTCACACCGGTGCCGTTGACCCGGTTGGTGATGATGTCTCGCGCTTGCTCCAACTGCTGCTGGTCAGGAGCTGACCCATCGGGCGTGGTCGCAGACAGCGTCATGGTGGTCCCGCCCTGCAGGTCCAACCCCAGCCTAGGTATGGGTTCCCTATCCCCGGTGAACAGCACCAGGGCCCATAGTGCCGCGACGATCGCCAGGAGTACCGCGAAGTAACGCGAGACGCGCAACTGGCCAGATGGTGCCACGGTTGTCCTGTCTCCCCTGCTGTCGTGGCGCCGGCGGGAGCGCCGCCCACCGACCCTCGATGGTGTGGTGCGGATCGACACCGATCCGCGATTCGTTCCAGTATTCACGCCAGTCATCCAGGCCAATCACCCGGACGACTGGTCTACACGCGCCGATAGATCCGTACCTTACAGGTCCTTGGTCGTTTGTCGTGATCCCTGACCGTCTGACCGGCGGCTCCAGCAATCACCCGTCTTCACGGGTTGATGCGCCCCCATGAGGACAAGACCGGTCAACGGAAAGATCCACGCCGCGGGCTCAGTTCTTCAAGGGGTTACCGTCGTTGGGGTCACTCTTCCGGTTGATCACCCGGGCGATCGCGCCTCGGGCGTACCGGTTGGTCACTCCCGGAGCGACCTCCAGCGTGACGGTGTCGTCGGAGGTCTCCACCACGGTGCCGTACAGGCCGCCCATGGTCATGACCTCATCCCCAACGGTCAACTGCGACTGCATCTGCTGCAATTCACGTCGCTGACGTTGCTGCGGCCGGATAAGGAAAAGCCACATCGCCAGGATCAAGACGACGAATAGCAGCAGTGAGATGTAGCTACCGCTACCGCCACCGCCGTTTTCCTGGGCGAGGAGTGGGGCTGCCAGACGTTCCGCGGAGTGCACAGTCGGTCCTTCCAGTTATATAGGCCTCGTCCCCAGGCTCCGTCGTGACCGCATGGTGGCCCCGTCAATGAGCCTGTGGGCTCGGTGGCTTGTCGGGTTAACGGGCTATCGAGGCACAGGCTATCCGCACGCCATGGCGTTGGCCCCTGTGGGGCCGCCGGCGTGCAATAGGTTCTTTGGGTAGAACCGCCGGGAGTCTATTAGGTCACAGGTCACATCAGCAGGGGTGACCTAGGTCACGGTCCCGTTACAGCCTTCCGCACCCACCAGGTGTGACGGCATGACGGCCACCGCGCGCTACCTTGCGATACCCCGCCGTTTCAGCCGGTGCCGTTTCAGCGCTGCGCCTTGCGGCGGCGGATTCGGCGCGGCTCACCCTCCCGACTCGGTCGCCTCAAACAGCTCCCCCTGCGTACCGAAGGCCCCGGGTGGCGGGGTGAGCCCCAGGTGACGCCAGGCCGCGGCCGTGGCTACCCGACCACGGGGCGTGCGGGCCAGCAGACCCGCGCGGACCAGGTAGGGCTCACACACCTCCTCCACGGTGTCGGGCTGCTCCCCCACCGCCACCGCCAACGTGGTCAGCCCGACCGGGCCGCCTCCGAAGGAGTTCACCAGGGCACCCAGGACCGCCCGGTCTAGCCGGTCCAGCCCCAATGGATCCACGTCGTAGACCGCCAGCGCCGCATGCGCCACCTCGCGGGTCACCACGCCCCCGGCGCGCACCTCGGCATAGTCGCGGACCCGCCGCAGCAGTCGGTTAGCGATCCGGGGGGTGCCGCGGGAACGACTGGCGATCTCCGCTCCCCCTTCAGGGGTCAGCGCCACCCCCATGATGCGCGCTGAGCGGGCCAACACCTGCTCTAGCTCCTCGGGGGTGTAGAAGTCCAGATGCGCCACGAACCCGAATCGGTCCCGCATCGGGCCGGTCAGCAACCCCGACCGGGTGGTGGCGCCGACCAGCGTAAACGGCTCCAGCTCCAAGGGGATCGCGGTGGCGCCAGGGCCCTTGCCCACCACCACATCCACCCGGAAGTCCTCCATCGCGCTGTACAGCAGCTCCTCAGCGGGCCGCGCCATCCGGTGAATCTCGTCGATGAACAGCACGTCTCCGCGCCCCAGGCTGGTGAGCAACGCAGCCAGATCGCCGGAGCGTTCAATCGCCGGGCCACTGGTCAGCCGCAGCCCAGCCCCCAGCTCGGCCGCCACGATCATCGCCAGCGTGGTCTTCCCCAAGCCGGGAGGCCCAGCCAACAGAATGTGGTCGGGTGGGGTGCCGCGCCGCCGCGCCCCGGCCAGCAACAGCTCAAGCTGCTCCCGGACCCGCTGCTGGCCGATGAACTCCGCCAACCGGCGGGGACGCACGCTCGCTTCGGCCTCGTGGTCGTCCCCGCCGGCGTAGGCCGACACCACCTCGCTCCCGGCGTACCCCGCGGTGTTCCGCGGTGCCGCGTCGAAGCCCGCACGGGTCGGTACCGGATCCCCGAACCGGCTGGATCGCGCCTCGTGATCGTTCACGCCTTATCCCTCCCGCCTGATCTCACCGGGTCCGGCCCAGCAGCTGGATGGCCTGGCGCAGCAGATCAGGTACGCGGGCCGAAGCCCCATCCACGCCCCGGCCGACAATCTCCACCGCCTCATTGGCCTGGCTGGAGGACCAGCCCAGTCCGATCAGCGCCTGGTACACCTGCTCCCGCCACGGCGCCTCCGCGGCGCCGCTTGCGGACTGCTCATCAACATCGGCCATGGCACCGACACGATCCCGCAACTCCAGGATCAGCCGCTCGGCGCCCTTCTTGCCGATCCCCGGTACGCGGGTGAGGGCCGCGACGTCACCGGTGGCGATGGCCTGGCGGAGCGTGCGGGGGTTGTGCACGGACAGTATCGCCTGAGCCAGGCGGGGACCCACCCCGCTGGCGGTCTGGAGCAGCTCGAACAGCGCCCGTTCGGCGTCGTCGGTGAAGCCATAGAGGGTCAGGGAGTCCTCCCGGACCACGAGGCTGGTGGCCAGCCGTGCCTCCTGCCCCACCCGCAACCGCGACAGGGTGGCCGGGGTGCACACCACCGCGATGCCTACGCCGCCCACCTCCACCACGGCCTTATCCGGCCCGACGGCCGTCACCACGCCCCGCACACTCGCGATCACCGCTGTCCTCCTGCTCGGTCACACCTGTGGTGGTGTCGGCTGGCCGTACGCCACCCAGCACGGATAGGCCACCTCGGCCCTCCGCCCACTACGGTCGCCCGCATTCGGCTGGGCAGCTTGTGGGCCCGGGCCGGTGACGTCGACATGCCCGACGCCTCTCCCTCAGCCGCGGCCGTCATCGCCCCCACGCTCCCATCCCGGTCCCGGTACCTCCACGGCCGAACCCGCCACCCCGCACGGCCCGAACCGCAGCGGCCAGCCTGTCCTGGGCGGTGCCTCGCCAGATATGGCAGATGGCCAGCGCGAGAGCGTCGGCGGCGTCAGCGGGGCGCGGCGGGGTGTCCAGCCGCAGCAGGCGGGTGACCATCGCGGTGATCTGCTTCTTGTCCGCCTGCCCGGAGCCGGTGACGGCGGCCTTCACCTCGCTGGGCGTGTACATGCCGACCGGCAGCCCCGCGCTCGCGGCGGCCAGCACGGCGATCGCACCGGCCTGGGCGGTCCCCATCACGGTACGCACGTTGTGCTGGCTGAACACCTTCTCCACCGCCACGGTGTCCGGCCGGTGCGTGGCGATCAACTCTCGGATCTCCCGGTCCAGGGCGAGCAGCCGATCGGGAAGAGGGTCATCCACGGGCGTACGCACCACGTCCGCGATGATCATGCGGCACTGCCGGCCAGGGGCGCCCTCGACGATGCCGACCCCACACCGGGTAAGCCCTGGATCCACCCCCAGCACCCGCACTCCGTCCGCTCCCTTTCCACGTGTCGGCGCCTCGGCCGGGCCTGGCCGGTCGGCCCACGCCCGTGTTGCTCCTTGTGCTCCTCGTCCGTGTCGGTCCTGGTTCATGTGGCGCCCGCCGACCGACTGTGAGGACCGCCGTCAGTATTGGTGCGGCCTACGACAGAGTCGGGCAGCCAGATCTTTGGCGTCACACGAACACTCGTTCGATACGCTACCGCCCGCGCTCCGACCGGGTACGGTTCCCCCTCCCGGAGTGTCGACACACCACGCCCACCCTAAGCCCAAAATTCGTATACGTTTAAACCTATTTCCACATAAGACTTTATAAAGCGCTAAACGCTTATATTTCAGCGCTTATACGTATGTCGCTCGCGGACGGCAAAGTGAACCTCAAGACAAAGCGCATCCGGCCAGCTCAGAGCCCGTGTTCAGCCTGACCCTCCCGCAGGAAGCGCGAACAGGGTAGATCGAGCTCTGGGAGACGGAAGCCCAAGGCGTGTGCTGGCGCGGACTCGAGACACCGGCGAGGCGGCGAGGAGCGAGAAGCAGGCAGCAGGCACGGTTGTCGAGGTGGCACCGTGTCACCACCAGATGATCTTGACATGACGACCGAGAGCCTCGAGCCCGCGTACCTGCTGCCCTTTATTTAAGTAAATCTTTAACCGGCGTCCCGCTAACGGCGTCAGATCCAGTCCGGAAGCCATGTTAAAGAGATGAAGCTCGCGCAAATGCGGGAGATTCGCGAGTGAAGACAGGTCCTGAATACGCTCGCACCCCGATAGGCTAACATACCTTAGCTCCCTTAATTCCCGAAGCGGGGCAAGGTTCGCTACAGGACACTCATGAATATTTAAATACTGAAGCTCACGAAGAGCTTGAAGGCTTCTCAAGTCGGCAACCCAGTCGCACTGGGTGAATGCAATATGTTGGAGCTGCGGGGAAATTTCCGCTAACTCCGGCAGACCATTCGCGATAGAGATCCGCTCAAGCCTAAGATCCCGCAGATTGGCTAGACCAGCCAAATGAGTCAGAGTCTGCAGCTTCCCAGGCCCACGTAGATCAAGATCCTCTAACGCGGAGAGCGTTTCCAGTGGCGAAAAGTCAGTCACCCGCGACAAACCACTCAACGTAAGGGATCGCAGTTCAGGAAGGTGGCACAGAAAGTTTAAAGATCGCAGCTTCCCACCATGAAGGAAATGAAGAGATTTTAGACGGGGTAACGCAGCGAGCCATGAGAAAGCCGTAATCGCGTTCGGGGTATAGATGATAATCCTCTCTAAGTCTGAATGCTCCCTGAGCGCTGAAAAGTCGCGTATCACGCTGACAACCTGAATGGCGGTAAGGTGCGGTACACCATGCAGGAATTCGAGGTCGGTGACACCCCCAACAACCACATGGAGAGAAGTGAGACGGGTCAGGTGGCGAGCCTGCCGGACATGCTCGGGATGTCTCAGGGTGGCCTTACCATCTAAAAGCGGAGCGTCAGCGAGCACGCGCTTCGCGTACTCCTCGGGGTCGAAGTACCGCCAGACCTCCAGCAGCTCCTGTTGCACGGCGTGTCGGGGGTCGGTCGCGTAGCGGGCCAGCAGTCCGTACGCGTCCGGCCCGTTGACCAGTGCCGCGGTTCGGACGGTCGCGGCCGCTTGGGCGTCGGTCAGTGACCCCAGGTCACGTGGTAGGTGCCGCAGCAGCGGCTCCCCCACGGCCGCCAGAGAGCGGGTCTCTCGTTTGCTGCGGGGAGGTATCAGGTCTCGATAGCACCGTTCCACCTCGGCACGCAGGGCAGGCTCCCAGGTGGGAACGGTCTCCAAGCAGGCGGCGAGCAGAAGCTTCAGACGACGGGTGCTCCCTTTGTTATTCGCGCCATCATGACGGCGTATCTTGTCGAGAATCCCGGTGACAATCTCACGCCGCATTGGAACGTTGGCGGCCCCGACCGCCATCACGATGATGTCCCGCCACTGATCCGAGCCGGCTTTCTCCACCAGCAGCCCAGCGTCCCCGTTGTCGGCGGCCTCTAATGCAGTGAGGTATTCCTGGAACGTGCGGTGTACAAAGTCGATCCGATCCGGTACGGGAAGCCGGATGACGCCGCTACGCTCCAATAGATAGCTCAGCAATACCTCTGGTTCCAGCTCCAAGTGCGGCATCCCCGCCACAAGCCTCCGGAGCCACTCCACCGCCTGCTCCCGGGATATCTCCGATCGGGAGTTCAGCGACATCTTCCAGGCCAGATACCGCAACACCACGATGGCGTCGCGGCCTTCCAAACGCACATCGGTGGGGATCCGACGCTCGGCGTCCCGACGCTCCAGCAGCAGCTCTGTGGCGGCCCGGTACAGGCCCATCCGGTCACGCGGCAGCTGAGTCCGGCGGTCCAGGTTCAACGCGCACAGCATCGCGCACAACAACGGGTTCGCGGCCAGGCCGCGCAGATGAGGATTAGCGTCCAGCCGGGCCCGTAGCGTGCGCTCGTACTCTGAAAGCTCTGTCGGGTCGCAGGGAAGTTCGGCATCGCGGACCGCAGCATGCCAGTGGGCGATAAAGACCGCGATATCAGCCGGGCTCATCGGCTCCAACATGGCGTCGCTGAAACCTTCAGCGGCCAGCCAACGACCATGGGCCGCAGCGGGCCGGGAGGTGACGATGACGCGGATTGTCGGATAGGCGGCGAGTAGCTCGCGCACCCAGGTCCGCACCGCTGGCCGCTGCGACGCTGGCACCTCGTCCACCCCGTCCACCAGCAACAGCGCCTGTCCCGACTCCAACAGGCGGTGCACCCACCCGGGCGGCATCAGACCAACAATTGGATCGGCAATCCCGTCCAACATCCGCTCCGGGCGCGGGGGACCCTCGGGGTGGCTGCGCAGCTTCACCAGCAACGGCACGCAGCCATTCCAATCGGCCAACGCTCCGGTGAACGCGCGACGTGCGGCGGTCACCGCCAGCCAGCGCAGCAGCGTGCTCTTCCCCGAACCGGCCTCGCCTCGCAGCAGGGTCCGCGGCGCGGAGGTCAGTGCCTGTTCCACCCGGACCGGGATACCGCCGCTTGGGGTGTCACATTCCCACGTCGCCAGACGCAGCGCACCGGGTTCCCACAGCTCCCGCTCGACACGTCGCCGCACCTGGGCATCGGTGCTGACCGATAGGCTGATGTACGCCACCGACAGAGTGGTGCGGGGCCGGTAGTTGCGGACATCCACCCCCAACAGCTCGAGGTAGTCGAGCGTGGTGCTGAGGTAGGTGAGGTAGCGGTGGGTGAAATCCGCGTCACGGTCATGGTCGACGTCAACGGAGGCCTCCAAACTCCGGACCGGGAGCCGCTCCAGGAGCTGCTCGAGCTGAGAGGCCAGGTGAGCGGTCCGCTCCAGCAGCTCGGCGGTGGCGCGAGGGGTGAACGCGGGCAGGTGGATCAGGAGCTGAACGAGACAGACACAGCTCTCCTCTAACACCGCATCGTAGAGCCGCCGGGCCGGTTCGCTCAGAGCAGCGCGGTCAACGATGTCGGGGAGGGAGGCGCGTAACCGCTGGGCGGTCTGGACCGGGTCGGCGTTGTCGCTCAGCAGCGCGGCGTCGGAGAAGTCAGCGGCGGCGAGGGTGTCGACCACCGCGTCGAGGGCGGCGCGGCGTTCGGAGTCTGAAAGGCCGGCCAGCTCGTGTTGGCACAGCGGGTCCAACCGCTGGGCGACGGTGTCGGTCAGGTCCTCGAGCTGGCGGGTGAACCGGCGGCGGGCGAAGTTGTCGGGGAACGTGAGGTTGAGCTGCTCGATCAGTGACGTGGTGGCCTGTCGGCGACGGTCCCGGTGGGATTGAAAACGGCGGAAAGCCGCCATCACGACTGCGCGGCCGACAGACAAGGCCACAGGTTCCGTCATGGACGGTGTCCTCCGGCGGGCGTACCTGCAGCAGAGTAACGCCACGCAGCGTACTGAATGCCGGCAACATCACGTAGCAGGCCGGATGCGGTTTTCACTCCGTACCGAGACGCGAACTACCGCTTCTCACCCGCTATGTACGTGCGCTTATCGCACTGGCGCCGGCGCCGCGCCCGCCGCGCCGGTGACGGCTACCGGTGGCGGGCGTTGCGACGTGCGGTACGGCCTCAACCGGCGTCACGCGCTGATGGCGGCCATGACCTCGTCGGGGACGTCGAAGTTGGCGTAGACGTTCTGGACCTCGTCGGAGTCCTCCACGGCTTCGATGAGCTTGAGGACCTTACGCGCGTTCTCGGCGTCCAACGGCACGGTCACTGACGGGATGAAGTTGAGCTCCGCCGATTCGTAGTCGATCCCGGCGTTCTGCAGCGCGGTACGGACCGGTACCAGGTCGGAGGGGGCCGTGACCACCTCGAAGGCCTCGCCCAGGTCGTTGACCTCCTCGGCGCCAGCGTCCAGCACCGCCATCAGGATGTCGTCCTCGGTCAGGTTGCCGTTCTTGGGGACGATCACCACGCCCTTGCGGTTGAACAGGTACGACACGCTCCCGGCGTCGGCCAGGCTGCCGCCGTTGCGGGTCAGCGCGGTCCGTACCTCGCTGGCGGCCCGGTTCCGGTTGTCGGTCAGGCACTCGATGAGGATCGCCACACCACCCGGGCCGTACCCCTCGTACATGATCGTCTGGTAGTCGGCGCCCCCCGCCTCCAGACCGGCACCGCGCTTGATGGCCCGTTCGATATTGTCGTTGGGGACGGAGTTCTTCTTTGCCTTCTGGATGGCGTCATACAGGGTGGGGTTGCCCTCGGGGTCTCCACCCCCAAGGCGGGCGGCAACCTCGACGTTCTTGATCAACTTGGCGAAGAGTTTGCCCCGCTTGGCGTCAACGACGGCCTTCTTGTGTTTGGTTGTCGCCCACTTGGAGTGGCCGGCCATGTACCCTCCGTCCTTAACGTCCCTTACTCCGCCACCAGGCCGCGCTCCGCCGCCCGGTCCTTGGCCGCACGCGTGACCATGTCGATGAAAAGTTGGTGAACACGCCGGTCATTGGTCAGTTCCGGATGGAAGGAGGTCGCCATCAGGTGACGCTGCCGTACTGCGACGATCCTACCGTCGGCGGGTCCGCCCGAGATTCGGGCAAGGACCTCGACGCCCTCACCGACCGATTCCACCCACGGTGCACGGATGAAGACCGCTGGCAGCGGATCTCCCGGCACTCCGTGCAGCCGCAGAGTGGTCTCGAACGAGTCAACCTGCCGACCAAAGGCGTTTCGGCGTACCGTCATGTCGATACCACCGATGGTCTGCTGGTCGGGGCGACCGTCCAGGACCCGATCCGCCAGCATGATCATGCCGGCGCAGGAACCGAAGGCAGGCATCCCTTCCGCTAGAAGCTTACGCAACGGATCCAGCAACCCGAAATCCACCGCAAGCTTACCGATCGTGGTGGATTCGCCGCCGGGTATCACGATCCCGTCGATACCGGACAGCTCTTCCGGGCGCCGGATTGGGCGTGCCTGCGCCCCGCAGGCGGTCAACGCCGTCACATGTTCCCGGACGTTCCCCTGTAGGGCCAGAACACCGATCACTGGCACGGCTCACCAACCACGATTGGCTAGTCGGTCTGACTCCGGCAGCGTGGACACGTTAATGCCCACCATTGGCTCACCGAGTCCGCGGGAGACCTTGGCGATCACGTCAGGGTCGTCATAGAAGGTGGTCGCCTGCACGATGGCGGCGGCGCGCTTGGCGGGGTCGCCGGACTTGAAGATGCCCGATCCGACGAAGATGCCCTCCGCACCCAGCTGCATCATCATCGCGGCGTCGGCCGGGGTTGCGATCCCACCAGCGGTGAACAGCACCACCGGTAGCTTTCCGGTCTCCGCCACCTCGCGCACCAGCTCGTAGGGGGCGCGCAGCTCCTTGGCTGCCGCGTACAGCTCGTCTTCGTCGGCGACGGTCAGGCGCCGGATCCCTGCGCGGATCTGCCGCATGTGGCGGGTCGCCTCGACCACGTTCCCGGTGCCGGCCTCCCCCTTGGAGCGGATCATCGCCGCGCCTTCGGAGATCCGTCGCAGCGCCTCTCCCAGGTCGGTGGCGCCGCACACGAACGGCACGGTGAAGCGCCACTTGTCGATGTGGTGGGTCTCGTCGGCCGGGGTGAGCACCTCTGACTCGTCGATGTAGTCCACCCCGATCGCCTGCAGGACCTGCGCCTCGACGAAGTGTCCGATCCGGACCTTGGCCATCACCGGGATCGACACGGCGTCCATGATCGCCTCGATCAGGTCGGGGTCACTCATCCGCGCTACCCCGCCCTGCGCCCGGATGTCGGCCGGCACTCGCTCCAGGGCCATCACCGCCACGGCACCGGCGTCCTCGGCGATCTTGGCCTGTTCCGGGGTGACCACGTCCATGATCACGCCGCCCTTGAGCATCTCAGCCATGCCGCGCTTGACCCGCGCGGTGCCGGTCGTGGTGGGGGCGGCGGACGATTCGACCGGCTGGTCAGCGGCCGTGGAGTCGACAGACACGATCGACGGCTCCTTGCATGAAGGGATGGGGTGTATGTCTTGACGGCGTCGTCACCCACCCGTCGGGTTCGTGGCGACACGGCACAGCGCGTGCCCCGCCCACGGCGCGATGGGTGGAACACCGCAATGGTACGCCGGTGCTTGAGCCGCTGACCGTGGCCAATCCGCAGGTCGTGGCTTTACGATCCGGCCTCCCCGGCGCGTGCCTCCCCGGCGCGGGCGTCGTCGACCGGCGCCGCGGCCGCGCCGCCGTGGCTACCGGGGGAGGTCAACGGGTGTGAGATCCATGGGCAGCACCGTGTCCCCGATGTCGAAGTAGGCCGGCGGCGGGTGTCTGCGGGCTAGCCGCAGCATCCGCACCAGCGGGCGGCGTCGCAGCGCGAGCGCATCCCGGACCAGGTCGGTGTGCACCTGCCGTGCCAGGGCCACTCGACGGCTGGTGTTGACCACCTCCATGACCGGTTTCGTCGTCTCCCACCCGGACATGTCCAGGTCACGCAGCAGCTTGGTCAAGTCGTTCTCCGCCAGCTCACGCTCTGCCTGGTCGGCGTCGAGCGCGGCCTGAGCGGTGGCCCGTAACTGTTCGGCGCGTTCTCCCAGCCATGGCGCGGTATCGGCCAGCGTGGCCGCGGCGACTGCGCGGCGTACCAGTTGGGCGTCGAGCGCGGCGTACGCGGCGGCGGCACGCTGATGGAGCCGCTTGACTCGGGCCGCCGTCCATATCAAATAGGCGGCGACCAGGATGATCACGATGAGGACACCCACCACCCGCCACATGGCCCGCATCGTAGCGGTCAGCGACGAGCACCTGCGGTTCCCACACGTGCCGGGTGACCTGGCCGTGGATCCTGCGCGCCGCACCCCTATCCATTGACGGTCGTCAATTTTGACACGGTGGGTGCCGCCCCGCGGATCCGCCTCAGCCGAACTCCTCCAGGGCGGGATCCTCGTCGGTCACCCCGCCGGAGGCGGCTTCAATCGCGGTCTGGTAGACCTCCAGGACCCGTCGGGCGATCACCGCCCAGTCGTAGCGGGCGACCACCACCCGGGCCCGCGCCACCAGCTCCGCGCGTCGCGCGGGGTCATCCAGCAACCGGCCCGCCGCGGCGGCCAGGGCGGCGGCATCGCCGACCGGGAACAGTTCCCCTGCGCTGCCGCCGTCGAGAACCCGCCGGAAGGCATCCAGGTCACTGGCGAGGACTGGTGTGCCGGCCGCCATGGCCTCGGTCAGGATCATCCCGAAGGACTCGCCGCCGGTATTAGGTGCGATGTACAGGTCGACACTGCGCAACATGCGCGGTTTGTCGACCTCGGACAGCATCCCGAGGAAGACCACCCGCTCGGCCACCTGCGCGGGGACCCTCTCGAGTACCTCCTCAGGGTCTCCCGGACCGGCCACCAGCAGCCGCAGATCCGGGCGGGAGGTCACCAGGTCCGCAAACGCCGACAGCAGGATCCCGAAACCCTTGCGGGGTTCGGTGAACCGTCCCAGAAACCCCAAGGTCGGTGCCCGCTGGCCCTCCTCCCATCCCGGCAGCGGGGTGGCGGAGGCGAAACGCGCCACGTTCACGCCGTTGGGGATCTCCACGGCTCCCCCACCCAGATGCTCAACCTGCACCTTGCGCGCCAGGGCGCTCACCGCGATCCGGGCGGTGATCTTCTCGAGGACCAATTGCAACGGCGCATGAGCGGCGGCGACAAACCGGGACCGGGTGATCGCGGTGTGGAAGGTGGCGACCACCGGTCCCCTCGCGGCCAGGCACGCCAGCAACGACAGGCTCGGCGTGATCGGCTCATGCACGTGGAGGACGTCGAACTGACCCTCACGCAGCCACCGGCGTACCCGTGCCGCCGAGATCGGGCCGAAGAACGACAGCCGCGCCACCGACCCGTTGTAAGGGACCGGCATCGCCCCGCCCGCCGGCACCACGTAGTCAGGGAGGTCCTCCTCTTTCTCCGCGGCAGCGAGCACACTCACCTGGTGTCCGAGCTCCAGCAACGCCTCGGCGAGATCCCTGACATGGTTCTGGACTCCTCCGGGTACGTCGAAGGAGTAAGGACACACGATGCCGATCCGCATGGTTCAGGTGTCCTCCAGCCACACCCGCTGAAGCATGTGCCAGTCCGTAGGATGCTTGCCGATCCGCTGAGCCATCCAGTCGGCCAAGGACTGCGTCACTTGCGCCACCCGTACGTCCAGCAGCTCGGTGTCTGAGGGTGGTATCGGTACTGGCTCCACCTCCGCCACGCAGCGGTCGTCCTCATAGTGCAGGAATACCGCAAACAGTGGCGCTCCGGTCTTGAGGGCCAATAGCGCCGGTCCGGGCGGCATTCGTGCTTGAGCGCCGAAAAATTCAACGGGTACGCCTCGCGCTGACAGGTCCCGATCCGCCAGCAAGGCGACCACTTTCCCTGCCTGCAGGCTCTCGATCAGGACCTCCAGCGGTGGCCGGGTCCCTTTGGTGAGGGGCAGGATCTCCATCCCGAGAGATTCCCGGTAGGCGACGAACCGTTGAAACAGGCTCTCCGGCCGTAGCCGCTCAGCCACCGCCACCAGGGGCCACCCCTGCTTGACCACCCACGCCCCGGCCAGGTCCCAGTTGCCGGCGTGCGGCAGGGCGAGGATCACCCCTCTCCCCTCCTCGACCGCGGAGGCGAGCAGGTCGCGTCGTGGAACGTGGAAACGGTCCACCAACCGACGCCCCGAACGGGACGGCAACCGGAAGGCCTCCATCCAGTAGCGGGCGTAGGAGCGCATCGCCTGGCGGGTCAGCCGGTCTAGTTCGGCCTCCTCCACGGCGGGCCCTACCACCCGCCGCAGATTACGACGAAGCCGCTGGACGCCGGTGCCGCCACGGCGCCAGGCCATATCGGCGGCGAGCCGGAAGCCGGCGGCGGCCACCGACTCAGGCAGGAGCCGAACCAGTCGCCACGCGGCCGCGTACCCGGCGTCGACAATCCAATCCCTGCTCACGACGCGGACTCGGCTGGAATGTGGGTTTGTCGGTACACGTGGGCGATCCGCTGGCCGGCGGTGAGGACGGCCAGCGCCGCCAGCACCCACAGCGCCGTTTCCAGGACATAGGGGACTCCGAGGGCGTTAAGGAGCGCCCCGATCCCGATCACGAGCAGCCGTTCACCCCGCTCGGCCACCCCGACGTTGCAGGACACTCCCAGGCCTTCGGCGCGTGCCTTGGCGTAGGAGACGATCTGCCCGGCGACCAAGCAGATTAAAGCGACTGCGGCCAACACGTCCTGACCGGTGGTGGCCAGCCAATACGCCAGCGAACCGAAGATCGCACCATCTGCGATCCGGTCCATGGTCGAGTCCAGGAAGGCTCCGAATTTGCTGGTAGTGCCTCGGACACGGGCCATTGCGCCGTCCAGCATGTCGGTGAGCACGCTGACGGTCACCACCAAAGTCCCCACCAGCAGCTCACCCCGCGTCACGAAGCCCAGACAGCCGACCAGCACTCCCAGGGTCCCCGCCACCGTCACCGCGTTGGGGGAGACACCCGCTCGCAACAGCAGCCTGGCTAGCGGATTGAAGACTTTAGGGATATAGACCCGCGCCACCGTGGTGAGGTTTCTCGCCATAACCCCTTACTCGCGTTCGACTCTCGGGTCGGCCCCGATCGACCAGTGGCGCGACTGGTTGATCGCGTCGCCGGTCGCGGTCAGCCGACAAGCGGGCCGAGACGGGCGTGACCAGGGCCGGGGCGGCCCTCCCCGATCCACAGGCGTCATCACCCTACCGACCGGCCTCAGAGGGGATCCCAGGCGGCGGAGTGCTTCATCTGCGCGTCGGGGTTGTGTCGTTTTGGTTACGGGTGTGGGATCAGTAACAGGCCGTGAAACAGCTCACAGCGGCGGCCACCCCGGGTCGTCGCCTGTCCTTCGCGGTCGCCAGGCAGGAGGTGCGCTCATGGCCCAAAAAAGCCAGGAGAAGGGAATCACCGGCCCGGCGCCGGTGGTGGATTCCCCCGGGAAGGTACGCAACGTGGTGCTCGTTGGGCACTCCGGTGCGGGGAAAACCACTCTTGTTGAGGCTCTGCTCGCCGCCACCGGGACAATCCCACGCGCCGGCAGTATCACCGAAGGCACCACGGTTTGCGATCATGACCCGGCTGCGATTAAACAGCAGCGGTCAGTCAGTCTGACATGCGCCCCACTATGGCACGACGGTATCAAAATCAACCTCCTGGACTCCCCGGGATACGCCGACTTCGTCGGTGAACTCCGTGCCGGTTTGCGAGCCGCCGACGCAGCGCTGTTCGTGGTATCCGCCGGGGATGGCCTGGACGCCGCCACGATCGCCCTCTGGGAGGAGTGTGCCGCGGTAGGCATGCCGCGCGCGGTTGCGGTGGCCCGCCTGGACCACCACCGCGCCGACTACGACGAGACGCTCGCTCACTGTCAGCAGGCGTTCGGTGACGGTGTTCTCCCCCTGTACCTCCCCTTGTATGGCGAGGGCGAGGAGAAACCGGTGGTCGGACTTATCGGTCTGATCACCCAACGCCTCTATGACTACTCCGGTGGCGCCTGGCCGCCGGTGATTCGGGATCCGGACCCCGACCTGCTTCCCACGATCACTGAGGCACGCAACGCCTTGATTGAGGGGATCATCGCCGAAAGCGAAGACGAAACCCTCATGGACCGCTACCTGGCGGGCGAGGAGATCGAGGAATCCACACTCATCTCCGACTTGGAGACCGCGGTGGCGCGGGGGCACTTCTACCCCGTCATCCCTGTGTGCTCCCAGACCCGCCTGGGCTTGGACGCTCTGCTGGAGGTACTCACCCGCGGCTTCCCGTCCCCGTTGGAGCATGAACCGCCCGCGGTGACCGGGGTGGACGGCAGCCCGCGGGATCCTCTGCGGGTCGACCCTGTCGGCCCGCTGGTCGCCGAGGTCGTCAAGACCACTATCGACCCCTACGTGGGTCGAGTTTCGCTGGTGCGGGTTTTCTCCGGCACGCTGCGGCCCGACACCACCCTCCACATCTCCGGTCACGGCCTGGCGGCGCGGGGCCACCCCGACCATGACGTCGACGAACGGGTGGCGCATCTGTACTCGCCGTTGGGCGCGTCGCTTCGGGAGATCCCCTACTGTGTGGCGGGCGACATCTGCGCGATCACCAAGTCGGGTTCGGCCGAGACCGGCGACACCATCTCAACTAAAGAGGATCCGCTGCTGGTCACCCCCTGGCAGATGCCGGAGCCCCTGTTGCCGGTGGCTGTGGTGGCCCGGAGCCGTTCCGATGAGGACGCGCTCGCGAAGAACCTGTCCCGGTTGGTGGCCGGTGACCCCACGCTCCGCCTGGAACGCAACGCCGAGACCCGTCAGCTCGTGCTGTGGTGCATGGGTGAAGCCCACGCCGATGTCGTCCTCGACCGGCTCCGCGCCGGGGGCGTGGAGTTGGACACCGAGCCGGTGCGGGTCGCGTTGCGAGAAACCTTCGCCGCACCCAGCCGTGGCCATGGCCGTCACGTCAAACAGTCAGGTGGCCACGGCCAGTACGCCATCTGCGACATCGAGGTGGAGCCGCTGCCTCGAGGAGCTGGTTTCGAGTACGCCGAACGCGTCTTCGGCGGCGCAGTCCCCAACCAGTACATCCCCAGCGTAGAGAAGGGGGTACGCGCCCAGATGGAGCGGGGCCTGATCGCCGGTTACCCGGTGGTGGACATCAAAGTGACGCTGGTGGACGGTAAAGCCCACTCGGTGGACTCCTCCGACGCGGCGTTCCAAACCGCGGGGGCGCTGGCCCTCCGGGACGCCGCTGAGAAGGGGCAGGTGCTCCTTCTGGAGCCGGTCGACCAGGTGACCGTGCGGGTACCCGACGCCTACGTGGGCGCCGTGATGAGCGATATCTCCTCCCGCCGCGGGCGGGTGCTGGGCACCGAACCGGACCCCACCACCGTGGAGCGGACGGTGATCCAGGCGGAGATCCCGGCCAGTGAGCTGCTGCGCTATACGGTGGAGTTGCGCGCCATGACCAGCGGCACTGGTTCGTTCACCCGCTCCTTCGCCCGATACGAACCGATGCCGCCTCACCTCGCCGAGCAGGTCCGCAAGGAAAACCAGAATTGAAAGCCGGAACTGACCGAAACTGATTAGTCTCGATCCACGCGGTCGACCGGTTCGGTCACTCACTCCACGATCCACTCGACCGGGGTACGCGACGCGCGTCACGTTACACAACGTGACGTGGCGGGCGTACTCCGGTCATCACCGCGGCTTTCTGTCAGCCTTAAAAGGGGTACGCCGGGCAAGCCGGTCACACCTGAAGCCAGGCGTCAGCGAGCAGGGCGCGGGTGTCGACGAGTAACTGAGGCAGCACCTTGGTGTGCCCCACCACCGGCATGAAGTTGGTGTCCCCGCCCCATCGCGGCACCACGTGCTGGTGCAGGTGACCCGCGATCCCCGCACCGGCCACCGCGCCTTGATTCATGCCGATGTTGAATCCGTGGGCGCCGCTGGCGTGACGGACCGCCCGCATCGCGCGCTGCGTGAACGTCGCCAGCTCCAGCAGCTCCGGCTCCTCCAGGTCGGTGTAGTCGGCGACGTGTCGGTATGGGCACACCATGAGGTGGCCGGAGTTGTACGGATACAGATTCAGCACCGCGTACACCAACTGTCCCCGAGCGATGATCAATCCTTGCTCGTCTGACAGTCGTGGGGCCCGGCAGAACGGACAGGTCTCCGTGTCGGCGTCGCCGCCGGTGGGTTTGTTCTCCCCTCGGATGTAGGCCATGCGGTGGGGTGTCCACAGTCGGTCGAATTGATCGGGGACCCCGGCGCCTTGTTGTTCCTTGATCTGCGGACCCGTCACAGCCTCAGATCCTACGGTCCGCTCGCCAGACCCCACCGCGTCGCTCATCCGCCCCTCCGTCGCTCAATAAACGCGGCGTACCGGGGCGCCGCAGGTGAGGCGGCACGCCCCGGACGACACCCGTGTCAAGGCCGTGTGGACCATGTGGCGGCACCCCGACGGCCCTGCTTTCTCGCCCGTGGTGTTATCCGCTTCGCGGCCACCGGGCTAGCCGCGACCGGCCCGTGGCATCCGACCCTGTATCGGGTGCCACGGGCCGGGGCGTCACGCCGATGCGGATGGACCAACGTTGGTCCGGGAACGGACCACCTCCAGCACATGGGCGACCGCCTCATCGAGAGGTACGCCGTTGCGCTGCGAACCGTCGCGGTACCGGAAGGACACGGTCCCGTTGGCGACGTCGGTGTCCCCAGCGATCACCATGAACGGAATCTTCTGCTGCTGAGCGTTCCGGATCTTCTTCTGCATCCGGTCATCCGACGCGTCCACCTCCGCACGGATCCGCTCAGCCCGCAGCCGTGCCACGAAGTCCTGCAGGTAGGGCGTGTGGTCTTCCCGAACCGGGATACCCACCACCTGCACCGGCGCCAGCCAGGCGGGGAACGCGCCGGCGTAGTGCTCGGTGAGCACCCCGATGAAGCGCTCAATGGAGCCGAACAGCGCCCGGTGGATGATCACCGGCCGCTTCCGGGTGCCGTCGGCGGCCTGGTATTCCAAGCCGAAACGCTGCGGCATCTGGAAGTCGACCTGGATGGTTGACATCTGCCAGGTCCGCCCGATGGCGTCCTTGGCCTGCACGGAGATCTTCGGGCCGTAGAACGCCGCGCCGCCCGGGTCAGGCACCAGCTCCAGGCCGGATTCCTCAGCCGCCACCCGCAGCGCCTCGGTGGCCTCGGCCCACTCCTCCTCGGAGCCGATGAACTTCGGCCCTTCACCCCGGGTGGACAGCTCCAGGTAGAAGTCCTCCAAGCCGTAGTCGGCCAGCAGGTCAAGCACGAACCGCAGCAGTGACTTGATCTCGTCGCCCATCTGCTCCGGGGCGCAGTAGATGTGCGAGTCATCCATGGTGAGCCCGCGCACCCGGGTCAGCCCATGCACCACGCCGGACTTCTCGTACCGGTAGACCGTGCCGAACTCAAACAGCCGCAACGGCAGCTCTCGGTACGACCGCCCCCGTGACTTGTAGATCAAGTGGTGCATGGGGCAGTTCATGGCCTTGAGGTAGTACTCGGCGCCCTCAAGCTTCATGGGCGGGAACATCGTGTCCGCGTAGTACGGCAGATGTCCGGAGATCTCAAACAGCCGCCCCTTGGTGATGTGCGGGGTGTTGACGAACTGGTACCCCGCCTCCTCATGGCGCCGCCGCGAGTAGTCCTCCAGCTCTCGCCGCAGGATGCCCCCCTTGGGGTGGAAGACGGGCAGGCCGGAGCCGATCTCCTCCGGGAAGCTGAACAGGTCTAGGTCAGCGCCGAGCTTGCGGTGGTCGCGGCGGGCGGCCTCGGCGAGCAGGTTCAGGTAGTCCTTGAGGGCGTCCTTGGTCGGCCACGCGGTGCCGTAGATGCGCTGCAGCTGAGGGTTGGCTTCGCTGCCCCGCCAGTACGCCGCCGCGACACGCATCAGCTTGAACGCGCCAATCAGGCGGGTGGAGGGTAGATGCGGTCCGCGGCACAGATCCGACCAGCACCGCTTACCGGTTTCCGGGTCGATGTTGTCGTAGACCGACAGTTCGCCGCCGCCGACCTCCATCACCTCGCTGGTGTCGACATCACCCTTGATATCGACCAGCTCCAGCTTGTATGGCTCGTCGGCCAGCTCCGCCTTGGCTTCCTCCACCGACCCGTAGACCCGGCGGGAGAAGCGCTGCCCGGACTTGACGATCTCGCGCATCCGCTTCTCAATGCGTTCCAGGTCTTCGGGCTGGAACGGCTTGGACACGTCGAAGTCGTAGTAGAAGCCGTTCTCAATGGGCGGTCCGATGCCGAGCTTGGCCTCAGGGAAGAGATCCTGGACCGCCTGCGCCATCACGTGCGCGGTCGAGTGGCGCAGCACGTTAAGACCGTCGGGGCTGGACAACGGCACCGGCTCGACCGCGACCTCGGCGTCGGGCACCCAGTCCAAGTCACGGAGCCGACCGTCGGGGTCGCGCACCACCACGATGGCGTCGGGCCCGGTCGTTGGTAGGCCCGCTTCCGCGATCGCGGCCGCGGCGGTCGTCCCAGCCGGGACGACGACGCGGTCGACCACGGCGGCAGGACGAGGTGCGGACACGATGATCTCCTTCGGTTGGGACGCCGGGGCGTCGTGATAACCGTGACGATTGGCCTTTGCGATGGTATCGACTCCGTCAGCGCCGGCCGCGCGTGCATCCACCGCTGGGCTTCGCCCGCGTGTTCCGGCTGGTCAGCCGGGTGTGGTACGCCACCGGCCGTCGCCTGGATCGCCTGGTCTACGGCCTGTGCCGCCGCCCCTGCGCAGGGGCGTGGGGGACACCGTGCTCCAACTCGGGGCTGCCCGGCGTCCTCGATCGCCCGGTGGCGCCTGTCCACACCTACCTATCGGTACCCATCGGTGACCACAAGATCAATTGAGATCAATTCCGGTCGATAGCGGCCGCAGGTCGCGCTCTCCGCGTCTTCGGGCCCCGTTCCCGCCGGCGCCCGGGTCTTGATCCGGAGGCTTTGATCTGGAAGCCGACGGACACGGTCCCCCAACAGGACACGAGGGGTACGCGGAGGCCCGCCGCTTTCCACACCGTAGGCTCGCACCGCCGACTTTCGGTCGATTCCCGCCTGGTTCCCACCCACATTCCACCTACGCTGTGGCTGCAGCGGGCCGTGACATCAGGGGATCACGGCGACGGCGGTGATCTCCACCAGCTGCCCGGTATACCCGAGGCAGGACACCCCCAACAGGGTTGACGTGTGCGGGCCCGCCGCCAGTCCGGATTCAGTCACCACATCCCACACCTGGCTGAGTACCTTCGGCTGGTCCGCCACCACGTATACGGTGCTGGCGATGACCTGGGTCAGGTCTGTGCCGACGGCGCGAAGCGCCTCCTCCAGGTTGTGCAGTACCTGATGGGTCTGGGCCACCGGATCGCCCGCCCCCACCAGTCGCCCTTCGGCGTCCAGCGGCACGGCGCCAGCCATGAACGCCAGCCGCTGTCCCGCCTCCACCACGGCGGCGTGCGCGTAGTTCGGCGGAGGGAACAGGCTGGGGACCACGACACGTTCGGCCATCTCGTCTCCGTCTCTTGTTCCAGACAACAGCTCAGAGTTCGGCTATCGATGCGATACCGACCTGGTGATCAGGATTGTTTCCTGCTCCGTTGTCCGCCGGTTTACGGCCCGGGTACGCCGGTTGTGCGCCCCGGGCCGAACCGTGACACGCCGTCCCCGACGGCGACGGTCATCGCCGAAGGTCAGCAGTGATCAACCACGTTTCCAGAACTCCCACCGCCGGCTCTGCGTCTGTCCCGTACCCCCGGACGAGCCACCGGAGGAACCGCCGGGGTTCGGGGAGGAAGAGCTGGGGCCAAAGACCGTGGTCGTGAACCGCTCCAGGGTCTGGAGGGCATCCCGCCACAGGGCCTCCAGGTCTGCTTCACGGAGTGCACCCGGGGCCTCGCAGACGTTGAGTCGATCGGCCAGGCTCCGCAGCTGCTCCAACTCGGCGTGCGCCACACCCCGCTCCCGCAGGTGCTCCACGAGGGCCTGCAGGCGGCTGGCCAGGTCGGCCAGGAGCATCTGCCGTTCGTACCACGGCAACGTGGCACTCCGCTGGAGGGCACGCAGCTCGTCGGTGATCTGTCCCCGGGCGCTGTCCAGGGCGTTCTCCTCCCCACGGGGCTGCGTACCCGGTGCTCCCGGCACCGGGACGGCTGGTACCCGCCCTGCCTTCATCCGCCCCATGCTGCGCCCCAGAATCGCCCGTCCGGCCGGGCGCCGGGGCGGTGAGCCCGCGGGGGCCACAGGCCCTGGCCTGGCCGCAAATTCGGGGGCGCCTCCGAACGCCATTAGCGTTGGCTGGATCGCGCCGCCTGGCGCGGGCGGTGCTCCGGCTGGGGCAGGCGGGGGCGCGGCTCCGGGCGCGGGGACGCCGCCCGCGTATCCGGCCACTGGCATCACCGCTGCCGGATCCCATCCGGACGGCAGCTCCACCGGCTGGGTGACCCGGTGTGGTTGGTCTCCATCGGTGACGACTCGCGTGTCGACAGCGACGAAGGCGGTGAACCGGCACAGCACGCCGAACCGCAGAGAGGCGGCGATGATGCGACGCTCTAGCTCCACCGCCTCATCGACGCCCCGGTGGCGCTGCAGCGTCGGCAGCGTGGCGTACCGGTCCTCCAGGTCGCGCAGGTGTCCTCGCGCCCAGATCGCGGTCGCCGCGGGGTTGTCCCTGACCACCGCCGGCACCCGCAGCCGCCACTCCTTCCCTTCAAGGGTGCGGCCGGTGACCACGAACGCCCCCACTGACCGGTCGCCGTGGACGGAGCCGTCCGACGAGACCGCAGGGGTACGCGCCAGCCGCCCCGAGATCGTCAACGGCGCGCCAGGAAACAGATCGGGCAGCCGGTGCGGAGCGATCGTCTCCTGGATGGGGTCTAACCCCTCAGGGATCAGCGTCAGCCCGGTCACGACAGGCGCCGCAATCCGACGATGGATGCGCGCCATCGCCTCATCGAGGCGATCCTCGCTCTCCACCAGCTCACAACGCCCGCGTCCCAACACCGCCAGCCTGGATAGGAATCCGGCGTTGACCGCGCGGTCGATCCCCACGGTGTGGATCCGGATCTGTCCGAGGCGCGGGCTGAGTTCCCGTAGGATCTGATCCTCGTTTCCGACCTGACCATCGGTTACCAGCACCAGGATGGCGTCCCGCTCCCCGGCTGACGCCTCCGATGCTGACGTGCTCTGGTTCTGTGAGAGCAGATCCGCCGCCGCCAGCAGTGGCTGCAGCATCTCGGTACCGCCCCGTGCGCCCATGGAGGCCAGGAACTCCACGGCACGGAACCGGTGCCGGTCGCTGGCCGGTACCAATCCGGACGGCAGGGTCGGTGGGGAGTCCACGCTGTGATCGAAGGCGAAGACCGCGAAGCGGTCCGCCTGGGTGAGGGTGTCCACGATACGCGCGGCGGCGCGGCGCGCCGCGATGATCTTCCAGCCACCCATGCTGCCGGAGCGATCCAGCAGCAACACCACGTCACGTGGCCGCGCTGACGGCGGCAGCGGAGGTGGCAGCACGGTCAGGGTGAAGGTGCCTGTCCCAAAGTCGAAGCCGTTCGTCCCCTCTGCTCCGGCAGGCTCCGATGTGGATACTCCACTCGCGAGGGTGGACGGTGCGGTTTGAGTGTCTGGTGTGGACGATGTGGACGCCTCCGGCTGAGCGTCCGGGGCCAACACGAGCGTGGAGACGATCGGGGTCTCCGATTCGGGCGTACCCTCCGCTGCCGTCTCATCCGGTGCCAGCCGCAGCCGGAGGATAAAGTCACGGTCGACCCGTTCGCCGGGCTGGATCCGCAACCTGAGGGTGCCGTCGGCCTCCGATTCGGTGGTGACCGTATGCAGGCTGGAGTGCACCGTCGACAACGGCAACCCGGCGGCGTCGATCTGCGCCTCGATCCCCAGCCGTACCGGGTTAGGGAAGCCCGGCAGCAACACCGGCGGGGTGATACGGGAGGCGTCAGGCACCGCGTCAGTGTCGGGCATGACGCCATCCCCCACCGGGTCATCGATCGGCGTACCAGGGATGTAGCGTGGCGCCACCACCAGCGGAAACCGGAAGGTAGCCTCGTTGTCGTCGGTCGGCAACGGCCCGGCCAACGTCAGCCGTACGGTCACCCGCTCCCCGGGCAGGATGTTGCCCACCCGCATCGTGAACACATCGGCGCGTTCCTGTTCAGCGATCGACGCGCGCTGCCCGGAACGGATCGCCTGGTCGTAGGTACGCCGGGCCTCCCCCCGCTCCTGCAACACCGCCTCAACGGTCCGCCCCGCGGCCTCCATACGCATCGCGGTGACCGCCGCCCGATCCGGCAACGGGAAGATGTAGGTGGCCTCCAAGGGTTCGGCGTATGGATTGCGGAATCCCTGGGACACCACCGTATGAGCGACCAATCCAGTGATGCGGGTCTGGATGTCGAGCTGGTCCAGCGGCAGGTTTCCCGCGTCGGTGACCAGCGACCCGAGACCGGCGTCCTCCACCGGAGCCGGCGGCTCAATGAGTGGTTCGACACGGATGGTCATCACGAACTCCCTCCAGGCCGCGGGTGTGCGTCAACAGCCGAGGCGGTGTCGGTGTCGGGGAGCACCCCGCGCGCGGTCAGCAGATCCAAGACTGGGGCGGCGGCCTCACCCAGAGCGGCGATGTCCCCTGGATCGGGCGTACGCCGGGGGTGGGTGATGACCAAGAGGACGCCACGACCCAGGTCGACGACGTGCCCTAACGACGGCGTGGCGTCGGTGTGGGGCGTGGCGGGTGTGGGATGTTCGCGCGTCGGCACAGGACCTGCGGCCGTCTCAGCGCCGAGACGTCCGTCCGGGCTGACGGCCGCGGCATGAACCGGCCAGTCGGCGAAGGTGGCTGGTGTTGGGGCGGGGGTGACCGCGGCGGTTGTGGCCCAGAACCGCTCCCGGGGTCGGGCGGTGGGCGGCGTCGCCCCGGAGGGGTCCGCGACACCATTGCCGCCCGCGACCGGGCCTTCCGTGTCACGTCCGGCCGGGCCGGTGGAGCGCATCCACGCCTCGACGATGGCGTCAAGTTCGGCGGCGCTGATTCCAGCGATCGCGTGGAGCGTGGTGGTAGGAGCACCCGTTAGCTCCTGCTGGATCTCGGCCAGGGTACGCCCCTGCGCCTGGCGACGTTTGATAGCGACCAGTTGCAGGAGATGCCGTGGGCCGTACCAGCCGGTACGGCCCCGAAGCACGGGGCGGTCCAGCAGACCGATCGTGGTGTACCACCGGATCGCCCGACGATCGGGGACGCTGCGGATCCGCCGGTCTATGCGCGACGCCAGGCCGGTGGTTTGGGACAGCACGCGGTTGACCAACTCGATGAGTTGATCCAGGGTCCAGGCCGCCTCGGTCACCTCTCAACCATGACACTGTCATATGACAGTGTCAAATAGCCGAGGCGGGAACCTCACCGATCGCGCGGTAAATCCCGTACCTCCCGCTCCCATGAGGTGGACTCGACCGTCGGTACGCAGCGGCACCGCAGTGACAGCTGGCGCCTAACGCGTGCTGACCGGCATGACACCGGGCGATCCGCACTCCGGGCGTACCGCTGGTCAACGGAGGTGATCGAGCGATCCGGCAGCGTCGCCCGCCACGGGCTTCTCCCGACGCTGCCCGCTCAGCTCCTCTTCAGCGGTACTTCCCGAGTTCTTCAGTTCTTTTCCTGGCGTGTCTTCTCTTTTCCTGGCGTGTCCTCCTGGTACGCGCCCGCGGCCCTCATAACCGCGCTACGCACCCGACAGAAGAGCTCGAAGAAGACATGCAAAGAAGGCTCAAATAAATCGGCTCGGCCATGCCCGTCTCAGGCGTGGCCGAGCCGTTGGACAACGACGCTGTTGGGCTCGCCCGCCGCCTGCCCGACTCGTGACGGCGGCGGGTCGTGGGCTGTGGACGCTTTACGCCTGCGCTTCCACCGCCGGTTCCTGAACAGGCGTAGGGCGGGCCCGGAACGCGATCCACACCGCCAACGCGCCCACCAACGCTATGGCGGTCAATACCGCGGAGGCGATGAAGCCGATGCGGATCCCGTCCATCAGGGCGCCGTCCGAGGCCAGTCGCAAGGAGGCGGCCCCGATGACCGGCCCCAGCGTGAATCCCAGCATCAGGGTCAGCTGCGCGACCGCGCCGACCAGGGCGGTCTGATCTGGGCGGGCACTGCTGAGCAGTAGGGTCTGGATGGGACTGACGAACAGCCCCAACCCAATGCCGATCAACGCGATCCGCCAGGCGATGTCCAGCTGCGCCGCTGTGCCATCCAGGGGGATCAGCAGCAGGGTCCCGGCCACCCCGAATACAGTGCCCAGCAAGGGCAGCCGCCGGGTATCCATCCGGTCGGCAAGCCACCCTGCTACCGGCGCCATGATCCCAATCCCCAGCGGAAGCGCCAGCATCGTCGCTCCTGCCACGTCGGGTGTGCGTCCCTGAACCTCCTGAATCAGGAAAGGCAGCAGGAAGTTGATGGCGCCCCCACCCGTGATCACAAACAGCAGCAGCGCTCCCAGTGGCGGGCCCAGGCGACTGCCGACGATCCGCAGCACCACTCGGGATTCCGGCGACTGGACCCACAGCACGAGGGCCGCCACACCCAGCAGGGCGAAGATCCAGGATCCGAGCTCCAACGCGATCAGCAACCCGGTCAAGGTCATCCCCAGGGAGAGGGTCTCCCGCAACTGCCGACGATCTGGCACCGGCAGTCCCCCGTCGTCGCGGGGCATGCTCCGCGCTCCCAGCCACAGCGCGACCGCACACACCGGCACGTTGATCAAGAAAATGCCGCGCCATCCCAGATGGGCGGCGATCAACCCGCCTAGACCGGGGCCAGCGATGGAACCGATAGGGCCCAACGTGGCCAACGCCCCGAAGGCTCGCCCCCGCTGATCGGGGCGTACCACCGCGGCCAGCACCGGGAACACCAACGCAGCGATGATGCCGCTAAACGCACCCTGCAGCACCCGGGCCACGAACAGGAATACCGCACCAGGCGCCACGCTGACGAGAGCGCTGGCGACCGCGAACCCGGCCACCGCCAACAGGAAGGCCCACCGCAGGCTCGCGCGATCCACCCAGCGCCCAGCGGGCAAGGTCATCGCCACGATGGGAAGGAAGTAACTCAGCAGCACCCATTGGGTGCTCCCCTCGGTCATCCCAAACTCTCGACCGATGATGGGGAGAGCGACATTAGCCGCTGTCTGGTCCAATGTTGTCAGAAAAACGACCAATGCCAGCCCGATAACCGCTGACCAACTGGTACGCCGCGTATCATTCGTCATCACGGAATGTCGTTTTTACGCGCTCTCCGCAGATCAGTCAAACAAGGTCGTCACGGCTTACCTCTCGACGCTGCACTAACCAGGAATCTCCGTTTGGGACAAGAATGTCGGAGCATGTCGTGCTCCGATGAATAACAGGCTGTCCGCCCTTCGGAGTGGCGATAACAAGCGCGTAAGAGAATGCTCGAACCGTACCGTCCTCAAGAGCGTCAACGCTGAGCATGCCCAGCCAGTGTCGGTGCTTGACACCCGCCGCTTGTAACTCTTGATGGGTACGCCGCACCGCAGCGGCCAGATTCGCGCGTCCCACCGTCGGCTCGGGGTGAGCGTTCGCGGCGAAGCTACCGTCCTCGGTGAAGGTCGCGGCCCAGCCTTCGGCGTCCCCCTCGTCAAGCAGGCGCATTTGGCGCGCGTAGAAATGCGCCACCCGTGTATAGAGGGTGTTGTCCGTTCCCAGCGGTAACGACTGAACTTCGGTCATGAATCTCCTCCTCACCACCTGCTGTAGGGGTGTCGGGAGGAGTGTGAGCGGCGGTACTCAAAAACGACTCGAAACCTCGCCGCGCCGTTTGGAGCCGGCCTCGTTCCGCCCTCGAGTCGGGATCCTGAAGCTCCCTCACGATCGGTTGATCCCCGATTCGAGGAGGCGCTTTGTACGGTCGCACCCTTTCCAGACGCACACTGCTGGTCGGTGCGGGCGCGACGGCGGCCCTCACCGCCTTATCGTCCATATCCTCTTCCCGCTCGACAGCGGCCGCCCCTGCTGAACCGGTCGACGTCCTCATCGTCGGAAGCGGATATGCGGGAGCGATAGCGGCTTTCCGTCTGGCCGAAGCCGGAATCAACTCCGTGGTGGTGGAACGAGGCCGCCGGTGGCCCATCCGTCCAACCGGCGATACCTTCGCCACCCCTGAGAACCCGGATGGCCGGGCCGCTTGGCTGAGCACCACCTCCCCGTTCACCCCCGAGCCCTTGGACATCTACCCGGGTGTGCTGGAGGCCTACCAGGCCGACGGCGTGATGGCTCTGGCGGGTGCGGGTGTGGGTGGCGGTTCGCTGGTGAACAGCGCCGTCATGATGCAGCCCTCCAGGGAACTGTTCAATCTCACCTTGGGCAGGCTGCTCGACTACGACGAGATGGATGATGTCTGGTTCCCGCGGGCCAGGAATTTGATCGGCGCGACGCCGATGCCCGATGACGTATACAACTCCTCCTACTACCGGGCTGCCCGAGGGTTCTACGACGCCGCCCAGCGGGCCGGCCTCGACCCGATCCGGGTGGACATGGCGTTGGACTGGGATGTGGTCCGGGGCGAGATGACTGGCCGCTATGTCCAATCGGCGGTGTTGGGCCACTCCACCTGGGGCATGAACAGTGGCGCCAAGCGCAGCGTCGACCGAACGATCCTGGCCGCGGCAGAGGCCACCCGCCGGGTGGCGGTCGTCACCCTGACCCGGGTGGTGAGCATCGTTCAGCAACGTGACCGCTACCTGGTCTCGTGTGAACGGATCAATGAGTCCGGCACTGTGGTGGCACGTCCCACCTTCTCCGCCCGACACGTGATCTTGGCGGCCGGATCGCTGGGCACCACCAAGTTGCTGGTCCGTGCCCGCGCCCGACGGGAGCTGCCTCTCCTATCGCCACGCGTGGGTACCGCCTGGTGCACCAACGGTGACACGGTCGCGATGTGGAGCGGCATGCCTGACAACAATCCTGGTCAGGGCGGCCCCTCGGGCATCATCGCCCGCGACTGGGTCAACAACCCGATCGGTCCAGTCACTGGCCTGAACTTCCCCTGGCCCGGCATGCCGGCCGGCACCGGCGCGCTGGCTGGCCTCTTCCTGGGGTTGGCCCCCGCCGTGGGTCGGTTCTCCTACAACCATGCCACCGATGAGGTGCGCCTGACCTGGCCCGCCAGCGCTCCCGCGGTGACCCAGGTGGTGGACGCGGTGACCGACACCGTGGGGCGCTTCGCCGCCGTGGATGGCGCCACCCCGCAGTTCATCACTCCGGAGCGGACCTCACACCCCTTGGGGGGCGTACCCCTGGGAATCGCCACCGACCTGCTCGGCCGGCTGCGTGGCTACCCCAACCTGTACGTGATCGACAGCGCCCTGATTCCCGGCTCCACCGGAGGCGCGCCTCCCGCCCTGACGGTGGCGGCGCTGGCTGACCGATGCGTGACCGGGCTGCTGGAAGCCGACGCCTTCTCTCCATCCCGTAGGCCGGCGTCCCTAGCCACCGTCTGACAGGAGCGGGCGGGCATGCGGGACGCGCGCCACACCACGCTTATGCGCCTGGGCCGGGCACTGGCTTGGCTGGGATGGTGCGCGGGACCTGCTGTCCCGCCCGCCATCGCCCATCCCTGGCCGGAGGACGAAGCGGGGATAAGCCCGCTTCAGGGCGACTTGAGAGTCCTTCGAGTGCCCCCTCACACCCTTGGATCCGCCGGCGAACTCGGCACAGTATCCGCCGAACAGGAGAATTCACGTGACTGAGAAGAATCTCCCCTCTGGCGTCCCCACTCCGGCCACGGCCATCGTCACCGGAGCCACCAGCGGCATCGGTCTGGCGATCGCCAAAGCGTTGGCCGCGAACTCAATCAGAGTCTTCATCTGCGCCCGTAACGCCGAGGATGTCGCCGCCACGGTCAAACAGTTACGGGACAACGGCGGTGAGGCGGACGGGACCACCTGCGACGTGCGTTCGGTGAGCGACATCAAGGCCATGGTCCAGGCCGCCGTGGCGGCTTTCGGCCCCATCGACATCCTGGTCAACAACGCCGGACGCAGTGGTGGAGGCCCCACCGCTGAGATCCCCGACGAGCTGTGGGACGACGTGATCGACACCAACCTCAACAGCGTGTTCCGGGTGACCCGGGAGGTGCTGACCACCGGCCGCATGCGGGAACGTTCGTGGGGGCGGATCATTAACATCGCCTCCACCGGCGGTAAGCAAGGGGTGGTGCTCGGCGCGCCGTACTCGGCCTCTAAGCACGGGGTTGTCGGCTTCACCAAGGCGCTGGGCCTGGAGTTGGCCAAGACCGGAATCACCGTCAACGCGGTCTGCCCAGGCTATGTCGAAACCCCGATGGCCCAGCGGGTCCGAGCCGGGTACGCGCGGGTGTGGAACACCACCGAAGAAGACGTCTTGAACCGCTTCAACGCCAAGATCCCGCTGGGTCGGTACACCACCCCTGATGAGGTCGCCGGCATGGTCTTGTACCTCATCTCACGCGCGGCCGACCCGGTGACGGCTCAGGCCCTGAATGTCTGCGGTGGTCTCGGTAACTACTGACCGCTCCCCGGTGGTCCGCATGGACGGTTCATCGCCGTCGCGTACGGCCCCGTTCCCCACCAGCTCCAGAAAGGAAGGGGCACCGTGTCCAAGCCGACAGTCCACACGATCACGCACACCATCGACATCGCCGCGTCACCGGAGGTGGTGTTCCCGATCATCGCCGACGTGACTCGCTGGCCCGAAGTGTTCGGGCCGACGGTGTACGCCGAACGTTTAGAAGGCGATGACACCTCCGAACTGATCCAGCTGTGGGCCACCGCGAACGGGACGGTCCGCACCTGGACCTCCCGCCGCCGGATCGATCGAGCGGCTCAGAAGATCGAGTTCGCTCAGCAGCGCAGCCCAGCGCCCCTGGCCTCGATGGGTGGGTCCTGGTCCTTCCAGCCGCTGGACGACGGTGGCACTCGAGCGGTTCTGGACCACTACTACAGCGTGATCGACGACGATCCGCAGGGTCTGGAGTGGGTCCGGAAGGCAGTCGACACCAACAGCAACGCCGAGTTGGCGGCGCTGAAGGCGGTCACGGAAATCGCTGACCGGTACTGCTCGCTGACTACCAGCTTCTCCGACAGCGTCACCATCAACGGCAAGGTCGACGACGTCTACGAGTTCCTTTACCGAGCCGACCTGTGGCCCCAGCGGTTGCCGCACGTCTCCCGGCTGGAGTTGACCGAGGAGATTCCCAACATCCAGGTCATGGAGATGGACACCCGCACCGCGGACGGGTCGGTTCACACCACGAAATCGGTGCGGGTCTGCTTCCCGACCAACCGGATCGTCTACAAGCAGATCGTCGTCCCGAAGCTGATGGCGATCCACACCGGCGTGTGGACTCTGACCACGACCGATGACGGGCTGACCGCCACCTCCACACACACCGTGCGGATCAACCCCGACAACGTCACCGCGGTATTGGGTGCGGACGCCACCGTGGAGCAGGCCAAGGACTTCGTCCGCAACGCCCTCAGCCGCAACAGCCTGGCCACGCTCGGCCTGGCCAAGGAGTACGCGGAGACCAAGTACGCGGAGGCGCAACGGTGATGGCTGCCCTGCCTGATCGCCCGCTCCGCTTCGATCCCCCCACCGGCCGGCTCGATGACCTGGTGAAGGTGGCTGCCCGCCGTTGGCCGGACACCCCCGCGATCGTGGCGCCCGGCACCAGGATCACGTTCGCGGAGCTGGACACCCAGGTCAGTCGGGTAGCCGCGGCGTTGCGTCAACTGCTGGGGCCCCGATCCGCCACCGTCGCGATCGGCTCCTCTTTAGAGCCTGAATTCGCGATCGCCTACTTCGCGGTCAGTCGTGCCGGGTACCGGATCGCGCCGGTGATCCCACTGCTGCCGGAAGAACCGCTGTATCACGTGTTGTCGACTTGCCGCGCCAATCTGGTGTTGGGTATCCCCCTGGTGGCCTCGCGGGTCTCCCTGATCCGTGACCGGTTACCCGACCTGCTGGGCGTAGCACCGCTGACCGCCGACCGGCATCCTGCCGCTGACCTGCCGAGCCTGCCCGACATGGTGCTCGACGGCGGCTCCGGAGGCCGGGGAGGGCCACCGGCGGGCGCTAACGGTGATCCCCAGGACACGATCGCCTGTGTCCAGTTCACCAGCGGCACCACCGGGCTGCCTAAAGCGGTTCTGCTCACCCACGGCAACTTGACCGTGAACGCCTGGCAGATGGCCGAGGCCCATGACCTCACCTCCGAGTCGGTGACCCTCAACCACCTGCCGACCTACCATCCGATGCACCTGACCTCGGCGGTGTTCGCCGGCGCTACCCAGGTTCTGTGTCCTGACCCGGACCCGGTGGCCGCGTTCGCTGAGGCGGACCGGCACGGCGTGACGCACTACTACTCACTGCCGGTACGCCTGGCTCGGCTGGCCGAGGATCCTCGTTTGGCCGACATCAAGCCCCGCACGGTACGCGTGGTGCTGTCGGGCGGCTCGGCGTTGGCCCCCGAGGCGGCGCGGACCTTGTCAGCCCAACTCGGGGTGCCCGTCATCCAGGGCTACGGCTTGGCGGAGACGTCACCGCTGACCCACTCTGACTCCCCCGATGACCCGCATCCTGGCAGCGTCGGTGGCGTCGTACCGCAGACCGAGTGCCGGATTGTGGACATTGAAACCCGCGTACCTCTGGATCCCGGGGTCAAAGGCGAGGTCCAGGTCCGGGGCCCGCAGGTGATGGCCGGTTACCTGGACCCCGAGCATCCCGATAAGCCTGTTCCGGCGGTGGACGCCGACGGATGGCTGTCCACAGGGGACGTCGGTTACCTGGACCAGGACGGCCGACTGTACCTCGTGGACCGCATCAAGGACGTCTACAAGTACGACAACTGGCTGGTGTCACCGGCCGAGATCGAGCTCGTGCTCGCCAGCCACCCCGCCGTGAGTGAATGCGCGGTGGTGGATACCCCCGCGGGGGTCCACGGTTCGGTTGGACACGGTTTCGTCGTCCTCCGGCCGGAGGTGCCTCCACCGTCTCCCCAGGAGCTCGCCGAGTACGTCAACTCGCGCGTGCCCTACTACCAGCGGTTGGACGCGGTGACAGTAGTGCCGATCATCCCCCGCTCCGGCGCCGGCAAGGTACTGCGCCGCGTTCTGCGTGAATCCCTGACCCAGGACAACACCGCTTCCGGCTCCACCCAGCAAGGAGGATCCACGATGGTCACACTGCTGAACCGGTTCACGCTGCATGTCGACGGCGAGGAGTTCGAGCGCGTCTTCGCCGCCAGCTCTCTGTTCATGCGTCAGCAGCCGGGCTTCATCCGGCACCGCCTGGTCCGTTCCCTGCGGGATCCCAAGGTCTACGTCAACATCGCCGAGTGGGAGTCCCCCGAACACCACATGCGGGCGGTCCGCAGTGACCAGTTCCAGGTTCACATTCAGGAGCTGGCGAAGGTCGCCACCGCTGACCCCGCGCTCTACGCGACGGTGCAAGAGGTCGAGGTCGAGGGATGAGCGAAGCGCCCGCGCGGAACACGGTGAGCCTCGCGGGCGGTTGGGCGCTGGTGGCGGGTGCGACCGGAAAGGTGGGCGCCGCCGTCGCCAGCGCCCTGGCTGCCCGAGGTATGAATCTGGTTCTTCACACCGGTCGCCGCCATGAGGTGGTCACGGCGACGGCGGAGGCTCTGGCCGACAAGTACGGCGTCGCCACCGTCCCCGTCACCGCGGACCTGACCGACCCCGCCGGGTTGGAGCGACTCAACCGCTCCCTGACGGACGCAGGGGTGGAGCGGCTGGATGTCCTTATCAACTGCGTCACCGGCTTCGACGGACGCCCGCGACAGATCGACGACCTGTCGATCGAGGAGTTTCGACAGGTGGTCGAGGCGGATCTGGTCGTGCCGTACGGGTTGGTACGGACCCTGCTGCCGCTGCTGGCTCGAGCCGAAGGCGCCCGGGTGGTGTTGCTCAGCTCGTTGGCTGGTCTACGAGGCCGGCCAGGGGCGGCGCACCTGTGTGCCGCCAAGGCCGGGCTGACCGGCTTAGCGCTGGCGTTGTCCCGGGACCTGGCTGAACAGCGCGTCACCGTCAACCTGGTCGCGCCCGGCCCGATCCAACCCCCGGACGCGCCTGCCCTGCCGCTGCCCCCGGGCGTGGTCGCCAACTCGCCCGACGAGGTCGCCGACGCCGTGGCGCTGTTCGCCGGTCTGAAGGCACCGGTGACCGGTCAGACCCTCATCGTCAACGGCGGCCTACCTTGAGGAGGTCCCCCATGTCATCCCCAACCCCCACCCCGACCCCTCACATCCAGGAGCCGAACCTTTCGGGCCGAGTCGCGCTGGTGACCGGTGGCTCTCGCGGCCTGGGCCGGGCGATCGTCCACCGGTTGTGCCGCTCCGGCGCCCATGTCCTGGTGAACTATCAGCGCAACGAGACGGCCGCTCAGCAGGTAGTCGAGGAGGTGGCTGACACCGCGGGCACGGCCACAGCGATCCGTGCCGATGTCTCCTCTCCCGATGAGGTGCGTTCCCTGCTGGACACGGTGGCCCAGCAGCACGGACGCCTGGACATCTTCATCCACAACGCGGCCACATTCCGCCCTATGGAGGCGGCCAACGTCGACTTGGACGTCTTCTACGCCGAGCAGGCGTTGGCGCTCAACCCGCTGCTGGTCGGCGCCCCGCAGCTGGCGAAATTGATGGAGGGCGGGGGCCGGATCATCGCCATCTCCGGAAACGGCGCCTCCGAGGTGGTCCCAGGGTATGTGGCGCCCGGCGTGGCCAAGGCCGCGCTGGAGGCCCTGGTCAGGTACCTGGCGGTGGAGTTCGCGCCCCGCGGCATCAGCGTCAACGCGGTGGCCACCGCCATGTTGGACAAAGACGATGACCCGCGTCGCGGTCACATGCGTGACCTGATGACCATGCTGGCCGCGCGTACCCCCGCCGGACATTTGAGCCGCCCTGACGATGTCGCCAACGCCGTGGTGTGGCTGTGTGGACCGGCCACCGACTGGATCCACGGACAGGTGGTGTTGGCCGACGGCGGCTTGGGGCTGCGGGCCTGAGGGCGTCGCCCACCGAAAACAGCCACCAGAGAAAGGACGAGTCAGTGGACACCTACGAGGTGGATGTTTGTGTGGTTGGCGGCGGCCCCGGTGGTATGACGCTGGCGCTGCTGCTGGCCCGTTCCGGCATCCGGGTCGCGGTGGTGGAGCGCAGTCGCACTTTCGAGCGTGACTACCGCGGGGAGATCCTCCAACCGGGCGCCATGACGCTGCTGGACGAATTAGGGATCCTGGGCCCGGCGCGCGCACGCGGCGGGTACCCGCTCGGCCGTTTCCAACTCATCGAACACGGCCGTGTGTTGATGAACATCGACTACGCCCAGCTGCCTAAACCCTTCGACTTCCTGTTGAGCATCCCGCAGCGGCACATCCTGGAGGAGCTGCTGGCGGCGTGCGAGAAGGAAGCCACCTTCACCTACTTGCCAGGCCGTTCGGTCTCGACGCTGCTCACCGAAGGCAAGAGGGTCACGGGGGTGACCGCGGGCAGCGGGGAAAACCAGGTAACCGTACGCGCGTCGTGGGTGGTAGCCGCCGACGGCCGGTACTCCAAGGTACGCCGGTTGGCGGGTATCGAGTTCGATCGCATGGACGTCTTCGAGCATGACGTGCTCTGGTTCAAGATCCGTCAGCCGGGGCGGTCCAGTCACGACGTGCGAGTGGTCCGCGCCAACGGCAACCCCGTTTTGATCTTCGACTCCTACCCGGAGCGGGTGCAGATCGGGTGGACCCTCCCTCATGGCCGGTACCGCGAGATCGCTCAGCAGGGTTTCGACGCGGTCAAGCGGCAGATCCTGCCGGCCGTGCCGGAGTACGCCGACGCTATCGAGGAACAGATCACCGGCATAGGCGACCTGTCTCTCCTCGACGTATTCGGGGGGTACGCACGGGAATGGGTGCGGGACGGGCTGGTGCTCATCGGTGACTGTGCCCACACTCACGCTCCGATCGGGGCGCAGGGGATCAACTTGGCCATCCAGGACGCGGTGATCGTGCACCCGATGCTGGTCCGGGCGGTCCGGGCCGGGCTGACCTCCGCCTCCGCGTTGGAGGAGTACCCCCGGGTACGTCGCCCCGACATCGACCGAGTGATGACGCTGCAGATCCGCCAGGCCAAGGCGATGCTCTCCAGCAGCGGTCGGCTGGGAACCGCGATCCGCCCAGTGGTGGCCAAGCTGCTGGCCTACACCCCGCTGTACGCCAAGATCCTGCAGCAAATCGCGTACGGACGACCGGTCCGCGTCGCCACGGAGTACTTCCAATGACGAAGGCTGATCTGTCGACGCCGATCGCCTCCCCGCGCTCGGCGCCCGACCCGTTGTCCCCGCTCCCTCTGCTCGCGTCGAGAATCATCGATCTGTCCTCACCGGTCGACGCCGACTACTGGGAACCCGACCCGGTCAGCCACGAGATCATGACCCCTCGCCAAGGCGCCGAGCACTGCGCTAGCGAGATGCGCACGCACTTCGGTATGGAGCTGTCACCGGACGAGTTCCCGGATGGGGAGTTCCTCAACAACGATTTCCTGACCCTGTCCGCGCACACCGGGACGCACGTGGATGCGCCGGCCCACTACGGCTCCCGAGGGCCGGATGGTCCGCCCCGCACCGTTGACCAGCTCCCGCTGGAGTGGTTCATCGGCCGCGGGGTGCTGCTGGATCTGCGGTCCGCGCCGCCTGGAACCGTCGACGCCGAGGTGCTTCAGGAGCGACTCCGCGCTATCGGCCACACCTTGAGCCCGGGTGAGATCGTCCTGCTCCACACCGGCGCCGACCGGTGGTTGGGCACCCAGCGATACTTCACGGAATTCGTCGGTCTGGATAAGTCGGCCACCGCGTTCCTGCTCGATCAAGGGGTACGCGTGATCGGGACGGACGCGTTCAGCCTGGATGCGCCGTTCACCCACATCATCTCCGAGTACCGCCGTACCGGGGACCGCGCCGTGTTGTGGCCGGCGCATGTCCTCGGACGCAGCCGGGAGTTCTGTCAGATCGAACGTCTGGCCAATTTGTCCGCGCTCCCGGCGCCCACCGGGTTCACGGTCATCTGTCTCCCCGTGAAGATCGCCCGGGCCGGCGCTGGATGGGCCAGGGCGGTGGCGGTTCTGGATAGCTGACGGTTGCCGGTCAACCGGCCGGTGTTCGCACAGAGAGGGTGAAGATGCAGATACGCAAACTAGGCGCCACCGGTCCGGCAGTTTCCGCGATCGGTGTGGGCTGCATGGGCATGGCCGGTTCATATGGGCCTGTCGACGAGGATGAGGCGGTAGCCACGATCCACCACGCGCTCGACCTGGGCATCACCTTCTTCGACACCGCTGACTTCTACGGCCCCGGAACCTCTGAGCAGATTCTGGGGCGTGCCCTGCGTGGGCGGCGGGAAGCAGCGGTGATCGCCAGCAAGACCGGCCTGCGGTTCGGCCCTGACGGCCCATATGTCGACGGCAGCCCCGAGTACGTCACCAGCGCCGTGGACGAGTCGCTGCGTCGGCTCGGCGTGGAGTATCTCGACCTGTATTACCTGGCGCGGATCGATCCCGCGGTCCCCATCGAGGAGACGGTGGGTGCCATGGCGGAGCTGGTGAAAGCAGGCAAGATCCGCGCTATCGGGCTGTGCGAGGCCTCCCCGCGCAGTATTCGGCGTGCCCACGCGGTCCACCCGGTGACCGCGTTGCAGACGGAGTACTCGTTGTGGGAACGGCATGTGGAGGCCGAGATCCTGCCGACACTGCGGGAGCTGGGGATCAGCCTGGTGGCCTATCGGCCGCTCGGCAGCGGTGTACTGGCCAGTGGGGTCACGCTGGTGAACTCCCTTCACGAGGGCGACTGGCGTCGGGGAGACCCTCGACTGCAGGGCGAGAACCTGTCGCGCAACGCCGCCTTGGTGGAGGCGCTGGCGCAGGTGGCCTCCGAACGCGGTGTCACCCCTGCCCAGGTCGCCTTGGCCTGGGTGTTGGCTCAAGGCAACGACATTGTGCCGATCCCGGGGAGCAAGCGCCGCACCCACGTCGCGGAGAACGCCGCTGCGGTTGATCTCAAGATTTCCGACAATGACCTATCCCGGCTGTCCGAGATATTCGCTGCTGGGGCGGTGGGCGATCGCTATCCAGAGCATCTGCTTCAGATGATCGATCGCAGTTGAGTGTCGATCCGACGTGGCTCTCGCCCCGGCGACGTCGACTCACTCGCCATACTCAAGCCAATAGGGAGTAGATGACCTAGAGAGCAAATGATCATCTCGATAGCTTCATGATCACATCGCCATGAGGAATGGATGGGGGGAGGATGTCAGTCCTCCCCCCATCTTCATGGCGTGAAACACTTCACACCAGTCAACTCGAGAAGTAATGCGAGGTTTTTTCAAAAATATCCACTGACCGGAACCTGACACCGCGTAACACATAGCCAGCCATCGATGACACGCTCGGTTTTAGATCCCGAATATCGGCCGCACCCCTGGACGCAAACGACGCAGCACCACCCAGTCACAAATCCCAGGAACGCCGATCAGAGCCACTAAAAGCGCTGGTCATCAGCGCATTCGCACATGTCCCCACGGACCCCATCCCGCACCTCATCACGAATTGCCGACACCCAGAAACGACCCGTATTTCAGTCCGAATAGTTCTATTACGACACGTTTTGATACCCCTAAACAGCTGAATTACCGGTCTAATCCCAAGTTATGAGGCAATGTTCGTTTTGTCCGTAGGACAGATTTGGGAATGCATTTCCTTCTTGGATCATCTTAGGGGTTGCTCTGCCATGGGGTGCCCTGTATGTTTTCCTTCGCGGGGGAACTCTGCAACGGGGGTATCTATGGAGTTTCGAATCTTGGGCCCGCTGCGCGTCTTCGTCGAAGAGAAAGAGCTAGGGATTACCGCCCCGAAGTTACGCTCTGTTCTGGCGTTGCTCGTCTTAAATCACAACCGGCTGGTCACGAATGATGCCCTGATCGACGAGCTGTGGGAAGAGTCGCCTCCGAGAAGTGTCGCCACTACTCTTCAAACGTACATCTATCAACTGAGAAAGGCTTTCGCAGAAGCCGGCCAGCCTGACGTCATCCTCACTCGCCCACGGGGATATGTCCTACAGACACCGCCAGCGAGCATTGACCTATGGAATTTCGAGGAGCTTGTCCAGCAGGGGCGCGCCAGCCTGACCGAAGGGATCCCAGACAAAGCCGCCCGCCTCCTTCAGCAAGCACTATCCCTATGGCAGGGCCCCCCTTTAGTAGATGTGGTCGCTGGTCGTCGGCTTCGGGCACACGCCGCCTACCTAGAGGAGCAGTGGCTGTCCGCCCGTGAGCTGTACGCCGACGCCAGGCTGCAGCTTGGCCGCCACTCCGAGGTCATCGGCGAGCTGTTGGAAGCCACTGCCCGCTACCCCCTTCGGGAGAACCTGTCCGCGCGGTTGATGGTCGCCCTATACCGGTCGGGACGCACCGGGGAAGCGCTGGCGGTCTACCAGCGTCTGCACAACTCGCTCGTCAACGAACTCGGCCTAGAGCCCTCACCGGCGCTCCGCAAGCTCCAGACCCTGGTGTTGACCCGTGACCCGGCTTTGGAGCTCGACACGTCGGTGGCCTACGGGGATCCTCCCAAAGGCACAGCCAGCGGTCCGCCCGCCCAACTTCCGCCGGACATCCCCGATTTCACCGCGCGCCAAAACCTCCTCGATGAGTTCCAGAAGGTACTGTCGCCTCGCGCTGTCACCTCGACGCCCCCGATTCTGATGCTCACAGGCATGCCGGGGGTCGGTAAGTCAGCCTTGGCCGTTCACCTCGCCCACCGCATCAAGGACTCCTACCCCGACGGACAGCTCTACATCCCCTTGAGGGACTCAAAGCACCGCCCTGCGGACCCCAGGATTTTGTTGGGTGATCTGCTCCGCTCTGTGGGGATCGCTTCCGACCAGATCCCCGACGGCCTGGAAGGGCGCAGTGCACTACTGAGGTCTTGGTACGCCAGCCGACGTGTCTTGGTGGTCATCGATGACGCCACCTCGGCGATGCAGGCGTTACCGTTCCTGCCGGGCTGCGGTGGCAGTGGTGTCATCGTGACCAGCCGGCTGCCGTTGTACGGGCTGGCAGGCAGCCATCTGGTGACGTTGGAACCGCTGTCCCCCTCCGATGGCTTGGCCATGCTCGCTGCGATCATCGGTCCGCGGCGGGTGTGGGAAGAACGCGCCGAAGCGGAAGCCACCGTCAGCCTGTGCGGTGGGCTCCCTCTGGCGTTGCGGATCGCCGGGGTACGGGTAGCACGCTCCCATGACCGGACGCTGAGTGCTCTTCGGGCGCGTTTGACTCCTCAAGAACGCCGGATCGCCGAACTGCGAGTGGCGGATCTATCGGTGGAGGAGAGTATGGCCTCCGCCTTCGAAGAACTCGGCGCTGACATCGAACGAGCCTGCCGGCTACTTCGGCAGTGGCCCGGCTCCGGTCTCCCGGCTAGCCGGGTCGCTCACTTCTCGGGCCTGTTCACCTCCGGCGGCGACCACGCCCTCCTCAACCGGCTTCTGGAGCACTCCCTGATCAGCGTCCGGAGCAATAACGAAGCCGAACCCCGCTACGAGGTTCACGAGCTAGTCCGCCTCTACGCCGACCACTGGATCCGTTACCAAAGCACTGACTCCCGGATCCGGGACGTCAGCTGACAGCGTCATCGAGCGGATCCGCTGCGACCTGCACATACTCTGCATACTTCTACGTCTTCGCACGACGTCGCGGCCTCCACGTGAGCCGCGACGTCGTGTTGTTGTATTCAAACACCGCCCCCTTCTCCTTATGTCTTTTGTCCAGGACAGCGTTGTGCGTACTGCCCCGAGCCGCCCGACGAGCCAGCTCGCGACGCGGCAAGTCGCCGAAACCTCAGAAACTTAGCCTGTTTCGAGGAAGCGGACCTTTCCGCTCCAAGCAGGCTTGAGTGTCGTTTGAGGCCGCCGCCTCAGCCTCCTTACCCAGGGACTTCACGGCACCCGTCGGGGTGCCCGGACCACTGCGCATCACAGGGAGGTCGTGTGAGACGGCGGATCGCCATCACCGGGATCGGTGTGCTGGCACCGGGTGGCCTCGGCACCAAGGCGTTTTGGGAACTGCTCACCTCGGGCACCACCGCCACGCGCCGCATCTCACTGTTCGACGCCACCCCATTCCGGTCCCAGATCGCGGCCGAGTGCGACTTCGATCCCGTGGCCGAAGGCCTCAGCGCTCAGGAGATCCGGCGCATGGACCGGGCCGTCCAGTTCGGTGTCGTGGCCGCTCGGCAGTGCCTGGCGGACGCCGGGCTGTCTCCCGGCGAGCTGCCACCGGAGCGGGTTGGAGTGAGTGTCGGCAGCGCGGTCGGAGCGACCATGAGCCTGGACCAGGAATACAACGTCGTCAGCGACAGCGGACGCGACTGGTTGGTCGATCACCGGTACGCCTCCCCGCACCTGTACGACTACTTCGTTCCCGGCTCCTTCGCCGCTGAGGTGGCGTGGCTGGTCGGTGCGGAAGGGCCGGCCGCGGTGGTCTCGGCGGGCTGCACCTCGGGTTTGGACGCCATCGGGTACGCCTGCGATCTGCTCCGGGAGGGAACGGTCGATGTGATGATCGCCGGCGCCACCGATGCGCCGATCTCACCGATCACAGTCGCGTGCTTCGACGCCATCAAAGCCACCTCTCCCCGTAACGACGACCCCGAGCACGCCTCCCGCCCGTTCGACCGCACCCGGGACGGATTCGTGCTCGGTGAGGGAGCCGCCATGCTGGTCCTTGAGGACCTGGAACGCGCCCGCCGCCGAGGCGCCCACATCTACGCCGAGATCGTAGGGTTCGCCTCCCGCTGTAACGCCTACCACATGACCGGCCTGCGGCCGGACGGGCGCGAGATGGCCGAGGCGATCAGGGTCGCGCTGGATGAGGCCCGCCTGGCGCCCACCGATGTGGACTACATCAACGCTCACGGTTCGGGCACCAAACAGAACGACCGTCATGAGACCGCGGCTTTCAAACGCAGTCTCGGTCAGCACGCGTATCAGGTCCCCGTCAGCTCCATCAAGTCGATGATCGGCCATTCGTTGGGCGCCATCGGCGCGATCGAGGTCGCCGCTTCGGCTCTGGCCATCGAGCACAACGTGGTGCCGCCGACGGCCAACCTGCACGAGGCCGATCCCGAATGCGACCTGGACTACGTCCCGCTGACCGCTCGTGAGCAGCAGGTGGACGTCGTCCTCAGCGTCGGTAGCGGGTTCGGTGGTTTCCAAAGCGCCATTGTGCTGGCCGATCCGGAAGCGAAGGCCCTGTCATGACCCCCACCGCAGTCGTAACCGGAATCGGGATCGCGGCTCCCAATGGGTTAGGGACCGACGAATACTGGCGTGCCACCGTCGCAGGCGTCAACGGCATCGCACGGATCAGCCGCTTCGATCCCAGCCAGTACCCGGTCCAGCTCGCTGGGGAGGTCCGCAACTTCGATCCCGCGCGCTACCTGCCCAGCCGGTTGCTTCCCCAGACCGACCACATGACCCGGTTGGCCCTCGTCGCCTCGGACTGGGCGCTGGCCGACGCCAAGTTGAACCCCGCCGAACAACCCGAGTTCGGCATGGGTGTGGTGACGGCCAGCTCCTGCGGCGGCTTCGAGTTCGGTCAGCGGGAGCTGGAGAACCTCTGGGCTCGGGGTGGGCAGTACGTCAGCGCGTACCAGTCCTTCGCCTGGTTTTACGCGGTCAACACCGGGCAGATCTCCATCCGGCACGGTATGCGCGGCCCCAGCGGTGTCCTGGTCACCGACGGCGCGGGTGGCCTGGACGCGGTCGGGCACGCGCGACGCCACATCCGCCGAGGTATCCCCGTGATCGTCACCGGCGCCGCCGACTCCTCTCTGTGCCCATGGGGGCTGGTGGCGCAGCTGCCATGCGGCCGGCTGAGCACCGTCACCGAACCTGACCGCGCGTACCTGCCCTTCGACGCCCGCGCCACGGGATATGTCCCTGGTGAAGGCGCCGCGATCCTGGTGCTGGAGGACGCGGCCCGCGCCCGAGAGCGGGGAGTGGCCGGTTACGGTGAGATCGCCGGATACGCAGCGACCTTCGACCCCTCCCCTCGCTCCGGACGCCCACCGGCCCTGCGTCGCGCCATCGAGCTGGCGTTGGCCGACGCCGAAGTCGGACCGGCCGACATCGATGTGGTCTTCGCCGACGGCGCCGGTGACCGGGAGCGGGACCGGATCGAGGCGGACGCGCTGTGCGCGGTGTTCGGCGAGGCCGGGGTTCCGGTGACCGTTCCTAAGACCATGACCGGCCGGCTGTATTCCGCCGCCGCGGCGTTGGACCTGGCCGCCGCCTTACTGGCCATTCATCACCGTGTGATCCCCCCGACGATCCATGTGTCACCGGCCGCGGACTACCGCCTCGATCTCGTCACCGGGACGGCCCGCAGCGGGCAGATCGACACCGTGCTGATCGTGGCTCGTGGCCACGGCGGATTTAACGCCGCGATGGTCGTCCGTCGCCACGCATGACCTCATCCAACCCCTTCAGCCGAAAGGAGCGAGCGATGGCTGAGTTCACTGTGGATGACCTGCGTCGCGTGATGCGCGCCGCTGCTGGGGAAGCCGAAGGCGTCAGTCTGGACGGCCCGATCCTCGACCTCACCTTCGAGGAGCTGTCCTATGACTCCCTGGCGTTGCTGGAGACGGCGAGCCGGATCGAGCGCGAAACCGGCATCACGTTCCCTGACGGCGTCATCAATGACCTGAAGACGCCGCGTGACCTGCTCACCTTGGTCAACTCTCACCTAGCAGGCAATGCGGGCTGACCACGCTTAAGGAGGCTCCAGTGGCGTGGCGACGATGCCCATCGTGTCGGCAGGTGCGCTGCCGACCCAGCCCTGAACGCGCTTTGAGGATCAGCCCGCTACGCGGATCCCACGACCGCACCCACTCCTTGTTCCACCTCAACGGCCGTCTTGGCCCGAGAGCCGGGCAGCAGCAGATGCCGTGGATGGAGCACGAGATCGCGCTCCACCACACCGCTTTGCGGCACCCCAGGCACATCAAACGGGAGGCGTCATGACCGAACCAGCCGGTGTCGTGTCGACCGGTGGAGGAACCACCGGTGGGGCCGGTGCCGTCGGGGAGCTGCTGGACGTGGTCCGTGCCAGCACCACCCGACTGTTGTCCTCCGTACCCCTGCCTCCCCAGGTGATCAGAGTGCGGGCCGGTGACGTGGCGGTTGAACTGGAATGGCCCGTTGGTGGAACCGCCGACTCCGGGCTCACGATGCCCGGTCCGGTGGCTCCGGGCAGCGCCTCGATCGCCTCAGGTACGCAGCCACCGGCCCTCGCCGCCGCAGAGTCGACCGACACCACGGAGACCACCCGCTACCTGACCGCCTCCATGGTGGGGGTCTTCTACCGGGCTCCAGAACCGGGCGCCAAACCGTTCGTGGAGCCCGGTGACCTGGTGGTTCCCGGTCAGCAGGTGGCCATCCTCGAGGCGATGAAACTCATGGTGCCGGTGGAGGCCGACATACACGCCAGGATCGTGGAGGTCCTGGTCGAGAACGGACAATCCGTGGAGTACGGGCAGCCACTGTTCGCTCTGGCCCCACTGGAGGCCGAGGGTGAGTAACCGTGGCGACCCCTTTGGTTTCGACACCGTCCTGATCGCCAACCGGGGCGAGATCGCGCTGCGGGTGATACGTGCCTGCCGGGAGCTGGGCCTGCGCTCGGTGGCGGTGTACTCCACCGTCGATCGGGACTCCCTCGCCGTCCGGCTCGCTGATGACCGCGTGGCTATCGGCCCAGCTCCGGCCCGCAACAGCTACCTGAGCATCCCGGCCATCGTGGAGGCCGCCCGCCACAGTGGGGCCCAGGCCATCCATCCCGGCTACGGCTTCCTGTCCGAGGATCCCGATTTCGCCGAGGTATGCGAAGCCGAAGGCCTGCTGTTCATCGGTCCCCCCGCGAAGGTGCTGGCCCGACTCGGAGACAAGTCCACCGCGCGCGCCCTGATGTCCAAGGTTGGACTCCCGCTGCTTCCCGGCACCACCGAACCGGTCTCGGACGTCACCGAAGCCGAACGGATCGCTTCCGAGATCGGGTACCCGGTCATCGTGAAGGCGGTTGCCGGTGGTGGCGGACGCGGCATGTCGGTGATCACCGACCCAGCCGATCTGCAGCGGATCTTCCAACAGACCCAAGCCAACGCGCTGGCACTTTTCGGGGACAGTCGGGTCTACCTGGAGCGCTACCTACCAACGGCCCGGCATGTGGAGATCCAGGTGCTGTGTGACCGGTACGGCAACGCGGTCTGGCTCGGTGCCCGCGACTGCTCGGTGCAGCGTCGACGCCAAAAACTCGTCGAGGAGACCCCACCCCCGGGTCTGAACCCCGCGTTGATCGAGCGCATGGGTGAGGATGCGGTTTGTGGCGCGCTCGCAGCCGAGTATGTGGGGGCGGCGACCTTCGAGTTCCTGGTCGACGACCAGGGCCGGCACTACTTCATGGAGGTCAACTGTCGGATTCAGGTCGAGCATCCGGTCACCGAGATGGTCACCGGAGTGGACCTGGTGGCCGAGCAGCTGAGGATCGCCGCCGGCCAGCCACTGTCGCTACGGCAACCGGAGATCACGCTGCAGGGGGCGGCCATTGAGTGCCGCGTCAACGCTGAGGATCCCCAGCGTGGCTTCATCCCCACCCCCGGTCGGTTAACCGAATACTGGCCCCCGGCCGGACCGTTCGTCCGCGTCGACAGCCACGCCTTCCCCGGCTACGAGATTCCGGCGACCTACGACCCGCTGCTGGCCAAAGTGGTGGTCTGGGCGCCGGACCGGCCCCGCGCGATAGTGCGCATGCGACGCGCCCTCAGTGAATTCACCGTGTCCGGGCCAGGTGTGGCCACCACGCTGGACTTCCTCGATGCGGTGATGCGTGACCCCCGGTTCGTCTCGGCCACCCATGACACCTCGCTGGTCGATCAGATGACGTCGGAAAGGACAGCTCAATGACCGACAAACCGCTGGTCCTGGTCGTGGGGGCCACCGGACATCAGGGCGGAAGCGTGGCGCGCCACCTGCTGGCCAGTGGCCGGTGGGCGGTACGCGCGCTCACCCGGGACCCCGGTTCCTTACGTGCCACGGCGCTGGTGCGTCTAGGCGCGGAGGTGGTACGTGGAGATCTCGGGGATCCAGAGAGCCTGCGCCGCGCGGCACGCGGTGCCGCGGCGATGTTCCTGCTGACGGAGTACTGGAGCAACGGCGCGGAAACCGAGTACCGGCACGGCCGCGCCGCGGTTGACGCGGCGTTGGCGGAGGGGGTCGGCCACATCGTCTACAGCAGTCTGCCCGAGGTGCGGCGTCGCAGCGGTGGCACCCTGGACGTCCCTCACTACGACAGCAAGGCCCGCCTGGAGAGTGAGTTACGCGCCGAAGGGGCACCCGCCTCGTTCCTGCACCCCTCCATGTACTACGAGACCTGGCCGACCCGCCGGCTGCGGCGTCGCCCGGACGGCTCTTTGGTATGTCACCTGCCCTACCTGGATGTCCCGCTCCCGACGGTGGCGGCGGCCGACTTGGGTGGCCTCGTGCTCGCGATGCTCGACGCCGGGGAGCGGATGCACGGAGCCACGGTACGCGCGGTGGGCGACCGCCAGACCCCCTCGGAGTACACCCGCATCCTGACCGAGCTGCTCGGCGTACCTGTGGTCTACGAGCCGATGTCGCGGGAGGAGTACGCCCAGCTGCCGGTCCCTGGTGCGCGGCCGTTGGCTGAGATGTTCCAGTTCATCCAGAACTACTTGAGCAATCAGCCAGGAGACCTCGAGGCCTGCCGCGCACTGTATCCAGGCATGCGCGACTTCGCGACCTGGGCTCGGGAGCACGTGGCCGATTTCCGTCCCCTGCTGCAGGCGCCCCGCAAGGCGGCGTTTCCCACCGCTTCCTAAAGCCCGGTCCGGCCCTCCGAGCGCCGGACGTGTCAGCCGACCTCATCCGACCACGAGGAGGACATCCCGTGCACCTGGGTCTGGCAGTGGTCCGTTTCACCTGGCCGGGTGGCGTTGCGGCTATCCGGCCCATCCTGGCCCGGATCATCTATGAGGCCGAGCAGGCCGGCGTGTACAGCTTGTGGTTTCAGGACCATTTTCTCCAGAATCCCCTAATCGGGGACCCCCACGAGCCGCTGCCGGAGTCCTACACACTGCTAGGGTTCGCCGCCGCGCACAGTGAGCGGCTGCGTCTGGGGACCTTAGTTACTGGCGTCACCTACCGGCATCCGGGCGTACTGATCAAGCAGGTCACCACCGTTGACGTGCTCTCGGGTGGGCGCGCGTACCTGGGGATCGGAGCAGCCTGGTACGCCGAGGAGCACGACGCGTTCGGGATCCCCTTCCCGCCGTTGCGGGAACGGTTCGAACGGTTGGAGGAGACCTTACAGATCGCCGATACGATGTGGCGTTCCTCCGGGGCCCCGCATCAAGGTCGGCACTACCAGCTGCGTGGGCCGGTCAACATGCCGCCGCCTTTGAGCACCCCGCGGCCCCGCATTCTGATCGGCGGTGGTGGGGAACGGCGCACGCTGTCGCTCGTGGCCCGGTACGCCGACGCCTGCAACCTGTTCGAGAAATTCGGAACCGACCAGCTCCGTCACAAGCTTGAGGTGCTGCGTGAGCACTGCGAGCGGGTGGGGCGTCCCTACAGCGAGATTGAAAAGACCAGCTACGGCGTTCTGGCGCTATCCCGGCGGGGTGGCGACGGCACCTGTACGCCGGCGCAGGCGGTTGAGCGTCTGGCCGCACTCTCTGAGCTCGGATTCGAGCACGCGATTGTGAGCCTCCCCCACCCCGAGGACCCGGCCGTATGGGAGCTGGTCGCCGAGGTGGCCGAGGGTCTTGCCCAGGTCACCCCCGTAGTCGCCGCCCACTGACACCACGACCTTGGAGGAGACGATGAGTGACGCTCGCCCCAACGTGGCCCTGCTGGGCACCGGGTTGATGGGGAGCGGGATTGCGCGCTGTCTGCTGCGTGAAGGCATGCCCGTGCGGGTGTGGAACCGCAGCCGAGCCAAGGCGCAGGCGTTGGCCTCGGCCGGCGCGGTGGTCTGTGATGAGCCACAGCAGGCCGTCAAAGACGCGGACATCCTGATCACGATGCTGTTGGACGGTCCGGCAACGTTACGCACGGTGGGCACCGACGGCGCGCTCCTGGAGCTGCTCGCACCCGACGCGGTGTGGATCCAATGCGGCACCGTCGGGGTGGACGCCGACGAATTACGCGCGCTGGCCGATACCCACCGCGTGTCCTTTGTGGACGCTCCAGTGTTGGGTACGCCGAACAGTGCGGAGGAGGGCCGCCTCGGCATCATCGCCTCAGGTCCCCCGGCCGCAGCGCCCCGAGTGACACCGATATTCGACGCCATTGGTTTCCAGACTCTCTGGCTGGGCGAGGGCACTGAGGCGAGCCGCCTCAAGTTGGCCATCACCAGCTGGATCTTGGCTTCCACCCTGGCTGTGGCCGAGGCCATGGCTCTCACCGAGGCCCTCGGGGTGGATCCGGCGATGTTTTTGAAGGCGATCGAGGGTGGCCGCTTGGACACCACCTATGCCCGGCTGAAGGGCCAGGCCATCATCGACGGCCGCTACACCCCCACCCTGACAGTGGCAACCGCCGCCAAAGACGCCTCTTTGGTGGTGTCCGCGGGACGCGCTGCGGGCGCCGTCCCTCGAGTCGCCGAGGCGGTGCTAGCCCAGTACCAACGGGCCGCTGAGCTCGGCCATGCCGATAAAGACCTGGCCGCCGCGTACTTCGCCGCTGCGGCTTCCTCAAACCGCGCCGCCACCGATGCACGGCGCTCCGCAACGGACCGCGACCCCAAGGAGGACGCCCGATGACCACCGCTGTCACCAACCGCCGCGATCAGCTCATGCGGGTTCCTGTCACTCCCGAGTTGATCGACTACATCCTCGATCACGGTTCTCCGCTGGACGAGGTACAAAAGGACCTCATCGCCCGTACCCGTGAGAAGTTCAGCGACCACGCCGGGATGCAGGTGGCGCCTGAGCAGGGCGCGCTGCTGGAGATGTTTACCCGCATCATCGCTCCCCGCTCAGTGGTGGAGGTGGGGACATTCACCGGCTACTCCTCCCTGTGCATCGCGCGGGCGTTGCCCGAGGGCGGACGCCTGCTGTGCTGCGACATCAGCACCGAGTGGACCGACCTGGCCCGGCAGGCCTGGGAGCGTGCGGGGGTGGCCGACCGCATCGAATTGCGGATCGCGCCGGCCCTGGAGACACTGCGCTCCCTGCCCGAAGAGGAAACCATCGATATGTCCTTTGTGGACGCAGATAAGGGCGGGTACTGGAACTACTTCGAGGAGCTGGTGAAACGGACCCGTCCCGGTGGCGTGCTGCTGTTCGACAACACGCTCTACGCCGGCATGGTGCTGCGGTCGGATGTGACCGGTAACCCCGCCGCCATTCGGGAGTTCAACGACAGGATCGCCGCCGACGACCGGGTCGACGTGGTGATGCTTCCGCTGGCCGATGGGTTGACCGTGGCGCGCAAGCGCTAAGCATCCGCGTCCCCGGCCCGACCTTGCTGATGTGTGGCGGAGGTGCCTGATGGCCAATCACCGGAGCCGTCTGCTCCGTCGTGTGGTTGTCGTCGTGGGTGCGACGCTGGCCGCGTTCGGAGTGTGGTTGATATTCGATCCACTCGCCGGAGTTGACCTGGTCGTACCTGACGGGCCTGGCTCCGATGAGCTGCACCGGTTGACGCCAGAAAGGGTTCTGGCCGCCGCCGGGGTCGCCTCACTGGCCGCTTGGGCCCTACTGGAGACACTGGAGCGCGTTGTACGACCCGCTCGACGTCTGTGGACCGTGATCGCGCTCGTGGTCCTGGTGGTCTCCATGGCCTCACCCCTGTTCGGGGTGGGGTTGTCGGTGACCAACCGTATCGCTTTGATCTTGATGCATCTGACAGTGGCCGTCGTTCTGATCCCCGGGCTTCCAGCGCCCTCGACGCCTCGTTCCGCGGCGTCCCGAGAAGCGATCTCCACAGTGGACAGATAACCCACGGTTGCACCCGTGGCGAGCACGCCCGTGGCTCGACGCAGAGGCGGGTCATGTGTAGCCGATTCCTCCACCGCGGGCTGCTGGCGGCCACCGCCAGATCGGTAGCGCCGTGGCCAATGCCTTCCCGCAAGGTACGGTCACGGCGCCGCCGGTCACCGTCACCCCGTCGATCCGCGGTACGCCTCCGTGAAAGCCCGTGAAAGCCGCAGCTCTTTCCCTCGCTCAGTGCACTCGATCGGCCGACTCAACCACCCCCGCTTATCGCCTCCCGCTTCTGCCTCTCTCCGCTTCACGGTGTGGTACGCCCGTCAGGCAGGCTCTCCCAAGGTCGTGGAACTGGACCGTCCCGACCCGACACCGACCGGACGCTAAGGCACCTCTCATCGACGATCGACGCTGGTACGAGACACTCCGTCACCTGGCCTGGTTCTGCCGGCTGTATCAGGCTGACTCTCCGCCCGCGATGACATCCCCACCCAGGCTGCTTGTCACCTCGGTTGCTTTATCAACAACCCGATCGCGTTGCCCCGCTTCACTGGCCCAGCGCACCAGCGGTATGAACTGTCCACCAGCTGACTATCCGACATCGCAGCAGATCAAGAGGTGTGCGGATCCACCGCACGCCTTCCATTGCCAGCTATCGATCCATCAAACGTTTCTCAACCTAATGGCTCGAGCGCAAGAATGATGTTATATAACTCACTGTTAGTATCGAACCGTCATTGCGGTACCGACGACTCAACGGCGTATTCACAGAGTGTGTCCCCCCTCAGTGAAGTCACACACTGAAATCAACAAGATCGTCTTTCTCTCCCGACGCTCGGCCCCGCGCTATCTGATCTGCGATAACGACGACGAGGCGACCAGGCTGATCATCAGCCACTCTCGCTCGAGCTCCTCATCCTCACATCGACAGTCCGCACCCAACCCAACCCAGATTTCCCATCAGACTTTTAGTGCGGATTTACGTCATTGAGATCGGTTGGACATTACCTGGAAACCGACTAGCTATCTTTCCCATCCACTCGTTCAGAACTGATCATTGATCACAAGTCAATCGCAGATGTGACATCGGATACATTACTCGCGAGTAAACCTCCACTCTTCGTCTCATCGACAACATCGACGAACCAACGATCCGATGAGCCACCGGCTTGACACCCCACAGCGACACTCCCCTCACTCAGCTCAACAAATCTCACTCTCCGTATACATTAAAGTTACTTTTAGTAACATTCGGCTTCGATAGGCGCCCATCAAAGCGCATCAAATGGAATATGACGTCATATATTTTACTTAATACACCATACTATAAAAATATCCAAAACAGATATTGCCGTTCTCCATACTCAACGAATGACGGCATTCCGACGGCTGCGCCGATACCTGATTCCGCGCCTCTGTTTCACCGCCCCTGTCAACTACTTTGCATCCCTCAGTCCGTTTCATAGGTTGCCGCCGTCAGCAGGGGCCGGTATCTTTCGGAATGCGGGGCAAACATACATGCGGGGGTTGTAATGGAGCTTCGCGTTCCACTGCCGCTATCAGCGGTGCGCGGATTCATCACCGGACCCACCTTCGGGACGGCGTTCCGCCAAGCAGAAGTGACGTCGCCAGTCAACACCGATTCGCGGCTCGCGCTTGTCCAATACTGGCGGTAGTAGCACCACGTCACCTCACTTCGGAACGTCATACTGGCCGGTCAAGACAGATCTCGTCGTCGCGCGGAGATCCTCCGAGGGCTGGAATTGGACCTGTCCTGCCCTCCGGACAACACTACCCCTGGCCTGGCGGTGTCATACCGCTGATCTCACGTGTCGTACATCGATCCATGTAACCGGAGAACCGAGAGGATGAGGACGGTGCAGAGGTTCTGGATGCGAAGAATCCGCTCCACCACGCGCACCTCTGAACGGCGCCTAACATTAACCAACGCCGTTAATGAGATGCCGCGTGTTCTGTGCACGCTGGCCAGCTCCCACTCGACGGGAGGTGCACGATGACCACGGTCAAAGACGCGCCGGTAGCGTGGCGACTATGCCCCTCCTGTCGGGAGATGCTCTATCAGCCCCGCCTCGAACGTAACCTGATGGTCTGCCCGTTATGTGGGCATCATGACCGCCTCAATGCTCTAGAACGGATCAACCAGCTTCTCGATCCCGGGTATGAGCTCCTCAATGGCCTGTCCACTACGGACGCCGAGGAAGTGCCAGACCCTCTCGGGTTCGTCGACACCCAGCCCTATCCGGAACGGGTACGTCGCGCCCGACACCAAACCGGTCTGGACGAGGCGGTGGTCTGCGCCCGCGGAGCGATCGAAGGCCACCCGGTCATCACCGCGGTCATGGACTTTCGATTCCTCGGCGGCAGCCTTGGCGCGGCCGTCGGCCAACGGATCACCGCCGCCGCAAAGCTAGCCCTCCAGCAACGGACTCCTCTGATGTTGGTAACCGCTTCCGGAGGAGCCCGGATGCAGGAGGGCATCATCTCTCTGATGCAGATGGCCACCACCAGCCAAGCCCTCGCTCAGCTGGATGAGGCCGGCATTCTCACCATTGGCATTATCACCGACCCCACCTACGGCGGTGTAGCCGCCTCCTACGCCACTCTGTGTGACATCCTCATCGCCGAACCCGGCGCCCGTTTGGGCTTCGCCGGGCCTCGTGTCATTCAACAGACCATCCGCCAGAAGCTGCCGGAGAACTTCCAAAGCGCTGAGTCGCTTAAAGAGCGTGGCTTCATCGATGCCATCTGCCCGCGGGGCGCACTGCGTAGCACTCTGGCCCGGCTGTTGAAGGTCACCTCCCGCCAGGCCCGTCCCCTCGAGCCGACACCCGGCAGCCTGATCACTGATCCGGGCCAGCTTGCCGAGCGGGACCCCTGGCAGACCGTGCAGCAGGCACGGGACCTGCGGCGCCCCACCACCGCCGACTACATCGCCGCCTTGTGTACCGACTTCACCGAGCTGACCGGTGATCGGGCCACCGGCGACTGCACCGCCATCATCGGCGGCCTTGCGCTCTTCCGCGGCCGACCTGCCATGATCATCGGCCATCAGAAGGGACACACGCCCGCCGAACTTCAACAGCACAACTTCGGTATGCCGACTCCCGCCGGTTATCGGAAAGCTGCCCGACTGATGCGGCTGGCCGCCAAACTCGGCCTGCCCATCATCACGCTGGTCGATACCCCCGGCGCCTACCCCGGCGTCACCGCCGAAGAGCAAGGTCAGGCCTTCGCCATCGCTGAAAATCTCAGGCTCATGGCCACCTTGCCGGTCCCCATTGTCACCGTCATCACCGGTGAAGGCGGCAGCGGCGGCGCCTTGGCCTTGGCGGTGGCCAACACCGTCTTGGCCCACACCGACGCTATCTACTCCGTCATCAGTCCCGAGGGCTGCGCCGCCATCCTGTGGAAGGATCCTGCCGCCACCCCAACCGCCGCGCAGGCCCTCCGCCTGCAGACTCGGGATCTGCTCACCCTCCAGATCATCGACGGCGTCATCGCCGAACCCGACGGTGGTGTTCCGGCCAATCCCACCCAGGCCATCGCCCGCCTCGGCGACGCTGTCAGCCAGGCGCTGGATCAGCTCAGCACGCTCCCGCCGAACGAGATCATCGCCCAGCGCCATCAACGCTTCACCCGATACACCCCCACCCAGCACCAAGCCACCGGTGGCCTCCACGGCCCGTTCGGGCAGGAGGCGTCATGATCCCCTCACCGGAAGGCATTCGGATCGATGAGCACTGCAACCCAACAGGTCTCCAGCAGCGCCAGGCGTTGGACCTGGCTATCTGGCCCACCCAACGGATGAGGAGCATCGGATGAGCACCGAGTTAACCCAGGTGGAAAACCGATCCGAAGAAGCCTCGCCATCTGGCGTCGTGCTCGCCCTCGGTAACGAACTCCAGCGATACGGGATCGAGCGGATGCTCCAATCACTGGGTGATGTTGGTCCACTGCGCGTCCGTCACAACCCGTCCGAGGCGGTGAGCATCGCCGCTGACTACGGTCCGACCATCTTTATCGTCTCTCTCCGAGAGATCGATCATGTGGCGGCCGCTAAGCTCAGGGAGGCCGCTGATCAGGGATCCAAGATCATCGTCCTGGTGGACGACGCTGATCTCGACGATCTCAGTCGCTTGGCGACCATCAGCAGCAGCGGCATTTTGGCGGCGAGCGATCTCAACGCCAAGACCCTCAAGGACGCACTGACCCGGGTCCGCGCCGGTGAGATGCCGTTGTCTCCTAGCCTGGCTCACGGTCTTGTGGCTCGTGCCAGCATGTCTTCCCACAGCGTTACCCGGCCCCAGCCCACCGTGCGCCTGACGCCACGGGAGCAGGAAGTGTTGATCCTGTTGGTCGATGGCCTCAGCAACAAGCAGATCGCCCGCCGTTTGAGCATCTCGGTCCACGGAGCCAAGCGGCTGGTCGCCAACATCCTGGCGAAGTTGGACTGCTCCACCCGGACCCTGGCGGTCGCTAAGGCGCTGCGGGAAGGGATCTACGAGCAGTACGCACGCCAGGCCTGAGCGGACCGCGGATCCGCACGGTCTCCACCGTTCGAGGACCGCGCGGGGAGGAGAGCCGATCCTCCCCGCGCGGTTTCACGTAATGGCGTAGTGGCGGCGCCGGCGGGCTCCACCGAATACCTGAATATTCAAAACGAATACCTAAAACCGGAGGCCTTGGCCGACACTGGTGGTATCGGCCAAGGCCTCGGTTGTCCAGCCGAAGCGAACGCCGCGGATGTTGTGTCCAGAGCCTCCTGATGTTTCCGGGCGTGTTCGGCTCAGGAGTGCATGGCTCAGATCCGGATCGTCGTGCCGTCGAAGCGGGTCAGGCTGAACGACACGTCCTCGTGGTAGGTCGCCTTCTGGTCACGCAACAGCCCGATGGCCACCTGCTCCCCCATCGCCAGGCCTTCCCGGTACGCGCTGCGCCAGTGCACCCCCGCCGTGTTGCGGCCGGTTCCGATGTTGGCGGCGAGCTTGTTGAGCTCACCACCGATCGTCATCTGGTCCCGGTCCGCGCCGCGGTAGGGGACGAGCCTGGTCCCGGTCTCGTCGGGTACCACGGGGTCGGGGAATGGGGTCGATTCGTTGAACCACGCCTTCAGGATGGTCACGCACGCACCCGCCACGGTGGCGTGGCCACTGACGTAGTCCGGACTCATCGGGGAACCCTCCTCGTACGCCTGCGGCAGCAGGTAGGTGCCGTACTTGGAGTGGACCCGGTCGAGCACATCGGACTCCAGCAGCTCGGAGTTGAGCAGGCCGTCATAACGGCCCGGGTCCTGCCGCAGGTGAACGTCGATACGCGCCCCGACCGCTTCCGGCCGGATCCGGCGGTGCACTCCCCATTGCTGGTACAGGTTCGCCTTCCGCGCCCGGTGGTCCACCTCAGCGAGCAGGGTGAGGATGTGCGGTATCCCGAAGGTGCCGAATCCCTGCTGGGTGCGAGAGTTGATGTAGGGGTTCGCCGGATCGAACAACTCCGCTGGCGGAAGCCCGCTGGTCAGCAAAATCACCGCCGCGTACAGATAGGGCTGGTACCCGACGTCGACGTGGGTGAAGTGCGCCAGGTCACGGGCGGTCTGGATGTAGCGGGTGTTGTTGAAGTCGCGGGCGTTGGGGCGGACCGCACCCCGCTGGACCTCGACGAGCTCGGCGAAGTCGGTCAGGAAGTCCACACCCGGCTGTACGGTGTCCTGGCGTTGGGTGATCCAGTGAGGCCCGTACCGGAAGTCCTTCAGCAAGAACTGGGAGACGAACGGACCCACCAGGTCACCCGGGGTGAATCCACGGAACAGGGTCCGCGGCGTGACCCGGCCGTTCTCCTTCGGGGCCCGGAAGCCAGAGAGTCGAGACAGGCTCTCGCAGGCGTCCAACACCAGCTGCGGACCGTCCAGGTAACTGGTGAATGGCACGTCCCGCAGCAGCGCCATCCAGTAGTCCTCCACCATCTCGCCGGCGAACTCCGCGCTGTCCAGGCGGGGTGCCGGCGGCGCGGCAAGGCCGTGTGAGTCCGGTCCTTGCAGGTCGAAGGCGTAGACGATGCGAGGGTTGAGCAGCTTGCGACCATTGTTGGTGCCGAGCGGGATTCGCTCGAACGCGGAGGCATTCCCGTTGTTGATCGCCCGTACCAGGGCCTCATAGGCGGCGGGGTCGACCTCGGCGAGGTCGTTGTGCGGCAGACCCTTGGTGTACGAGGCGAGGTAACCAGGGATCGATTCCTCGCCGTTGGGGGTCTGAGTTGGGAAGGGACGCGCGTACGCGTTGTTCGCGGCCTGCAGACGGATGGCGTATCCGGTGGCCCGTCGTGTGAAGCCCGCTCCAGCGCTGACGTCATGTGCTGGCTCAGCCTGGGCGGCGCCGCTGCCGAGGGTAGCTCCAGCGGCGATGCCGGCGCTGGTGGCGCCGGTGACAGCGAGGAAGCGACGACGGCTAAGGCTGTTGTCGTGCACGGTCCTCTCTCTTTCAAGGTTGGGGACATGGGGAACTAGAGAGTTATGTCCGTCTGATCTCGTCGGCTTTGACGAGGTCAGACGTGGCCTCTCTCAAGGGGGCGGTTCTGATGGCTTCACAGGCGACCCACGCGACCACCGCATTCGAAGCAGGCCATGACTGGCTCGCCCGGCATGGG
>PKFB01000042.1 GCA_002919305.1 Actinomycetales bacterium
TCCCCTCCCCCCCCGGCGGGGGCGGCCCCCGCGCGGGGGCCCCCGCCACACCCGGCGTACCGTCGTTAATCCTCGTCGGACTTGGCGGAGCGCAGTCCGGCGGCGATCAAGTCCATCACCGTGCTGTCCTGCAGGGTGGTGACGTCGCCCAGCTGGCGGTTCTCCGCCACGTCCCGCAGCAGCCGTCGCATGATCTTCCCAGAGCGGGTCTTAGGCAGCTCGGGAACCACCATGATCTGCCGCGGTTTGGCGATCGGGCTGATCTCCTTCGCGACGTGATCCCGCAGCTCCTTGACCAACTCCTGGCCCTGCGCCTCCTCCTCAGGGACCTCGCCGCGCAGGATTACGAACGCCACCACGGCCTGGCCGGTGGTCTCGTCGCTGGCACCCACCACTGCCGCCTCAGCCACCTTGGGGTGGGACACCAGGGCACTTTCGATCTCGGTGGTGGACAGCCGGTGTCCAGAGACGTTCATGACGTCGTCGACTCGGCCCAGCAGCCAGATGTCTCCGTCCTCGTCCCTCTTGGCACCGTCACCGGCGAAGTACCGGCCAGGGAACCGCGACCAGTAGGTGTCGATGAAACGCTGGTCGTCGCCCCACAGGGTGCGCAGCATGGACGGCCATGGCTCGGTGAGCACTAGGTAGCCGCCGGAGCCGTTGGGCACCGAGTTCCCCGCGTCGTCGACCACGTCGGCGCTGATGCCCGGCAGCGGGGTCATCGCCGCACCCGGCTTACCGCTGGTGACCCCTGGCAGCGGTGAGATCATGATTGCCCCGGTTTCGGTCTGCCACCAGGTGTCGACCACCGGGGTCCGGCTACCACCGATGTGGGTGCGGTACCAGACGTACGCCTCGGGGTTGATCGGTTCGCCCACGCTACCGATCACCCGCAGCGACGACAGATCGAACTTCGCGGGAATATCCTCGCCCCACTTCATGAAGGTACGGATCGCGGTGGGGGCGCAGTACAGGATGGTGACCCGGTACTTCTGGATGATCTCCCACCAGCGGCCTCGGTGCGGGGTGTCCGGCGTGCCCTCGTACATCACGCTGGTCATCCCGTTGGCCAGCGGGCCGTAGACGATGTAGGAGTGGCCGGTGACCCAGCCGATGTCGGCCGCGGTCCAGAAGATGTCGGTCTCCGGCTTGGCGTCGAACACCGCCCAGTGAGTCCACGCCACCTGAGTCAGGTAGCCGCCGGTGGTGTGCAGGATGCCCTTCGGCTTTCCGGTGGTACCCGAGGTGTACATCACGTACAGCGGTTGCTCGGAGTCGAACGCCTCGGGTGTGTGGTGGGGGTCGGCGGTCTCGACGGTCTCGTGCCACCACAGGTCACGCCCTTCGGTCCACGGGATGTCCTGACCGGTACGGCGGACCACGAGGACGTTACGGACGTTCGGGCAGCGCTGGAGCGCCTCATCGACGGCGGGTTTGAGCGCGTGGGGAGCGCCCCGCCGGTACCCGCCGTCCGCGGTGATCACGATTCGGGCGTCGCAGTCGAGGATCCGGTCAGCGAGCGCGGTCGCGGAGAAACCACCGAATACGACGGTGTGGGGAGCGCCGAGGCGAGCGCAGGCCAGCATCGCCACTACGGTCTCCGGGATCATCGGCATGTAGATCGCGACCCGGTCGCCGGCGCGTACCCCCAGGGAGGTGAGGGCGTTAGCAGCCTGCGAAACCATGCGCAGCAGGTCTGAGTAGGTGATGGTCCGCGTGTCACCGGGCTCGCCTTCCCAGTAGAAGGCGACCTTGTCGCCCTTGCCGGCCTCGACGTGCCGGTCCACGCAGTTGTACGCGGCGTTGAGCTTGCCGCCGACGAACCACTTCGCGAAGGGTGGGTTACTCCAGTCGAGCACCTGTTCCCAGGGCTTGTCCCAGTGCAGCCGCCGCGCCTGTTCCTCCCAGAACGCGAGCCGATCCTGATTCGCGTGCGCGTATGTCTCGGCGGTAACGTTCGCGTGCGCGGCCAGAGTCTGTGGTGGATCGAAGCGGCGAGTTTCCTGGAGCAGGTTTTCCAGGGTCGGGCCGGTGGCGCTGTCGGTCATCGACAAGGACTCCTCGGTGAGATCCTGGTGAGATCTGGCTCTCACTGTCTCAACTTAGTGGCGACCGTCATAGACGGCGAGGTGTGCGCTCTGGATGCGCCGAACTATCCACGACGTGCGCCGAAGCGTCGATATGCGGCAGCAAACCTCAGGCGATCATGAGGTTGACGGCGCGCCACATCGTTTGATGGGGGTCGATGAGTGCGGCGGCTCAGGCTGGGTTGCCTGTAGTCAGAACGCGCTATACGTGCCTGACGTGAGCTTACATAGAGTTCATGGCTTTTTAGCGGTTTAGGCATGTTTTAAGTAGTTCAAAGTAGCGCCGCTCCAAGATCACGGGTGTGATAGCGAGGCGGCGACCAGCGGTGCCAAGCCGGCAACAGCCGGTACGCCATTAGCGTCCCGTCATGAGCGCCGCGGACGGATGAGGCTCACCCCAGCCACGCACCGGGGGAATGAGAACAGCGGAGATCATGGTCTGATGACGACGGATGTGCTCAGGCCACTGCTTCAGCTGGAAGGAGTGGCCGAGGCGATGGACCAGGCGCGCGCCGCCGTGGACACTGCTCTCGCCCACCGGGTGTTGCGTCGACACGGCGGTCAGGTCGCTGCTGAGGCTGCTCTCCGGTCCGCTCGGGCGTCCGCCGCCTTGGAAGGACACGCGTACTCCTTGGAAGAGGTACGCGCCGGCACCGTAACCGACCCGGTGGTGCAGGGCAGCCTTCGGGTGTCAGAGAAGGTAGGTCTGGCTGACCTGTGGGGGAGGGCGCCTCGCCAGGCCCTGGCGCGGCTGCACGCCTTGGCGGCGCGTGGGTCGGTGACCGACGCTGACCTGGGTCGACCGACCACCTCTGATCCGCAGGTGATGGCCCGGATCGATGCGTTGGTCGAGCTGGTTACCCGTGCCCGAGACGTACCCGCCGTGCTGTTAGCAGCCGTGGTGCACGGCGAGTTGCTGACGTTGCGGCTCTTCCCCGGTCCTAATGGGGTGGTAGCCCGGGCCGCCGCTCGCCTTACCTTGATCGAGCGCGGGTTGGATCCCCGGGCGCTCATGGTCACCGAGGTCGGGCACCTGGCACGACATCCCGAGTACGTGGGTGCGGCCAACGCGTACGCGACGGGTACGCCTGACGGCGTGCGTTCCTGGTTGCGGCACTACGCCACCGCGGTAGTCCTGGGGGCGCAGGAGACGGCCGCTATCGCCTCCGCCCTCCAGTAGCGCTCATGCGTGCGCGATCAGATACATCTATGTCCGGATACAGCTACGGCGCGGATCCAAAGCGGACTTCCGACATATTTCGCTCTATCGCGGCAGACTTCTACAGCCTGAGGCGCGGCGTGTCCTCGTTGATTACCCGATAACGCGATGAGAACGAGAGATGTGAGGCGGCGAGCCCCGACCATTGAGCGGTCGGGACCCACCACGGCTCCAGGGGTTGGATCCGGCCGGGGCCGGTCGGCGTGCTGGTACCGACGCGTATGGAACGCCGTACCGGCCCGGCGGTCCGGGAAAGGCCACTGAACGCCGTTTTCGTCCTGTGGTTACGCGCCGGACTACTGCCCGGAATGCCCTGGCTGGGACTGGCCCGGCTGTGGCGGCTGCAAGCCTGTGCCGGGGTCGACCGTCGGGAGCACCGAGGTCTGTCCGTACGGCGGGCCAGAGGTAGGCGGGGTGGACGGCGGGGCAGAGGTGGGCGGAGGCGCCGGAGGTCCAGAGGTCGGGGAGACCTGCTGAGTCGCCTGAGGGTCGTAGCCCGTCTGGTAACCGGACTGTGGGGCACCGTAGCTGGGCTGGCCAGCGCCGTAGGTCGGCTGTCCGTACCCCTGCTGCGGCGCGGCACCGTATCCAGTGGACGGTCCCTGCTGCGGGTACCCGCCGAAGCCAGGCTGTCCCCAGCCCACCGGCTGCCTCGCGCTCGGCCAGATCACCGGTCCGACGTTGAGGTGATCCAGAACAGAGCCGATGGACGCCGCGATCGAGCCGAGCAGCATCAGGATGGCTCCCCAGCCGAGTTCCGCGCCGCCCTTGTCCGCGAGGGCGTAACCGATCAAGACAAAGAACGCGAACAGCGAGAGGCCGATCTTGAGGTGGCTGAAGCGGAACCCGAAGAAGTCCTGCTCCTTGGGGAACCGGAAACCCAGAAGGACCAACACGGCGACGCCGATTGCCGCGAAGATCACCCACCAGGTGAGCGGGTTCAGGAAGAAGTCCCGCTGCCAGGCCATCTGGCTTTCGCCACCGAAACCGAAGTTAAACCTTAGGAACGGGGCAAAAGAGAACAAGAAGACGATGAGGGCGCCGCCGCCGGCGATCGCATCCCCCAGGGACAGGCGGACCGGAGGTGGGTTACCGGGTGCCTGCTGAGTGGGGGACGAAGGGTAACCGGGTTGAGTTTGGTATGGCGGATTGGCGCCCGTCGGTGGTGGCCCACCGTATTGGGGCTGCTGTTCGCTGGGATACATGCGCCACAGAGTAGTGACCGCCACAAACCCCCGCTATGCGCCTGGCGGGCCTGTGGCGCCGCGCGCGTCAATCACCGTGGGTGTACAACCCTCATGAAATAACCGCCACAGAGTGGCCATAAAGGGCGCCAAGAGAACGGCGCCCCATTGGCGGGACGCCGTCTCTCACGCCAGCCACCTGGGTTACCAAGCGTGCACGTATATCCACGAGCCGCGTCCACGGTGGGCGACGACTCGAAGCGCCTTGCGCGGCTGGTCGCGCGTGGGTGCCCGGTGGTGGCGACGGAGCCCGCAGGAAGGGGAACGACGCCCGCTTGCGATGCGGGATCCGTAGTTCCTTTATACGTCGATTCGTCTAGGCTCGCTAGGGTTCGCGGGAAAAACTAATAAAAACATTCGTATATCTGGTGGTGGTATGTGCAATAAATCACTGGTTTATCAGCATATGGAGGTTGCCTCTTAGGTCAGGCTTACCTAACCTACCGCACTATGACTTCGCCTTCGACGGCTGTCCTCGATCCACTCGATGCTCCCGATCCGGGGGTGTACGTCCCGCCAGCGGTTCCCTCGCCGCCGCCGGATCTGTTGGCGGCGGACCCGGTCGGTCTGGCTGGTTTGACCCGCCTGGTGAACGAACTGGTACGCGCGGCCAGCAGCGGCCTCCGCCGCCGCAGCGGTCCGCTGCCGAGCATGACGCCGCAGGAGTACGCCGCCAGGACCGCTGCCTGGTTCAGTGATGGCGTTCTGCCCGAGCAGGGCCGTGGCGTGGCCGCCCTCCCACCGTTGGCGCGGTGGTACGCGGAAGGCACCGTCGATCTGTCCGACCCAGTCACCGCCGCTCATCTGCAGCCGCCGGCCCTGACCGTCGCGGTCGCCGCGGATGTGCTGGTCAACGCCTTCAACGCCTCGGTGGACACCTGGGACTCCGGACCATCCGCCGTGGAGCTGGAGCGGTATGTGGTGGCGGAGCTGGCCCGACTGGTCGGATACGGCCCCACCGCGGGTGGGGTATTCACCTCAGGCGGGACGGCCTCCAATCTCCATGCCCTGCTCCTGGCTCGGGATTTGGCTCAGAACCCCGCCGTGGATCCCGGCCTGCCACGGGTAGTGCTCTGCTCGACCGCGGCGCACTTCTCGGTGGCCCGGGCCTGCGCGGTCCTGGGACTGGGCGAGGACGCGGTGGTCACGGTCGAGGTCGACGCCTCTTGGCGGATGCGACCTGACGCCCTGGACGCCGCCCTGCGGGACCTGGCCGGGCGGGCCCTGCCCGTGGCGGTGGTGGCCACCGCGGGCACCACCGACTTCGGTTCTGTGGACCCGCTCCCCGACATCGTCGAGGTGGTGCGGCGGCACGGTGTCCGGTTGCATGTCGACGCCGCCTATGGGGGAGGCGCGCTGTTCTCCGACCGACTCAGGCCGCTGCTGGACGGGGTAGCCGAGGCGGACTCGATCACGCTGGATCTACACAAAACCGCCTGGCAGCCTGCGGCCGCCAGTGTGCTGCTCGTCCGGGACGAGGCCGATTTCGCCCTTCACAACCGGCGGGTGGCCTACCTCAACCCCGCCGATGACGGCGAGGCCGGTTACGACGGGCTGTTGGGCCACTCATTGGCGACCACCCGCCGGGCGGACGCTTTCAAAGTCGCGGCGACCTTCCTAGCGCTGGGCCGGCGTGGTCTGGGGCGGCTGATGGATATCTGCCATGACCTAGCGCGCTACGCCGCTGGTCGGATCGCGGCGCATCCCCGCCTGGAGTTGACGACGGATACGCCGACGCTGACCACCGTGGTGTTCCGTTACCGGTGCGACGACCCGCACCGCTCCGACCGCGTCAACGGCGCGTTGCGTCGCCGACTGATGCGGTCAGGCACCGCCCTGATCGGGCGTACCTGTCTGCCCGGCCGACCGGGCGCCCCACGGGCCGATGGCGGGTGGACCGGTGAGGCGGAGCCTGGCTCCGTGCGTCTGAAGCTGACCCTGCTCAACCCACAAACCAGGCCGTACGACATTGATCAACTGCTGGACATGGTCGTGGCGGCCGGCGATGAGGAGGACCGGTGACCGTCACACTCCCCGCCGTTGAGCGGGACGCGTGGACCCTCGCCGAAAACGCCGGCACCGATGCGCTGCTGCGGTGCTGGACCCGGGAGCGGGGTCTTGCGGTCCCACCCGAAGGGCAGATCCTCGATATTCCGCTCCCCGCCAGTGGGGTACGCGTCCGCGCCGTCGTGCATTACCGCTCGGCTGTGGGATGGCACCACTTCGGGACGCCGTATCTGGCCGATGTCAACCAGCCGTTGGAGACGGTGTCGCTGGCGACCTTGCTGGCCCGGGAAGCCACCGCCGGCCACCCGGAGGCGGCCCTCACCCTGACCGACCTGGTGGCCCGAGCGGCCGAAAGCGTACGCCGGGTCGCGGGTTTCCTGAACCAGCGCCGCGCCGACGAAACCCCAGTCGTGCCGGGGGACGCGTTCCTGGAAGCCGAACAAGGGCTCCTGCTGGGGCACCTGCTGCATCCCGCGCCTAAAAGCCGGGACGGGATCTGCGACTCCGACGCCGCCGACTGGAGTCCGGAGTTGCGGGGGTCGTTCGCCCTTGAGTGGTTCGCCGCCGATCCGGCCGTGGTCCGTCATGATGCCGTGCTCAGCTCGCCGGCGCTAGCGGGCCGGGACGCGCCGACCCTGATGCGTCAGCTATCCGGGTTGTCGGTGGCGCCTGGCCAGATCCTGCTGCCGGCGCATCCCTGGCAGGCCAGAGATCTGCTCCGGCGACCCGCCTTCCGCGCGTTGGTGGATTCCGGGGCCGTGACACCGCTCGGCGCCGCGGGGCCGCGCTGGTACCCCACCTCCTCGCTGCGCACCGTCTATCACCCCGATCAGCCGGTCATGCTCAAGCTTTCCCTCGGGCTGCGGATCACCAACTCTCGGCGGGAGAACACCGCCACGGAATTGGTCCGCGGCCTTGAGGTGCACCGACTGCTCGACGCTGGTCTCACCACCGAGGTATCCCGCGCGTACCCAGGCTTTCGGATCGTGCGAGACCCCGCCTGGCTAGCGGTCTTCACTCCAGAAGGGACGCTGTCCCATCTGGACGTATCGGTGCGTGAGGTGCCCCCAGGACTGACCGGGGTTCGTTGCCTGGCCGGCTTGGTGGCGCCCCGACCCGGGATCGGACCGTCAACCCTGGCCGCCCTCGTCACCGGATTGGCCAAGGCGTCCGGACGGGACGTCGTCGAGGTGGCGCGGGAGTGGGTCCGACGCTACATCGACCGGGTACTGGCGCCGATGGTGTACCTGTACGCCACGACCGGGGTCGGGCTGGAAGCCCACCAGCAGAACACGCTGGTGGCCCTGGACACCGTGGGGTGGCCCGAAGCCGGATGGTTCCGGGATAACCAGGGCTACTACCTGGCCGAGTCGGGGCTGCCGGGGGTGCTCCAACTGCTGGCCGGGGCGACTTCCTCCACCCTGGCGATAGTCGACGACGCCATCGTGGACGACCGCCTGACTTACTACCTGTTCTTCAACCAGGCATTGGCGCCGGTGGGGGCGCTCGGCACCGCGGGGATCGCGCCGGAGCCTGTTCTGTTGGCGGCGGTCCGGGATGGGCTGCGCGACATCCAACGGCGCGGACACGACACCGCCCGGGGCTTGGTTGAGCGGTGGCTGACCGCGGACCGGTTGCCCTGCAAGGGGAATCTCCTGACGCGTATCGCCGGTATCGACGAGGTTCTGGCGCCGCTGGACGCGCAGTCGGTCTACCTCAACGTGCCCAATCCATTGCGGGAGGCCGAGTGATACCGCCCGTCGATAACTTCCCCGTGACCCCTACCGACTTTGGAGAGTTCACTCTCCGGCTGGTCGATCCAGTGGCCGACCTGGCGCTCATCCATCGCTGGATGCACGCCGAGCACGTGGTGCCGTTCTGGCAACAGGCGTGGCCGAAGGAGAAAATCGCGTCCTATCTGCACGATCAACTCACCGGAGATGTCTCCCGCCCCTGCCTGGGAGTGCTGGATGGGCAGCCGGTCTCGTACTGGGAGATCTACCGCGCCGAGGCCGAACCGGTGGGGAGGACGTACCCGGCGGCGCCCGACGACCTAGGGGTTCATCTGCTCATCGGAGAGCGGGAGCGTACCGGCCAGGGCCTCGGTACCGCGTTGATCCGCGCCGTCCGGGACGGGCTGTTCGCCCGCGGCTGCCCCCGCGTGGTGGCCGAACCCGACGTACGCAATCTCCCCTCCATCCGCGCCTTCGCCAAGGCCGGCTTCACCCGCGTGGCCGACGTGACGCTCCCCGACAAGACCGCCGCTTTGATGATCAGTGAGTTCAGGTGAGAGCCATGACGTATGACATCGCCGCGATCGGTATCGGGCCGATGAACCTGGCGCTGGCGGCCCTGGCCGACGAGGTACCCGAGCTGTCCATCGCCGCTTACGACGCCAAACCGGTGTACGACTGGCACCCCGGGTTGATGTTTGACTGGGCGAAACTCCAAGTCAGCTTCCTCGCCGACCTGGTATCCCTGGTACGCCCGACCAGCCGGTGGTCGTTCCTGTCCTACCTGGCCGAGCGGGACCGGATGTACCCGTTCTACATCGCCGAGCGGTTCCACATCCCGCGCCGGGAGTACACCGAATACTGCGCCTGGGTCGCTGACTCGCTGCCGTCCTGCCACTTTGGGACCGAGGTGGCGGCCCTGGACTGGGATCACAACCATCGGGTGTGGGTACTGACGCTGCGGACCGCGACCGGTACCCGACAGACCACCGCACGCAATGTCGTCCTGGGGGTGGGGACCTCCCCGGTGGTGCCCGAGCCGCTGCGGCCCCTGCTCGGGGCACGGGTGTACCACTCAGGAGAGCACCTGCATCGCATCGATGCGCTCGCCGGTGACGGGGTCAGGCACATCGTGGTGGTGGGGTCCGGGCAGTCAGGGGCCGAGGTGTTCCTGGACCTGATACGGCAGCAGCGGGAGTATCGGTGGGCTCTGACCTGGCTCACCCGAACCCCGAGCTTCGCACCCCTGGACTATTCGAAATTGGTGTTGGAGTACACCACCCCGGAGTACATGCGCTACTTCCACTCCCTGGATCCGGATGTCCGGGACCGGCTGATCGCGAGCCAGTGGCAGCTGTACAAGGGGATCAGCACCGAGACCATCGACGAGATTCACAACGAGCTGTACGAGCACATGCTCGACGGCAACCGACCCCCGGTCCGGCTGCTGCCAGGAACGGCTGTGCACAACGCCGCCAAGGAAGGCGATGAGATCCGGCTCAGCTGCCTGCACCGAGACACCGGGCGTACCGTCACCATCACCGCCGACGCGGTGGTGGCCGCCACCGGGTACGCCGCTGTCCGTCCTGCCCTGCTGAAGCCGGTGGAGCACCTCATCGCCTGGGATTCACAGGGGCGTTTCGATGTGATGGTCAACCACCAAGTGCGGCTGGTCGACGGCGTTACCGGTGGTCTTTACGTCCAGAACGCCGAATTGCACACCCACGGTGCGGCGGCACCTGACCTGGGTATCGCCGCTTACCGCAGCGCGACCATCCTCAACTCGATCGCCGGGCGTGAGGTGTTCCGGCTCCCCAAGCGCACCGCGTTCCAGTCCTTCGAGGCCGTCTGACGCGACCGTTCCGCGTTCCGCGCTCTGTGTTTCATTTCGTCTCCCATTCATCCCACGTTGTGCCCGGTGCCGTCCCGTGCGTTCGGGACGGCCGGGTCGCCTCCCACACCCGCGCCCCGCGATCGCCCATCCGCCTACTGTGGAGAACCCGATGACCGAAACCACGGTCCCCACACCTCAGACTCATCCCATTCCTGACCTCACCGAGGTGAGCCCGACCGCCTGGCGTCAGGCCAACCGCCGGTTGCTGGCTAAAGCGCTGTCCGAGTGGAGCTTCGAAACGATGCTCGAACCGGTCGCGCTCGACGACGGCCGGTACCGGGTCGACCTGGACAGCGGCGTCAGCTACTTGTTCCGCGCCCGGCGCGGCGCGTTCGGCGCCTGGCGGATCGATCCGGATTCGATCACCCGCGTCGCGACCGGCATGCTTGGCAACGAGATCGAGGCCCCGGCCTGGGACGCCTTGATCTTCGTAAGGGACGCCGCCAGCACGATCGGCACCGACCCGGCGACCCTCGCCACCTACCTGACTGAGCTGTCGGCGACGTTGGCGGTGGACGCCGCCCGGATCACGGAGAAAGGGGCCTCGGCCAAGGACCTGCTGGCCGTCGACCACATCGAGCTGGAGTGCCACATGACCGGCCACAGCTGGCTGGTGGCCAACAAAGGACGGCTCGGGTTCTCCGCCTCCGATGTGCGGTGTTACGCCCCTGAGGCGCGGCAGCCGCTTCGCCTGATCTGGATCGCCGCTCACCGCGGCCTCGCCGAGTTCCGCGGCACCCCTGAGCTGTCCGAGCGGACGGTAGTGACACGTGAGCTCGGCGAGGCCACCGTGTCCGGGTTCCGGCAACGGCTCTTGGACCGTGGGCTGGATCCGGACGCCTATGTGTGGCTTCCTGTCCACCCCTGGCAGTGGGACCACGCCGTCCAGGTGCTCTTCGCCGGTGAGGTCGCCCAGAACCGGATCGTGCCGCTGGGAGAGTCACCCGACCAGTACCTGCCACAGCAGTCGATCCGCACCATGTCCAACCTCACCACCCGGGAGCGGTACGACGTCAAGCTCCCGCTGCGGATTCTCAACACCCTGGTATGGCGCGGTATCCCTCCACACTGCTCGCTCGGCGCCCCGGTGGTCACCCAATGGCTGCGCGGCTTTTTGGAACGGGACGCGTACCTGACGGAAAAGTGCCGCACCGTGTTCCTCGGTGAGGTCGCCTCCGTGACGGTCCGCCACCCCTACCTGGACTCGGTACCGGGCGTGCCCTACCAGCATCTGGAGACCCTCGGGTGCATCTGGCGAGAGTCGGTGGCGTCCCGTAAGGATCCCGACGAGCGGGTACGCACCTTCGCGTCACTGTTGCATGTGGACGCTGACGGCGTCGCCTTCGTCGCCGAGCTGGTCCGCTCCTCCGGTTTGGCGCCACGGGAGTGGCTGGTTGAGCTGTGCCGCACTGTGCTGGATCCGGTGCTGCACGTTCTCTACCGCTATGGGGTGACCTTCAACCCGCACGGTCAGAACACGCTGATCGGTTTTGACGCCCACGATGTGCCGCGCCGGTTGTTCCTTAAGGATTTCGTGGACGACGTGTGTGTCTCCTTCACCGACGTACCCGAACGCGGACCGGAACCCGACGGACACGATCACGTGCTGCCCCGCAAGCACCCTTCGGTGATTCGGCAGCATGTGGTGGACCAGATCTTCGTGGGGCACTTCCGGTATCTGGCGCCGTTGATGGAGGAGCAGCTCGGACTGCCGGAGACCGAGTTCTGGCGGGTGGTACGGGAAGCTGTGCTTGACTACCAGCGCCGCTTCCCGGAGTTGGCCGAGCGATTCACCGAATACGACCTGCTCGCCCCGGAGTTCGCGCGGTACGCGTTGAACCGGGACCGCCTGGTGGTGACCCGCTATGTCGACCGGGCGCTGCGGCACGCCCTTTATCCCAACGGGACCGTTCCCAATCCGTTGGCCGATCCGGCGATCGCGGCACGCTGAGCCTTCCCCGATGAGGTACGCGGGCCTGCGTACCCCTGTCCCGGAACGAACGCGACGGGTCAGGCGGTGACGCGGGTCCGCCGGTACCGGCCGTACCAGAGCAGGCCGATGACGGTGGCCATGGCTGCTCCGGCGGCGAAGAGGGGGAGTGCGGTGCGGACGCGGACGGTGGCAAACCGCTGGCGCAGAGGGATGGGGTGGCGGAACGTCAGGATCGGCCATCCCCGCTCCTGCGCCACCTTGCGCAAGGCGCGGTCTGGGTTCACCGCCGTGGGGTGTCCCACGCATTCCAACAGCGGGACGTCGCTGATCGAATCGGAGTAGGCGTAGCTCTCGGTGAGGTCGTACCCTTCGGCCTGGGCCAGTTCCCGGACGGCGCTCGCCTTGTTCGGCCCCGCCGCGTAGAACTCCACCTCACCGGTGTAGTGACCGTCTTTGATCACCATGCGGGTCGCGATGACCCCGTCCACCCCCAGCATCTGGCCGATGGGCTGAACGATCTCCTCACCGGAGGAGGAGACCAAGAAGACCGCGCGTCCGGCAGCCCGATGCTGATCTATGAGGGCGGCGGCTTCCGCGTACACATATGGGTCGATGAGCTCATGCAAGGTCTCAGCGACGATCTGCCGGACCTGGTCGACCCGCCATCCCCGACACAGTTGGGTGAGGTAGTCCCGGATGCGGGCCATCTGATCCTCGTCAGCGCCGGCAATCAGATACACCAGTTGTGCGTAGCCGGCTTTCAGGACATCACGCCGGGTGATGAGATTGTTGCGGTAGAACGGACGACCGAACGCCAGAGCGCTTGACTTGGCGATCACGGTCTTGTCCAGGTCGAAGAATGCAGCACACCGCACGGCCGGAAGTCTAGAGCGGGATGTGACTGTTAGCGATGGTGCACGCGGGGATATGTTCAGCTCTCTTGGGTGTCTCTCGGGTGGCCGCGGTGCACGATTCGCCGGTTGGATGCGGCTCAAGTGCCCGAGTTGACGCGTTTTCAGAGCCCGCGTTCCAGGGTCAGCGCACAGTCCAGTGTCCTGAATCGACCTTCCGCGTGTCGGCGATGATTGGTCGCTATCGGCGTCGGTGAAGCCTTCGCCTACGGGTATCCGGTATCCGGCATTCAAGGCGATGAGTCTAATGTGTCAGGTGTTCGTTGTGTCACGCGGTGTTCGGTAACGGCCACTCGACGCGGACCCGTCCTGTCGGGCATGCTTATGCGTAGACACGAAACGCTGTCACACTTGCCGGTATCTACGGCGTGTGTAGCCCTCGGCGGTTGCACCCCCCCGTGACCGCTGAGTGGGTTCGGCTCGACCCCCCCGGAGCCGAACCTCTGACGAGCCCCGTCACCCCCCCGACGGGGCTCGTCCCTTTCTTGCTGAGGACCTAACCCGTCATTGACCAGCGAATTCGCATGTCCCCAAAAGCGACCGTGGGCTTCTCTCTGTGTGGCTACGGCTGGTGCCGCCTGAGGGCGCCCCGCCTCTCCGAGACAGTGTCGCCGTGGCGGTCAAGGGGTACGTGACCTGGAAGAGGGGCGAATTGTCGCTGCATCGTCCTTGGATGATCAATACCTAGTGGAGGATCTTGATCACTTTTCGTGAAGCAACTTTCGTGTTATCGCTGCTTAACGTATCTCTCTGATATCAATCTGTGTGTGATATGCGCCACGTTTATTGGCTTTATGTGGTGCGGTGAGCACGATCGGTCGATCGGTGATCAAGGTCGTGTGGGCTGAGAACGGGCATCGGCTCATCCCGCCGCTTATCCACAGCTATGTCCGTTATCCACAGAACAGCTGGTGATGCATTGGGTGCGCCGGGTTCATAGGGAATCGTCGTGACTGCCTTCCCTACGGATGAGAGTCGGTTCTCGGAGGCTCCTAATGAACCTCGGCGTTACCTCCATCGGCCCTCGATCACTTGGTTTTCCACCGCACAATGCCGGGCCGAACACTCCTAAGGCGACCTCCACCCGATCTGCCATGGTGCCTAGGCCGGTGCTTCTCGCCGGCGATCCACGATGGCGGGACCGTCTGCTGCAGCTCACGACGAACATTGGGGTACGGGTTGATGTCGCCATTGACGTGGTCGGTGTCCGGCGTTACTGGGAACGGGCACCGCTGATTTTGATTGGTCCCGACGCGGTGACCGACTGCCTGCGGTTCGGTCTCCCCGTGCGCCCCGGGCTCATCCTCGTTCTGGACCGCCCACAGGGGATAGGGAGCCGGCCGGGGCGCCGGCAGTGGGACATGGCGACCCGCATCGGCGCTGAGGCGGTGGCGATTCTGCCCCTGGCCGCGCCCTGGCTGGCCCGACGGTTGGTAGAGAGTGCCGCCGTCTGTCCGCCCCGGGCGCCGGTCATCGCCGTGGTGCCAGGAAACGGCGGTGCCGGCGCCAGTGTGTTGGCCGTTGGGCTTGCGGTGACGGCGGCCTGTCACGGCATGCGGCCCATGCTGATCGACGGTGACCCTCTGGGTGGTGGGCTGGAGCTCATGCTCGGCTCCTGGCGCCAGGAACCGAAGCCCGGTCATCCACTCGCATCGGTAGCCCGCGCCTGGTACCGGTACCCCGCGGGTTCGACCTGGTACGCCGAACCCGGCGAACTCACCTTCGCCTCATGGGACCGGGAGCTCACCGCGATTCCAGTGACCGGTATGCGGAACGCCCTCGACATGGGGCGCCGCAGCAGCGGTCTGGTGATTGTGGACCTTCCCCGACATGTGGACGGTAGCACCGCGTTCGCATTGGAAACGGCCGACCGAACGCTGCTGGCGGTGTCGGCCGATGTCCGAGCCTGCGCGGCCGCCGCTCGGGTCGCCAAGTCCCTGGAACCACATTGCCGTGAGATGGAGCTGGTGGTACGGGGATCGGTGGCGAGTCGGCTGCGGGCGGGGGATATGGCCCGTATGCTCCAGCGGCCTCTGGCCGGCACCATGCGCACCGAGTCTGGGCTGCGAGCGGCTGTCGAGAAGGGGAATCCGCCCATCCGGAACGGCCGGGGTTCGCTGGCGCGAACATGCCGGCAGCTGTTGGCGGGGATCGTCACAGCCGCGTACCTGACTCCTCAGCCGGTGGCCGCTGACGAATCAGACCAGCCTGAGGCCACGGCCCCGACAGACACGCCCGCTCCGGAGAAGGGCCAGCACCGCCCGTCCACCCCGACAAGCGAGGGGACCGCGGATGCCTGACCAAGCCGACACAACCACGTCTGACCGGGCGACCGACACCCGCGACCCGATCGATCCCGGACTGGTGGGGCGGATCAGACATCGGCTCGCTGTCTCCAGCCGCCCGGTAACCCGGGAAGCACTAACCCAGGCGATTCAGGCCGAACACAGCAGCCCGCTCAGCACGGACGCGCTTCAGGAGTACACCGCTGAGGTGTACGCCGAGCTGCTAGGAGCCGGGCCGCTGCAGAACCTGTTGGCCGATCCTGAGGTCACCGATGTGCTGGTCAACGACGCCTCTGGGGTATGGGTGGACCGGGCCGGCCGGCTGGAGCGTCTGGATCTGGATTTGGGTGGGCCGGGCGCGGTACGGCGGCTTGCGCAACGGCTGGCCAACGCGTGTGGCCGACGACTCGACGACAGCACGCCTTTTGTGGATGCACGGCTACCGGACGGCACCCGGCTGCACGCCGTACTCCCGCCTATCGCGGTCAACGGGCCCTGCCTGTCTCTGCGGACCTTCCGGCCCCGAGGATTCACCTTCGCTGAGCTGGTCGCTAGCGGAAGCCTGACCAGAACCTCGGCGGCGTTGCTGCGCGCCATCGTGGCGGCGCGATTGGCCTACCTGGTCACCGGCGGCGCCGGCTCCGGTAAAACCACCCTGCTGTCCAGCATGCTCGGGCTGGTTCCGCCCGACGAGCGCATCGTGACCATCGAAGACAGCGTTGAATTGTGCCCTTCCCACCCTCACGTCGTCGCTCTCGCCGCCCGGCCACCGAACGCCGAAGGAGCCGGCGAGGTCTCGATGCGGGACCTGGTACGGCAGGCGCTACGGATGCGACCGGACCGGCTGGTCGTGGGGGAGTGCCGGGGAGCGGAGGTGGTGGAGCTCCTCGCCGCCCTCAACACCGGTCATGAAGGGGGAGCCGGCACTCTGCATGCGAACCGACCCGCTGATGTCCCGGCCCGACTGGAGGCGCTGGCCGCTCTGGGAGGTATGCCGCGACGGGCACTCCACGCCCAACTGGGCGCTGCAGTCCAGGTGATCGTGCACCTGCGCCGCACCCCGGTCGGGCGGATGGTGCAGGAGGTGTGTCTGCTGGTGCGGGGACGCTCACATGACTTGGTCGAAACGCTCCCTGTCTGGCACCGCGACCATGGTCCCGGGCCGGGGCGAGACCGGTTTCTGCGACTGTTGACAGCGCGCGACTGCCCGATCCCTGCGGAGCTGACATGACAGAGGGCAGTCCGGCGATCAGTGCCGCGAGTCTGGTGTTGACCGCCTCGACCACTAATGCGCGCCTTTCGGTGCCTGACACGACAGCGCTCTGGCGACATGGGTTGGGGCTGACCACTCCCCACACACATGTGACGTTGTGGTGTCTGCTCGCTGGAGCCACGGCGGGAACCGTGGCGATGGCGTTGTCGGGGGTGACCGCAGGGATCGTGGCGGCGGTCTATGGGACGGCGGTGCTGTGGCTGCTGCACCGTCGAGCCACGCGACGCCGCGCGGCTCAGCGACGGCGCGCGGCCCTGGATGGGGTGGCGCTGCTTGCCGGTGATCTTCGGGCTGGTGTGTCAGCTACCGAGGCCCTGATGGCGGCTTGGCCGCTGTTGACGGGCAAGCCGCCGGGTCCGGTCGTCGGGTGGCTGAGTACGCCCTCACCATTGACGGTGGCGGCGCGATCGGACACCTGCCCCGACCGCGGGCCGGTGCTGCGTCGGCTCCACACCGCGTGGGAGTACGCCGAAATCACCGGGGCGCCCTTGGCTGAGGTACTGGACCGGCTAGAAACCGAGCTTCGCGCCGCGTGGCGGGTGTGTCGCACCGCCGCTGGCCACGCCGCCAACGCCCGCATGACGGCGGCTCTCCTGGCGCTGCTTCCCATCATGGGTGTGCTGCTTGGACAGCTACTGGGGGTGGCTCCGCTAGCGGTGCTGCTACACACCCCACTAGGGACACTTTGTGTCCTGGGAGCCATGGCGCTCCAAGGGATCGGCATCGCCTGGTCGAACCGGCTCACCCGAATCGACCAGGGCCTGTGGGAAGCGCCTCCGGGTGACCAGGCGGCGTGGAGAGACCACGCGCGCCACGCCTGGCGCCGCGGCGTAGCGGGAGAACGGCGACGGCGGCTATCGCTGCGCGACCCCAGAGTCGTCACGGCCGTAAGCGGCCCGGTACTCGGGTACCTGCTGGGGCAGGGGATCGGCCTGTGCGTCGGTATCGCGGCCGCCGTAGCCGGCATGGTGGCGCTGCGCCACCTCGAACCCGCGACGGTGCGGGCCTGTCGGTCGTACGCCGCAGCGGAGATGCCTTTCGCGTTGGACCTGTTGGCGGCGGGTATGCGTGCTGGAGCGTCCACGGAGCGGGCGGTTCATGCGCTCGGGCAGGTCCTCGACGGCCCTGTAGGGCAGCGGTTGTCACATGTCGCCCGGCAGCTTCAGCTGGGTGCGTCCCCTGCGGAGGCCTGGCGGGAGCTACAGGGGACACCCGGGGCCGATCGACTAATCCGCTTCGTCACTCGCGCCGGTGACAGCGGAGCAGCCCTCGCGGCCACATGCGGTCGGTTAGCGGATGACCTGCGTGCTGACCGGTTGCTGGCGGTCGAAGCGACGGCCCGGCGGGCCGGAGTTTTGGTGGTTCTGCCCCTGGGCCTGTGCTTCCTGCCTGCGTTCATGCTCGCCGGGCTCGTCCCCGTCGTCATCGCCGTCCTGGACACCGTCGTGCGGTGACGACGGCGCCGACGGGGTTCGGGTGCTGCGCCCACGTGTCTGAACGAACCACGACATCCGTGAGGAGATAACCATGCGCGTCATCCAGATCGTTCGACGCCGGCTACGGGGGGACGCCGGTATGAGCACGGTGGAATACGCCGTAGGGACGATCGCTGCGGCGGCGTTCGCCGCGGCCCTGTTCAAGGTGGTGACCAGCGAAGCCGTCCGTGCAGCACTCGCCTCACTCATCGAAAGGGCACTGCAGTGATGGCCCCGGAGGCGGGCACCACCACACCAGCCACCGTGACAACCTGCGATGACGAGCGAACCTATACCCGCCTTGCCGGGCGGGACGGACACAACCAGTGCGACAGGAAACGCCGCTGTGGCGGCCGCCGAGAACGCGGATCGGTCACCGTGGAGTTGGCGGTCGGGCTCCCTACCCTGATCTTGCTGTTGATGGCGAGCCTAGCGGCCATTGAGGTCGCACTGACCAAAGTGGAGTGTGTGGACGCTGCCCGCGCCGGAGCCCGCGCGGCAGCTCGTGGGGAATCGGCGTACGTCGCGGTTGCTCGTCTCGCCCCCACCGGAGCTAGCACCCAGGTCGACGTCGAAAAGGACTGGGTGCGTGTCACTGTGCGCGTCGTCCTCACCCCGCTTGACGGGTTGCTCCCGGCCCTGCCGGTGTCCGCATCGGCTGTCGCCTCACGGGAACCCGGTGTGGTGGTTGCGGAGGTCCCCCAATGAGACGAGGGACGCCACCCACTGAACCATCGAAAATCATTCACAAGCGGTGGTCGGTGCCGCGGCGGCCTTCCCCCCGCCACGGCACCGACCACGGGTCAGCCTCAATCTGGCTGTTGGGCGTTGGCCTCGCCATCACCGTCCTCGGAGCGGCGATGGGGGCCATAACCGGTGTGGTGGCCTCCCGGCATCACGCCCAGACAGCGGCGGATCTGGCGGCGCTGGCGGGAGCCGCCCACGCCTACACGGGTGAAACAGACGCCTGTCGATGGGCTGAGCGTGCGGCGGTGGCCAATAACGCACGGCTAGAGTCCTGTCAGGTCACTGGACTGGATATTCACGTCAGCGTCAGCGTCGAGTTACCCACACCCGTGCAGCGGTTCGGCCGAGCCGAGGCTGTTGCCCGGGCCGGTCCGGTGCGGTTCTCCTCATGACCTGGCAGATCTGCTCCTTCGGTCGGGCCCTTCGACGGGGTCAGGTGTTCGCCAACGCCTTCAGCACCACCTCCAACACCCTGACCGCACCGCTTTTGGACAGTGGATCGTTGCCGTTACCACACTTGGGAGACTGAACACAGGACGGACAGCCGTCCTGGCATCCACAGTCGACGATCGCGTCGCGGGTGGCGGTCAGCCAGGTGGTCACCGCCGCGTACCCCCGTTCTGCAAAGCCCGCACCGCCAGGGTGGCCGTCATAGACGAAGACGGTGGGGGCACCAGTGTCGGGATGCAAGGCCGTGGACAGACCACCGATGTCCCACCGGTCGCAGGTCGCCACCAAGGGAAGCAGGCCGATCGCGGCGTGTTCGGCGGCGTGCAGCGCTCCCGGAGTGTCGGCGGCCTCCACCCCGGCCGCTGTCAACGCCTCCGGATCGACGGTGTACCAGACAGCAACGGTACGCAGCTGCCGAGGCGGCAGATCCAACGGGCGCTCGTCGATGATCTCGCCGGTCATCAGGCGGCGCCGCTGATAGCCGACGACCTGGCTGGTCACGTCCACCACCCCCAGGTGGAGCGTGACCGGTCCAGCCGGCAGCGATTCCCGGACCGCGACCACCTCCAGATCGGTGATGTCGCGCGCGGAGGTGGTCCAGTCCGGCTCCTCGGCGTGCACCAAGGCCACTCCGTCATCCAGATCCAGTGCATCCACCACATAGCTGGTGGCCTGGTGGAGATACACCGCGCCCGGATGAACCTGGAAGTGGGCGGAGGCGGCATCCACAGTGCCGAGCAGCCTGCCGGTGTCGGCCTCCACCACGGCCACGGGTTCGCCACCGTCGCCCCGCAGATCCACCTCAGGACGGCCTCGAGAAGTCCAGTACCAGCCGGTCGGGCGTCGCCGCAGCGAGCCGTTGGCCACCAGCGCATCGAGAACGGCCCGAGCGGCCTCCCCACCGAACAGCGGCAGATCCTCCTCAGTCAGGGGCAGTTCCGCGGCGGCGCGACACAACTGGGGCGCCAGAACGTAGGGGTTCCCAGGGTCGAGCACGGTCGCCTCCACCGGACGGGAGAAGATCGCCGCAGGGTGGTGCACCAGATAGGTGTCGAGTGGGTCGTCACGAGCCACCAGTACGGCCAGCGCCTCCCGACCGGCGCGGCCAGCGCGCCCAGCCTGCTGCCACAGCGACGCCAACGTGCCCGGGTAGCCAGAGAGCACCACCGCATCCAGACCGGCGATATCCACGCCCAACTCCAACGCGTTGGTGGAGGCCAGGCCAAGCAACTCGCCGGAGATGAACGCACGCTCCAGGGCCCGTCGCTCCTCCGGCAGATATCCGCCGCGGTAGGCGGCCACCCTGTCGACCAGTTCGGGAGCCACCTCTCCCAGCACCTGTCGTGCCATGGCCGCGACCAACTCAGCGCCTCGGCGGGAACGGACGAACACTAGGCTGCGTACCCCACACGTGACCAGATCCGCGAGGAGATCGGCGGATTCCCGCAACGCCGACCGGCGGATCAGGGCGCCGTGCTCGCCCTGCATATCGGTCAAAGGCGGCTCCCACAGCGCAAAGGTCACCCCCGCGCGGGGCGAGGTGTCTTCGGTGATGGCGACGACATCCAGCCCGGTCAAACGAGCAGCCGAAGCGGCCGGGTCGCTGGTGGTGGCCGAGGCCAGGATGAAAACCGGGTGACTGCCGTATTTGGCCGCTACTCGACGTAGCCGCCGCAGCACGTGCGCCACATGGGAACCGAACACGCCTCGGTAGGTGTGGCACTCGTCCACCACCACGTAGCGCAGTCGCCGCAGCACACGGGCGAAGGACTGGTGCCGCGGCAGGATGCCATGGTGGAGCATGTCGGGGTTGGTGAACAGCAGCCGGGCATGTTGCCTGATCCACTGGCGCTCCTCGGAAGAGGTGTCCCCGTCGTAGCTGGCGGGGAGGACTCCCGACAGCGCGTACCCGCTGATGGCGCGTAACTGATCGGCGGCCAGCGCCTTAGTGGGAGACAGATACAGGGCACAGGCCCGCGGGTCGGTCAGCAAGGTCGAGAGCACAGGCAACTGGTACGCCAGGGACTTACCCGACGCCGTCGAGGTCGCGATGACCACGTGCTGGCCGTGATAGGCCAGGTCAGCTGCCTCAACTTGATGCCGCCAGGGAGCGGTGACGCCCCGCTGAGCCAGCGCCACGCGGAGCTCATCGGGAACCCAATCCGGCCACGGGACGGTCTTGCCCGAGCGGGCCGGGAGCCGCTCCACGTGGGTGAGCCGTCCAGCTCCGGTCTGATCCGTCTCCCAACCGGGGTACGCACCGTCGAGCTGCCCGTCAGTGCGCCCAGCGAGCAGCCGGCGTAGCAGCTCAACAGGGTCGGGTAGTGCGGCTGCGTTCACTCGAGCCATTCAACATCAGGCCGGACCGCGCAACAGCGCCCTGAGACGCCGGGAACAAATCACAGCGCGCTTACTGCTTCTGGACGACCGGTCTTCGGAACCAGAGGCACTCCAGAAGTATCAGTGAGCGGAACGTGTCAGGTAGCGATCACAGGGCAAAGACACCGATGGTTAGATGCCTCGCAGGAGTGCGGTGTCATGCTGATAGGGCTCATGTGACAGGGCTCGCCGAACGCCGCCGTTATCGTCCGGGAGGTTCTACATGGAGCTGTCGTTTCAGACGCGCACCGTGGCGGACCGCACGGTTCTGGAAGTGGGCGGTGAGATCGACGTGTACACCGCGCCCCGGCTCCGGGAACGGCTGGTTGAGCTGGTGGGTGACGGGGTCCGTCAGATCGTGGTGGACATGGAACGCGTCGAGTTTTTGGACTCGACGGGTTTGGGTGTCCTCGTCGGTGGCCTCAAACGGGTACGAGCCCAGGGAGGTCATCTGGTCTTGGTCTGCAGCCAGGAGCGGATCCTCAAAATCTTCCGGATCACCGGACTGGAGCGGGTGTTCGACATACACCCCTCGGTGGAGGAAGCGGTCGCCGCGCCGGTGGTGATGCCGGACGGCACCGACGCCGGTATCAGTGACGATGACACGCACGACCCTTCGGAACAGCCGCGGCGGGGCCCGGCAGGGGACGACGGGACCACCACGGCATCCGGACACTGATGATGCCGACAGTTCGACTGGAGTTCTCACCCGCACCCGCCCATGTCCGCACCGCTCGGCTGGTCGCCGTCGCGGTGGCCCGGCGGGCGGGAGTTCCGGAGCCAGTGCTGGACGAGGTGCGGCTGGCTATCGGTGAGGCCTGCTCGCGTGCCGTGGCGTTGCATCGTCGATACGGATTACCCGACCTGGTGACGGTGGAGATGTCCGATGGGGCGCGATTCTCCGCCAAGGTGGTCGACCGTGCCCCCAGGGAGGAAACGTTCGGCGGTGCCGGGGAGCTGCCCGATCCGTTGGCCCTCGTCGAAGAGGACAGCAGGGCCGAGGATGACGACAAGGTCGCCATCGGCATGCGTCTCGCGTTGCTGGCTGGGCTGGTAGACGACCTGGAGGTGGCGCCAGCTCCCGGCAGCGTGGGGACTGTGGTACGGATGTCATGGCCAGTCCATGACACCGAGTTGCGTTAAATAGGCGGCTCGCTGTCGGGCGGTCTCGGTCGGATACGGCCTGAACGGGAATAACCAGAGAAGAGGGAACGGTCTGAGAAGATCACCCGATGTGTTCCTGGACAATCCGGAATATCACAGGGAGTGAAGGTCGCCAACCGGGTGTGACCGGGCACACGATCGGCGGCTAAACTCCCCGGGTTGTCGTGCATCCTCCTCAGCGTTCCCCGGCGCTGGGTGGATGTCGGGCTCCGTCAGGGAACAGCGCGAGGGTGAACGTTCGGGAAGGGACGGTCCGTCGACTGACCGGCACCTTCATGCGACCGGCCGCCCACGGTGGGTCGCACCCGCGGAGCCGGCTGAGTCGCAATGAGGAGGACAAAGATGTCCGGGACCACGCTCGCCCTTGAGGGTGGGAATGTCGCCCTTGAGGGAGATTCGGTGTCCCTCACGGGCGCCAACGTGTCATATGTCATCGTCGCGGCGGTGATCGCGCTGGTCGCTCTTGGTTTCGCCGGAGCGCTGGTGCGGGCAGTTCTCGCCAGCGACAAAGGCACCACCAAAATGCAGCAGATCGCTGGTGCGGTGCAGGAGGGCGCCTCGGCGTACCTGCTTCGGCAGTTCAAGACGCTCAGCGTCTTCGTCGTGATCGCGGTGGTACTGCTGTACCTGCTGCCGGCCCACGTCGAGGAAGGCACCAGCGAGACCGCTGTCAAGATCGGACGTTCGCTGTTCTTCGTGGTGGGTGCGCTGTTTAGCGCGTTCATCGGGGGCGCCGGTATGGCCCTGGCGACGCGGGCGAACCTGCGGGTCGCTGCGGCGGCTCGTCAGGGAAGCCGCGAAGGAGCCATGCGGATCGCGTTCCGCACCGGCGGTGTGGTGGGCTTCCTGACCGTCGGGCTGGGTTTGATCGGTGCCTCGGTGGTGGTGTTGATCTTCGATGGCAACGCCCCTACCGTGCTGGAGGGATTCGGCTTCGGTGCCGCGCTGCTGGCCATGTTCATGCGGGTTGGTGGCGGTATCTTCACCAAGGCCGCCGACGTCGGCGCTGACCTGGTTGGCAAGGTGGAGCAGAACATCCCCGAGGACGACCCCCGTAACGCCGCCACGATCGCTGACAACGTCGGTGACAACGTCGGTGACTGTGCGGGGATGGCCGCGGACCTGTTCGAGTCGTACGCGGTGACCCTGGTGGCCTCTTTGATCCTGGGCCGGGCGGCCTTCGGTGACGAGGGTCTGGTCTTCCCGCTGATCGTGTCGGCCATCGGTGTGATCACCGCGATCATCGGGGTCTTCATTACGCGGCTGCGCCCCAGCGACCGCAGTGGTCTGACCGCGATCAACCGCGCGTTCTTTATCTCGGCGGTGATCGCCGCCGTGCTGTGTGCGATCGCGGCGTTCGCGTACCTGCCCGCTGACTGGGCTGAACTCAACGGCGATGTGCAGGGAGGCGTTGACCTGAGCCCGCAGTGGGTCGCGATCATCGCGGTTCTCATCGGAATCGTGCTCGCCGCCGCTATTCAGGCCCTGACCGGGTACTTCACCGAGACCAGCCGGCGGCCGGTGCGGGATATCGGGCTGACCTCGCTGACGGGTCCGGCCACCGTGATCCTCTCCGGCGTCAGCGTCGGTCTGGAGTCGGCGGTGTACTCAGCCCTGCTGATCGGTGGTGGGGTCTACGGCGCGTTCCTGCTAGGCGGCGGCGTGACCGTGGTGTCGCTGTTCGCGGTGGCGTTGGCCGGGACCGGTCTGCTCACCACGGTCGGCGTCATCGTGGCGATGGATACCTTCGGGCCGATCAGCGACAACGCCCAGGGTGTGGCCGAGATGTCCGGTGACATCGACGAAGGTGGGGCCCAGATCCTCACCGACCTGGACGCGGTGGGGAACACCACCAAGGCCATCACCAAGGGCATCGCGATCGCTACCGCTGTGCTGGCGGCGACCGCGCTGTTCGGCTCCTACGCTGACACGGTCAGCACGGCTGTGGCCGAGGCGGGTGAGAGCCTCAGCACGGTCGGCTCCTCCTTCTTCTACGAGATCATCTCGCCGAACACCCTGGTCGGTTTGGTGATTGGTGTCGCCGTGGTGTTCCTGTTCTCCGGGTTGGCGATCAACGCGGTGTCTCGTTCCGCGGGTGCGGTGGTCTTTGAGGTGCGGCGTCAGTTCCGGGAGCTGCCCGGAATCATGGACGGCACCCAGCGGCCGGAGTACGGGCGGGTGGTTGACATCTGCACCCGGGACGCGCAGCGCGAGCTGGCTACGCCGGGACTGCTGGCGGTGATGGCGCCGATCGCGGTGGGCTTCGGCCTGGGGATCGGGCCGCTGGCTGGGTACCTGGCTGGCTCGATCGCGGCCGGCACCCTGATGGCGGTGTTCCTGGCTAACTCCGGTGGTGCCTGGGACAACGCCAAGAAGCTGGTCGAGGACGGTGCGCACGGTGGGAAGAACTCTGAGGCGCACGCCGCGACCGTCATCGGGGACACCGTGGGTGACCCCTTCAAGGACACCGCGGGGCCGGCCATCAACCCGCTGATCAAAGTGATGAACCTGGTCGCCTTGCTGATCGCCCCAGCGGTCGTCATGTGGAGCACTGGGGAGGACACCAACACGCCGCTGCGGGTGATCATCGCTGTGGTGGCCGCGCTGATCGTGCTGGCGGCTGTCTACTTCAGCAAGCGGCGGCCGATCGCGGTGGGGGCCTCCGCTCCCGACGACGAGCCAGCGGCCAAGGTCGCTGCTTGATCGGCTTACCTACCTGCCCTGGTGATTGATCACCCGGTGAGGCCCGATCCGTTCTGGATCCGGGCCTCATCGGGTATTCAGCCCGGTCACGGGAACCTCCCCCGGTGCGCGTCTCCAGAAGTCTGCAGAGGTGTTGTCACGCTCCCGGGCAGGGATGCCGGGTGTCGGAAGGGGACGCTAGCGTGACGAACATGCGTTCGCTCTGCGGTGTTCCGGTGGTCGCGGCGCTGATGGTGGCGTTGCTGACGTCATGCGGTCGGGATGCCGGACGGGGCGGTACCGGCGACCTCGATGGGGTACCACCCCGGGAGTGGGCGGTCGCGGTCTGTGCGGCGTTACGTCCGTGGACCGACCAGATCGCCACATTGACCCGGCAGGCCCAGGAGCGGCTGGCCGCGGCCGCCGGCCCCGACGAGGCCAGGGCCAGCGTTCTGGAGCTGCTCGACGGGGCGCGCCAGGCCAGCGCTACCGCCCGGGACCGGGTGGCGGCCGCGGGGATCCCGGACATCGAGCAGGGGGAACGGGTCGCCCAGGAATTCCTGGCCTCTCTGACGGCCGCCAGGGACGCGTACGCGGCGGCGCATGACGAGATTGAGAGCCTGTCCACCGCGGATGCGACAGCCTTCTACGACGGCGTGGAGGCCGCCATGCAGACGCTGGACCAGCGGTACCGACAAAGCGCGGTGGACACCTCCACCCTGTCCTCCACCGAGCTTCAGCGGGCGTTCGACGAGGTCCCGGAGTGTCAGTGACCCGCATCCGCCGGCGTGGTCGGGGGATCCGACCGACGCAGTTGTCGCTGTTCGACGCCGATCTGGCCCGACCCGAACCCGCACACCTGGAAGGGCTGCTTGTCGGCCCTGGTCAGGTGGTGCGGATGGGGGGAACGGCGCGGGTATCGGTGCTTGTGACGCAATCGTGGCGCGCCGAGGCGCTGCTCAGCGAATTCAACGCCCGTGGACTGGGTGGGGAAGCCGTGCCCTCCCCCGCGGTGGAAGGCACCTTGACGGTGCGTACCCCGTTCAAGACCGCGCTGGGACCGCTGGCGCAACGGTGGTTGCAGGGGGCCTTGAAGGCTCCCCCTGCCGGGCTCACCTTGGATGGGCCGCGCCTGCGGTTGTGGGCGATCGCGGCCGGCGTCGCCGATGGCCATGGCTACCTGTTGGCGTTGGGACAGTCGGATACTCACATGTGGGACCTCGTCGGCGACTTGCTTGCCGCGGTCGGGCTGCCGGCCCAACTGCTCGGTCCGCGGGCCGGTGGTCCGGCGTACCGGATTGTGGGGAGTCGTCGGCTGGCTAGGCTGGGAGAATTGGTTGGACGCCCACCCATCCAGGCCCCACCGGGGGTCTGGCCCCGCGAGGGAACGCCGTAGCACATCTGGGTTCCAACATGGAACTTGGGTGTGTCACGCGTGAGTGTCGGCCGCTCAGACGGGTAGTAGCTCCCGATCGAAGGCCCCTGCCGCGTACCATCCGCGTAACGTCTCTGTAGCGGCCCGGTGCGGCGTGGCGCCGGTGGCAACGGGGCGGCTGATCCTTAAAGCGGGTGTTGTCCGGACAACCGGCGATCCCTCCGCAATGGGACAGTCTCAACCGAACAACGCGCTACGGTTGACAGTCCGGTCACCAACGGACCGGGCCCAGGAGAACAGGCAGAAGGAGTGCTGTGCCGCGTTCCGACGTCAATAGCCGGCTGGTCATCGTCGAGTCCCCGGCGAAGGCCAGGACGATCTCCAGCTATCTGGGTTCGGGATACGTCGTGGAGGCGAGCCTCGGGCACATCCGTGATCTGCCCCGGAACGCCAAAGAGATCCCCGGGAAGTACCGCAACGAGCCTTGGGCGCGGTTGGGTGTGGACACCGACCATGACTTCACACCGCTGTACATCATCAGCCCGGACCGCAAGCAGCAGGTCACCCGGCTGAAGGATCTCCTCAAGAACGCCAGCGAGCTGTACCTCGCCACCGATGAGGACCGTGAGGGCGAGGCGATTGCGTGGCACCTCGTGGAGACCCTCAAGCCCGAGGTCCCGGTACGCCGGATGGTCTTCCACGAGATCACCAAGCAGGCGATCGCCGCGGCGGTGGCCAACCCGCGTGAAATCAACCAGGCCCTGGTCGACGCCCAGGAGGCACGCCGGATCCTCGACCGGTTGTACGGGTACGAGGTGAGCCCGGTCCTGTGGAAGAAGGTCATGCCGAAGCTGTCGGCCGGCCGGGTCCAGTCAGTGGCGACACGGATCGTGGTGGAGCGTGAGCGGCAGCGGATGCGGTTCCGCGCCGCCGAGTACTGGGACATTCAGGCGCTGCTGGCGACGCTCCACGAGACCGCGGCGGACGGGCCGCGGACCTTCCCCGCCACCCTGATCACCCTCAATGGAGAGCGGGTAGCCACCGGTAAAGACTTCGATCCCACCACCGGACAGCCGCGTGAGGGTGTCCTCCACCTGGATGAGGCGGGTGCCCGGGGATTGGTTGACCGGTTGCGCGGAGTGCCGTTCCGCGTTACACGTGTCGAGGAGAAGCCGTACCGGCGGCGACCGTACCCGCCGTTCATCACCTCCACCCTGCAGCAGGAGGCGGCACGCAAGCTGCGCTGGTCCAGTGCGCAGACGATGCGGATCGCGCAGCGGCTGTACGAAAACGGCTACATCACCTACATGCGGACCGACTCCACCAACCTTTCGGACACCGCGTTGCAGGCGGCGCGCCGTCAGGTGAGGGAGCTGTACGGCGAACGGTTCGTGCCGCCGGAGCCGCGCCGGTACCAGCGGAAGGTTAAGAACGCACAGGAGGCCCACGAGGCGATCCGGCCCGCCGGCGATGTGTTCCGGACGCCAGGGGAGGTCGCTTCCGAACTGTCCAGTGAGGAATTCAGGCTTTACGAGCTTATTTGGCGGCGGACCATCGCCTCCCAGATGACCGATGCGGTGGGGAATTCCGTGTCGGTACGGGTGCAGGCGGTGTCCACCACCGGTGAGGTGTGTGAGTTCGCCGCGACCGGTAAGACGATTACCGACCCTGGTTTCCTCAAGGCGTACGTGGAGTCCTCCGACGATGAGAGCGCCGAGGCCGAAGACGCCGAGCGTCGGCTTCCCGCATTGACACAGGATCAAGAGCTGGACGCTCAGCGTTTGGAGGCGGTCGAGCACACCACACAGCCGCCTCCTCGGTACACCGAGGCGTCTTTGGTGAAGCAGATGGAGGAGCTGGGTATTGGACGCCCCTCCACATACGCCTCGATCATGCAAACCATTCAGGAACGGGGATATGTCTTTAAGCGTGGCCAGGCGCTGATTCCCTCGTTCTTGGCTTTTGCCGTGGTCGGGCTGCTGGAGCAGTATTTCCCCAGGTTGGTCGACTACAGCTTCACCGCGGCTATGGAGGACCAGCTGGACACCATCGCGGCCGGGGAGGAGGCCGCCGTGGACTTCCTGCGGTCCTTCTACTTCGGGGGTGGGACCGGTGAGGACGGTAGCGTTTCCCGGTCCGGCGGCCTGAAGAAGATGGTCACGGAGCGGTTGGCTGAGATCGACGCTCGGGGAGTCAACTCCATTCCGCTCTTTGACGATGTGGTGGTCCGCGTCGGGCGCTATGGCTCGTATCTCCAGCGGAGAACCGCGGACGGCGAGGAAGGCGAGCGGGCCCCGATTCCCGAGGGCATCGCGCCCGATGAGCTGACTCCTGAAAAGGTCGAGGAGCTGTTCCAGACCGGATCAGGGGAACGCAAGCTCGGTGAGCACCCCGAGACCGGGGAACCGGTCGTGGTCAGATCAGGACGTTACGGTCCGTATGTTCAAAGCGGGGAGAAGCGTTCGTCGCTGCTACCGGGCCAGTCCACGCAGACCTTGACCCTTGAGGACGCGTTGCGCTTGCTGTCACTGCCTCGGGTGGTCGGGGTAGCCGATGACGGCGAGGAGATCGTGGCCCGACCCGGTCGGTACGGTCCGTATCTGAGTAAGGGAGACGAGACGCGTTCCCTGGAACGGGACGAGCAGCTGTTCACCATCACCCTGGAAGAGGCGTTGGCGCTGTTCGCGCAGCCCAAGACGGCGCGCCGGCGGACGGCTACGGCGCCTTTGCGGGAGCTGGGAGAAGATCCGCAGACTGGTAAACCGCTGGTCATTAAGAATGGCCGGTTCGGCCCGTACATCACCGACGGTGAGTACAACGTCAGCCTGCGGCGTGAAGATTCTGTGGAGAATATAACGCTGGAGCAGGCGGCGGAGCTGATCGCGGAGAAACGCGCTAAAGGGCCGGCGAAGAAGCGTACCCGTAAAGCCACCTCCACCAAGGCGGCGAGTACGGCAAAGGCGACAGGGAGCTCCTGAACCGGTTAGACAATTTATTCCGGTAAACCGTGTCTCACGTAGCGCCCCGAGGCTCACAAGGAGTGCGCACGTGAGACACGCGTCTATATGTGGGGCAGAAGTCGATGCAGGCAGTCTGTACAAGCCGCTGACATCGCGTGTGTGTCACGGGCCGAGTACGTGGGTTAAGTAGGGGTTGGCGAAGACGCGGTCGGGATCGAGCTGATCACGGAGAGCCAGAAAATCCGTGAATCGGGGATACCGGTGGACTAGCTCCGCCGCTGACAGGTAGTGCAGCTTTCCCCAGTGCGGCCGCCCACCTAGTCGGCTCATCTCCGCCTCAACAGCGCGAAAATACGGCTCATAGGCCATGCCCACGAATTGGTGCACCGCCAGATAGGCGGAGTCCCGCTGATAGGCCGTGGACAGCCAGATGTCATCCGCCGCGGCGGTTCGGACCTCCACCGGAAAAGTCACCGGTATTCCACAGGTTTGTACCGCTCGCTGGATTCCCGCAAACGCCTCGGATAGCGCCTCGAGCGGCACCGCGTACTCCATCTCCACAAAACGCACCCGCCTGGGGGAGCAGAAGACCCGGTCGGAACGGGCAGTGAAGGTACGCGCAGACAAAGCCCGAGCCGCCACGCTGGAGAGCATCGGCACCAGGCGAGGGACAGCACGCCCTAACCGGCACGCCATTCCGAGGACGGTGTTGGAGAGGAACTCATCCTCCCACCAGCCGCGCCAGCGTGATAACGGGCGAAACGGATCCCCCGGGGGTACGCGGTTATTCCGCTTCAGGAGGGCCCGGTCGGTGTAGGGGAACCAGTAGAACTCCGCGTGTTCATCGGCCGGGTTCGGGTCCGTCAGGTGCGCCACGGCCCGCTCCAGGGGCACCGGCCCTTCCTCCGCACGCAGGTTGAAGGCGTCCACGCACTGAAGGGTGACCTCGGTGATGATGCCCAGGGCGCCCAAGCTGACCCGGGCCGCCGCGAAGATCTCCGGGTGCTGGTGAGGGGAACAGCGCAGCACCTCACCGGTACCGGTCACTAATTCCAACCCGGTCACCAGCGAGGCCAACCCACCCAATTTGACACCGGTGCCGTGCGTACCGGTTGAGATCGCGCCCGCGATGGTTTGCCGGTCGATGTCGCCTAGATTGGGCAAGGCGAGACCAAGATCAGCCAGGGCGTCGTTGAGAACGTGCAGCGGGGTGCCGGCACGGATCGTTACCTCCCGCGTGGTGGAGTCCACGGCCACCAGGCCGGTGAAGCGTTCCAGACACACCAAAGTGCCATCGGTCATCGCCGCCGGGGTGAAGGAGTGACCACTCCCGACCGCCCGGATCCGGGCACCGTGGGCCCGTGCCTGCTGGACCGCTTCCACGATCTGAGCCGTCTTCGTGGGGACCACGACCCGTTCGGGGGTCATACGTTGGTTGCCCGCCCAGTTACGCCAGACGACAGAGGACACGAGCCTGATCTAAGCGGTCAGACGAGCTTGCCGATAGGCGTGACGCGAATTCGTAGCGGTGAGTTATACCCATTGTCAACAGAGTCGTGACGCATCGGGCATGATGCTCGGTAACAGAAGGAACACGAAAGGAGCACGCTGCGGTGCCGGCCAGCAGAACGCGCGCCGCGGTCGAGCCAACCCGTCCGTCAGGCCCGACCGCCCAATCTTCGCGTGCCAGCGGTCCGCTCCGGCGGACCCCCGTCCAGGAGCGCAGTGCGACCAGAGTACGGCGGATGCTCGACGCCTGCGCGCAACTCCTCGATGAGGTCGGCTACCACGGGCTCACCACCACGATGCTGGCCGAGCGCGCTCAAGTGGCGATCGGGTCGGTCTATCAGTTCTTCCCAGACAAGCGCGCGGTCGTCCAGGCTCTGACGCTGCGTAATCTCGAGGCGTATCTGGGGCGGATCGCGCACCGGTTCGAAACCGCCAACTTCGAGCACTGGTGGCAGGCGGTAGATGCGGTGATCGACGAGTACATCGACATGCACCGCACGGTGCCCGGTTTCCGGGTACTGCACTTCGGTGATGTCGTGGACGTCCATCTCCTGGATCCGGAGAAGGACAACAACGGGGTCATCGCCGACAAGCTGCGCGATCTTTTGGTTGAACACTTCGGCCTTACCCCGGGGCCCCGCCTCGACTTCGCGCTGATGATCGTGGTGGAGACCGGGGACGCGCTCACCCGCCTGGCGTTTCGTCGGGATCCCGATGGAGACCCGGAGATTCTTGAAGAGGCCAAGACCATCATCCGGGAGTACCTGGCTGGACATTTCCCCTTTAACGAGGATGGTCAGGCTGAAACATAGCCAGGCAATCATCTTGGGTACGCCGTGGGCTGTTCGGGATGAGCTGGCCGGGACCCCACAGCCTCTCAGGCATGTCGTTGCCGTCAGTCCCAAATCCGGCGGGCCCCACCCCTATCCCGTTGGCGCGATTACGGGCACCCGCCACCACGTTGATCGTGTTGGGGACCGTCAATGGGGTCATCGGCCTGTTGGGGTGCTGCAGTCGGATCGGCCAAGCCGGCTCTGACCCTATCCAGGGGGACGCCGATACGGCGCAGCTGGTTACATATACCGCCTTGAGCGTTCTCAGTCTGCTGTCTGTGCTGCTGGCACCGCTGATCATCGTGGGGGCCGTACGAATGCGGCAGGGCCGCAATTACGGCCTGGCGATGACCACGGCGATCCTGGCTATATCGCCGGTTACCTGTCTGTTTTTGATCGGGATTCCGGTCGGGATCTGGGCTGTGCTGACATTGCGACGGCCCGACGTCCGGCAGCTGTTCGCTACCCGAGGGGTCCCGTCTCCGGCGCCGTATGGCCCGCAATCGTATGGCCCGCATCTGTGACACGTTCGAGGCGTACCCGTCGCCTACGGCATCTGCCACCTGTGGCCTATCAGGTTGTGGTCTACGTTGCGGTCTACCAGGTGAGGCGCGATGGGCCGCCCACGTCACTTCACAGCCGGGGTCGAGTCGCCAACCCCGCAGGACGGGCAAGCCGTGCGGCGGTGACACGGCGCCCTCGGGGCAGGGGTGACCTCGGGGATAGAGGGAGGGCGGGTCACAGGAAGGCCCTGCCTTCTCCCCGGTAGGTCGGCACCGTGTCAACGATTCGGTCTCCGTCAATAAGGTGCAACTCGGTCACGTGCTCACACAACTCACCGGCTTTAGCGTGCCGAAACCACACCCGATCCCCTACCCGTAGCGTCGTCGCTCCTGGGCCGCGGAGTGGAGTTTGGACCTCCCCGGCCCCTTCGGTGGAGGTCAGGCGGAGCCCACGAGGCAGCCACGGTAACGGTGCCCGATCTGGCCTGGTGGGGCCAGAGGCGATCCAGCCGCCTCCCAGCACCGTGACGTACCCGGGGGCCGGGCGGCGTACCACCGGTAGCGCGAACAGCGCCGCGGGTTGAGGACGCCAGGCCCGGTAGTGGTCAAAGAGCGTGGGTCCGTACAGGCCACTGCCGGCGGTCACCTCGGTCACGCAGGGTTCGGTGGCGCTGCGAGCGATGCTGCCGGTTCCTCCGGCGTTGACGAACTCCAGCGGCGCCACGGCCTGCACCGCGGCCACCGCGGCGGCGCGACGTGCCCGCAGCTCCGCGTACGAGCCGCTTTGGAAAGCGCGAATCAAGGCGCCGCGGATCCGGGAGGGCGGGGCGTCGCCTATGCCGGCGATATGGGCCTCATAGGCCATGAGGCCAACGAGGCGAAAGCCGGGGCGCCGAGTGATCATTTGAGCGAAGGTGGCCGCTTGGTCGGGCGTGTGAATACCAGAGCGGCGGGCACCCAAATGCACCCGCCCCCCGAACAAACGCCATGAGGTGTCTAGTTCTAAACACACTCGCACCGGCGGGTGCGAGGCGGGTAACGCCGCTGAAATCAGATCCAAGTGGTCAGGGTGATCCACCATGAGGGTGATCCGGGTCGCCGTGGTCTCATCGGCCAACGCGGCGATCGCGGTGCGATCAGCGGTAGGGTACGCCACGAGGATGTCTTCCTGTCCGTTTTGCGCTAGCCATAAGGCCTCTGGAAGGGCGTACGCCATGACTCCGCTGAAGCCGGGGAGGCGGAGCGTTTCGCGTAGCAGGTGGCGGCACCGGATGGACTTACTGGCTACACGTATCGGTTTGCCGGCTGCGAGTGTGGTCAGAGCCTGCGCGTTGGCGTAGAAGGCCGTGAGGTCAATGACCGCGAAAGGTGGATCCAAAGCAGCGGTGGCCCGCTCGTATCGCTCGAGCTCGGTGAGCACGTCTCGGCCTCCTTGGGCCTTGCCGTTTGTAACCTTGTTGTGTCTGAGTGTGGCGAATTTCCTGGGAGAGCGCGCTTAATGCGAGGAATTCTCGCAAAAGTTGGTGCCCCCACGCTCCGGATCACGCGCGCTGAATAATGTTCTTCAATCCCTACCGACAACGTCCCCGCGCTCAGCGGGGGCGGTTGAACACGGAGGTACGGTCATCAATCAGCCCACAGGTGGTCCTCCGGACCCGACGATGGCGGCTCAGGTCGACCTCTCCGGCTTCGCCGAACTCAGGGCCATCCTGCGTATCCGACCCTTCCGGCGACTGTGGCTTGCCACAGGACTGTCCTCGCTGGGGGACTGGCTCGGCCTGCTCGTCGTCGCGATGTTCGCCGCGGATCAAGTTTCCAGCAGCACCGCCCGTGGTTTGGCGTTCGGGTCAGTGATCGCGGTGCGTCTTCTCCCGGCTCTGATCCTCGGGCCGATCGCCGGGATCCTCGCCGACCGCTTCGACCGGCGCTACACCATGGTCATCTGCGACATCCTGCGATTCGCGCTGTTCGCCTCGATCCCCGCGGTCGGGACCGTGGTCGGCGGTGGCCCGGCATCTGTGGGATGGGCAGCGGTGGCCACCTTCCTCATCGAGACCATCGCGTTGATCTGGGCCCCCGCCAAGGACGCGGCGGTCCCCAACCTGGTCCCCAAGGCGCGCCTGGAGAAGGCCAACCAACTCACCCTCATCACGACCTATGGTCTGACGCCGGTACCCGCCGCACTGATCGCCGCCGGACTGACCCGTGGGCTGGGCAACGTGTCATGGCTGCCGCCTGCGACCGATCTGGCGCTCTACTTCAACGCCCTCACCTTCCTGACCGTCGCGATAGTGGTGCTCGTCGGCATCAAGGAGATCAGCCGCGGTCATCGAGAACGGGCGGCGATACGGCGGCAGACAGGGATGCTCGGCCAGTTCGTCGAGGGCTGGCGCTATGTGAGCCACACCCCGCTGGTCCGGGGCCTGGTTCTGGGGATCCTGGGCGCCTTCGCCAGCGCCGGTGTCGTCGTAGGGACCGCTCAGTTCTACGCGCAGTCACTCGGTGCTGGGCAGGCCGCTTTCTACCTGCTCTTCGCGGCGATGTTCACCGGGGTTGGGGTCGGTGTGGGATTCGGCCCGCGGCTGGTCGGGGACTTGTCCCGGCGGCGGTGGTTCGGACTGAGCATCATCTTCGCCGCAGGTTCAGTGGCGTACCTGGCGATCGCACCCCACCTGGCCTTGGCGATCTTCGGATGCGTGCTGGTCGGCATGGGTGCCGGCATGGCCTTCCTGGCCGGCATCACCCTGCTCGGGGGCGAGGTCACCGACAACATGCGGGGCCGGGTCTTCGCGGTGGTCCAGGTCGCCACCCGCGGTGTCTTGGTGTTCACCATGTCGGTCGCCGGTGTCCTGGTCGGCCTCGGTGCCTCCCGCCGCATCAACCTCGGCCTTTTCTCCTTCCAGTTGAGCACCAGCCGCGTGCTGCTGGCGGTGGCGGGCGTGATCGGTGTGGTAGCCGGAGTGGCCGCCTTCCGCCACATGGACGACAAACCCGGCGTGGGCATCCTGCCCGATCTGTGGTCATCGATATGGGGTCGACCGCTGGGGAGGCCCGAGGTCACCGCCCGCAAAGGGCTGTTCGTGGTGTTCGAGGGCGGCGAGGGAGCCGGAAAGTCGACCCAGGCGGTCAAGCTGGCCGCGTGGTTACGGCTCCAGGGGCATACGGTGGTGGTGACCAGGGAGCCCGGCGCTACCGATATCGGCTCCCGGATTCGCGCCCTGCTGCTCAACCGTGAGTTGACCCAGGAGACGCTCTCCCCACGCGCGGAGGCGTTACTGTACGCCGCTGACCGCGCCCATCACGTCGCCACGGTGGTACGTCCGGCGCTCGCTCGTGGGGAGATGGTCATCAGCGACCGGTACATCGATTCATCCCTGGCGTACCAGGGAGCGGGTCGTACCCTGCCGGTCGAGGAGGTGGCGTGGCTGTCGAACTGGGCGACCGGCAGCCTCAAGCCGGATCTGGTCGTCCTGCTCGACATCGATCCAATGGTGGGGCTGACCCGGGTGGAGCGTCGTGGGGACGCCGACCGGGTCGAACGGGAATCGTTGCAATTCCACGACCGGGTGCGATACCAGTTCCTGGATTTGGCGGCGGCTGATCCCAAGCGCTACCTGGTGCTGGACGCCACCCAGGACGTGGAGACGATCGCCGAACAGGTACGCCAGCGCGTGTCCCAACTGATCAGAGAGCGGGAATTGGCCGATGATGACTTTCGGCAGGACACATCCGGTGACGCCGCCACCGGTATGCCCTCCGCGTCATCGGCTAAACCGTCATCGACAACTAAGACGACTAAAACGTCATCGACTAAACCGTCCCAGAGCACGAGTTCGTCCGACGACGCTCACGAGGAGTTGACCACATGAGTGCGCCGGTCACGGCCGGCGTTTTCGACGATCTGGTCGGCCAGGAGGAGGCGGTGGCCACGCTTACCAGAGCGGCTGACGCCGCCGCCACGATCATCGCGGGCGGGACCCCGCCCCTGGGCGCGATGACGCACGCCTGGATCTTCACCGGCCCCACGAGATCAGACAGGTCCGTGGCCGCTCGCGCCTTCGCCGCCGCCTTGCAGTGCCCCGACCGGGGATGCGGTCGCTGCACCGCCTGCCACACCGCGCTCACCGGAACCCACGCCGACGTCACGTTCGTGGTGCCGGACGGGCTGTCCATCTCGGTCAGCGAGATGCGCTCGCTGGTCCTCCGAGCCGCCAGCGCCCCCACCCAGGGGCGCTGGCAGGTGCTGGTTGTAGAGGACGCCGACCGCCTCACTGAGGCGGCTGGAAACGCCTTGCTCAAGGCGATTGAGGAGCCGCCCGCGCGTACCGTCTTCCTGCTGTGCACTCCGACCACGCACCCGGACGACATTTCCGTGACCATCCGGTCCCGGTGCCGGGTGGTGGCGCTACGGCAACCATCCTCTGAAGCGGTGGCGCGGGTGCTGACCGAACGGGACGGCATCGACCCGCAGACCGCCCACTGGGCGGCGGCGGCGTCCCAGGGGCACCTGGATCGGGCTCGGCTCTTGGCGCGCGACCCTGAGGCGCGGGCGCGGCGGGAAGCGGTGCTCGCGATTCCGCGTACCCTCTCCAGCATCGGAGCGTGTTTCGACGCCGCGGCCGCGTTGATTGAGGCAGCCGAGGCGGAAGCCACCGCCGCGACGGCGGAGATAGCCGAACGCGAGAAGGCCGAGTTGCAGACCGCCCTCGGCGCAGGAGGCACCGGTAAGGGTGCGGCTGGAGCAGCCCGAGGAACCGCCGGCCAAATCAAAGAGTTGGAGCGGCGCCAAAAGCTGCGGGTGACACGAGCGCAGCGCGATGCGCTCGATCGCGCCCTGATCGACCTGGCGGGTTTCTACCGCGATGTATTGATGCTCCAGACAGGAGCGGCGGTTCCGCCGATTCACACCGATGCCCTTGAGATGACCCGTCGCGCGGCCGCTGCGTGGACCCCTGACAAGGTGCTACGCCGGATTGAGGCGGTTTTGGAATGCCGGAGAGCAATCGAGGCCAATGTCAAACCAAAGGTCGCGGTTGAAGCGATGATGCTTGCGTTGTGGCAAGGATGAACGTGGCGTTGGCGGTGCCTCCAAGACTGTCTGAATAGAGTTCATTACTCGGAGAGGTTGTCCACAGGCGGGTCTGTGAGGTTGTGTCCGACAACCGCGGCACATACGGTCAGCGGTGACCGCGGCATGGCGGGTGGGACGCCAGTCACGGTGACGGTGGTCGGCGACGCACTTCACACCGGTTGGTGGCGTACGGTTCCTCTCCGGGATCGCCGAGTGCACGAACGGTGAGGGAGCGGCGGATGCCTCGCGAGATCGACGAGCGCTTCATTGAAGAAGCCGTCGAGCGTTACCGCAAGATCGATGCCATGCTCGCGGAGTTCAATCAGGCGGCCAAGAGCATGGAGGTGTCAGTACGATCCCCCGACGGCCTAGTCGAGATCGTGGTGGCCGGTGATGGTTCCTTTCGAGATGTGATCATCTCTGATGAAGCCCTGGAGCCCGGCCGTACCGCCCGGGAACTCTCCCGGGCTGTCCTCACCGCCTGCACGGCCGCCGCGGACGCTGCTGAATGGGCGCGGAGGAAGTTGTACGAGGAGACGTTCCGTGATTACGGCCCTCTCCCGTAACCGAACCTGTAGGAGGCCGTGATGGCCGAACGTGATGATTCACCCGACGAGCAGACGCGCGGCCTGGGTGATGTGGCTAGCAGGGTGTTCGCCGGAGGGGAGACCCTGACTAATGCCACGGCCGCCCTGACCGCGTGCGACCCCGGTGTGACCGCGTTTGGGGGCGATGGCCCCGGCCGACTGGGTGATTTTGCCCGGGAGTTGTATCAGCAGTGGCAGGCGGCGTTGAATGCCAGAGCCCGAGAGGCGGCGCAGCACGGTGAGCGACTGATAGAGGTGGCCACCACCCTCGGTGGGGTTGCAGCGGCCTACACCGAGGTGGACCAGAGTCTCGCCAGCGAGCTCAACCGGCTGTATCCCGACAGCGGGAACTGGTTTGATCGGCGCGGGCCCACGGGAGGGGACCCGGCCATACGACCTGACGCAGGCACGGAGTGAAAATGCAGCCGGTCCCCACCGAGAATGTCGGCTTTGTCTCATTTGAGATGGCCGAAGAATCCCTGGACACCATGGCGCCGGTGGCCCGTGATCTGCTCCACCGGGTAGATCTGACTCTCACTCAGCTCGGTGCGCCACCGGACCACCCAGTGCTGTCGTTGCTACGCCGATTGAGGGTGCTGCCTGGGCAGGCGTTGGACTTCGCCTTGAGCGCGTCCCCGCAGGCACTGGTGGATGCGGCGGCGCAGCTGCGGCAAATCCGGGCCTCCTACGACAGCGAGGTGGCTACTCCCCTCGACCGTGTGATGGCGGAGCTGGGCTGGAGTAGCGCCGGTCAGGCAGCGTTCACTGCTCGCTGGAGATCGTTGATGGACCACCTGGCTGGGCAGGAGGGCGGCCGGGATTCCATGGCGGGACGTTTGCTGGAGACCGCCGCGTACGCCGAGTCTGTGGCCGGATGGTTCAGCCATCTGAGGTACGCGATCTGCGAGGCGCTGATCCCCGCGTTGTCCTCTGAGGAAGCCGTGGTGCTACGCGGTTGTGCCGCTCTATCGGGCAGCGCTGAGGAGTTTCGGACCGCCTTGGCCTCGGGGGCGGTGTCCGACACCGGCCGGTTGGCCCGAGCCGGTGCGGAGATTGGCCGGGTGGTGCTTCACGCGGTCGCGGAGATCTACGAGGCCGGGACCGAGGAGCTGCTGGGTGGATCTGACGGAACCGCCACAGCCTCTTGGTCCGAGCGGCTCAGCGAGTTGACGTACCACGGGCCAGCCCTACCGGACCTCAACACCGGCGAGACCGGTGGGACGAAGGTGCGGCTGTAGGTCGGGAGGCGCTCGCTGTGGAGGTTTCCTCCTGTCCCCGGATGGGCCCCACCCTGGTGGGGCCCGCTGCGGTGTTGAGCTGGTACGCGGCTATCGAGGCGGTACGCGTCAGGCGACCGGTATGAGTCGGGGTCGGTGATACGACGCGGTCCCTGGAACGGTCGCTGGAATAAGAAGCCGCACTATGAAGCCGCTCCATAGTGAGGAGCTGAGCCAGAAAAGGCTCGCGGCGTCGAAGCTCTAGCTCCGACGCCGCGGCTCCCTGCACCCCCCGCAGGTCTGTGGCGGCTTCGCTGACTCCGCGCTCTTTGGTGAGGCGGTGCGTTGCCGACGCCCCATTCCTATCCCCTGATCAAGGGCGTAACACAGGACAGTGACGTGATTCACCCATCTGGGTGACAGTAATTACGTTTGGTTATAGCTGCAGATCAGACATGTGTGTCGTCCACCTGACAGAAGGGAGGAAAAGCGTTCACGGTGCTCATGGAGCTTTAGTTCCGTAAACCCCCGAAAGTTCCACGATCAGAGTTCGCTATGACCGACCCGTGGCGTGTGCCGGGATTTATTTTGTGACATAGGCAAGGCGTGGAACATCCCTGAATGTCGTATACGTGTCTCTACGGGCATGAACCGCCGCTCTGTGAGGACGTGGCGCGGGTGTTGTTCGGGCCCGGGGCTGGCGGGTACAACCCCGGGCCCGGTGGACGCTCGCCGACGATCAGGGCGCCGGGGCGTCCGATCCGCGCCGACCCGCCCGGAGGGAGGCGGGCTACCGGGAGGTGGGATCCCGGCGCGCGGGAGGGAGCCAAGCTCAGGTGGAGGACGCTTCTGAACGGTGTTTTTGGATAACGCCGCTGATCCGGCCCTTCGAGGAAGGTGTCCGAGGGCGCTCCACCCAAACCAACGAGAGTGGGGGCATACGAGTTACGGAAAGTATGTGGGTGGATTTATGGGGTGACAGTATTCGGAGGTTCTAGCATGTAGGCCTCTCTCATGGTTTTTATTCGTTTACTTCGTTTTTCGGACATAAACCCTGATAGGGTCAGGTATCTACGTTTCGCGCTTGTTTCCGCGTAGGGTTCAGGTCATGGGGATGCTCTGCGCGGTCAGCTTCAACCGGTACGGCCGGCTGTACTACTTCAACCCTGGCGAGTTCTCCCCCCAAGTTGGGGATCGGGTGCTGGTACCCACCGACGGTGGCCCCGAAGTCGCCGAATGCATATGGGCGCCGCAATGGGTCCCCGAAGACACCGACGGATTTCCACGTTTGCTCGGGCTAGCCGGGGAAGCGGATCTGCAACGGGACGCGCTCATCCGCCGTCGTAAGGCCGAAGCCAAAGTGGCGGCCAAGCGGCTGATTCGGGAGCACGGACTGCCGATGAAGGTGGTCGCAGTCGATCACCTGCTCGCCACAGAAGAACGCAGCGCCCACACCACCATCTACTTCACCGCTCCCCATCGGGTGGACTTCCGCTCCCTGGTTCGTGACCTGGGCGCCACTCTGCGGTGTCGGGTGGAATTGCGTCAACTATCGGCGCGGGATTCCGCCAAAGTACAAGGAGGAATCGGATCATGCGGGCGCGACCTGTGCTGCGCCACATTCCTCACCGACTTTGAACCAGTCACCATCCGGATGGCCAAGGAGCAGGATCTACCACTGAATCCGTTGCGGATTTCAGGAGCCTGCGGGCGTCTGATGTGCTGCTTGAAGTACGAGCACCCCCTATACCAGCGGTTCCACGCCACAGCACCGGCCGTGGGGGAGCGGGTGGAGACCGAACACGGCCCTGGCAAGGTTGTCGGCCACAGCGTGCCCCGCGACTCCGTCGTGGTCCGCCTCGACTCCGACGGCTCTCGCTGCCTGTGCAGCCGCGCCAGTGTCTGTGGCTCCCGCCAGGCGTACGAGAGCCGATACCAGGGTGAGGCCCAAACCCAGGAAGTAAGCAGAAGTACGCAGGAGTGAGAACGCCGGACAGGCCGCCGGGCTAACCGGTCACCGTAAACGGCGGCTCGATCAAACGTGCCCGTAGCGGCTCCTGCGGGGCTATCCACGGCGCCTCAGGGGGATCATCAGGCGCCGCTCGCCAGGAGCGGCACACCCGGTCCACGGCCATCGGATACACCGTGAGCGTGCCGTCCCCGGCGATGTGCAGCCGCAGGAAGGATTTGGCGTGCTCGATGCCCTGCGCGGCGAACAATTCATTGCTGTTGACGCCGCAGCGGTCCGCGATCCACAGGTAGCCGGCGACGAGATAGGTCGCCAGCAGCCCAGCGACCGGCGCGTAGCCGAAGGCAGCCAGAGATAACCACAATGGACCGTCCGCACCCAGCCGGCTCCACAGAAGCCCGGCCGTTATCCCCAGCGCCAGATGGGCCAGGCCGTGACAGGTCCCCAGCAGCCACGGTCTGAACCGGTGGGACTCCTGAGCACCGGATAACGCGAAGCCGAGCGCGAAACCCATTACCACCGTGCCCATTAGCGCCAGAGGCAGACTGAGCACCCGGCCAGCCAGGGTCACCACGGATAAGAACAGCAGCGTGTGCAGGGTGGCCAACAGCCCGCTGAACCCCGGATTACGCCCCAGCAGACGCCAGAAGATTCCCCAGGTCAGGCGGCGCGAGGTCGCGTGATCGGGATAGCAGCTGCGAAGCTGGTACGGACGTGACCTGCTGGACGCGCGTACCGCAGGCTTGGCAGGGGGTACCTGGAGCTGGGGCGGCAGGTGGTGGGTGGGGGACAGATAAGCGCCGCCACCGCCACAGGTGACCAGATGCTGGGCCGACGTAGACGGGGCGCCGTCGAGCTCCTCTGACGCTTCGGAGAGGCGTTCGTACCGCGCGTAATGATGGGCGTCTCCCGCCAATAAAAGCGCCACCGACGCACCCGTAGGCTCGATCACCTTCCGGATGAAGTAGTCGAGCGTGTCGTACTCGTGAGGCGCATCGGCGGCGTACACCCAGCTGGGGCGAGCGGTGCAGATAATGACGCGATCCCCCGGGCGTAACTGGGTTTCCGCACAGTGGCGGAAGTAGTCCAGCTGGGGTTCGTCCAGGTAGGCGTCCAGCTGAACGTCGATGGCGAACAGCCACCAGCGGTGAGGGAGGCGTAGCGCGGCGTAGCTACGACTCTGACGCGTACGCCATCCCCCGATCGACTCACCCTTGCCGAAGAGGCGCAGGTACGCGGTGAGGCCGTCGTACCAGTCATGGTTGCCGGGCAGGCAGTACAGGCTCGGCTCTGGGTCAGCCCGTGGCAACGCCGCCTGGTATGGGCCTTTGCAACGGTCCTCATACTGTCGCCAGCTGGCTGTGGGATAGACCTGATCGCCTCCCATGACCAGCACCTGGCCGCGGGGCAAGGGGCGTGTCAGGTCAGACACCCGCAACTCCGGCTGCGCCAGTAGCCAGGCCACCGAGTACGTCGCATCGAACCCATCGCCGAGATCAGCGACGTAGTCCACCCACAGCTCGTCGGTATCCGCGTGCTGGTAGACCTTCGCAGGCAGGACCCCCTGCAGCTCGCGTTTATCCAGATACGCGCCGAACAGATGAGCCAAGAGCACCCGCAGCGCGGTCGCGCCGAGCAAGCCCGGCGCTAACCACGGCACGCGCGTCCGCCGGGTGAAACCCAACTGAGCCGGGGACAGATCCCGGGGGCGGTGGTGTGGACCACGCTTGACGGGAACGGGTGAGGCGGGCTCGGGCAGGGGTGCGTCGACCATCCCTTCCAGAGGGTAGTGGGTTTGAGCGACGATCAGTAGCCCGCGAATCTACTCGTCGTGAACTGGAGGGGGGAGCTTACGGATCCTGACCGCCTCATACGGCGGCAGGACGACCGCCTGGGCCACGATCACCCGTTCGCCGTCGTGGGTGATGACCGGGGACCCATAAAGTTCGTATCCCTCGTCGAGCAGGTTGCTGACTCGGGCGTAGAACTCGGTTCCATCGGGACCGGTGACCAGCCGGTACCGCAACCGTTCCTGAAGATGGCTCATGCCTGGCACCTTCCCATGTTCCCGGCTCCAGCGGGTGGGGGAACCCGCTTCAAGAAGGATCCGTCCATCACGTACACTGAGCCAGTCCGCCGCCTTAGCTCAGTCGGTAGAGCGTGGTACTCGTAATACCAAGGTCGACGGTTCGATTCCGTCAGGCGGCTCAAGCAGGCCCTGGCCCATCGTGGTCAGGGCCTTAATGTTCGGGCCCAGTGCATCGTTCACGGAACGCGACACTCCAATCTGCGGTGGAAGATCCCACGGTGGGAAGCCCGTCGGGTGCCCCATCCCGGTACGCCGGAGGGTTTGAGCCGTACGAGAGCGGGCTGTCCTCAACGGGGACCGTACGACGAGCTACAGCGTAACGACGTCGAAAGGGGGACGGGTGCCCCCTCGGGCGTGCGCACCATTGGACTTCACGAGCAGCTTCTTTCACGAGATCAAGACCGCGACGCCTCGAATCGTCCATCGGGTGTGATTGACGCGACAGCGCCGCTGTGGGGCGTCGATTCGGTCTTTGGCGTGGACGTCGGTGTGGGACGCCACAGTACGCAGCACGAAGGTGCCCGGGAACCGTGGGCTCCCGGGCACCTGAACTGTTGCGGACCCGCTCCCGTCAGCTCGGGAACGGATGGTTGAGGTCAGTCAGGAGTGCGGTCAGTCAGGAGCAGGCGGCTCCGTTCAATGTGATCGAGCTGGGTGGGGTATCGGCCGAGCCGTTAGCGGTGAAGCCAATCGAGACCGACGCACCAGCCGCCAGGGTCTGGTTCCAACTCGGCGCCGTCGCTGAGACGGTATTGCCGCTCTGAGTCACCGTAGCGTTCCAACCGCTGGCCACTGTGGCGCCGCTCGGCATGACCCACTGAACGGTCCAGGGGGAGAGCGCCGCAGAACCGGTGTTGGTCACCGTCACCGTGCCCTGGTAACCGCCGGGCCAGGAGTTGGTGATCGTCACGGTCGCCTGGCAGGACGCGTCCCCGTCACCGTCGGTCGGGGTGACGGTCGGGCTGCCGGTCGGGCCGCCGGGCTCCTCGTTGTCCAGGTCACCGAAGTACACGTCCGAGCAGTTGTAGAACGCCTCCGGGCTGTCCGAACGCTGCCAGATCGAGTAGATGATGTGGCGGCCGGACTTGTTCGGTAGGGTCGCCTCCCAGTAGTACTCGGCACCCGACGAGCCGCTGCCGATCGGCGGGTCGGTCACCACGTCGAACGGAACCGGCTCCAAGTCATCCCAGGTCAACGGCTGAGAGGGGTCCCAACCGTCCCGGGTGATGTACTGGTACCAGGTACCCGGGTGCGGGGCCCACGCGTTGTAGCGGAACGTGATCCGAGCGCCCGGCTGCAGCTCCGTGGTCGGCCAGTCGGTACGCGCCTGGTTGAAACCAGCGTATTTCGTGGTTCCGGCCCCACACAGCTCGCCGTCCGGGATGATCTCCCGGTGCCGGCCACCGGCGTTGCTGATGAGGACACCGAACCAGTCCCACAGAGCCTGCTTGCCGCTGATGGCGATCGCGTCGCGGCAAGCCGGGTTGGTGGGATTCAGGTCACCACCACCGCCGGCCAGCCCGTCCAGGTAACAGGCGTAGGTCCGGGTCATCGGGTACACCATCGCGCCGTGGGCCGAGGCCGGCTCAGACAGCGCGACGGTGGATACACCCGTGGCAACCAGGGTGAGTGCCGAGAGAGTGGTTAAAGCGTGTCGCAGCTTCAAAGTGTTCCCCTCCCAGAATGACCCAACATTCGGGTCACGACAGGGCAGTCCACAGTGGCGGGAGGAAAACCTCCCGGGTAGGTGGGTTTCACCGGTGCCGCCGGCCTGGGACGTGCACGGGGTTGTGGACTCTGGCCGGTACGCCGGTCAGAGTCGACGTTGCGCCAAGGCGTAGGCGACAACGGTGACAGCGTGAGGGAGATAAGGCGTCACGTTCACGCGTGACGGCGCCGCCGAGGATCGGCGGGGCATAACAGATTGATCGTTGATAGCTGCGTACGCGGCCCGGCTGGCCTCATTGAATCATGGACAGCGACAAGCGACAACGAACCGTTTGTGAAGGAGGAGTTGCGCTCCGTTCGGTGCAGATGCCCGTCGGGGTGTGAGGACAGTACGATGACGGCATGACGGGCGAACAATTGATACAGCTGGTGATCGCCGTCTTCGGGGTGGTGATTCTTTGGTGGGCGATCAAAATCGCTTTCCGGGGCCGTCGTTGACGCCACGACCCGGCCACCCTCAAGCGTCTCGATGATGTGAACCAGCTCCTGGCCCGGGTAGCAGGCATACCACAGCGCCACGCCACAGCACGTCGCGTTTTCCAACCAGCGGTGGGATGGCGCGCGGCGGGTACGCACACCAACGCGCAACCGCGCCGACTCGGAAGGTTGATCCGGGAAGGAGGCGGGCCACACCCGTCGGGTCGTTTGCTGTATCCGCCGGGGCGTCCAGCCTCCCAGAGTGGATTGTGGCGCTGATTCCCGGGCTTTTGTGAAACCCGGCCCCGGTTACTTTCAGTGGTCGGCTTCGGCGTACCGACGCCGAGAACGCTCAATCTCGGCCTCAGCCTCGGTCCGGCCTACCCAGGTCGCGCCCTCGACGCTTTTACCGGGCTCCAGATCCTTATAGACCTCGAAGAAATGCTGGATCTCCAAGCGGTAAAACTCCGGTAGGTCGCTGATGTCCTGAATGTGCTCCTGGCGAGGGTCCCCCGCCGGCACGCACAGCACCTTGTCGTCTCCACCCTTCTCATCGGTCATCCGGAACATCCCAATGGCCCGGGAGCGGATGAGGCAGCCGGGAAAGGTGGGTTCCTGGACCAGGACCAGAGCGTCGAGCGGATCGCCATCTTCGCCGAGAGTGTTCTCAATGAAGCCATAATCGGCCGGATACTGAGTAGCGGTGAACAGCGTGCGGTCTAGTCTGATCCGCCCCGTTTCATGGTCCATCTCATACTTGTTGCGGTGGCCTTTGGGGATTTCGATCGTGACGTCGAACTCCACGCTGTCTCCTCACAGGTCTCGATGCACGCGCAACCTCCGGCACAGCGTTACGCGTCCTAATGGCTAGGGTCAGCTACTGCATAGCTGATCTGAGGTGGCGATCTGATACCTCGCTAAGTGTGACCTAGCGTGTTCCAAGCACAGGAGGAGGGGTCAGTGGGGAGGCTGAACCCGCAATCCATGCGTGGTGTCGCGTCGGTGCCCCTGCCTTCCGAGGAGACAATGACGTCGACTTCCGATCAAACTCCTGAACACGTTTCAGCAACCCCGCCGGCTAACCCACATCCCGCAATCCCGCATCCGACAGTGACGACCCCAACCGACCCCACACAGGGGATCGAGCCAGCGCAGGCAGCGTCACCCGATCCCTCCTCGTCGGAGGAGCCTACGGCTGAGTTTCCACCATCAGCTGAGTCGCCTTCGACTGCTCCGTCCTCCCCCGCCCCGTCAGTGGCCGCAGCTGTCCCCACCGAGGGTGTTTCTCCACTGGCTGCGGTTGCTCCATCCACCTCCTCGTCCACTTCTGCCGATTCTTCTGAGTCTTTTTCTGGGTCTTCTTCTGGGTCTTCTTCTGAGGCCACCGATTCCCCTGCCCCGTCGTCTGCCTCTACGACGGCTACGCAGGCTTGGTCGGCGCTGTCCGTCCCACCCTCCCTGCGCCGCCCGCTCCTGCTACTCGCGCTGTGCGCGACGACCCTTCTCGTCGTGGTCGCCACGGTCCTTGTGGTCGTACGCCCCGGGCTCGGCTCTGACGAACCGGCCACCCTGGTCATCCCCCCGGCGATGGGTCCGGTCCCACCGGTTCTCACCGAAGCGAACGAGGGCACCCCAGCCACCCCCGCCGGTGTCGAAGCGGCCATCACCCCACTGTTGGGGGATGAGCGGCTCGGCGACACCGTCGCCGTCACCGTGATAGACGCCCTGACCGGGCAGACGCTGTTTGAGCAAAATTCGGACACCGCGGTCATTCCCGCCTCGGTGACCAAGATCCTTACCGCCGCGGCGGTCCTGAGCGCCCGCGGACCCGCGTACCGGCTCACCACCCGGGCGGTGGCAGGCAGCACACCCGGCGAAGTGGTCCTGGTGGGAGGTGGCGACCCCACGCTCACCGTCGGGGACGACGGCACCTACCCGGGCGCGGCGCGGCTCGACGACCTTGCCGCCCAAGTGACCGAGGCCTTAGGAAACGTCACGCCTACCCGGGTAGTGGTGGACGCCTCCCTATTCACCGGCCCCACCACCGCTGGCTGGGAGGACGCGGTGGCGGAAGGCTACGGCGGGCACATCACATCCCTGATGGTCGACGGTGGCCGGGTACGCCCCGACCGGCTCACCCGCTCGTCGGAACCCGCGCTGGACGCTGGCGAGCGGTTCGCTGAACTACTCGGACTGCCCGAAAGCGCGGTCACCATCGGCACAGCGCGCGCCGACGCCGAGGAGCTGGGGGCGGTGCAGTCGCCACCCGTGATCCGACTGGTCGAGATAATGCTGACCCTCAGCGACAACGTGATCGCCGAGGCCCTGGCTCGTCAGGTCGCCTTAGCTCGTGGCCTGGAGGCCAGCTTCGCCGGAGCCGCGCAGGCCACGCTCGATGTCCTGGACGAGTTGGGGCTGCCAACGCACGCGGTACAGCTGGTCGACGGCAGCGGGCTGTCCCGGGAAAATCTGTTGACCCCCTCCCTGATCGCGGATCTGCTGCTCCTCGCCGCCAGTGACGAGCACCCTGAACTGCGCGGGGTCCTGACCGGGCTACCGGTGGCCGCACATTCAGGAACGTTGGCGGAGCGGTACACCGATGAGACCGCGGCAGGAGCCGGGATCGTGAGGGCCAAAACGGGCAACCTCACCGGCGTCAGCTCTCTCGCGGGCATGGTGACCACCGCCGACGGGCGCCTGCTGCTTTTCGCGATCATGGCCAACGGCGTACCCAGTCAGCAGGGAGGACGAGAAGCGCTGGATATCATCGCTACAGCCTTGGCGCAGTGTGGTTGTTCCTGATAACGCACCACTCCGGCGCGGCGCCAGTCCCCTGAACAGGGGATATGGCGGATTCGAGGACATCGGGAACAAGGTCACGGTCGTCGGGGTCGGGAGAAACCTCGGCTTTGTGACACGACACTCGTCCTGCTGACGCGCCGGACCGATATACGCGACGTACGGTTGGTGAATGGCGCACCTCGTTGACTGGGATCTGGCCACCGCGACCGCGGGGGCACTGGGCAAGTCTGGCCCGAAGGTCAGCTTCGCGGACGCCGCTGAGGTGGTGTCTGAACTTCGCCGGCTTACGGATGTCGCGGCCCGGCATGTGCTGGAATACACCGGTATGGCACCGCAGGTCGCATATCCGGCCGTGCGGGTGGTCGACCGAGTCGACTGGACGGCCGCCAACGTCAACGGGCTGCGACAGGTCTTCAACCCGCTGCTCGACCAGCTGGTCGAAGGGCGGGAACCCGGGCCGATCGCCCAGGCTGTGGGCTCCCGCCTCACCGGGGTCCAGCTGGGCACCGTACTGGCTTACGTCTCTGGACGGGTACTCGGCCAGTACGAGGTCCTCAGCGGTGAACCGGGGCAGCTCCTGCTCGTCGCCCCCAACATCGTTGAGGTGGAGCGCAAAATCGGCGCCGACCCGACGGATTTCCGCCTGTGGGTGTGCCTGCATGAGGTGACGCACCGGACCCAATTCACGGCGGTGCCCTGGCTCCGAGAACACTTCCTGGCTCAGGTCCGGGCGTTTATCGACGCCTCCGAGTTGGACACCGACCAACTGGCTGACCGGGTCAAACGCGCCCTCAACACGCTCGCCACATCCATCCGGGACCCTAACAGCCGCGTCAGTGTCCTGGACTTGGTGCAGACGCCGGCGCAACGCGAGGTCCTCAACCGTCTCACCGCGTTGATGACCCTGCTGGAAGGGCACGCCGAGTTTGTTATGGACGGCGTGGGGCCCGAGGTGGTCCCCAGCGTCGAGGAGATCCGCAGGAAGTTCAACCGGCGTCGAGAAGCCGCTAACCCCTTGGAGCGGGTGATCCGCAAACTGATCGGTCTGGATGTGAAACTGCGTCAGTACGCAGAAGGGCGTAAATTCGTCCAATCCGCTATCGAACAGGTGGGTATGGCCGCGTTCAACCGGGTGTGGGAGTCTCCCGAGACGCTGCCCACCCTGGAAGAGCTGAGCGACCCCCACGCCTGGGTGGCGCGGGTCGTGGGCGACACCTGAGCAGACGGCCACTCTAGGATCGGTTCCACATCCGCCGGCGTACGGCCGGTGGCTGAGGGAAGCCTTCCGCGAGCGAGGCTCTGATCTGTGTCTTCTCTGCATCCGGCGGTAGCTGAGGTACGCGTGGCGGTCCGGCGCACCCTCACCGCCATCAAGGCCGAAGCCGGGCAGGACAGCCTGGTTCTGGTGGCCTGCTCGGGCGGCCCGGATTCAATGGCGTTGGCGGCCGCCACCAGCTTCGTCGCCCCCCGGGTAGGACTACGAGCAGGCTTGGTCACGGTTGACCACGGCCTGCAGGAGGGGTCCGCAGAACGCGCCGCCGACATCGGCGCCTGGGCGGCCCAGCAAGGCTTCAACCCGGTCGAGGTGATCGCCGTCGAGGTGGGCACCAAGGGCGGACCGGAGGCAGCCGCACGGGAAGCACGGTACGCGGCACTAGATGACGCTGTAGAACGCCACTCGGCCGTGGCGGTCCTCCTTGGCCACACCCGAGATGATCAAGCTGAAACCGTGTTGTTGGCCTTAGCCAGGGGAGCCGGACTGCGCGGCCTGGCGGGCATGCCACCTCGACGCGGCCCCTACCACCGCCCCTTCCTGGAGCTTCCACGCGCCGTGACCGCCGAGGCTTGCACCGCCTTAGGGCTCAAACCGTGGCGGGACCCTCACAACAGCGACCCCGCGTACACACGGGCGCGGGTACGCGCGCTGCTGCCGACACTTCAGGAAGCCCTAGGGCCGGGGTTCGTCGCCAACCTGGCGCGGACCGCACGGCTGGCCGCGGCAGACGCCGATGTGCTGGATCGGATAGCGGCCCGCGCCCTGGTGAGGGCCATGAAAGACCAACACAGCTTGGACGTTGAGACCCTAGCCAGGGAACCCGACGCCATCCGGGGCCGGATACTGCACGGCTGGGCGCGACGCCTGGGGGCACCAGGATCGGCGTTGTCCGCCCGGCATGTGGAAGCACTCGACGCCTTGGTCACGGCGTGGCGTGGGCAGGGGCCGGTTTACCTACCCGGCGGGATCCAGGTGCGCCGCGTTGCCGGATGCCTGCGAGCCGCCCTTCCCGCAGCCACCTAACTCGTCATTTTCTTCCTGATTTTCTTCCTGCACGACGAGGTAACTGCCCCAACACGCGTGATGCGCGGCGTATGTGTGCTTCAAGAGCGTTGAATTTACTATCGCGCGCCGCTGGACGCTCGCGCCGAGTACCCGGTCGGTATGGTGCCCTCCACTCCGATGAGAGCGGCACAACTCCTCGGCGATGCCCAGATCACCTCGCGGGTAGGTGAACGCCACCTGATAAAGCCGGTCCGTGCCGTCCTTGAGAACACCTACCAGTCCCGGCCGCCGTTGAGCTACCACGTTGATCCGTCGATGTGTTGCGTGGAGATCCTCAACTGCTGCCATGGCCCCGAACACCTCACACCACAGCGGCCAACAGGTAGCACTTTCATACCCCGCCGTGAGCCGTCAACGACGGCGAGGATGGCACCACAGGGCGCGCCAGGCTGCCGGGTTACCTATTGCTGCTATCGGGTTAAACCGTGAAGACAGAAGAAGAGGTACGCCCGAAGCCAAGGGCCGATACGCCACAGTCCATGGCTCACCGTGTCCCATAACGACGACTCCTGGAAACGAGACCTTTGGGTTCTCAGGGTGGCGCGTTGTAGTGACGAATGCGGTTAGGGGATGCAGTTATCGGCTGTGTCGGTGGTGGATGGCTAGCAGGGTGAGGCCGGTGATGAGGGTGAGGGTGGCGACGATAAAGCCGGTAAGCAGGAGTGGGTTGATGTCGGTGTTTTCGTTGTTGTGGGGGGTGGGGTCGTCTGCAGCGTTGTTAGTGGGGTTATTTGGGGTGGTGTTGTCGGTGTTGGGGTCGAGGGGGTTGGTGGTGACGGTGGGGACGTCTTCGGTGAGGGCGGCGAGAGGGTCAACGATGCCGTAGCCGTATTCGGGGTCGTGTCCTTGGGGGCCGCGGTCGTCGGCGGTTTGGATGAGGCGGTTGATGACGTTGGCGGCGTCGAGTTCTGGGAACGCGGAGCGGACCAGAGCAGCGACCCCTGACACCAACGCCGCAGAATCACTGGTACCAGTGCTAAGGGTGTACTCGCCATTCACGGCGCGCTCACCTGAGGTGGCCACTATGATGTCTACGCATGGGGCGGCGAGTACTACCTCAGGCCCTGACACTGATTCGGGTGTGAAGAATCCTTGTCGGTCTACACCCGATACTGCGATAACGCCGGTGCTGCGTGCGATGGGATTGACATAAGTATCTCCTTGCCTTGTATTTCCTGCCGAGGTGACCACAACTGCATCGTTTTCCAAGGCATAGTTAACTGCGTTTCGGTAGGAAGAAATATCTGAGAGAGGCAATGAGATGTTGATGACTTGGGCGCCGTGGTCGACGGCCCATCTGATGCCGTCAGCGATAGCATCAATGTCGCCGGTTCCTCGGTCGCTGATGTTCATGACTCGTATTGGTAGGATTTTTGCGTCTGGTGCGATGCCGAGGACTCCGTTTTGGTGGTTTGGTCCGTGTCCTTGGCCGGCGATGAGGGAGGCCATGGCTGTGCCGTGACCGTCGTTGTCGTCCCAGGCGGTTGCTATGCCTTCGATCATGTTGCGTCCTTCGAGGACTGCACCGGCCAGGTCAGGGTGGTTGCCATTGACACCGGAGTCGATGACGGCGACTATGACCCCTTCTCCGCGGGTAATTCGGTGGACCTCCTGAATGCGAAGGAAGCTCAGATGCCACTGCGCATCACGGACCGCATCGGCATAGGTAGGACGTGGACTGCCGACTACGCCTACTATCAGTAGAGTGGCCCATAGGAGGGCGATTAGGCGCCGGAACACACGTCTTGAAGGTGGCGTTTCAGTAAACCGTATATTGTCAAGAGTTAGCACGGGGCGCCCTTCGGAAGCTGATTCGTTGACCATCTCGCCCAACGATTTCTCCATTCGGGATCTCATCGGGCATGTTTCGACCTTCTCGCCAGGTAAGTTGTAGCGACGGCTGCTCGCTTTCAGGTCGCTGTGTTAGTCGTTGTCTTCTCAGAGGGCCGGGGGATACCGTTGCCGGACGTCGCTGCTTACCTAGAGATACTGGGCCAGGATCAACGGATGCGGAGGAGCGCGAACCACCTAGGAGAGCGGAACCTCGTGGAGGACGGGATCGCCATGTTTCGGGATCCTCGGTTAGGTTGTTGCGACGGCGCCTACTTCTCCCACCCTCAATGGGAGCTCCGATGCCACTCGGTGGGTACAGTCCTGTTCCGCTTCCTCCAGAATGTGAACCCGCACGGGTTGTATTTGCTGAATTCATACCTGTTGGCGTTGACCCTGGCTGAGAAGGAGCGCGGTTCCCAAGGGTGGAAGGTGCTCCAGTTGTCGGCGGTTCGACGCCGAAAATAGGGCGCTGAACGCCCAAGGTGGAACCCGAACGCGAATAGGTAAGTCCGCCTGGAATATTTCCGGCACCGGGACGCTGACCACCCGATATCGAGTTGCCGTGAGCAGGCCATCCCGGAATCGTTGGAGGAAGGGTGCCCGCGAGGGGGGACCTCCTATTCCTGGTGGGGATACACCTACCGGTGGGGAGGTAGTTGGAGGAGTAGGTGTTGCGCCACCTGGTGTTACACCGCCAGGGCCTGACAGGATCGGTCCAGGGTTGAATGGGGGATGTGGCGTTATGTCAGGGAGTGGTTCGTCTGGCTGCGGATCGCCTCCGGTGAATTCCCTATCATTGAAAGGTGGAATGGGGGATGAATTAGCGGGTTGTGAATCATTTGTTGAGCTGTTGTCCTCTCTCCCAGAGAAGGTGCTTATCTTTTCGTTTGAGAATGTTTCTGATGTTGATTCAACTCTGGGAGGTGTCCATTGTCGGTTTACATAACGGTTAGGTGGAGGTGGTGTTTCGATATTGGAGTAGGCGCGTAGCCAGGCCTGAAATAGATCGTTGACGATCTCTACGGCACGAGGTTGGCGGCGGTCCGCTAAGCGAGGCGGCAGTGGTTCATCCAAGCTATTGGGGTCTCTCACTACCTCAGCTGGACCGCCTTCCTGGGCGTCCAGCTCCCGCATAGCGAGAATGGCCTGTGTCTGAGCAGTATGCAGGTCACCGAGAGTTTCTCGGTTTTGAGCGGCTACTTCACTGACCGCTGTCAACCAGTCCACATACTGCTGGAACGCTGCTACGGCGGCCTGACCTGCCTCCCCACGCCAGGCCGGTTGGATCTGCGCGATCAGGACATGCAGCAGGCCGATGCGTTCATCAATGGACCTTTTAAACAAGCCCCACCGGTTCTGCGCCGTTGTCAGATCACGCAGATCCGTGTCGTACACCATTGCCCGCAGTTCTTCATAGGTGAAGCCGCTGAAGCTCAGTCCTACCCCTGGAGTCTCCACACCCGTCCCTCGCGTCAGTCAGCAGCAGCTTCTGCAACCAGAGGTTGTCTGGAGTTGGTATGCGGTGGTTAGCCGGCTCGGCTATTCGGTCAACGGCGTCACATCAACGAGTGGGGGAGGCCGCGGGGTCGAGGTGGTTCCACACAGCCTCTAGTGCTTCTGCGGTGGCGGTATCGACATCGCCCAGCTCATCTAGCGCTGCTGATACTGCTTGCCGAAGCCGGGCGCTCTGAGCCTCCATCCGTGCTGCGATGTCAGCGGTGAAGATGTGGATATCCCGTAGCCGCTGGCTGAATAGCTCCACTATGTGCATGGCATCGCAGGTGTAGCGGATGCGATCGTCATCTGCGCCGAACTGTTCGGCGTGCACTCCTAGACCTGCCAGCTGTTCCAGATCCCGCGCCAGTCCTTGCAACGTGTCGGTATGGACCTCGACGCCTGCTTGCCAAGCGTCAGGATCAGCCATCTAACCCTCCCGGCGACAACACGGAGCGACGCGCGTCCCTGGGCCGCAGCGTGTCGATGAACAGCGATCTATCTCTCCAATAAACGGGAACAGTGTCCCGAACAGAATCACTGATCGCAAACCAACGACCCCGGACTGTGGATAACTTGCGAATCTGTGGATAACTCTGATGGTCATTCACTGTGACGGCATCATGAAGACCGGTTGTCGCTGGGCTGATAGGGGAGGCGAAGACGGAGCGGGCGTAGAACCGCGAAGTGTGTGTACTTCGAATATGGTTCGAATTTAGATAAAAGCCCTGAGTGTTGAGGGGAACATCAGGCGGTGTGGGGCAGGGAGGAGGCGGGCGACAGGCGTCGGAAGGATCGCCGGTAGGCATGGGGTGAGGTGCCGAGACGACGCGCAAAGTGGTGACGTAGCGCGGCGGCGTTGCCGAATCCGGTCTGGACCGCGATCGACTCGATCGTCATTGACGTTTGTTCGAGAAGCTCACGAGCTAGCAAGAGACGTTGAGCAGTCAGCCACTCGTGCGGCGTAGTCCCGACCTCTGCCCGGAACCGACGCGCGAATGTGCGCGGGGACATGTGAACGCGAGCAGCCAAGGACTCCACCGTCAAAGGCTGATCAAGATGGTGGAGCATCCACGTCAGGAGAGGCTCCAAAGAAGAACCGCGTTGGGCCGACGGCACCGGACGCTCGATGTACTGCGCCTGTCCACCTTCCCGGTGTGGGGGAACGACCATACGCCGAGCGAGTTTGTTGGCTATCTCCGAGCCCTGCTCACGCCGGATCAGATCCAGACAGAGGTCAATGCCGGAGGCGGTGCCGGCGCTGGTGAGGACACGGCCGTCGCGGACATAGAGCACATTCGGATCGACCATGGCACGCGGGTACCGGCGGGCCAGTTCCTCCGCGTACATCCAATGTGTGGTGCAGCGGCGACCGTCGAGGAGGCCGGCTTCGCCCAGGATGAAGGCGCCCGAACAGACGCTCATGACATAAGCGCCTCGGGCTTCAGCCTCCCGGAGCGCTTCAAGCAGTTCAGGGGGCAGGGGCCTGTCGTTGGCTTGCGTGGCTGGAACAGCCACCAGGTCAGCGGTGGCCAAGGGAGTCAGGTCGTGGGTGGGGGTGATCAAGAATCCGGACTTGGAACGGACCGGAGCGCCACCGGGGGAACAGATCGCGAATTCATAGGAAGGAAAGCCCTGGGCGGTGCGGTCGGTCCCGAAGACCTCACACAGCGTTCCCAGCTCGAACGGTGCGACGCCGTCTAGTACAGCCACGGCGATGGACTTGAGCATGCCGCCAGTCTATTGGCAGGAAATCGATGAAGGTTGGCATTCTTGCCACTTCCTTGCCTCCGTCAAATATCTCATCCTCGAGATGAGGTGTCTTGCGGAGGGGTAAGACATGGAAATCGGACTTATCGTCTTCATCCTGTTATGTGGGATTGTCAGCCTGATCGGATGGGCTTACGACAGTCGTGACAGCGCAGATTGGAAACCTGACCAGGTACGGGTCCGACCCCAGTTACAGCCTGATCACAAGGATCCGGCAGGCTATCGGGCATGGCGCAGCGGAGCTGGTACGCGGCTGACATCGACCGTGTGATCGTCACCGAGCAGCAGATCAAGGACAAGGTCAGGGAGTTGGCCGAACAGGTCACCGCCGACTACGCCGATCGGGATGGCCTGCTCCTGGTCGGGGTCCTCAAGGGCGCCGTGATGTTCATGGCTGACTTCGCGCGGGCCCTGCCCCGACCGGTGGAGATGGAATTCATGGCGGTGTCTTCCTATGGACAGGGAACCACCTCCTCAGGGGTGGTACGCATCCTCAAGGACCTGGACCGAGACATCACCGGTCGGCACGTCTTGGTCGTGGAAGACATCGTCGACTCCGGACTGACCTTGTCGTGGCTGCTGAAGTACCTAGAGAGTCGTGGGCCCGCGTCGATCGAGGTGGTCGCCCTGCTCCGCAAGCCGGACGCCGTTAAGGCCGATGTCCCGGTGCGGTATTTAGGTTTCGATATCCCCAACGAGTTCGTGGTCGGTTACGGGCTTGACTACGCGGAGCGTTACCGCGAACTGCCCTGTGTCGCGGTTCTCAAGCCCGAGGTGTACAGCAGGTAGAGACTCGGGCGGAAGCGCCGAACTCATTAGATAACGTCCGTAGGGTCGGGTTGCGGTGCTCTCTGATCGCTCTTAAGACATAAGGCGACAGGCATAAGGCGACCGAGCCCGAGCGCCTTCGGATTGCCGACGCTAGTGATGACTAAAGGGGTACGCGCACCGCGTGCCCCTTTGGCTTCTCTATCTCTGTGGCCGTACATCACTCCGATCCGCAGTGCGCCGCGTCCACTCCTATACCTGCTTCATAAAGGAGCCGCAGGTTGGGGAGCGTGGGAAGCGAGCACGGGAGATGTGCGTATAATATCCTGAAATGAGAATGTAGTGATGTAATGAGTGTGGTGGGTGGAGGCAGGGTAGTTGCTTCCTGGTGTTGTGGGTGTTGATGTGGATGAGACATTCGTGGGGCCGCTGCTCGGGCGGTGATGGCCCGCAACGTGCATCTCCAACCTGCAACGTGTATCTGCGATATGCGTAGGCCTCTTTCCAAGAGGACGAAAAGGCCTTTACGAGGGCAGTCCGGTATGAAAGGCGGCCCGGATATCCACCACAGACGCCGCTGCGATTGCTTCTTCAACTGCGTCACCGACGAGGATGAGCTGGTGAGACGCGTGGCACGCCGAATCTGAGCACCATGGCGCGTGATCTCGGCAACACCTGCGTGCGGGTAATACGTGATGATCTTTCGCGGTTGGAGGGGTGTGGGGGCGCCAACCCGGCAGGGAGATTCACGATCTAGAAATCGGCGACTGTCCAGAAAACGGTGGCTGTAGCACCGTGTGATCGGTTGCGTTGCGTGGAGAGAACAGGATCGTCCACATCCGCCCGATGGGTAGCGCCTAACAGCGGCGTACAGCTTGCCCTCATCAGCAGAGCGCCGAACTCAAGGGCTATCTACACCGTGACGAACGGCTACGGCAGTACGGCTCGCCCTAGGCTCGGTGCCCAAGCCTGGGGGACGCTCACCATCCACTCCGGACCGGGTGTCAGCTATTCCAGCATCGACACTGTGGCGGATGGCACACGAGCGACTGTCTAATGCCAGACAACTGGGGTCCAGTAGCGGAAACAGACAAGACCAGTCCGATCTAGGGTCGGAACAGTGCGGGCCGCTACATATCCGATTCCTACATCTACACCGGCACCGGTAGGCGGCTCTCAGGAAAGCCGTGTTACTGGCGATGTCGGTCAGAGTTCCTATGACCTGGAGAGAAAACCCTGGCTTTGCTCCCAGACCAGTGAAGACAGCGACCCTCTACGCTGATCGCAGCGTCTTCATATACTTACAGAAAGTAGCTGGGAGTTCGCTGGGAACCGGGCTGGGCTCGGCGACCGCGCCGTGGACGGTGTACCGTCGAATATCCGGGAAGTCCGGGGTCGCGCCGGTCTGCTGACCGGCGGGGGTCAACGATGAAGGCGTGAGATCGGGAGGGGCCGGGCACCACCGGAGCCCGTACAAGTATGGAACGCACGCGATTCTTCCGCAGGCCACTGTTCTGGATCATCTTGGTGATCCTGGGTGCCATCCTGCTCAGCTCTGTCTTCACCGGCGGAAGCGACTACACCAAAGTCGACACGTCGGTGGTGCTGGCTCAGCTGGAAGCCGAAAATGTCAGAGCCGCGCGGCTCGAGGACCGCGAGCAGGTCCTGAGCTTGGACCTGCGCACTGAGGTCGATGGAACAAACAAGATTCAGGCCTCCTTCCCCGCTGAGTCCGCAGACGAGCTCTATCAGGAACTCACTGAGCAGGCGGCGAACGGCACGATCGAAGAGTTCGACGTTGTCGTCACCCAGGACAACTTCTTCGTTGGGCTGCTCATCAGTCTGCTGCCCATCGCGATCGTGGTCATACTCCTGCTGCTGTTCATGAGCCAGATGCAGGGCGGCGGCAGCCGAGTGCTTAACTTCGGCAAGTCGAAGGCGAAGCTGGTCAGTAAGGACACTCCCAAGACCACCTTCGCCGACGTGGCCGGCGCCGATGAGGCGATTGAGGAGCTGCAGGAGATCAAGGACTTCCTGCAGAACCCGGCGAAGTACCAGGCCCTGGGTGCCAAGATCCCCAAGGGTGTCCTGCTCTACGGTCCGCCAGGAACCGGTAAGACGCTGTTGGCCCGAGCCGTCGCCGGGGAAGCAGGCGTCCCGTTCTACTCCATCTCCGGTTCGGACTTCGTGGAGATGTTCGTCGGTGTCGGTGCCTCCCGAGTCCGTGACCTGTTCGAGCAGGCCAAGGCCAACGCGCCGGCGATCGTGTTCGTCGACGAGATTGACGCCGTCGGTCGGCACCGCGGCGCCGGGCTAGGGGGTGGCCACGACGAGCGTGAGCAGACCCTCAACCAGCTGCTGGTCGAGATGGACGGCTTCGACACCAAAGGCGGCGTGATTCTGATCGCGGCCACCAACCGTCCTGACATTCTCGACCCGGCGCTGCTGCGTCCCGGCCGTTTCGACCGGCAGATCGCTGTTGACCGGCCGGATCTGGAGGGGCGTAAGGCGATTCTTCGGGTGCACGCCCGGGGCAAGCCGCTCGCACCCGACGTTGATCTGGAGACCTTGGCTCGGCGTACCCCCGGATTCACGGGTGCCGACCTGGCCAACGTGATCAACGAGGCTGCGTTGCTCACCGCCCGGAGCGGGAAGAAAGCGATCACCAACGACTTCCTTGAAGAGGCCGTCGACCGGGTGATCGCCGGACCGGAGCGCCGTACCCGGGTGATGAGCGAGAAGGAGAAGAAGGTCACCGCCTACCACGAGGGTGGACACGCCCTGGTGGCGTGGGCGCTGCCGCACGCCGCGCCCGTCCACAAGGTGACCATCCTGTCGCGCGGCCGCTCCTTGGGACACACCCTGGTTCTGCCGACGGAGGACAGGTACACCCAGACCCGCTCCGAGATGATCGACACGCTCGCGTACGCGCTAGGTGGTCGAGCAGCCGAAGAGCTGGTCTTCCACGAGCCGACCACGGGTGCCGGTGACGACATCAACAAGGCCTCCGCGCTGGCACGGGCGATGGTTACCCAGTACGGCATGAGCGCCAAGCTTGGTGCGGTCCGCTACGCGGACAACTCCGACGAGCCCTTCCTCGGACGCACCATGGGGCACCAGCGTGACTACTCCGACGCCATCGCGGCTGAGATCGACGCTGAGGTCCGGGCGCTGATCGAGCTGGCCCACGACGAGGCGTGGGAGATCCTGGTCGAGTACCGGGACGTGCTGGACAACATCGTCCTGGAGCTGATGGAGAAGGAGACCATCTCCCAGGCGGACATGGCTCGAATCTGCGCCCGAGTCGTCAAGCGGCCCCCCATGGCGCCTTATAACGGCTTCGGGAAGCGTCGTCCCAGCAACCGTCCGCCGGTGTTGACGCCGGCGGAAGCCGAAAGGCTCAAGCGGCAGGCCGAAGCTGATGGCGCCGCTGCTCTCCAGCAGAGCAACAACGGCAGCGTTGCCAACGGCAGTGAGCGGCCCAGTCCGCGGCCCCGGGCGATCGAGGCGCCAAACAACCAGTCGGCATCTAGCCAATCGACCCAGTCAACGCCGAACAACAACCAGTCGGCCTCGGCCAGCTCCACCGACGAATCCACAACCTCGTCGGCGGAATCCAGCTCGCTGCCACCGTCCTCTGCTTCCGGACCGGGGCAACCCAGCTAGTCCGGGAGGGGTAGGCCCTGTCAAGGCGACGTGATGATGACCGGTCCGGCGGGAAGGTGTCGCCCTCCCCGCCGGACTCCGGCATTCACCGACCCAATGGGCGAGAGCAGCGCGAGGTCGTGTCGGCGACCGAACCCGACGATCTCACCTCCTCGGTGGAGGAGCTCGATCTGCTCGCGGCACGCATCGTCAGTGGCCGGTTAAGCGGCCGGCCAGTTGAGGACGCGGTCGACCTGGGACGTATCGAGCGGGCCGTTAGGGAAATCCTGCTGGCGTTAGGGGAGGACCCCGACCGGGAAGGCCTACGGCGTACCCCAGCCCGTGTCGCCCAGGCGTACGCCGAGATGTTCGCGGGGTTACGGGTAGACCCCGCCAGCGTGCTCACCACGGCGTTTGAAGAGAACCACGAGGAGCTTGTCCTCGTGCGGGACATCTCATTGACCTCGCTATGTGAGCATCATCTGCTCCCATTCCATGGGGTCGCCCATATCGGGTACATTCCGGGTGAGCATGGCCGGATCACCGGCCTGTCGAAACTCGCGCGGCTGGTTGAGGTGTACGCGCGTCGACCTCAAGTGCAGGAACGGTTAACTTCACAGGTCGCCGATACGCTCATGGAGCGTTTAGAGCCCCGAGGCGCGATCGTGGTGGTCGACTGTGAGCACATGTGTATGTCGATGAGGGGCATTCGCAAACCAGGAGCCCGGACCATCACCTCGGCAGTGCGGGGTATTTTTCAGACCGACGCGAAGTCTCGTAGTGAGGCGATGAGTCTCATCCTTCAGCAGTAACACGCATCGGATAGAGCCTTAGCAGAAGGTACGCGACCGCGGTTAGAGCACAGCCGGGGAGGGCCATCAGACGACCTGTATGCGGGTCACTCCAGAAGCACCTCCATGGCTTCAGTGAGCAGCATAGTGGCTATTTCCTCGGTTAGTGCCGTATTCTCAGCATTGATGTCTTCAGTGACATCTTCCAAGGGTTGAACGATGGAGGTCGCGGTCCTGATCTGATAAGGAAAATTGACGGCAAATCCCCGCGTGCCGACCTGATGGCCAGGTGTTTCAGTGTTGGTATCCGTGTCTATCAGAGTGGTGTCATTGAAGCTTGTGCCGATCCATATCTCTGCAATATCTATGTCTAAGCGGTGATATGCTATCCCATTAGCCTCTCTGTAGCTAATTTCGGACCTTAATCTCCTTATTGTGGCGTCCTCACTAGATTCTCCTGGATAGGCTTGGAATGTATTCGCGAAGATAGAAATTTTGAGAGCGGCTCTAGTGTCGGGAATTGGTTGCCTTAAGCTGCAGGTGACGCTTTCATTAGATGAGTGAGTCAACGATAGGGGGACTAGATCAAATGGTGCATTCTCGATTCTGGTTTCTAGAAGATAACACAGATAGGAGATACGCTGCGCGTCTGGGGTAGGTAGGGGCGAGGAAGAAGGGGTGGCGGGAAACAACGAGGGGATAGGTGGAACTTCTGGTTCCTCTCGGTCGGGCGTGAAGCCTACGCAAGCCGATGTGCTGGTGAGTATAAGAAGCGTGAGGGCATAAGCGCACCAGCGGGGAACCGCTCGACGGGCCGTTCGACCGTCTAACAATCTAGGCTTCATGGCATTCTCACCTCAAGCGTGGGCCCATCGAAGAAGTTCGTTTGGAGGTGACCCCCGGAGGGGGCAGGTATATTTAAGGCAGCCATGAACTCCCCCATCCAAAATTGGGCCTCTTCTTCCGCGCTGTCGTGGGCAGCGCGAATAGCTCGATCAACGACCCGCGCTATATTGCCAGCTAGTACTAATGGATCAGCTGTAGGGGCAGAGTATATGGAATCAAGGAGATTGCGTTCCTCTTCCTCATTATGAGCATTCCATGCTTGGATAGCCTGGGATACCGCCATTTGCCATGCCATAATTGCCTGTCCAAAGCCATTCATCGTGTTGGCTGTATGGGTTGCTATTGCGCTGAGACTGTAGTTATCTCCCGCTATGTGGTCGGTAAGAAGGTTGAAGAAGTTTAGAAAGCTGGTTACTCCTTCGCCATCCCAATAAGAATCTATTTCTATCCCTATTGCTTGAGCAGAATCTCTCAGCTCTGCATACGCTCGTGATAGGTCTTGGAACAATTGGGCGACGGCAAAGATTTTCTCGGGGCGGAAGCTAGCCGCGGTCTCTAGGCGTCGCCGCATTCCTTCACTGCCCCAACCAAATAACTCCAGCGCGTATAACCACAATCCAATACGATCCCGATGTTCCTGCAGTGTTTGCTCGAGTACATTAAGCTGCTCGCCGGGAAGGGGATTTGGATTAGTCATGATTCTCTTCAGCGGACACGGGGTGGGTGCCAGGAGTGAAGGAGTTCATTAAGAGATTCAGATGAGTAGGCGCGGATAGAGATCTCATCACCGGCCTCATAGTGGTCTTCCGGATGCAACGCCGGGCTGTTACTCATGAGGTCTGTCATATCGGCCTCGATGGTCAAGTCGGCGTTCTGATATATGGCGAGTGCCTGGGCGACGAGTTCAGCGGTGTACCGCAGAACGGTTGCTAGATCTATCGCCTCCTGAACACGCCAATCGATCAGATTTTTCCACTCGTCATATAGCGGTGATAAGTTACCTAGATCTTCACGACTCAACCATGCGGAGATACCAATAGGGTTCTCGCCTTCGAGGTAATGCGGGACGGCTTCCGCGATCATGGACAGCCCGAGGATGCGCGCGATCTGTTGGCGAACACCTTCCGTATTGACGTCAACATCAGCCTCTGTCATGAGCAGCAGCCTTCCTGTCCTCGATAAGCGTGCGGCGGGCCCAGAGAACGGCATCAGTGGCGGATCGAAGGGTGGTCTCGAGGAGACGACCGAAGGACGCCTCGTCGTATCGCTCGAAGGTGCCGGGAGCAATCCGGATACTCCGGATCTCTCCAGAACAGGTTTGCACCACCTCGATGCTGTGGTCTGGTGACTGACAGGACACTTCGGTACGGCGGAACTCTTCATGTAGCGAACGTCGACGCTCGAACTCCTGTCGAGCCTCTTCCATCGCCTCTTTTAGGAACTTTTGAACATCTAATGGCATAGAGCACCTTTCCGCGATAAGAGAGGTAGAGCTTCGCTTTAAGAGTGAAAGCGACTTATAGATCAACAAGTAGGCAACCTGGAACGACGGTATGTGATGGCCATCAATGCACACAAGCCTGTGTGCAAGCCTGTGGATAACTCAGCCGCTCCCTGTGGATAACTGTGGAAAACCAGGGACTAGGCTGTGGATAGCCTGTGGATATCTCGCGGCTGGGCGCGGGGGAGCACGCGTTGGAGGGGACGTCGCTACCGCGCGTACCCAACGTTGGGCAACGAAGCAGAAGGAACCAGTGCTCGCAGGAAGCAGCCCAGGGACAGCGTCAACTCAGCGAGGGCTCCTCAGCTGAGGGCGACCTCGCGTACCACCTCAAGACGTTCGGGTGCCGTGTGCCTGGCGGTGAACCAGCGCAAGGTGGCCGAACGTCCATCAAGATCCAATGACGCGAGCGCGTTGTCGAACCAGGGCTTACGGTCCAACCACCACCGCAGCGGTGGCTTAGGGACACGCGCCAAACGCGCCAAGGTCCGTGTCACATAACCAACCGCCCGCCACGCGGCGACCACGTTGGCGTACCGCAGCACCGGTGTGAGGGGATGTCGGATAGGAGAGCAGACCACCTGGTAGACGCCGGGCAGCTCGGTGCGCGCCAAGTAGTTGAAATGCACGTCTCCAGACAGGAACTGGATCGTCGCCGGCGTCGCTCCTCGTTGACCAGTCGCCAGCTCTCTGACAAGACGGGCCATGTCGTCGAAAGAGCGACCAAACGCAGCCCAGTGCTCCAGGTCTATGCTTTGGCGGAGCCGCTCACCAGCCCAAGCAGCCCACCGACCCCATCGTCCTTCGCTGACCACCTCGTTCCAGCGCTCCAAGGCATGGATGCTGGCCGGCAGTAGGTAAGGCAGCGAGGTCCCGATCAGGAGATGATCAAAGTCGCCTCGGGCCACGGAGTCGAACCATTCCCAATCCGATGGGTGGACCATGGCGCGTTGGCCAGGCGTGAGGACCCGCGCGCAACGAGAGTCGAGCATCACCAAGCGGATCGCGCCGAAGTCACGATGGAAACTCCACCGAACACTGGCGGGTTCCTCATCCGCCCGCAGCGCGAACTTGTCTACCGCGGCCCCAGCGTCACCCTCAAACGCGCGTACCGACTGGTAGGTGCTGTCGGAAGCCAGCTCGTGAGGTGACAGATTCCCCAGATGCTGGTAGATCCAGTACGCGCCCAGACCAGCCGTGACACGCTCCCTCCACCAGGGCTGCTCCCGCATCTGCCGCTGCCAGACATCGGAGGTGTTCCAGTCATCCCGGAGGTCATGATCATCGAAGATCATCGCCGTGGGGAGCGTGGACAGCAGCCACCGGACCGCTGGATCACTCCACGCGGTGCGGTACAAGAAGGCGTACTCCTCGAAATCAGCCAACTCCTCACCCGGGGGCTGGCTGACGTCACGGCGGGCGCGGATGAACTCCTTGACCGGCTCGGGCGGGATGTCCGCGTACACCTGGTCACCGAGCAGGAGCAGCGCTGCTGGCCATTCAGCCTCGGGGGTGGCAGCGAGGTGATGCGCGTACGCCCACAGCATGTCCACACCGAGCAGGCGATTGTGAATGTCGTCGCGTGGGTCGGCGCGGCGGCAGGAGCCAAACAGCAGGCGGAGCGGTCGACCAGGGGCAAAGGTGCGGATCCGGCTGACCGGCCACTGGCTGCCCGGCTCAGGCCAGACTACCTCTCCATCCAACGAGACGGTGTAAGGGACGCTCTCGCCCGGAGAAAGGCCTGTGATCTCCACTAACGCGTAGTGGTGACCGTGGACGGTGAAGGTATGGGTTCGATGCCCCAGGACTTCCACAGTGCACGGTCGATCGGTTTCGACCCAGACCGTGGCAGACCGATCGTCGACGTACCGTAACAGCGGACCCACCACGAGTTCAGCCACCTGGCCTCCTCTCACGGACCCGTCCCACTGTATGTGGTACCAAGCCTGATGAGGGGACCGAAGCCACGGCCTGGCCCCTCTTTTTGGAGGCTGGCTCGGTGCCTGGAGGACTAAGAGCGGATGTCGGACGAAGGCGCACAGCCGATTGTGGCGATTTGTAACCCGGCGGCGGGCGGAGTCGGTAACGGCGCCTTCACCGCGGCGCTAGATGTACTGCGCTCCGGCGCTGAGGTGGCGGTTGTGACGCTGGATCACCCCAGCCAGCTGGGTGAGGTAATGAGCCGGTACGCGGGCCACAAGCCAGTGGTCATCGGTGGCGACGGAAGCCTGCACACCGTGATTCAGTTCCTCTACCACAGACGGCTCCTCGACACCGTCACCCTGGGCCTGATCCCCATGGGAACCGGGAATGACTTCGCCCGAGGAGTGGGGATACCGCTCGATCCGGTACGAGCCGCGGAGGTGGTACTACGAGGTCAAGAACGGCGGCTCGACCTGCTCGTGGATGACACCGGCGGGGTGGTGGTCAACGCCCTACATCTGGGAGTCGGGGCTCAGGGATCACGAGAAGCAGCACCACTCAAACCACGGTTGGGTCGCTTCGCGTACCCGATAGGGGCGGTCATCGCCGCGTTCCGGGCCCAAGGGTGGCTGGTGAAAGTGACGGTTGACGGCGCCGTCGTGGCGGATGGGCGGCGGAGAATCCTAATGATCGGGGTCGGGAACGGAACGAGCATCGGGGGAGGGACGCCGTTGTCCCCACACGCCGTTCCCGACGATGGACTGGTCGATGTGATGGTCTCCTTCGCGGTCGGCCGGATCGCCCGGGTGGTGTATGGGATCCTGCTCAAACTCGGCCGACACATCAGCTACTCGCAGGTGGTAACTCGGCGTGGACGTACCGTGACGGTCTCTGGTGAGGCAGTGCCGCTCAACACCGACGGGGAACTTACCGATGGGGTGCAAAAGCGCACATGGCGAGTGCGGCCCGGTGCCTGGCGCCTCACCGTTCCTCGTATCTGAGTTCTATTCAAAATCGGCTATGGCTGGGATGCTGCTTGCGCTAGGACGTCCTTAGTCAGTCAGACAGTGATATCGACTTCGATTTATGGATCGATGTCGTAATTCGCTACGCGTCAGCTGTCGTGTTAAACGTGAACGTGCGTGGCCTCGGTCGTGTACGCCGGCCGGTACCAAACAAGCTGCTACCCGAGCCGGAACGGTACCGACCTGATCTTGCCTGATCTTGTCTAGGTGAACGCCACAGCGTCGTCAGGACGTTCCAGGGCGGAGTCGCTGTCGCGTCACGCGTACCCCGTCTACCAGCTTCGTTTTCAGATGCAGCACCTGTGATCCGGAACCGGTACGGCTGACCAGGACGGCACAAGCGCCGCTTGATATCCCGCCACAGCGATCAGAGCGCAGGTCTGTAGAAGGCGGACAGTGAGACATATTCTGGGTTGGCGGCTCTGCCGGCAGAAGACAGGAGTGACAGCCGACTTAGCGATGGAGGCGGAAACCGGTGGCGTACCCCCAGCCTGGGTTTTCCGGGCAACCTCGTCAGCCCGGCTCTCCCAAGCGGATACTTCTGGGCACTGTGGCCGTTGTCACGATGATATTGGTAGGCTTCAATGGCCTGATTATCTGGATCTATCAGAACGCTGGGTTAGGGCTAGCCGCGTCAATCGGAATTTTTCTAGCCGGCCTCGGATTGGCTGCGATTCGTAGGCGTGGCGGCCAGCTTGCTTTGCTCGTCGGGTACATCCAGGCCCTGATGATTATCAGTATTGCGGTGACTGTTTATGTTTCGATTAGTGGGCCTGGACTTGCTACTGGTCTACAAGCTGGGGGTATAACGTTTGGCTGTTTGGCTACACTCAGCGTGATCGCTGTCTGGCACTTCTTGTCGAACGCCCCGCGCACTCCTCGACGGTATGTTGTGCTGGCTACGGCGGTGGGAACAACTCTAGCGGTGACCGCCGGAAGCTTCATCTATCTCCGTTGGGACTTCTGTAATTCCTATCAAGCCTGCTCGGAGGGTGCTGAACGTACTGATTTTTCGTTAGTTCATGATACGGTAACTGGTCTCATATCGACTGGTCAGCATTATAATGAAAGTTCTGACCATTGGTTTGAATTTATGCGTTATACCTGCTCTGGTTATGAAGATAGTATTAGAGAAATATTTGATAGATACGCTGACATGGGTCATGAGGTGGCTTTAGTGGAGGGGAGTCTCCGTGTTGATCAGGATGGTGATTCGGCTATCGTAACTGCCGAGGTTCTCATATTGGATAACTATCTAAATTCACCGTTTCCGGGTGCAGAAATATGGACATTCGAGTTGTCGCGCATATCTGAGAGTGGTCGGTGGTGTGTTCACTCGATATCAGGGCCGGATGGGCTAGGAGAGTAGAATTATTCCGCCCAGACTAGGAAGGTTGGGACTGAGATCGTACGTGGCGGAGTTCCTTTCAAAGCCCACTGATACCATCCA
>PKFB01000038.1 GCA_002919305.1 Actinomycetales bacterium
CAGCTGCAGGTGCCACCGCAGCGTCACCTGCGCCGGCGTCTTACCGTACTTAGCCCCGATCTGCGCCAACTCCGGCCGATCCAGCAGCCCACGGCCCTGCCCCAGCGGGCTCCACGCCTCGGTGGCGATGCCGTGCTTGGCGTGGAACTCCCGCAGCTCGGTCTGGATGAACTCCGGGTGCAGCTCGATCTGGTTCAGCGCCGGCACCGTCTCGGTCTCGTCGAACAGGCGGGTGAGGTGGTCGACGTTGAAGTTGGACACGCCGATCGCACGTGCCCGCCCCTCGGAGTAGACCCGTTCCAAGGCCCGCCACGCCTCGACATAGCGGTCCAGCGGCGTCACCGGCCAGTGGATCAGGAAAAGATCGATGTAGTCCACCCCAAGACGGCGCAGGCTTTCATCGAACGTACGCAGCGCGTCGTCGTAGCCGTGGAACTCGTTCCATAGTTTGCTGGTGATGAACACCTCCTCGCGGGGCAGTCCGGATGCCCGCAACGCCTGCCCCACGCCTTCCTCGTTGTGATAGGCCTGCGCGGTGTCGATACTCCGGTAGCCCACCTCCAGGGCAGTGAGCACGACTTGTTCTGTGTCTTCGGCGGGCACCTGCCATACCCCAAAGCCGAGCTGAGGTATGGATACACCGTTATTGAGCGTAATATTCGGAACCGTCATCTTTTTCCCTTTGTCCATTCGTCAGTCGTGCGCGTTGCTCCCTTATCTGCTCCCCCATCCCATCGCACAAAGCAGAACACGCCGGTAATACCCGTGACCAATGCGAAAGAACCAAAGTGACGGAGCTAACTAAATAGCGCTGTCCAGCAGGGCTGACCGCTCTAGACAACGCACTGATCAACGCTGCAATGCGCGCCCCATTCGGTAAGCGGTCACGATAAGGCTGACCACGGCCACCGCGATCAGGTACGCCACGTGGATCAAAAGACCGAACGAAACCGCACCGGTCGTCAACCCTCGCAACAGCGTAACTCCATGATAGAGCGGAGTGGCCTGGATGAGGAGCTGCACCCATTCCGGATATGTCTCCAAGGGTGTGAATGTGGCCGAGAACATAAACATCAAGAAGGAGAGGGTCGCGACCACGTCATAGTCCTGCCAACTGCGTATGAAGGTGGTGCCGGCCATCGACAGCGCCGCAAATGTCCATCCGATCAATACGACACCGGGTAGAGCCAGGAACGCCCACGCGGAGGGGGTCAATCCCATAAGCGCCATGAGGGCCAAAAACGCGGCACCGTAGATCCCGCCTCGCAGCAACGCCCAGGCGATCTCTCCCAGCACGATCCCCATTGGAGTGACCGGCGTGTTCAGCACCGCGTCGTAGAGCTTCATGTACTTCAGCTTGGAGTAGACGTTGAAAACGCACTCCGCCACGGCTCCGTTCATCGCGGAGACGGCAAGCATCGCCGGCGCCACGAACACCGCGTACTCCACCACACGCCCATCGGGCAGGGTGATGTGGCCAACCAGCGCCCCCATGCCCATCCCGAGGGAGAACAAAAAGAAAACCGGTTCGCAAAAACCAGACAAGAACGCGATCAAGCCACGGCGGTGCACCATGTAGTTGCGTTCCAGAACAGCCCCGCTACCGGTTGCGATCCGGGACACCCACATCTCACACCACCAACCGTCGGGTCAGGACGGTCCGCGCCAGATAGAACCCGACCACGGCCCACACCAGCAGGTACGCCACGTGCAGTGGCACGAAAAGAGCAGAATCCATCCCGAGCGTCCAGACGCGCGCCAACTCCGTCCCGTGCCACAGCGGTGAAGCCCAGGCCAGCGGCTGGATCAGGGCGGGCAGCTGCTCGACCGGGAAAAACACCCCCGAGAACAGGGTCATGGGGATCACCCCGAATCGGTTGAGCACGGTGAAGGTGTCGTCGGACTTCGCGTTAGCCGCGGCCGCGTACACCGGGGTAGCGACAGCCATTCCCGTCAGGGCCCCCGCCACGATCGCCAATGGCGCCCACCCGGATTGGGGGACGCCGAACAGCAGCATGGTCAGGAAGAACACCAGAACCGAGAACACGATCTGAAACAGAATGAAGCCCAGATGCCCCAGCACTATGTCGATCACTCGAAGCGGGCTAGCCAGCATCGGCAGGTACTGCTTGTTGAACTTGATGGCTCCGTATACCGGCCAGCTGGCCTCTCCGACAGCGGTCTGCACCGCGCTGACCGCCAGCAGACCGGGAGCGAGGTAAGCGAGGTAGCCCACGCCAGCGTAGTCGTCATCGATGTAGCCACCGACTCCGATGCCGATACCCGCCAGGTAGAAGGTCGGGACAATGAGGGTGCTGAACAGACTGGACCGCCAGGTGCGGCGGTACTGGACGAACCAGTAGTTGAGAGCGCCGAATGCGGGGTGGCTCATCACGTCAATCCACCAAGGTCCGGCCCGTCAGGTGCAAAAAGACGTCCTCTAACGTGCCGCGCCGAACCAGCACACTGGTCGGCGTCAGGTTTCGGTCGTGCAGTGCAGGGAGGGTGGTGTCACCGTCAGGGACATACAGCAACAACCGGTCCGGCAGTACCTCCACCCGCTCGGCGAGATCGGTCACTTTATCGGCCAACTCGGCCAGTGGAGCATCCAAACCGAAGCGCAACTCCACCACCTCGCGGGTGCAGTAGCGTTCGAGCAGTTCACGGGGTGAGCCTTCCGCGACGATCGAGCCGCCATCCATCACCACCAGCCGATCACACAGCTGCTCAGCCTCGTCCATGTAGTGCGTGGTGAGGACCAGCGTCACGCCTCGCTGTTTGAGACGGAACAGTCGCTCCCATACCAGGTGCCGAGCCTGCGGATCCAGTCCGGTGGTGGGTTCGTCGAGCAGCACGATCCGTGGCTCGTTGACCAAGGCTCGGGCGATCGTCAAGCGTCGCCGCATGCCACCGGAGAGCGCATCGACCTTCTCGTTGGCACGGTCGGCGAGTTGGACAAATTCCAGCAACTCGTCGGCACGGCGCCGCGCAACGGAGCGGGAAATACCGAAGTACCGCGCGTACACCAGCAGGTTCTCTCGGACGGTCAGCTCCCAGTCGAGCTGATCCTCCTGCGGGACCACACCGAGCCGGGCCCGGATGGCCGGCCCCTCCCGATGCGCGTCCATGCCGAGGATGCGCAGGGTGCCTCCGCTGGGTGGTGACACACAGCCGATCATGCGCATCGTGGAGCTCTTGCCGGCTCCGTTGGGGCCTAGGAAGCCGAAGATTTCACCGGCACGGACATCGATGTCGATACCAGCGACCGCGACTCGGTCCTCGAACCGTTTAGTCAGGCCACGCGCGATGATCATGGTGGCATCAGGGGACATGGCACCGGACCTTAGAGATCACGTCGATCCTGACAAACGATTTCCCACTCGTGACGCCCCTGCAGCACCCCTTGTGGACTGGCTACGCCGATCCCCGCTCCGCTCACTCTCCGGCCAGAGACGCTACCCGTTGCTGCGGCTGGACGTGCTGAATGTATTCGGCCACCTCCGCCAGCTCCGGATCCTGGCGGGCCGCATCGAGAACCTCATGGAGAACCCGCAGGTAGGTCTCGCGCGCCAGCTGAACGATCCGGCGTCCATGTTCGGTGATCTGGGTGTACACCCCTCGTCGATCCGACTCGCACAGGTAACGCTCGGTCAGGCCCGCACGCTCCAGGCGCGCCACCAGGCGACTCACTGAGCTGTTGTTCAGGGGGATGAACTCAGCCAGAACCTGCTGGCGGAGGTGACCGTCACGATCGGAGTACACCAGAGCCGCCAGCGCCATGTACTCGGACACCGACAGCCCGTACTGCTCCCGCAACGCCCGTTCAGCGACCTCATTGACCCTGCCCTCCAGGCGCCGCAGAGCCTGCCAGCGTTGCTCGACCTTTGTCGGTAGTTCCATCCGCGGTCGTGGTTCGGCCATACCGCCACCTCCTCGTGCCACCGGTCATCGCCCAGGTCACCTCATATCACCGCCCACATCTCACCGCCCACCACAGACCTAGTTGCTCATCGCCGTCTCCAGGCTCGCAGCGTTATGTGTCCGGTACGCACCGCTTACCGCGGGCACCGTGACACCGCCACCTTGACACCAGGTACCCGCATCAGCAATATCTGCATATGCAGATACTGTTTATGCAGAGATCTTGGGAGTGTCATGCGCATCTTCCTCACCGGTGCCACAGGCTTCATCGGCGGCTCCGTAGCTAACCGGCTTCTGCAGGCGGGGCACCAGGTACGGGGCCTGACCCGCTCCCGTACCTCAGCCGAGGCGCTCGCCGCCCTCGGCGTGGAGCCCGTCCTTGGTTCCCTCGACGACGCTGACCTACTCACCCGCGAAGCGCGCGACGCCGACGCGGTGATCAACACCGCGGACAGCGACCACGCCGGATCTGCCGCCACTTTGGTGGCCGCTCTTGCCGGCTCCGGCAAACCGCTGCTGCACACCAGCGGATCGAGCATCGTCAGCGACGACGCTGAAGGCGCCGCCTCGGATCAGGTCTTCACCGAAGCCGACATCGCCACCGGGTGGCAACCGATCCCTGCTAAAGCGGCCCGGGTCGCCATCGACCGCACCGTCCTCGACGCCGCGCACCAAGGGGTGCGGTCGGTCGTGATATGCCCCTCACTGATCTACGGCTATGGCCGCGGCCTCGGACGCGACAGCATCCAGATCCCCCTCATCGTGGAGGAGGCTCGCTCCAGTGGTGTGGTCCACTACATCGGCCCCGGCCGCAACATCTGGTCCACTGTCCACATTGATGACACCGTCGACCTCTACCTCCGCGCACTCGCCAACGCTCCGGCCGGCGCCTTCTACTTCGTGGAGAACGGGGAGGCCTCCCTGAGCGACATGGCTCACGCGATCGCTGATGCGTTGGGGTTGGGTACGCCCCAGTCATGGGATATCGACTCAGCCGCCGCCTGGTGGGGAGCCGGACCCGCCCGACACGCCCTCGCCTCCAACAGCCGGGTCCGCGCCGTTCGCGCCCGCGAAGAACTCGGATGGCGCCCGCAGCACGACTCAGTTCTTGCCTGGATCCGCGCCGAGCTCAAGGCATGAGTCTTAAGGCATGAATCTTCCGGTCACACCAGCCTCCCGCCGTCGCATGGAGCCGCGCATCTGCCTGGCCCATCAGGGTGAGGAATTCGGCAAAGCGTCGGGGAGACGACTGGCAGCGCCGCACGGAGCAAACTAGCGTCCAGGGCGTGGAACAGATCTTGCAGGGCGCCTTGGTCCGGCTACGCCCCGCCACCTCCGACGACATCCCCGCCTTGGTTGCCATCCGACGTACACCCGAGGTGTACGCCTGGTGGGGCGGTACCGACATCGCCGCCTCGGTCGCCAGCGACCTCCAAGACCCTGCTCTCCACATATTGGTGATCGAGTGGGAGAACCGGGTAGTCGGACTGATCCAGTGGTATGAGGAGACCGACCCGGACTACCGACACGCAGGCATCGACATCTTTCTCGATCCTGCCGTTCACAGGCGCGGTCTTGGCACCGACGCGATCCGGACCCTGGCACGACATCTATTCGTCGACCATGGTCATCACCGGCTCATCATCGATCCGGCGGTCGCCAACACCGCCGCCATCGACTGCTACCGCAAGATCGGATTTCAGCCAGTGGGAGTCATGCGGCGGTACGAGCGCGGTCCAGATGGAACCTGGCATGACAACCTGCTGATGGACCTCCTCGCCGAGGAGTTTGTCTCCTGAAGCTTGCCTTCTGAGGTCTTGCCACGCATAGACGGGGTGCGACCGATGGGGCGCACCCCGTCATCTCGCCTCAAGACTTAAAGGCGTCCTTTGCCTTCTCGGCTGCTTGCTTCAGGCTAGCTTTGCCCTGGTCTTTGCGGCCTTCTTTTTCCTTCTCTTCATCGCTTGTGGCCTTGCCGGCACTTTCCTTGATCTTGCCAGTGGCCTGCTCAGCCGCGTTCTTGATCTTGTCTTGCATACTCATGTCCCTGACCCCCCTTGTGTGTCGTCAGGTCAGGTAGTTCCGTACCCCGATTAGCGGCGAGGCAACCGACTGCAGCACATTTCCCTGTCTCTCCCTGTCTCGATCAGGAAATATCAGCATGTTGCAGTGGAAACACGCTCAAACTACACATCCAGCTGGTTAGTAAGGTAAGTAATATTTAAAACATTTAGATGATCTTTGCAACACTATCTTACCAGAAGAGAATAATTAGCATATAAGTGCAGATCTTATCTCAAGACGCCTAGGACAAGACTTCTCAAGCATCCTGTTCCGATAAGCCCGTTACCTAGAAAGAAAGCGGCGGACGGAGCATTTGAGCTGCTCCGTCCGCCGCGCCCCTGCCATCCCTTATATCTCAGGACTCATGGAGACACGTATCCGTTCCATCACAGAAGGTAGTAGGTTCGGTCCACGGTGACTACGTTGCCCCCTAACGTCCTTCGCTAAAAACCTTCAGCGGATCCTAGATGGAACTATCGTCAACACCCATCTTCGACAGCCGCTCTACGAGATCCTGCCGATTGCACTGTGTAAACATCTGTTCAAGCCTCTGATGAAGATAGTAGCGCTCTATCTTCTCAGCGCCCCGTAAGAAATCGTCAACCACCTGACCAGGGCTATCGGAGTTAAGCAGTTCATACTTGTCTTGCTCAGCGCCCATCGCAGCAGGAGCTCCTATTAGCTCATTACGCAAGGTCGTAAACGTGCTTGCTACTCGAATGAGATCATCGATCGCTCCCTCCTTGTTTTGGTTATGAATGAACCACCATGCCGTGGCGCGCCGAGGATCGTTCATCAGATCGATAAAAAATGCGATCTCATACTCACGCCCCTCATAGCGCCATCGCAGCATTCGCTCTCGTCGTTGGATGGACTCGTAATACTGGAGCGCCTCCAGATCCTTGGGATCCACATCGACCTCGACGTACTCCGCCCAGGCTTCCACACCAGTCTGTTCGACGGGAAGGCGTGTGCAGAGGACGGTATAGAGTTCGTCGCGCAGCCGCTCCGTCTCCGTCAGTGTCCACTGGCAGCTGACCTTTTCAGCGCGTCGCGCGATTCCTGCCCGAGCGATCGCCGCTGCCTGATGGTTAGGCTTGGCCTGTCCGTTCAGGACATATTTCACGGTTAGCTTCACCGTAAAGGGCATAGATGGATACCGGCTGGGCAGAGACAAGGTGGTGTTCGGGACGTATAGCTGTGAGCTCCATGGAGCCGCAAAGACTCCCCCGGTCACCGACGCTGTAACGTACGATGTCTGCCTGTCCTGCGGGTGACTGTACTTTCGTCGCTTGAAACACCATCGCCGCCACCATGCATCGGCACGGTTCACAGGCCTCACCAGCTTTCTTGATGTTTTTGGGATCTCCGCATTGAAACTCACTTTTCACGTATCCGGAGCTTCTCAACTCATTGACGAAGCTATGTCCAGGAAAAACTTGTTACTATCGGGTCGATCTCATCGAGCCTGGTGCGAAGCAAAGCGAACAGATCCCGCAGTCGCTCACTAGACTTTCCGTCCCGCCCCTCGGGGTTTCTGGTGGCATAAAAGAGTTGACCGATGTTACGTATGTCACCTTCAGCGGCCCTGGCCAGTTGCTCCACCATCATCCGGCCACGATCAGCATCTACCTGGGATGCGACCTCCAGCCAACCCTGAACCAAATCGGTCAAATCATCCGGCGACATCTCCTTATACGCACACCGCCAGAAACGAATAATGAGCCGATCCGCATATGCCTTCGGCTCTGCTGCGGTGTGCCGGTCGACGCCTATCTCGCTGAACATGCGTTGAAGCATCTGGATCGTCAGGTTCGTCTGTGCTGGCGACAGTTGATTGTCGTCCAGCCAATCGGTCAGGTACCCCAGCACCGTGGCCAACCCGAGGACAGGCGTCATTCTCATAACGGCGGCTGTCACCGCCCGACGCACCTGCTCATCACTGCTGTTGGCTAGATGCCGCAGCCGGGTAAAGGCGACACTGGGGTACGCCAGCCCAAAATCACTACCGCACACCTGCGCCACGACAAGCTGCAGCTCAGGAGAGGTCGATTTTGCCCACTGGTAGAGACGTTCCCGAATCGTCCGCCCAATTCGTTGATCGATGGCGGCGGTGCCCAGGAGGCGGACCGCCATCGAACGCTGCAAACGGGCTTTACCGCCGTTCGCTTTGGCATAGGCCCACGTCCACGCAAGCTGGGTCACGATCCAGGCGTCATGCCGCGCCGCAAGCTCCACCACTCGATCGGCCAGAGCTTCCGCGTGTTCCTGTTTCAACCCGTGTACTTCGGTTGGCACACGGCTCAGCCAGGCGAGAATGTACTGTCGAAGCGCGGGATACTCGCTCCACACGTGAGACAACACCGAACGCCCATACTGCAGGCGGGTAAATGTGGTGGTCTTCGGATCCAGGGACGTTTCTTTAATTTTCTGCAGCTGGGTCACCGCACCGAGGGCAAGCAGCGGATGCGGCAGCTCACACGGCGCCTTGCTTACTTTGAGGAACAACTCGGCCGCGTTTACCACCACCGCCGCGCCAGCCCCTTCCAGCGCTGCACTAGCCAGCAACAGACTCCGCCGCCAGGGGTCAGGACCTTGATCTTGCTCATCCAGCTCGGCCCGCAGCTGCCCACTCCAGTCCTCACTCGCGGAGCGCACCGCGTCAACGATGTCCCAGACATGCGTGACCTCGGTGGCGTACACCTCCTTGACCAAGCGGGCGTACCGTGCCGCCTCCGCTGGCAGGGCCTGTCGCAGTCGCTCCACGACCCAGGTCTGAGTCAGCAACGCGTCGATCAGCTCAGCAGGAAGCGTCGGCAGATCATCTATAGAAAATTCCAGATGTTTGCGGAACACCGCCGTGGCGTCTGGGATCCCTAAGGCGTATGTTCCCACCGGATCATGACGCCGGAACCCATCCAGGTCTTTCAAGGGGACAGACAGCACAAGATAGCTGTCCTTCTCCCCGAGGGTTTTACGGAAATCAACCAGATCCTGCTGCGCCTGCTTAATGTCGTTTTCTGGCGCGTCGACCAGATTAGCGATCAGCACGGTCTCTCGTTCCCAGCCCTTGAGCATTGAGGACAGCCGGAACGGGGGATCGGTGGGCACCCGCCTGACCTCCCGCTCCCCCAACTCCCTCAGTAGCTGATGGACCAGGTAGATCGAGGCAGCGGTGTGCCCCCTACCAGGCTCACTGCCTATCACCAGCACCCGATTCGTCCGCAAGGTGAGTAGCCAATTCTCTAGGTCGAACGGCGGCACCACCACGGCGGCTTGCTCCGCCCGCGCTTCAGGTGTCAGCAGCCCTTGGCGTACTCGCCGACTGTCCGGCCTGGCTTCAAATTCCTCAGCCGGAATTTGCAAAGGAGCGATATAGTTGTTTATGTTGTACTGATCACCTCTAACATTGTTTTGCGTCTGCGCAGCTTGATAAGTATTGCTTGACCGATCGATATCCCTTCCTGCGTGATATTCAGGAGTGGGGGTTTGTCGGTCTGCTTCCTGTGCCGCAACGGCGTCATCGGCGGCAGCATTCGACGCTGAGGCCTCCGGAGAGTCCACCTCCACAGCGTCCCCTATCGACGCATCCGGTTCTGAGGCATCCGACGCATTAGACAGCGCGGATGACGGACTCGGGATCGCCCCTGAGGCAAACAGAGCGGGATCGAAGTTGTCCTTGGCCGCGTCGTGGGCGTCGGGAGTGGTCATGCCCCCACCTCCGGCGTGGTGTCCTGCGCCTCATCCGCCCCACCCTGCTGAGAGCGGGATACGCGAAGACCGAAGGCCATATCGCCGCGGGCGTGGTACTGGTCGCCGCCGGCGTTCCAGGTGTTGTGGGACTGGTCGATGTCCCGACCCACGATGGTGTGGCCGCTGCCGGATACGGAGCCGATGACGCCGGTCGTGCCGGTGATGTTCCCTGTCGTCACGGAGTGGTCGTGGAGCCCACCGTTGACGTCTCGCAGTTGAACCGTTCGCCCCCGCGGTCGCCCGCTGACCTTGTTGACGGAGACGCTGGCAGCGGCTGACGCTGATGGAGTTGGGGACGGGGCTGGCCTCGCCACGGTTCCGTTGTCTTTGTTCTCCTCCCGTCCTGGCTGCACCCCCAGCAGCCCGTACCGGAGCAGGTCTCCAGATGGCACCGGGACCCGCAGATACGCGGTTCCCTGGAAATCCTTGCTCTCAATCTTCACGGGCGCGGCAACGAACTCGCTCTCCTTCCGGCCCGCATATCCTGTCCGGACCACTTCGGCGATGACGTTTTCCGAGATCGCCGCCGCTAAGAAAGTCACATCTGGATCAGAGCGGTCCAGCAGAACCCGCAGCGGTTCGGCGTCCACTAGACGATGAGTATCGATCATGGTCTTGCCTACCGGAGAGCCATACGCGAGCTCCTTGAGCATCTCAACCGGCCCTTTATTCAGACTCAGCCGCATTCGCAGCTTGATTCCCTCAGCTCGCAGTTCGGTATCCCGCTGTCGCAGCACCGCCTGCAACACATCCAGGTACCTGTCCAGTACCTGCGGAAGGAGACCGGAATCGAAGCCGACGATGAAACCGTCCCCGGTGCTGTCAGGGAACTTCTGGTGGGTCCACAACTTGGCCAGCCCACTGTCGCGTGCGGCCTGCTCCAAAACCTGAGGAATGAGGTGAGCGAGCCGGTTCTGTTGGGCGTCCCGGTAGCGACTGAAGTCCTTGGTATCCACCACCATGATCGCGATATCGGGAGGGAGAGTGCGGGATCTCGGAAAGTCCATGAAGTCGTTCACGCGTGTACTCCCGTATTCCTGTCATCGATCCGCCGCTTTGCGGTGAAGCGGGATGTCGAGGCCATGCTGGCGCCACCGAAAGACCGGTTCCGTCCAACTTTGGACGCACAGCGCGTGGTCGATGGCACATCAGTGGCGTGCTGAAAGATGGCACCGGCGGTACCGGGGACGAGCTGAAAGTGGATATGGCTGACGGGCGCGGTACCGCGATCGGTCGACGCGTAACCTTCACCCATCCAGGGCGTACCGTCGCAGATGTTCGAGATCGGTCACCGTGATCCGTGACCGCGCGATACGGATGAGTCCGCGTCGTTTCCAGTCCGCTAAAACCGGAGTGATGGAGCTGCGTGCCAGGCCAAGTCCAGCCGCCAGTTCTTCTTGGGACATGGGGACCGTGAGGGGATCAGGATGATCCGGGCCGGCGGCCTCCACGATATCGAGCAGGAGTCCAGCTAACCGCTCGGCGGGACGGCGGTGGGCGAGGCGCCAGGTGTACGCGGCTGTCTCGCGGATCTTCGCGACCATGTAGCGGTCGAGCTGTTCGGCGATCCCGTACCGGCGTACGGATGCGGTGAACTTCGCATCGGAGATGACGTAGGCGATGGCGGGTTCTAAGGCGATGACCGTGGCGGACCGAGGTCCGTGGTCGGTCCGTGCGAACTCACCTAACAGGTCACCGGGGCCACGAACCGCGACGAGCACCTCACGCCCGTCCGGTTCGGCGTATAACGCCTTCACACGCCCGTTTACCAGCGCTACCACAAATTGCCCCGGGTCCCCTTGGATCAGCAGTGGGGAACCACGGTGATAAACACGCCGCACACCGGCCTGCACCAGGTTCGCCCAAGCGGTAGGCGGAATAAGCGCGCGAAATCCACGTGGTTCACCACGTGACGTCGCGAATGGCCTGACACCACGCATACAGGGCTTGAGCTTAGCATAATTGCGACGTCACGGTCCTCCCAGGTCGGGAAGGATAAAAGATCAGCGTTGTTACTTATAGATCAAAAACAATATGGTGGGCTATGCGCGCCTGATGCGAAGCTGCGTCAGCGGCATCGCCCACCAGGAAAAACGATGCGAATTGATGTCTAGTCAGTCGAAACGCTGGACGCCTCAAGACTTCAACAGGTTCAGGGCGCGGTCACGCACCTCGCCGTAGACCTGGCGTACCTTCTCGTCCGGGGTGCCGGTCACGGTGGCGCCGGCGACCGGCCACTCCGGCGGTTCGGCCTTCCCTGACAGCGCCCAGGCGGCCTGCCGGGCGGCGCCCAAGGCCACGTACTCCCCCGGCTCGGGCACCTCCACAGGGACACCGAACAGGCTGGGCGCGATCGCGCGTACCGCCTCTGACTTGGCGGCCCCACCGATCAGCAGCACCCGCTCCACACGGGTGCCCTGGGCCCGGATGGCGTCGATACCGTCGGCCAAACCGCACAGCATGCCCTCCACAGCGGCCCGAGCGAAGTTGGCCGGGGAGGCGTTGCCTCGGGTCAGTCCAGCGAGCAGCCCACGCGCGGAGGGCAGGTTTGGGGTGCGCTCACCGTCCAGGTAGGGCAGGAGGGTCAGGCCACCAGCGCCGGGTTCGGCGGACAGGGCCAGCTGGTTGAGTCGGTCCAGGTCGACCCCCAGCAGGTCAGCGGCGGCGGTGAGGACCCGAGCGGCGTTGAGGGTGCAGACCAGGGGCAGGAAGCGTCCGGTGGCGTCCGCGAAGCCCGCGACGGCTCCGCTGGCGTCGGCCGACGGAGCCTCCGCGACTGCGAAGACGGTGCCGGAGGTTCCCAGCGACACCACCACGTCGCCGGGCTTCAACCCCAACCCGAGTGCCGCGCCCATGTTGTCACCGGTACCGGGTGCGATCACCGCTCCGTCGGCGGTCTGACCCACCACGTCAGCCGGGCCGGCTACCCGGGGCACCTCCAGCTCCCGACCGAAGGCCAACCGGAGCAGATCCAGGCGGTACGCCCCCTCGGACGGTGACCAGTACCCGGTGCCAGAGGCGTCTCCGCGGTCGGTGGTGGGGGTCCGGTTGGGGTCGGCGGTCAGGGCCAAGCGGTGGGTGATGTAGTCGTGGGGCAGCATGACCGCGGTCGTCCGGGCGGCGAGGTCGGGTTCGTGCCGGGCGAACCACCGCAGTTTGGTGACGGTGAAGCTGGCGACCGGAACCGAGCCGGTGGCGTTGGCCCATGCTTCGGCGCCGCCTAGTTCCGCGATCAGATCCTCAGCGGCCCCGGCGGAGCGGGTGTCGTTCCACAGCAGGGCGGGGCGGACCACGGTGCCGGCTTCGTCCACACACACCATCCCGTGCTGCTGACCGGCGACGGCGATGGCGGCGACACCCTCAAGCAGCCCGCCCGATGCCTCGGTGAAGGCCTCCCACCACACGGCGGGATCGACCTCGGTGGTGTCAGGGTGCCCAGCCCGCCCTTCACGGACCACCGCCCCGGTGTCTGCGTCGCAGACCAGCACCTTGGTTGACTGGGTCGAGCAGTCCACTCCGGCGACCAGCGTCATCTTTCACGTCCCTTCCTGGCGTGGTGCCTTACCGGCTTCCCCTTACCGGCTCCGACGATGAACGGGGCGGCCGCTCCCGGCAACGGTGGAGTGGCCCGAACGACGATCACGCACGGGTAAGGTCTGTGGTGTACGCAGCGGTACACACAGTCGCCGTAGTTCAAGGGCCACGCTGTCGAAAGCTATCCGAGAGCTTTCGATAACGGAAGCCCGGGCTACGCCTGGAAACCTGCTCTTGACCCTCTCATTCCAGCTCCTTAGCGTAAGGGTTCGCCCGCAGAGTTCCGGAGCAGTCTGTTTCGAGATTCTGTCGAAAGCTTCCCCGTCACCGCCTCCACCTGGAAGGCTCACTGACGAGGTAAACACTCCCCCGAGGAGGCACGAGGACAACATGACTGGCGACTACACCCCTACCCGTGAGGACCGTTTCTCCTTCGGTCTGTGGACGGTCGGCTGGCAAGGTGTGGACGTGTTCGGCCACGCCGTACGGCCCCCACTGGACCCGGTGGAGACGGTGCATAAGCTCGCGGAACTGGGCGCCTACGGCGTGTCCTTCCACGATGACGACCTGATCCCATTTGGTGCGGACGAGGCGACCCGGGAGAAGCTGATCAGCCGGTTCAAGACGGCCCTGTCTGAGACCGGCCTGGTCTGTTCGATGGCGACCACGAACCTCTTCCAGCACCCGATATTCAAAGACGGTGGTTTCACCGCGAATGACCGCTCGGTGCGCCGGTTCGCCATTCGTAAGGTGCTCCGGAACCTCGATCTCGCCGCCGAGCTGGGTGCCCCCACATACGTGCTGTGGGGCGGCCGGGAAGGCGCCGAGTCCGGCGCTGCCAAGGACGTCAAGGCGGCCTTGGACCGGTACAAGGAGGCGCTGGACATCCTGTGCTCCTACGTGATCGAGCGCGGATACAACATCCGGTTCGCTCTCGAGCCCAAGCCCAACGAGCCGCGTGGAGACATCCTGCTGCCCACGATCGGGCACGCTCTGGCGTTCATCAACACTCTGGAGCACCCGGAGCTGGTGGGTCTCAACCCTGAGATCGGGCACGAGGAGATGGCCGGTCTTAACTTCGCCCACGGCATCACCCAGGCGCTGTGGCACGGCAAGCTGTTCCACGTCGACCTCAACGGTCAGACCGGTCCGCGCTTCGACCAGGACCTCCGCTTCGGCGCTGGCAACCTGCGTGGGGCGTTCTGGACGGTGGACGCGTTGGAGAACGGCGGGTACACCGGGCCGCGGCACTTCGACTACAAGCCGCCGCGTACCGAGGACATCGAGGGCGTGTGGGTGACCGCCGCGGCCTGCATGCGGAACTACCTGATCCTGAAGGAGAAGGTGGCCGCGTTCCGGTCCGACCCGGCCGTGATCGAGGCTCTGGAGGCGGCGCGGCTTCACGAGCTGGCCCAGCCGACCCTGGGTGAGGGTGAGAGCCTGGACGCGCTCCGTGCCGAGGAGTTCGACCCGGACGCCGCCGCAGCGCGTGGTCTGGCCTACGAGGCACTCGACCAGCTGGCGTTGGAGCACCTGCTGGGCGTTCGCTGACCTACCCTGACCGGTCCTGACCGGCTGGGTTCATCCGTTCGTGCCCTCCACTCGTCCGGGCGTACCCCGGTGGATCACCGGATGGGTGGAGGGCGCTGTCGTAGTCCCGTAGCGTTCCGTTGTCACGACGTTTCATCCGTCGTCCCTCGCCGCATACCCTTCGGTACATGTATGGAGGCGGTAGGCCGTGAGCGGGGTGACGAAACAGGAGCGCTCCGACTCTGACAAGACCCGGAGCGTACGGTTCGTCCCACCCCACGCCTGGAGTCTCTGGCGCCGTCCCCGCGGCGTCGTGATCTATATCCTCGCGGTGGACAGCGCCGCCGCGGTGATCACGATCGCTCTCTCCGCGTGGCTCCCTGTCAAACCGAAGCAATGGCTTTATTTCCTAATCCTGACGGCCTGCTGTGTCCTCTACACGGAGATCTCACGCGGGATTGAGAAGTTCCGGGAGGCTGCCCGGGGTGTCCCCCATGTCGACGTGAACTCCGTTTGGATGTTCGCGGCTGTCCTGCTGCTGCCCCCTGGCCTCACCGCCATCGTGGTGGTCACCTGCTACGGCTACCTGTGGCTGCGTATCAGCCGCCATGTGGTGCACCGCCAGGTCTTCAGCACGGCGGCGACGATCCTGGCGACGCATGTGGCGTACGCCGTGCTGGCTCTAGGCACCCCGTTCTACAAGACGCCGGGGTCGCTCAGTGGATTCGTGGTGGTCGTGACGGCCGGTCTGCTCTACCTGGCCGTGAACACACTGCTGATCACGGTGGCGATCATCAGCACCACACATGAGGCCGGGATCCGGGACGCGCTGGGCGCCCCTGGTGACTATGCCTTGGAGGCCTCCACCATCGCCTTGGGGATCATGCTCGCCTGGAGCCTGCTGGCTTGGCCGGCCGTCGCCACGCTCATCGTCGGGATCACTTTCGCCCTGCACCGGGGGAGCCTGACCCGGCAGCTACGCGAGCAGGCCCGCACCGACAGCAAGACCGGGCTGTTGAACCTCGGCGGCTGGACCGAGTCGGCGCGCAGCGAGTTTGAGCGCGCCCGCCGCTACGGGCAGCCGATGGCGGTGCTGATGCTCGATTTGGACCACTTCAAGCGCATCAACGATCGTCACGGTCACCTCGCCGGCGACGATGTGCTGCGAGCGGTCGCCACCACGATCAGGACGGAGGTACGCGCGTACGACATCGTGGGCCGTTTCGGGGGCGAGGAGTTCGTGGTGCTGCTCAACGATGTCACCTGGCTACAGGTTCACGAGATCGCTGAGCGGATCCGGCGTCAGATCGCCGCGCTGGCGGTGGCTGTCTCCTCCCGTTCGTCTCGCTCCGGCCCGGTAGTCATCCGTGACTTGAGTACCTCGATCGGTGCCGCGTTATATCCCGACCACGGCTCGACCCTGGAGGAGCTGCTGCACGCGGCTGACCGGGCGGTGTACGAAGCCAAGGCGGCCGGCCGGGATCAGGTACGCCTGGCGGGGCAGTCCTCCGCCGGGGTGGTTCCCGCCTCCTGAAGGCGACCGAACTTTTCGACTGAATTCGTTATTCACACGGTGGCGCGCGCCTCGGTGACCAACTGGTGGATGGCGTCACGGAGCGCGGGATCGTCGGGGTCTAGGTCAGCGTCGAGCCGCGCCATCCAGCTCAGACCGTTCACGCCGGGCACCCGCCGTGCCACAATCCAGACGGATCCGGCCCCGGTGGGCTGGTGTTGGGAGCGGTACGCGACCGACCGGGTGACGCGAACCCGGACCTCATGAGGGAGGTCGCCGGCGTCGGTCAGCCGGTAGGAGCGGGGCGTGTTATCGACCGTCAAGGTGATGTCGTCGATGACGCCCACCTGCCGGGCCGGAATGATGGTGAGGGTGGCGCCCGTCCAGGTCGCCTTGTTCACCTCATGCCAGCCAAGTCGCGTGTAGGTAGCGGTGGCAGCCTCTCCCGCCGCGGTCGCCTCGTCGGTGTCTGAGGCGTCCGCTGGCAGCCACAGCCCGCGGTTCGTGGCGATCACGTAGCGCGCATCGGGCGTACCCCCGAACGCCACGATGTGTTCCTCAGGCTCCAAGCGGGGGCGTGCGGAGGCCGGGAGCCGGCGCCAGAAGCGCCACCATGACCACAAGCCCATCAGAACTCTCCCGCCGCTTGGGCCTTCAGGCCCCGCACCTGCTGCTCCAGCGAGATCAACTCACCGAACAGCGCTAAGTGTTCATCCTGGTGGGTGACCGGGTTGACGCGCTGCAGTCGGGACTTCAGGTTGGCGATTCGCTGCGTCAGGACCGGGATCTGCAGGCGGGCCAAGATGATGGTGACGTAACGCGGATCAGGCTCGACCGCATTCAGGAACGGCTCCACCGCCAGTTCAGACACCAACGCTTTGGCGGCCAGGTCGTTGCAGGCGTCCCGGACCTGCTCGATCCACACCGCCCCGCCGGTGGCCTGCGTGGTCCCACCCACCGCGGCGATGGCTTTGCGGATCTCGGCGTGGAGCGGGTGCATGTAGGGGGTGGCATCGATGGCGTCGAAGTAGGGCCCGGCTAGCACCGGCTGCTGGAGAGCGAGCTTGAGCGCTTCCCGCTCCACCCGCGCTTGTGGGCTGTCAGGGGCGGGTGCCACGGTGGTGGAACGGGCGGCTGACGGCCGCGTCGACGTGGACCGTCCCCGTTGGGGGGCCTGGGTGGCCTGCGCTACCGCCTGCGTGACGGTTTCTATCTCCATACCGAGATCGCCGGCGAGTTTGCGGGCGTACTCGGGGCGCAGCGCGCGGTCCTTAATCTGGGCGACCAGCGGGGCGGTGGCCCGCAGCGCCGCCACCCGTCCTTCGGCGGTATCCAGGTCGTAGCGCCGCAGAATGCTGCGCAACGCGAACGCGATCAGTGGCTCCCGACGGGCGACCAGGTCCCGCACCGCAACGTCGCCTTTGGCCAGGCGCAGCTCGCACGGATCCATGTTGTCCGGGCTGACCGCGATGTAGGTTTGGGCGACAAACCTCTGGTCGTCGGCGAAGGCTCGTAGCGCGGCGCGCTGTCCCGCTTCATCACCGTCGAAGGTGAAGATGATCTCCCCGGCGAATTCGTCGGTGTCCATCAGCAGACGCCGCAGCACCGCGATGTGTTCAGCCCCGAAGGAGGTCCCGCAGGTCGCCACCGCGGTGGGGACGCCCGCCAGGTGGCAGGCCATCACGTCGGTGTAGCCCTCCACCACTACGGCACGGCCCTGTTTGGCGATTTCACGCTTGGCCTTATCGATGCCGTAGAGCACCTGGGACTTCTTGTAGATGGGTGTCTCGGGGGTGTTGAGGTACTTGGGGCCGTCATCATCATCGAACAGTTTCCGGGCCCCGAAACCGATGATGTCGCCGGACAGATCCCGGATGGGCCACAGTAGCCGGCGTCGGAACCGGTCGATGAGTCTGCCTGAGCGGGCCGGCTTGGACAGGCCGGCGGTGACCAGCTCTTCGGCGGTGTACCCGCGTCCCCGCAGGTGCCGGGTGAGAGCATCCCAGGAGTCGGGGGCGTACCCGCAGTGGTACCGCTCGGCCACCTCCCGGTCAAAGCCGCGGCTGGCGAGGAATTCCCGTGCGGGACGCGCCTCGGGGTGCAGCAACCATTCGGTGTAGAAGGCGGCGGCGTCGACGTGCGCGGCGAGCAGCCGCTGCCGTTGCCCGCTCTGCCGCACCGGCACCGGCCCCGCCTGTTCGTAGCGCAGGGTGATACCCGCCCGGGCCGCCAGACGCTCGACCGCTTCGGCGAAGGTGAAATGCTCCACCTGCATCACGAAGCTGATGGCGTCACCGCCAGCACCACAGCCGTGGCAGTAGTACACGTTCCGGGCGGGACTGACGTTGAAGCTCGGAGTCTTCTCGTCGTGGAACGGACACAGCCCCTTGAGGTTGCCACCGCCGGCGGGACGGAGAGTGACATGCTCGCTGATGATCTCAACGATCGGGGTACGCTCCCGGACCAGCGCGATGTCCTCGTCCTTGATCCGCCCGGCCACGGTGCGGCTCACTCCCCTCCGGCGGCGGTCATCGTCAGTCGAGGCAGTCCTTCCTCCGTCTGGTACCGAACGCCCGCGAACTCAGCCTCAGCGGTGGTTCCCAGGTTCTCCAGCACCCATGTCTGAGCCGCCTCGATCTGGTCGAGGTGCTCCTGCAGGGGAATCCCGGCGGCCATGCGGAAGAAGGCGTCAAGGTCCTCCTGCGACGGATCCTCGGTGGTGTACATGCCGGTACCGCCGTCGGCCTGGACGGAACGCACCTGGGTTTCACCGTCAAAGGTCAGAGTGATCGACAGCAGGGCACCTGTGATCTCCCGTTCGCACCGCTGTGAGGTGTTCCCGGGGGTTTGGCACTCCAGCCCGGCTTCTTCGGCCTCGATGGTCACCGCGGTCACGGTCAGGTTCGGCAGGTACGCGCCCTGAGAGGCTTCCTGACTGTCCTCGCCTCCGCTGAACCACCAAATCCCACCGACCACCAGCAGCAGGCACACCACCGCGGCGGCTACCAGGGCGGGGATGCGCGAAGCGACCCCGTTGCGGGTGCGCCGACGGCGGAACTTCGCTCCGATCCTGGGGTCGGTGGGGTCCCGCCGCAGCGTCTGCTCCCGCTGCGTGACGGACGGCTGGATTCCCAGCGAGGAGGCGGCCCAGGTCGGCTCCGGATCATCCATCGATGCACCCATGCCCTCTGGGGTGGCGCTGTAGGTACCGCCTCGGTACTTGCCTTGGTCACGGCGCATCCCCAGGGAGGTGCTAGCCCACGTGGGCTCTTCACCGTGCTGGAGGTGTTCGTCCTCGTTGGAGACTTCGGCGGCCGCACTCGCCAGGGCGTCGTACACCGGTGGGGAGGTGTCACGGGACGCGGCACGGGGAGGCGGCGGGTACGCACCGGTCGGCTTCGGGTACGCCCCGCTGACTGGGGAGGCCGCTGACGCCGTCCCCGACACGGGGGGTGAGGCGTAAGCCGTCGCTGGAGGAGTCGCCGAGTAGGACGACGCGGCGGGGGCCCCTGCCGGGTCGGGGGCGTTCCGGGGAGGCGGCACCGCCGGATAGCTTCCTGTCGATCGGGGTGACGGCTCTCCCACCCGCGCCGATGCTGCCGGCGAGGCCGCTCCGGGGTACGCCTGGGGCGTGTCGGAGTAGGTCGGTGACGCGCCCGACTCTGACCTGCTGGAGTGTGGCCGTGGTTGTGGTCTGGACCGTCCGTGTGCGGGTCCACTCTCCTGCCACATATCCGCAGGTTGCGAGCGCGGGAAGGGCAGTTGGCTGTCCGCACCAGAACCGTGTGGCGCTTCCTCGAAGGAGGGTTGCGGGAACTCTCCCGAGTTGTAGGCGTCCTTCAGATCAGCCCAAGGGTCAGCGGGGGCTGGGTTGGACGACCGTTGAGACGGTCGCCACGATCCACGAAATGATCCGGAGGGCGGCACGGTCAAGGAGTCTAGCGTCGAAAGTCTCGGCAGCCTAAAGGTAGCGCCGCGGCTTATTACCTTGCGTGATCACCCTCGCCCTTCTGGCCTGCCCCTGCTCCTCCTGTCAACATCCGGACGATACTGTCCGATTGCCCCCACGAATCCAGCGAAAACGAGGCAACCTGGGATGCACTTCCTTCACACAGAGCTTCCTGAAGGAAACGCAGGGAAGCGGTGACGATGGGGTGAGGTTGTCCCGGTGGCGCGTAGTGGGTCAGGTTAAAGGCGATGGTCACTTGCCGGCCGCTGTCGGGCATGTACAGCGAGAGCGCCGAATGACCGATCACCAGTCCATCGTGTCCCCACGCCTCACCACAGGGGGTGGGGACGACGTACACCCCCAGTCCGTACCGGTCGGCGTCGGGGTCGGCCGGATCCATGGGCACCGTCTGCCGCATCACCGTGAACTCTTCGGGACGCAAAAGTCGCCCGTTCAGCAGTGCCGCGTAGAACGTGTTCAGGTCGCGGGTGGAGGAGATCAACGCACCGGCTGCCCAGGCCCACGACATATTGGAGACGCTGAAGTCCTGAAGCTGCCCGTCGGGCATGGGCGCGTACGCCTTTGAGTGTGGCCCGACGATCCGCTCCAAGCCGCCGGGGAAGTAGGTGTCACGCAGCCGCAGCGGCCGCACGATTCGCCTCGTGACCTCTACCGCCACCGGCCGCCCTGTGACCTCCTCGATGATCATCCCCGCCAGGATGTAGTTCGTGTTGGAGTACGACCAGACGCCGCCTGGTTCCGTGGTGGAGGGCATCGACAACCCCAACGCCGCCAATTGTTGAGGGGTAAAGGTGGTTGCCCGCACCTGCGCGACGTCCTCAATGCTGGCCAGCAGCACGTCGGTGTAGTTACCGATGCCGCTGGTGTGGTTAAGCAGCATCCGAACCGTGACCTCGGGAGGAACCCCCAGCTCAGGCAGATAGTCATCGACAGGGGCGTCCAGCTTCACCTCCCCCTCCCCCACCAGCTGGAGCAGGGTGGTCGCCACAAACGTCTTGGTGATGCTGCCTACGCGGTGCTGGAACCCGGGGGAGACCGGCCGGCCGGTAGCCATATCGGCGACGCCGCTGGCTCCCCGCCAAATGCTCTGACCGTCGCGTACCTCCGCGAAGGTCCCTGGCATGCCGGCCTCGACGATGCCGTCCAAAGCCGCCTGGAGCGCGACGTGGTCCAATCCGTCGGTGACCGCTGCGTTGCTGACTGGCGCACCGGTCGTCACGGCACTGCCCGTTGGAGCGCCGGCCATCACCAACGTCACGGCGCATGTGATCACCAGAATCACGCGCTGGGTGCGACGCATGGCTCCCCCCCGTGGTGGACAGTGAGCCCCATCCGGAGCCCAGCCCGCCGTCCTCCGGTCAGCCCGCATCGCGGTGTCGGCCGACGGGGCCGCCACGGCGAGGCTGGCCGGCCCGCCCGGATGTGGCTTGAGACATCACCGGCTCCAGGCATGACCGGTTCCGCGATAACGCTCGGTAGGCCACACTCACGATTCGTAATGATCATCCCAGTGCATCCCGTTGCGGGCCGGCACTTCCAGGGATTTCGGTGTTTCGATCAAGGCGTGGCTCGGAAGGGGTCACGGAAGGCTTCACGGAGCCATCCCCGCGTTGTGCGTACGCGGGCGGGCGCCCCGGGCACCGCGTTCTCCGGAGCGGAGACGCAGCGCGCGTTCGGCACGGGTGCCGGTCAGGAAGCGGTGGCGGCCCGCTCCCGCTCCGCTTGCTCCAGCAGCTCGACCAGGTCCGGGTAGCCGTACTCCCGCGCCAAATCCAACGGCGTACGACCATCGTGCCCGCGCAGGTCGAGTCGGGCGCCGGCCTCGACGAATACCCGGGCCGTCTCGGTGTGGCCGTGCCACACCGCGTCATGCAAAGGTGTGTAACCGTTGTATGGCCCTTGGGCGTTTAACTCCAGGCGTGGATCGGCGACCAGCAATCGCACCACCTCCGTATGCCCCATGTAGGCCGCCTTGTGCGCCGGTGTTGCCTTCATGGTGGCGTGGTCGACGATCCGGGGATCCGCTCCGGCTTCTAACAGCAGCGCCACCACCGCCGCATGCCCTTCCCGGGCGGCATTGAGCAGAGCGGTGTGACCGTCCACGCTCCGAGAATCCACCTGGACCCCACGGGCGATGGCCTCTTGGACCGCAGCGACATCCCCGGCGAGGACGGCTTTGTGGAAGGCATCCGCTGCCCGCGCGGCGCGGTCCCGTCGCGCCCGCTCAATCACCTCCACATACGGGGTGAGATCATCACCACCCGTTAAGGGCCCCAGATCAGAGGCGGTGTAGCCACCGCGCGCCCGGATGTCCGGGTCGGCTCCCCGCTCCAGCAGGAACTCCACCATCGGCAGCCGCTTATGCCATACCGCGTCGATGAGCGGGGTGTGGCCGTGCATCGGCGCCTGCAGATCAATAAAGGCACCTCGGTCCAGCAGTAACCGCGCCACATCGATGCTGCCGTTCTGCGCGGCCTTGTGCAGGGCGGACGCCCCCATCCGGGTATCCAGCAGGAGTGGATCGGCGCCCGCGGTCAGCAGGAGCTCCACCATCTGGACCTGACCACGTCCGGCGGCCAGACTCAAAGGCGGGTAGCCGAGCGGATCCTTGGCGTTAGGGTCCGCCCCGGCCCGTAGCGCCTCCTCAGCCGCGGTGAGATCACCATCCAGAACCGCTCGTATCAGATTCAGATGCGGTGTCATGGTTCTCACTGTCATCGCTGACTTCCCGCGCACCAAGATCCGATCCGGTATGGATCGATAAGTCGACGACATTGATAAAACGGTGCTGGGTAGCGGAGCCGGATCGCCAATACCACAACGCTTGGTGCTGACGCGGGGCCGCTGGTGTTCCACCGCGCCGTGGGAGGGGTGCGCATACGGTGATCGAACTGTCTGACCTGCGCTGTTTTCTGCTCCTGGCTGAGGAGCTCCACTTTGGCCGCACAGCGCAGCGTCTGAACCTCACCCAACCCCGGGTCAGCCAGACGATTCGCCGACTGGAGCGGCACATCGGCGCACCGTTGTTCCACCGCACCTCCCGACGAGTCCAGCTGACCGCGCTGGGCCAACGGTTCCGGAACGAACTCACACCGGTCATCGACCGGCTGGACACGGTGATCACGGAGGCGCAGCAGGTGGCCCAGGGGATCACGGGCGTCCTGAGAATCGGTTTCCTGGGAGCCGCCGCCAACGAACTGACCGGTCCGATCCTGGAGGAGTTCAGCCGACGCCATCCCGGCTGCGAGGTGGAGCTGGTGGAGACCGACTTCGCCAATCCCCTCGGGCCGCTGCGGGACGGCCGGGCCGACGTCATGTTCTGCCGCCTGCCGGTTCACGAGCCCGATCTCGTAGTCGGTCCGATCGTGGTCACCGAGCCCCGAGCACTCGCCGTCGCCACCCACCACCGTCTGGCCCGCGCGTCGGTGGTGTCAGCCGAGGTACTCGCCGAAGAGACGCTGTTCGAACTCCCCTCCAGTGCTCCGGCGTACTGGCGGGAATTCCATGTCCCGGTAACCACCCCCGCGGGGCGCCCGATCCGACGCCGACGGACCGTCGCCACAATTCAGGAATTGCTCACCCAGGTCGCCGCCGGCCGTGGCGCCACGGTGATGGTGGAGTGCATGCCGCGGTTCTTCGGTCGCCCCGACGTGGTCTTCATTCCGGTGGCGGACCTGCCGTGGTCAGACATCGCCCTGGTGTGGCCGGCAGCCGGATACACCGAACGGGTCCGCGCCTTCGTCGAGGCCGCCACCGACGTGGTACGCCGGCACGGTGGGCCGGAGGCCGGTCGGGGTCCACTCCGCGGCGTCCCCATCCCCCACCCCGGCCCGAAAATGACGCAGGTGGTCCCCGCCTCGGGCGGCAGGATGACAGCGTGCTCGTGATTGTTCCCTGCGACCCCCTGCGGCCGCGGCGGGTCGACCCGCACTTCGCCCCCGAAGCGACCGCCGCCCGTCACGCGGGCCTGGACGTGGTCGTCATCGATCACGACGCCCTGGTACGCGCGGAGGCGGAGCGGGCGATCGCCAGGGTGGACGCCACGGGTCTGGCGGTCTACCGGGGGTGGATGCTCAGCAGCGTGCAGTACGCGGCCTTCGCCGAAGCGCTGGCCCGCCGCGGTGTCACCCTGCGTACCTCTCCCACCCACTACCGGCGTGCCCACGAGCTTCCCGGCTGGTACCCCCAGGTAGCGGAGCTGACTGCGGAGTCGGTGTGGACAACAGGCACCGGGCGGGACCTGTTCGACTCCTGCCGTGCCCGCCTAGGCTCCGGGCCCGCGGTGCTGCGGGACTACACCAAATCGCTGAAACACCACTGGGACGAGGCGGTCTTCATCCCCGACGTCGCCGACGGCGAGGCCGCTTGGCGGGTCGCGCACCGCTTCCTTCAGTTACGTGGGGAGGACCTCGCTGGCGGCCTGGTGTTACGCCGGTATGAGAAGTTCACCTCGGCGGAGGTGCGTACCTGGTGGGTGGCGGGTCACTGCGTTCTGGTCAGTGCCCACCCCGACACCCCAGATCATCTGCCTCCACCGGACCTGGATCTGGCCCCGTTCTCCTCCGCCGTCGCCGCTTTGAACCTGCCGTTCGTGACGGTGGACTTGGTGCAACGCGCCGATGGGGTGTGGCGGATCGTCGAAGTCGGCGACGGGCAGGTCAGCGACCGGCCGTCCAGCACCGATCCGGCGTCTTTCATCGCTGCCCTCTTCAACCGGTAAGAAGCCACCGGTGAAAAGCGCAACGAGCCCGACGCGCGTTCACAGGCGTTCACGGCCGCGTCCGCAGACCCGTGTGCCCCTCAAGCCCGCTTCAAGGCCACTCAGGTCAGCAACTCGGTCAAAGGCACGTCCGGGTCAGCGAGCTTCGCCAGGTCTACGCTCCGACCGCGGTAACCGGCGCGGACCAGCTCCTGGATCGCGTCGTTGACCTCCCAGATGTTGGCGTTCATACCGGCCAGCACCCTGCCGTCCCGAACCCAGAACGCTAGGAACTGGCGGGTGGCCGGATCTCCGCGGAACACCACCTGGTCATAGCCGCCCGGCTCGACGTAGCCGGCGTACTCCATGCCCAGGTCGTACTGGTCGGAGTAGAAGTACGGCGGCTGGTCGTAAACGACCTCCTGCCCCAGGATCGCGCGAGCAGCCAACGGCCCACCGCTGAGTGCGTTACCCCAGTGTTCGACTCTGATCCGTCGCCCCAACAGGGTGTTGAACGAGTTCGCCACGTCACCGCAGGCGTAGATGTCGGGATCTGAGGTACGCAACTGCGCGTCGGTCACCACGCCGTTGTCCACGGTCAGTCCAGCGACGTCGGCCAGTTCCGTCGCGGGGGTGACGCCGATACCGACCACCACCAGGTCGGCCGGCACCTCGATGTCGTCCTCGAGGACCACCGCCTCGACGGCGCCGTCCCCTTTGATACGGCGTACCCCGCTGGAAAACCGCAGATCCACCCCGTGGTCCCGGTGTAGCTCCGCATAGATACGAGCGACCTCATCGCCGAGGACACGCCGCAGCGGCAGAGCGTCTACCTCGATGACGGTGACTTCCGCGCCGAGTTGCCGGGCCGCGGCGGCTGTCTCCAAGCCGATCCAACCGGCTCCGATCACCACCACCCTGGCCCCGGCCCGTATCCCCTGTCGTAGCTCGTCGGCTTCGGGGAGGGTGCGCAGGTAGTGGACTCCCGTCAGGTCCGCTCCCGGTACCCGCAGCGTGCGGACCCGCGCGCCGGTGGCGAGCAGCAGCTTGTCGTACCGCAGAGTGGAGACCCCGTCGAGGGTGACGGTGTGGGCGGCGGGATCCAGCATGGTGACCCGGACCCCGAGCCGAAGCTCGATGTCGTGCGCGGCGTAGAAGTCCTCGTCGTGAACGAACGCCTGCTCGCGAGGGTCAGCACCGAGTAGATATCCCTTGGACAGAGGCGGCCGCTCATACGGACGCTCCGTCTCTTCCCCGATGAGCACGATCGGGCCGTCGAAGCCCGCATCACGCAGCGTTTCAGCGGCCTTAGCACCAGCGAGGCCGCCGCCAACGATCACGATAGGTCCGGTCACGTTGACAGCCTGTCGGTTACCGACGCCCGTTTCAAGCGTTACGCGCTGTTTTCATGATGAGTCGCCAACTACGGCAGGCTGTCCTGTTTAAAGCCCTATTCAGCACCAGTGCGGTGCTGACGCCTGGCGCCTTGGACGGCGCGGGCTCAGGTTGCGGTACTCAGGTTCCTGCCACGAGACGACGGTGCCAGGCGACGGCGGAGACATCGGTGAGACTGGCGACCTGATCGATGACGACCCGGAGTCGTTGGGCGTCGTCGGTGGCCTCCCGCCACATGGGCGCGAAGACCGGATCGAGGGCCTGTGGCGCCCGCTCCGTCAACGTCGCCACCAGTTCACGCAGCAATTGCCGTTGCTGCTCGTATCGTTCGGCTGCTCCTGGTCGGAGCACGACGTACCGCAGCGCCACCCCCTTCAGCAAAGCGCACGCGGCCCGAATGTGACGGGGCACCACCAGCTGCGCTCCGTACCGCCGAAGCGGCCCGTCGCCGTACCGGCGTCGCGTAGCCGCCACGGTCTCTGACACGAACCGTCCGATAAGGACGCTCGCGACGGATTTGAGCGCGGCCTGCGCCCGTCTCCCCGAGTCGTAGCGCCTCACGGCCTGCAGCACCGGATCGGCGAGCAGTTCCTCTAAGACGACCCCCAGATCCGTGGCTGACTCATCGGAGTAGACCTGGGCGACTTGCTCGCACAACGCAGCCTGTTCATCGGGATCATCCAGCCTGGTCAGGACGATGTGGCCCGCATAAACCCCGTCCTCCACGTCGTGCACTGAATAAGCCACGTCGTCGGCCCAGTCCATCACCTGAGCCTCCAGGCAGGTGCGGTCCGGCGCGCCGGACCGCACCCAGTCGAAGACTGGACGGTCATCGGCGTACACCCCGAACTTGCGTCGCCCTGGCATCCGCGCCCACGGGTATTTGATGGTGGCGTCCAAGACGGCCCGGGTCAGGTTCAGGCCGGCGCTCAACCCATCGGGGGTGATGACCTTGCACTCCAGGCGGGTCAACACTCGCAGGGTTTGGGCGTTGCCTTCAAACCCGCCGCAGTCGGCCGCCAGTGCATCCAACGCGGCCTCTCCGTTGTGTCCGAAAGGCGGGTGCCCCAGGTCATGCGCGAGCCCAGCGGTGTCCACAATGTCGGGGTCGCAGCCCAGACGGCTCCCGATTTCCCGAGCGATCTGCGCCACCTCTAGGGAATGAGTCAAACGGGTACGCGGGAAATCGTCCTCACCGGCGGTGTGAACCTGTGTTTTGGCGGCGAGACGTCGGAAGGCCGCCGAATGCAGCACCCGAGCCCGGTCCCGTTCAAACGGGCCCCGCTCACCGGCGCCGGGCAGGTCAGGAACGGGCTTGACCGGCTCCGTGACGCGCCGCGCCCGATCATGCTCCGTGTATCCCTCGATGGGTCGAGGGTAGTGCGCGGCTGGGGGAGGACAAAATAGCTTTAGGAGATCTGTTAAGAGCAGCACCCCCATAAAAACGGCCGCCGCCATTGGTGGGTTATGGCAGCGGCCGGTCAGCACCGACCATAGCGATCTCCCATTTTTCCTACTGTCTACTAGTAGACAGGGACACAATAAGACGCATCGGTTCTGCCCGACATCTTCCGCTTGTCAATGGCTTCAACCAATGGCTTCGTCCACCGCGTTTGCGGTGCTGTTCTCCTAGCACCGCATCCGCGGTGACGCCGGTCAAGCGAACAGAATCTCACCGTCTTGCAGGACAACCGCGTCGGCTTCCCAGCGCTCACCGGTGCGGCGGTAGCACCGATACCCGGTGTCCTCGCTCAACGGGACCAGCTCCGCCTCCGGCATGTCGTCACAACGCAGCTCATCGTGGTCGGCATGGAAAGCCCGCCAATACGCCGCCTGGACACCGGCGGCGGTCAGCACACTCTCCGTGGTGGTGGCGCGCCAGGAGAAGGTCTGGCGGCCTCCTTCCACCTGCACCTCGTAACTGATCGTCAGACCCTGATAGGTGACGGTGCAGGTGAGATGCTGATCGATGGTGCCGGTGATCACGGAGGCGTCGCATTCGGCGGTGGTGGGTGCTGGCACCCCCGCCGTCAGGACCACTCTGCTTTGCAGGTCGTAGAGGATCTGCTCGGCCGGAGTGGCTGTCTCCCCCGGTGGGGACACCTGAGGGGTCGGACTGGGCGGCGCGCTTTCTTCGTCAGGTTCCGTCACAGGCAGGCCGCTGGCGGCCGCCTCTGGCGCCGGTCTCTCCTGCTGCGGCCGCTCCATCAGACCACAGCCGGCTGCCAGCAGCGGACTGGTGAGCAGCAACCCGGACAGTAAGCAGAGAGACACAGGATTCCGGAAACGCGCCACCGCCATCCTGACTCCCAGTAAGTGAAAATGGCTCAGGTTCAGGAATGTTAGGCCCTCAGAGATCACCCGAGGGTACCCGGTTACCTCATCCCTCCACGAACCAGGCGCTCGGTAGCCCCGCAGCGGCACCGGATAACGGTGCACCGACGGCCCTGACGTCATAGCGACGCAGACGGAGCGGACGGAGTACGCCACTGCCGGCCGCTCCTCACAGGGTGTTCTCGCTTCGCAGATACGTCAGGACCGCCAAGACCCGTCGGTTGGTCTCCTCTGTGGGAGGCAGGTTGAGTTTGGCCAGAATGTTGCCCACGTGCTTGCCGACCGCCGCCTCGGAGATGACCAGCTTTCGGGCGATAGCCGAGTTGGAGTGTCCCTCCGCCATCAGGGCGAGAACCTCTCGTTCCCGCGTCGAGAGGGTCGACAGTGGATTGCGGTGCCGGTTCAGTAACTGACGCACCACCTGCGGATCGACCACGGTGCCACCATCGACCACTTTCCGAAGCGCCGCCACGAACTCCGTCACGTCGACTACCCGATCCTTAAGCAGGTAACCGACCCGCATCCCGTCCCCGGAATCCAGCAGCTCCGTGGCGTAACTGTGCTGGACATACTGGCTGAGTACGACCACCGCCAACTCTGGACGGGCGCGCCGCAGCTCCAGAGCCACCCGCAGCCCTTCATCGGTGTAGTCAGGCGGCATTCGGATATCGGTCACCACCAGGTCAGGGGCGTGCTCGGTAGCGGCCCACACCAATCCCGCAGCGTCCCCGACCGCGGCGACTACCTCGAAGCCGAACCGATCAAGCAGCCCGGCCAGTCCTTCCCGGAGCAGTACCCCATCCTCGGCGAGCACTACACGAATCGGTTCTGATCGCACGGAATCTCCATACGAAGCAGGGTCGGGCCGCCGACTGGGCTGGATAACAGGATTTTGCCGCCCACCACAGCCACCCGATCAGCCAGACCTGTCAAGCCGGTCCCTCGCTCCGGATCAGCGCCGCCGCAGCCGTCGTCGCGGACCTCCACGATGAGGTCGCCATCCGACTGCCATGCGGTCACCGAGGCCTGAGAGGCGCCGCTGTGCCGGGCGACGTTCGTCAACGCCTCCGAAACCACGAAGTACGCCGTGCTCTCAATGTGCTCGGGCAGGCGTGTCGGCAGGTCGCACTTGACCGTCACGGGAATCGTCGAACGGTCCGCTAACTCTCGTAAGGCAGCGGGGAGTCCACGGTCGGTGAGCACCTGCGGCCGGATGCCGTGAATGAGTTCCCGAAGTTCGGTGATGAGCTCCTTAGCCTGCTGATGAGCGGCATTCACACTTTTGGCGGCGGGAGAGTCGGCGGGCAGATCCAACTGGGCGAGCCCTAACTGAAGAGTGAGACTGATCAACCGCTGTTGGGCTCCGTCGTGGAGGTCGCGTTCAATGCGACGCCGCTCCGCCTCGAACGCGTCGACCAGTCGGGCACGTGACCGGGCCACCTCCTGCAGCTCGGCGCGCAGCCGGTCGTAGGGGCCGCCCCACAACAGCGCCCGTGCCGTCAACACGTGCACGCCGACGAGCAGGGCGAGCAGGTACAGCACCCCGGGCAGCAGCGCCACACCGACGAGCGCATAGGGCACCGCCTCCTCCACGCTGGTGATCTGAACGGTCCCGAGCGTGATTGCTGTCGCCTCACTCGCCATCCACGGACTGATCACCATCGTCCCAATCAACACCACAGTCAGCAGCGCCAGGCCGTAGAGCACAGGCGTCAGGATCGTCAGCAGCACCACGTACCCCAGCTCCCGCCAGCTGGCAGGGTCGGTGTAGCGGGTCCGCCACCACGGTCCCGCGCGCCGCAGCGGGCCTCCTTTCGTCTCAAGGTCGACCAGCCGCAGCCGGAACCGCTCTAGGTCTGCCAGCGGGGCGGCCAGCAGCGGTCCGAGCCCGCCGCACAGGACAACCCCCATCAGTCCCAACCCCACCGCCTCCCCGATCGACAGGCGGTGGTTGACCAGCCCATCCGCCAGTAAGAACCACGGCAAGGCCACCGATGCCAACAGCATTCCCGTGATCAGCGCCACCGGCAGCGTGGTCGCCCAATACCCCACGCATCGCCACGGCCAGACACTCAGCAGGAAGCGTCGACGCCGCACCGCCTCCAGCGGGGTTCGGATAGGTGGACGGGACGGGGGATCCGACGTCGACACGTCGCTCACTGTAGAAGCCAAATGTTTCCCTGCCGATCCGCTCAACCGTAGTCCGAAGGTATATCTAGCCCTACCTCAAATCGGTGTTCATTCGTAGTGACCGTCCAGCACGCCACGTGATCGGCTGAAGAACGCGGTCGGTAGGACCGGCCGTGGCTGATGGAGTAAAAGGAGCCGATCGTGCTCGAACTACTGGGCGTGACCAAGGTGTATCGAGGCGGCAAACGCGCCGTTGACGAGGTCACGATGCGGTTAGGCACCGGCCTGGTTGGGTTGTTGGGCCCCAACGGAGCGGGGAAGTCGTCACTGATGCGGATCACCGCCACCATCACTCGTCCGACCAGCGGTCGTCTGCTGTTCGAGGGCGCCGATGTGGTGGCCGCCCCTAACCGTCTTCGACGCGTCCTGGGTTACCTGCCCCAGGATTTCGGGGTCTACCCGCATCTGACGGGGCGAGAGTTTCTGACTTACCTGGCGGCGGTCAAGGGTCTGTCGGCCAGCTCCGCCCGCCGACGGATCGACGAGCTGTTGGCGCTGGTGAACCTCACCGAAGCCGCTAAACGTCCCTTAAGGACGTACTCGGGTGGAATGCTGCGGCGGGTAGGTATCGCACAGGCTCTCTTGAACGATCCGCGGGTGCTCATTGTCGACGAGCCGACCGCCGGCCTAGACCCCGAGGAACGGATCCGATTCCGGGACCTACTGAGTGATCTGGCCGGTGACCGCCTGGTCCTGCTGTCCACTCACATCGTCTCCGACATCGAGTCGGTCGCTACTGAAATCGCGATCTTGGCCCGCGGGCGGTTGTACTGCCACACCACTCCCGAAGGGCTCCTGGAGAGTACCCGGGGATGGGTATGGCAAGCAGAGGTCAACGTCAATGACATCGCTGAGCTGCGGACGCGGTTCCGCGTCAGTCGCGCCATGCGTACCGCGTCCGGTGTCCGGGTCCGTCTGCTGTCGCCGACGCCTCCGTTCCCGGGGGCGGTGCCGGTACCTCCCGATCTGGAGGACGCGTATCTGAAAGTCATTCACGCACCGCACCCCCACGCTGCGGCAACCGAAGGGGTACGCAGATGAGAGTGTTAGTAGCCCTGGCGGTAGCCGACTTCCGGGAGCGCACCCGCCGCCTGGCCTACGCGGTGGTCCTCCTCGCCGCCGTGGGCCTGGCTTGGCTGGCTGTGCCAGACCCGGAAGGCCGGTGGGTGATCATGAACATCGGGACGTACCGGGGCGTCTACACCAGCGCCTACGTCGGTGCGGTGACCGCGCTCGCTGGCGCGTTGTGGTTCCTCATCGGCGGCTTTTATGTGGTGCGGGGCGCCATCCCGCGCGATGAACAGACCCGGGTGGGACACCTGCTGGCGACGACCCCGTTGAGCCGAACTGGGTACCTGGCGGGAAAGTTCCTGAGCAACCTGATGGTGTTGGCCTCGATGACGGCGGTCCTGGCCGTCACGGCGGTGGTGCTCCAGCTGCTCCGGGGTGAATCCAGAACGCTCAATCCAGTCGATTTGGTGGCCCCTTTCGTGGTGCTGACATTCCCGGTGTTGGCGATCACCTCCGCCGCTGCCCTGTGGTTTGATACGACGTCGCGGCTACGCGCTGGCCTGGGCAACATCATCTGGTTCTTCGTGGCGTTGCCGGCCGCGACCGCGGCACAGGTCACCCACGCCCCGTTGGGCGGTCTAGGCACCTCGTACGTCGCCGACTCGATGTACGCGGCGATGACCGCGCAGGGATTGGCGCTGGACGGAGCAGAGTTCAGTGTGGGCCTGATGTACCTGGACCATCCGCCGACCACCTTCCACTGGCCGGGCTTGGAGATCACCGGCGGCATGCTCCTGGAGCGGATGGGGATGGTCCTCCTCGCGTGTGTGCTGGCCTTGGTGCCTGCGGCCTGGTTCGGACGCTTCGATCCGGCCCGGACCCGGTACCAGGAGGCAGCGCAGCCGGCTTCCTCCAGCCCTGCTGGCGCCGCCGGCCCGGCCGGTCTCCCCACCCCTGGTGGCTCCCCTGTTCTCATCGACCCCGGCACCGGCCTCGCGCTCGATATGCCCCAGCAGGCTCCGTCCCAGTCCGCCAGCTTCCAGGGGAGGCCCCGTACCGTGCCGGTACCTGGTTGGCGTACTGGTCGGCTCATCACCGGAGAGCTCCGGATCCTGTTGAAGTCGGCATCCCCCTGGTGGTGGGCGGGCGCGGCGACTATCGCGGTCACCGGCCTGGCGGTACCGGTGGACAACGTGCCCGGTGCGCTGCTGGCAGCGTGGATTTGGCCGATTCTGCTGTGGTCCCGACTGGGTGCGCAACGGGTCGTGGACGGCGTCGATACGTTGCTCGACGCGTACCCCGGAGTACGCCCGCAACTGGTGGCGGAGTGGATGGCGGGTGTCGTGTTGAGCATGCTGACCGGCGCGGCTCCGTTACTCCGGTTCCTGATAGCTCAGGACGGAGCCGGCGTGGCCGCCTGGCTCGGCGGCGCCCTGGTTATCCCTTCCCTGGCCCTGGCGCTAGGGGCGCTCAGCCGAGGACCGCGGCTGTTCCAGATTGCCTATCTGTCAGTCTGGTACCTGGTGGTCAACGGCATCGCCGCGTTCGACTACCTGGGCGCGGTACGCCACGACGGGCGCTTGGCCGGGCCGCATCCGCTGATCATCATCAGTCTCGCCGGTGTCCTCCTGGCTGGTGCCCTCCTGATCCGGACGCTGCGCCACGTCTACCGTTGACCAGCCCGGAGCGTGATCAGCCACCGGACTCCTCGGTTTCAGCGCCGCCCGGCACCGCCAGACAGTCCCGATCCGCTAACCAGCCCTCGGGCAGGGACACCCGCCGAGGCGACGTGGTGCGGCCGCGAGGTGTTCCCAGCTCGTGGGTTGGGAATGGCATGGTGGGGTCGAGGGTCGCCAGCAGATCGTCCAACTCGGCCAGGCTGTTGATCATGGCCAGGGCCCGTCGGATCCGTCCCCCCACCGGGAAGCCCTTGAGATACCAGGCGACGTGCTTGCGGAAATCCACACAGCCGGCGGTTTCGTCCCCCAGCCATTCGACCAGCAGCTCGGCGTGGCGCCGCATCGTGGCGGTGACCTCCCCCAACGAGGGCAGGCGCCGCTCGGTGCGGCCCTCGAATGCCGCCACCAGATCCGCGAACAGCCAGGGACGCCCCAGGCATCCTCGCCCCACCACAACCCCATCGCAGCCGGTCTGACGCATCATCCGGATGGCGTCATCGGCCTCCCAGATGTCCCCGTTGCCGAGGACCGGCACGCTCAACGCGGCCTTCAGGTGGGCGATCGCCTCCCAGTCGGCTCGCCCGGAGTAGAAGTCAGCGGCGGTACGCGCGTGCAGCGCCACCGCCGCCACACCCGCGTCCTCAGCGATCCGCCCAGCCTCAAGGTAGGTCAGGTGGTCTTCATCGATCCCCTTACGCATTTTGACGGTGACGGGGATCCCCGCGGGCGCCGCCGCGGTCACGGCCGCACGCACGATCTCACCGAACAGGCGACGCCGCCACGGCAGGGCCGCGCCTCCTCCCTTGCGGGTGACTTTAGGGACCGGGCAACCGAAGTTGAGATCGATGTGATCGGCCAACTCCTCAGCGACCACCATCTCCACGGCGCGGCGCACGATGACCGGATCCACGCCGTACAGCTGAAGGCTGCGGGGCTGCTCCCCGGGTGAGAAAGCCACCATCCGGAGAGTCTTGGGATTGCGCTCCACCAAGGCCCGCGTGGTGACCATCTCACACACGTACAGGCCGGCTCCGTGCTCCCGACATAACCGCCGAAACGCCACATTGGTGATGCCCGCCATGGGGGCGAGCACCACCGGCGGCCACACCTGGTGCCGCCCCAGTGTCAGGGCGCGGAATGGGGTGGTGCCTGCGTGGTTGCTGTCCGTACGGTCGGCGGCGATAGTCACCTGTCGAGGATGCCACGCCTCGCAACGGCGTCTGCCTCCTCCTCACCCACCGGGCGTCGGAGACAGGCGCCCGGCGCGGTGCCCTATGGTGCGGGAATGAGCGAGGAACTGGATCCCGCGTGCGTCGCGGCGCACACCGAAGCCGCGACACCGACGCCGCGCACGCTACTCGTCGTTTTCGCCTCCCCAGTGGCCCGGGCGCTCATGCGTCACGGACGGGATCTTGGTTTCACCACCGTCCTGCTGGAACCGGTGTGGGACCGGATGACCTTCAATGACCGGGCACACGCCGACGTAATCCGCACCGCTCCCGGTGGCGAATACCCGGACGACAACACCGACGTGGTGGTCACCGACCATCACCGGGAGGAACTGCCCGGTCTGCTGCGTACCCTGCTGGATTCGCCGTTCCGGTGGCTCGGCGTCATGGGTAACGCCCGCCACGTGCCGGCCTGGGTCGATCAGCTACGCACGCTGGGGGTGGACGAAGCGTCCATCAAGCGGATACACCGGCCGATCGGGCTCGACATCGGCTCGCGTACCCCTCCGGAGATCGCGATCGCCACGCTCGCTGGGCTCATCGCCGACCGTAACGGCCGCTCCGGCGGGTTCTTCCCACCCGGGCCGCTGTCCTGAAGGTCCTGACGGTGGCTTTCCTGAAGTCCTCAAGCCTGAAGTCCTCAAGCCCAATCGGATAGGCGTGGATGGACTTCTAGGGCGCCTCGCACAGGGGTTCAGGACTCGCCAGGGTGTACGCATGGCGCCGTAACGCAAGCGCCCCGCCACCCGTCGATCACTCGGGTAGCGGGGCGTTCCTTCTCACAGCTGACGGTCAGAGATCGGTAAGGCGCTCCATCAGGTAGCTCTCCACCCGGTCCAGACCGATCCGCTCCTGCTTCATGGTGTCTCGATCCCGGACCGTGACCGCGTTGTCCTGCAGGGTGTCAAAGTCCACGGTCACGCAGTACGGCGTGCCGATCTCGTCCTGCCGGCGGTAGCGACGGCCGATGGCGCCCGCGTCGTCGAACTCCACCGTCCACCGGCGACGCAACGCCGCGGCGAGCTCCCGCGCCTTGGGGGACAGCTCCGGGTTACGCGACAGCGGCAGCACCGCAACCTTCACCGGCGCCAGGCGGTGGTCCAGGCGCAGCACGGTGCGCTTGTCCATGCCTCCCTTGGTGTTCGGCGCCTCGTCGACGTCGTAGGCCTCCAGCAGGAACGCCAGGACACACCGGGTCAGGCCCGCAGCGGGTTCGATGACGTAGGGCACCCACCGCTTGCCCTTCTCCTGGTCGTAGTACGACAGGTCGACACCGGAGGCCTTGGAGTGGGCGGTGAGGTCGAAATCGGTACGGTTCGCGATTCCTTCCAGCTCGGCCCACTCAGCGCCCGCGAAATCGAACTTGTACTCGATGTCCACGGTGCGCTTGGAGTAGTGCGAGCGCTTCTCCGGCGGGTGCTCGAACCGGCGCAGGTGCTCAGGCGCGATCCCCAGGTCGACGTACCAGTTCCAGCGCTCGTTGATCCAGTACTCGTGCCACTCCTCGTCGGTGCCGGGCTCGACGAAGTACTCCATCTCCATCTGCTCGAACTCGCGGGTGCGGAAGATGAAGTTCCCCGGCGTGATCTCGTTGCGGAATGACTTACCGGTCTGTGCGATCCCGAACGGTGGCCGCTTACGGGCCGACTGCGAGACGTTCAGGAAGTTGATGAAGATGCCCTGCGCGGTCTCGGGACGCAGGAAGTGTTCAGCGCTGGCGTCTTCCACCGGGCCCAGGTAGGTCTTCATCAGCCCGTTGAACATCCGGGGCTCGGTGAAGGTGCCGCGGTTGCCGCAGCTCGGACACGTGAGGTCGGCCAGCCCGTTGGCGGGCGGCTGACCGTGTTTGGCGGCGTACTCCTCCTCCAACTGGTCGGCGCGGTACCGCTTGTGGCATGACTGGCATTCGGTGAGTGGGTCCACGAACTCCGCGACATGGCCGGAGGCGACCCATACCTCGCGCGCCAGCACCACGGACGAGTCCAGGCCCACTACGTCATCACGGCACTGCACCATCGCACGCCACCATTGGCGGCGGATGTTCTCTTTCAGCTCAACGCCCAAAGGGCCGTAGTCCCATGCGGAGCGGGTTCCTCCGTAGATCTCGCTTGAGGGATAAACGAATCCACGGCGCTTGCACAGGTTGACGATTGTGTCGAGACGGTCGGTGGGCACAGTTTCTCCATCCGGCTGGCGGTCGGTGGGGGTAGTGGCGTCCAAAACGCCACGATACGCGTACCAGGAACAACGCCGGAGTCGGGAAGTCGTTACCGTCGGTACCGTCCTCACCGGCCCCGGTTCGGAATCAGGCTACCCTCCCCCGATAAGGAGCCTTGACACCGGCCGTACCGGCCCGTCCCACGGCTGTACCAGCTCCGGTCATTCACCGCGCCGACTGACGGATCCGCTCGACAGGCGCCCCTGGTCATCACAGGCTCAGCAGACACGCCAATCTACGCCGTTTTCGGTCGCCTCCGCGACCGGGTAGAAGACCTCCATTTCGGTGGATCCGTCGGCGAACTCTAAATCCACCGGCACGGCGTACCTGGTCCTCCTCACCTCCACGTCGTAGATCCGGAAAGCCACCAGGTCCCCCTGGCTGGTCAGGTCCGTCTCGAACTCCTCTCGGGTGAGCAGGCGCCGCCGCTGCTCGCAGAGCAGGTTGTACGCCGTTTCATAGTCCTCATCTCGCCACGCTTGGAGGTAGTCGGTGACGACCGCGCGAGACCGACCGTTGGCCTCCTCTTGAAGGGCGTCCGATAACCAGTATCCCCCCAAAATACCGCCGATTGTACATATCAGCAGCAAAACACCACCAACCGCCAAGCTGATCACCAATGGGCCGAATCGCTTCTCCACCGGGGGCCCGACGAAGGGTGGAATCACCCCAGGACCGGGTGGTGGCGAAGGCGGCGCCTGGTGCGGCACGCCTGGAGCCGCCCCCATCGGGGACGCTCCCCCCGGAGTCGGTCCCATGACAGGCCCCATGGGAGACGCCCCTGGCGGGGGTAGTGGTGCCGCAGACGACCCCATCGGGGGCGGCGCCCCTTGCGGGAATGGGGATGACGCCGCAGGTGCAGCTCCCGGGGGCGCCACCGTAGGGGACGGGTGTCCGCCTTCCTCGGATCCAGCTCCGGGTCCGGTCGGTGGAGGCGTGAGGGCACCCGGGTCAGTCACGGGGCGGTTCTCCGATCCGGGTGGTGTCGGCATCAACGGCGCGGTCACTGTCGGATATCACGACTCCTGTTTCGTCCCAGGCGGTGAGAATCTCAAAGGCGCTCGGTTCATCAACCGCCTCGGCCAGCAAGGGCGTGGCGTACAGCCTCACGTCGAAATCACCCAAAGCGCGTCGGTACGCTCCGACCGACTCCCACTCGGTGACCAGGCACCAGGAGTCAGGCTCGTCGACAGAGCGGCCTAGACGGGCCCGGATGAACCCCGGCCGCGCCGCGAGCGTGTTCACCGCCGCCCGCGCTTTCTCCATGAAGGCGTCACTCGCGTCCCGTGCGACCGTGAACCGGTTGACCACGAGCATCGCGCGCCTCCCACTCGCCAGTCCGCTCAGCCGACACAGCCACGTGAACTCATCGGCGGATTACCAGTGTCGTACTGAACACTACTCATCACTTTCCACCGTGACCGCCATCACCTCCCCCATTCGGGGATAGAACGTATTGCGACATGTCGACATAGATATATCCCATACACCGCTTTTTAACTGTTACGCACCGCACGCCAAATCGGAATTTTCCACACTTAACATCGGATTTTCTCGAGGAAAGGCGCTCGGAGCGGCGACCTATGCGCTTTTGACAATCATTATCGTTTACACGGACAGTGGAGTGCATGACAAAGCGAGCCCTCGTCACGTCTGCCGCTGCGCTACTCATAGCTACGACCGTGACGGCCTGTTCCTCAGCGGCTGGAGGAAGCGATGACGACACGCTGACCATCGTCGCCTCGTTTTACCCACTGCAGTTCGTCACTGAACAGATCGTCGGTGACCGAGCCGAGGTGACCTCGCTTGTCGATCCTGGAGTGGAGCCCCATGACGTGGAGCTGTCCGCCAGCCAAGTCGCCGCCATCGTCGACGCTGACCTGGTTGTGTACCTGCACGGTTTCCAGCCCGCGGTGGACCAGGCGGTTGAGCAGCGGGAAGACTCAGGCGCCATTTTCGACGTCGCCGAGGTGGAGCCATTACTGGATGCCTCCGCCGAGGAGGAGCACGGTAGTGCGGGGGAAGAGGCACATGAGGAAGAGGCGCATGAGCACGGTGCGACGGACCCGCACGTGTGGCTAGACCCGCTCCGTTACGCCAACATCGCTGACGCGGTGGCCGAGCACTTGCAGGAGATCGACCAAGAGCACGCCGAGGAGTACGCGGACAACGCGGCCCAGCTCCGTACCGAGTTAGAGGCCCTCGACGCCGAGTACACCGACGGTCTGGCCACCTGCGAGCGGCGGGAAATCTTCGTCAGTCACGCTGCGTTCGGCTACCTGACGACCCGCTACGACTTAGAGCAGATCGCCCTCTCTGGTCTGTCTCCTGATCAGGAACCAACCCCGCAGCGCCTGGCCGAAGTCGCTGCCTTGGCCGAGGAACACGGCGCCACCGTGATTTTCTTCGAGACGCTGGTCAGCCCCGAGATCGCGCAGACTCTCGCCGAAGAGATCGGTGCTCGGGTCGAGGTGTTGGATCCGATCGAAGGCCTCAACCCCGACTCAGCTGACCAAAGCTCCACGGAGGCGCCGGACTACTTTTCGGTGATGCGAAGCAATCTCTCAGCCCTCCGTGATGCCCTGGGCTGTGCCTGACTGAATTGAGATGCCCATGAATGAAACCAGGATGGCCGACAACGAAGATCACGACCCCGCCGCCGTGGTGGAGCTCCACGATGGTGTGGTCAACTACGCAGGTCGTCGTGCCCTGAACGGGGTGACCCTCCGGGTCACTCGTGGCCAAACAATGGCGATCCTGGGTGCTAACGGCTCCGGCAAGTCGACCCTGGTCCGCGCGGTGTTAGGGCTGGTCCCTCTGACGCGGGGCCACGTTCACCTCTTCGGTATTCCGTTACGCCGGTTCCGGGACTGGAAGAGGATCGGCTATGTCCCCCAGCGATTGGGAGCCGGCTCGGGTGTCCCAGCGACGGTCCGCGAAGTCGTCGCCTCCGGGCGTCTGGCACGTCGTGGGTTATTCCGCCCCGTCACCGGCGCTGACCGACGCGCTGTGGAGCGGGCACTGGCTGCGGTGGGCCTCACCGACCGTGCCCGCGACCCAGTCGCCACCTTGTCAGGTGGTCAGCAGCAGCGCACCCTGATCGCCCGAGCCCTCGCGGGAGAACCGGAGCTCCTGATCCTTGACGAGCCCACCGCAGGGGTGGATGCGGTCAGCCAAGAAGCTCTCGCCGCGACGCTGCGGCAGTTCACCGCCGACGGCGGCACCGTCCTGCTTGTGGCCCACGAGTTGGGCCCCCTGGCCTCCCAAATCGACCGCGCCATCGTGTTGGCACACGGCACGGTCGTCCACGACGGTGCGGTACCGGTGCTGGCCTCTAACGATGCCTACCTCCACCCCCATATCCACGCGGACAGATCGCTGTGGGGAACATCATGAGCCTGTTTGAGTACGACTTTTTACGTAATGCCTTCCTAGGCGCGCTCTTGGTTGGCCTGTTGGCGCCCAGCGTCGGCGTCTACCTGGTTCAGCGTCGTCTGTCGCTAATCGGGGACGGTATCGGCCATGTCGCGTTGACCGGGGTGGCGGTTGGTTTCCTCCTGAACTCCTCGCCTGTCCTCACCGCCATGGTGGTGGCGGCCTTAGGCGCCATCGTCGTGGAGGTGCTGCGCGAGTACGGCCGCATGAGCGGGGATATCGCCCTGGCACTGCTGTTCTATGGCGGTATCGCCGGGGGTGTCCTGCTTATCGGGCTCGATGACGACGACAACATCCCGATGATGTCGTATCTGTTCGGCTCGCCCCTGACCACCTCCTCCCAGGATCTGATCGCGATCACGGTCCTGTCCGCGGTGGTGTTGCTGATCACCGTGGGCGGTCGCTCCTGGTTGTTCGCTATCTGCCAGGACGAGGAGTACGCCCGGGTAGCCGGGCTGCCGGTCCGTGCCTTGAATCTGCTGCTCGCGGTCACGGCCGCGGTCACGGTCACGGTGGCGATGCGGACGGTCGGTCTGCTGCTGGTCAGCGCGTTGATGGTGGTCCCGGTGGCCACCGCCCAGCAGGTCGCCCGCGGCTTTTCCAGCACCATGCTGCTCGCGATGCTGCTCGGGGTCTTCGCGAGTGGTTCGGGCATGTACGCCTCATGGCGGCTGGACGTGGCTCCTGGAGCCGCGATCGTGGTTTTCGCCCTACTTGTTTTCGTGGTGGTGGCGGCCGGCAGCTCCGTCTTCCGCAGGCTGCGTCCCGCACGACAGCTCCCCCACTCGTTCCCTGCGCGGGGAGCCACCGCTGCTCCGAAAGTCGTGGGGTCGTTGAGGGACTCCTAAGAAGCATCGCTTCAGAGATTGGAGGACATCCGCTCCGTGGAGCCATCCAGCCCGACGGTGTCGCCCCGACCACCCGAACGAGCGGCTCCGTATGGCCCTCACATCACACCCTCACTCACGCTCCGTCATTCTTGCTGGTTACGCTCTTCCAATCGACAGTTCCATATGCCTGCTCTCCCGTTCTGAGTGGGAACGTCTCAAGATCGCGGTGCTTCACGACGATCTGACCAGCGAAGGCACGCTACGGTTTTGCCATGACCGCGGGTTCGGCTTACGAGGCGTATGAGGCCGCTGGCGAATTGCTGCGCGCCCTGGCCGCGCCGCTGCGTATCGCCATCGTTACGGAGCTGAGAGCCGGGCCGCGCTGCGTTCACGAACTGGTGGATCTGCTGCAAGCACCACAACCGTTGGTCTCGCAGCATCTGCGGGTACTACGCGGCGCGGGTGTGGTACGGGGTCAACGTCGAGGTCGGGAAATCGCGTACTCATTGACCGACGACCACATCGCGCACATCGTCGCCGACGCCGTCAGTCATGCCCGGGAAGCCCCGGATACTGATCCAAACGCGGATTCACATATGGATCCCGGATCGGTCCGGCCGGCCCATCCGACCCGTCCGGTCCTGGACACCAACAGGGGAAGCAGGACAAGCGACAAAGCGGTGATGACGGGCACCCTCGCACCGTCCGGAAGCACCGCCACCGGCAAGAAGGAGCACTGAGTTGACAGCCACCAAAGGGGCTCCGGAAGGCTCACCCATGGGCCGTAGCACTCGCCAACGCAACGCGGTGATATCGCTGCTTGAGGACGTAAACGAATTCCGCAGTGCCCAGGAACTGCACGCCCTGCTGCGGGAACGCGGTGACGGGGTGGGGCTGACCACCGTGTACCGCACGTTGCAGGCGCTCGCCGACGCCGGTGAAGTGGATGTGATGCGGCCTCCGGGCGGGGAGCACCTGTACCGCCGCTGTAGTCAAGGGCACCATCATCACCTGGTGTGTCGGGTCTGCGGCCGCACGGTGGAGGTGGAGGGCCCCGCCGTGGAGCAGTGGGCCGAGCGGGTCGCGGCCGAGCACGGCTACACCGATGTCAGCCACACTGTAGAGATCTTCGGAACCTGCTCGCTGCACTGACGCCACCGCGGGTCCCGGGCCTCTCGGGGCCCGCGGCGCCGCAGGTGACAGAGAGCATGTAACAAGGAAAGAGGCGGTGCCTGCTCACTCCCTGCTTACTCGTACTGGTTACGAGGCGCGGGAATGGTCCGTATCTGCTCGACCTCCAGGAACGGAATGGCCTCGCCGTTGATCTCATCCTCGGTAATGTCCGGGCTGTAACGCCCGATCACCTCCACCCAGGAGTCCATGGCCAACCTGTCCGGGAGGTTCCCCATCAACGCCACCTTGATAGGGCGGGCGTCGGCCGCACAGCAGGTCATGATCATCCGGGCGAGATAAATCTGCCCGTCACCGCCCCGCATGATGAACCCAGACAGCTGAACCCGACGGTTCCCTAAGGACCGGTCACCTCCAAAGACCGCTCGGGTGGCGTAGTCCAGGACGGACAGTACGACCGGGTCGCCCGCTGGCAATGGCGGGAAATCCGAGGCTGCCCGCGTAGACAGCGCGCTCCCGGTTCGGGAGGCCGCGTCCGATCCTAGGGCGGGCGGCGCCACCAGCAGCAGAGCCAGCACAGGCAACAGCAACAGCCAGGACACCACTGGTTCACGGTGACTGTGGTGGTTGTGCTGAGCGGGCCGGTCATACCCGGTGCCGGGGTCGACCTGCCCCTGCTCCGGGTTCCGGTGGCCTGACCGCTCCATGTCCTGACCCCGAGACTGCTCCGGGTCCCGATGGGTGGGCTGCCCTGCCTTCCGGTGGACCAGCTCCGGCCACAATGTCGCGGCCGATACCGCGAGCAGAACCAGGCCGGATGCGATTAGGAATGGACGCAGCCCGTCCCGGACATAGCGCAGATACATATCGGTGAGGCTGATTCGCAGTACTGCTCCCCCGAGCAGAAGCAGAATCACCCCCTGAACTGCACGGTTCACAGCACCACCACTCCCACCAGGACGCTGACCAGCACCGCTACCGCGCATGTCGCCGGTGCGAACCGTGCGGCAAACCCACGCCCGAACACCCCCGCCTGCATCGCGACCAGTTTCAGGTCGACCATGGGCCCCACCACCAGGAAGGTCAAACGTGCGGTGAGGGAGAACTCTGACAGGGACGCGGCCACAAACGCGTCGGCCTCTGAGCAGATCGACAGCAGCACCGCTAATCCGGCCAAGGCGAGCACGGATAACACAGGCTGCCCAGCGAGGGCCTGGAGCCACTCCGCCGGCACCATTACGTTGATGGTCGCCGCCGCAAGCCCACCCACCACTAAAAAGCCACCGGCGTGCGTCAGGTCATGACGGCAGGAGGCCCAGAACGCCTGCCATCGGGACAGTCCATCGAGGTTGAGGCGTTGCAGTGGCTTGATCCAGTCCGCTCGTCCCCACCGCAACCAGAGCCACCCCATGATCATGGCGACGACCAGGCTCGTCACGAACCGTCCCACCACCATCCCAGGCTCAGCGGGGAACGCCACCGCCGTCGCCACCAGCACGATCGGATTAATGGCGGGGGCGGCGAGCAGAAACGCGAACGCCGCCGCCGGGGGCACGCCTCGCCGTACCAGAGCCCCCGCGATCGGGACGGAGCCACATTCGCAGCCGGGCAACACCACACCGGCCCCGCTGGCGACTGGGACCGCCAGGGCGGGTCGGCTGGGCAGGACCTGAGCGAAGAACGAGGCCGGCACGAAGACAGCGATGACCGCAGAGAGCACCACGCCGAACACCAGGAATGGCAATGCCTGTACCACGATCGACACGAAGACAGTGGTCCAGGTCTGAAGCCCGGGGGTGGCTAGCAGGGCCTCCAACCGGTCCCTGAACAGCACGACCAAGACCAGGCCGCCGGCGAGCACCTCGGTGGCGCCGACGCGCCACGGCGCAGTGTTCGCCTCCCGTTCAGAGCCGTCCCGTTGACCGTGGGGTCCACGGCGGGGATCACGTTGCCCGGTAGTCGACCGCGATTGCCTGACCTCGGGGTCTGGCCGGTGATGGGTCACGCGCCGACAATAGCCATCATTGTCCGTTCTCGTCCTCCACGCGTGTGGTGATCCGCTGTCCAGGCTTCACCACAGGAGATCGCGGTCCCGTCAGCTCTGGTGTTAGCGTCGGGGCGTCAACCAACAGGGGAGCGCAGCAGCGCTGAGAGTGCGACCGGTCGGGCAACGGAGCCACGGCCGAGGAGCAGACCCTTTGAACCTGATCTGGGTAATGCCAGCGCAGGGAGTGGGAGGTCCGTCATGTCCATCGCCCGTTGGCGGCTCGTCGACATCGTGGTCACTTCGGTGATCGCGGTCGCGTTTGGTGTCGTGTTCTGGGCTTGGGGCCAGCTGTGGAACAGCCTGGACGGCGTGTTCACGTTCTACGCGCCGGCCCAAGCCATCATGTACGGCGTGTGGCTGGTGCCGGGTGTCCTCGCGGCCCTGATCATCCGCCGCATCGGGGCGTCCCTGTACGCTGAATTCCTCGCGGCGCTTATCTCCGTTCAGCTGGGATCGGCATGGGGTTGGGTGGCCGTCATCCAGGGCGCCGCACAAGGCGCCGCCTCAGAGATCGGATTCGCTGCTTCCGGGTACCGTTCCTGGCGGACCCCCTTCGCGTTGCTATCCGCGCTCCTGGCCGGGCTCACCGCCACGCTCTTCGACGCCTTCCACTACTACCCCGAGACGAGCTGGCTCACCTACCGGATCCCCTACATCCTGATGGGGACGGCCAGTTCAGTGGCGGTCGCCGGCGTAGGCAGCGTCCTGCTGGTCCGCGCCTTGGCGCCTACCGGGGTACTTGATTCATTCCCGTCAGGCCGGGAACGGACAGCGGTCTGACCTCGGCGTCGGGATGAGCACGGTTCAGTTCCGTGGCTTCGGGTTCCGGTACGCAGGGCGTCGCGCACCCGCGGTCCGCGATCTCGATCTTCGGATTGAGCACGGCGAACGGGTCCTGCTACTAGGCCCATCGGGCGCCGGCAAAAGCACGGTGCTCGCCGCCATGGCCGGTCTGCTGTCGGAGGAATCCGGCGAGCAGACCGGCGAGGTGCTGGTGGACGGTGCCGATGCCCGACAACGCCGGGATCGGATCGGTTTCCTCTTCCAGGACCCGCAGACGCAACTGGTGATGGCCCGAGCCGGGGATGACGTGGCGTTCGGCCTGGAGAACCGGGGCGTACCCCCGCACCTCATCTGGCCGCAGGTTCAAGAGGCGCTGCGTCGGGTCGACTTCCCCTACGACCTGACACGCCCGACGGATCAGCTCTCCGGCGGCGAGCAGCAGCGGTTGGCGTTAGCCGGGGTGTTGGCGCTCCGACCATCCCTGCTGCTGGCGGACGAGCCGACCGCTTTGCTGGATCCCTCGGGCAGCGCCGTGGTCCGCGAGGCGCTTCACCGCGCCGTCGCCGATCACGACACCACGCTGGTGCTGGTGGAGCACCGCGTCGCCGACGTGCTGTCCTTGATCAACCGGGTCGTCGTCCTGGCGGCCGGTGGTGGGGTCGCGGCGGACGGCTCCCCCGAGAGGGTATTCCGTACGTACGGGGAGGAGCTGGCGGCCTCCGGGGTCTGGGTTCCGGGGTACACCCCGCCCCGTGTGGAGCGTCCCGACGGTGGCTCCGGTGCACCGTTGCTGACCGCGACCGGATTGGGGTACCGCCATCCCGGCGCCTCCCAACCAGTTTTGTCCGATGTGGACATCGAGGTACGCGCAGGCGAGGTACTCGCCATCACCGGGGAGAACGGCTCAGGGAAATCCACCTTGGCTCTCCTCCTCGGAGGCCTGCTGCGCCCGTCCACTGGGGTGCTGCACGCCGGTCCAGCACTCATCGCGGGGCACTCCCGGCTCGCGCGTACCCCGCCCCACCGGTGGCGTGCGGTGGATCTGACGAGCCGGATCGGCTCGGTGTTTCAGAATCCAGAGCACCAGTTCGTCACGGCCACCGTCGAGGACGAACTGGCCCTGGGGCCCCGTCGCCTGAAACTCCCCGCCGCCGTCGTCTCTCAACGGGTCACCGAGCTGTTGGAGCGGCTCCGGTTGACACCGCTGGCCCGGGCCAACCCCTACACGCTCTCCGGAGGCGAACAGCGACGCCTGTCGGTCGCCACCGCCCTGGCCACCGCGCCCCGTGTGCTGGTGCTCGATGAACCCACCTTCGGGCAGGACCTGAAAACCTGGACCGAACTGGTCCTGCTGTGCCACCGGTTACGGAGCGAGGGAACGGGTTTGGTCGTCGTCACCCACGACCGTCCGTTCGCCGACGCGCTGGCCGACCGTGCGGTCTCCCTGCACCGGAGACAGCCGCAGGTCGACACCACCGTGGTGAAGGAGCGGCCGTGAGAGTCACCCAGCCGGTCGCCGACCCGCAGGCCCCGCTGGCGCGCCGTAATCCTCTGGCGAAACTCGCGGCTGCGTTCGTGCTGTCGTTCCCGTTGCTGGCAACCCTGGACCCGCTCACCCCGAGCATCTACCTGGCGGTCGAGCTGGCGGTTGTCCCCTTCACAGGGGTACGCTGGCGCGCCCTGGCCCGGGTGATGTGGCCACTGTGGCTGGCCGCCGCCGGGGTCCTCTTCGCGCAACTGGTGTTTGCGGCCGAACGCACCGGAAGAGTTGTGGCTTCCCTCGGCCCGTTCGAGATTCACAGTGACCCGTTGACCGCCGGGATCGGTCTGGCGATCCGGATCTTCGCCGTGGCGCTGCCCAACCTGCTGGCGTTCGCCACCACCGATCCCACCGACCTGGCCGATGCCCTGGTGCGGTACCTGAAGGTGCCGGCCAGGTTCGCGATCGGCGCCCTGGCGGCCCTCCGGCTTCTCCCGCTGCTGGTCGCCGAATGGGACAGCCTGGGCATGGCTCGTCGGGCCCGGGGGATCGACGCTGGTTTCAACCCCATCGCACGGTTGAAGCTGTTCGGCTCCACCTTGTTCGCGCTCCTGGTCGGCGCGATCCGGCGCGGCACCCGCCTGGCCACCGCCATGGAAGCCCGCGGCTTCGACAGTGGAACCCCCCGCACCATGGCTCGGTCCCAGCACTTCGGCCTCGCCGACTGGGTTCTGATCCTCGCGGCCGTGGCTCTGGCAGCCGGCGGCCTCGCCTTGAGCGTCACACTCGGCCTTTTCCGCCCTGTGATCAGCTGACGGGTACGCGGCGCGGACAGGACCGTTCGCGGCCGCGTACCCCTTGATCCACCACAGACTGAGGCGGAATCAGACCGATGATTCCGACGCCGGGGCGGGAGGGACCGGGTTGGGGATCGCCCCGCCGTAACGACGTTCACGCTTGGCGAAGATCTCGCAAGCGTGCCACAGGTGACGGCGATCAAAATCAGGCCAAAGCGTGTCGATGAAAACCATCTCTGCGTAGGCCGACTGCCACAGCAGGAAGTTCGAGACACGCTGCTCTCCAGAGGACCGGATGAACAGGTCCACATCTGGGATGTCGGGGTGGTACAGGTAGCGCGCCACCGTCCGCTCCGTAATCCGGTCCGGGCTCAGACGACCGGCGGCTACCTCACGTGCGATCGCCGTCGCTGCATCGGTGAGCTCGGCCCGACCGCCGTAGTTGACACAGAACTGGAGGGTCAGCACGTCGTTGTCGCGGGTCAGCCGCTCCGCCTCTTCCAGTTCGCGGATGACCCCCTTCCACAGCCGCCGGGCGCGTCCTGCCCAACGCACCCGCACCCCAATGGCGTGCAGCTCATCGCGACGCCGGCGGATCACATCACGGTTGAACCCCATCAGCCAACGCACCTCGTCGGGGGACCGCCGCCAGTTCTCGGTGGAGAAGGCGTAGGCCGACAGGTACTTGATGCCGAGTTCGACCGCGCCGTGGATGACATCGTTCAGGGCGGCCTCTCCCGCTTCGTGCCCCTTCGTCCGGGGCAGCCCACGGGCCTTGGCCCACCGCCCGTTGCCATCCATGATGATCGCCACGTGTCGGGGGATCAGGTGGGACGGGATGTTCGGTGGTTTGGCACCGGACGGATGCGGTGTCGGAGGTAGTACGGGTCGGGTACGGCTTGTTTTCACGCCTGCTCCATGGCTCGGTCAACCAGCGGGAGTGAGCGTAGCTCCCGCTCCAGATGCCATTGCAGGTGCGCCGCCACCAATCCGCTGACCTCCCGCCGCGTTGAGGTCTCGCTGGCGTCGGCGGCTTTCCAGTCACCGTTAGTGAGAGCGATCATCAGCTCCAGCGACGCCGGTGACGGTCGAGCCGAACCGGCGGGACGGCAGTGCGGGCACACGCATCCCCCTGCGGGGACAGAGAAGGCTCCGTACCGGCCTGGTTCACCGCACACCGCGCATTCGGTCAACGCTGGGGCCCATCCCGCGCTCCCCATCGCCCGCAGCAGGTACGCGTCAAGAATCAGCCCAGGCGTGTGCTCGCCAGCCGCGAGTGCCCGCAGCGCCCCGAGGGTGAGCTGGAACAGCGTCTGAGCGGGTTCATGCTCGATCGGGGTCAGCCGCTCAGCAGTCTCGGCGATCGCACTGGCGGCGGTGTAACGCCCGTAGTGTCCGGTGATCCGCCCGCCATACAGCCTGATGCTCTCCGCCTGGCTGATGGAGTGCAACGAACGCCCCTCAACCAGCTGGAGATCCACGTGCCCGAACGGCTCTAACCGGGCGCCGAACTTGCTGCTGGTACGACGTACTCCCCGGGCAACCGCGCGGACCCGCCCGTGTCGTCGGGTCAGTAACGTGACGATACGGTCAGCTTCACCCAGTTTTTGGTTACGGAGCACCACCGCGTCGTCACGGTAGAGGCGGTTCCGGAAAGCCGGCACGTCAGCTATTGAACATCATTTGAACATCATCGGCAGCGGGGTCGGCAGCACATCGGCTGAGCGGCAAAATGACCCAGACAGTGGGGGAGGAAGCCGATGCCCGACGCGTACGATGTGGCGCCGCTGATCCCGGGATACCGGGATTTACACCTGCTCAGCCGGGGTTCCACCGCTGAGGTTTACCGCGCTGTCCAAGAACGGCTCAACCGACTGGTCGCCATTAAAGTGCTCCGTCTGGATGATCTGACCACGATCGACCAGGTTGAGCATGAGCTCGCCACAGCGGTACGGCTATCCCAGCATCCCCACATCGTCAGCATCATCGATACCGGTTTCGTGGCCGGCCGTCCGTACCTAGTCATGGAATTCTGCGAGGAGGGCTCCTACGCCCAGATCCTCGCCCGACGCGGCCCGTTGTCGGTGCCTGAGGCCATGGATGTCGCCATTAAGGTCGCCGACGCACTCCAGGCCGCCCACTCCATCGGCTTCATTCACCGGGACGTCAAACCGGCGAACATCCTGCGGTCCCGCTTCGGGCCCGCGTTAACCGACTTTGGGATTGCTCGGCGCCCCGCGGAGCTGAGCGGCACGGTCACCCTGAACAAGCTGACCCCTTACCACGCCGCTCCCGAAGCGCTTCGTCGGGAACCACAGTCAGCGGCGTCGGATGTCTACAGCCTCGGTTCCACCCTCTGGAACCTGCTCGCTGGTTACCCGCCATTCGCCTCTCCGGGTGAACAGGAACCTGATCCGTTCGAATACCGGGAGAAGGTCCTGACCCGGACCGCTCCGTTGATCCCGCGCCCGGACGTCCCGGTGTGGCTCCAGTCCGAAATCTCTCGCGCGATGGCTAAAACGCCGGAGTCCCGGCACCCCAGCGCTGCGGCGTTCGCCGAAGCGCTGCGACGCGGGTGGGCGCAATGGACCGGTCAACCCTGGACCTCACCCACCGCGTACCCGCCTCTGGAGCCGACCGCCCCGCCGGACGGAGCCGGCGGCCAAGGAGCCGGCCGTCAGGAGCCACAAGGTCAAGGACCGCATCCCGACGCGCCGGCTTCGCAGGAAGCACCGAGCGGTGGCGCAGGCACGGCACCTCCAGCCCCGTCCCCCGGTCCGACTGCTCCGCCCCCATGGCCGCCGCTACCCGCCCCGGCCTCTCCGGCCCTCTCTGGAGTCCCTGGCCCGGTCACAGGACCCGCTGAGCCGCCGCCCCCGGAATCCCCTTGGGCGTCCCCGACCTCTAGGCCGATTGCCGAATCTCTTGCGGTCTCAACCCCGGCCTCCCCTCTTGCCTCCTCAACGCCCTCCACCGCCGCTCCATCGGCCCCACCGTCGGCGCCTTCTCCCGGACCTCTCTCAACACCGGTGCCCGGCCCGGTCGAGCCCGACACGTCGACTCCGCGTCCGGCGTCACCGGCTCCGTTATCGATGGCGTCGCCCCCGCGTGAGCGAACGACCGGTCACCAGGATGAGCTGGAGCGGGTTCCACTCGGCGAAAGCGACGAACGGCCCCGTCGCGTCACCCTGTGGCCTTTCCTCGTGGCGGCTATCACCGGGGTGATCCTCGCCATCGCGGTCCTCGTCGTTTTTCGTTTTCCCTTCCTGGGGGATCCGGGAGGCAACGGGGACGACGAAGCCGCCCCCTCCCCCACCGCTTCCGTTGAGGTGGGGCCAGGCCCGGAGCCAGGGCTCAGCGTCGATCCCGAAGCCAATCCGCAGGCCAGTGTCAATCCCGCTGTGGCCCCCAGCGACGTGCAACTGGAGGACCACACCACCTCCGTCACGCTGTCGTGGACCGACAACAGTGACGGCCGCGGGATCTACTACATCGTCGGCGCCCCCGAAGGCAGCGACCCCAGAGTCATGACCGAGGCCGCCCCCGGAATCACTCAGGTCACCCTGGAGGCCCTCAATCCGACCGTAAACTACTGCTTCACCGTCGTGGTCATCATCAGCGTCGACGAGGTGGCATTCTCCGAGCAAACCTGCACCGACCGCTGATCCACCGGTGCAGCGGCCTCATTCCGGCCTGACACATTGCGGGGCGCCGGGTTCACCGGCGCCCCGCAACGGTGAGGGCAGTCATCAACGCCAGAAGAGAGGACGGGGGTCGAACCACCACCACCAACGCCGAAGCAACCGTTGCTGACGACGCAGCGCGGCGATGTACCCACGTGCGTTTGCGACCACCCGCTGGGCGTCCTCCTCACTGACCACCGCTTCCTCAGCGAACGTGACCGCGTTGACGTGAACGGCCAGCGGGGTCAGATCGGGTAAGGCTGCTCCCCCACGCCCTGCCTCCGCCGCGAAGGTGACCAGCTCCTGCACCGTCAGCGTCGGCGCGGGCCTGCGTCCGGCCAGACGGAGCGCGTAACCAATCTCCCGCCACGCGGCGATCACCCGGGTGGCGGCGTTCCCCTGTGACAGGTGACGACGGATCCGCATCAGCCTCAGCCCGGGGATCAGCAACACACATATCACCAGCAGCAACGTCGCGGACAAGCCGGCGATCTGCTGGGGAGACAGCGCACCGTTGTCCCCATCGTCGGTGAGGGCCTGCTGGTGCGGATCCTCCGGGTCCGGTGGTGGGGGTTCCAACTGATCGGGGTCGTCCTGCATCTGCTCTTCCGCTTCCGGCGTGTCCTCCTCCGGAGGAGGCGCCTCCCCGTCCGGCAACGGGGTGGGGTCAAAGGGGATCCATCCCTGCCCGACCAGGTACACCTCGGCCCAGGCGAAGGCGTCTCCGGACGTCACCAGGTACCGGCCGGGTTCGTACTCGGTTCCAGCGTGAAACCCGACCACGACCCGTGTCGGAAGCCCAAGCGCCCGCCCCAGCAATGCGAATGCGGCGGCGAACTGCTCTGAGGTGCCTCGTCCTCCCCCTTCACCCTGCGGTGTGGTGAGGAAGTGGAGGAGATTGGCGTACCCGTGTCCACTGGGTGCCTGCGGGGAGAAGGTGTACTGCTCCCGCAGGAACTGCTCCAGCCGCCGCGCCTTCTGGTAGGGCGTACCGGTTCCCGCGGCCTGAACAGCGAGTGTCACCAGCTCTGGTGGCAGCTCCGGTGCCTGGGTGTAGATGGCGAACTCGTCGCCGAACGGTACGGCGGCCCCGACGGCGTACGCCGCATCCCGGACCGGCACCTCAGAGATGACCGTGTAAGTCAGCCCGTCGTGGAGCCCGTCTGGGGTGGCGAGCATGCCCGTGGCGACGTCGAAAGCGACGCGCACGCCGCGTACCTGGCGGGGAATGGCGGCTGCCGGCAACCATGGTCCGGGCAGCCCTCTGATGGTGATCTGTTGGGTGACCTGTCGACTGTCGGACGGCTCGGGCTCCACCGTAGGCAGAACGGTCCCGGCGGCCCGGAACTGGTCATCCGGCAGCCAGGTGATGCCGTCGAAGCGCCCCATCGCCACCCAGGCCAACCGCACTGGCCGGTCGGTGGTGACCTCCAGCAGGGGTGTGGTGGTCTCGGTGGCCCACAGCGCCAACATGCCCAGGGGGTTGAGCGCGTCATAGTGCTGTTCGGGCGGCACGAAGAGGGTACGCGGGTCGAATGGCTGTCGCCGGTACAGCTCCACCGCGGCCGGACCACCGATCATGACCGACATCGCGAGGACGGCCAAGGCCACCGCGGCGGCGATGCCGCGCCTGATGCCTTCGCCGCGGCCCTGCGCTCCAATCCCTGGCGCCACAGGGAGGGATAGAGAAGACAGCGCGGGCGCCACCGTAAACGGCCCGGTGGTGTCGCGGGTGACAGCCAGGTGCACACCAACGGCCACCACGAATCCCACGATGAGGCCATAGGCGGGTTCGGCGTTCGGGCCGACGAAAACCAACGCCACCGCCAGCAGCACGACCGGTGGGCACAGAGCCGCGAGCGGCCGATGGATTAGGGCGACGGTGACAGCCCCGGTCAGCCAGGTAACAGCTACCGGCAAGACCACCGTGGCCGGGGTGACCTCGGTCGGGACGGCGCTGGTCATCAGGTGGGCGCCCGAGTTGATGAGGGCATCCCGCAGCACAGTACCCACCGGCCCGGTCTCCGGGTCACGGAGCGCAGCCACCGCTCCGGTAAGGCCGGCGGCCAGCCCGGTAAGGGAGCCCACGATGGCCAACGGCGTCGCGGCCCGCAGCCATCGGAATAAGCCGGTGAGCAGGACGGAACCGAACGCGGCCCCCACCACGAGGACCGCCATGTGCCACCCGATGTAGATCCGGGCCGCGATCAGGCCCGCAATGGCGGTGGCGACCGTCAACGCTAATCCAGACAGCGCCGTCACCACCGCGCGCCGCACCGCTCCGTTCTCCGTGATTCGCGCCGTCACCAGTGCGTCACCCCGTCCCAGCGCAGGGCGAACTCCGCTGCCGTCGGTGCCGAGATCGTGATCACGCCCGGCAGCCCGGCCAAGCCTTGAGGCAGCTCTCCGAGGATCCCCACCACGACCGTGGGGTAGGCGTCTCGAAGCAGTCCAACCGGCTCCAAATCGGTGGCGTCCGTGGAGCCGGTCAACAGCACCAATGTGTCACCCCGATGCCGACCACGGAGGATCCGCACCGCCGGCCGCAGTGACTCTTGCGCCATCGGTTGCGCCTCGGCCAGGAGGTCAAGGTAGGGGGTGGCTCCCGCCCCATCCGGACCGATCCCTGACCACCCCGGACGCGCGACGACGGAGCGCCCTGACACCAGATGCAGTTCGACATGCAACTCGGCACGAAGCGCCGCGTGGATCACCGAGGCGGCGGCGTCGGCGACCTCCTCCAACCGGGCTCCGTCAGGACCGGCGGCGTTGGCGCGGTCGTCGACTAAAAGCACCAGTCGAGGCAGGCTGGTGTCCACGTGCTCGCGCACCATCAACTGTCCGACGTGGGCAGAGGTACGCCAGTGCACATGTCGGAGATCGTCACCGGGGACGTACTCGCGCAGTGCGTGGAAGGTGATCGAACCGTACTGCACCGCATCGACCGCGCCGTCCAGGGAGCGGGAGGCTCCTACCGGGACCGAACGAATCGGGTAGCTGCGGGGATGCACCCACAACCGCATGGACGTCCCGTAACGCCGGCTCGCACGGACCAGGCCGAACGGGTCCTGTCGCGCCACCAGCAACGGTCCGACCTCCACCACGCCCCGTCGCGCGGTAGGAAGCGGGTACTCCAGGTGGGTAGCCGCCCCGGCCCGGAGTCGAATCGGCGGTACCGGAACCGGTTGGCCATTGCTGACCATGTCCACACCCACCAGAGACTGGCTCCGCCAGCGCGCAGTGGAGCGTACGTCTAAATAGGCCAAACACGGCTGACCCCGCTCCACCCGCTCCGGTGAGATGGTGCGCTGCACCGCCAGGCGTGGCCGCCATCCCGCAAACCCCAGGGCCCCGACGAACCCGGCCACCGCGGCGAGGCCGAGCACGACGAGTTCGGCGTACCCGAATCCGAAACCCAGCCCGGTCAGCAGCAGGCCAGCACCTAGCACAATGACGCCACGGCGGGTGGGCACGTCAGGCTCCGGTCGTGGCGGGCTGCGGCACCGGCACCTGGGCGAGCACAGCGGTCACCACCGCCTCGCCGGTCACCCCCCGCAGTTGCGCGTCAGGAGTGAGAACCAGACGGTGCGCAATGACCGGCTGCGCGAGAGTCTTCAGGTCCTCCGGCAGCACGTAGGTCCGACCCGCCGCCAAGGCGTACGCCTGCGCGGCGCGGGTCAGTGCGATGGCGCCTCGGGGTGACAACCCAAGGCGAACGTCGCTGTGTTCCCGGGTGGCATTGGCCAGCTGAACCACATACTGGTACGCCACGTCGTGGACGTACACCCGCCGTGCCAGAGCGCTCAACTGCGCGATGGTGCCCGTGTCACTGACCGGTGCCAGATCCTCGGGGGAACGGCGAGCCGCTCCACCGCGCAGCACCTCGACCTCCACCGCCTCCTCGGGGTAGCCGATGGACAGACGCATCAGGAAACGGTCGAGTTGCGCCTCGGGCAGTCGGTAGGTGCCGTCCATCTCCACCGGGTTCTGCGTGGCGACCACCAAGAACGGGCGGGGCACCTGATGCCGGACCCCATCGATGGTGACGTGCCGCTCCTCCATGACCTCCAACAACGCAGACTGGGTTTTAGGGGAGGCCCGGTTGATCTCGTCGGCGATCACCACATTGGCGAAGACTGGTCCTTTGTGGAATTCGAACTCCCGGGTGGCCTGGTTGAAGATCGTCACTCCGGTGACGTCGCTAGGCAGCAGGTCCGGGGTGAACTGGATCCTGCGCCACTGGCCCCGCACGCTGCTCGCGATCGCGCGGGCCAGCGTGGTTTTACCGACCCCGGGAACGTCCTCCAGCAGGATGTGCCCTTCACAGAACAACGCGGTGAGCGCCAGCCGGATCACCTCGGGCTTGCCGAGCACCACCTGTCCGATGTTGGCCGCCAAGCGGTTGAAGGTCTCGGTGTAGATGGCTATCTCTCGACCGTCCGGTGGTGGGAGCGGGTGGGGGTGTGTCACGTGTGCTCCTCTTCAGGGTTAGGGACCGGGGTCCGGCGGTGATGGAGGCGAGCCAACCGAGGTTGACAGGTCAACGGGTGTGACACGTCAACCTGGCCGGCCGGGCTTTGCCCGCCGTGACCGGTGGGCCTTGTTTGTCGGGGCCGGCGGGCTTGCCTGGGACGCCCGCCGGCTTTTGTCACGCGTCACAGAGCGGTAAGGGATCAAGGTCTCCTGGCAGGTCCGTCCAGGCCCACGGGATGTACGCCCCGTCACCGATGTCCACCCACCACGCGCTCGATCGGTTGTTGTTGTACCGGTCGGCGTAGATGTGCTCACCCTCGATCTGGCAGAACGCCGTGATCATGGTGCCGTTAGGCAGCACAGTGAGCTCCGTATTCTCTATCTGGTACGGCTGCGGGTACACACCCACACCCTCCGTGCAGTACTCGACGCCGTCGTTGTCGTTGTCGACGCAGCGCACCTGCCCTGTCATGGTCACGGGGGTGTAGGGGGATACGTCGACCTCGGCTGGCTGACTGTCTCCGACCACATTGGCGGCCACGACCTGGATCGTGGTGATGGTGTCGGTCGCCGTGAATGTCACGCTGAGCTCATCAGGCCCGGTCTCCGCCAATGTGGTTCCGGCCGGGGTTCCGATCCAGTAGTGGGTAAGCGGGGAGCCACCATCGCTCGCTGGCGGATCCCAGGAAACCTCATAGGTGTTGGCTGACACCTGCTCCGCCCAGACGTTACGCGGGGGCGAGGGAGCGGTGGCCTGCTGAATGTCCCCCCAGCCCGGCTGGCTTTCGCCGATCGCGTTGATGGCCACGACCTGAACCCGTGTGAGCGTCTGGTTCGAGGTGATCTGCGCAGTGGTTGTCTGACCGTCCACGCTCGCCAGCTGGTTACCCTGCTCGTCCCGGACCACATAGTCCGTCACCGGGCTGCCGTTGTCATTGGCGGCGTCCCAACTGATCTCATAGGTCGTCGCCGATGCCTGGAATCCCTGGACATTGCCGGGAGCATCGGGCCGGGCCGCGGCCGTGACCGGATCGCTGGGTGGACTGACCGGCCCTCCCTGCCCTGAGGCGTTGCGGGCTTGGACGGTGAAGGTGTACGTCTGCCCCAGCTCCAGACCGCTGATAGGCACCGGGGAGACAGCCGCCGTGACCGGTGTGCCGTATGGAGCACCGTCCAGCAGTGTGGTCACCACGTAACTGTCGCCTCCGGAGACCTCGGTCCAGCTGACCTCCACACTGCCGTCTGGCAGCGGCTCGGCGGTGGGCTTCCCCACCTGGGCGGGGACGTCATCTCCTGGCGTAACGGTCTCAGACATAGCCGGCGGGCTGTCCCCGTAACGGTTGGTGGCCACCACCGTGAACATGTAGGGCCGCCCATTCTCCAGATCAGTGATCTCCAACGACAGGACAGTGCCGTCGACCTGTCGGGAGCCTCCATCCCAGGTGATGGTGTAGCGCTGAATCTCCGCTCCGTTGGGAGCCGCGGCGCCCCAGGTCAGCTGCACCATGCGGTCACCGGCCACCGCCGTCACGGGTACCGGTGGTCCAGGGGGACCGGTCCGCTCCTGGTTTGACGCGTTGTCCTGATCGTTACGGTTGTCTTCAGGCGTATCCACCGGACGCGGCGCCGGCGCCACATAGCCGGCCGGACCGTTCTCGCCGCCCGGCACGTTGTTCTGATACTTGTCAATCCGCCGACTGACGTGCTCTTCGTCGATGACCTCGGCGACGTTGGTCTGCGGGCTGTTGATGAACAGGTGGTTCTCACGAACCTCCAGCTCCAGATCGCCCTCGGCGCCTTCCAGCTCCAACACACTCACCTGTTCACCGGTGGGGTTGAAGACCAAGACGTCCGTACGCGCAAGGTCGGGGACATAGATCCTGCCGTGGAAAGGCACTGCGACGCCGGCCTGTACTCCGGAGGGCAGCCGGAACCGCACCGGTTCTCTGTCCCTGGTCAGATCGATAGCGATCACCGCTCCGGCTTCCGGCAGGGTCACCGCTACCAGGTCCCCAACCGTCCGGTCCGGAAGCACCGCCCCGTCCAGTCCACCGGGGACCTCCAGTGTGGTGACCTCATCCCTGATCACGCTCACCCGTTCCCCGGTGCGATCCACCACCACAGCGCCGTGGTCAAGCACGGTGAGCTCCAGATCGGTATCCGGATCGGCCACCGCGTACGTCCGCACTATCCGCCCGGATTCAGGAGTGATCGAGATCTGGGTGACGGTGCCCTCCCGGGGCACCCCGACCCAGAGCGTCCCGTCGTCGTCGAACGCTCCTCCAACCAGGGGTGGGGTAGCTCTCACGTCCACCCCGGTGGAGCGCAACGTCACCGGGTCGATCCCGCGTACCCGTCCGTTGGTGCGGTCAATGATCGCCGCAACGTCATCGTGCAGCACCACCACGATGTCCGCGTTCCGGTCAACCGTGATGGTGCCTGTGAAGCCCATCCTGGTTAGGTCGACCGAGGTCAGACGCCCGGTCTCCAGGTCATGCAGAATCAGAAACCGGTCGTTTTGAGTCACCCGGACCCGGTGTCCTCGGGAGTCGACGACCGGCTGTGTCATATCGACTCGTCCGGAGTGAGAGTTCACCCGGGAGGCGCTACCGGGTTCGACGCTCCATAGCCAATGGGCACCATCCGCCACATCTACGGTGTTGGTAAACACCCCGGCGCCCAACAAGGTGGCGGCCATGGCGCCAGCCAAAGTAAGGACGATACCTATAGAGATAAATCCGCCGGAGCGGCGCGAATTCTTCTGCTTCTGACTATTTTCCGCGCGCTCCCGCATCGCCCACCCTCTCCGTGGCTTACGCTATCCGGCGCTGTCGCGCGCCATGATACGAGGCCGTCAATACCACGGGAACTACACCAAAGGTCAATACGGTGAGGCCAACTACCGTTACGTAGCGCTATCAACAATTCGGTGACCCACTGTTAAACACTCGCGAACCCGAAGGTGCCCACACGAGAGCAGGCCGCATTTTCTGAGTGATTCCATCCTCTGGAGCACTCCCCAAGGTTTTGGCTCATAACCAGCGAGTGCTCCGAAGACCACCGTCAATAAGACCCATGGCACACATCCAGGCTCACCTGTGTTTCTTACCCTGGGTGACCCGCCGCCTCCTTACAGGACGTCAAAAGCCTCACGAAACGGATCGTGACCTAACGGATATGACGGGAATGCTCCGCCGAGCAAATCCATAGCGGGGTCACCCGCACCGGCCTCGCTCCGGGCGTACCACTCGGGAGGGTGTTGCCTGGCCGCGTACTGCTCTGAGTCGTCCACAGGGTGGTAACCGATCGCCGCGCCACCGGCGTATGAACACCACCGGCGGGTGTTGCGGCTCATGCCCCACACCAGCCGGAATCCAGGGGACGGAGCCGTCAGGCAAGCTTCGATCAGTCGGGCGCAGTCATCAAGGGATAGCCACACCGGCAGGTTGATCTCACCAGGCGGCTCCGGGAAGCAGGCGCCGATTCGAAGGCAGATCACGTCCATGCCGAACCGGTCCGCGTACAACCGCCCCAACGCCTCGACCGCTGCTTTGCTCCAGCCGTACCACGTGTCCGGCCGCGCCGGTAAATCATCGGGGAGACCGTCCGGCCCCGCCTCGGAGCGGGACCAGTAGCCGACAGCGTGGATGGAGGAGGCCAGAATGACCCGCCGCACCCCGGCTTCATAAGCCGCGTCTAAGAGGCGTCGCGTACCGTCCACGTTGATCCTCAACAGCTCCTCCCACGGAGCCTCCCTGGCCAGGCCAGCTAAGTGCAGGATCGCGTCGACACCATCGCAGGCCGCGCGAAGGGTCTCTGGGTCCAGGATCGATCCGCTGATCAACTCGATCGATTCGTCGGTCGCCCCGGGTTCCTGAGCGACGATGTCAAAGAGCCGAAGGGTACGCCCGGGCCGAACCAGCCGCCCTCGCAGCCGTCGCCCGATCCGCCCCGCAGCACCGGTGACTAACAGTCTCACCCCTACCCTGCCCTCCCCACAGGACCTGCGCCGCCCCGTGGCCGCTCTGTACGATGGCCCGTACCCCTTATGGATAACGATTCTTCGCGATCCCCACCATCCTTCCACCGCCGTTGGGACCGACGACGCGGACACATATCGACACCCAGTGGAAGGATGACCGGTGAATGATCTATGGGCGCAGATCGCCTTGGTGGCGGCTCTGGTCCTAGTGAATGCCGCCCTGGCGGGCAGCGAGATGGCTCTGGTCTCGCTCCGTGAGGGGCAGATCCGCCGGCTGTCTGAACACGGACGGGCAGGTGCGCTCCTGGCCCAATTGGCACGTGACCCTAACCAATTCCTGGCGACCATCCAGATTGGGATCACGCTGGCCAGCGCCCTCGCCTCTGCGGCCGCGGCGGTGTCGCTCGCACAGCCCCTCGTAGAACCGCTCTCCTTTCTCGGCGATGCGGCTGAGCCTGCGGCCGTGGTTGTGGTGACCCTGATCCTCACCTTCTTCACCCTGGTGTTAGGCGAGCTCGCACCGAAGCGGATCGCGATGCAGCGTGCGGAGCGATGGGCCCTGCTCGCCGTACGGCCGCTCAATGTTTTGTCGACCCTGAGCCGCCCCGCGGTGTGGCTGTTGTCGGTCTCCACCAACGTGGTGGTTCGTCTGTTCGGCGCAGACCCCTCCCGACAGCGGGAGGAGATCTCTCCAGAAGAGTTGAAGGACCTGTTCGCCGCCCAATCGGGTTTCACACCCGCGCAGCAGGCGATCATCTCGGGAGCGTTTGAGATCAGTGAGCGGGCGCTTCGTGAGGTACTGATCCCGCGGCGGGATGTGCTCTTTCTATCGATGGACTTGCCGGCACCCGAGGCACTCAAGCGCCTCGTCACCTCTGGTCACTCCCGTGCCCCTGTGATCGGCAGAGACGCCGACAACATCCTGGGCATGGTCCACTGGCGGGATCTGATCGGGGCCACCGGCCCGGTCAGCCAATACACCCACGAGGTGATGGTGCTACCGGAGACCCTGCGGGTGGACCGCGCGCTCCGTCGGCTCCAGACGGAGCGGCAGCAACTGGCGGTCGTACTCAACGAACACGGCGGCACCGAGGGCATCGTCACCATGGAGGACCTGGTGGAGGAACTGGTCGGCGAGATCTACGACGAGACCGACAAGGACATCACCGGGGTCCGCCATGAGCCGGACGGCAGTTTGGTGCTGGCCGGATCATTCCCGATCCACGACCTGCCCGATATCGGGGTGACACTGCCCTCCGGTGACTACGCGACCGTGGCCGGCCTGGTCCTGGAGCGTCTAGGACATGTCCCTCAAAAACCCGGGGAGCGGGTCGAGGTTGAGGGCTGGACGCTGGAGGTGCTCGGGGTGGAGCGACGCGCGATCACCCGTCTGCGGCTGCGGCGTCGGACCGACACGGATAACGGTCAGGATCCCAGTCAGAACCCCAGCTTACGCAGCTGACGCGGATCACGCTGCCAGTCCTTGGCGACCTTCACGTGCAGATCCAGGTAGACCTTGGTCCCCAGCAGTTTCTCGATCTCCTGGCGGGCGCGCATCCCCACGTCCTTCAGGCGGCTGCCTTTCGTCCCGATAACGATCGCCTTCTGACTGGGGCGTTCTACATACAGATTGGCCTGGATCCAGGTGACCTTTCCCCGACGGATCATCTCCTCGACGACGACCGCGATCGAGTGCGGCAGCTCGTCGCGTACCCCCTCCAGGGCGGCCTCCCGGACCAGCTCGGCCACCATGACCTGCTCGGGTTCGTCGGTCAGCATGTCGTCGGGGTACAGCTGCGGCGAGGGCGGCAGATACCGACACATCAGGTCCACCAGCAGGTCCACCTGATACCCCTCGACCGCGCTGACCGGCACCACCTCGGCGAAGTCCCCCAGCTCGGTGACGGCCAGCAACTGCTTGGCGAGCTGCTTCTTACTCACCAGGTCGGTCTTGGTCACCACCGCCAGCACTGTGGCGCGTAGCCCAGCGATCTGACCGGCGATGAACCGGTCCCCCTTACCGATGGGTTCGTTGGCGGGGATGCACAGCCCCACCACGTCGACCTCGCTCCAGGTCTGCCGGACCAGGTCGTTGAGACGCTCGCCCAGCAGCGTGCGGGGACGGTGCAGGCCGGGCGTGTCCACCAGGATCAGCTGACTGTTTTCCCGGTTTACTACGCCCCGGATAACATGCCGCGTGGTTTGAGGCCGACTCGACGTGATCGCGATCTTGGCGCCCACGATCGCGTTGGTGAGTGTGGACTTCCCGGCGTTCGGTCGCCCTACGAAGCAGGCGAAGCCCGCCCGATAGGACTCGTCTGTCATGCGGCCACCCTTACGGTTGGTTCCCGTGCTCTATCACTTACTCACCCGGTCGTCGTGGACCACGTTGGGGCCGGAGGAGGATTACGCGCCGGCCAGCCTCGTCACCGAGGGCTTCATCCACTGCTCCCCCGACGCGACCACGCTGCTCACCGTTGCCAACCGGTTCTACACCGATGCTACGGAGCCGATGATCGCGCTGTGGATTGACCCGTCCCAGCTGACCGCCGAGGTGCGCTGGGAGGCACCAGACCCGCCCGCTCCGGGCATTCCGGACCGCATGCCTCACGTCTATGGCCCCATCCCCCATCGGGCAGTCCGCGCGATCTACTCCCTGCAGCGGGAGGCGACCGGGCGGTATGTCGCGCTTCTTCCCTTCTACGGCGACTGCTAAGCGTCCGTCCCGTCCCCGCATCGAAGCTGGCGAGGCTCACCCCACCCACCGGCGCTTCCCTCTGAGCGCCCGCGCCCGACGCCGCAAGCAGACGGCTGACCGGAGCAAGCCGGAAGATACTGATCAACTTTCAAGATCTCAGCCTTTTTGAGATCCACTATCAGCCGGGGATAAAGATCGATTTCCGGAGATCATTTCCTTGGGACGGCTAGTCGATCATCAGAAATCCTCTGAATTAGTTCCCTGACCCCGTCACGATTTGCAGCACCGTGCTTCAATCACCTCGGCAGCGGAAATGCCTCTCTTCCCGCGTACCTCCTCGAGAAACACCAGGAATCCTGGATCTTGATGAAAGGATCACTGGGATGTCCGAGTTCCCGGCGCATCTGTTCCGTATGGACGGAGATCCGTCGCTGATCCGGGGATCGGCTGATCGCTGGATGGCATTCGGCGAGGCAGCGACGAACGCGGCCACACAAATCCGCTCGCTGGATACCAGCCAGTTCGTTGGCCCGGAGGGTGACCTGTACCGGGAGGGCCTCAACGCCGAGATGCCAGAACACCTCGACATCACCGGCGAGGCGTTTAGCATGGTGGCCGAAGCGTTGTCGACCTTCGCCGGCACCCTCGACTCCCTGCAGCAACAGATGCGCCCGTTAGCTGAGCGGGCACCGAGGTTGTGGGAAGCCGTACAGGCCGCGCGTGCCCGGGTAGCGGAGGCGGAGGCTGCCGACCGCGCTCACGCCGAGCAGGCCGCCAACCGGCCAACGGATGCGCCACCGGACAACTACCGATCCGACACGCCGGCAGCCACAGCCGCGCTGTCGGATGCCGAAGCCGCCTGGCAGGAATGCGTCGACTCGGCCAACTCCCTGCGCTCCCAACTACAGACGGCCGTCTCCAACTGCGTGTCAGTCATCAATGAAGCCGAGGACATGCGGTTCCGGGAGAACCCTCGATGGTGGGACCTCCCAGGTCACTTCACCAACTTCGTCCGGGACCACGCCGACGCGCTGGCCAATTTATCGGGGGCATTGAAGATTGTTTCCACGGTGGCCGGAGTTCTCTCATTCATTCCGGTTCTGGCTCCGGTTATGGGACCGATCGCTGCGGGTGCCGGCATTCTCTCCTTAGCGATCGACGCGTCGTTGTACGCCGCGACCGGTCAAGGCTCGCTCACCAGCCTTCTGATCGATACCGCCCTCACCGTCGTCCCATTCGGACGATTGGCATCCCTGGCTAATCGCTCCGGCCTTCTGAGAAATATCACCACCGCCATTCCGCATGGCCTGGACATCGCCGGAGGCATGCGGGGAGCGGTCAGAAACCCGCGGCTGTTCGCGCGCGCCACCCATTGCCGCTTCACCGGCCGGGATCCCATCGATATGGCCAGCGGCGAGATGATCCTTCCGCAGGTTGACCTGGAGCTGCCAGGTGTGCTGCCCCTGAAGCTGGAGCGGATCTACCGCTCCGCGTACACCCCCGTCGGCTGGTACGGAACCGGCTGGAGCTCGACGCTGGACCAGCGTCTGGAGGTCGACCCGGAGGGGGTGTGCTTCGCCGCCACTGACGGATTGATTCTGGTCTTCCCAACGCCGCCGGCTAGCGAGGAGATCGTCTGGCCGTCAGAGGGGCCTCGGTTGGCGCTCCGCGTCGTTGATGAAAGCTACACGGTCACCGACCCCGCCACCGGTCAGACCCTCCACTTCCCCGCCCCGCCACCGGAGTTAGAGGCGGCGGTGTTGCCGCTCGCCGCGATCACCGACCGACGCGGTAACCGGATGGATTTCATCTACGACTCGACGGGCGCCCTCACCGAGATCATCCACTCCGGCGGCTACCACCTGGAGATCACCACAGAGCGGGGTCGGATCACCGCGATCCGGCTCCGTGGCGGAGACGGTGTGCTGCTGCGGTATGAGTACGACGACCGGGGCCGCCTCATCGGTGTGATCAACTCCTCGGGTCAGCCGTTGCGTTTCGAGTACGACCGGGCGGGCCGGATGACCGCCTGGCAGGACCGCAACGGCACCCGCTACGAGTACACCTACGACGAGGCGGGGCGGGTGGTCCACACCCGCGGCTCACAGGGATTCCTCGACGGCCGGATCGAGTACGACACCACCAACCGCGTCACCACGGAGATCAATTCCCTGGGGTACGCCACGCGCTACTACTTCAACGACGCCTTGCAGATCGAACGCGTCGTCGACCCCCTGGGGAATGCCACGGTCTACGAGTGGGACCGCTATGACCGCAAGACCGCCGAGACCGACTCGCTCGGGCGTACCACTCGCTGGTCGTATGACGATGCTGGGAACCTGATCGCGGTGACCCGCCCGGACGGAGCGACCGCGACCGCCACGTACAACCACCTCGGGCTCCCCGTCGACACCACCGATGTCGACGGCGCAGTGTGGCGCCGGGAATGGGATGACGCGGGAAACCTGCTCTCCGTCACCGATCCGGCCGGAGCCACCACCACATACACCTACGACGAGGCAGGCAGGCTCACCTCCGTCACCGATCCGACCGGTGCCACCTACCGGATCCAATGCGACGCTGCGGGCCTGCCGGTGCAGATCACCGACCCGCTCGGAGCCGTGCTCCGTTACGAGCGTGACGCCTTCGGCCGGGTGGCCACGTTCGTCGACCCCGTCGGCGGCGTGACCCGCTACACGTACAACCCAGAGGGCAGGCTCGTGGCCCGTCTCCTACCCGACGGTGCCAGCGAAACCTGGAGGTACGACGCCGAAGGCAACCTCATTGAGCACGTTGATGTACTTGGCCAGGCGACCCGTTTCGAAGTCACCCACTTCGATCTTCCGAGCGCCCGGGTAACCCCGGACGGAGCGCGGTTGGAGTTCACCTACGACACCGAGCTGCGCCTGGTGGCGGTCACCAACCCGCAAAGCTTGGTGTGGCGCTACGAGTACGACCCCGCCGGGCGCTTGATCTCCGAAACCGACTTCAACGGCCGCACCCTCTACTACACCCTCGACGCCGCCGGACAGCTCATCGCACGCACCAACGGAGCGGGCGAGACCATCCGCTACGACCGCGACGCGACCGGTGCCGTGATCGCCGAGCACACCCCCGAGGGCGTCACCACCTTCGCGTATGACCGTGCCGGCCGGTTACTCCGCGCCGCCAGCCCCGACGCCGAGCTGACCTTCACCCGTGACCCGCTCGGGCGGATCCTCACCGAAACCTGCAACGGCCGGACCGTGACGTACCGGTATGACGCCCTGGGACGACGCATCGGCCGGGTCACCCCAGCCGGCGTCGAGAGCATCTGGGAGTACGGAGCAGGCGAGCAGCCGGTGGCGCTGCACACCTCCGGTCAGAGCCTGCGGTTTATGTACGACGCCGCCGGACGCGAGATCCTGCGGCGCACCGATGCTGGTTTCTCGCTGGCCCAGTCCTGGGACGCTAACCACCGCCTCACCTCGCAGCTGCTTCTCGCCACACGGCGCTGGGACGGCGGCTCGACAGCCCCTGGCTCGCCTGCCGGCACCGCCGCTTCGGTTGGCCAGGCACGGCTGGTGCAGCGGCGCGCGTACTTCTACCGGACCGATGGCCACCTCAGCCGGGTAGAAGACCAGTTGACGGGGCCACGCACCTTCGACCTGGACCCCGTCGGGCGGGTGACGGCGGTACGCGGTACGGACTGGAGCGAACGCTACGCGTACGACCCCATCGGAAACCTCACCGAAGCCCTGTGGCCCGACGAGCCTAGCCCTGGCCCGCTCGGCGCCCATGTCGAACAGGGCACCCGGGGTGGGCGCCGCTACCGCGGCACCCTCATCCAGCAGGCCGGCGCCGTGCGGTACGAGTACGACGCCCAGGGACGGGTGGTGCTGCGGCAGCAGAAACGGCTGTCCGCCAAGCCATTGACCTGGCGCTACACCTGGAATTCCCAGGACCAGCTCACCGAGGTCGTCACTCCTTCCGGGGAACGCTGGCGCTACCGGTATGACCCTCTCGGCCGCCGTATCGCCAAAGAACGGCTGAACTCCGAGGGCGCTGTTATCGAACACGTCACCTTTGTCTGGGACGGCGCTGTCCTCGCTGAACAAACCGAGACCCGGTTCAGCACCGCCCCAACCGGTGATGGCCGGCCCAGTGCACTCGATGGCCGCATCACCGTGTGGGAGTGGATGCCCGGCACCTTCCGGCCGGTGGCCCAGATCGAGCAGCCGTCACCGCCGCCGTCCTCGGCCTCACCCGTCACCGCCATCGACACCCTTTCCCAGGCCGAAATTGATCAGCGGTTCTACGCGATCGTTACTGATCTCACCGGTACCCCTGCGGAGCTCGTGACGCCCTCCGGTGAACTCGCCTGGCACATCCACACCACCCTGTGGGGAACCACCTACACTGCCGATGGTGACGCCACCTGCCCGTTACGGTTCCCAGGCCAATACCACGATCCTGAGACCGGCCTGCACTACAACTTCTTCCGCTACTACGACCCCAGCACCG
>PKFB01000039.1 GCA_002919305.1 Actinomycetales bacterium
CGTCACGGTCAGGACCAACGCATACACTCAGCACAATCACTCCTTTCATGACTGAGGCCCGCCGGGCGGCACCCCGGCGGGCCTCACACACTCGATACCCCCATGTTGGTCGCTGCGCTGGTGACCGTGCCCGTCGGGGTCATCGGTTCTGGGAGCGCGCTGCTGGATCCGACGGTCGTGGCCGTCGGCGCGGCGGTCGCGGTGTTGTCCTCGGCGCTGCCGTACAGCTTGGAGCTGTTCGCCCTGCGACGAATGCCGACCACCACCTTTGCGGTGTTATCCAGCCTGGGGCCGGCCTTGGCTGCGCTCGCCGGCTACCTGCTGCTGGGGCAGACGCTCACCGTGCTTGAAACAGCCGGCATCGGGCTGGTGATCGCCGCCAGCATCGGCGCGGTCCGCACCGGCGGTGAGGTGTCGCAGGAGCGTCAACGCCTCGGCGCAGCACCTCGGGCATCGACATAGGTGTGAGGGTCGACGCTGAGACGCACGCGTGGACGAGCGTGCAGCGGCAGAGGGTGACCGCCTCGCCGTCCGGGCCGATCAGGCTTCTGCGTTGACGCTCTTCGTCGGAGCCGACTAGGGTCGGCTTCGTGATTGCCGGGTTGACCATGGGTCATGAGCGGATGAGGTACCCGGCCGTGGCGTGAGCGCCGCAGGGGCCAGAGCGCCCCCGGTCCCCGCCACCCGCGATCCTCACGTTGCGTGTGATATGCCGCACGAATAACACCTTTCAGGGATCCCTTCGCGGTTTTTCGCGTACCTCCGAATAGTGTGGTACGCGAAGATCCAAAAGATCTATCTGTGGCTGATATGAGCATCAAAAGGGATATATCCTAGATGAGGCTTTACGTCCGCGAATGCATCGCGGAATCCCTCTTTTCGGAAAGCTGAAGGCTGAGTATGCCCCACGACTTCAACCAAAAGATCATTGAGGAGTTCCGCGCCAACTCCGGACAGGTCACCCTGTTTGAGGGAGGCCGCCTGATTCTGCTGACTACCATCGGAAGGCGCACCGGCGTCCCGCGTACCACCCCGGTCGCCTACCTTCCCGACAAGGACCGGATTCTGATCGTCGCCTCGGCCGGGGGTGCGCCCAGGCACCCGGACTGGTTCTACAACCTGGTGGCCAATCCCGAGGTCACCGTCGAGACCGGCTTTTTCACCTACCGGGCACGAGCCGTCGTCTTAGAAGGCGCTGAACGCGATGAGATGTTCGCCCGTGCGGTCGAGGCCGATTCTCGGTGGGCTGAGTACCAGGCCAAGACCAGCCGTGTCATCCCTGTCGTCGCTCTCTATGAAACGGAGATGATCAACGGGCCGGCGCAGGCTTCCTCGTGGGGAGCGGGCCTGAAACTGATCCACGACGCGCTCCGGCGGGAGTTCGCTCTGATCCGCAAAGAGGTCGCCGAGTCCGGCCCTAGGGTGGGGGTGCAGCTGCGCGTGAACTGCCTGACCGCCTGCCACGGCCTGCACTACCACCACACCAGCGAGGATGCCACCATCCTCCCGTTCCTGGCCGAACACCGCCCCGACCTCGCGTCGGTCCTGGAGCGTGTGGCGCAAGAGCATCAGAAGATCGCGGCGTTGCTGGAGGAACTGCAGCGGGTGCTCACCGACGACACCCTGGACCGTTCCCCGCTGATCTCCGCTGTCGAACGGCTCACCGCCGAGGTGGAAGCGCACCTGGCCTATGAGGAAGAGCAGCTGATCCCGGCCTTGGACGCCCTGTCCTCTTAAAGCCGAGTCAGAGCCGGTTGAAGCCGAGCGCTGTGCCGCTCCCGGTCACGCGTCGGTGACGCGTAGGGGGTGGCTTTCATCACCGTCGGGTGGCCGCCCCGCCCTTGACCTTGAGTTTGATTGAGGTTGAAGGCTTCCTGGTGTGGGTGAATACCGATCGGGGGAGGGGCATGAAAGCGGTCCGCGTGACACGGTTCGGAGGCCCGGAGGTTTTGGTGGCCGGTGAGGTGCCAGCTCCGATCGTCGGGCCAGGACAAGTGCTCATCGATGTCGCCGTCGCTGACATGCTGTTTTGGACGCGCAGTTGCGCAGCGGCTGGGGTCAGGAGTACTTCCCATTACGCCCGCCCTATATCCCGGGCAGCGGGGTCGGGGACACGTCGCCGCCGGCGCCCGGGTGATCGCTGCGGCGCGGGGAGAGCACAAACTGGCCCTCGCTCAACAGCTAGGCGCCGACGTCGTCATCGACTACTCCACGCCCGATTGGGCTGATCGGCTGCGGCAGCAGGTCGCCGGTGTGGTGGCCGTGGTCTTCGACGGTGTCGGCGGACAGATCGGTCGCGCCGCGTTCGAGGTGACCACTCATGGCGGCTGATTCTTCGCCTACGGAACCCCGAGCGGGGATTTCGCGGGGATTGATTCGGCACAGGCGCAGCAGCGTCACGTGCGGCTAGTCGGGATCGAACAAGTGCAGTTTCCGCCCGCCATCGCCCGACGGTTGGTGGAGCGGACCCTGACCGAGGCCACGGCGGGACGGCTCAAGCTGATCATCGGCGCCGCGTTCCCGCTCGAGCGCGCCGCCGACGCCCCTGCCGCCATCGAATCACGCACTGTCGTCGGTAAAACGCTGTTACTACCCGAGTAACAGCGTTTTATTCGATCATATGTACGATTACCTTCATCACTCGCAGCTTTTTGGGAGAAACAAGATCATGGCGTACGCCGTTCGCTACTCTCAGTACGGGGACCCTGACGTTCTGAGTCTGGATCAGATCCCCACCCCCGAGCCTGGCCCCGGACAGGTCCGTATCGCGGTGCGGGTCGCCGGCGTCAACCCCATCGACTGGAAGCTCCGCCGGGGCTTTTTCGCGTCGGGCCAGCAACCCGAGGGCCCCACCGGCACCGGTCTCGACGCCGCCGGCGTCATCGACGCTGTCGGTTCGGAGGTACGCGACTGGAAGGTCGGTGACGCGGTCTTCGGTCAGGTCTCCACCGGCGCCGCCGCCACCCACGCGCTGGCCGAGCCTGACAAGTTGCTGGCCAAACCCGCCTGGTTGTCCTTTGAGCAGGCCGCCGCGCTGCCGGTGGTCGTGGAAACCGCGTACCGGGCCCTGGGGCTGCTTGATCTCAAGGCCGGGCAGACCCTGCTGATCCACGCCGCCGCGGGAGGCGTCGGATTGACCGCCTCCCAGCTGGCTCTCCGGCAGGGCGTGAAGGTGATCGGCACCGCCAGCGAACGCAACCACGAATTCCTGCGGGAACTCGGTGTCCAGCCCGTCACCTACGGCGATGGCCTAGCCGAACGGGTACGCGCGATCGCCTCCGACGGGGTCGATGCGGTCCTGGACGCCTCAGGCCGTGACGTGCTGGGGGTCTCGGTGGAGCTCACCGGCGACCCCAACAAGGTGCTCACCATCGCCGACGGGCGGGCCCCCGAATACGGTGTCCGATGCTCCTACGGCTCCAGCGGCACCCCTCTGCCGCAGGTCCTCGCTGAGGCCCTTCCACTGCTGCAACGGGGTGAGCTGCGGATTCCCATCACGCACACCTTCCCGTTGGAGCAGACAGCCGACGCGCACCGCCTCAGCGAAGAGGGGCACGTGCGCGGCAAGATCGTGATCACTGTCCCGGAGAGCCTGCGCTCGGAATGATGCGTGCGGCAGCGGACCTGCGCTTACCCCTGGTTGTCGCGTACTGAGATTCTTGGCTCGTGCACGCCTTCGACGTCCTGGGGGACCCGGTCCGGCGCCGGATCCTGGAGCTTCTCGCAGACGGGGAACGGTCAGCCGGGGAGATCGGCGCGGTCGTCCAGCGGGAGTTCGGGATCTCGCAGCCAGGGGTGTCACAGCACCTGCGGGTGCTCCGTGAGAACGGGTTCGCGACCGTCCGGTCGGAGGGGACCCGACGGCTGTACGCGGTCGATCCCACCCCGTTGCGGGAGATCGATCGATGGTTGGAGCGCTACCGCCGGTTCTGGAGTCAACGCCTGGATGCGTTGGAGACCGAGCTGGTTCGGGGTCGGCAAAGCCGTCGCCCGCGGGAGGGGACAGGGGCCACAGAGGCCTGACGCGGCCCGCGTACCCCTGCTCCGCCCGCGAGGCGCGGCGGAAGCCTAGGCCGGCCACGCGGAGGTTCCCCTGAGTCTTGAAGACAACAACTCGCACCCTCATGAGAAGTGAGGGCCGGTTCTCCGCCGCCGAGGCGGCTTTTTCCGTTCCGAGGTGGTCATTTCCACCTCTCTTGCTGGCCACCTGTCCTTCGCAATGGGAGCGCTCACGCGTCTTAAGGATTCATACAGCCGCACGTGTTAATGTGCGGCCATGTGTGCTGATGAAGGGTGTAGTACCAGGCCGGGCACTGCCCGGCTGCCTTTGTTTTTCCTTCCAGCGCTGATCTCGCCGCTGGTCATTGGTGAGAGCGGGGTCCGGCCGTGTTGATCGTCATGGGCCTGGCCCTGATTGTGATTTTGACCGCGGTGACGGGTTATTTCGTAACGCAAGAGTTCGCGTACGTCGCGGTGGACCGGGGTCGCCTCCGGAGCCTAGCTGACACTGGGGACCGCGCAGCGGGACGGGCGTTACGGGTAACAGAACGGTTGTCATTCGCTCTCTCGGGCGCCCAGCTTGGCATCACCGTCACGGTCCTGCTAGTCGGGTATGTCGCCGAGCCGTATTTGGGGCAGGGCCTGGCTGAGCTGCTGGAGTCAGCGGGCGTGCCGTCGGAGGCGTCGCTGCCGGCTTCGATCGCGGTGACGCTGCTGTTGTCCACGATGGTGCAGATGGTGCTGGGCGAGCTGGCGCCGAAGAACTGGGCGATCGCGCGGCCGGAAGGCCTGGCGCGGGCGTTGAGCCGTTCCACACTGATATATCTGGCGGTGGCCGGACCGGTGATTCGGGTTTTCGACGCGGCGGCCAACCGACTGCTTCGACGGGTCGGCATTGAGCCTGTGGAGGAGCTGCCTCACGGCGCGACCATCCAGGAACTGGATCGCATCGTCGCGGCCTCCACCGCCGAGGGGCACCTGGATGAGGACACTTCACGGCTGCTGGTGCAGGGTTTGGATTTCCGCACCCGGACCGCCAGTGAGGTGATGACTCCTCGGGTGGATTTGGTCACCGTGCGGGCCGATGACCCCGCGACCCGGGTGGTGGAGCTGCTGGACACCGGGCACTCCCGATTCCCGGTGGTGGGCTCCGGGGTCGATGACGTGGTCGGTGTGGTGTCGCTGGCGGAGATCCGTGATGTACCGCCGTCCCAGCGCGCCGCCACCCCGGTGGCGGCGGTGGCGTCGGCTCCGGTGCTGGTACCGGCCTCGGCGACGCTGCCGGTGGTGCTGGAACGGTTACGCGCCGAACGCCGCCAGTTGGCGTGTGTGGTGGACGAGTACGGCGGTTTCGCCGGGGTGATCACCCTGGAGGACATCGCTGAGGAGTTGGTCGGGGCGATCCGGGACGAGGATGACCTGCCCGAGGATGCTGTGGAGGCGCAACGGGATGGCTCCTGGCTGGTACCCGGACGCTGGCGGCTGGATGAGATCACCGACGCCACCGGTGTTGAGCTGCCCGACAACGACACCTACGACACCATCTCCGGGCTGGTGCTCGCACTGCTGGGACGTGTCCCCGTCCCCGGTGATGTGGTGGAGACACACACCCCGACCCGGGTCGATGAGGACGGTGAGGAGATCCCGTCGCGTCGGGTCCGGTTGACGGTGGTCTCGGTCCGCAGGCACGTGCCCCACACCATCCGCCTCGCCCTGCTGGATGAGATGAAGGAGGGGGCGCGGTGAGTACCACATGGGCCATCGTGCTGTCGGTGGCCCTGCTCGCTGGTAACGCCTTCTTCGTCGCCGCCGAGTTCGCGCTCGTGGCCTCCAAACGCCACCGGTTAGAGGAGGCCGCGGCACGCGGTTCCCGCGCGGCGCGGGCTGCACTGTCCGGAAGTCGGCAGCTGTCGCTGATGCTCGCCGGCGCCCAGTTGGGGATCACGTTGTGTTCCCTGGGGCTGGGTGCGTTGGCCGAGCCGGCGTTGGAACATCTGCTCTCGCCCATGCTGCACACCGCCGGCCTGCCGGAGAACGTCTCACACGCCGTCGCGCTGCTCATCGCCTTGGCGGTGGTGGTGTTCCTCCACATGGTGGTGGGGGAGATGGCACCGAAATCCTGGGCGATCAGTCACCCGGAACGCTCTGCCCTGTTGTTGGCGCTGCCGTTCCGGGCCTTCGCCCGGGTGGCTCGACCGGCTCTGCAGGTGCTGAATGGACTGGCCAACTCCTGTCTGCGGCTGATCCGGGTGACCCCTCAGGATGAGCTGGCTCAGGCCCACGGCCCGGAGGAGTTACGCCTCCTCATTGAGGACTCTCGACGCGAGGGCCTTATCGCCGCGGCGGAACACCGTCTGCTGACCGCCTCATTGGCGCTGCGTACCACCACGGTGGCGATGGTGATGACGCCAGCCGAACAGATGGTGAGTGTCCCCGCCGACGCGGACGCTGCCGCTATCGAAGCCGCCAGCCGCGCCTCGGGCCGCTCACGGCTCACCGTGGTCGATCCCACCGGTCGCGTCATCGGCATCGTGCATGTGAGGGACGCGGTCCGCGCCACCACCGCCGGACAGGCCACCACCGCGGCTGATCTGATGATCCCACCGCTGTACCTGCGGGCTGACCGCACTGTCGTCAGCGCGGTCCACGTGATGCGTGACCATCGCGCTCAGCTGGCCGTGGTCACCGATGACGGCGTCACGGTCGGATTGGTGGCTCTTGAGGATCTGCTGGAGGAGATCATCGGCGAATTCGACGACGAGACCGACCCCATCATCACCGCCACACGACAACCCGTCGGGCGCGTGTCAGAGGTGAGCGAAACCGCACGTCAGTGACGTCAAGTCAATAATCGGGATATCCAGAATAAACACCTGGAAGGGGCATAAGACCGCCCCTTCCAGCCACATAGCGTGACGTGATAGTGTCCGCGCGAGCCTGCGATGGGCGGCCATACCAACCGGCCGAGGCTGGGACAGAACGGATCCGGCAAGGGGGACAACTCGTGGTCTTTAAGAAGTTGCTCGCCGCTTTGGGTGTGGGTGGTCCATCAGTCGACACCGTGCTGACCAACCCCGCTACCCGACCGGGATTGTCCTTGGAAGGACAGGTCCTCATCCGCGGCGGTGACCACCCGGTTGACATTGAGCACGTCGCGTTGGGGCTGGTCACCCAGATGGAGGTAGAGGGCGGCGACACCGAGTTCCAGGCCGCTACCGAGTTCCACCGCGTTGTCGTCTCTGAGGGTTTCCACCTGGCAGCGGGACAGGAGCTTTCGATTCCGTTCTCGTTCCCGGTCCCGTGGGAAACCCCGATCACCACCGTCTTCGGTCAGCACCTGCACGGCATGGTGATGGGCCTGCGGACCGAGCTGGCGGTGGCCCGCGCGGTCGACAAGGGCGATCTGGACCCGGTCCAGGTTCACCCGCTGCCCGCCCAGGAGGCGGTGCTGGACGCGTTCGGCCGGCTGGGTTTCCAGTTCAAGGGAGCCGACCTCGAGCACGGCCACATCCGCGGGCTGCCTCAGACCCTGCCCTTCTACCAGGAGATCGAGTTCTACGCCGCCCCGGCCTACGCGCACGCCTGCCGTGAAGTCGAGGTCACCTTCGTCACCACGCCGCAGGCGGTCGACGTCGTCCTCGAGATCGACGGGGGAAGCCACGACATATACCTGCACTTCCAGGTGCCTCACACCGACACCACCACCGACTGGGCGCAGTACATCGACTCGTGGTTCCAGTCGACCGTCCTGCCCAACGCCCACCTGTTCCACGGCGGCGGTCACAAGCACGAGGAGTCTCACGGCTCCGGCCTGGCCGGGGTGATCGGTGGCGCCGCCCTCGGTTTCGTCGGCGGCATGGTCGCCGGGGAGGTGTTGGAGGAGGTCGCCGAGGAGATCTTCGAAGACGAGGAGGAGTAACCACCGCACAGACAGGAGCGCCACCCGCGTACCGCCTCATTCGCCGATCCGGGGAACCGGTGCCGTTCGCCGCCGACCCACCAGGGTGTGAGCCTTGGAATGCTGGGAATGGCGGAAAGGAGCGCCAGATCCAGGGAGGCGGTATGGCGGTACGCGATGAGCTGATCAACCTGGAGGAGTACGGGTGGCGCGCCCTGTCCACCGATGCCCCGGCAGCGGCGGCCTTCTACCGGCAGGTGCTCGATGACACCGTGGTGATGCTGCTGCCGGGCGGTTTGGTGCTCAGCGGCCGGGAGGCCGTCATCGACTCGATGAGCGGCGAGCCGTGGAGCTCGTTTCGCTTGGACAATGTGCGTGTCCTCTGCCCCACCGACGACGTCGCCGTAGTCGTCTACGAGGCGGTGGCGCGACGCGAGGGCACGCCCGAGTACTCCGCCCTGTTCAGCAGTCACTATGTGCGTCGTGAAGACGGGTGGAAGTTGTTTTTCCATCAGCAAACGCCACGACCCATCCCTCCCACCCGGTGACGACAAGAGGGGCGACACGCCGTCGCCGCCAGTCCGTGACAGGCGTCGACCGGCCAGACGCTGGCTTTCAAGCGCTGGTCCTCCGGGCGTCGTGAAAGCAGTCAGCGGCCACAAACAGTTCGGGCGTCGACGGCAGGACCGCTGACGCCCGAACTGACAGCTTCGCTTTTATCGCCAGACGCACTCACATGTTGATCATGTGGCCGGCCAAGCCGTGGATGGCTTCCTTGACCGCCTCACTGAGGGTGGGGTGGGCGTGCACGTTACGCGCCACCTCGTGAACGGTCAGATCCCACTGCTGGGCCAGGGTCAGCTCGGGGAGCAACTCAGTGACGTCTGGCCCGATCATGTGGGCTCCCAGCAACTCGCCGTACTTCGCGTCGCTGATGATCTTCACGAAGCCGCCGGTCTCACCCAGGCCGTGGGCCTTGCCGTTGGCGGTGAAGGGGAACTTGGCGACCCGAATGTCGAAGCCCTTCTCACGGGCCTGCGCCTCGGTGAACCCGAAGCTGGCAACCTGCGGCTGGCAGTAGGTCGCCCGCGGGATCATGGTGTAGTTCAGCTCCATGGTCTCCACGCCGGCGATCGTCTCCGCCGCGATGATGCCCATGTTCTCAGCGACGTGCGCCAGCATCAGCTTGGCGGTCACGTCACCGATGGCGAAGATGTGCGGCACGCTGGTGCGGCAGCGACCATCCACATCGATCGCGCCCCGCTCGGTGAGCCGGACGCCGGTGTTCTCCAGCCCGTAGCCTGTCACACGCGGCTGGAATCCGATGGCCTGCAGGACCTTGTCAGCCTCCAGGGTCTGCTGCTGTCCGTTACGCGAGACGGTCACGCGTACTCGGTCTGCGAGTTCCTCGATCCCCTCCACGCGGGTCGAGGTGAGCACCTCGATGCCCATACGGCGGTACCGCTTGGCCAGCTCGGCGGAGATCTCCTCATCCTCCAGCGGCACGATGCGGTCAAGGAACTCAACGATGGTGACCTTGACGCCGTAGTTGTGCAGAACGTACGCGAACTCCACGCCGATGGCGCCGGCGCCCGCGATGATGATGCTGTGGGGAAGCTGGTCGGCGAGGATCTGCTCTTCGTAGGTGACCACCCGGTCGCTGAGAGTGGTTCCCGGCAGCAGCCGGGTCGTGGCGCCCACCGCAATGATGCAGTGGTTGAACGTCACGGTCTCGCTGCCACCGTCGTTGAGAGCCACGGTGAGGGTGTGGGGGTCCGTGAAAGTACCACGTCCCTGGTACTGGGTGATCCCGTTCTTCTTCATCAAGTAGTGGACGCCCTTAACCCGTCCCTCGGCCACTTTCCGGCTGCGTCGAAACGCCTCGCCGTAGTCGAAGGTGAGCTGGCCGTCGATCTGAATACCGAAGGTCTTCGCCTCATGGGTGAGGAGATGGACCAGTTCGGCGTTGCGCAGCAGTGCCTTGGAGGGAATACAGCCCACGTTGAGGCAGACCCCTCCCCAGTAGCGCTCTTCGATGATCGCTGTTTTCAGGCCCAGCTGGGCGGACCGGACCGCGGCGGTGTATCCGCCTGGACCCGCACCGAGGACCACGACGTCAAAGTGTGTAGCCACACGCCGGATCTTATTCATGCCCGGGGTACCCGGCCTGTCCCGGTATGCATCCGGCGACGACCGTCACGTTCCCCACGTCAGGGACGTCTTCAGGTACGCCACAGTCGGTGCGCGGTACCCGCCGCGGCGGCCGGAAGAGCCCCGCAGGGGGCGTACCTGTTGCAGAAAGACCACCGCCTCACCAGGTAAAGAAACAAAAAAGTCGAGAACGTACCGTTTTCAAGTACCTGACCTCGGGTACCGCGAGGCTAACGGAACGACGCAGGGAGAGCGCCATGGGCTCGGGGCAGGCGATGAGGCGACCGCCGTATCCTGGCCGGGTTCTGTCTGGAAGACCCACAGGTCGCGGCAGAGCCGTGCGCAATGGCAGAAAGTCCGGTGTGCCTACCCGTCGGTGGCCGACGTGGGTGATGCCGCACACGTCGCTGCCGCCGCCCATGGTCGATATGACGTTAACGTTGCCCCGGCTGCCGTGGACGATCTCAGCGACCCGGGAAGCCGCCACCCTGATTCTGAACAAATCACAGGTTGATGATCAGGCTCGGCACGCTATCCAACTCGCCTTATCCGAGGTGTGCACCAACGCGGTACGCCACGCCGCTCCCGCCGACACCTACCAGGTACGGCTGCGGATAGCGGGGGACTGCTGCCTGGTGGAGGTGAGCGACACCGGTCGGGGTTTCGATCCTCCCGATACCACGGTATTGCCGGAGCCGACCGCGACCTCCGGCCGTGGGCTGGCCATTCTCTACCTGGTGACTGACCAGATACGGATCCGACGTCGGTATCCGACCGGGATGCTGGTGAGCTTCGTCAAACGCCTGACTTGTGACGAACGCAGGCGTTCCCGGGTCCAGTGATGTCCGTGGCCCCGTGGCCGTGTAGCGCCCCTCGGGCCCTCCCGGACTGCGTTATCCGCAGGCACGGACGTCCCGGACCGGATGTTCCCAGGCCCGATAACGCGTACCCCGCGTCGGGGCGCCCTGGTTCCCAGGGGGTTCCAGCCTCATGTACGCCGGAGCGGCTGAGACGCTCCCCGGATGCTCACTGCCGTGGTGAGCGACGTGTGTGGCGTTCCCCCGCGTCGTGAAGGTCCTCCACCACCTGACAGACATTGGCGACCGGGTCACGAGCGTTGATACGGTCCGCCAGCTGCCGCAACAGGCGACGCAGGGTGTCCTGCTCGGCCCGGGGGAGGTCAGCGAGGATGTGGTCCTCGGCGTGCCGCAGCCGCTGTTCCAGGTCCGCCAGGACGGCTCGTCCGGAGCTTGTCAGGACCACACGCCGACTACGCCGGTCGGCTGGATCAGGGCGGCGCTCCACCAGACCGGCCTGGACCAGGTCATCGAGTAGGTAGGTCATGACGGTTCGGTCGATCCCCAGCCGTTGCGCCAGGACCGACTGGCTGCTGGCGTCCTCGCGCGCGGCGGCTGCGAGTACTTGGTAGCCCCGCGGGCCGCCGGGTATGCCGACCGTGAGAGCGTCAGCCGCTTTGACAAAGGCCCGGAACACCACACCGAGTGTCCAAAACAGGTCATCGGTCGCCGAGCCCGGCGCCGCTGGGGTACCGGTGAGCCAGGAAGGTGAAGCGGGCACCTCCCCATGCTACGGCGGACGCCGAGCTACGCTGTAAAGACAGATCTTCTGTTTGACATATCATCTTGATGACAGAAATTCTTCTGGACAGACGAGGAGGGCCTCGATGCCCGACTACGGTCATGACCTGCTCTTCGGCAGCTTCCTGCCTCCGGTCGCCGACCAGGCGGCCGCCGTGCTGGAGCTGGCCGAACGCAGCGATCGCCTGGGCCTGGATGTGATCAGCGTCCAGGACCACCCGTATCAGCCCGCGTTCCTCGACACCTGGACTCTGCTGTCGGTCATCGCCGCGCGGACCGCTCGGGCCCGGGTCCTGCCCAACGTCGCCAACCTGCCACTGCGCCCACCAGCGGTGTTGGCACGTGCCGCCGCCAGCCTGGACATCCTCAGCCGGGGCCGTGTGGAGCTCGGCCTCGGCTCGGGAGCGTTCTGGGACGCCATCGTCGGCATGGGCGGTCCACGCCGCACCCCGGGGGAGGCGGTCACCGCGGTGGAGGAGGCCATCGGCATTCTCCGGGCGCTATGGACTCCCGGCCCGGGCGTCAAACGCGCCGGCGACCACTACTGGCTGAAAGGCGCGAAACCAGGGCCGTTCCCGGTCCACCCGATCCAGATCTGGCTGGGGGCGTACAAACCGCGCATGCTGCGCCTGACCGGGCGAGCCGCCGACGGCTGGTTGCCCAGCTCCCCGTACGCGCCGCCGTCCCAGGTGAGCCAGATGAACCGGATGATCGACGACGCGGCCGAGGCCGCTGGCCGTTCACCGTCGGCAATCCGGCGCCTGTACAACATCACCGGCTCATTCACCGGTACCGGGCGTGGGTTCCTCCAGGGGCCGGTGCCGGTGTGGGTCGAGCAGCTGACCGAACTGGCTCTGACCGAAGGCATCAGCGGCTTTCTGTTGATGGTGGACCTCACCGGCGGGGCCGACCTGCAGCGATTCGCCGAAGAGGTCGCACCTGCCGTGCGGGAGGCGGTGGCCGCCGCACGGGCCGGTACGCCGATGTCGTCCTCACAGGCCCACGGAAAGCAGGTCCAGAGATGATCAGCGGATCCAACCAGGAGAAGACCGGCGGGCGTCCCTCGGCCCACGCTGCCTTGGATGTCGTTCCGACCCCACCCCCGTCACGCCGGTTTAGTGACGTCCAACCGTGGGATGAGACGACCCGTCCGACCAGCCCACCCCCTGACCCTGGGGCCACCTACCCGGAGCAGGGCCGTCAGTTCGCCCGCCATCTGATCGAAATCCACGATCATCTGCGGCAGGAGCTGGCGCAGGTCCGTGACCTCGTCGCCCAGGTCCTCGACGGGTCGCTGGATGTCGGCGCAGCCCGATCGGCCATCAATGTGATGACGATGCGGCAGAACAAGTGGGCCCTGGGCGTCTACTGCCAGAACTACTGCCGGATCCTGACCACCCACCACACCCTGGAGGATCGGGCGTTGTTTCCGCGGCTTCGCCGGGCCGATGACCGGCTCGGTCCGGTGCTGGACCGGCTGGCCGACGAGCACGAGGTGATCGCCGAGGTGTTAGACAGCGTCGACGCCGCCCTCGTCGCCATGGTCAGCTCCCCCGATGACGGCGGCCACGAGCTGCGGCGCGCCGTGGATCTCCTCACCGACACGCTGCTGTCTCATCTGTCCTATGAGGAGCGAGAACTGATCGAGCCTCTCAGTCGGCTGGCGCCTGAGGCTGGCCTGGTCTGACCCGCCGGCGTCATGTGAGGCTTCTGCGGTTCGGCGGTGCTCCACTGCCTCGGTGGTGGAGCACCGCGCGCTCCCCGAAGCGGGATCGCCGCTAGGGGAGCGTCGCCGTCGACGGCCGGTGGAATATTCAAGGCAAGGCGGCCCGGCGCGTTACGTGTCTGCGCCCACCTTCGCACCCGCCCGGCGCGCCCGACGGACCGCTTCGATCCGTTTCATGTTCCGCTCGCCCCAGGCCCCCAGCGGCTCAAGGGCCTTGTTGAGCTCGACTCCCAGGTCGGTTAAGGAGTACTCCACCTTTGGGGGCACCTGAGGGTAGACCTCGCGGTGGACCAGGCCGTCCGCTTCCATCTCCCGCAGCTGCTGGATCAGGACCTTCTCACTGACGTTGGTCAGCATGCGACGCAGTTCCCCGAGCCGCCGTGGACGGGAACTCAACGCCCACAGGATCGACACCTTCCACTTCCCATCGATGACGTCGACGGCGGCGTCCAGGCCACATTCATACATCGGTTTGTGCATCGCTCCCGTCCCCAGCGGTTCCCTTCGACTCCGCGTACCGGAGCCGTACGCGCACGCCTTGATGTGGAGCGGGTCAAGGCCCGGTCGAAGGCGAGCTACCCGTCACGCTCCCTGACTGTCACGGTAGCGGCCCCTTCCGGAGACCAGTCGATCATGAAGTCTTCGGACAGCGTGCCGAGAGTTATATCCGAAGACTTCATGATCACCTGATGGGGTACGCCCGTGTACTCCGGATCGTTCAACCGTGAGGCGCGGGATGGGGCCCTTAGTGGACGAGCTCTAGTTCGGAGGTAGTCGTCGGCTCCTCGTGGGAAGACGACGGACCAGGAGTGGGGATGCGGCGCAGCACGATCGTGGCGAACACGGCCGCGATCAGCACGATCGCCGCGCTGATGCCGGCGACCCACTGCAGGCCGTCGGCGAACGCCTCCTGCGCCCGTCCCAGCAGCGCCGTAGCAAGATCGCTGGGCAGTTGCTGGGCCACCGCGGTCGCGCCACCCAGGGTGTCCCGAGCCGCGTCCGCCGCCTCGGCAGGGATGCCGTCCACGGCCGTATCCCGCATCTGAGTGCGGTAGATGGCGGCGGCGATGCTCCCCAGCACCGCCAGTCCGAGCGCCGCCCCGAATTCCTGCCCGGTTTCGGACACGGCTGAGGCGGTCCCTGACCGCTCTGGAGGCGCAGCGCCGACGATCAGGTTAAGACCCATGACGAACATGGGCGCCGCCCCGAGGAAGAAAAGCGCCTGTCCGGTCACGACAACGGCGATTCCCTCAGCCAGCGTCAGCAGTCCGACTCCCAGGGCGCTGAGCACCAGCCCGACGCCCACGACCGGGGGCGGAGGGAGGCGACGCAGCAGCGTGGGGACGCTGAGGAAACCGACGACCACTGACGCTGACACCGGCAACGACCACAGGCCGGCTTCCAGAGGAGTCATTCCCAACACCAGCTGCAGGTATTGGCCGACGAGGAAGCCGATTCCAGGGCCGACCAGGGTGAGCAGCATCAAGGCGGTTAAGGAAGCGCTGAAGGCGTGGTTGGTGAACAGGCTCAGGTCCAGCAGCGGATCCTCAAGCCGGCGCTGACGGTGGATGAAGACGGCGCCGATCAACAGTCCGACCAGCAGCGCCAGGATCGGGGTCCGGGACAGGCCCTCCGTAGCGATCTCCTTCAGGCCGAAGATCATGGCCAAGACGGCGACCACCGACAGCGCCGCGCTGATCAGGTCCAGCCTGCCGGCCTTGGGGTCGCGGTACTCCGGCAGCAGCCACGGGCCCAGCAACAGCAGCAGCGCCATCACCGGCACACCGATCAAGAACGCCGATCCCCACCAGAAGAACTCCAACAGGAGCCCTCCCACCAGCGGTCCAAGCGCCCCGCCCGTCATGAACCCGGTCATCCACACCGATAAAGCGGTCGTCCGCTGACGTGGATCGTGGAACATGTTGCGGATCAGGGACATCGTGGAAGGCATCAGGGTTGCTCCAGCGACCCCCAAGATTCCGCGGGCGAGGATGAGCATCTCAGCGCTGGGGGCGTAAGCCGCCAGGATCGAGGCGATACCGAAGGCGGCCGCCCCGATCAACAGCAGCTTCCGGCGTCCAATCCGGTCACCCAGCGTTCCCATCGTGATCAGGGAACCGGCTATGAGAAACCCGTATATGTCGGATATCCATAACAGCTGAGAAGCGCTGGGTCGTAGGTCGGCGCTGAGGGCTGGGGTGGCCAGATGCAGCACCGTTGTATCGATGGAAATGAGCAGGTTGGGAAGGGTGAGAACCGCCAGTCCGATCCACTCTCGCCTCCCCGCTTTACGTGTACTGACGTTTGACACGCTGGTATTCGACATGCTCCGTCTCCTTCCGTCACCGCAATTTCTGTCCGCGACACGGCGGGAGACGCTAATACCTCAAGTTAAGTTGAGGGCAATGTTTGCGCACGTCTTGCCCTCAAGTAAGGCTGAGGTTTTAGCGTCCAGTTATGTCATACCGGCACGGCATGATGGCGTTCGCCACAGCGACGCCCGAATGGATTCCCGGTGACGGGCGGTGACGCCGCGTCCACCGCGCGAACGCTATCTGACGGGCGCCCAGGGGGTAAGTGAGGAGACACAGCAGGCCGGAGGCCCTCGATGAGCATGGAAGTCACCGCGTGGCACTCGCTATACAGCATGATGCACGCGCAGGATGAACGCCGACCGTTCTCCATGGCGACCCTACGCCGCATCATGTCCTTCGCCCGACCACACCGAAAACAGTTGGCGTGGTTCGTTTTCCTCAGCGTGGTGACAGCCGTCACCGCGGTCGCCACTCCGATCCTGGCCGGGCGGGTCGTCGATGAAATCGTCGACGGCTCCTCCACCCGCTTGGTCGTCACCTTGGCGATTGTGATCGCCCTCATCGCGGTCGCCGAAGCCGGATTGAGCCTCCTCAACCGCTGGCTGTCGGCGAGCATCGGGGAAGGATTGATCCTTCAGCTGCGGACCACGGTGTTCGACCACATCCAGCGCATGCCGATCGCGTTCTTCACGCGTACCCGCACCGGTGCGCTGGTCAGTCGTCTGAACAACGACGTCATCGGCGCGCAGCGTGCCTTCGCCGACATCCTGTCCGGGGTGGTCAGCAACCTGGTGACCCTGCTTCTCACGCTCACTGTGATGATCGGGATCTCCTGGCAGATCACCCTCCTGGCGCTGCTGTTACTGCCGGTGTTCGTGTTCCCGGCCCGCCTGATGGGGCGGCGTCTGGCGCGGTTGGAGCGGGAAGCAGCGGACCACAACGCGGTGATGCTCAACCAGATGACCGAGCGGTTCTCCGCGGCCGGCGCGATCCTGGTGAAGTTGTTCAGCCGCCCTGCTCGGGAGTCGACTGAATTCGCCGTGCGTGCCCGCCGAGTACGGGACATCGGGGTTCGGCTGGCGATGGTGCAGTGGGTGTTCATCACGGCTCTGACTCTGGTCTCGGCCCTGGCGTTGGCCCTGGTCTACGGATTGGGTGGGTTCTACGCGCTGCGGAACCAGCTGGATCCCGGCTCCGTGGTTGCGCTCGCGTTGCTGCTCACTCGGCTGTACGCGCCGTTGACCGCCCTGGCCAGTGCCCGGGTGGAGGTGATGAGCGCGTTGGTGAGCTTCGACCGGGTCTTTGAGGTGCTCGACCTTAAGCCCTTAATCACCGACAAAGCCGATGCGCGCGAGGTACCGGACGGCCCGGTCTCGGTAGAGTTCGACAATGTCCGCTTCGCGTACCCGTCCGCCGACAAGGTGTCGCTGGCGTCTTTGGAGGAGGTCGCCGCCCTCGACACCCGCGGTGGTGAAGAGGTGCTCCACGGAATCTCCTTCCGGATAGAACCGGGGCAGATGGTCGCACTGGTCGGGTCCTCTGGCGCCGGTAAGTCCACGATCGCGCAGCTGGTACCGCGGCTGTACGACGTGGACGAGGGAGCGGTACGCCTGTCCGGTGTGGATGTGCGGGACCTGGCCGCCGATTCGATCCGGCGCACCGTCGGCGTGGTGACCCAGGACGGGCACCTGTTCCACGACTCGATTCGGGAGAACCTGCTTCTGGCACGGCCGGAGGCCACCGAGGAGGAGCTGTGGGACGTGCTGCGTCGCGCCCGCCTCGACACGCTGGTCGCGTCGCTGCCCGACGGTTTGGACACCGTGGTCGGGGAACGTGGGTACCGACTCTCCGGTGGGGAACGGCAACGCTTGACCATCGCCCGGCTGCTCCTGGCCCGTCCCCGGGTGGTGATCCTCGACGAGGCCACCGCGCACCTGGACTCCACCTCGGAGGCGGCGGTGCAGGAGGCCCTCACCGAGGCGCTGTCCGGACGGACCGCCTTGGTGATCGCTCACCGGCTGTCGACGATCCGCGCCGCCGATCAAATCCTGGTCATCGAGGACGGACGGATCGTCGAACGAGGCACCCACACCGAGCTGCTGGCCGCCGGCGGCCGCTACGAGCAGCTGTACCGGACGCAGTTCGACCAGGCGTCGGCCGACGATCAACCGCCGGCCGTGTCCACCGCGGAGGAGACCGCGGCCTGACCTGCGATCCCCGTGGAATCGTTCTGGCCCCACCGCGTCATGTGGTGGGGCCAGAACGATTGGTTTAAACGAGTGGTTAGGCGTCGCCGCCCGGTAAGGCGCCTGCGGGCGTCACCAACGGTGGTGCACCAACGGCCGGATCAGCTCGTCGTACACCTTCCGGACCCCGTCAACGGTGTGAGGCGACAACGGGGGCAGCTGAGCGGCCGCGGCGTTGCTTCGTGCCTGCTCTGGATTACGCGCACCCGGGATCACCACACTGACCGCGGGATGGTCGATGATCCACCGCAGAGCGAACTGCGCCATCGTGGCGCCCTCCGGCACCAGCGGCGCCAGACGCTCAACCGCCTCCAAGCCTCGCTCGTAATCCACCCCGGAGAAGGTCTCGCCCACGTCGAACGCCTCACCGTGCCGGTTGTAGGTGCGGTGATCGTCGGGGGCGAACTGGGTGGTGCGGTCATAGCGTCCCGACAGCAGACCGCTGGCCAGTGGGACCCGCGCGATGATCCCGACTCCGGCCTCAGCGGCCGCCGGCAACACCTCGGTGACCGGCTTCTGCCGGAACATGTTCAGGATGATCTGGATGGTGGCCACCCCGGGCCGCGCGATCGCCGCACGGGCCTGCTCACAGGTCTCCACGCTGACGCCGTAGGCCCGGATACGTTTTTCCTCCACCAGGGTGTCCAACGCGTCGAACACCGCGTCGGAGGCGTAGACCGCCGACGGCGGGCAGTGCAGCTGCACCAGGTCGAGGGTGTCCACGCCCAGGTTGGCGCGGGAACGATCGGTCCAGGCCCGGAAGTTATCCAGGGTGTACACCGCAGGGTCCTGCGGTACCCGACGCCCCATCTTGGTAGCGACGAACAGCTCCAGCTCCGGATGCGACCGCAGGAACTGCCCGATGATCCGCTCACTGCGGCCGTCGCCGTAGACATCGGCGGTGTCGATGAATGTCATTCCGGACTCGACCGCGGCTTCCAACGTGGCTAACGCGTCCGCCTCGCTGACGCTGCCCCAGTCCGCGCCGAGCTGCCAGGCTCCTAGACCGACCACCGAGACAGGTCGCCCGGTTCGTCCCAATACCCTGTGTTCCACGATCTCCACCCTAGCGAGAACGGCTCGCACGCCGCCTTCCGTGCCGATGCCGCTCTCTTTGGCCCTTGCGTACCCCTCATACGATCCGCGCGCGGAGAGAGGAGAGCGCTGCATGTTCGGAATCGTGCGTCCATGTCCACATCGGATGTGCGGGACACTGCACGCGGCGTGGCTGGCGCACCTGTGCGGGCTGTGTTTGACGTTGCGGGACGAGCACGGCCATCGGGCCCGACTGGTCACCAACTACGACGGGTTGCTGGTGTCGGTGCTGCTGGAGGCGCAGGCTCCCGAAGCGAGCAGCTACCGACGCGCAGCACCCTGCGCCCTGCGTGGCTTCCAACGGGCCGACGTTGTTCCCTCCACCGACCCTGGGGCCCGCTTGGCGGCGGCGGTCTCCCTGGTTCTGGCGGCCGCTAAGACCCGCGACCACGTCGCCGACCGGGATGGGGCGCTGCGGATCGGTGTCCTCGCCACCACCGCGACCGCAGTCGCCGATCGATGGGCGCAGGCGGGTACGCGTACCGCCACCACCCTGGGTTTTGATACAAGCGTGCTGATCGACGCGGTGGCGCGGCAGGCCACGCTGGAACAGACGATCGGTCCGGGGTCGTCGGTGCTGGTCGCGACCGAACCTACCGAGACTGCGGTCGCTGCCGCGTTCGCGTACACCGCCGTCCTCGCCGGGATACCGCGCAACATCGAGCTCTTGGCCGAGGTCGGGCGTTTCTTCGGACGGATCGCGCATCTGCTCGATGCGGTCGACGACTACGCCGAGGACGCCCGGCGGGGCGTGTTCAACCCGTTGCACGCCACCGGCACCGACCTGGAGGAGGCGCGGCGGCTGTGTGAGGAGGCGCATTACGGCCTGCGGCTGGCGCTGGATGATGTGACGTTACGGCGTCCTCGCCTGGCGCGCGCGTTGCTCGTCAATGAGGTGGGGCACGCCATTGAGCGGATCTTTGCCTCCGCGTACAGCCCGCCGCCCACCTCCCCCGGGGCGCCTATTCCGCCTCCCTCGACGTCGCACCCCAGCGGTTGCAGCGGCGCCGGGTTACTCCTTGGCGCCTGCGTGCTGACCACGTGTACCTGCGGAGTGTGGCGGCCGCCGTGGAGCAAGAAGTACCACAGCCGGTGCTCCGACCGGTGTTGGTGCGGTAACTGCGACTCCTCCGTTTCTAACTGCTGCAGCTGTTCTGACTGCGGTAACTGCTGTTGCTGTTGTGACGGGTAGGCTGCGCGCACCGCACCGCCTCCCGCTTTTCCTCGCGCCTGGGTAGCCCGGGTGCGCTGAAGCGGGTCGATCCCGGAAGCGAACGGGGTTGCCGCCGCCTGCTCTGCCGCCTCCCACCGCATACGGGTGTCAACCTAGGTTGACGCTCGCAGTCGTGTCAACTAAAGTTGACACATGACGGATCCAGGAGAACTCACCGCCGCGGCCAGCGGTACAGACCCGGCGGTCGGCCTGCGTGCCGTCCGAGCCCTGCGTCGCCTCGCCGAACAACTGGAGGCACTGCAGGTCGCCAACGCACGACGCCGCGGCTGGTCCTGGCAGGAGATCGCCGACGTTCTTGAGGTCAGCAAGCAGGCGGTCCACAAAAAGTACGCCGCCCAGATATCCCACTCCGATCCACGAGAGGACTGACGATGTTCGAACGATTCACTCACGCATGCCGTGGGGTGATCACGCGGGCGAACGAAGAGGCACGTCAGGCTCACCGCCTCATCGGGACCGAGTATCTCCTGCTGGGCCTGCTGGAGGAGGAGACCGGTCTCGCGTCCCGGGTGCTGCGAGACGCCGGGTTAGACCCGCAGCGGGTACGCGCGGCTATTCAGCAGCTGGCCGATACTCCTCGTTCCTTTCTCAGTGACACCGACGTCGAGGCGCTGCGCGCCATCGGGATCGATGTGGACGCGGTGCTCGCCAAGATGAAGGAGTCCTTTGGCCCTGATGCCTTGATGCCACGGCCTCCCGCGCCTCGTCGCCGCTGGCCGCTGACGCGTCGACGGGACCGGGCTGGGCGTTTCAGCCCGCGCGCTAAAAAGGTGCTGGAGTTGGCGCTGCGTGAGGCCCTGCATCTCAAGCACAACTACATCGGTACCGAGCATCTCCTGTTGGCGCTGCTCCGGGAAGGTGAAGGCCGCGCCATCACGCTCATCACCGACGCCGGCATCCAGCTTCAGGAACTACGGCGGGCCACGCTGAGCGCGGTGGGTAGGGCCGCCTGATCAGCCACCGCACCAGCGGCGCCTTCACAGAGGTACGACGCCGCAGCGCCTTACCGGGCTCCCTAAATAAATAAGGAAACAGAGAGCATGTGATGTCTCTGGTCACCAAACCGGCACGGCACGGCTCAGCTCGCGGCCTTCGACGCCGGTGACGACGGCACTGTCTGCTTCGCAAGGCGGCGAGCGTACCCCTCTACCGCCAGCATCATCGCCAGCATGGCCGCACCGAAACCGCACACCCCGAGCCACCCATGGTGGGTGAAAACGGTGATCCCCACCGCGGAGCCAAACGACCCACCGAGGAAGACCGTGGTCATGAACAAGGTGTTAACCCGACTACGGGCGTCGGGCCGGTCGGCGAGAACCCGGGTTTGCTGGACGATCTGTGTGGCCTGAAGCCCGAGGGAGAGGCTGAACATGCCCACAACCAGCCCGATCAAGGCGCCACCGGCCAGCGTCAGGATCCCGATCGCGGCCGCGATGATGCTCAGCGCCCCCGTGGTGACGCCGCGGTAGCCGTGTCGGTCAACGACGCGACCGATGACCGGCCCGGCGCTCCCGGCCACCAAACCAACCAACCCGAACAGGCCAGCCGTCGCCGTCGACCATCCGAACCACGGCCCGGTCAGATGCAGCACCAGCGTGGTCCACACCGCGCTGAATAGCGCGAAGCCACAGAACTGAAACAGACACGCCTGACGCAGAACCGGCTGACGACGTATCAGGCCAGGCAGGCTCGCCATCAACCTGACGTAGGCGGCGGCTGGATTCCGGGCCATGCTGTCAGACGCCGCGGACTCGGCGGGCAGCCAGGGACGCAGCAGGACCGCCAGGACTACCGCGCTGGCGGCCACGGTGAGGTAGGCGCCGCGCCACCCGGTCAGCTCCGCGATCAGTGAGCTCAGGATCCGGCCGCCGAAAATGCCGCCGACCAGGCCGGTGGTCAGCGCACCGACCGCGTGCGCGGCCTGTCCGGTGGGGGCCAGGCGGGCGACCAGCGGCACCAGCAGCTGGGGAAGGACAGCGAAGAGACCGACCAAGGTCGCGGCCGTGGCCAGGATCAGGAGGGTGGGCGCCACCGTGGCCCCCACCAGACAGATGGCCATACCCCACAGCAAGGTGGGGAGCAGGCGGCGGGGCCGGACCAGGTCCCCCAACGGGCACAGCAGCGCGATCCCGGTGGCGTACCCCAGTTGAGTAAGTGTGACAACCAGGCCGGCACCGGCGGTGCCGGTCCGCAGATCAGTGGCGATGAGAGGGAGCAGGGCCTGCGGGAGGTAGATGCTGCTGACGGCGACGCCGCAGGTAACAGCGAACAGGAAGGTGGTGCCGCCCAAGGGCCGGGCCGGTTCGGTGTAAGGCACACCAGCTGTCATGAGACCGACCCTGACGGACCGGACTCGAGATCCAGTCAAAACGAGTCGGGCTTCGTCTGGCTTGCCATCGGGCGGCCACGGCTGTTGAAACTGGATCTCTGATTACGTCAGATTCCGATACTGCAGGGTCTTCACCCGCCCTGTCCCGCCAGATTCCGAAGGCAGGAATTCATATCGTTTCGCCTTCAAGGCAGCTTCGGCGTCGAAGGAGACTGTGAAGCTACAGGGAGCCGAGGCCGAAAAGCATCCATAGGCGATATCGTGGGCGTCCTGGAAATACCGAAGCATGGTTGTGGCATCCGGTGTCTGCGCTGCTGGGAGGCGCATGATTTTGCCCCTACACGGGCGCGACCATGAACAACACAGTTCTGCACTAGCCAGAACTAGTCAGAGCGCCGAGCTCATGTCAGTCATTGAGGCGATGTTTCAGCCAATGCGGATATTTTAATCCTGTCAGGGTCGCACCGGATCGTGTCAGCGCCTGGGCCACGGTTATCGCTGTGTTTCCGCCGAGCGTGAGGCGCGGGCCTGCCGGTGTTTACCGCCGCCCGCGCTGAAGAACACGCCTGCGGTGCGATCTCCGCTTCATGCCGGCGCCATATACGTGAAAGGCATCACCGCCCGCGAGCGCGTATACCGTTATCCACGGCGGTTCGTTGACATGACGTGTAAGGCTGATCCAGCACAATCCCGTCGATCATGAAGTTGTCGCATGATACAGATGAAAAATCGTGAATCAATAATGTTCCCCCGTACAAGATCGTCAGATGTCATAAGGGATTAACCGGACAGTTACAGATAAGGGTTACCACGGGCGCATCTTCACGCTCGTGGCGTTCTTCTTGCACAAAAAGGGGCCCGGCGTCCCCCGTTGGATTCGACGCCGGGCATGGTCTTCCCCGTGTCTCCAAGTATGCGGCTACGATCTGTTCAGCTGTCTTATGAATGTCTTATCGGCGCCACCGTCACGCCGCGCGAACGGTTCGCGGACAGGCGATCCATCGCCGCCGTCCGCACCCAATCCGTTCATCCCTCCCGGTGAGGGCATCTTCGCCGAGGGCAACCGGATCGACGTTGACGTTCCATAAGAAGGTTCCCGAGTTCTGAACGGGGATAGAAGTCCCCATAAGGTGACGGTGGGCGGCGAGTGCCCCCAGTTCGTACCAATAGTTCTGGATTGTCATCGCTGAGCACCCACCCACAGCCACGTCGTGCGCATGCATGACGGGAGAGGGGGTCGCATGATGGACCCGACAACGGTGGACCGACTCATCTCTGGCGACCATGTGTGCTGGGCGTTTGACGACGACACCGAGCATCTGACCGCTGTGGCCAGATTCGTGCAGGCCGGCCTGGCACGACACCAGAAGGTCATGTACCTGACCGGAGCGGCACCGCCACCGACGTTCTGGGACGCTTTAAGCCGCGTAGGAGCAGCACCGGAGGCGCAAGCAGACAACCATCAGGTGCAGATCAACCTCGTCAGCGACCTGCCCCTGAATCTGCTTGACACCTCACGCCTGCTTGACCACTGGACCCATGCCATCACCGAGGCGCACGTCGAAGGGTACGCGGGCCTGCGGGTGGCCACAGACATGTCGTGGGCCGCCGCCTCGCTTCCGGATCTCTACCCCTTAGTCCAGTACGAGGCGCAGGCAAGCCGACTCTTCGCCGACGACTACGCCACGATGGTGTGCTTTTACGATCGGCGCTTGTTCTCCTCCACCTCCCTTAACTGCATCGGATCCGCCCATCCAGGCAGCAGTGAGATCACCGCAGGGGCACCTGAGGCGTGGCAGCCGCTGTTACGTATGCGTCGCACCAGTGACCCACCGGGGCTCGCTTTGAGCGGGGAGGCGGATCTGAGTAACCGGTACGCGCTGGCCGCCACCATCGCGCACCTGCCGGAAGACGTCGCCTCAGAGGCCCCACTCGTGATTGATCTGTCCGATCTCACATTCGCCGATGTGGGCACCATGCGTCTGTTCGTTCAGGTCGCCGAAGCTTCGGCGACCGGGCTCCGCTTGGTGGGATGCTCGCCGCCCCTGCTCCGTATGCTGCGTCTGCTGGATGTGCGCCAGGTCATTCAATTCGACGACGATGTATCCCGGTGATCCGGCTTACGCTGACTTCGCTGCTGGCTTCCGGTCGGAGGTGGCGAAGCGACCGTTTCTCACCGCGTCTCTCTGGCCCTCATTTATCCACGCACGAGTCGAGGAGCCAGCGAGGAGCCTTCATGCACGCGATGCAGTATGAGATCACCCTGCCCGCCGACTACGACATGAAAATCATTCATCATCGGGTGGCGACCAAGGGGCCGCTACTGGACGATTTTGCGGGCTTGGGGTTGAAGGCGTATCTGATCAGGGAACGAGGGGTGGATGCCTCCCCGGTCAACCAGTACGCCCCGTTTTATCTGTGGAACTCCATCGCCGGCATGAACCGTTTCCTGTGGGGCCCAGGGTTTCGCGGGCTGTGCACCGACTTCGGGCGCCCACGGGTGTGGCAGTGGACTGGGCTGGCGTTCCGCCACGGACCGGCGTACGCGGCGACGCCTCGCGCCGCGACTCGGCGTACCACGGTCCTCTCACCCGATGACGACGCCGCCACCGTCGTGCAAGAGGCGATCGGGGAATTAGAGTCCTGGGCGACCACCCCGGGGTGCACTCCACGGCCGTGGTTGTCGCCACCAGTAGATGGGAGCTGGTGCGTTTCACGCTCTGGGAGCAGGCGGCCGACCCGGCCGACGGGATCCGCTACCAGGTGCTTCACCTGTCTCGTCCAGGACTGGACGCACTGGGCTCTGACTGCTGACACCCACCGCCTCACAGGGCACGCATTCGACCACCAGTCGTCGCAAGACGGCCACGACCTTGTCCGACCACTGGCGTCACCGCTCCTGACAGCCGATGCGTCGTCGACGGGCACCGCTGGTCGGACAAAGCCGTGGAAAGCCGTGGTCGGTGACGCAGCCGTGTACCGAGACCGTACATCCCATCGGTTTCCCCGGACGCTTCCGGACACGCCGTGGCCCGCCACCGTGTCGGTGGTGATCGCCGCTGGGGCCCAAGGACATACAGGGTTAGGTAGGGATCAGAACTCAGAACGTGGTGGCGAGGCTGAGCGCCTCGGTTTGATCTAGCTCCTCCAGCAGCGTGGTGATCTTCTCCCGGATCGCTGACACCGCGTCCTCGCCGAGCGCCAGCCGCAGCGGCGGATCGGGCTGGTTGAGGACCTGCAGGACCGCCGCCGCGGCCCGGTCAGGGTCCCCGGCCTGCGTACCGTGCATCTGGGTGAGCCGGGCCCGGGTGACGCCCACCGTCTGCTCGTAGTCGGGGAGGGGAGTGCTCAACCGCAGGGACGGGCCAGCAAACCCGGTCCGGAACGCACCGGGCTCAACGATGAGGACCCGGATGCCCAGCGGCTTCACCTCCGCCGCGAGGGCCTCGCTGGCCAGCTCCAAGGCTCCTTTAGCGGCGCAGTAGGCGCCGTTCCCCGGGTAGGCCAACAACCCGCCCATGCTGGTGATTTGGACGATGGCGCCATCGCGGCGTTCCCGCATCTGCGGCAGCACCAACTGGGTCAGGCGCAAAGCACCGAAGAACATCACCTCCAACGCGTCCCGGAACTCCTCCTCGGTGCTCTCCTCCACCGCGCCGACGATTCCGTAGCCGGCGTTGTTGACGAGGACATCAACCCGGCCGGCGTGTGCGATCGCCTCCCGGCACTGGGCAGGGTCGCGCACGTCGAGGGACACCACGGTGAGCCGGTCGGGGTGCTGGCGGACCAGGTCTTCCATACTGTCGGGACGGCGGACGCCAGCGACGACCTCATCACCGGCCTGGAGAGCAGCACGGACGAACGCGGCTCCGAAGCCGCTGCTGGCCCCGGTGATCAACCAACGGCGTTGCTGTGTCACGAATAGGCTCCTTGCGGTGTTTTCAGCTCTCTCGTCGCTCCGCTCAACGACGCAGCCTTCTTAGAGTGCCGTGATATATGGCAGGAAGTAGCCAGATAGACACAATTGACGGAGCCGCCCTTTACAAGGAACCCGCGCACGGAGGTACCGCCGGGGCCGGTGGTGGTCGCCGCGGCGTACCGCGTTGCTCCCCTGGCGGATTGGCGTCTCAGGGGTATCCGCCGTGCGGCGGCGTGATCAAAAGCTTGTTCCGCTGCCTTAAGAAGCAGCAGGTGGGCGCTGACGGCGGATCGCCCGGCCGACGGCCCAGGCGAGGATCCCCACGGCGAAGACCACCAGGCCCGCACGCACCGACGCTGTCGGGAGTGTGACGGTCAACCCGAGGCACCCGGCCAGTCCGACAAGCGGGATCGCCTTGGGGGGTGCGCCTTCCTCCGGGCTCAGGGTCAGGGCCGAGGCGTTGGCGATGGCGTAATAAATCAAAACACCGAATGAGGAGAAGCCGATCGCTTCTCGCAGATCCACCACGATGACCAACGCCACCACAGCCAGACCGACCACGATCTCCGCACGATGCGGGATCCGCCGCCGTGGGTGGACGGCGTCGAGGAGGCCGGGCAGGTGTCGGTCCCGAGCCATCGCGAAGACGGTGCGGGACACCCCGAGGATGAGCGCCAGCAGGGCCCCGAGGGCGGCCACCGCTGCCGCGACCTGCACCAGCGGCGCTGCCCACACCCACCCCGCCTGTCGGACCACCTCCACCAGCGGCGCCTGCGCGGCCGCCAGGCCCGTCGGCCCCAGACTCAGCAGCGCAGCGATCGCGACGGCGAGATAGGCCACCAAAGTGATCGCCAGCGCCAGTGAGATGGCGCGGGGGATGGTACGGGCAGGGTCGCGGACCTCTTCTCCTAAAGTGGCGATCCGCGCGTACCCGGCGAAAGCGAAAAACAACAGCCCGGCCGCCTGCGCCACATCTCCGGGGGTGACCGGTGGGCCTTGGTCGAATGCGGTGACGGGCTCCGGGCCTGCGCCGCTGAGGCCTGCCACCACGACGACGGCCAGCACCATCAGCACGAATCCGACGATGATCCGGGTCGCCAAGGCCGACTTGTGAACACCGAACAGGTTGAGAACGGTCAACCCGAGCACCGCGGCCACCGCCAATGGTCGGGCCAGCTGTGGGGCGAGGTAAGCGCCGAACGTCAACGCCATCGCCGCGCAGGAGGCGGTCTTCCCGACTACGAACCCCCAGCCTGCCAGGTAACCCCACACGTCCCCCAAGCGGCGGCGGCCGTAGACGTATGTGCCCCCGGATTCGGGGTAGCGGGCGGCCAGACGCGCCGAGGAGGTGGCGTTGCAGTAGGCGACCAGCGCCGCCAGGGCCAACGCCAACGGCAACCAGCCTCCAGCGACGGCTGCGGCGGGTGTCAGGGCCGCGAAGATCCCCGCACCGATCATCGCGCCCAATCCGACGACGACCGCGTCACCGAGCCCGAGCCGGCGGGCCAGCCGGGTCGGGCCACTCATCCAGGCTCCCCGTTCATCACCGCCATCATGACCGGTGGTGGTGACGGGCGGGTGAACGCGGCGGCGCTGTGGCGCCGGGAGTGGTCAGCTGACCTGGAAGGAGCGCTTGGACAGGCCCATGAAGTATCCCTCGATCGTGGTGGTGACCGAGGACTCCGGGTTGTCCGCCGCGCCCAGCGTGACAAACAGCGGGATGTAATGGTCGACGGTCGGGTGCGCGTACGGCATGCCGGGCGCCCGGTCCTGGAAGGCGGCCAGGGTGTCGATGTCTCCCCGGGCCAGCGCGTCGGCGGCCCAGGCGTCGAAGTCCACCGACCAGGCCGGTGGCGGGGCCTGTCCGAGCACGTCGACACGGCGCAGGAACGGCAGCCCGTGCGTCATAAACCCCGACCCGATGATCAGGACGCCCTCCCGTCGCAACTCAGCCAGCCGCCGCCCCAGCTTCAGCAGCCCGTCTGGATGCTGGGTGGGCAGGCTCAGCTGTACCACAGGGACATCGGCGTTGGGATACATGGCCTTCAAGGGGACCCATGCCCCATGGTCGAGGCCGCGGCGACGGTGCTCGTGTACGCCGACGGTGTCGGGCATCAGGGCCGCGATGCGTCGCCCCAGCGCGCTGGCGTCGGGAGTGGGGTAGGTCATCCGGTAAAACCGCGGTTCGAATCCCCCGAAGTCGTACACCAGTGGGGTGCCGGCGGCGGTGCTGGAGATGCTCAAGGGAGCGTGCTCCCAGTGCGCACTGATGACCAGGATCGCCTTGGGCTTGGGCATGCTCAATGCCCAGTCGAACAGTTGCCGCATCCAGACGGCGTCATCCAACAACGGTGGTGCGCCGTGGCCTAAGTACAGGGCCGGCAGCGATCCGTCTGTGGGGGTCCAGACCCGTTGGGCGGCGCTGCGCGGGGCGGCCTCGGCCAGGAAACGCTGGTACGCCTGGGACATCCCCACTCCCTGGATAGTCGGTGACGCAGTGAGCATACGACTGTAGTTTAGAATTCAACAATATCGAGAGTGCCGGCTTCGCGCCGCTTCACCGCTAGCGCTTCAGCGCTGGTCCGCGTCCGTTCACGGCCCTGATCCCACCGGTACGCGGGTGCCACGAGGCGCAGGCCACCCGCGTACCTCTTTTATTCCTTGCGGGGACGCAACCGGCGCAGCGCGCGGGGAACCGACCCGGTGTGCAGCACCCCAAGTCGCTGGGTGGCCCGGGTCAGGGCGACGTACAGGTCATTGAGGCCGCGCGGCGACTCCTCGACGATCTGCCCCGGCTCCACGATGATCACCGAGTCGAACTCCAGCCCTTTGGCTTGCCGCACGGTCAGGACAACCACCCGACTGTCAAGGTCGGTGTGTTCGCCGACCGCCGCGTCAGGGAACGCGCTTTCAATGATGTGACCAAGCTCGTCCAGCCGCTGCTGGGGCGCCAGCACCGCGAGCATGCCCTCACCGATCTCGGCCAGCTCTGTCACCACGGCCTTAGCCAGCTGCTCCGGCAGGGCACGCCTGGTGACGCGCTGCCGCCAGGGAGGCACTCCGGTGGCGCGAACCGACCGGGGCGGCTCCAGGGGTGGGTCCAGTTCGGTAAGCAACTCAGCCGCGACCTCCATGATCTCAGCCGGGGTGCGGTAGTTGACGGTCAGCTCTTCCAGACGCCACCGATCGGCCACATAAGGAGACAGCACCTGCCCCCAGGACGAGGTGCCTTCCAACGCCCCGGTCTGCGCGACATCCCCCACCAGGGTCATCGACCGGCTGGGGCACCGACGCATGATCGTGCGCCACGCCATCGGCGATAGTTCCTGTGCCTCATCGACGATGACGTGCCCGAACGCCCACCGCCGGTCGGCGGCCGCGCGTTCGGCGACGGTTAGGTACTCCTCCTCCCGGTGCCGCTCGGCCAGCTCGTCGGCGTCGATGAGGTCGAAAGCCATCAAGATCTCCGGGTCATCCTCGATGTCCCGGGACATGATCTCCAGTACGCCTTCGGCGTAGTCCACCCGCCGCTGACGCTCCCGCTCGGCTCGGATCCGTGCCTCACGGTCGTCCTCACCGAGCAGTTCGGCGGCCTCATCCAGCAGGGGCACGTCGGCGGGGGTCCACTCGCTGTCGGGGGAGCGGTGCAGCAGGGCCTGTTCGTCCGGGGTCAGCTGCGGGGCGGCCGAGGCGATCCGGTCCGGGTCGGCAAACAGGTCCCGCAGCAGCTGCTCAGGTGTCAGGATCGGCCACAGCTCCTCGATGGCGGCCATGACCTGATCGTCTTCGCGCAGCTCACGGCGGATGTCGGCCAGATCCTCCGCATCCAGCAGGTTGGGGCCGCCGAAGACGTCGGCGCCGATGCGGTCAGCGACCTGACGAGCGAGGGCGTTGATGACCTCCCGAATGAAGATCTCCTGCGCCTGGTTGTGGAGCCTGCGGGAGCGGCGGGCGCGTTCCCGAGCCCGTTCAGCGGTACGCCGGTCCAGCCGGAGCACCTCATGCTCGAAGGGAATCGACATCACGTCCTCGGGGACGCGTTGCCGGTCCCGTACCGCCGCCCGGATCACCTCAGCCATGACTGCCCGGCCTTTGATTTCCGCCACCTCGGGTGGTTCGGTGCCGCGGGCGGTGATCCCGGGGTAGAGCTCGCCGACGGTGCACAGCAGCACACCGGTCTCCCCCAGGGAGGGCAGGACCTGGCTGATGTACCGCAGGAAGGTGGCGTTAGGGCCGACGATAAGCACACCCCGCTGCGACAGTTCCCGCCGGTGGGTGTACAGCAGGTACGCCGCGCGGTGCAGCGCCACCGCGGTCTTGCCGGTGCCGGGCCCGCCCTGCACCACCAACACGCCCTGATGCCCGGCCCGGATGACCCGGTCCTGCTCAGCCTGGATGGTCTCGACGATGTCGCGCATCCGACCGGTACGGTGCGCGTTCAAGGCGGCCATCAACGCGGCTTCGCTGGCCAGACCGTGGTGGGGGGTGTCCTTAGCCGCCTCCAGGTCCAAAATCTCATCTTCAATGGCGGTCACCGACCGGTCACGGGTCCTGATATGGCGGCGTAGCCGCACCCCATCGGGGGAGGCGGCCGTCGCCAGATAGAACGGACGCGCGGCCGGGGCCCGCCAGTCCATCAGCAGCGGCTCGTAGTCGGCGTTCTCGTCGTAGATGCCCAGGCGTCCGATGTAGCGACGCTCCCCGGTGTCTAGGTCCAGCCGTCCGAAGCACAACCCGTGCTCGACGGCGTTGAGTTGCGCCAACCGGTCGGCGTACATGGTCGCCGCGGCGTCCCGTTCGCTCCGCGCCTGGGGAGTCCCCCCGGTTTGCTGGAGCACCTGGGATAGCCGCGTTGAGGTGCGCTCCCGCAGTTCGTCGAGACGACCGTAGAGCATGGAAACGTATTCCTGTTCCCGTGCTCGCTCCTGCTCTCTGGCGTCGTTTGACAATCAGATACCCTTCCCGCTAAAATATAAATGGATTGTTTTTGTTTTCAGCTTTTTGCTGTCCAGACTGATCAATATAGCGGACCGATTCTTCCTTCCGCCAATATCGACAGCAGCACCACCCCAAGGCGTTATTCGCCACGCCGTTTCGCTACCATCTGTAGCGCCACAGAGGTCAGCGCCGCACCAGGCGACCAGCGCGTACCTCATCTCTCCCTTGCCACCAAAAGGGCCCCACTCGTCCTGTTTTATCCCCTGCGCGTCTCACCAATCGGAACGTCTCTTCTATATTCTGAGACACCCGGTAAGGTCTGAGGCACGGCGAAGGGGGACCTACATGGCGAAGGCCACCTACACGCACGGTCATCACGAGTCGGTGCTGCGCTCACACCAATGGCGGACCGCAGCAAATTCCGCCGCGTACCTCATCGAACATCTACGCCCAGGCGACTCACTGCTCGATGTGGGTTGTGGTCCGGGAACCATCACCATGGACCTGGCCATATTGGTCCACCCAGGACACGTCACCGCGATTGACAACGCGCCGGAAGTGGTGGAGACAGCCCGCCGCAGCGCCCAAAAACTCACGACCGGGCCGGACAACATCGTGTGGGAGGTCGCCGACGTCCACGCCCTGCCGTACCCCGACAACAGCTTCGATGTCGTTCACGCCCACCAAGTCCTCCAACACGTAGCCGACCCGGTCGCGGCGTTACGGGAAATGCGGCGAGTGTGCCGGCCAGGCGGCATCGTCGCGGTCCGGGACTGCGACTACGCAGCCATGGTCTGGTATCCCGACCCGCCAGGCATGCGTGAATGGGTGACGCTGTACCGACGCCTGATACGCGCCAACGGCGGAGAACCCGACGCTGGCCGCCGTCTGCTGTCCTGGGCCCAACAGGCGGGCTTCACCCAGATCACACCGACCGCATCCACATGGTGTTTCGCCACCCCCGAAGAGCGGGCCTGGTGGAGCCAGATGTGGGCCGACCGGGTCATCGAATCCGAGATAGCCACAGGGGCGCTGACGCACGGCTACGCCACCCGTCAGGACCTAGAACACATCGCCGAAGGATGGCGGACGTGGGGGAGTGCCCCAGACGGCTGGTTCAGTGTGCTCCACAGTGAACTCATCTGCCGGGTATGAAAACCCACCCCCACCGCACGGCGCACCGGTATACTCGGGCCTTTTGTCAGAGACGGCGGACAGAATCTCCGCATGCCAACGTTGACCTTGCCCCAAATCCAAGCAGCGCTGCGACACTCCTGGGGCCCGGACACCTGCGATCCGGTCGATCTCGACGACTGGCGGCCAGACAACCCCGCGCGTGGGCAATGCGGCGTGACCGCCCTAGTGATAGCTGACCTGCTCGGCGGGGACCTGCTGGTTGGGAAGGTGTTCACCCGCGACGGAACACTCCAGGGATACCACTGGTGGAACCGGCTGCCCGACGGCACAGAACTGGACCTGACCCGCGAACAGTTCCGCGACGGAGAAACCATCACCGCGGGTACCTTCGTCCCCCGCCCCAACCGATCACCCACCCGCTGCCGCGAACAGTACGAACTGCTCCGACGCCGAGTCCTGAGCTATCTGAACCAGCCAGACGACGCCTAAGCCAGGCCGCTGCGCTTACCCGACATGATCGACGTTTTACACCTCCAGGATCGGCCACTCCGGCCCTAAAAGCCGACGCGTCGTGGCCCGATCACTGGTGACCACGGTGGCGGCGTGCTGAGCGGCCAAAGCGGCGGTATGTAAAGCCACAAGATCACGGATCTCCCCGGTCGCAGCCCGCCGCCCCGCATACCGCGCCGCCGCATGGTCAAACGGAGCGACGGTCACGAAATTCGCTAACTCGCCCGCAGTCAGCAGATCCAACGTGCCGGCGTGCTCAGGGGACAGGTCCCGGTAAGCCTCACTGAGGGCCAACGCCGACACCATGACCATGTGCCCACGCTCAACCACCGACGCTAACAAGGAGGGAACGGCCAGACTCAAGCGACGCGCGTACGCATCCAACGCGTGCCGGTCCAGCACAAATGTGACGGGCCGAAGGTGGTACCTCACGCGGCTCCGCCAAGTCGCCGCTGCTTGAACCGCAATGCCTCATCGGCCGCTTCATCGGCCCGCGCCAGCTCCTCAGCACTGGGCCTACCGACCCGAACGTAAATCTCCTCCAACGCGGCCAAAGCCCGCTCCCGACGCGCAGCGGCCCGCACCGCCTCGGCGACGTAGCGAGACACCTGACGCTCTCCCACCGTCTCCAGATGTTCGGCGACGTCATCAGGCAGGCTCACGGTGATCCGCTTGCTCATACCGGCAGCCTACAAAATTCATACTTCAACCCCCTGCGACGCGTACCCTGTCGGTCCACGTCGGCCCTCTGACGCAACGCCCACCGAGCACCACGGCCATGATCCTTGACAGACCGGACCGAAGCAGGAAGCCTTCACCGCCGAAATGACCACACCCCACCACGAACCCTCCCGGCCCACCCAGGACCCCACCATGCCCCAACCCCACACCGACCAGACGCCATGGGCCGGCCCGATCATCGTCACCGGCACCGACACCGGCGTCGGCAAAACCATCGCCACCGCCGCGATCGCCGCCGCCGCCCGCGCAGCCGGCCACCGACCCGCCATGATCAAACCCGCGCAAACCGGCGACGATGACGACGCCGGTGTGGTCAACCGACTCGCCGGCTGCCCAGCCCGCGCCCTAACGCACTACCCGGACCCCCTAGCTCCCTTGGCCGCGGCCCGCCACATCGGCGCCCCACCACCCCGCCTGCAGGACGTCATCACCGCCATCACCGACACCGCCGCCCACCACGACCTGGTCCTCATCGAAGGCGCCGGGGGAGTGCTGGTCCCCATCGGCGAAGACGGCTGGACCCTCGCCGACCTCGCAGTCGCCCTCACTGCCCCCGCCGTGGTGGTCGCCCGAGCCGCCTTGGGAACCCTCAACCACACCGCACTGACCCTGGAAGCCCTGCACCGCCGCGGCGTCCCCACGGTGGTCGTGATCGGAGCCTGGCCAACCCACCCCGAGCTGGTCCACCACACCAACCTGATCGACCTGCCCGGCACCCTGGCCGGAACACTCCCCGAAGGCGCCGGCGATCTTGCCCCGTCGGTCTTCCAACACCACGCCCCCGACTGGCTCACCCCCACCCTCTACGGCCGCGCCGACAGCCAAGCACTCCGTGCTGTCGCCCACGTCACAACACCCGCCGCCACCCAACCGCGGGATTTTTGACACAGACGGATGCGACACTCCCGCCCATGGCGACTTGGCACCAGTTCCAGCACGAAGCGGGGGAGTTCGCCAAAGCAGTACACGCCCGTTTCACCGCACACAAACACCACGTCCTGGCCACCCTCCGACGCGACGGATCACCGCGCGTCAGCGGCACCGAGGTCGACTTCTTCGGCCCAGACATGGTGATCGGCTCCATGTGGCGGGCGGTCAAAGCACTGGATCTGCGGCGGGACAACCGGTTCGCGATCCACGCCAACCCCGGCGATGAGTCCACCATGACGACACAGGGCGACGCCAAAATCGCCGGGCGAGCCATCGAAGTGACCGACCCTGACGAGCTGGCCGCCTACCGCGACGGCGCCCAGCCACCCGGTGACTTTCACCTTTTCCGGCTGGACCTGACTGAAGTGGTCCTGACCTCTGTCCGCGGTGACCGCCTCGTGGTCGAAACCTGGCGTCCCGGTCAGCCCATCACCCGCACCGAGCGCACATAACCGTCGCACCAGGACGCGCCAAACACCGTCGTCGTCCGCCCCGCCGACGGACCGACGGAGGCGGTCGGCCCAGCCTCACCGGCTGACGGGGCCGACCGTCACCTCAGGCGATCCAGCACCAGGGGGAGGGCGCAGGGTACGCGGGGAGCGGCCCACACCACGCTAGTTGACATAATGTTCATTATCGGCTTTTCAGAGCCCGGTCGGCGGACCACCGCGATCATGACCTGACCCGCGCATTCGTCCGTTCGTCAAGGCGCACCGTCAACCGTCTGTCGTGACGCGTCCTCGACGCCCGGAAGCCAGACAACTCGACGCGGCACACCGAGCCGACGCCATGCCGCGGCTGACGCGTCGCGTGCGCGGCACCAGTCAGCAGGTCACCTCAAGGACGACAAGATCACGTCGGCACGCCTGGGCGCGCCAACCACTGTGGACGGTCATGTGGCACGGGCAGGCCGTGCGCCATCGGTGTCCTTAAGGATCAGACGCGGGAGACGCCAGGTTAGGGGCTGACGTTTGGTACGCGGTGGTGGTGACGCCGCACGCGGCGATCATCTGACCCGCCCACGCGCTGGCCCCTGAGGAAAAATTCAGCATAATGTCTCTTATGCGTAATTCATACCTGGATGAGCAGGTCACGTTCCCTGAGCTTGTCGACGCTTTCTTCGTCGCCCGCTCCCCCCGTAAAGAGTCGCCACACACGGTGGCCGCGTACCGCCGGGATCTGCGGGGCGTGGGGGTTCTGCTCGCTGAAGACGCTGGGATCACGCTCGACCAGCTCCGTCTCCCCCATCTCACTCTCCCCGCGATGCGGAAGGCTTTCGCGCGGTTCGCGCAGGAGCGTGCCAAGGCGTCGATCGCGCGGTGCTGGTCGACGTGGAATGCGTTTTTCGGGTTCCTGGTCGCCGAAGGGCTGGTGGAGGGCAATCCGATGGCGGGTGTGGACCGTCCCCGCTCCCCCGAGCGCAGCGCGAAGCCATTGCGGGGTGACTCCACCGCCGAGGAGCTGCTGGTCGCGTTGGCACGGAGTGCCCGGAGGGCGCGTCATCCCTGGCCGGAGCGGGATTTGGCGGTGGTGGCGACGTTGCTGTTGACAGGGGTACGCAGCGCGGAGCTTCTGGCGTTGACGGTGGGTGATCTGGCGGGGCCATCGGGTGAGCGGCGGTTAGTGGTGCGGTCGGGTAAGGGGGATGCGGACCGGTCGGTGCCGGTGGAGCCGCCGTTGGAGCGGTTGTTGGAGTCCTATTTGGAGAGTCGGTCTCGTCGGTTTCCGGCGGTGCCGATCTCGACGCAGGCGCCGTTGTTTGTGGACCACCGTGGGCGGGGGTTGACGCGGAATCAGCTGCAGTACCTGGTGCGGCAGTGTTACCGGTGGGCGGGGGTGCAGGACCGGGTGGAGCGGGGGACGTTGGTGCATGCGTTGCGTCACACGTTCGCGACCCGGTTGGGGCAGTCGGGGGCGTCGGCGATGGAGATTATGGAGTTGTTGGGGCATCGGTCGTTGGCGTCCAGTCAGAACTATCTGAAGGTCACGGCGCGGGAGTTGCGGGAGGCGGCGCGGTCAAATCCGGCGTACGGCGTGTTGCGTGTGCTTCAGCAGGAGGCCGGGATGGGTGAGGTGGGGTAAGGGGCGGGAAGCTGGTGCTTCCGGCGCAGGGGTGGTCCGGGTGGGCTGGTCAATGCGTCGGTGGCGGTATGGGCTGGGGTTGTTAGTGGGGCTGGTGTGGGGTGGGGCCTGCGGGGCCGCCGCAGTGTTTTCAGGCGTCGGGTGTGGGGTTTGTGGTGTTCTGTGCGTCGTAGCGGCGTTGCGCGGCGACGATGGCGTCCGTGCGGGCCGTGATCCAGTCCACCAGGGCTTGGACATGGTCGGCGAGTTCTTTACCCAACGGGGTGAGTGAATAGGTGACTTTTGGTGGGGTGGTTGGCTCCACATCCCGTTGGACAAGCCCGTCGCGGATGAGCAGTCGCAGGTTTTGCGACAGCATTTTCTCGCTGATGCCGCCGATAGTGTCGCGTAGGGCGTGGAATCGCATCGGTTGGCTGTGGAGGCAGGTCAGGATCAGGGTTCCCCACCGGTTGGCTACGTGATTGAGGACGACGCGACTTGGGCAGTCTTCGTCGAACGGGCCGCGTACCGCGGCACGTGTCGTTGGGGCGTTAGCGGTGGTTCTTGTTCTGGCCATGTTGTCTCTCGCGCTGCCTGGATATGAGGTTACGGAAAGTAAGTTCCCTTCTCTAGGGATGTTCTAGCGCAGGCTGGGTTTGCCTGTCGCTGGCGGGCGGGAGGGGTGCGGTCTGCAGGAATCGCACCCTATCGCGTCCGATACGTCCCCTCTGTCGGCACTCCCCCGGCTCCCCGGGCTCTGCGGTCGGATCGTTCCATGGCTGTATGCCAGCTGTGCCGCGGTGCGCGGTCGGGGCACCGTGCGGCATAGCCGCCTATTCAGTCCCATTTCTTGGGTGTCTGCAGTTGTCTATGGCGGCGCATTTTCTGCGTCTCATCAATGAATGTCCGTTGTCGTTTACTTCCATTCACGTAAGGGGCTTACTTCAAGGTGCGTACTTACGTTAAGAAATGTCATTGCCTACGGTGAGGACATGAAGCTTGAAGTGTTCAGCGACATGGTTTGCCCGTGGTGCTACATCGGAAAACGGCAATTGGATATCGCCTTAGCTACCGTCAACCGACCCGTGGAGGTCGTCTGGCGTTCGTTTCAACTCGACCCTGACTACCCGTCAGATGTGGTGTGGACCCTGCCGGAGGCTCATCGGTTGCGCTATGGCATCTCGCAGGTCGAGAACGATCGTCGTCTCGCCCTGGTGAGCGCGATCGCGGCGGAGGTCGGGCTCGACTACCACCTGCATCAGGCGGTCATGGCCAACACCTTCGACGCGCATCGGCTTGTCCACCATGGCAACGCGCACGGCAAAGGCGCGGAGGTAGTTGAAGCGCTCATGCGCGCGTACGCCATCGAAGCCCGCTGGATCGGTGACCCGGCGACCCTGGAGGACATCGCGTCACAGGTCGGCCTTCCCCCGCTTCCGCCCGACGCGTACGCCGCTGAGGTCAAGGCCGATCGGGTACGGGCGCGGCGGTACGGCATCACCGGCGTCCCCACGATCGTGCTCAATGAAGAGCGGGTATTGGGTGCCCCAACGGTGGAGATACTGACGGAGGTCCTGCGACGCGCCTGAGCGTACAGCTGCGTCACAGAACGATCGATCCCCGGTCCGCCGTCGGCGCAGCGTTGTGGCGTAGCACCGGCGGCGGGTCTGGGAGCAAGGCGACTCGACATCGTCCATATGAAAGCCGAGTGGACGCCAGAGTGGTGTCAGAGATTATTGGTCGCCGGGTGGTTGAGGTACAGTCTTCGATGTCCTGTTGCCGGCGATAGAGGTGGATGTTGCTCAGCTGAGGTTCGCGATCATCACGCGGTTCGTCTTGTGACGTCATGGCGGCTCCTGCTGTCCCCATGACCCGCGTGGATGCGGCCTCACATGCTGGGTTGAGCGGCCTCTATCGCTGAGAGGATCCGCATCCCGCCTTCTTAGGTCACCGCGTGGTGCTCGCATACGGGGTCCTGATCCGCCACGTATGTGTTGAAAGAAGGCGTCATGCCCAACCTCCCCTCCAGTGTCTCCGGCGCGTCTGTGACGTGTTCTGCCGTGTGTTTCCAGTGGCCGGATGGCACGACCGTCTTCGATGAGCTGTCTGTCAGCTTCCCCGTGGGCCGCACCGGCCTGGTCGGGCTCAACGGTTCAGGGAAGTCGACGCTGCTGCGGTTGCTGGCCGGTCAGCTGCAGCCTCTTGCCGGGTCGGTGACGGTGAAAGGTAGCGTGGCGTACCTGCCGCAGAACATCACCCTGAACACCTCGCTGCGGGTCGATCAGGCCTTGGGGATCGCCGAGCGGCGTGCCGCGGTACGGGCCGTGGAGGCCGGTGATGTGAGCGCGGAGCTTTTCGAGGTCATCGGTGATGACTGGGATGTTGAAGAACGGGCCCTGGCGACCTTGGGTTCGTTGGGGCTGAGCGGGATCGATCTGGACCGCACGGTAGGACAGCTGTCGGGTGGGGAAACCGTTCTGCTGCGGCTGGCCGCGTTGCTGCTGGAGCGCCCCGATGTGCTGCTTTTGGATGAGCCGACCAACAACCTGGACCTGTTCGCGCGGCAGCGACTGTATGAGGCCATCGATTCATGGCGCGCGGGCGTGCTGATCGTGGTCAGCCACGACCGTGAGCTGCTGGAGCGGGTGGACCGTATCGCCGAACTGCGGGCGGGGACGGTGACCTGGTATGGGGGTGCTTGGTCGGCGTACCAGGAGGCTGTGGCCACCCAGCAGGAGGCGGCCGAGCGAATGGTGCGGGTCGCTGAGGCGGAGGTGAAGCGGCAGAAACGCGAGCTGATAGAGACCCAGATCAAACTGGCGCGTCGGCAACGGCAAGGCAAAAAGATGCAAGCGGAGGGGCGGGTCCCCAAGATCGTCGCCGGTGCTTTGAAACGCGCAGCGCAGGAGTCAGCGGGCAAACTGCGGATCCTGCAGCAGGAGCGCCTGCAGCAGGCCAAGGAACGGCTGGAAGAGGCCGAAGAGGCGGTGCGGGACGACGAGGAGATCCGGATTGACCTCCCCCACACCGCGGTGCCTGCGGGGCGTATCGTGCTGAGCGTCCGGGAGGCGCGGCTGCGGTTCGGATGCCCAAGCGCGATCACCTTTATGGTGCACGGGCCGGAGCGCATCGCGTTGGTCGGGCGTAACGGGGCCGGTAAGACCACCCTGCTACGGACCCTCGCAGGGCAGATCACGCCGCTGTCGGGTGAGGTCAAAACGTTCGTGCCGCTACGGTTTTTGCCTCAGCGGCTGGACGTGCTGGACGACGAGTTGAGCATCGTGCAGAACGTGGCGCGGGCGGCCCCGGGAGTCACCAACAACCAGATACGCGCGCAGCTGGCACGGTTTTTATTCAAAGGGGCTCGTGCTGACCAGCTGGCGGGCACCTTGTCCGGTGGGGAACGGTTCCGGGCCGCGTTGGCGGCGATGCTGCTTGCCGCGCCGTCTCCGCAGCTGCTGATGCTGGACGAACCCACCAACAATCTTGACTTGGCGAGTGTGCGTCAGTTGACCAGCGCCCTGGAGTCCTATCAGGGTGCGCTCCTGATCGCCAGCCACGATCTTGCCTTTTTGGAGTCGATCGGGGTCACTCGTTGGTTGTTCGTCGACCAGCAGGTGCAGGAGAGCAGCGCGGATGAGGTGCGTGCCTTGCTAGCGGGGTCGCGGGCCGGGTGAGCTCCGGAAGGCTTGCGGTGGGCTTGGCGTGAGAAGGGGTACGCGGATGCGATGCTCCCATGGCGGGCCCACCGCACTGTGTCGGCCCCTCTCGTGCCCTGACCGCGTCAAGCCAGTTCAGGCTCCTCCCTTATACCCATCCGCTCCACGTTATTCGACCATTGCCTAATATCGTTGTGCCGTAAGAGAATAGCACGGGCCACTCCCTTTGCGTCGCCCTTTGCTGTACCCGCCAGCTGTCCAGTCTCCCGCCTCGTAGATAAAGACTAAGGCCTTCTTCAGCCCGAATATTTCGTTCATAGGCAACGCCATTAAGTAGCACCCAATGCGCCATTTTTAAAATTCTCTAGCGCACCCATAAGGATCGCAGCCGTCGACATAGGGTTCAAGGAGTTTCTGCCATTCCACGTTGGTTGACTGTCTTCCGGTCCAGTAAAACTCCAGCATCGCCTCAATCCCCAACTCTGTTGGAATCAACATCCATTCAAGGAATTCAACAAAATCCGCGCCGTACGAGATGATGGCCTCCGCGTTTCCGCCCGTTTCCCCTTACCGCAAAGGCCATACTGATAGTCACCTGATTCATAAGTCAGAACCGCCTCATCCGCCCCCAAAGCAATAGATATATTGGGTCCAGGCTTTGCCTCCTGACCAATTTCATAGCCAAGGATAGCGATACGCGGCAGCGGTTCACGATGGGCCGACTCGGCAGTTTCGCTCAAACCGCAAATCAGATCAGATTCTGATTCAGCAATCAGATTGTACCCAGCGCCGTTACCAAATCCTCATCGTATCATCAAAAATTCTTTCTACGATACTCCTGTGAATACTCTAACGTATCCGTTAGGCCCATATACCGTCAGAGTGCCCCCAGGTAAGAGCATACGTTCCAAAGCGCCACTGCACCCCCACGGGGTGCCATGTAATGGATGCGGATATTCGCACGGAACTCGGTTGATGTACAAAGTGGCGTTGTGCACACTTCCCTGGATCATTAGCGCGACCGCGTGAGCCTCAACATGATTTTGAAGACGCGCATCCATACCAGGATGCTGTCGCTCAGGACTCTGTTGAATTAGCTGCTGCGCCGGTCCATTATGCCCACTAACCAATGCGGTAGGCGCAGCTCCGCCACCAGGATCGATTATTCCTGTGGTTTTTCTGCCGTTCAATCCGTAGGGCGGTACCAGGTCGGCGATATTCGCAATTCGCATCGTAAGGGTTGGCACCTGGGAGGATGGTGGCCGGTGGCGTTGGTCGAACCACCTCTCCGGGATGGAGCTAGATCCGGGTGCTCCGCAATAAAAGGTCCTCATACTCAGCGTGAGATATGATGTTGCTTTGCTGGAGAATCAAGGCCCATGTGCCCACGATGTAAACCACGCTGCCTGGAGCGGCGAATTGGATGATATCGATCATCGCGCCCGCTTCGCCGCAGTTGTCGACCAGGTCAACGTTCTGGTTTTGGTAGATGACGCTGCAGGCCAGCGCCTCGGACGGCGTGATAAACGTCAGCAGAAGAGCACCGACGAGGATGACGAGGTATTTGGCGAATCGTTTCACGCCGTCCTCCCTGCCAGGCGTACCGCGCTCGTTTCAGAAGAAGAGAGGATCGCGTCGGAGAGCTGCAATTTCCGCTGCCACACGTGCTTGCGGAGTTCGTGTTCGTGTGTGATCCAGTCGTGGTGCCCGCCCCACGTGCGATGCCACCAATGGGTGGCTAGGTCCAGTTGGGCGGCGTGCAGTCGTTTAACGGCGCGGTACGCGGCGAAGCCGTACCGACGCACGGTCATGATCCTGAAGCGGAAGCGGCGTCCAGGGCTGAGGAGAAGAGAGGCCTCTGACTCGGTGATGGCGCTGAAGTTGGTCTGTACCTCTGCTCGGAGGGCACCCGCTAGACCGACGGCCTGCTCTCGTACGGCACGCCGTAGCAGCAGGGCGTATATCAATATGAAAGGACCTTGGAGAATCAAAAGCGTCATAGGTTGCATCGGGAGGACGTCCACTATGGACCCTGGTGTGACCCAGGAAAATTCAAGCTGGCCGAACCAGCGCAGGAGGACGTTGTTGGCGAAGTGTCCTCCGGCCGCTGCGACGAACCCGCATCCGATGGCGCTCCAGGCGGCTCTCCCTGGGCCCAGGCGCCGTGCCATGCCGAAGGCGGCTCCGACGAGGGCGCTGAACGCGGTGTGCGCCCCCATAAGCCCGACTATTTGGCGGATCCAGAAGCGGATCCAGAACTGGAAGTCGGCGCTGCCGCCGCTGAAGCCAGCGATGTACTCGACGCTTTCGGTGAGGTTGAATCCCAGACCGGCGGCACCGAGGACCACACCGGTTACGACATCATCGAACCGATGCCGGAGCAACAGGTACGCCAAGGCCACCCCGGCTCCCTTGCCTACCTCCTCAAAGATGCCGGCGCTTAGGGGTTGGACTGTGCCCAGGCCGCATATATGCACCGCAGCACTGCGGTGATCCCCCAGCTGCCAAAGACGCCCCAGAACACCGCCTTGGGTGCGGTAGGTAAAAGATCGTCAAGGAAGCCGATCAGTGGTTCGGAGCCGAACGGGCGGGGCGTAGGGCGTCGACCAATAGCAGGAGGCCGTATGCGGCGCTCATCAAGCAGGCGATGGTGAGGACGTGCCGCGCTCGACGCTCGTGTGGGCCCGGCTGCGGCAGGCGATACGGCGTCGGATAAGGCATCGGAGAGTGAGCAGCCCACAGGGGGTACTGGGGGTCACGCTGTTCCCCTCTCCGGGATGGCGAAGGTGGGCAGGGGGAAATCGGGAGGCAGTCCCGGGAAGTCTGTCGGTCGGAGAGGAGACCAGCTGCGTCGGTGGAGGTGATCCGGTTCCGGCAGCAGGCTGGGCCGGACGGATTCGGGGAGTCGGGTTCACGTACTCTCCGTCGCTTCGCTGTCGATCATGAAGGGATTAGGCGGGTGCGATTTTTGGCTGCCCACCGAAAGAGAGCACAGCAAACCAGGCCTTGCCCCTGGGCGAAGTTCCACCCGTCTCTCGACCGTGATTTACCGAAGCGTGATGCGGTGATTTCCGATATCCACCGGCAGCGCCGAAGGGGCGGTGTTGTGGCTGGTCAGCCAGCCGCTACGGGTTCGGTGTCCCGTAACGGCCATTCCTAAAAATGACTCAAAGACTTGAGAGCCGCTCTGATCAAATCAGCCTAGGAGACCGTCTAGACGCGGCGCTGTCAGGGCCGTATGTGCGATGAGACACATCGATCACGCAAACGACAATCGTCTCCTCCCCTTCAGACGGGATAGAGATGACGACATGCAATTCACCGGTTTCAGATCACCACCTGACCTGTCTCAGTCGTCCCGACCCTGATGTCGCTTGGGCAGCGGGTGATCGCAGTATTCGGGACATTCGCACCGCTCATCCCTGCCGTTAAGAAGACATGGGTACGGTGGGCGAATAGCTGATCTTGTCGTTGTGGGCGCTGGTGGCGCCGTCTGAGCTGTGAGGATGGCCATGGAGTACGTGCGTTTAGGCACCAGCGGATTGAAGGTGTCGCGGATCTGCCTGGGGATGATGAGTTACGGAGATCCGGAGCAGCGGCCCTGGGCGTTGCCGGAGGAGGCGGCGGAGCCGATCGTGCGCCGGGCGGTTGAGCTGGGGGTGACGTTCTTCGACACCGCTAACATGTACTCGGCGGGAGCCAGTGAGCAGATCACCGGTCGCTTGCTCCGCAAGCTCTTCCCACGTCGGGAGGACTATGTGCTGGCGACCAAGGTGTATTTCCCGGTGGGGTCGGGGCCCAACGATCGGGGTCTGTCACGTAAGCACATCCTGGACGCGATCGACGCCTCCCTGCGGCGGCTGGGAACCGATTACGTCGACCTGTACCAGATCCACCGCTGGGACTATGAGACGCCCATCGAAGAGACCATGGAGGCGCTGCACGATGTAGTGCGGGCCGGCAAGGCTCGGTACATCGGCGCGTCGAGCATGTTCGCCTGGCAGTTCGCGAAGGCCCAGCATGTGGCGGAGCTTCATGGGTGGACCCGGTTCGTGTCCATGCAGAACCACTACAACCTCATCTACCGGGAGGAAGAGCGGGAGATGATCCCGCTGTGCTTGGACCAGGGGGTGGGGTTGCTCCCGTGGAGCCCGCTGGCTCGGGGTGTGCTGGCGGCAGGGCGGGATCGTCAGACAGCGCGGGCCGCTTCTGATCAGCTCGCGAAGGATCTGTACGACCAGTCCGATGAGGAGGTGTTGGAGGCGCTCACGCAGGTGGCCTCCAAGCGGGAGTTGCCGCGGGCACAGGTGGCGCTGGCGTGGCTGCTGCACAAGCCGGGGGTGGTGGCGCCGATCGTGGGTGCGACGAAGCTGCAGCACATCGAGGACGCGGTGGCGGCCTGTGAGGTGACCCTGTCGGAGGAGGAGATCGCGGCGTTGGAGGCGCCGTATCGGCCGCATCCGATCCGGGGGCACTCCTGAGCGAGCGTTCGGTTTCGGTTGCCGGCGCTGAATTTAGTCGCTGAGTTCAGGCGCCGGTGGTGAGCCAGTCCAGGGCTGCGGGAACGGCGTCGAGGACGGAGATGTGCCCGTCGTGGGGCCGCTCCCACAGTTGGGCTCCGGGGAGCTGTTCCCGCAGCCACTGGGCGTGTGTCGGCGGCACCACCCGGTCCTGTCCGCCTTGGATGAGCAGGACGGGCGCGGTGACCGCCGCCAGGTCGAAACCCCATGGGGTGACGTAGGCGACGTCGTCGTCGATCAGGCCATCGGGGCCGGCGGCCATGGCGTGTTGGGCGTCATCCCCCAGACTGGCCCAGGTTCCCGACAACGCGGCCCAGTCAGCGGCGGTGAAGCTGTCGGGATCGAATTCTTCGGTGGCCGCGTAGCGTGCCCGGGCAGCGCGTCCGTTGAGTGCCGCCCGTAGCCCGGCTGAGGAGACCATGCCGGCGAACCATTCCTTCTCCTCCCCGGTGTAGGGGGCTATGCCGGCCAGGCAGACCACACCCGTCACCCGGTCAGGCAGAAGTGCGGCGCAGGCAAGAGCGTGGGGTCCGCCCCCAGAGGCGCCCATCGTCGCGAACCGGTCGATGCCGAGGGCGTCGATGATCTGCGCAACGTCGGTCGCCGCCGACGCCACAGTGCGTCCAGGGTGGAGGGTTGAGCCGCCGTATCCGGGTCGCCCGTAGGACACGAGGCGGATTCCACGCGCGGCGGTCATGGACAGCAACGGCGGGAGCAACACACCGGTTTGCGGGGAGCCGTGGTGCCAGATCAGCACCGGCCCGTCTAAGGATCCCTCGCCGCTGTCGTGGACCTGCAGGGTGCGGCCGTCCGCGAGACGGACCTTCTGCTGTCGGGGCGTTGGCATACCCGCAACGGTAGTGCGGGACACCGCCCAGGAAGGCGGTTTGAGAGGACGTTCCCCCTGCCCGAACCCAAGTACCTATTGATAATCGATAGGTTTCTATCGAGAGTCAATGCATGGTTATCGATCGTCGAGTGGTAGCCCTGCTGCGGGTCTTCTTAGTGCTGCTGTTCGGGCTCCTGGTGCTGCTTCAGACCTTCTCGCTGCCGGGGCAGTTCGCGTACATGGCCCAGGAATCCCCGGACTTCGCCTACCTGAGGTGGCCGATGACCGCCATCTCGGGGTTTTTGCTGCTGTGTGTCCAGGTGGTGATCGTGTGTGCCTGGAAGCTATTGACGCTGGTGAAGAACGACCGCATCTTCAGTGAGGCTTCCTTTGTGTGGGTGAATACGATCCTGGGGGCCATCACCGCCGCCTGGGTGGTACTGCTGGGAGTATTCCTCTACGTCGGTTTCCACGCGACGGATCCTGGAGTACCGATCCTGCTGTTCCTGCTGCTGGTAGGCGTCGCTGTGGTGGGGCTGCTGATGGTGGTGATGCGGGCGTTGTTGCGGCAGGCCGCAGGGTTACGCGCCGACATGGAAGCGGTGATCTGATGCCCATCGTCGTTCGCCTCGATGTCGAGTTGGCGAAGCGCAAGATGAGCGTGAGTGAGTTCGCTGAGCGGGTTGGGATCACCCCCGCGAATGTGGCGGTCCTGAAAAACGGCCGCGCCAAGGCCATTCGTTTCAGCACTCTGGATGCCATGTGCCGGGTGCTTGGTTGTCAACCCGGTGACCTGTTGGAGTGGGTCGATGAGTGAAGTGTCACGTCCCGGAGTGAGGTACCTCTACGTCGTCGCTGCTCTTCTCGTCATCGCGTTTGGGGTCAGTGGCGTCAGCTACGGAGAGGTCAACGATTCACCGGGTCTGCACGTGTTGGGCGTCCTGTTCGCCGTCGGTGCGGTCGCGGTCAGAACGCAGCGTCGCCGCAGCGGCTAACACACCACCACCCTGACGACATATTCGGTACGCGCGACACAGGCCACCGGCGTCCGCCGGTGGCCTGTGGAGTCTCAAAGCCCGTGACGGCAAAGCACCGCCTGTTCAGCGGCTGCTCCGGCCTGGGGTCACTTCTTGACGATCCATGCCTCCTGCAGCAGGGTCGCCAGTCCAGTGCACTCGGTCTTATCGCCGTTCTCCTGAGCGGAGATGATGTCGGTGAGCACAGACACGTCAAGGCTGCAGACGGCAGCGGCGACCGCGGCGTCGATGTCCTGAAGCAGCACGATCTCGTTGCCGTTGAGTACGTCGTGGATGGTGATGTCGACCAGCGTGTTGTGGGTTGAGGCCGCAGCCGGGCTGGCCATCGCCGCGCCACCGATGCTTGCTGCAGCGACGAGGCTGAGGGCCGCGACTGCCTTGGCTAAACGACGCATGCTTCCTCCACTGTAGGTAGCGAGGTGAATAGTTCCGCTGTGTACACAAGCGCCCCGTTATGATGCGTCGCTGCCGGTCCGGATTAATAGGGGATTTCTTATCTTGACGAATTCACAGATTTAGGTTGCGAAATCCGGAATCTAAGGATAGATAGCCGGTTATGCAATTATCACATCACAATCGTGAATTTCTCATAGAGAAATCATGACATCTCTCATTTTCTTTTTCTTCTCAACACATCAGGTGGCGCTCACGAATGACGTTTGTCCTGGTCAAGGAGCTGAGCAGCCTCGAGAACCGCGAGAAGGCCGCGGCTCCAGAGGGACGCGAGCCGCGGGACGACGCGTGACCGCCGCATGGGGCGGCTCAGGCGCATGCCAAAGCCACGGGTACATTCGGCGGCTGGTGCGGGTCAGGCTGGGCGCGCCTTGGAGAGGGCGTCCGGGTCGGCGGCGCGTAACGCGGCCACGACCGGCCCCAGGACCGGGTCGGCGGCGGCCCGCTCCAAGGCGAGGGTGAGGGTTTGACGGTAGGTGGGTTCGGCGGCGGCGAGCCGGTCCCGCCCCGCGTCGGTGATCACCGAGTAGACGCCGCGACGGTCGGCGGGACACAGATCACGTCGGGCCAATCCCTCGCTTTCCAGGCGGGCGGCCAGGCGGCTGACGGAACTTTGATTGAGGCCGATCGCGTCGGCCAGTTCCTGCATACGCAGTTCGCCCTGCTCGCTGGCGGCGAGCCGTCGCAGCGCCCGGTACTCCGACAGGCCCAGTCCATGGCGCCGGTGCAGCGCTTTGGCCAGCTCCTGCTCCACCTGTCCGTGCAGGGCGACGACTCGGTCCCACACGGCCTCGTCGGTCACGCCACCTCCCGCCAATGAAAGCCTCACGCAATTTTACATGCGGTTACAAAATCTGCTTGCGCATGCATTGCGGCGGTGGGCGTGGCGGTGTCCGTGACCTCGACCACGGAGTCAGGGTCGGTGGAGCCGGTGGCGTTCAGGCGTACCACCCGATCAACCTGGCCGGGCCGCAGGGGCCGGTGGGTGATCAGCAGTACCGACCGTCCCGTCGTGGCCGACAGCAGATCATCCAGCAACGCCGTGGCCGTGGCCTCATCAAGGTGTTCGGTGGGCTCATCCAGGATGACGAACGGGAAGTCAGCCAGCAGCACCCGCGCCAGCCCGATCCGTTGCCGCTGGCCTCCTGACAGTCGCGCCCCATGCTCCCCGACGTGGGTGTCCAGGCCGTGGGGCAGGCTGCGTACCCAGTCCCCGAGTCGTGCCCGGTCCAACACCTCCCAGATCTGCTCGTCGGTGGCGCCGGGTCGCGCGAGCCTGATGTTTTCGGCGATGGTGGTGTCAAACAGGTAGGTGTCCTGCGCGCACAGCCCGATCAGGCGTCGAACCGCCTCCGGGTCCAGACGGGCCAGATCCACCTCGGGCCCGTCCTGGGGGACCAGCGTCACCGAACCGCCGGTGGGGGTCAGGAAGCGCAGCAGCACCGCGGCCAGAGTGCTCTTCCCTGCCCCTGAGGGCCCCATCAGCGCCACCCGGGCCCCCGGTGGCACCTCCAGATCGACACCGGTCAACACCTCCCGGCCGGGGTCACCAACCTCGCGGGCGGGCTCGGTGGGGCCCAGTGCTTCGTCGGTGTCCCACTGCCAGGCCACAGGGGCGGGCCAGCGGGCCCGCAGTCCGCGTACCCGCACGCCAAATGGCCAGGCCGGGACAGGGGCGGTGGCACCGGTGGGCGCCGCGTCTTGGGATGGGGTGTCCGACGTGTCGGCGTCCGGGGCCTGCCACAGGGCGGTGACTCGCTCAGCGGCCGACTGGATCCGTGGTAGATGGCTGGCGGCGGCGGGGAGTCCCGCGAAGATCTCATGCGCGGCCAGTGGGGTCAGGGCGATCACCGTCAACGCCACCGTGTCCAGGCCGGCGTGGATTCCCAGAACTAACGCACCCCACACCGCCGCCCCGGCGGCGAGGGCCGCCAGCCCGGAGCCCAGCCCGAGCCCGAACGCGCCACGCCGCTCGGCGGCGGTCACCGCACGGTCCGCGGCCGTCACCTGCTCCAGCTGCGCCTGGGTCGCGCCGTAGGCGAGCAGCTCAGCGCTGCCCCGCAGCGTGTCCAGGATGCTCGTCGTCAACTGCCCCCGTAGGGGAGCCAGACGCTGCGAGGCGCGCCGGGAGGTCCGGATGGCCAGCCAGGGTGCGACGAGGGCCACCACCAGCAGCGACACGGCCAGAACCAGGGCCGCCGACGGCAGGATGGTCCAGATCAGCACCACGGTGCCTGTCCCGATCACTGCGGCGGTCACATACGGCAACCCCAGCCTGGGCCACAGGTCGATCAGGGCGTCCACATCCGACACCACCCGGGCCGCCAGGTCTCCCGACCGCAGCCCGGTCGGCGTCGCACGGCACAGCCGCTTGTAGGTACGCTCCCGCAGCCGGGCCAGCATCCGCAACGCGGCGTCGTGGGAGGCCAGGCGTTCCAGGTACCGCAGGACACCCCGGCCGATGCCGAAGGCCCGTACGGCCACGATCGCGACCATCAGGTACAGCACCGGTGGCTGCTGGGCGGCGCGGGCGATCAACCACGCCGAGGTGGCGCCTAACCCAACGGCGGTCGCCGCCGCCCCGACCCCGGTGACGGTGGCCAGCCCTAACCGTGCCACCGCGGTGCGGGGCGGCACAGTTACGGCGCGCGGGAGAAGCCTCACAGGTGGATCACCTCATCGGCGATGTGTAGGACGGCGGGTCGGTGCGCGACCACCAGGACCATGTGCCCGGCTTCAGCGGAGGCCCGCAGTCGGGACAGCACCCACGCCTCAGCCAACGGGTCCAGTCCGGCGGTGGGTTCGTCCAACAGCAGGATCGGGGCTTGCCGCAGGAACGCGCGGGCCACCGCGACCCGGCGTCGTTCCCCCGCCGACAGGCCACCGCCGCGTTCCCCGATCTGACGCGACAGGTCGGTCTCCCCCAACGCGGCGTCGCGGGCAGCGGCCAGGACCTGAAGCCAGGACGCGTCCGGGCTGCCCAGAGAGATCGCCTCCGCGACCGTGCCGGGGATCAGGACCGGGTCTTGAGGCACCCACCCCACCATTCGACGCCAGGCGTCGGGGTCAAGATCGGTCAGTTCGAATCGTCCCCGGGTGGTCTCGACGATGACCTGCCCGGTGTAGGGGGTAAAGCCCAGCAGCACCGACAGCAGGGTGCTTTTACCGCGGCCGCTGGGGCCGGCCACCGCGACGATCCGGCCGGGGCGCAGGGTGAGGGACACGCCGTCGGGGGCGGCCCCCTCCCGATCGGGATGGGTCACCCGCAGATCACGGACCTGAACGGCCATCACAGTGCCGAAATCACTGATCCCCATCCCCGCGGCGGTGCCCGCTCCGTTCGGGGTGTGGTCGGTGTCGCTGTCAGGCTCCGTGCGCAGAGCGGTGTGGTGTGTGCCGGGACGCGGCGGGGTTTCCAGCACGGTGAAGACCTCCTCAGCAGCGGCGAGCCCATCGGCGCTCGCGTGGAAATGGGTGCCCACGGCACGCAGCGGCAGGTAGGCCTCCGGCGCCAGGATGAGCACCACCAGGGCGGTCCGTAGGTCCAGCGAGCCATCGACGAGGCGCAGCCCGATACCGACCGCGACCAGGGCCACCGACAACGTGGCCAACAGCTCCAGGACCAGGGAGGACAAGAACGCGATCCGCAGCGTCCGCATGGTCGCCACCCGGTATTCGGTGGTCACGGCGCGGATCGAGGCGGCCTGGGCCCGGGCACGCCCGAACACCTTGAGCGTGGGCAGGCCCGCCACCACATCCAAAAAGTGGTGGGACAGCTGCGCCAACGCCCGCCAACGGCGTCGGGTGTGCACCCGGGTGACCAGGCCGACCAGGATCATGAAGATCGGGATCAGCGGCAGGGTCACAGCGATGGTGACGGCCGCGATCCAGTCGTGTAGCAGGATCCATCCCCCCACCACCGTCGGCGCGATCACCGCCAGCACCAGCTGCGGCAGATAGCGGGCGAAGTACCCGTCGAGGGCGTCGATACCTCGGGTAGCTAAGGTCGCCAGTTCCGCGCTGCGGGCCCCCGACAGCCACCGCGGCCCCAGGCGGGTGGCGTGCTCAACCAGCCGACGCCGCAGCGTGGACTTCACGGCGGCGGCCGCGGCGTGGCCCGCCACCTCCGTTCCCCACGCGACCACGGCCCGCAGACCGATCACCACGGCCAAGGCGGCCAAGGTACGCCCGATCGCGCCGTCGACGCCCACCCCGGTGATCGCGTCGGCGATCAGCTGCGCCTGCGCCACTACCAGTAAGGCGGCGAGTGTCCCCAGCACGACCAGGGCGGCCAGGCCGACCAGGCTGACGCGGGCGTACCGCAGCAGCCGGGGATCTAAAGGCCGGACAGAGGTCGAGGTGTCCGGACCGGCCTTGGTGGTCTTGGTGGGCTTCGGCGCGGTGACCGGTGCGGTCGTCGTAGCGGTGGTCATGGTGGCGCTCACCGGATGCTCGAAACCTTCGGGGCGTCAGGGGCGGGGATGTCCGCTACGCTCAGGCGCCGCCGGAACACCCAGTAGGTCCAGCCTTGGTACAGCAGGACCAGCGGCGCGAACGCCACCGCGGCCCAGGTCATGATCCGCAGCGTGTACGCCGAGGCGGCGGCGTTGTCGACGGTCAGGCTGTAGGCGCTGTCGATGGTGGAGGGCAGCACCTGCGGGTACAGGCCGGCGAACAGGGTGACAACGGTCAACACGATCGTCGCCGCCGTGCCGATGAAGGCCCATCCTTCCCGCTTGAGCAGGTTGCTGGCCAGCGACCCTCCCAGCGCCACGATCGCCGCCGCGGCCAGCACCACGGTGGCCACCCCACTGTCACGGGCCACGGTGCTGATCAGGAAGGCGACCACCAGCGGCATGGTGATCAGCCCGAGGGTCCAGGCCAGCCGGTTGGCGCGATACCGGATGGCGCCGTTGGTCTTCAAGGCCACGAAGACCGCGCCGTGCGTCAGGCACAGGGTGAGGGTGGCTGCGCCGCCGAGTAGGGCGTACGGCCCGAACAGGTCAGCGAGGCCGCCGGTGTACTCGAAGTCGGCGTCCAGCGGCAACCCGGCGGCCAGGTTGGCCAGCACCACACCCCACAGGAAAGCCGGGATCAGGCTGCCGGCGACGATGACGTGGTCCCAGCGGGCCTTCCAGCGGGGATCATCGCGCTTACCGCGGTACTCGAAGGCCACGCCGCGTCCGATGAGCGCCACCAGGATGATCAGCATCGGTAGGTAGAAGGCGCTCAGCAGCGTGGCGTACCACTCGGGGAAGGCCGCGAAGGTGCCGCCGATCGCGACCAGGACCCACACCTCGTTGCCGTCCCACACTGGCCCGATGGTGTTGATCATGACGCGGCGTTCGGTGTCCCCATGGGCCAGCACCGGCAACAGGCCGCCGACCCCGAAGTCGAAGCCCTCTAGGACGAAGTAGCCGATCCAGAGGAACGCGATGAGGACGAACCATATGGTCGTAAGTTCCATGGTGGACTCCTCGTGGGCGATCGGGGGTTCCCGGTCGCGGACCGCCCGATGCTGGTGGGCGAGGACGGTGGATGGGACGGAGCAGATCAATAGGGCTCAGTAGGCGAAGGCGAGTGGACGCTGGTTCTCTCCCGGTTCTGCGTCGTCGGTGGTGTCGGCGTCGGACGGGGGCGGGGTGGTGGGCAGCCCGGCCCGCGCGTACATCAGCAGCAGCCGGACCTCGATGACGGCCAGGACGCCGTACAGCACGGTGAAGATGGCCAGGGATGTGGCGACTTCACCGACCGTGGTCCCCGGCGAGATCGCCGCTGCGGTGGGCAGAAGCCCGAACACCGCCCACGGCTGACGCCCCATCTCGGTGAAGATCCAGCCGAAGGAGTTGGCGGCCAACGGCAGCAGCGGCAACAGCAGCCCGACCCGCATCAACCACCGCGAGTGGGGAATGCCGCCGCGTCGGGTCGTCCACAGCGCCCATCCGGCGATGAGCACCGCGAGCATGCCCAACCCGATCATGAGTCGGAAGCTCCAGAAGGTGACCGGGACGACGGGCATGTACTCCCCTGGGCCGTAGCGTTCGACGTATTCGGCTTGGATGTCGTTGATGCCGGCGACCGCGCCGTCGACGTCCCCGGTGGCCAGGTAGGACAGCACGTAGGGCACCTGGATCCGCAGCAGCGACTCCCCGTCGAGGTCCCGGAAATCAACCACCGTGAACGGCGCCGGCGCCTGGGTGTCGTCCAGGCCCTCGGCCGCGGCGAGCTTCATCGGCTGCACCTCGGCGATCACCTTGGCCAGCTGATCACCCGACAGCGCCAGCACGGCCCCGGCGACCAGGCACACCGCGGCGCCGACTCGCAGCGCCGACCGGAACGCGGCGGTGTCGTCAGCGTTGAGCGTGGGCGCCGTCACCTCGCGCGTGTCGGTGTCCGCCGTGGTGGTCTCCGCGCCACCGGAGTCTTTGGGGCGGCGGACCAGGTGCCACAGGGCGATAGCGACCACGAGCGCGCCCGCGGTCAGGAAGCTGGCCGCGATGGTGTGGGGGAAGGTCCACAACGCGACCTCGTTGGTCAGCACCGCCCAAAAGTCAGTCAGCTGGGCGCGTCCGGTCTCCGGGTCGAGGGTGAATCCCACCGGCCACTGCATCCAGGAGTTGGCGGCCAGGATGAAGTACGCCGACAGCAGAGTTCCGCATGCGGCGGCCCAGATGGTGGCCAGGTGTACCCGCTTCGGGAGCCGGTCCCATCCGAAGATCCACAGCCCGAGGAAGGTCGACTCCAGGAAGAACGCCAGCAGTCCTTCCAGCGCCAGCGGTGCTCCGAACACGTCACCGACGAATCGGGAGTAGTCGCTCCAGTTCATCCCGAACTGGAACTCCTGCACGATGCCGGTGACCACACCCATCGCGAAGTTGATCAGGAAGAGCTTGCCGTAGAACTTCGTCAGCCGCAGCCAGCGTTCGTTTCCGGTTCGCACCCACGCGGTTTGGAACCCGGCGACGATGAACGCCAGCCCGATCGTCAGGGGCACGAACAGGAAGTGGTAGACGGTCGTGATGCCGAACTGCCAGCGGGCGAGATCCAATGCGTCCACGGGCGTACACCCCTTCTTCTACATGACGTAGAAATTCTACAGTCCGTAGAAGAAGGGGGAGGGAGGGTCGGCTGTGGTGTGCGCCTCCACGGCTAGGCGATCACGATCACATCGCGGCAGCGACGGCGAGCACCGTGGCCCTTCTCGGGCCCACAAGTCAGGGATGTCCGCTTCCGTCGCCGTGGACCGCCCATGGCGGGCGGCTCGTGAGCGTCGCCGGCACGGATCGCACCACCGCCGTGTACCGACTCCGCAGGTCCGGGGTACGCCGTTGGCGCTCGTAGTCGGCGGCACGCCCGCGACGCCCCGCAGGTGGCCCCACCACCCCTCGAGGCCATCGAGTGCGTCCCAAGAACGCGTGCCTGCGGCAGGCGCCTCTCACCTATATATAGATCAGTTCAGGCCGGCATACCGCGGGCCGCGATGGCCGTTCCACCGCGCGCCCTCGACCGTATGTGCCGCCGTCTGGGATGACGGTGTTGTTCTACTGCTTCGGGTCGCGGCGGGTGTGGCGCAGATAAGCCAGCACCGCCTCCCGGGTGGTCCGCACCCCCAGCGCGGCGCGCGCCTGAGCGATCCGACGGTTGGCGGTCCGCAGCGACAAAAACTCCGCCTCCGCCGCCGCCACGATGCTCTCCCCCGCCGCCAGCCGGTCCAGCAACGCGCGCTGCTCATCGGTCAGTGGAAGATCATCACTGGGCGCGGTGACGTCTTCGCCGGGATCCCGACTGACCGGCCCGATCCGGGCCAAATCCGCAAGCAACGCGCGTCCGGTATCCGAGTCGACGTCGCAGATGGCCACCACGCCCGCGCCACGCGCCGCCGCCAGCACCGCCAAGGCCGCGGTGTCCATGTCGGGCACCCGCCCATACAGCAGTAGGCGTTGTTCGGTGACGTCCCAGGTGGATTCCGGCAACGCGAACCCTTCCCGGGTCCGCCAGCCGTCTCGAGTCAGGCGCCGCAGGACAGTCGCCGCCTCCCCCGCGGTCGCCAACAGGTAACGGGGTGCTTGGCTCATTCGAGCACCTCCAGGGCCAAAGCCGCCGCCTCGGTTCGGGTACGGGCCCCCATTTTGCGCATTCCGGAGCGGATATGGGTCTCCACCGTCTCTCGGGAGATCCCCAGCAGCCCCGCAATCCGCCGCGTCGGCTCGCCACGGGCCACCAGCCTCAAAACGTCGCGTTCCCGGCCGGTGAGTTCGGTGCCGGCCCTCGGCCCCCGGGTTTCCCGGCGGACCGCGTGCCGGCGCAGCGCCCGCCGGATACGCCCGAGCAGCACCACCAGGCCAGCCTGTTCCGCTAACTGTTCGGCGGCCAGCAACGCCGGAACCGCCTCAGGGTCATCGTTGGTATGCAGGCCCCGCGCCAGCAGGCACCGGACTTCTTCCCGCCAGGCCACGTCGTGCCAGGCCCGCGCCGCGTGATCGAATTCGACCGCCCGGGACGGGTCGGCGCGGACTGCCTGCCAGGCGGCCAACGTGGCGCGGACCGGTGGGAGGGGGTGGTGGGGGGCCTCATCGGCGCTGGGTGCGCCGCCGTCATGGGCGGCCCACCACTGGGTGATGCGTCGCAGACCCGCAATCAGGTCCTCCCGTTTGTGCAGCTCAGGGCTGTCCTCGCCGGATGTGACGGCCCGCTCTGGTTGCCCATCCAGCCACGCCGCCTCCCGCGCGACCCAGTCCAACAACCTGGCCAGGGAGACAGGGAAGGCTTGCCGGTCAGCCAGACGCTCCCGCGCGGAGGCGAGCAGGCCTCCGTCGGCTTCAGCCAGGCTCGCCGCCGCCGTGGCGTAGCCTCGTGCGACCGTCGGCAGGGTGCGATCCACCAGGTCAACGGCGCGGCGGACCACCGTGTCCAGGTTCTGGCTGCGCAGCGCCGCGCACCACAACTCAACCGCTAAAAACCGGGTCTGCCAGCTGTAGGCCAGGTCCGCCGCGCAGGCATCGGCGCCCCGGCGTGCCCATTCGGCGGCCTCCTCCAAACGGCCGTCGCTGGCGAGGGTCTCCACCAGCAGCCAGGCGCTCCAGCGGGCCGCCAGGACATCACCACCGGTCCCGGCGGCGGCCGCTGCCGTGGCCAGGCCCGCTTCCCACCCGGGGGCCCGACGGGCGGCGTCCACCGCGGCCAAGGCCGCCCGCAGCGCCGGCACCGCCGGCGGACGGCCATGTCGGGCTGTAATCTCCTCAGCCAACACCGGCCCCCGGTCCGGATCGGTGAGCGTCGCCAGCAGCCGCACCCGGTCCCGCGCAGCCACCAGATCAGCCGGTGCCGCGTCCGGCACCGTCACCACCGCGCGTTCCGCCTCCTGCGGCCGCCCGGCCTGTAGCAGCGCTTCACCACGCAGCACCGCGCTGTGTGGATCTGTCTCATCGCCGAGGACACGCAGACACGAACGCGGCCGCCCCACCGCCAAGGCGGCCTCCGCGGCCGCGTACCGGATCTCAGCGTGGGGGGTGACCCCGGGTAGGTTGCACGCCAACAGCAGCAGATCAGCGCGTTCCCCGACGCTGGTGGCGCGCTCAGCGGCGGCCACCGCACGGGTGTACGCCTCCTCCACATCCCCCGCCGAGGCCAGATGACGGGCGGCCTCGGCGTCAGGGACCAGCTCAGCCAGCCGGCGATGCAGGGCCGCCCGCTCGTCGGCGTCCAGCAGGCCAGCGGCGACCTCAGCGACGTACGGCGAGGTCGGGCTGACCTCCTCACCGGTGAGCGTCACCAGGCCGGCACCCAGCAACTCATCCACCCCGGCGCCGAGGATCCGGCGGGTAGCGGGACGGCCAAGCAGCCCCAACGCCGCCATGGCCGTGCGGGCCGGACGGGTCAGGTCAGCTAACGCCTCCGCCACCGCGTATACCACCGGTGGGGTGTTCGGGTTCCCTGTCGCCCGTTCGGTTGTTCCGCCGCGGCGGGAGGAGGCGTGGCGGGCGAGCGCCTCCACCGCCAACGGCAAACCACCGGAGCGACGCACCACGTCCGCGATCGCCGCCGGCCCTAACTGCGGCGCTACCCGACGGGCCAGGTCGGTGGCGGCCTCCTGGGACAGCGGCGGCACCGGCAACCAGGCCACTGCCGCCTCCCGCAACCGCCGCTCTCCCTCAGCCGGTAATGGATGAGGGGTACGCAGCGCCGCCAACACCCGACAGTGCGTGGCAATAGCGGGTAGAGCGCTTAATGTCAACGAATCGACCCATTGAAGATCGTCAATTATTAATAGTCCGCCCCGAACCCGGGACCGCACCGCCTCCACCGTCAAAGCCTGGTCATTGACCGGTAGCCGGGCGCGCACCGCCCGGGAGAGCGCTAACCCAGGCGTCGTACGCAGGATCGCTAAGCCGCCACCGATGAACACCGGCCCACGGAAAGCCGCCGCAACCTTACGCAACGCGGTCGTCAAACCACTGCCGGGAACACCAGTGAGCACGACGAGCCCCGGGCGTCCCAGCCGAGCCGCGACCTCAGCGATCAGACGATCACCGTCTGTAGCCGTCTCCCTGCTGGACGCTTGCTCGACCGCGTCCGCTGGCGTAGTGGACGGCCCGCTGCCAGGCTCGTCGCGCACGTGGTTCCCTCCCCCACAAGGTGGCACGAATCTGTGATCCTCTGCCGGGCAGGATATTCGTACTGTGGTGAGTGTCGACGCCGGCCATCGCAACCGGCCGACAGAAAACCGACATAGCTGTTGAGTTCACTTAGGAAAGGATTCGGCGACGATGAGCGACTTCGATGTGGATGCCACGACGGAAGAGCCGGCGGCCGACGACACCTCCTATGAGGACACCACGACAGACGTTTCTGTCGCCATCACGGACACCGACTTCGACGGTGACGGCATCGTCGACGACGTCAGCGTTGTCACCTACGGCGACGGCCGGAGCGCGATCACCATCGACACCGACCACGACGGTGTCGCTGACTACGTCGGCGGCGACACCGACGGTGACGGCGTCATCGACGTGGTGAACGAGGACTCTGACGGCGACGGTGTCCTGGACACCGCCTACCTGGACTCCGACGGTGACGGCGTCCTGGACATGGCGCAGTACGACACCAACGGTGACGGCGTGGTCGACCAGCTCGGTTTCGACACCGACGGTGACGGCGTCATCGACACCATCGGCGTCGACACCGACGCTGACGGCCGCGTGGACACCCTGACCACCGACACCGACGGTGACGGCGTCGCCGACACTGTCATGGTCGACATGGACGAGGACGGCTCAGCTGAGCTGATCACCACCGACTCCGACGGTGACGGTGTCTTCGACACCACCACCCCCGGTACGGACGGCGGAACCGACCCCTACACCAACGCCTGAGGGCCATGGTTGCAGGTCCCCTTAGTTCCGGAGTGGCCGGTCTCTGCGCTGAGACCGGCCACCGGCTTGGAGGTAGTACCCGCGCCGCGGTAGAGGACGTGCGCAGACGGCTCGGGCAGCCGCTGCGGGTGGCGATCGCCGGACGACTGAAGTCCGGTAAGTCCACTTTGGTCAACGCATTAATCGGACGGCGAGTCGCGCAGACCGAGGTCGGCGAATGCACCCGGCTGGTCACCCAGTTCCGGTACGGCACCGCTGACCGGGTCGACGTGGTTCGGCGTGATGGGACCCGGGTAAGCCATCCGCTGGATGAGTCCGGGATGATCCCGCAGCGGCTGAATGTCCCCCGCGGTGAGATCGGGTACATCGACGTCACGCTCACCAGTGACCGGTTGCGCGATCTGACCGTGGTGGACACTCCCGGGTTGTCGTCGACCAACGCGCCCATCAGCGACGAAACGAAGCGTTTCCTGTTCGACGATGACCTGGACCCTGACTCCGCGGGAGCGCTGTCAGGGGCCGAAGCCATCATCTACGTGTTCACCCAGTCAGTGCGGGCCGATGACGTGGAGGCGCTGGAGGCGTTCCGGTCGATCTCCTCCCGGCTGTCGAGCAACCCGATCAACTCACTGGGACTGTTCAACAAAGTGGACAAACTGGCCGGCGGGGGCGACCCCTGGCCGGTGGCGGGACCGCTAGCAGAGGCGCAGGCGCGGATCCTGCGCCGGGCGGTCTCCGACGTGGTCCCGGTGATCGGTCTGCTGGCCGAAACCACCGAGGCCGGCCGGTTGACCGCCGCCGACTGCGAAGCGCTGCGGGAACTAGCCCGGCTCCCTGAGGCGGAACGGGCGGTCCTGCTCGCCTCAGTGGACCTGTTCACCAGCCGTGACTGCCCGATCTCCCGGGAGCAACGCGAACGGCTCCTGCGGCTGCTGGACCTGTACGGCATCAACTTCGCAGTGGCCGCCCTGGTGGACGAACCCAACCTGGCCACCGGTGACCTGGTCCGCCGTTTGTTCCTCGCCTCAGGGTTCCCCCGGCTACGGGAAACGCTTGACCAGGCGTTCCGCTGGCGCAGCGACGCCATCAAAGCCGGATGGGCACTGTCCACTTTGGAAAAGATCGCCAATCACGCTGAACGCCCCGCCGACCGGGAACTGCTGCGTGACGCGATCGAACGGTTGATCCAGCGACCGGAGTACCACCGACTCAAGCTGCTGGAAGTAGCTCAGCTGGTCAGCACCGGCGCCGTGGACCTCCCCGAGCAGATGGAGATCGAACTGACCCGCTTGGCGTTGTCCAACGACCCCGCCTGGATCCTCGGGATGCCCGGTGTGCCGGCGCCGCAACTGGCCAAGGCCGCCCTGGATGCGGCCTCCCGCTGGCGGGCGTTCGCGGTGGCCGGCGCCAGCCCGGCCCAAGCCCGGGTTGCGCACGTCGCGCATCGTGGGTTTTACCTGCTCTCGCAGCAACTGCGTGGGCAGGTGAGATACACCTGAGGCGCCGGCCTCACCCCCATCCCGAAAGATCACATCCCGCGTAACACCAGGAGCGCCGATGTCGACCAGTAGCCTCCGCGCCACCGCCGCGGGTCTGACCCTCATCTTCGCGGTGCTCACCGGCCTGCTCACCGGCGTGGTGGGGGCGCCGGAGTGCCAGACCGTGGAGGCACCCACCCCCAGCAGCCCAGCCCAGGACCCCGATCACACGACCCCACCCCCCGCCGACGGGTCCGGGGAAGGAGACAGCCAAGACCAGCAGCAAGACCAGGACCAGGTACCCAGTCAACCTGAAGGCAACGACGAACAGCCCGCCACCGACCCTGAAGAGCAGGAGCCGGAGCAACCCGGGACCGGCCAGTCAGCCGAACCCATCACCGCGCAAAACGCCATCATGGTTCCCCTGGCGGCGCAGTCGTCAGGCTGCGAAGACAGCAGCTTCTCCACCTCCACGGCCCTGGCTGGCTTCCTGGGCGCGGCTGTAGCCGGTGGCGCGGTCACCGGCCTGTTGTTCGTCCGCCGCCGCGGCACCACGACGGTCCCCACCGACCCTGACCTGGCCGCGCGTACTGAACGGGCCGAAAAGGAACGCGCCACCCTGATTCAGGCGGCCATCTACGTCCGGGATCGCGCCACCAGCAAGGCCCTGGCTGACCGGCTGGGCTGGGCCCTGCAGGAGGTGGGTGTGACCACCGTCTCCCCCACCGGGGTCCGGTTCGACCCGGCCCACCATGAGGCAGGCGGATCGGTCGTCACCTCCGACCCGTCTCTGGTCGGCACAATCGCCGCGGTTGAGGTACCCGGCTATGTCGACCGCGGCACAGTGCTCCGCGCCCCCGTCGTCACCGTCTACCGGGAGGCCAGCCGATGAGTGCCCCGACACCGACCAAACCCGCTGCAGGGAAACCCGCCGCTAAACCCGCAGGCCTCACCGTCGCGCAACTGGAAAAGATGCTGCGGGCGGCGGTGGACAACAGCCTGGCGCAGCTACGCCGCATCGACCCGGACGCCGCCTCCGACCTGGACGCGCTGCGCCGCCGGGAGGAGACCCGCCCCACGATCGTGGTGGTCGGTGAAACCAAACGCGGCAAAAGCTCGCTGACCAACGCCCTCATCGGGGTCCCCAACCTGTCCCCGGTCGACGCGGCCGTAGCGACCAGCTCCTACCTGGAGTTTGTCCACTCCACCACCCACGGCGCGCAGGCGTACGTGCCCGGCCGGGAAGACCCGATCTCGCTGCGGATCGAGGACATCCGCGACTGGGGCACCGTGCTGGGATCCCTGCCGGACGGCATGCGTCCACCCCGCCGCATCGTGATCCACCACTCCGCGCCTCTGCTGCAGTACATCAGCCTGGTGGACACCCCAGGCGTGGGCGGCCTGGACTCCCTACACGCCGAGATCGCGCTGGACGCCGTCTCCCGCGCCACCGTGCTGCTGTTCGTGGTGGACGCCTCCTCCCCCTTCTCCAAACCGGAGATGGACTTCCTCATCGAGGCCAGCAAACGGGTCAACCTGGTGCTGTTCGCCCTCACCAAAATCGACGCCTACCCGGGGTGGCGCACCATCCTGGACGACAACGTGGCGCTGCTGAAAGCACACGCCCCCCGGTTTGGAAGCGCACCGTTCTACCCGGTCTCCTCCCGGTTGGCGGAACTGGCGATGCGGATGCCGCAAAACGCCGCCGCTGAACTGGTCAAAGAGTCCCGGGTCGCCGACCTGCAGCACGCGTTAATCAAACTGGCCTCACGGGGGCACCTGCTGAAGTCAGCCAACGTGCTGCGTTCCATCCGCAGCGAGTTCGTGCGTCTGGATCTGCAAACCGCCGAGGAGATGAAAGCCGCCGACCCGGATCCAGCCGCAGCCGAACGCCTGAAAGCCGAACGCGCCAAGATCGCCTCACGGAAACGCACCGAGTCCCGGCAATGGTCCCTGGCGCTGAACACCGAAACCAACCGGGCCAAGGTGGAGGCGACCGGCCGGCTCCGGGTCTACTTCAGCAAACTCCAAGAGCAGTTCCTCACCCAAATCGACAAGGCCGACCGGGGTGACCTCAAGCAGCTCCCCAATGACGTCGACCGGGCCCTGCACGCCCTGTCGGTCCGCCTGTCAGCCGAACTGGAGTACCGGTTCCGGATGATCGGGCAGCGGGTGTTGGCCCAAGTATTCAGCCCGCAGGAACTGCACTATGTGCTGCGGCGCCTCAACGCGCGCCTCCGACTGGCCCTCAGCACCAAGCCCCGCCGGGAAGGCGGAGGCGGGGACACCGCACTGGTGGTCATGTCCAGCGCAGGAACCGCGATGATGGCGGGTCGAGGCGCGATGGCGGGAGCGTCAGCAGCCGGCCTGGGAGGCTCATTAGCCGGTGGCCTGCTGATCCCAGGGATCGGCGTAGGCCTCGGTTTGGCCGCAGGTGCGTTCTTGCTCTGGCGACGTAAGGTTCAAAATGACCGCGCTCAAGCCCGACAGTGGCTGCGGGAAGTGATGAGTGAATCCCGTGCAGCCCTCAACGATGAGGTCCTGCAACGCTTCACAGACCTGCAGTACGCCCTCACCCTGGCGCTCGACGACGCCATCGAACGCCGAGTCCAGCAACTGGACGCGCAAGTCGCGGCCATGGACCGGGCGATGGCCGAAGACAAAGCCATCCGGCAGAAACGTAAAGCCGAACTCGCCAAACAACGTGAGGCGTACAAAGCACGGATCAACAAGATCGATGAGGTGCTGGTCAAGGCGCGCGGGCTGGTACCGGCGCCGAAGAAGGACGCTCACTGACCCACAGCGCCGGAAGGTGCCCGACCAGCGGGCCAGATAACGGGATGGATGGAACACAGCCATGGACCACGATGAACCGCCAGAAGACTGGCCCGCCGCCGAGTACGAGGAACCTACCCCGGAGGATCTGACCGGCGGCTCAGATCCCACCGACCCGACCGGACCGGAGCCAGACTCACCAATCGATGACACCGACAGCTTCGACAACACCGAGCTGACCCCGGAACCGGTCGACGGTTTCGACGACGACACCGACCAGGCGGACCTCGTCGACGACTCCGGCGACACCGGGGACTTCGTCGACGATCAGTACGCCGAGGACGTCGCCGATGACCTATACCCCGAGGACGGGCAGACCGACGAGGTCGTCACCGACGACGCGGACCTCGACGACACGTCAGCCGAGGTCGACGAGCCGGTACCGGGCACCGACCCGGACCTCGACCCGCTCGGCGATGACGCCTCCTGGCAGGAGACCCTCTTCCCGCCCGCGCTGGATGTGCAGGCCCCTGAACCGGTCGATGGCTTCCCGTGGAGTGACCCGCTCCTGTTGGGCGACGACACCGCCGAACCAGACCCGGGCTACCAGCCACCCGACGACACCGCCACCGCACCCCCTGTGGCTGATCTCCTCGCCTACGACGGTCAGGAGACCACCGACTCTCCTCAGGCGCTCACTGACCTGGCCGCCTCCGAGGACCCAGCTATCAGCTCCCTGGCCCGCTTCTGGAGCCAGGACTGACCACCAACAGGCCTCCCCGGTGGTGGCCCGACGCGTCGGGCCACCACCGCAGCGGGCCCGGCCACCGCCGCTACTGACGTGGCTGCCGGGTAGCCGGCACCAGCACCAAGGCCGGCATCAGCAGAATCGGCACCACCAGCAACGCCCGCAACACACCGAACCGGTCACCGAGCAACCCCACCAAAGGCGGCCCCGCCAAAAACGCGGTATACCCGATCGCCGCCACCACACTGACCCGCACAGAAGCACGCTGCTCCTCGTCCGCGGCGGCACTCATCCCCACCGGGAACCCCAGCGACGCCCCCAACCCCCACAACACCACCCCCACCAGGGCCAACATCCAGGAGCCGGCAAGCACCGCCACCGCGGCCCCCACCGCAGCCACCACAATGGTGGCCGCCAACACCGGCGCCCGCCCCCACGCGTCAAGCGCCACGGTGCCCACGGTCCGTCCTAGAGTCATCGCCGCCACGAACACCGCGAACGCCGCCGCACCAACCGCCTCAGACACCTCATGGCCATCCACAAACGCCACCGCCAGCCAGTCGTTGGCGGTTCCCTCGGTGAACGCCATCACCAACACCAACAAACCAATCAGCAAGGTGCGTGGCTCCCGCCAAGCCGCCAACAGCTGGGCGCCGCCGCCGCGGGCCTGCGTCGTGACCTGCTCGGGGTCAGGAGGCAAAAACCGACGCGCCGCCGCTAACGTGCCGACCAGCGTCACCGCCGCCGCCAATATCAGATGCGCGGCAACTGACAATCCCACCTGGGCACACCCCGCGCCGATCACCCCACCGGCCACCGTGCCCAAACTCCACGCCGCATGAAACCGCGGCATGATCGTCCGGCCCAGTCGACGTTCAACCGCGGCACCCTCCACGTTCATGGCGACCTCGCCGGTGCCGCAGCCGTAACCAAGCAAAAACAGGCCAACCCCCACCATGATGGGGGCCTCAAACACCGCCGCCCCCACACCGGACAGCGTCAACCCGGTCGCCGCGAGAACGACCGCGGTCATCACCGCACGCCCAGTGCCCAGGCGGTGCGTCACCATACCGGCCACCGGCAGGGCCAGCACAGCCCCCACAGAGGAGGTCAACAACAGCAGCCCCAGCTGACCCGCACTCAGCTCAAGAGCCTCCCGCGCGGCCGGCACCCGAGAAAACCACGACGCTAACGCCAGACCGTTCAAGCCGAACACCACGGCCACGGCCGTACGGGCACTTAAAACATGAGGAGAGACGACGGTGGGGGCAGGGGTGGTAGAGCGCATAGCGCGATCGCACCTGGGAGAGCGCTCTCACTTCAAGAGATGCCCACCAGGTACCACGGTGATCCCGCGCACGCCCCCACCTGCCGTCACCATCCGTTCACGATGACGTCGCTACCTGCCCCTTTACACGTGCACCAACGGCGTATCCACCAGGTGCTCAGCCAAGAACCACGCCTGCAACTCCCCCACACGAATCACTTGCGACACCAACAGATCGTTCGTGCCGTCATCCCCCATCTGAGCGGTCCGAGACGCCGCATCATGCGCCGCCACCAGAATCGTCTCGTGCGCCTCCAACAGGCGTGACAACATGGCCGGCACCTCTTCAGCGCCATCCGGGGGCCGCGGAATCACGGTGATCTCAGCGACATGCCGCGGATCCCCCACCGCCACACCACCGAGGGTCTGCACCCGCTCAGCAAGCGCGTCGATGATCTCCCGCTGCTCGCTCGCGTGCTTATCCAACAACAGATGCAGCTGATAGAAGGTCGCTCCCCGCATCAACCAGTGATGCTTCTTATACAAGCTGTACAAAACCTGCGTGTCGGCCAGAATCTGATTAAGCCGCTCACACGAATACATCCTGGTCTCATACGACAAACCGACTGGAAACTGCCGCACTGTGCCGAACTGCTGAATCTCACTGCCCTTCTGATGCAGCCACGGCTGACTACTCCCAGGCTGGGGGTGCCGTGCAGATGAATCCCTCACAGTCACGACACACCTCCTTAAAGTGAACCGGATCACACTCCCTTCTGTTGACCATAGGCCTGATCCGCTCACCCGGCAGGGATACGCCAGAACCCGTCCCAGCCCTCAAAGCACGCCGCCCGCCGCCCTCCCCAACCTCAGCCCTGCCCCTCCCGCACCGGCCCACGCCCACCGCCGGGCACCCGGGCCCCACCAGCCACGCAACACCCTCACACCGCAACCCAAACCCCACCCACCACCCTGGGCTCACCACACCACAGCAGTCTTTAAAAAAAACCGCCTGGCGTGTCCTGTAACACGCCAGGCACCACCGGGGATTAGTTGGATAGCAAAGCCACCAGCAACACGATGAACCCCACCACCAACGCAACCGCCACCACCAACGTGAACACCACCGACGGCTCCTGGTACCACGGGCGGCTCTGCTCAACAGGAGGCCGCATCGGCGTCGCCGGCGGCACCGACGTCGGCCGCGGCGGCGGCATCGGATTTGTCAAACGCGGCGGCAACGGCCCCGGACGCGGCGGCACCGGAGGCGTAGACACCCGCGGCGGCGAACTCACCGGCGCCGCGGCAGCCGGCCCACCACTGGCAGGCGGGCGAGGCCGCGTCGGCGGCTGCGCCGACACCGCCGTAGGACCAGGAGCCGGCCGCATCGGCGCCGGACGCATCCCCACCGGGCCAGCCGTAGGAGTAGGCCGGGTCACCGCAGGCCGCGTCGGCGGCATCCCAGGACGAGACATCGGCGGCACCGGCCGCGGCATCCCCGACACCGGCCGCTGCAACCGACCACCCGCCA